>NZ_VFRP01000023.1 GCF_006385685.1 Amaricoccus solimangrovi | reverse complement strand
CCCGACGATGAACTTCGTCGAGGGGCCGACCGCGGCGCGCTACGACGCCCAGACGATCGGCGTCCGGCCCGAGCACATCTCGGTCTCCACCACCCCCGTCGAGGGCGGCTGGAAGGGCACGGTCGGCGTCGCCGAGCATCTCGGCGCCGACACGTTCAGCCATGTCGAGACCGAGGGTCAGGGCACGATCAACGTCCGCTCCTCGGGCGAGGTGCCGATCCGTCACGGCGACACCGTCTGGCTGACGCCGCATCCGGACCGGATCTACCGTTTCGGGGCCGACGGGCTCGCGCTCTGATGCGCCTTGAGGGCAAATCCGCGCTGATCACCGGCGCGGCGCGCGGCATCGGCGCCGCCTTCGCCAAAGCCTATGTCGCGGAGGGGGCGACGGTCGCGATCGGCGACATCGCCATCGACCGCGCCGAGGCGACGGCGGCCGAGATCGGTCCCGGCGCCTACGCGGTCAGGCTCGACGTGACCGACCAGGGCTCGATCGACGCGGCCATCGCGACCGTCGTCGAGCGCGCGGGCGGGCTCGACATCCTGATCAACAACGCGGCCCTCTTCGACCTGGCGCCGATCGTCGAGATCACCCGCGAGAGCTACGACCGGCTGCTCCGGATCAACGTCGCCGGCACGCTCTTCACGATGCAGGCGGCGGCGCGCCAGATGATCGCGCAGGGGCGCGGCGGCAGGATCATCAACATGGCGAGCCAGGCCGGGCGGCGCGGCGAACCGCTGGTCGCGGTCTATTGCGCGACCAAGGCGGCGGTCATCTCGCTCACCCAGTCCGCGGGGCTCGATCTCATCGAGCACGGGATCAACGTGAACGCGATCGCCCCCGGCGTCGTCGAGGGCGAGCACTGGGAAGGCGTGGACGCGCTCTTCGCCAGATACGAGAACCGCCCGCTCGGCGAGAAGAAGCGGATCGTCGGCGAGAGCGTGCCCTATGGCCGGATGGGGCGGGCCGAGGACCTGACGGGAATGGCGGTCTTTCTCGCCTCCAGCGAGGCCGGATACATCGTCGCCCAGACCTACAACGTGGACGGCGGACAATGGATGAGCTGAGATGGACCTCGGACTAGCCGACAAGGTCGCCGTCGTCACCGGCGGCAGCGTGGGCATCGGCCTCGGCGTCGCCCGCGCCTTCGCCCGCGAGGGCGCGCATGTGATCCTCGCCGCGCGCGACCGGGACCGGGTGGTGGCGGCGGCGCGCGGGATCACCGAGGAATTCGGCGTGAACGCGCTCGGCCATGCCTGCGACGTGGCGACCGCCGAGGGCTGCGCCAGCCTGATCGACGCGGCGGGCCGGGCTTTCGGCGGCGTCGACATCCTCGTCAACAACGCCGGCACCGGCTCCAACGAAACGATCCTCGAGGCGCCCGACGAGAAATGGCAGGCCTACTGGGATCTGCACGTCATGGCCGCCGTGCGTCTCGCCCGCGGGCTCGCCCCGATGATGGCCGACCGCGGCGGCGGCGCGATCCTGAACAACGCCTCGATCTGCGCGGTGCAGCCGCTCTGGTACGAGCCGGTCTACAACGTCACCAAGGCCGCGCTGCTCATGCTCTCGAAGAACATGGCGACCGAGTTCATCCCGCGCGGCATCCGCGTCAATACCGTCAACCCCGGCCTGATCCTGACGCCGGACTGGATCAAGACCGCGAAGCAGCTCTCGGAGGGGACCGGCGGCGACTGGGAGGGCTACCTCCAGTCGGTCGCGGACGAGCACGCGCCGATCAGGCGATTCGGCACGGTCGAGGAACTGGCGGATTTCATGGTGTTCCTCTGCAGTCCCCGCGCGTCCTACGTCACCGGCTCCGTCCACCACGTCGATGGCGGCATGCTCCGATCCATCTGAAGGAGGCACCCCGATGCCAACCAACACGCTCGCGATCCCGCTCTCCCTCGCCAATCTCGACAAGCTGCCCGCCGGGGTGGCGCGGCCCTCCTACGCGCGCGGCGACCTCTCGCCCGGCATCCTGCATTTCGGGATCGGCAACTTCCATCGCGCGCATCTGCAGGTCTATCTCGACCGGCTGATGAACGCGGGAAAGGCCAGGGATTTCGCGATCCTCGGCGCGGGCGTGACACCCTATGACGTGAAGATGCGCGACGCGCTCGAAGGCCAGGACTGGCTCTCGACGGTGGTCGAGCAATCCGCCGCCGTCTCCGCGGCCCGCGTGACCGGCGTGATGACCGACTTCCTGCCGCCGATGGACGGGGCGGCGATCATCAGGGCATTGAGCGATCCGGCGATCCGCATCGTCTCGCTGACCGTGACCGAGGGCGGCTATTTCGTGAACCCCGCGCTCGGCAAGTTCGACCCCGAGAACCCGGCCATCGTCGCCGACGCGCGCGCGCCCGAGAATCCCAAGACCGTCTTCGGCCTGATCCTCGCCGGGCTGAAGGCGCGCAAGGCGGCCGGCGTCCAGCCCTTCACGGTCATGTCCTGCGACAACGTCCCCCACAACGGCAAGGTCTGCCGCGAGGCGGTCGCGGGCCTCGCCGAGGCGCAGGACAAGGGCTTCGCCGCCTGGGTGCGCGACACCGTCGCCTTCCCGAACGCGATGGTGGACCGCATCGCCCCCGCCACCTCGGACCGCGAGCGCGGCATCGTGCGCGACGAGTTCGGCATCGAGGACGCCTGGCCGGTGTTCTGCGAGGACTTCCTGCAATGGGTGGTGGAGGACGATTTCACCGCCGGCCGGCCCGCCTTCGAGGAGGCGGGGGCGGAATTCGTGCGTGACGTCACCCCCTGGGAGATGATGAAGATCCGCATCCTGAACGGCGGGCACGCGATCATCGCCTACCCCGCGGGCCTCATGGACATCCATTTCGTCCACGAGGGGATGGAGCATCCGCTGGTGCGCGCCTTCCTCCAGAAGGTCGAGCGCGACGAGATCATTCCGATCGTCCCCCCGGTGCCCGGAACCGACCTCGACGGCTATTTCCGCAAGGTCGAGGAACGCTGCCTCAACCCGAAGATCGGCGACACGATCCGCCGGCTCTGCCTCGACGGCTCGAACCGGCAGCCGAAGTTCATCATCCCCTCGATCGCCGACCGGCTCGCACAGGGCCTTCCCGTCGACGGGCTCGCGCTCGAGAGCGCGCTCTGGTGCCGCTACTGCGCCGGGACGACGGATTCGGGCGCGGTGATCGAACCCAACGATCCGAACTGGGATCGGCTGACCGGCGCCGCGCAGGCGGCGAAGTCCGACCCGATGGCCTGGCTCGGGATGCGCGACATCTATGGCGAGACCGCCGACGCGCCCGCCTTCCGCACCGCCTTCGCCGACTGGCTCGGCATGCTCTGGCGGAGCGGGACCGCGGAGACGCTGCAACGCTATCTGGGCCAGGCGGAGTGAGCGGGGGGCCACTCGTCATCTTCGATTGCGACGGCGTGCTCGTCGACAGCGAGCCGCTCGCGATGGCCGTGCTGCTCGAGGCGATCCGCGCCCAGGGGCTCGAGATCGATCCCGGGCAGGGTTACGAGCTTTTCCTCGGGCGCAGCCTCGCCAGCATCGGCCAGATGCTGGTCGAGGATTTCGGCGTCGCGCTCGACGCCCTCGCGCTCGACGAGATGCGCCAGCGGCTCTATGCGAAATTCCGCGCCGAGCTGACGCCGATCCCGCATGTGCCGGAGGTGGTCTCCCGGCTCGCGAACCCGTTCTGCGTCGCCTCGTCGAGCCAGCCGGAACGGGTGGAACTCGCCCTGCGGCTGACCGGGCTCTGGGACCATTTCGAGGGCAAGCTCTTCAGCGCGACCATGGTCGCGCATGGCAAGCCCGCCCCGGATCTTTTCCTTCTAGCCGCGGGGCGCATGGGCTATGCTCCGGGCAATTCCCTGGTCGTGGAAGACAGCGCGGCCGGCATCCGCGCCGCGCAGGCGGCGCATATGCGGGTCGCGGCGTTCACCGGCGGCGGACATGCGCGGAACAAGCAACATGAGGCGCGCCTGCGCGTTCTGGAACCGGACTGGATCATCGACGACATGCGCGACCTGCCGACGCTGCTGCGGCGCTGGCCGTGAGGCATGACGGCGCTGCTCGCCGCCGTCGATGTCGGCACGGGCAGCGCGCGGGCGGGGATCTTCCGGCCCGATGGCGCGCTGCTGGGCCGCGCGGAGCAGCCGATCGAGACCCGCCGCCTCTCCTCCGTGATGGCCGCGCAGGACAGCGCGCGGATCTGGCAGGCCTGCGCGCGCGCCCTGCGCGGCGCGCGCGCCGAGGCGGCGGCCCCGCGCGAGGCGGTCCGCGCCCTTGCCTTCGACGCGACCTGCTCGCTTGCCTTCCGCGCGGCGGACGGGGCGCCGGTCGGGATCCTGCCGGGCGAGCCCGCGCGGTGGGACACGATCCTCTGGCTCGACCACCGCGCCGCCGCCGAGGCGGCCGAGTTCACCGCGACCGGCCACCCCGCGCTGCGCCATCTCGGGGGCACGATGTCGCCGGAGATGGCGCCGCCGAAGCTGCTCTGGGTGAAACGCCACATGCCGGAGGCCTGGACGCGGACCGGGCGGATCCATGACCTCGCGGATTTCCTGGCCTGGCAGGCGACCGGCTCGGGCAACCGTTCACGTGCGACCCTCGCCTGCAAATGGTGCCATCTCGGCGAGGAAGGCTGGCCGCGCGACCTCTTCGCCCGTGTCGGACTGACGGACCTCCTCGAAAACGCGGGGATAACGGCGCCGCCGGTGCCCGTCGGGCAGCCCGTGGGGCACCTGACGCCGGGGGCCGCGGCGGAACTGGACCTGCCCCCGGGCCTGCCCGTCGGCGCGGGCCTCGTCGACGCCTATGCCGGCGCGCTCGGCGTGCTGGGGGCGGAACGGGCCGGCGACGTCGCGCTGATCGCCGGGACCTCCACCTGTCTTCTCACGCTCGCGCGCGAGGCGCGGTTCGTTCCCGCCGCCTGGGGCCCCTTCGCGGACGTGGTCTTTCCGGGAACCTGGGCGCTGGAAGTGGGACAATCCGCCTCGGGGGCGCTGCTCGACCGGCTGCTGACCCCGCCCGGCGCGATGGCGCCGACCCCGGGACTGCGCGAGCGGGTGATGGCGCGGCTGCGCGCGCTCCGCGCCGCCACGCCCGATCTCGCGCCGGAACTGCATGTTCTACCGGATTTCCTCGGCAACCGCGCGCCCCTCGGCGATCCCGCGGCGCGGGCGACGATCACCGGCCTCGACCTCGGCGGGGATCTCGATTCGCTTTGCCGGCTCTACTGGCGGACCGCGGTGGCGCTCGCGCTCGGCCTGCGCGAGATGGTGGCGCATCTGAGAGCGCATGGCATCGGGGCCGAGCGGCTGCTGCTCGCCGGCGGCCACGGGCGGGACGAGATGCTCACCGCGCTCTACGCCGATGCGACCGGCCTGCCCCTGGTCGCGCCGCGCGGGGATCCCGTCCTGCTCGGCACCGCGATGGCGGCCGGCGTGGCCGCCGGTCTCTTCCCCGACACGCGGGCGGCGGCGCGGGCGATGGGGAGCGAGGGCCAGACCCGCGCGCCCGATCCGGCGCGGTCGGGCTGGCTGGAGCGCGACGCGCGCGCCTTCGCGCTGCTGCGGCGCCATCGCGCCGAGCTCGAGGCGCTGCTTCGCGCCCAAGGCTGAGCTCGGCCCATGAAAAAGGGCGTCGGAAGATCCGACGCCCCGGAGTCACATGGTCCCGGGTCCGGGATCAGGCGGCGACGCGCCCGCCCAGCACGTCGTCGACATGCTCCTGGGCCTTGCCTTCCTCGATCCCGTTCACCGCCGCGACCTCGCGCGTCAGCCGCTCGAGCGCCGCCTCGTAGAGCTGACGCTCGGAATAGGACTGCTCGCGCTGGTCGTCCGACCGGTGCAGGTCCCGCACGACCTCGGCGATCGAGATCAGATCGCCCGAATTGATCTTCTGCTCGTATTCCTGCGCCCGGCGCGACCACATCGCGCGCTTGACGCGGGCGCGCCCCTTCAGCGTCTCCATCGCCTTGCCGACCACGTCCGCCGAGCTCAGCGGCCGCATGCCGACCGAGCTCGCCTTCGAGGTCGGGACGCGCAGCGTCATCTTGTCCTTGTCGAACGAAATCACGAACATTTCCAGGCGCAGCCCGGCGACCTCCTGCTCGTCGATCGATACGATCCGGCCGACCCCATGCGCCGGATAGACAACAAAATCGTTCGGACGAAACTCGGTCGCCTTCTTGGTCTTGCTCATGTTGGCGTCTATTCCTTACTGACTACGGTCGGTTCCGTTAACCAGTTGACCGCGGCGACAAATTCCGGGCCGGTTGCCTTCGCGTGCAACCCGCTCGGAGCAATTTGACTCGGTGAACCGGTATCAGGCTGTTTGGCTTCAGCCTTTGACTCCGTGACCCTTGTGCAGGTGCATATAGCACAAAAATAGTCAAAAGGGAAGGGAAAGCGGCGCAATCGCGCTTCCGGGGAAGCCCACAAACGTTTCCCAGGCCGGACCGGGCGAAAGGTGTTCGCCGCCGCGGGGCGGCGGTTCAGCCCCCTTCGCCGGGCGCCTCGGAGAAGTACTTGGTCAGCTTGTCCGCTTCGCCATCGCGCTCCTCCGCCTCGGGCAGCGGGTCGCGGCGCGTGGCCAGCACCGGCCAGAGCTCCGAATACTTCCGGTTGAACTCGACCCATCCCTCGAGATTCGGCTCGGTATCGGGCCGGATCGCGTCGGCGGGGCATTCCGGCTCACAGACCCCGCAATCGATGCATTCGTCGGGGTGGATGACGAGCATGTTCTCGCCTTCGTAGAAGCAATCCACCGGACAGACTTCCACGCAATCCGTGTATTTGCAGGCGATGCAATTGTCGGTGACGACGTAAGTCATGGCTCAGAGCCTCGATTCAGGTGTCCGCAAAGCCTGTCACACTCCGCGAGGCGCTATTTAACAGGCTGCCCTCCGGGATCAAGGGGCGGCGCGCCATCGGGCTGTGGTTCCTCGAGATCGCGGTAGAGTTGCCGCGCCTCGGTCGCCGGTCCCCTGCGCGCGCCGATGCCGAGAACACGGATCACCCGCACCCGCGATCCCTGGACGAAGCTCAGCCCGTCACCGGGCCGCACCAGCTGGGCCGGCTTGGTGACGCGGGTGGCGTTCAGCCGGACGGTGCCCCGGGCGATCGCATCGGCGGCGAGCCCGCGGCTCTTGAAGAAACGCGCCTGCCAGAGCCATTTGTCGAGTCTGGTCGATGCCGCGTCCTCTCCCATCACGCCCTCATGGCGCCGCGCTCACTCGCGCAGCTTGAGCGCCATCAGCGCGGCGAAGGGATTGTCGGGGTCGAGCGGCTTGTCGGGCCGCGCCGGGCGGTGCGGACGCTGCGGCTGATCGCCCCCGCGTTCCGGCTTGCCCTTGCCCTGCTTCGGCCGGGCACCATGCTCGCCCCCCTTGCCCGGACCGCCGCGCTCGCCCTTCTCGCGGTTGCCGGGTTTCGCCCGCCGCTCCGGCCCGCCCGCCTCCGCGCCGTTCCGGCCGCGACCGTGGCCATGCCCATGACCTGACCGGGCCGGGCGCTGCCGCGGCGCGCGGATGAAGGTGTAGAAGGTCTCGACCTCGAGCGATTCGAGCGGCGCCTCGGCCGCCTCCGCCGCGGGGGGCGCCGCGGGCGGTTCGGTCGTGATCATCGGCGGCTCGGCGGGCGCCGGCGGCTCCGAAGGCGGTTCGACCGGCGCCGGGGGCTCCGCGGGGGGTTCGGCCGGGGTGACCGGCTCCGCCGGCGGCTCCTCGACCGGCGGGTTCACCGGCACTTCCGCCGGCGGCTCGATCGGCGCCTCCGCGGGCGGGGCGGGCGGCGATTCGACCGGCTCCTCCACCGGCACTTCCGCGGGCATCTCGCCCGGCACCTCGGTCGGGGTATCGTCCGGAACGCCCGCCGGTACCTCGTCGGGTGTTTCGCCCGGACCGGCCTGCACCGCCTCGGCGGGTTTCGGCGCCCGCCGCTTCGGCCGCGTGCCCTCGGTCGCGGCATAGCCCATGCCGCGCATCAGCCCGGCGAACTGATCGAGGCTGAGACCGGTGATCGACAGCATGTCCGCCGTCGCCTCGAATCCCGCTCGCGCATCAAGACCCCTGATCATGTCGGCCAGACGCTCGAGCATGTCGATCCGGATCGCACGATCCCCGGCGAGCCGGTAGCCGGCCCGCGCGTAGTAGCCGGCGGGCGCGCCCGGCACCGCGGGAACGGTGACGAGCCCCGGCGGCGGAGCTTCGGGGAAGACATCGAAACCCTCCTTCAGTGACCACAGCACCAAACGCAGCCGGGTCGCCGCGGGTTTCAACATCAGCGGCTGGAAGATCGTGTACTGGCCGAACCGCACGCCATGCTTGCGCAGCCCCGCGCGCTGGTCCTGGTCGAGGGCCTTCACGTCGTCCGCCACCTCGGCCCGCGGCAGCACGCCGAGCGCCTCGACCAGCCGGAAGGCGATGCCCCGCGCCATGCCGACGAGCGCCTCGTCGTCGCGAAGCGCGATCAGCGGCTGGAACAGCGCGGCGATCTTGCGGTCGACCCAGTGGCCGAGGCGGCGCTGGACCTTCTCCGCGACCCGGGGATCGGCGTCCTCCTCGACGAAGGGCTCGATCCGGGGCGTCAGCGGATCCGCGCCGGCGACGAGCTTGCCGATCGCATGCTCGCCCCACATCAGCCCGCCCTGCTCGGTCACGTCGATCTCGGTATCGGGGGCGTTATAGAGCTTGTCCGCCCGCAGGCTCAGCGCCGGCGCGAGCGCCGCGAGCCCGGCCGCGCGCAATGTGCGCGCCTCCTCGGACGAGGCCGAGGGATCGAGCTGGAAGCGGAATCCTTCGAGCCGGCCGATGAACTGATCGTCGATCGTGACTTCACCGTTTTCGGTCACCGTGGCCACGAGGCCCTCCCTCTGCTTCAACCGCCGCATGAGGATGCTCGTGCGGCGGTCGACAAATCGCTGGGTCAGACGCGCGTGCAGCGCATCCGACAAACGGTCTTCTACCGCACGGGTTTCCCCGCGCCAATGGTCCGCGTCATCGACCCAGGCCTTGCGCTGCGCAACATAGGTCCAGGTGCGGATATAGGCGAGACGTTTCGACAACGTGTCGATGTCGCCCTCGGTCCGGTCGATGCGCCGGATCTGCGCGGCGAGCCAGTCGGTCGGAATGCCCCGGCCATCCCTCAGGAACTCGTGCAGCCGGGCGCAGAGGGTCGCATGCTCCTGCGAGGAGACCTTGCGGAAGTCGGGCACCTGGCAGACGTCCCAGAGCAACCGGGTCTCGACGCGGCCGCTGAGCGCGCGCATGGCCGGCATCTCCGCGAGCGTCCTCAGCGTCAGCAGATCGTCCGCCTCGCGCGCGCGCCGCAGGTCCGGCTGGCCGGACGGCGCCTCGAGGCTCGCGATCAGCGCGCGCGGCGAGCCGAATTCCAGCGCCGAATTGCGCCATTGCAGCTGCCGGATCGGCTCGAACGCATGCTCCTCGATCGCCTCGACCACGTCGGGATCGAGCGGCGACGCCTCGCCCGTCACGCCGAAGGTCCCGTCGGCCATGTGCCGTCCCGCGCGCCCGGCGATCTGCGCGAGTTCGGCGGGCGAGAGATGCCGGTGCCGGCGCCCGTCGAATTTCACGAGGCCGGAGAAGGCGACATGGCCGATATCGAGGTTGAGCCCCATGCCGATCGCGTCGGTCGCGACCAGGTGATCGACGTCGCCGTTCTGGTAGAGCGCGACCTGCGCGTTGCGGGTGCGCGGGCTCAGGGCGCCCATCACCACCGCCGCGCCACCCTTCTGGCGCCGGATCAGTTCGGCGATCGCATAGACGTCCTCGACCGAGAAGCCGACGATCGCGCTGCGCGAGGGCATCCGGCTGATCTTGCGCGGTCCGGTGTAGCGCAGTTCCGAGAATCGCTCGCGCGAGAGGAACCGGACACCGGGGATGAGATGCGCGATCCGGCCGCGCATCGTGTCGGAGCCGAGCAAGAGCGTCTCGCGCAACCCCCGCGCATGGAGCAGCCTGTCGGTGAAGATATGCCCCCGGTCCGGGTCGGCGCAGAGCTGGATCTCGTCCACCGCGAGGAATTCGGCGGCGAGATCGACCGGCATCGCCTCGACGGTGCAGACCCACCAGGCGGCGCGGGGCGGCACGATCCGCTCCTCCCCGGTGACGAGCGCGACGACCGAGGGGCCGCGCAGCGCGACGACGCGGTCATAGACCTCGCGCGCGAGCAGGCGCAGCGGCAGGCCGATGATGCCCGTCCGGTGCGCCAGCATCCGCTCGATCGCGTAATGCGTCTTGCCGGTATTGGTCGGGCCGAGCACCGCGGTGACGCGGGATTCGCCGTCGAAAGCCATGCGTGCTTCTCCGATGCGGACGCTTGCTCAGAGGTCCGCCGCGCCGAGCGATCGCTCGACCCGCCTGATCTGGTCGTTGATGTCCGGCCGGTTCGGGTTCAGCGCCCGGGCGGCCCTGAGCGCCTCGAGCGCGGGGGCGGGCTGGCCCGTTTGGTCGAGGATGATGCCGAGCCCGGTCAGCGCGCCGAAATGCCGCGGGTTGAGCGCGAGCACGTGTTCGAGGTCGGCGACGGCGAGCGAGAATTCCCCGAGCTGGTAGAAGGCGGTCGCCCGCGCGTTCCAGCCCTCGGCGAATCCCGGCGCGAGTTCGGTCAGCGCGGTCAGGTGGTCGACCGCCGCCGGATAGTTCTCGGCCCGCATCTCCCGCCCCGCCCGGCGCAGCAGCAGATCCATCGCCGGAGAGCCGGAGCGCGCCCAGAGCCGTTCGATCTCCGCCTGGACCTTCTCCCAGTCCCGCCGCCCGGGGTCGGCGAGTTCGCCGTAGAGCCTGTCGAGCGCCGCGGCCTGCTTCTGCGCGGCGGTGGCGGTATCCTCGGGGGGGGCGGAAGCGGGATCATGCGCGTCGTAGCTCGGCGTCGCAAGTTTCGGCGGATCGGGCGATTCGGGGGCGGGCGCATCCTGCGCGAAAGCCGGCGCCGCGCCGATCAGCGCGATCGCCAGGGCGTGTCCGAACCTTTGTCGCTTTCCTGAGCCGGCCATGCATCCTAGATAGTTGTCGAGCCCGAAAAATCGAGGGCCCGCGGACCCTCATCAGGAGTAGCAGCATGAGCGACGTTGTCGAGGGCGCAGTCAAGGCTCTCAATGCCAAACTGGGCGGCGCGGCCCCCGATGGTTCGGTCAAATTCGTGATTCTGGAGGAGGGCGCGGTCCGGATCGACCAGAACGGCGCCTCGGCCGACGATTCGGAGGCGGATTGCGTGATCACCGCGAATGACGAGACCTTCCGGGCGCTGCTCGGCGGCGAACTCAACCCCGCGACCGCCTTCATGTCCGGCAAGCTCCGGATCGAGGGCGACATGGGGCTTGCCATGAGGCTCGGCGCGCTGCTCGCCTGAGCGCGATGACCGGGGAGGCGCCGTTTTACGCCGATGTCGCCGAGGCGCCGGAGGGCGCGGCGCCGCGCTGGCTTCGCGCGCGCGACGGAAAGCGCATCCGCGCGGTCTTCTGGACCGGGGGCGCGCGCGGCACCGTGCTGGTCCTGCCCGGCCGGACCGAATACATCGAGAAATACGGCGCCGTGATCGGGCGCCTCCGCGCGCTCGGCTTCGGCGCGGCGGTGATCGACTGGCGCGGCCAAGGGCTGTCGGACCGCTATCCGCCCTATCCCGAGCGCGGCCATGTCGAGGATTTCCGCGCCTATCAGGACGATCTCGACGCGCTGCTCGCGGCGCCGGAGGTGGCGCGCGGGCCGCGGCCGCTCCTCCTGCTCTGCCATTCGATGGGCGGCTGCGTCGGGCTGCGCGCGCTGATCGAGCGGCCCGAACTCGCCGCCGGGGTTTTCTCCGCGCCGATGTGGGGCATCCGCGTCGGCCGGGTCGCGCGGATCCTGGTCGGCCCGCTGACCGGAACCGCGGTGCGGCTGGGGCTCGGCCATCGCGGAATGCCCGGCGCGGCGCGCGGCGCGCCGCCGGGAATGGAGGGCAATCCGCTCACCTCGGATTCCGCCGCCTTCCTGCGTGCCGCGCGGCAGATCGCCGAGCATCCCGAACTCGGCCTCGGCCCGCCGAGCGTGCGCTGGACCTCCGCCGCCTTTCGCGAGATCGCGGCGCTGCGCCGCCTGCCCTCGCCGTCGCGCCCGATGCTGGGCTTTCTCGGCTCGGACGAGACGGTGGTGGATCCGGCGGACATCCGGGCGCGCTTCGCCCGGACGCCCGACGCTGAACTCGTGCCCTGCCCCGGCGCGCGGCACGAGATCCTGATGGAGCGGCCGGAAACCCAGACGCTGGTCTGGTCGCGGATCGCGGCCTTTCTCGACCGCGTCGCGCCCGGCTAGACCGCCTCCGGCACCCGGGCGAGCAGATCGAGGGCGGCCGCGTGCAGCCGCGGGTCGCCCGCCGCGAGCACCCGTCCGCCCCCGTGCGCGGGCCGGCCCCGCCAGTCGGTGAAGACGCCGCCCGCCGCCTCGATCACCGCCTGCGGCGCCTGGACGTCATAGGCGAGCAGCCCGGCCTCGATCACCAGATCCACCTGGCCGAGCGCGATCAGCGCGTAGCCGTAGCAGTCGAATCCGTAGCGCGTCAGCCGCGCCCGGTCGCGCACCGCCTCGAATCCGGCGCGCTCCTCCGGCGTTCCGATCTCGGGAAAGGTCGAATAGAGGATCGCCTCGTCGAGCGCCGCGCAGGGCCGGGTCCGGAGCGGGCGCTCCACCCCGCCGCGCCGCATCGCCGCGCGGCCGAGCCCGCCCATGAACCGCTCGCCCACATAGGGCTGGTCGATCAGCCCCATCAGCGGAGCCTGGCCCGCGTTGACCGCGATCAGCGTGCCCCAGGTGGTCGCCCCGCTCAGGAAGGCGCGGGTGCCGTCGATCGGGTCGAGCACCCAGGTCAGTCCGCTCTCGCCCGGCTCCACGCCAAGTTCCTCGCCGAGGATGCCGTCGCGCGGCCGGGCGCGCGCGAGATGGGCGCGCATCGCCGCCTCCGCCTCGCGGTCGGCCTGGGTCACCGGGTCGAAGCCGCGCGCCGCCTTGTTCGCGGCCCGGAGTTCCGGCGCCCGGAAGAGCGGAAGGCTGACTCCCGCGGCGATGTCGGCGAGCGCCTCGGCCGTGGCCCAGAGTTCTTCCCTCAGATCCGCCCCGACATCCATGCTCGCCCCCGCCTGACCCGCCGGCGATTAGGGCAGATCGGGCAGGCAGGTCAATCCGGGCGGGCGAAGCTCAGGCGACGTCGCTCAGCACGCGGGCGAGTTCGAACAGCCGGCGCCGCTGCGCCTCCGGGATCGCGTAGTAGGAGCGGACCAGTTCCAGCGCCTCCTTGTCAGCGAGCAGGTCGCCGCGGGTATCCGCGACCGAGGGCGCCGCGTCGGGAACGCTGTTCTCGCCGTCGAACCCCTCGAAGAAGAAGCTGACCGGCACGTCGAGCGCCTGCGAGATGTCCCAGAGCCGCGAGGCGCTGATCCGGTTCATCCCGGTCTCGTACTTCTGGATCTGCTGGAACTTGATGCCCACGATATCGCCGAGCTGCTGCTGGGTCATCCCCACCATCCAGCGCCTGTGGCGAACCCGTTTTCCCACATGAACATCAACCGGATGTCTCATCGCACGCTCCACAGATAACCTCTACTCAGTCCAAAGCAAGCTTCGTGCCAATTGTCGCACACCACGCGCGGGACGTACAGGTCGCTCAATCGGAGGTTTTTCTCCTTCCGGGCGATCGAATCCGCCCCCACAATCAGCGCGGGAGTAACGCCTACGCGAACTACCGGAAGGCATCGGCGCGGCCGTTTGCAAAGTGCTTTGCAAAATGCAAAACGCCGCGGCGCAATATCGAAACGCGGGTCGCGGGGGCGGGAGCGCGCAACGCCCGGCTGGCAGCACTTCGCCTCCGGACTGCGCCTTTCATGGGCATCGGCGCCCCAGGCGGGCAGGTGCCGACGCGGAGGGCTTCCGCCATGGCGCCGTTTCGGTCCAAGTTGGGGCGGCTGAGCGATCTGACAAGGGCGGCGGGAAGGGCGGCGGGAATGGCGGACACACGCGGGGCGATCTCGGACTACGGACTCATCGCCGACGGCCGCTCCTGCGCCCTCGTGTCGCGGAGCGGGTCGATCGACTGGCTCTGCTGGCCGCGGCTCGACTCGCCGGCCTGTTTCGCCGCGCTGCTCGGCACGCGCGAGAACGGACGGTGGCTGATCCGGCCGGCGGGAGAGCACACCTCCTCGCGCCGTTACGAACCCTTCACGATGATCCTCGAGACCACGCACGAGACCGCGACCGGCGCGGTCCGCGTGCTCGACTTCATGCCCATGCCCAACGGCACCCAGGCCATCGTGCGCCGGGTCGAGGGGCTGCGCGGCACCGTCGAACTCGAATTCGACCTCGCGATCCGCGCCGACTACGGCCGCACCGTGCCCTGGGTCGACCGCCACGGCGACGACTGGCACGCGATCGCCGGCCCCGATCTCTTCATCCTGCGCTCGCCGGTCGAACTGCACGGCGAGGATCTCCATACCGTCGGAACCTTCGCGGTCGCGGAGGGGGAATGCCGCGACTTCGTGCTGACGCATGGCCGCTCCTATGGCGGGGCGCCCGCGGTGGTCGAGGCCGGCGAGGCCCTCGACTCCACCCGCTCCTACTGGGACGCCTTCACCGACCGGATCATGCTGCCGCCCAAGATGCGCCCGACCTGGCGCGAGGCGGTGAACCGCTCGCTCCTCACGCTGAAGGCGCTCACCTATATCCCGAGCGGCGGCATCGCCGCCGCCGCGACGACCTCGCTGCCCGAGACCATGGGCGGGGTCCGCAACTGGGACTACCGCTTCTGCTGGCTGCGCGACTCGGCCTTCACGCTGCAGGCCTTCCTCGAGACCGGGCTCCGGCGCGAGGCGGAAGCCTGGCGCGACTGGCTCGTGCGGGCGGTGGCGGGCTCGCCCGACCAGCTGCAGATCATGTACGGGCTCGCCGGCGAACGGGTGCTGACCGAATGGGAGGTGGACTGGCTGCCCGGCTTCGCCGGCTCGAAGCCGGTCCGCGTCGGCAACGCCGCGGCCGACCAGTTCCAGCTCGACGTCTATGGCGAGGTGGCCGATGTGCTGGCCCTCGCCACCCGCCGTGGCCTGCCGCCGCATTCCCGGCAGGGAGCCTATCGCGACGTGGTGATGGGCTTCCTCGAGAAGGCCTGGCGCGAACCGGACGAAGGCATCTGGGAGGTGCGCGGCGCGCGCCAGCATTTCGTCTATTCCAAGGTCATGGCCTGGGTCGGGTTCGATCACGCGGCGAAGGCGGCGCAGGCGCATGGCGACGCGGCGCAGGCGGGCCACTACCGCGCCATCGCCGACGAGATCCACGCCGATGTCTGCGCGAAGGGCTACAATCCCGAGATCGGCGCTTTCACCCAGTACTACGGTTCCACCACGGTGGATGCGAGCCTTCTGACCCTGCCGCTCGTGGGCTTCCTGCCGCCGAAGGATCCGCGCATCGCGGGGACCGTCGCCGCGATCGAGCGGGAGCTTTCCTGCAACGGCTTCCTGCTGCGCTACCAGACCGACGGCCACGACGGGCTCGAAGGGCACGAGGGCGTGTTCCTCATCTGCACCTTCTGGCTCGTCGAGGTCTACGCGCTGCTCGACCGGATGCCGGAGGCCGAGGCGCTGTTCGAGCGGCTGCTCGCCCAGGCGAACGATCTCGGGCTCATGTCGGAGGAGGTGGACGCCGAGACCGGGGAGATGCTCGGCAACTTCCCGCAGGCCTTCAGCCACATCGGCCTCGTCATGGCCGCCGTCGCGCTCAGCCGCCGGCGCGCGGGCGAGCGCCCGCTCCTGCATCAGTAGAGCGGGGCGCGGACGCCCCGCGAGGTTACTCCGCCGCGCGGGCCTGCCGCTTGCGTTCGTGCGGATCGAGGTAGCGCTTGCGGAGCCGGATGTGGCGCGGCGTCACCTCGACGAGCTCGTCCGGCTCGATATAGGCGATCGCCTGTTCGAGCGTCATGCGCACCGGCGTCGTCAGCCGCACCGCCTCGTCCGTGCCGGAGGCGCGGACGTTGGTGAGCTTCTTGCCCTTGAGCGGGTTCACCTCGAGATCGTTGTCGCGGCTGTGCTCGCCGAGGATCATGCCCTGATAGACCTGCTCCTGCGCGCCGATGAAGAAGGTGCCGCGATCCTCGAGGTTGAAGATCGCATAGGCGACCGAAGTGCCGTCCTCGATCGAGATCAGCACGCCGTTACGCCGGCCCGGGATCGCGCCGCGATAGGGTGTCCAGTCGGAGAAGACGCGGTTCATCACCCCGGTGCCGCGCGTGTCGGTCAGGAACTCGCCGTGATAGCCGATGAGGCCCCGGCTCGGCACCAGCGCGACGATGCGGGTCTTGCCGCCGGCGCCGGTGCGCATCTCCGAGAGCTCGCCCTTGCGCTGGCTGAGCTTGTCGACGACGACGCCGGAATATTCCTCGTCCACGTCGATCGTGACTTCCTCGAGCGGCTCGTAGCGCACGCCGTCGCGCTCGGTGAAGAGCACCTGCGGGCGCGAGATCGAGAGCTCGAACCCCTCGCGGCGCATGTTCTCGATCAGCACGCCCATCTGCAACTCGCCCCGGCCCGAGACCTCGAAGGCCTCGCCGCCCGGCGTGTCGGCGACCTTGATCGCCACGTTGGTCTCCGCCTCGCGCATCAGCCGGTCGCGAATCACCCGGCTCTGCACCTTGTCGCCATCGCGGCCGGCGAGCGGCGAATCGTTGATGCCGAAGGTGACGGAGATCGTCGGCGGGTCGATCGGCTGCGCCGGAATCGCTTCGCTGACCGAGAGATCGCAGATCGTGTCCGCGACCGTCGCCTTCGCCATGCCCGAAAGGCTCACGATGTCGCCCGCCTCCGCCTCGTCGATCGGCTGGCGCTGGAGGCCGCGGAAGGCGAGGACCTTCGAGACGCGGAAGCGCTCGATCTCCTTGCCCTCGCGCGAGAGGGCCTTGACCATCTGGCCGGTCTTGACCCGGCCGGTCTCGATCCGCCCCGTCAGCAGGCGCCCGAGGAACGGGTCCGCGGAGAGCGTGGTGGCGAGCATCGAGAAGGGCTCGTCCACATGGGCGAGCTGCCTCGGCGCCGGGACGTGCTCGAGGATGAGCTTGTAGAGCGCGTCGAGATTCTCGCGCGGCCCGTCGAGCTCGGCATCGGCCCAGCCGGCGCGGCCCGAGGCGTAGAGCACGGGAAAGTCGAGCTGTTCCTCGTTCGCGTCGAGGCTCACGAAGAGGTCGAATACCTCGTCGAGCGCGCGGTCGGGCTCGGCGTCGGGCTTGTCGACCTTGTTCAGCACGACGATCGGGCGGAGGCCGAGGCGGAGCGCCTTCGCCGTCACGAACTTCGTCTGCGGCATCGGCCCCTCGGCCGCGTCGACCAGCAGCACCACGCTGTCGACCATCGAGAGGATGCGCTCCACCTCGCCCCCGAAATCGGCGTGGCCGGGCGTGTCGACGATGTTGATCCGGTGGCCCTGCCATTCGACCGAGGTCGCCTTGGCGAGAATGGTGATCCCGCGCTCGCGCTCCAGATCGTTCGAATCCATCGCCCGTTCGACGGTCGCCTGGTTGTCGCGGAAGGTGCCCGACTGCCTGAGCAGCTGATCGACCAGCGTCGTCTTCCCGTGGTCGACGTGCGCGATGATCGCAATGTTTCTCATATCCATCGGACAAACCCTCGGCGGGGCCCCGCGCCCCTCGGGCGTGCCCTTAGTGTCCCGGAGGGCAAAAGGCAATGTTGCGCCGCGGCGGCCCGCGGAATTCGACCTTCGCACGGCCTCGCGGCATCCGCGCATGACAGCGGCGGGCCGCCTGCCTAGGGTTTCCCTCCCACGGCGGATGGAGGCCCGAATGCGTGCGATGCGGATCGAGACCCTGGGCGAGCCCCTCACCCTCGCCGAGATTCCCCGGCCGGAACCCGGTCCGGGCGAGGCGCTGATCGCGGTCCGCGCCTGCGGCGTCAATTTCGCCGATACGCTGATGGTCGCGGGGAAGTACCAGGAGAAGCCGCCGCTGCCGCTCACGCCCGGGCTCGAGGTCGCGGGCGAGGTCGTGGCGCTCGGCCCGGGGGTGACGGGGCTCGCGATCGGCGCGCGGGTCGCCGCGCTGCCCGCTTCCGGTGGATACGCGGATTATGTCGCCTGCCCCGCCGAACGCTGCTTTCCCGCGCCCGAGGCGATGCCGGACGCCGAGGTGGCGGGCTTCCTGATCGCCTATGGTACCAGCCATGTCGCCCTCGCCCATCTCGCCGGGCTTCGTCCTGGGGAACGGCTGGCGGTGCTGGGCGCCGCCGGGGGCGTGGGTCTGACGGCGGTCGAGATCGGCGCGCGCATGGGCGCGGAGGTGATCGCCATCGCCCGCGGCGCCGAGCGGCTCGCCATCGCCGGGGCGGCGGGTGCGCGCCATCTGGTGGAGGCGGACGCGCCGGATCTGAGGGATCGGCTCCGCGCGCTCGGCGGGGTCGACGTGCTCTACGACGCGGTCGGCGGCGCGCCCGGGGAGGCGGCCTTCCGCGCCTGCCGGCCCTTCGCGCGGATCCTGCCGATCGGCTTCGCGGGCGGCGGCGTGCCGGACCTGCCGGCGAACATCCTGCTCGTGAAGAACCAGAGCGTGCACGGGCTGTACTTCGGCGGGCTCGTCGCGCACCGGCCGGAGATCGTCGCGGCGAGCCTCGGGGCGCTTTTCGCCTGGTACGAGCGCGGCTGGATCAGGCCCCATGTGAGCCATGTCCTGCCGCTCGCGGAGGCGAACGCGGCGCTGGACCTGCTCCGCAGCCGGGCGGCCACGGGGAAGGTCGTGATCGACACCGGAGCGGCGTGAGCCCGGCGGATCACTCCGCCGCGACGCGGGGCGCGGTCGCGGCGCAATGGAACGTCTGGCGCAGGAATACCCCGAGTTCCCCCGCCAGCGCCGCGCGCGGGCCGCTGTCGCGGACATACATGTTGACGAGGTATTCCGGCAGCTCCGGCAGCGCGCCGCCATGCCGGATCTCCTCGCAATGCACGGGGATCGCCCCCTCGAGCTGCACGAAGATCGCGAGATCGGCGTTTACGCTCACCTCCACCGCCTGGCACGAGAGCGAATCGACCGCGAGCTCCCAGGGCAGGCCCGCCGCCTCCAGCGCGTC
This sequence comes from Amaricoccus solimangrovi, assembly GCF_006385685.1. Taxonomy (GTDB): domain Bacteria; phylum Pseudomonadota; class Alphaproteobacteria; order Rhodobacterales; family Rhodobacteraceae; genus Amaricoccus; species Amaricoccus solimangrovi. The sequence continues at coordinate 52,311 of NZ_VFRP01000023.1, read as the reverse complement.
GATCGCCGTGCGGCGGAAGACGCAGCGCTGGGTCGAGCCGAAGCGCACCGGGCGCGCCCGCCACGCCTGCCCGCCCTGCGCGCCGACCCAGACCAGCGGCTGGCGGACCAGCGTCTCGCCGCCGGGATCGAGCATGGGCTCGGTGGTCAGGATCAGGTCGATCTCGGATCGTGCGAAACGTTCCTTGAGCTCGACGGTCAGGTCGGATTGCAGCAGCACCTTCACTCGCGGATATTCCTGCGCGAAACGTCGCAGCACCCGGGGGACGTGGGGATACATGAGATCCTGCGGCACGCCGAGCGTGAGTTCCCCCTCGAAGGCCGGGCTGGTCATCCGCCCCCAGGCCTCGTCGTTCAACGCCAGCATGCGCCGCGCATAGCCGAGCAACTGCTCGCCCTCGGCGGTCAGCGTCACCTGCCGCAGACTCCGGTCGAGCAGCGACAGGCCGAACTGCTCCTCCAGCCGCTTCAGCTGCATCGAGACGGCCGATTGCGTGAGGTTGAGCTGCGCCGCCGCCCGCGTCACCCCGCCGGCGTCGGCCACGGCCGCGAAGGAACGCAGGGCGGTCAGATCCAGATTCCGTGCCATCATCAATCTCCGTGATGGGACGCACCACATATATTCGTTATCAATATGGACCCGACTCGGGTATTCCATCAAGCACGGTGATGCCACCGGCGAAAAGTTTCACGAAACCTGATGGAGAGACCCATGTTTGCCCGTTCGAACGACCTGCGTGCCGCCTGGACGTTCCGGCCGCGCCTGTCGATGCGCGGCATCCTGGACCGTCTGGTAGCCCTCGATGCCCTCTATCGGCAGCGCAGGACCCTCGCGTCCCTGGATGACCGCATGCTCCGCGACATCGGCGTGACCCGCGCCGAGGTGGACGAGGAGATCAAGCGTCCGCTCAGGTTCTGACCGGGGGACGCTCGAGAGGGATGGCGGACCGAGGTCCGCCCTACTTCGCCCGAGCCACGAGGTCGAGCACGACCGGCCCGATATCCGCGACGATGGCATCGACCCCCGCCGCGTTCGGATGCAGCCCGTCGCCCTGGATCAGGGCGCGGGCCTCCGACTGGCTTCGCCCCTCGGTCAGCCCGGCGAAGAAGGAGGGGTAGAGGATCGCATCGTGCCGCTTCGCGAGATCGGCGTAGATCGCGGCGAAGCCCGCCTGATACTCGGGCCCGAAATTGCCGATCGCCGGCACGCCGGCCAGCAGGACCGGCATCCCCTTCGCGGTGACCCGGGTCAGGATCTGGTCGAGATTGCTCCGCGCCGCCGCCGGATCCAGCCCGCGCAACATGTCGTTGGCGCCAAGCTCCAGGATCATCGCATCCGCCGGTTCGCCGAGCGTCCAGTCGAGCCGCGCGAGACCGCCCGCCGTGGTGTCGCCCGAGACGCCGGCGTTGACCACCTCCACGTCCCCCGCCCCGTTCGCCGCGAGCCAGGCGTTGAGCTTCGGCACGAAACCCTCCTCGGGCGGAAGGCCATAGCCCGCGGTCAGGGAATCGCCCAGCGCGACGATCCTTGTGGCCGCGGCCGCGGGCAGCGCGGCGGCGACTGCGACAACAAACCCCAGAACGATCGCCCGGACGTGTTCCGCGACGCCGTTGCCCCGCCGGGCCCTTGTCCCATATCCCGGAGAGCATCGTCCCCAGCAGGAAATCCGCATGTCGTCCCCGGTCATCGCCCTCGAAGATGTGACGCTCACCCTCATGGGCAACGCCGGACCGGTCAATATCCTTCGCGACATCTCGCTGAGGGTTGAACCCGGCGAGACGCTGGGGCTGGTCGGTCCCTCCGGATCGGGGAAATCCTCGCTCCTGATGCTGATGGCCGGGCTCGAGGCGGCGAGTTCGGGACGGATCACGGTGCTCGGGCAGGAGCTGACCGCGCTCGGCGAGGACGCGCTCGCGCGCTTCCGGCGTGGCAATGTCGGCGTGGTCTTCCAGTCCTTCCACCTGATCCCGACGATGACCGCGATCGAGAACGTCGCCACCCCGCTCGAACTCGCGGGCGCGCGCGACGCCTTCGGCCGCGCGCGGGCCGAACTCGACGCGGTCGGCCTCGGCGCGCGGCGCGACCACTATCCGGCGCAGCTCTCGGGCGGCGAGCAGCAGCGCGTCGCGCTGGCCCGGGCGGCGGTGACGCGGCCGCGCATCCTCTTCGCGGACGAGCCGACCGGCAATCTCGACGGCGCGACCGGCGAGGCGATCATGCGGCTGCTCTTCGAACTGCGCGACCGGCATGGCGCGACGCTCGTCCTCGTCACCCACGCGCCGGATCTCGCACGGCGCTGCGACCGGGTGCTGGGACTGCGCGACGGCGCGCTCGAAACCTATGCCGAGGCGGCCGAATGATCCCCGTCGCCTGGCGCCTTGCGACGCGGGAACTGCGCGGCGGCCTCAGGGGCTTCTACATCCTGCTGATCTGCCTCACCCTCGGCGTCGCCGCCATCGCCGCCGTCGGGACGGTGCGAAGCGCGATCGAGCACGGGCTCGAGCGGGAAGCGGCGGCGATGCTGGGCGGCGACGCGAAGATGGAATTCGCCTATCGCTTCGCGACCGGGGAGGAGCGGGGCTGGATGGACCGGCACGCGGCCGTCGTGTCCGAAATCGTCGATTTCCGCTCCATGGTCGCGACCGGCGCGGGCGATGCACGCCGGACCGGGCTGGTGCAGGTGAAGGGCATCGACGACGCCTATCCGCTGATCGGCGCCGTCACGCTCGCGGGCGGAGGAACGCTCCGCGACGCGCTCGCGACGCGCGACGGCCTGCCCGGGATGGTCGCGCAGGGGCTGCTGCTCGACCGGCTCGGCCTCCGGCCCGGCGATGTGGTGACGCTCGGCACGCAACGGTTCCGGATCGCGGACCGGATCGTGACCGAGCCCGACGGCGCGGGGGCCGGCTTCACCCTCGGCCCGCGCGTGATCGTCAGGCGCGCCGACCTCGCCGGGAGCGGCCTGCTCGGCGAGGGATCGCTGTTCGATTCAGAATACCGCCTCCGCCTCGCCCCCGGAACCGATCTCGACCAGCTCCGCGACGCCGCCCGCGCGGCCTTCGCCGACGCCGGCCTGCAATGGCGCGACCGGCGCGACGCGACGCCGAGCCTGCGGCGCTTCGTCGACCGGCTCGGCTCCTTCCTCGTGCTGATGGGACTCGCGGGGCTCGCCGTCGGCGGCGTCGGCGTCGGCGCGGCGGTGCGCGGGCATCTCGACGGCAAGAAGGAGACGATCGCGACGCTCCGCACCCTCGGCGCGGAGAGCAACACGGTCCTGCTCGTCTATCTGATCCAGATCGGCCTCGTCGCCACGCTCGGCATCGCGCTCGGCCTCGCCCTCGGCGCGGGCCTGCCGCTCGCGGCCGCGCCACTGATCGAAAGCCGGCTGCCGATGCCCGCGGCCTTCGGGCTCTACGCCCGGCCGCTCGTCGAGGCCGCGGTCTACGGCGGGCTGACCGCGCTCATCTTCACGCTCTGGCCGCTAGCCCGCGCCCGCGACATCCGCGCCGCGGAACTCTTCCGCGAGATCGAGACCCGGCGCCGCTGGCCCGCCCCCGTCTTCCTCGCGGCGATCCTCGCGCTCGTGGCGCTGCTGATCGCGCTCGCGGTCCGGCTCTCGGGCGACACGCGCCTCGCGCTGACCACGGTCGGCGGGCTCGTCTTCGCGCTGGCGCTCCTCCTCGCCGCCGCGCTCGGGCTTCGCCTCGCCGCCCGCCGCGCCGCGCGGAGCCGGCTGAGCGGGGGGCGGCCGGCGCTGCGCTGGGCGCTCGCCGCGCTCGGCGGCCCGTCCGGCGAGACGGCGGCGGTGGTGCTCTCGCTCGGCCTCGGCCTCGCCGTCCTCGCCGGGATCGGGCAGATCGACTACAACATGCGCCACCTCGTCGCCGCGGAACTGCCGGACCGGGCGCCGGCCTTCTTCTTCGTCGACATCCAGGACGACCAGCTCGCCCGCTTCGTCTCCGCCGCCGAGAGCGAGCCCGGCGTCGAGCGCGTGGAGACCGCGCCGATGCTGCGCGGCGTGATCACGCGGATCAACGGCGTCCCGGCGCGGGAGGCGGTCGGCCACGGCCACTGGGCGCTCTCGGGCGACCGGGGGGTGACCTACGCCGCCGCGCCGCCGCCCGGCACGACCATCACGCAAGGGGAATGGTGGCCCGCGGACTATGCCGGCGAGCCCCGGATGAGCTTCGCCGAGGAGGAGGCGGGCGAGCTTGGCCTCAGGCTCGGCGACAAGGTGACGCTCAACGTGCTCGGCCGCGACCTGACGGCGACGATCACCAGCCTGCGCCGGGTCGATTTCCGCTCGATGGGGATCAACTTCCTGATGATCCTGAACCCCGCGGCCCTCGCCGGCGCGCCGCACGGCAACATCGCCACCGTCTACGCGGGGCCCGAGGCCGAGGCGCCGCTTCTGCGCGCGGTCACCGCCGACGCGCCCAACATCACCGCGATCAGCGTGCGCGAGGCGATGGACCAGGCCTCGGACGCGCTGCGTTCGATCTCGGCCGCGACGCGCTGGGGGGCGGGGGCGACGCTCCTGACGGGGATCATCGTGCTGATCGGCGCCGCCGCCTCCGGGCAGCGGGCGCGGGTCTATGAATCGGCGGTGCTGAGGACGCTCGGCGCGACGCGCGCGCGCGTACTCGCGAGCTTCGCGCTCCGCTCCGCGCTGGCCGGCCTCGCGGCGGGTGTCGTCGCGGTGATCGCGGGGCTGGGCGCGGGCTGGTGGGTGACCGCGCGCGTGATGGAGGCGGATTACGTCTTCGCCCCGGGCTCGGCCCTCTTCGTCGTGGCTGGCGGCGCGCTCGCGAGCCTCGTCGCCGGGCTCGTCTTCGCGCTCCGGCCGCTCCGCGCCAGACCGGCGCGGGTGTTGCGCGCCCGGGAATGACCCCGGACCCGGAGCGCCCTCAGCCGGCGGCCCGCCGGGCCGCGGGCAGCGACGGGAATTCCGGCCGCTCGGCCGGGCGGCCGAAGAGATAGCCCTGGAAGCAGTCGATCCCCCGCCCGCGCAGCCACGCGGCGTCGGCGGGATCCTCGACCCGCTCGGCCACCACCAGCATGTCGAAATGCCGCGCCACCGCGCCGAGGCATTCGACCAGCACCTGCGCGTCCCGCGCCGCGTGTACGCCGCGCGCGAAATCGCCGTCGAGCTTGACGAGATCGAAGCGCAACTCGCGGAAGTGGCGAAAGCCGGTCGCGCCCGCGCCGAAATCGTCGAGCGCCAGCGCGCAGCCGAAGCCCTGGACATGCGCGGCGAAATCCCGCGTCTGGCCGACGTCCTCGATCGCGGAATCCTCGGTCAGTTCGAGGATGAGCCGCCCGGTCACGCTCCGGCGCGTCTCGCCGGCGAGGAGAGCAAGCCACTCGGGGTCGCCCATCGTGCGCGGCGAGACGTTGATCGAAAGCCGGAGCCGCGGATCCGCGCCGAGGGCTGTCAGGGCCTGGCCGAGCGCCAGCCGGTCGATCTCCCGGCCAAGCTCCTCGTCGCCGACCAGCGGGAGGAAGGCCCCCGCCGCCAGCACGTTGCCATCCGGCAGCCTGAGCCGGGCCAGCATCTCGTGGAAGGCGACGAAGCCGGTATTCTCGGCGCGAACCACGGGCTGATAGTGGAAGACGAGGCGTCCCTGGGCGAGCGCGCGGGCCACCGCGAAGCGGATGCGCGCCCGCGCCTCGAGCCGCGAGGCGCCCAGTTCCGCCGCGCGGCGGGCCGCCGCGTCCGCGGGCGCTCCGGGGAAACGAAGGAAATCCGACGCAGGCTGATCCATGGAGCACTCCTCACGCTGAACACCGGTTTACCTAAGCGCACGGTCCTTAAACGTTCGTGAAGCGCGTAAAATTCTCCGCGTCCCGCCCCGCCCCGTCTGGACCCCCGCCCGCCCCCGCGCTACCCGGACGGGATACGCTTCCGGGAGTTCGGCCTTGCGCAGGAAATATGTCGTCCCGCTTCTTGTGCTCGGCGCCATCGTCGGCGTGACGCTGGCCTTCGCCTTCTACCACCCGCCGATGCGGCTGATGCCGCCGCCGCTGATCGTCCAGGACGGTGGCGAGGGGATCTTCGGCGCGTCCGGCGAAACCCCGGAGGACAGCCGGCTCGAGGTCTATTACGCGACGAACCGGCTGCCGATCGGCCCGCGCGACAACCGGATCTACACGATCGCGCCGGATCGCGCGCTCCATTTCGGCACGGCGGGGCTGCGGGTCGGGAACGAGGGGACTACCTGGGCGCAGCTCTACGAATGGTCGACCGGCGGTCCGACCAGCGACCGGCCTTTCATCAATCTCGAACGGATGCGCGAGGAGGCGTCGCAGGAGCCCGACGCGCCGCTCGATCCCGAGACGGCGGACTGGCTCGGGCGGATCGACGGGACGCTCGCGCGCCGACCGGGCAGCGATGTCATCGTTTATGTCCACGGCGCCAACACCACCGTGGAACGCGCCGCGGGGCAGGCCGCGCAGCTCTGGCACTTCACCGGCCAGAACGCCGTCGTCGTGCTCTTCGCCTGGCCGACGGCGGAGAACTTCCTGCGCTACCCGAGCGACATCGAGACCGCCTTCGGCGGCGCGCCGCATCTCGCGGACCTGATCGGACTGCTCGCCACCCATACCCGCGCGCGCAAGGTCGACGTCTTCACCTACAGCGCCGGCGGCACGGTCGGAAGCGCCGCGCTCGGGGAACTCGGCCGGGAGCGGCCCGGGATAGCGGCGCGGCTCGGCAACGTCTATCACGCCGCGCCGGACGCGGATTTCCGCGACTTCGTCGACGATCTCGCCGCCTATGCGCCCAGAGCCGGGAGCGTGACGGCGGCGATCAATCTCAACGACAGCGCGCTCCGCCTCGCCCAGGTGATGAACCGCGCCAGCCGCGCCGGACGGCCCGACCTGCGCGAGTTGAGCGAGACGCAGACGCGGACCCTGCTCGGGGCGGTGAGCCGCGGCGAGCTCGACGTGGTCCAGGTCTCGCCGGAGACGATCCCGACCCTGTCGCGGACCTCGCACACCTTCTGGTATGACGATCCCTGGGTCAGCGGCGACGTGCTGGTGACGCTGCTCTTCGGCCTCCCGCCCGGGGCGCGGATGCTCGACGCGCGCGAGGCGCCGGGCGGCGCCGCCTATTTCACCTTCGCGCCGGATTTCGCGGACCGGATCCCGACGCTGCGCCGGCATCTGCTCGCGGAATTCGCCCCCCGGCCGGCGGCCGAGGCGCCGTGAGGGCTCAGCGGCGCATCATGCGCTGGAGCACCTGGGACATGGTGAGGTCGTGGTCGAACTCCCCCGTCTCGAGGAAGCCGATGACCTGGGCGATCACCAGCGGGTTGTTCATCAGGAAGGTGTGGGTCGTGTGAACCACGAGATGGTCGGCCATCCCGTCGATCCGCGTGCTCTCCACCGACACGGTGCCATCATCCGCGCCGGGGATGACGGCCGAGAACAGCGGGTTGATCGAGCGGTCGCCCGCGATCACGCCGAGGTCGAAATCGACCGGGCCGAGCAGCGCGGCGATCCCCTCCGGCCCGGTGCGGAGCTGCTGGCCCGCGGGGCCGGTGAGATGCTCGAAAATCGCCATCTCGCCGAAGGCGTCCACCACCTCCGATCCCTGGTTCGGCGGCGCCAGCATGACGACCCGCCCGAGGTTCGCGGGCCGGTTCGCCGCCAGCCAGCCCCGGACGAGGATGCCGCCCATGGAATGGGTGACGAAATTCACCTTCTGCGCGCCGCATTCCTTCACCGCCGCCGATACGTAGTCGAACATCCGCTCGACCGTCGCCTCGGTGGAAGGATAGCCGTTGTTCACGACCGTGAAGCCATAGGCGTCGAGCGCCTCCTCCATGACGAGGAAGGAACTTCCCGAGCGCCCGAGCCCGTGGAGCAGCACGACGCAATCCGCCCGCGCCGTCGTGGCGGCGGAGAGAAGCAGGGCGAAAGGAAGGAGCAGACGGGAGAGGAGGATCCTTGGCATGGCCCGCACTCTAGCGGCGCTCCCACACCATGGCGAGTACGCTCTTCCGCCGCCGGCCCCGCTCCGCCCTCGCCTTGACAGGCCCGGGCCGAGGGGCGACAAGGCCGTTCGGCGCGCGGTCCGCGCGGAGGCGCGCGCACTGGATCGGAAGGCGGGACATGGCGGCGAAGACCAAGGCCAAGGGCGGATTTCTCGAGCTGGTCAAGACGATCGTCTACGCCCTCCTGCTCGCGGGGCTGATCCGGACATTGTTCTTCCAGCCGTTCTGGATCCCGTCGGGCTCGATGAAGCCCACGCTGCTGATCGGCGACTTCCTCTTCGTCAACAAGATGGCCTACGGCTATTCGCGCTATTCATGCCCCTTCTCGCTCTGCCCGATCGACGGACGCATCCTGGGGCGCGAGCCGAAGCGCGGCGACGTGGTGGTGTTCAAGCACCCGACCAACGGCACGGACTACATCAAGCGGCTGATCGGCCTGCCTGGCGACACGATCCAGATGATCGAGGGCCGGCTCTACATCAACGGCGAGGAACTTCCGATCGCCCCCGACGGCACCTTCCACGAGCTGAACGATCCGCAGGGGCCGATGGCGAACATGCCCCGCTGCAAGAACCGCCCCGTCGCGCCCGGCGGCGATTGCGAGGCGGACCAGTATGTCGAGACCTTGCCCGAGGGGAAGAAGCACGCGATCCTCGATATCGAGAACGGATTCGGCGACAACACCCCCGCCTTCACCGTGCCCGAGGGCGAGTTCTTCTTCATGGGCGACAACCGCGACAACTCGATGGACTCGCGCTTCCCGCGCTCGGCCGGCGGCGTCGGCTTCGTGCCCTTCGAGAACCTGATCGGCCGCGCGGACCGGATCATCTTCTCCTCCGGCGGCTCCTCGATGCTCGCCTTCTGGACCTGGCGTCCGGACCGGTTCCTCAAGGCCGTCGAATGAAGCTGAGCCAGACGATGGCGGCGGCGGCGGAGCGGCTGGGCCATCGGTTCGGGAATCCCGACCTGCTGATCGAGGCATTGACCCATCCGTCCGTCATGGGGCGGATGGACAACCAGCGGCTGGAGTTTCTCGGCGACCGGGTGCTCGGCCTCGTCATCGCCGAGGCGCTGCTGGCCGAGGACAGCGTCGCCGAGGAGGGCGAACTGGCGCCCCGGCTCAACCTGCTCGTGCGCAAGGAAACCTGCGCCGAGGTCGCGGCGAGCGTCGACATCGGCGCGGCGCTCCGGCTCGGACGTTCCGAGATGCTGTCCGGCGGCCGGCGCAAGACGGCGCTTCTGGGCGATGCGATGGAGGCGGTGATCGCGGCGGTCTATCTCGACGCCGGTTTCGACGCCGCCCGCGCGCTCGTGCTGCGGCTCTGGGGCGAGCGGATCGCCCGGGCGCGCGGCCAGGGGCGCGATGCCAAGACCGCGCTGCAGGAATGGGCGCAGGCGCGCGGGCAGAACCCGCCCGTCTACGCCGACATCGCCCGCGAGGGGCCGGATCACGCCCCGGTCTTCCTCGTCGAGGCGCGGCTCGACGACGGGCGCGCGGCCGAGGGACGCGCCGCGTCGAAACGCGCGGCGCAGCAGAAGGCGGCGGAGGAACTCCTCGCCCGGGTGGAGGCTGAGAAATGACGGAGACCCGCTGTGGCCTCGTCGCGCTGATCGGCGAGCCGAACGCCGGAAAGTCGACGCTGCTGAACCGGATGGTCGGCGCGAAGGTCTCGATCGTCACCCACAAGGTGCAGACGACGCGCGCGCGCATCCGCGGCATCGCGATCGAGGGCGCCGCGCAGCTCGTCTTCATCGACACGCCGGGCCTGTTCCGGCCGCGGCGGCGGCTCGACCGGGCGATGGTCAAGGCCGCCTGGGGCGGCGCGGCGGACGCGGACGTGGTCGTGCTGCTGATCGAGGCGCACCGGGGCCTGACCGAGGGCGTCGAGACCATCATCGAGACGATCGCGAACCAGCTGCCGAAGGGCCGGCGCGTCGCGCTCGCGATCAACAAGATCGACCGCGTGAAGGCCGAGGCGCTGCTCGAACTGAGCGCGAAGATGAACGCGGCCTTCCCCTTCACCGCCACCTTCATGATCTCCGCCGAGCGCGGCCACGGCGTCGAGGACCTGCGCCGCTGGCTGGCGGGCGAGGTGCCCGAGGGGCCGTGGCTCTATCCCGAGGACCAGATCGCCGACCTGCCCTCGCGCATGATCGCCGCCGAGATGACCCGGGAGAAGCTAACGCTCCGGCTGCACCAGGAACTGCCCTACGAGCTGACGGTCGAGACCGAGAGCTGGCAGGAGCGCAAGGACGGTTCGGTCCGGATCGACCAGGTGATCTATGTCGCGCGCGAGGGCCACAAGGGCATCGCGCTCGGTCCGAAGGGAGAGACGATCAAGGCGGTCGGCAAGGCCGCGCGCGAGGAGATCAAGGCCTTCCTCGGGCGCGAGGTGCATCTCTTCCTGATGGTGAAGGTGCGGCCGAACTGGCTCGACGAGGCGGAGCGCTTCACCGAGATGGGGCTCGACTTCCGGGACGGCGAGACCTGAGCGCCCGGCTGACAGCGGATTTCTGGGTCCACGCCTATCTGGCGCGGCTTCGTCTCGCCGACATCCCGGCCTATGTGGTGGCGAGGGGGGATGCGACGGCGGGGGCGGTGATCGTCAAATGCGCCACGCTCGACGGCAAGGCGAAGGCGTTCCAGCGCGGCTACGACCTGATGTCCGGGGAGCGGGTCTGGCTCGTGCTCGCGGAGGGCGCGGAGGCGGAGGTGGACGCGGCGCTCTCCCGGCAGCGGGCGAACGACCCCGACCTCTGGGTGATCGAGATCGAGGACCGCGCCGGCCGGACCCTCCTCGACGAGCCCGGCCTGTAGGGCGGGCCTCGGCCCCGCCATCCGGGGGAAAGGCGAACGGGCGACGGCATGGAATGGCGCGACGAAGGGATCCTGCTCTCGGCGCGGCGGCACGGCGAATCCGCGGCCATCGTCGAGATCTTCACCGCCGCCCATGGCCGGCACGCCGGCGTCGTGCGGGGCGGCGGCGGGCGGCGGATGGCGCCGATCCTGCAACCGGGCGCCGAGGTCTCCGCCGAATGGTCGGCCCGCGTCGAGGAGCAGCTCGGCGCCTTCCGCCTCGACCTCCTGACCCCGCATTCCGCCCGGCTGCTCGACGACGGGCCGGCGCTCGCGGCGCTGCAATCCATCGCGGCGCTCGCGGCGGCGGGCCTGCCGGAACGGGCGGCGCATCCGGAACTCTACGCGCTGACGCGCGACCTCGTCGCGGCGCTGGGGCGCGAGCCTGACTGGCCTTCGCGCTACGCGCTCTGGGAACTCGCGCTGCTCGAGGATCTGGGCTTCGGCCTCGATCTCACGCGCTGCGCGGCGACGGGGCGGCGCGAGGATCTGATCTATGTCTCGCCGAAGTCGGGTATCGCGGTCAGCGCCGAGGCGGGCGCGCCCTGGGCGCCCCGGCTGCTTGCCCTGCCGGCCTTCCTGCGGACGGGAGAGCCGACCCGCGATCCGGCGCAGTTGCGCGCCGCCCTGGCGCTGACCGGCTTCTTCCTCGACGCGCGGCTTGGCCCCGCCCTGCCCCGCGAACGGCTGCCCGCCGCGCGCGACCGGGCGGCGGAGGCGATCCTGCGGCGGCACGGCTGAGCGCGGCCGGCCGGATCACTCCGGCGCCGGCACCTTGACGAGCCTGAGCCGCGTGTCCGGCCCGGTCAGCAGCATCGAATCCTCCAGCATCTCGCCGTGGTTCACCTTCCCGAGCGCGGCGAAGAACGCGTTCTCGGCGGCGAGATCGGGACAGGCACGCCGGGTCCGCGCCGTCGGCGTGAAGGTGATGGCCGGCCAGTGCCCGCCGTATTCGGCGCTGAAGGTGTTGCAGGGCGCCTGGCCGGCGATGCGGCCATCCTCGGTCAGTGTCGCCACCGCGTTCGCGGTGAAGGGCGCGCCGTCGAGTTCCACGAGCTTCCAGCTGGTGCCGGGCAGCAGCCAGTTACCCTCGGGCACCGCGGGCTCCTCGGCGGCGTAGACACAGGCGGCGACCGCGAACGGCGCCGCCAATGCGATCAGGCGTCGGATCAATTGCGATTCTCCAGCAGACGGCGGGCGATCACCTGCGCCTGGATCTCGGCCGCGCCCTCGAAGATGTTCAGGATGCGCGCGTCACAGAGCACGCGGCTGACCGGATATTCAAGCGCGAAGCCGTTGCCGCCGTGGATCTGCAGCGCATTGTCGGCCGAGGCCCAGGCCACGCGCGCGCCGAGGAGCTTCGCCATCCCCGCCTCGAGGTCGCAGCGCCGCCCCTCGTCCTTCTCGCGCGCGGCGTGGTAGGAGAGCTGGCGGGCGATCATGATCTCGACCGCCATCATCGCGAGCTTGCCGTAGACGCGCGGGAAGGCGACCAGCGCCTTGCCGAACTGCTTGCGCTCCTCCGCGTAGCGCATCCCGAGTTCGAGCGCGCATTGCGCGACGCCGATGGCGCGCGCCGCGGTCTGGATGCGCGCGCTCTCGAAGGTCTGCATCAGCTGCTTGAAGCCCTGGCCCTCGACGCCCCCGAGCAGGTTCGCGGCCGGCACCCGGAATCCGTCGAAGCCGAGCTCATATTCCTTCATGCCGCGGTAGCCGAGCACCTCGATCTCGCCGCCAGTCATCCCCTCGGCCGGGAACGGCGCTTCCTCGGTCCCGCGCGGCTTCGGCGCGAGCAGCATCGAGAGGCCGGAATAGTCGGTCGTCGCCGGATCGGTGCGCACGAGCAGCGTCATCACGTCGGCGCGGGCGGCGTGGGTGATCCAGGTCTTGTTCCCGGTCACCACCCAGTCATCGCCCTGGCGCGTCGCGCGGGTGCGCAGGCTGCCAAGGTCGGAGCCGGTATTGGGCTCGGTGAAGACCGCGGTCGGCAGGATCTCGGCGGAGGCGATCTTCGGGAGCCATTCCGCCTTCTGCTCCGCCGTGCCGCCGCCGAGGATCAGTTCCGCCGCGATCTCGGAGCGCGTGCCGAGGCTCCCCACGCCGATATAGCCGCGGCTCAGCTCCTCCGAGACCACGCACATCGCCGTCTTGGACATGCCCGCCCCGCCGTATTCCTCGGGGATCGTCAGGCCGAAGACACCGAGTTCGCCCATCTCCTCGACGATCTCGATGGGGATGAGTTCGTCCTTCAGATGCCATTCATGGGCGAAGGGCACGACCTTGTCCTCGGCGAAGCGGCGGAAGTGGTCGCGGACCATCTCGTATTCGTCGTCGAGCCCGGTGGCGCCGAAGGTGGCGGAGCCGTGGCCCGCCATCATAAGTTCGACGAGGCGCGCGCGCGCCGCGTCGCTGTTGCCCCGGCGGCTCAGGCCGATCACCGCCGGGCTCGCCAGCGGCGCCGCCTGCTCCTCGGTGACGCCGAGATCGAAGATCCGCGCCACCTCGCCCTGGGACATCGGGATGCCGCCCCGAAGCTGGCTCAGGTATTCGCCGAAGGTGATCCGCAGGATCAGCGCCTCCATCTCGCCGAAGGCCCCCGCCTCGCTGAGCCGGTCGGCCCAGCCGAGCATCTGGCGCAGGCTCTCCACATAGGTGGCGATCCAGGAGAGGCCGTGCGCGGCGAACTGGTCGGCTTCCAGCGCCCTGTTCGAGACGCGGCCGCCGGTCGAGACCCGCGCGCCGAGCGCCGCGCGGCAGGCGGCGAGCACCGCCTCGGCCGCCTCCACCGCCTCGGCGCAATCGGCGCGCAGGCTCGGCAGCAGGATGGGGTCTTGCTCAAGGGCGCGGGCGGCTTCGGTCATCTTCATCCTCTGGCGTCGGGTTCCGGTCTCGCGCGGATGCGCTCCATCGCACCCGCGGAATCTGCTTCGCAGTTGCCGCGCACCCTAGACAGAACCCCGAGCCTCGTCAATTGGAGAGAAATATTACTACGTTGGTACGGTTTATCCGGGAATTTTATTAGCATTGCCTTCCCTCGCCCCGCTTGCGAAACGAAGCGTACCGCCCTCCCGGAGATCATGAAATTGGAAGCCTTCCTCGCCGCCTACGGAACCGCGGGCCTCGTCACCGCGACGCTCGGCATGGGGATCGGCGGGTTCGCCAAGGGCGTCGTCGGCTTCGCCCTTCCCCTGATCGCGCTCAGCGTCATGGCGTCCTTCCTCCCGGGCAAGACCTCGGTCGCGCTGCTGATCATGCCGATCCTCGTCTCCAACCTCATCCAGGCGCTTCGCAACGGCGGAGGCGAGGCCTGGGGCAGCCTGCGGAGGTTCTGGCGGCTGAACCTCGTCTTCGTCGTGGTCATCGTGCTCGCCGCGCAGCTCGTCACCGCGATGTCGGACGCGACGATCTACGGCGTGATCGGGCTCGCCATCACCTGCGCCGGCGCCTCACAGCTGCTGGGCTGGCGGCCGAGCTTCGCGCCGCGCCACGCGCGCCTCGCGGAATATGTCGCCGGCGCGCTCTCGGGCGTGCTGGGCGGAATCGCCGGGATCTGGGGGCCGCCGCTCATCATGTATCTGCTGGCGATCCGGCTGCCGAAGGCCGAGATGATCCGGGCGCAGAGCATCACCTTCTTCCTCGGCGCGCTGCTGCTCTTCTTCGCGCATCTGCGCTCGGGCATCCTGAACACGACCACGCTGCCGGTCTCCGCGATCCTCGTCGCGCCGACCCTGATCGGCATGTTCATCGGCTACGAAGTGCATGACAGGCTCGACCAGAACCTGTTCCGCAAGGTCACGCTCGTGGTGCTGATCCTGTCGGGGCTGAACCTGCTGCGCCGGAGCGCCGGGCTCTGAGAGATTTTCCGGGCGCCCGCGCGCGTGGGGGGGAGGCGGACGGATGTCCGCCCCGCGCGCGGTCCCGGAGGGGAGGGCGGCCGCGATCCCCGTCGCGGCCAGCCCCCGGCAACGTCACATCGCGGCCGCGCGGACGTCGTCTTCCACGTGTTCGGCGTACTGCGCGAAGTTCGCCGAGAACATCTCGACCAGCTTCCTCGCCTGCGCGTCATAGGCTTCCGGCTCGGCCCAAGTGCCGCGCGGGTCGAGCAGCGCCGGGTCGACGCCGTCGACCGCGACCGGAACCTCGAAGCCGAAGTTCGGATCGACGCGGAATTCGACACCGTTCAGCGAGCCGTTCAGCGCGGCGGTCAGGAGCGCCCGCGTCGCCGCGATCGGCATCCGCTTGCCGGAGCCGAAGGCGCCGCCGGTCCAGCCGGTGTTGACGAGCCAGCAGGAGGAGCCGGTCTCCGCGATCTTGTCGCGCAGCAGCGCGCCATAGACTTCCGGACGCCGCGGCATGAAGGGCGCGCCGAAGCAGGTCGAGAAGGTCGGCTGCGGCTCGGTCACGCCCCGCTCGGTGCCCGCCACCTTCGAGGTGAAGCCCGAGAGGAAGTGATACATCGCCTGCGCCGGCGTCAGCCGCGCGATCGGCGGCAGGACGCCGAAGGCGTCGCAGGTCAGCATGATCACGTTCTTCGGCGTGCCGCCGAGCGAGGTCGCGCTGGCGTTCGAGATCGCCGACAGCGGATAGGCGCAGCGCATGTTCGCCGTCAGGCTGTCGTCGGCGAAGTCGAGCTCGCGGGTGCGCGGGTCGTAGACCATGTTCTCGATCACGGTGCCGAACATCGAGGTGGTCTTGTAGATCTCCGGCTCCGCCTCGGCGGAGAGGTTGATCGTCTTGGCGTAGCAGCCGCCCTCGAAGTTGAAGGTGCCGCGGTCCGACCAGCCATGCTCGTCGTCGCCGAGCAGGACACGGCCCGGGTCGGCCGAGAGGGTGGTCTTGCCGGTGCCCGAAAGGCCGAAGAACACCGCCACGTCCTCCGGATCGTCCTTGGCGTGGTTGGCCGAGCAGTGCATCGGCATGACGCCCTTCTCCGGCAGGAGATAGTTCAGGATCGAGAATACCGACTTCTTGTTCTCGCCCGCGTAGCCGGTGTTGGCGATCAGCACGAGGCGCTGCTCCATGGAGACGGCGATGACCGTGTTGGAGCGGCAGCCGTGCTTCTCGGGGTCGGCCTTGAAGCTCGGGCAGTTCAGGATGGTGAACTCGGGAAGGAAGTTCGCCAGTTCCTCGAACTCCGGCCGGCGCAGCATGTGGCGGATGAAGAGGCCGTGCCAGGCGAGTTCGGTGATGACGCGCACGTTGAGCCGGAACTCGGGATCCGCGCCGGCGTAGAGATCCTGCACGAAGAGCTCGCCGCCCTGGATATGCGCCTTCATGTCGGCCTTCAGCGCCTCGAACGCCTCGGGCGCCATCGGGGCGTTGTTCTCCCACCACATCGACTTCTCGACCGAGGGCTCGCGCACGACGAACTTGTCCTTGGGCGAGCGGCCGGTGTGCTTGCCGGTGGTGACGAGCAGGGCGCCGCCCTGACCGAGCTGACCTTCGCCAAGACGGATCGCCTGCTCGACGAGCGCGGGCTCCAGAAGGTTGTAATGAACATGGGCGACGCCGGGGAAGCCGGTTTCCTCCAGTGTCCTGAACTGACCCGTCTTCGGCATGTTGTTGAACGCCATCGTCATTACGCGATAATTCCCCCAAGGTTAAAACAGGTCGGTCGCGCTCCGCGAGGAGCCCGCTGGCCAGTCCGCACAAGTCATCACAGACGACGATATTCGCAGCCGCGAACAACCGCCGTCTCCTGATCTATAGCACGAAAGGCGAAGGGAGCCTTGGGCCGTGAACGGTAAAAAGCCATACGAGCGTCACATTTCTTCGGCATATGTGTACTTACGTGTTGGTCTGCGCGTTCGCTTGCGTTCGCTTTCACGGAAAGCAACACGCTGCGCCGCCGCATCGCCCGACGCTGGCATGCCTGAGCGTTCTTGAGTCGCGTCATGCCCGACAGATCCCCCCCGGACGCGAGCCTCTCCGGCCCACCCGCCCCCGCCAGGCTGGTGGCCCACGCCGCCGCCGTCGCGATCGACGGCCGCGCGGTCCTGATCCAGGGTGCCTCGGGCTCGGGCAAGTCGGGCCTCGCGCTGCGGCTGATCGCGCTCGGGGGCGTGCTCGTCGCCGACGACCGGGTCGCGCTGGAACGCCGGGGGGCGAGCGTCATCGCCCGCGCGGTCGATCCGCTCCGGGGGCTTGTCGAGGCGCGTGGCGTGGGCCTGCTGCGGACGGACCAGGTGCTCGACGACGTGGCGATCGCAACGGTGGTCGATCTCGACTTCGCACCCGCGGCGCGGATGCCACAACTTCGTGTAATCGATCTGCTCGGTACCGACGTCGAGTTGATTTTCGGCCGCGGAGTGCCCAATCTTGACGCAGTGTTGGTGTTTATGATGCGGAACGCCCGGTACCAGGAGAAATGACGGCTCATGGGATCCGTCGCCGAGGGCGGTCGAAAGCAGGCGCACCGTGACTGAATCGCACAAGGCTCCCGCGGGGCAGCACATCCTGATCATCACCGGCCCGGCCGGCGCGGGACGGACGACGGCCATCCGGGCCCTCGAGGATCTCGGCTTCGAGGCCATCGACAACCTGCCGCTCTCCTTCTTTCCGCGCCTCTTCGCCGGTCCGCCCCTCGAACACCCGGTCGTCGTCGGTCTCGACGCGCGCAACCGGGAATTCGGCGTCGACCGGCTGCTCGGCGCGCTGGACGAGGTGGCGGAACTCGCGGGGCGGCGGCCGGCGCTCGTCTATCTCGACTGCGACACGGACACGCTGATCCGGCGCTACAGCGAGACCCGCCGCCGGCACCCGCTGAGCCCGACCGAGACGCCGAAGGCGGGGATCGAGCGCGAACGCGCGCTTCTCGCGCCGCTGCGCGACCGCGCCGACGTGCTGGTCGAGACCGGGCAGATGACCCCGCACGAGCTTCGCGCGGAGATGGCGCGGCTCTTCGGGCCCGAGGACAGGCGGGGCGAGCTCGCGATCGAGCTGCAGTCCTTCTCCTATCCCCGCGGGACACCCCGGGGCGTCGACATGGTGATCGACGTGCGGTTTCTGCGGAACCCGCACTGGGATCTCGGACTGCGCCCCCTGGACGGGCGCGATCCGGCGGTCGCCGACTTCGTGCGGGAGGATCCGGCCTTCGGCCCCTTCTACACGCGGCTCGTCGATCTGTTGCGTTTCCTCCTGCCCGCCTATCGGGCGGAGGGAAAGAGTTACTTCGGTATCGGATTGGGATGCACGGGAGGCAGGCACCGCTCCGTCGCGGTGACCGAGGCGCTGTCAAAAACGCTTGCGGAGGACGGATGGCAGGTGTCTATTCGGCACAGGGATCTCGAGCGCGCTTCGAAGGTCGCGGCTCTGGATCCGGGGATGGGTGTAGCGTGATCGGAATCGTTATTGTCGCCCATGGCGGGCTGGCTGGCGAATATCTCGCGGCCATGGAGCATGTCGTGGGCAAGCATCCTGGCACCGTGGCGGTGGCGATCGGCCCCGACGACGATTGCGGCAAGAAACAGGCCGAGATCGAGGCGGCCGCCGCCTCGGTGGACGAGGGCCAAGGGGTGGTCGTGGTAACCGACATGTTCGGCAGCACCCCTTCCAATCTCGCCGTCGGCGCCTGCAGGAACCCCGGCCGCGCCGTCCTCTACGGCGCCAACCTTCCCCTTCTCGTCAAGCTCGCCAAGGCACGGCGCATGGCGCTCGGCGACGCCGTCTCCACCGCGCTCGCCGCCGGCCGCAAGTATATCGACTCCATCGACGGATTCGGCCCCGACGGGACACCGCTCCCATCGTGAGCGACGCCGCCGCCATCCGCATGACCCTCGAAATCGTCAATGACAAGGGTCTCCACGCCCGCGCCTCGGCGAAGTTCGTCGAGACGGTGGAGCGCTACGACGCCCGCGCCGAGGTGAGCCGCGACGGGCTCGATGTCTCGGGCGATTCGATCATGGGGCTGATGATGCTCGCCGCCGCCAAGGGCACGCATATCGACGTCCGCGTCGATGGCGTCGAGGCCGAGGGGCTGGCCGCCGCGCTGCGCGAACTCGTCGCCAACCGCTTCGGCGAATCCGCCTGAGGCTGTCCGCGCCCCGCCTTGCCCGGTTCCGGGGCAGCGGCTAGAGGAAGCCATGGCCGACCGCGACCCCGAGCAGCGCAGATCCTACCATCACGGCAACCTGCGCCAGGCGCTGGTCGAGGCCGCGATCGCGCTGATCGAGGAGAAGGGACCGCTCGGCTTCACGCTGGCCGAGGCGGCGCGCGCCGCGGGCGTCAGCCCCGCCGCCCCCTACCGCCACTTCCGCAACCGCGAGGATCTGGTCGCGGAGGTCGCCCGCCAGGGCTTCGTCATCTTCGGAGAGCAGCTCGAGCGCGCCTTCGACGGCGGCCGGCCCTCGCCCCTCTCCGCCTTTTCCGCCACCGGCGGGGCCTATCTCGGCTTCGCGCGGTCGCATCCCGGGTTCTACATGGCGATGTTCGAAGCCGGGGCGGGGCTCACCGGCACGTCCGAACTGGCCCATGCCGCGCAGCGCGCGCTCGACGTGATGATCCGCGCCGCGGAACTCCTGAGCGCGCAGCTGCCGCCGGAGCGGCGGCCGCCGCCGACCATGGTGGCGAACCACATCTGGGCCTTCAGCCACGGCGTCGTCGAACTCTTCGCCCGGGGCGCGCCGGGCGCCCGCGCGCCCTATACGCCGGAGGAGATGCTCGAATCCGGCACCGGCATCTACCTGCGCGGCCTCGGCGTCCTGCCGCTCTGATCCGATTTTTCGGCGCCCTCCCCTTGAAGGCCGCGCGCGGTTCGCCAATCTATGTGAATGTTAATAACATTAACATAGGAGCGCCTGATGAACACTCTCACCGCCTGGGTCGGGCGGTCTCGCGACTGGCTCGATGACCGTGGCCGCGCGGCCTGGATCGCCGCGATGGTCATCGGGTTCATCCTGTTCTGGCCGATCGGCCTCGCCCTTCTCTTCTACATCATCTGGAGCAAGCGCATGCGTTGCGAACACTGGGGCCGCCGGGCCCGCGATTTCCGGACCCGCGACTTCGGCAAGACCGGCAACACCGCCTTCGACGCCTATCGCGAGGAGACCCTGCGCCGGCTCGAGGAGGAGCGGGAAGCGTTCACGAGCTTCCTCGACCAGCTGCGCGCCGCCAAGGACAAGGCGGAATTCGACCAGTTCATGGCGAGCCGATCGCAGCCGGCGCCGCAGGCCGGCTGACATTTTCCGCGTTCCGGCCGCGCCCCCAGGGGCGCGGCCTCTCAGCGGCCGAAGGTCATCCGCGCCAGCACGCCGTCGCGCCGGTGACTGACCGCGCCCCCGACATGCGGCGCGAGCAGCAGGACCAGCGCCACGGCCGCCGCCGTGTGCGCCCAGGCCGCGAGATCCGCCAGCCGCGCGTCGCCGGGCACCCAGGGGTCGGGCAGCGCGAACCAGTCGAAGACCATGTTCGGGATCCCGAACAGATCCTGCGTCGGCGAGGCCGAGGCCGAGACCCAGCCCGAGAGCGGCAATGCGAGCAGGAGCGCGTAGAGCAGGCCATGCGTCGCATGCGCCGCCCGCCGCTGCCAGCGTGGCATCGCCGGCGGATCCGCCGGCGCCCGGTTGAGGAGACGCCAGCCGAGCCGCGCGGAAACCAGCGCGAAGATCACGAAGCCCCAGCTCTTGTGCGTCTGGTAGAGCGGGAACTGCCGCAGCGGATCGGAGACGAGCCGCACCATGCTCACCCCGAGACCGAGCTGGAAGATCACGAGGGCCGCCACGGCCCAGTGCAGGCCCCGCGCGACCCAGCCCCAGCTCGTCGCCGTGTTGCGCGCGTGCAAGTCCCGCCCCCTCAGTCCGACGTCATCAGCAGGTGGATCGCCACCGGCAGCACCACCCCCACCTCGGGCGCGCCGGCCGTGGAGCCGAACTGGGTCCGGTCGATGGCGCCCGAAATGTCGAACCCGGCCGCGAAACGGCTCGGATCCGCGGGATCGGGACCGTAGCGGAAGACCTTCGCGCGGAAGGAGACCGGCCGGGTCACGCCCCTCAGCGTCAGCCGCCCCGTGACATCGGCGGTCGACTTGCTCGTCTGAACCAGCTGATCGAGCCGGAAGGTGACGGTTGGATACTCGGCCGCGTCGAGATAGCCCGCGCCGCGCACCAGCGCGTCCACGGGCGCCACACCGGTGGTCGCCCGGGTCGTGTCGGCCGCGATCACCGCGCGCGCCCGCGCCGGCGCGCGCTCGTCGAACTCGATCTGGCCCGAGAGTTCCGGGAAGCGGACGGCCACCGACGTGCCCCGCCAGGGAACGCTGACCGAAACCGTCGAACTCGGATCGAGATGCCAGCTCGCCGCCGGGGCGAAGCCGGGCAGCAGGACAAGCACCAAGGCCAGACAAGCGCGCATCGCATCGCCTCAACCGGAAGCCCCGCCCCGCAGGATACACCTCCCCCGCCCGGCGCGGTAGCGGGCATCGCCGCGCCGCGCCGGCCCTCTCAGCGCCAGATGAGCCCGCCCGGTGGTTTGGCCCATGGTCCGATCACCACGTTCTGATCCGCGAGTTCCTCCCGCGCGGTCCGGCTGCCCGCCCGCGCCTGGTCGAACAGCACCGCGCGGTCCTCCGGCCCGTCGCGCTCCGCGGCGCTCGCGATCACGTCGCGCATGTGGACGAAACCATAGGCCTGTTCGGTCAGGTCGGCGGCGTCGTAGGTCATCTGCCCCATCGCGACATAATGCCGGATCGCGCCCGCGCGCCGCAGACGGCGCCCGAAGAAGGCCGTGGCGATCAGGCATTCGTCCGCCAGCGCGCGCATCGTCTCGCGCGGCGCCTGCTCGTCCATCGCGCGGGTGATGCGCACCGTCAGCATGTCGACGCGGATCTCCGAATGGATGAACCGCGCGAAGGTGATCGAGAGATAGGCCTCGAGAGTCTGGGTAAGGGGGATCCCGGCCTTCTCGATGCCGGAACGGACGAAATCGGCGGCGATGCCGAGGGTCGCTGGGTTCATGTCCGGTGCTCCGCTCCGAGGGCGCTGATCGAGATGGGTCGGCGCGCGCGCCGGAGTCTCAGTTTCATGCGATCGGGTCTGCGAAGCTCCATGGTCACCTCATGTCGGATTGCCCGGGGGGCCTTGATCGGAGGAAGGAACGCCGCCAAAGAACACCTCCACCTCGCGCGCATGGCGGCGAGGGGGTATGGGAAGCGATGGGTGCGACAATCGGAGGCGGGAAACGCGTCGGAAGAGTGAGACGATCTGCGCGGGTTCCGGCCATTGATTCCCTTGGCGGAAAGCGGTTCCAAGGGCAAAGGGTAGCATGATTTTCGCGAAACAGACATTGTTCTGTGATCTGGAGGGGGGCGGCCGATGGCCACCGAGGTCGAACTGAAACTGACGCTGGATCCGGGCGCGGAGGCGAGGTTGAGGCGCGATCCGGCGCTCGAGACGCGGACCTGCCCGGGCCGGACGGCGAATTTGGTCTCGATCTACTACGACACGCCGGACGAGGCGCTGGCGCGCGCCGGAATCGCGCTGCGGCTCCGCCGCGAGGGACGGCGCTGGATCCAGACGATCAAGCGCCGGACCGGCGACGACGTGGCGGGGCTCTTCGCCAACGAGGAGGTCGAATGCCCGGCGCCCGGCGCCCGTCTCGTGCTCGAGGGCAAGGATCCCGCCTTCGCCGCGGTGACCGGGGCCGCGGGCGGCGCGCCGCTCTCGCCGATGTTCGAGACGCGGGTGAAGCGCCGGATCGAGGTGCTCGGCATGCCCGAGGGCGTGGTGGAACTCGGCATCGACCAGGGCGAGATCGTCGCCGGTTCGCGGGTCGAGCCGATTCTCGAGGCGGAACTCGAACTGAAGGAAGGCGCGGTCGCGGCGGTCTACACGGCGGCGCGGCGCCTTTTCCACTCCGGCCCGATCCGCTTCGCGAAGCTCAACAAGTCCGCCCGCGGCTACGCGCTCGCCCGGGGCGAGGACGACGCGGCGGCGCGGAAGAAGCCGGCGGCGCCCGATTTCTCCGCGAAGAGCGGGGCCGAGAAGGTCGCGCGCGACATCCTGCGCGACTGTTTCGCGCAGATCACCCGGGAGCAGGAACGGCTCGCCGACGAGACGGCGCCCGAGGGCGCGCACCAGCTTCGCGTCGGGCTGCGCCGGCTGCGGACCGCGCTGAAGCTCTTCGAGCCGGTGCTGGGCACCGGCGGCGAGGGCGCGCGGCTGTCGGAAACGGCCCGGACGCTTGGCCAGGCGATCAGCCCGCTCCGCGATCTCGACGTGCTCGAGGAGGAAATCGGCGAACTCGTCGAGAGCGGCCTCGACGCGCCGGCCCGCGACGCGCTCGTCGCCGCGATCTCCGAGCGGCGGGAGCAGGAGCGCGCCCGCGCCCGCGCCGCGATGGCGGGACCCGAGGGGGTGCGCTTCCTGTTCGATCTCGGCCAGTTCATCGAGACGCGGGGATGGCTCGTCCCTTCCGATTATGACCAGACCGCGCGGCTGGCCCAGCCGGTGGGCGAGGTCGCGGGACAGATGCTCGGCAAGCGCCTGAAGGCGGCGCGCAAGCGGGCGAAGCATCTGGAGCATCTCGACGAGCATGAGCTGCACGACCTGCGCAAGGCGCTGAAGAAGCTGCGCTACGGCGTGGAGATGCTGGCCCCGATCTATGGCGGTCGCGAGGTCTCGCATTATGTCCGGGCGATCAAGGATCTGCAGGACAAGTTCGGCAGCCTGACCGACGCGGCGATGGCGCGGGGCTGGCTCACCGGGGAGGCGGCGCTCGGCGCGACGGATCCGGCCGCGCAGCGCGCGGCGGGCTGGCTGCTCGGGACGATGACGGCGCGGGTGGTCGCGGACCGGCCGCGGATCTTCGCCTTCTGGAAGGAACTCGCCGGCCGCGATCCGTTCTGGCGCGGCTAGGCCGGGCGCGAGCCCGGCCGATGGTGGCCCGGGTCCGCGTCGTGGCCCGGCCACCCAGGTTTCCGCCGCGGGCACCTTTCCGCGGCGACACCACCCCCGGGAACATGAGATGAAACCCAAGATCCTTACGACGCTACCGCATTATTCATTTCCAGCCTTCACCGCCGACGCCATCGCCGGCGTCACCGTGGCGATGGTCGCCCTGCCGCTCAGCCTCGCGATCGCGATCGCCTCGGGCGCGAATCCCGCCGAGGGGCTGATCACCGCGATCATCGGCGGCTTCCTGATCTCGCTGCTCGGCGGCAGCCGGGTGCAGATCGGCGGCCCGACCGGCGCCTTCATCGTCGTCGTCTTCGGCGTGATCGCGACACACGGCTACGACGGTCTCGTTCTCGCGACCTTCATGGCCGGGTTCATCCTGATCCTCGCAGGCTGGCTGCGCGCCGGAAGCCTCGTCGAATACGTGCCGGAACCGGTGATCAACGGCTTCACCATCGGCATCGCGGTCATCATCGGCGCGAGCCAGATCAAGGACCTGCTCGGGCTCACGCTCGGCAAGGCGCCGGCGGATTTCGTGGAGCTGATCCCCGCGCTCTGGGGCGCGCGGGCCACGTTCAATCCCGCGAGCCTCGCCATCGGCGTCGCGACGATCATCGGCATCATCGCGCTCCGCCGGCTCTGGCCGCGGTTTCCGGGGCTCATCGTCGCCGTCGCGGTCACCTCGCTCATCGCCTACGCCGCGCATCTGCCGGTCGACACGATCGTGTCGCGCTTCGGCGCGCTGCCCGATCACCTGCCGGCCCCGCGGGTTCCCACGCTCGACTATCAGCGGATGATCGACCTCGTGCCCTCGGCGCTGGTGATCGCCTTTCTCGCCGGCGTGGAATCACTCCTCTCGGCGATGGTGGCGGACCGGATGATCTCCGGCGCGCACCGGCCCAACGCCGAGATGGTGGCGCAGGGCGCGGCCAACATCGGCTCGGCCCTCTTCGGCGGCCTGCCCGCCACCGGCGCGATCGCGCGGACCGCCACCAACATCCGCGCCGGCGGCCGGACCCCGGTGGCGGGGCTCGTGCACGCGCTGGTCGTGCTGCTCGTGATGGTCTTCGCCTCCGGCCTCGCCGGCTATCTCGCGATGCCGGCGCTCGCCGGGCTCCTGATGATCACGGCCTGGAACATGAGCGAGCCGCACAAATGGCGTGGCTACATGCGGGCGCGGATCTCGGACCGGGTGCTTCTGCTGCTGACCTTCGTGCTGACGGTGGTGACGGACCTGACGATCGCGATCGGCGTCGGCGTCGCCCTCGGCCTCGCGCTCCGGCTCCGCCGCCGGAACATCCCGCCGGAGCACTGGTCGGAACCCGACCGCTGAGACGGAAAACCCCCGCCGGTCGACCGACCGGCGGGGGTTCGTCTGTCCCGATCGGGACCGGGCTGGCCGGTCCCCGTCTTCTCCGGATCAGTTCCGGTTCCCGAAGAGCTGCAGCAGCATCATGAACATGTTGATGAAGTTCAGATAGAGGCTGAGCGCGCCCATGATCGCGGCCTTGCCGAGATAGGCATCGCCCTCGGCCGCGCGCATCTGCAGGTAGGTGTTCTTGATGTTCTGCGTGTCATAGGCGGTCAGACCCGCGAAGACGAGCACGCCGATCACCGAGACCGCGAACTGCAGCGCCGACGAGGCGAGGAAGATGTTGACGAGCGAGGCGACGATCAGGCCGATCAGGCCCATCATCAGGAAGGTCCCCATCCCCGACAGGTCCTTCTTCGTCGTGTAGCCGTAGAGGCTGAGGCCCGCGAAGGCGATCGCGGTCACGAAGAAGGTCTGGGCGATCGACATGCCGGTGAAGACCGCGAAGATCCACGAGATCGACAGGCCCATCAGCGCCGAGAACAGCCAGAACACGCCCTGCGCGGCGCCCTCCGACATCCGGTTCAGGCCGGCGCCGAAGGCGAAGACCACGGCGAGGGGGGCGAACATCACCACCCATTTCAGCGGCGAGTTGAACAGCGCGACGATCACGCCCTCGGGGATGATCATCGTCGGCTGCTGCGAAACGACGCGGGCGAAGTCGGAGCCGACGATCCAGGCGACGAGGCCCGTGATCACCATGGCGACGGCCATCAGGCCGTAGACCTTGTTCATATGCGCCCGCAGACCCTCGTCGATCCGCGCGGCGGTGGCGCCGGCTCCAGTCCGACGGATAGTCTCGAATTCGGCCATAAGGTCCCTCCGTGTGAGCCAAAGGCCGCGAGGCGCACTCGCGGTCCGGCATTGATATTGGAAATCCGCCCGCGCGATTCAACGGCGCGGCGCGCTCAAGTCTTCGTATTCATGACCAAAAAGGGTGCCAAAGTCCATCGGCGCGCCCCGTGACCCGCCGCCGCGGCACCCGCCGGGATCCGCGCCGGACGAGGCCGGGCCACTCCTCCGGAAGAGCGAAAACGAAGCGATCGCAGGCAGGTAACGGCCCCGTCCCCGGGCCGAAGCGCGCGATCCCGGCCTTCGGCCCCCGGACGGACGGCCCGGCGCCGGTTCCGCGCCGCTCCGGCCCCCGCGGCAAAGGCGCGCAGGCCGCCCCCCGCGGGGATCAGGATTCCTTGACGAGCTTCGAGAGCTGTTCCTGCATCGCGGTGAGCTGCGTCTTGAGCTTCTCGAGCTCCTCGTCCTTGCCGGATTTCGCGGTTCCCGCCGCGCCGCCGCGCGCGTTCATGCCCGTCGCGAAGGGGGCGAACATGCGCATCGCATTCTCGAACCATTCCATGTTCGACCGCGCCAGCGCCTCGAAATTCGCGAGCGCCGGATTCGCCTCGAAGGCGGAGCGCACCTGCTCGCGCATCGTCTCCTGGTTGCGCGCGAAGGTCTCCATCGAAGCGTCGAGATAGCCCGGGACGAAGCCTTGCAACGTGTCGCCGTAGAGCCGGATCAGCTGGCGCAGGAAGTTCGCGGGCAGCATGGTCGGTCCCTTCGCTTCCTCCTCGAAGATGATCTGGGCGAGGACGGAGCGGGTGATGTCCTCCCCCGTCTTCGCATCGTTGACGACGAAATCCTGCCCGTCCCGCACCATCTGGGCGAGGTGGTCAAGGGTCACGTAGCTCGATTTGGCGGTGTTGTAGAGGCGCCGGTTCGCGTATTTCTTGATGGTGATCGGCTCGCCCGCGGTTTCGTTCTTTTCAGCCACGCGCGTCTCTCCTAAGTGAATATGGGCTCCCTGCGGGAAGCTTATCGTTCGCATGGCGGGGCGGAAAGCCCTTTGTCGCAGGTGCGAAAATGACCGCGCCGGCGGGGCGGAGCAAGGCGGGGCGAGGCGATTGATCGAGGCGAAGACGCGGGAGAGCGTGGAACCGGACGGCTGGGCGCGGGAAGCGCGCCGCGCCGGCGGCGCCCGGCCGTGCGAGACGCCGAGGGACGAGCGGGAGCGGGCCTCCGCCTATCTCGATCTCTGGGAGCGGCACGTCTCCGGCAAGGCGATCCGGGGCCGGGGCATCGCCGCGCCATGGTTCTCGCGATGACGGCGGCGCCCGCGGAGATCGACGGGCGCGCCGAGGCCTGGCCGGCCGCGCCGGCGCCCGGCCGCCCCGCGCCGCACCGCGTGGGCGAACCGAGCCCGCTCATCTTCCACCTCGGCGCCGCGCTCGCCACCTATACCCAGGCGCTGCTCGCCGCGCCCCGGGCGGACTCGCCCCACTTCCCCTGGCTCGAATCCTGCGCGGGCGAGGCGGCGGCGCTCGGTCCCGATCTCGACCAGGTCGAGATCGCCGTCGAGATCGCGGCGCGGCTCCGGGCGACGATCCGGGGGCTGGAGATCTGGCAGGCGCATCCCTATCGCCGCGCGGTGGACGAACCGCCCGCGCTCTGGGCCGAGGGCGCGGCGCGCCTGCTCGACTACGGTGCGACGCCGGAGGCGCGGGATCCGGCCGGGCCGCCGGTCCTGGTGATCCCGAGCCTCATCAACCGCGCCTATGTGCTCGACCTGCGTCCCGGGCGGTCGCTGCTGCGCTGGCTGGCCGCGCGCGGGGCGCGGCCGCTCCTGCTCGACTGGGGCGCGCCCGGACCGGCGGAGCGAGCCTTCGACCTCGAGGCCTACGGGACCGAACGCGTGCTGCCCGCGCTCGAGATCGCGCGGCGGCTCGGCGGCGGCGGCCCGGTCGCGGTGCTCGGCTACTGCATGGGCGGCACGCTGAGCGCCGCGGTGGCGGCCCGCCGGCCCGATCTCGTCGCGCGGCTGGTCACGATCGGCGCGCCGTGGCACTTCGCCTCGACCGAGGGCATCTCCGGCGGGTTCCGCGCCATCCTGCGCGCCCAGGGTCCGGCCCGGCTCGAGGCGATGCTGGAGGCGATGGGCCAGGCCTTCGGCGCGGTCCCGGTCTCGCTCTTCCAGATGCTCTTCGCCTTCGTCAATCCGATCCAGGCGGCGGTCAAGTTCCAGCGCCTCGCCCGGCTCGATCCGGCGAGCGTC
Source organism: Amaricoccus solimangrovi (assembly GCF_006385685.1). Lineage (GTDB taxonomy): Bacteria > Pseudomonadota > Alphaproteobacteria > Rhodobacterales > Rhodobacteraceae > Amaricoccus > Amaricoccus solimangrovi. Next base: position 24,149 of record NZ_VFRP01000023.1, on the reverse strand, counting down.
GAGGCGATGGACTTCGTCGCGCTCGAGGACTGGCTCGCCGACGGCGTGCCGATGACCGCGCCAGCCGCGCGCGACCTGCTCGTCGACTGGCAGATCCGCGATCTGGTCGCGGCCGGGCAGTGGCCGTTCCTCGGCGCCCCGGTCGACGCCGGCGCGATCCGCGCCCCCGCGCTGATCGTGGCCGGACGCAACGACACCATCGCCCCGCCCCCGCTCGCCGATCCGCTGGCGCGGGCGATCCCGCGGGCGCGCCTCATCCGTCCCGCGACGGGACATGTCGGGATGGTCGTGGGAAGCCACGCCCCCGCGCGGGTCTGGCGGCCCGTCGGCGCCTTCCTCGCCGGGCGCCCGGCCTGAGGCGCGGGACAGTTGAGGCGATGCGCGACATGTGCGACGAGGGTCTGGGTGGAGCCGCGCACGAATCGTGCGTACGTGTGATTCCTGAGCACGCGGCGCTCAGTCCGTGAAGGAGGAAGGCATGACCAACATCGTAATCGCCTCGGCGGCGCGCACCGCCGTTGGCAACTTCAACGGCGGCTTCGCCACCGTACCGGCGCATGACCTCGGCGCCGCCGCGATCAAGGGCGTGCTGGAGCGCGCCGGGGTCGACGCCGCCGACGTCTCGGAGACGATCCTCGGTCAGGTGCTGACCGCCGGCCAGGGCCAGAACCCGGCTCGCCAGGCGCATATCAACGCGGGCCTGCCGCTGGAGAGCGCCGCCTGGGGCCTCAACCAGCTCTGCGGCTCGGGCCTGCGCGCGGTCGCGCTCGGCGCGCAGCACATCCTGCTCGGCGACGCGGAGATCGTCGTCGCGGGCGGTCAGGAGAGCATGACGCTCGCCCCGCACGCCGCCTATCTGCGCGCCGGGCAGAAGATGGGCGACATGAAGTTCACCGACACGATGATCAACGACGGTCTGACCGACGCGTTCAACCAGTACCACATGGGCATCACCGCCGAGAACGTCGCCAGGGAATGGCAGATCACCCGCGACATGCAGGACGAATTCGCGGTCGCGAGCCAGAACAAGGCCGAGGCGGCGCAGAAGGCCGGCCGGTTCGACGACGAGATCATCCCCTACACCGTCAAGGGCCGGAAGGGCGACACGGTGATCGACAAGGACGAGTTCATCCGCCACGGCGCGACGCTCGAGTCGATCCAGAAGGTGCGCCCGGCCTTCCAGAAGGACGGCACCGTGACGGCGGCGAACGCGAGCGGCATCAACGACGGCGCCGCCGCCGTGCTGCTGATGACCGCCGAGAACGCCGAGAAGCGCGGCATCGAGCCGCTGGCCCGGATCGTCTCCTACGCGACGGTCGGCCTCGACCCGAAGATCATGGGTGTCGGCCCGATCTACGCCAGCCGCAAGGCGCTCGCCAAGGCGGGATGGAAGGTCGAGGATCTCGACCTGATCGAGGCGAACGAGGCCTTCGCCGCCCAGGCCTGCGCGGTCAACAAGGACATGGGCTGGGACACGTCCAAGGTGAACGTGAACGGCGGCGCGATCGCGCTCGGCCATCCGATCGGCGCCTCGGGCGCGCGCGTGCTGAACACGCTCCTCTTCGAGATGAAGCGCCGCGACGCGAAGAAGGGCCTCGCCACGCTCTGCATCGGCGGCGGCATGGGCGTCGCCGTCTGCGTCGAGCGGCCCTGACGGATCGCGCCGGCCCCGCCTCCGCGCGGGCCGGCGCCCTCTTTATCGACCGCCGTCCAGGGCCGGCCCGGACGGCGGTGGTAGCCAAGAAGACTCTCAATCGGAGGAAATACCATGGGACGTGTGGCTCTGGTCACGGGCGGCTCGCGCGGAATCGGCGCGGCGATCTCGAAGGCGCTGAAGGCGGCGGGATATACCGTCGCCGCCACCTACGCCGGTAACGACGAGAAGGCCAAGGCCTTCACCGACGAGACGGGCATCAAGACCTACAAGTGGAACGTCGCCGACTACGACTCGAGCAAGGCCGGCATCGCCCAGGTCGAGGTCGACCTCGGCCCGATCGAAATCGTCGTCGCCAACGCCGGGATCACCCGCGACGCGCCGTTCCACAAGATGACCCCCGAGCAGTGGAAGGAGGTCGTCGACACCAACCTCACGGGTGTCTTCAACACCGTCCATCCGATTTGGCCCGGCATGCGCGAGCGCAAGTTCGGCCGCGTCATCGTCATCAGCTCGATCAACGGCCAGAAGGGCCAGTTCGCCCAGGTCAACTACGCCGCGACCAAGGCGGGTGACCTCGGCATCGTCAAGTCCCTGGCTCAGGAGGGCGCGCGCGCCGGGATCACCGCCAACGCCGTCTGCCCCGGCTACATCGCGACCGAGATGGTGATGGCCGTGCCCGAGAAGGTCCGCGAGTCGATCATCGGCCAGATTCCGGCCGGCCGCCTGGGCGAGCCGGAGGAGATCGCACGGATCGTGGCCTTCCTCGCCTCCGACGACGCGGGTTTCATCAATGGCTCCACCGTCTCCGCGAACGGCGGCCAGTTCTTCGTCTGATCCGGCGGCGGAAGTTACCCCAAGCATGCGAAAGGGCGGCCCCAAGGCCGCCCTTTCCCGTTTTCGATACCCGCGAGGGATCAGTGCGCCGCTTCGAGCGCGCGCTCGTGCCGGCCCTCGCCGATCTCCTCGACGAGCTTCGCGATGAAGGCGGGCAGGTCGTTCGGGTTGCGCGAGGTCACGATGCCCTCGTCGGTCACCACCTCCGCGTCCCGCCAGTTGGCGCCCGCGTTCACGAGATCCGTCCGGATCGAGTGATAGGAGGTGACGTCGCGGCCGCGCACCGCGTCCGCCTCCACCAGCAGCCATGGGCCGTGGCAGATCGCGCCGACCGGCTTCCCGCTCTTCGCGAATTCGCGCACGAAGGCCACCGCCGCGTCCTCGAGCCGGAGCTTGTCGGGATTGATCTGCCCGCCCGGCAGAACGAGCGCGTCGTAATCCTCGACCCGCGCCTGGGCGAGCGGACGATCCACGGGCACGCTGTCGCCCCAGTCGCCTCCGTCCCAGCTGCGGATCTCGTCGGATTTCGGGGAGACGACCTCGACCGTCGCCCCCCGCGCGCGCAGCTTCTCGAGCGGTTCGCGCAGTTCGGAACGCTCGTAACCGTCGGTGGCGAGGATGGCGATGCGAGCCTTGGTGATCTCGGTCATGTACTCTTCTCCGTGTTGTCCCGGTTTCATGCCGGGCAAACGGACTGGCTCCGCCCCGGTTCCCGATCCGGTCGGCCCCGGCGGATCACCGCCCCTTGCCGACGCGCGGGGAAAGCGGCACATCGGAACGGCGAGGAACGGAGGCGCGTGCGATGAGGATCGGCATCCTGGAAACCGGCGAGGTCGCGGAGGACCTGCGCGCGCGCCACGGCGACTATCCGGCGATGTTCCGCGAACTCCTCTCCGCCGTCGACCCCGCGCTGGAATTCGCGACGATACGCGTGGTCGCGGGCGAGATGCCGGCCGCGCCGAGCCAGGCCGACGCCTGGATCGTGACCGGCTCGCGCCACGGCGTCTACGACGGCCTGCCCTGGATCGAACCGCTGAAGGCCTTCCTGCGCGACTGCGTGGCGAGCCGCGTGCCCGTGGTCGGCATCTGCTTCGGCCACCAGATCCTCGCCGAGGCGCTCGGCGGCCGCGCGGCGAAATCGGATCGGGGCTGGGGCCTCGGGGTGCAGGATTACGCATTCGTCGCCCGCCCCGGCTGGATGGCCGACGCGCCGGCGCATTTCGCAATGCGCGCCGTGCATCAGGACCAGGTCACGACCTTGCCGCCCGGCGCCACCCTGCTCGCCACCTCGCCCTTCTGCGAATACGCGGCGCTCGCCTATGGCGACCCGGAGGCGCCCGACGCGATCTCGCTGCAGCCCCATCCCGAGTTCGGGCCGGAGTTCATGTCGGAACTGCTGGCGCTGCGGGCCGGCCGGGGCTTCCCGATGGCGGATTACGAGGCGGCCAAGCCGGGGCTCGACCGTCCGGTCGCGAGCGCGGACTGGGCGCGCTGGATCGTCGCCTATCTGCGCGAGGCGGAGGCGGGCCGCGCCGCCGCCTGAGCCGCTACCGCCCGAGCACCAGCCCGACGACGAGAAGCCCGAGCCCGAGCGCGGCGAGGCCGACCGAGGCGAAATTGACCACGAGCAGCAGCCGAAACCGGGCCTCGGCCACATCGGGCGCCGGCTTCTCGCGCCGGATCCGGAAGCCCGCGCGCACGCAGTAGCCGAGCCCGATCAGCCCGGCCGCGACCATGATCCCGCCGAGTATCACCACGAGCATCATCATGACCGGCCCCTCCGCTGCGACGCGCCCGGCTTAGGGGCCGGCCCGGCGGGGCGCAAGGGCCTTGTTCCCGGGGGGACCGGGCGATAGGTTCCGCGCCGCGTCTGGAAGGGGAAGATCAATTGGACGAGATGATCGAGGATGATGCCCCGTCCGCCTACAAGGTCACGGCGGGCGAGTTACGGCAGTTCATCGAGCGTTACGAACGCCTCGACGAGGAGAAGAAGGCGATCGCCGAGCACCAGAAGGAAGTGATGGCCGAGGCGAAGGCGCGCGGCTACGACACGAAGGTGCTGCGCAAGCTGATCGCGCTTCGCAAAAAGGATCCCGCCGACGTGTCGGAGGAGGAGGCGATCCTCGAAGTCTACAAGGAAGCCCTCGGGATGAACTGAGTTCCGGCGCTCCGCCGGACCGGAGGCGACCGGGGCCGTTCCGAAGCCGGAGCGGCCCCGCGCGTTCAGGCGGCGGCCGCCCCGCGCCTTCCCACCCCGGACACAAACACCCCGTCCGGGTCGTGCCGCGCCCGCAACCGCGCGAGCCGCGCCACCACCTCGGGCGAATGGTTCGGCAGCCGCTCCCCGGGCCGATCGAGATCGGCCTCGCCCACATAGGCCCCGGTTGCGAGCGGGCGGCAGACGTCCATGCCCGCGCGAAGCCAGCCGAGATGCCGGACATCCTCCGCCGCCGCGTCCCAGATGCCGTAGACCGCCGCGAAGATCCGTCCCTCCCTGGAGAAGGCCGCCGTCCCCGGCACCGGCAGCGCGTTCGAGCGCAGCGAGACCACGGCGAAGTTCCGCTCCGAACTCGCGGCCGCCATGCTCTCGGCGATCGGGGCCAGCACGGCGCCGAGATCCGCCTCCGACCAGAAGGTATCGACGCCGTAGCGCGCGCCTTCGGGTACCGAAGGGCTGGTGAAGTCGTAGAGCATCGGCAGGGGAGTCGGCATCGGCCCGATCACCTCGAGCGTCCCCTCGGGCGCCCCTTCGCCCAGCGCGGCGAGGATCTCCCCCGCCTCGGCGTCGCGCGTGGCGTATACATTCACGATCGCGGCGATCACCGCGCCGCCCGGTCCCGGCGCCAGCTTGCAGGTGAATTCGACCTCGGGCGGCGCCGCGGCGATCACCCGCTCGGCCCAGCGGGCGATCTCGGGAAGCGCCGCGGCCGGATAGACGCGCACCATCGTGGTCAGCGCCCGCGCCGCCTCCCGGAGCCGGACGTGGAAGGCGGTGACGACGCCGAAGAATTCCGGCCCCGCGCCGCGCGCGGCCCAGAACACGTCGGCGTGCTCCTCCGCCGTCGCGGTGATCAGCCGGCCGTCGGCCATCACCACCTCGACCGCCTCCACCGAGAAGCAGGCGATGCCCCAGGCGCCGGCGTTCCAGCCGATGCCGCCGCCGAGCAGGTAGCCGCTGACCGGCACACTGGCGCAATGGCCGACCGGGAAGGCCAGCCCGTGCCGTTCGAGCGCGGCGGCGAGGCGGATGTTGGTGACCGCGGGCTCGATGCGCGCCTTGCGCGCGGCGAGATCGAGGCTCAGCCCGTCGAGCGCGCCGAGGTCGATCACCATGTCGGCCCTGGCCGCGATCCCGGTGAACTGGTGCCCGCCCCCGCGCGGCGAGACGGTGAGGCCGTTTTGCGCCGCGTAGCGGACCGCTTCCGCGACATCCCCCGCCGAGGCGGCCCGCGCGATCAGCCTCGCCTCCCGCGCGGGCTTGCGGCCGTTCCAGACCAGGGCGTCGCAGGCGGCCGCGTATCCGGCGTCGGACGCGGCGACGACGCCGCCGCCCAGGCGGGAGTTCAGGGTTTCAATGCTCATGTCCAATCGCTTTCGCAAAGGCGGCCGCGCCGCGCGCCAGGGCACGCGTCGAAGGTCCGCGAAGATCAGGTCGGGCTGGGGAAGCCGGGCGGAGAGAAGGATGTCCCGGAGCCACGAAGGCCATTCTAAGCCATCGGGCGCCGCGCCGGTTGCTAAGTGCTTCGGCGCGGAATGCTCACCAACGCTAAAAGCTTGCTAAACGGCGTCCTCCGCCGGTCCCGCCTGCTGGAGCGCGAGCCGCGAGGAGGCCAGCAGCTGGAATCGGCCCCGGCCGGATTTCTCGATCCGGAGGCAGGCCCGGCGCTCCTCGAGCCGCTTGCGCAGCAGCACGAGGCGCGCGTCGAGGTTGTCGGCGGGCGCGGGCAGGCGCAGGCCCGGGTCGAGCCGGAGCTCGCGCGTCGTGAATTCCGTCCGCCCCGTCGCGAGATGCTCCCGCGCGAGCCGCCAGAGGATCGCGCCGGCGACGCCCTTGATCAGGTAGTCGTGGTCGAGAAAGACGCTCTGGTCGTGCGGGAAGTAGCGCATGGTCACCATCCCCTCGCCCGGCGGCGGCGCGGGCGCGGCGGCGGCCTCGGCCTCCTCGGCCTCCTGCCGGATCAGCGCCATCCGCGCGCCCAGATGCCCGGCGACGAGTGCGAGCGCGTCCTCTTCCTCGTAGCCGAAGCGCATCACCGTCTCTGCCTCGGCGAAGAGCACGCCCGCGACGCGGCCTCCCTCGCGGATCGGCAGCGCGATCTGGCTCCGGGGCGCGGAGAGGCCCGGAAAGAGGATGGTCCGCGCCTCCTCGCAGAGAAGGCCCGCGCGGCGCGCCGTCGCGCTGACCGCGGCGCCATAGCGGTATTCGAGCGTCATGTGGCCGATCCGGATCGGCGTGTTCTCCCGCGCGGCGACGCCGATCACGCCCTCGCCGAGCAGCACCTCGGCCCCGACCCCGCCGCTCGGATAGCCGTGCGTCGCGACGGTATAGAGCCGGTCGCCGCCGCCCTCGGCCATCAGGATGATCGACTGTTCGATCCCGAATTCGCGGGCGAGCGCCCCGGTCACGCCGTCGAGCAGTTCCTCGAGATCCTGGAGCCCGTCGAGCGCCTCGCAGGTCCGCCGCGCCGCCGCGAGCAGCGAGCGCCGGTCGGGCGGCAGGGGCCGGACCGGACCCGGCACCGCCTCGATCGCGCGCACCCGGAAGATGTCCGCCCCGAGCAGCCGGAAGATGTCCTGGGCGCCGTGATAGGAGGCGATCCCGGCGAGCTTGGCCTTCATGCTCTCGAAGATCGGACCGCTGGTCTGGGTCTCCTCGTAATCGAGATCGAGCCGGTGATGGGCGAGCGTCTCGGGATCGGTGATCTGCACCGCGGCCCTGCGGGTGGCGAGCAGGTTCCGCCGGGTCTTGTTGAAGAACTGGTAGGAGAGCGCGACGCGGCCGGGATCGACGTAATGCACCTGGCTGATCATCGAGACGTTCGGAACCCCCTCGCCGTCGCAGGTGGCGAGCAGCGCCGCGAACACCCCTTCGAGCGAACGGCGCAGCCCGTCGATGCCTGGCTCGCTCATCGCGCGATCTCCGTGCCGGCGCCGGGTCCGGGCGTCTGCAGGAAGACCCGCTCGGGCCGAAGTTCGATCGCGGTCAGTTCCCCGGCGACGAAGGCGGTGTAGCCCGCCGCCTGGGTCCGGTTGAAACCGATCTCAACGAGGCCGTCACTCGCGAGCGCGACCTGGCGGTCGAGTTCCGGCAGGTCGTCGGGCGAGGCGGGGCACCGCGCGGCCGAACCCGCCTTCACCTGGAAGGCGCCGAAGGCGCGGGTGGAGACGAAGGTGACGGCCAGCGCGCTCCCGGCCTCGATCGCGGCGAGCAGGCGGAGATTGGCGGGCTCGCTCAGCAGGATCCGCATCCGCCCGTCGGGCCGGAGCCTGCACCCGACGCCGAGGCCCACCACGGGGCGCCCGTCGGCGTCGCGCGCGGCCATCGAGATCGCCGCGCCGTTCTGCGCCAGCGCGACCACCTCGGGCGGAAGCGCCGGCTCGGCGGCCGGGGGCGCGGGTTCGGGTTTTTCCGGCATCGTCTCTCGGGTAATGGCGCGCGGCGGAAATCGGCGAGAGGCTACATGCCCCCGCGCGGCCTGAGAAGCGCCTTTCCGATTCGTCGCCGTGGCGGACCCGATTCGCCTATCCGCGTGAACAACTCAGGCACGAAAAATGCGCGCTCCTGGTCGAAAATGCTCGATTTTCCAATGCCCGCGCGCATGTGAACGCCCCCGCGCTTGCGTTCGCGGCCCGCTTGCGAGATGATTCAGGCTTGGGTCCGAGGGGACACAAGGAGAAACCATGCCTGAGCAGAACAAGACCGAGTTGCTTCGCGCCTCGATCGAGGAAGAACTGGGCGGATTCCGGCATTTCGCCGATCTGCCCGCCACGGAGATCGAAGCGATGGCGGCGCGCCTCGTCCGCGTCGTAAACGATATCGTCGGCCAGTCCGACATGCCGGAGAGCCGGGCCGCCTGAGGCGGCCCGCTCGACCCGCCGCGCGCCTCAGGCGAAATGCGCGGCCACTTCGCGCCGGTGTGGCCGGCGGCGATGTTCCCAGAGATAGATCCCCTGCCAGGTGCCGAGCATCGGCGCGCCATCGGCGACCGGGATCGACAGCGACACGGGCAGAACCGCCGCCTTCAGATGCGCCGGCATGTCATCCGCCCCTTCGAGCACATGCCTCAGCCATGACATCGACGGGTGGTCGGCCGGCGGAACGAACCGGCCGAGCCAGGTTTCGAGATCGGCCCGGGCCGTGGGATCGGCGTTCTCCTGGACGAGCAGCGAGCAGGAGGTATGCCGCGCAAAGAGCGTCAGCAGCCCGTCGCCGCGCCCCCGTGTGAACCGCCGCGCCTCGGCGGTGAATTCGTAGAGCCCCGGCCCGTCCGTCGCCACTGTGAAGATCGACCGCATCGCCTCGCCGCGCCCCCGTGCTACCCTCTCCGTCACGATAACGGGAGAGCCTGCGATGACCAGACTGACCGCGAAGGATTTTCACCCCGAGCTCCTGGAGCTCTACGACTTCTACGCGCATGGCAGGATCACCAAGCGCGACTTCCTCGATCACGCCGCGAAATTCGCCGTCGGCGGGCTGAGCGCCGCCGGCATCCTCGCCGCGATGAGCCCGAACTACGCGCTCGCCCGGCAGGTGAGCGCCGAGGATCCCGACATCGTGGCGAACTACATCACCTATTCCTCCCCCCACGGGAACGGCGAGGTCCGCGCCTATCTCGTCATCCCGTCGAAGGCGCCGGGCAAGGTGCCGGGGGTCGTCGTCGTCCATGAGAACCGGGGCCTCAACCCCTATATCGAGGATGTCGCCCGCCGCGTCGCCAAGGCGGGGTTCATCGCGCTCGCCCCGGACGGGCTGACCTCGGTCGGCGGCTATCCGGGCAATGACGAGGCGGGGCGGGAACTGCAGGCCAAGGTCGATCCGGAGAAGCTCATGAACGACTTCTTCGCCGGATTCGAATTCCTGCTGGCCGAACCCAGGACGACCGACAAGGTCGGGATCACCGGTTTCTGCTACGGCGGCGGCGTCGCGAACGCGGCCGCCGTCGCCTATCCCGAACTCGCCGCCGCCGTGCCCTTCTACGGGCGGCAGCCGGCGGCGACCGACGTGCCGAGGATCCAGGCTCCCCTGCTCCTGCATTACGCCGGGCTCGACGAGCGGATCAACGCCGGCTGGCCGCCCTACGAGGCGGCGCTGAGGGAATACGGCAAGACCTACGAGGTCCACATCTACCCGGATGTGAACCACGGTTTCCACAACGACACGACGCCCCGCTACGACGCGGCGGCGGCGGAACTGGCGTGGAACCGGACGATCGACTGGTTCAGGCGATACCTCGGCTGACGGGGCGCCGCGCGGATCACTCCGCGGCGCGCAGCGCCTCGAGGAAGGCTTCGCCGAAGCGTTCCGTCCGCGCCGCGTCCATGCCCGGGATCCGCGCGATCTGCGCGAGCGAGGTCGGACGCGCCTCCGCGACGCGCGCGAGCAGCCCCGCGCCGCAGGAGAGCGGCTTCGCCAGGCCATCGGCGCCCCGTGCTAGGCGGCGGTGGGCCTCCTCCAGCCGGTCATAGGCCGCGCCCTCGGCCGATCCCGCGAGCCTGCGCCGCGCCGGATGCGGCAGGTCCGGCGCCGCGCCGGTCAAGACGGCGAGGAAGGTCGGCCCGAACCGCTCGAGCTTCGTCGCGCCGACGCCGCTGATCGCGCGCATCTCGTCGAGCGTTCCGGGCCGGGCCGTCGCCATCTCGATGAGCGTGCGGTCGGGAAAGATCACATAGGCGGGCACGCCCTGCGCCTCGGCGAGTTCGCGCCGCTTCGCCTTCAGCGCGGAGAGCAGCCCCTCGTCCTCCTCCGCGACCTGGGCGAGCACGCGGCGGGTCGGCGCGGCGGCGCGCGCGACCGTGTCGGCGCGAAGCTCCAGCGCCTCTTCCCCGCGCAGGATCGGGCGCGCCGCCTCGGTCAGGCGGAAGGCGCCGTGGCGCGAGGGATCGGGGCGGATCAGGTCGAGCCCCATCAGCTGGCGGAAGATCGTCTGCCACTGCGCCTTGGAGAGATCGCGCCCGGCCCCGAAGGTCGGGAGCTGGTCATGTCCCCGGCGCAGCACCCGCTCCAGCCGGTCGCCACGCAGGATCGCGATCAGATGCTCGGCCCCGAAGCTCTCGCCCGTCCTGAGCATCGCGGAGAAGGCCTTGCGCGCCGCCTCGGTCGCGTCGAAGAGCGCCGGGCGGTCGCGGCAGAGGTCGCAATTGCCGCAGGGCTCGGCCAGGGTCTCGCCGAAATAGGCGAGCAGCGTCTGCCGGCGGCAGCGTTTCGCCTCCGCCAGCCCGAGGAGCGCGTTCAGCCGCTTGTGGTCGGCCTCCTTGCGCTCCATCGGCGCCGCGCCCTCGTCGATCTGGGTCCGGCGCAGGCGGATGTCGTCGGACCCGTAGAGCGTCAGCGTGTCGGCGGGCGCCCCGTCGCGGCCGGCGCGGCCGATCTCCTGGTAATAGGCCTCGATCGATTTCGGCAGGTCGGCATGGGCGACATAGCGGATGTCGGGCTTGTCGACCCCCATGCCGAAGGCGACCGTGGCGCAGACCACCAGCCCGTCCTCGCGCTGGAAGCGCGTCTCCCCGAGCCGCCGGTCCTCGTCGGAGAGGCCCGCGTGATAGGCGAGCGCGGTATGGCCGGCCTCCGTCAGCGCCGCGGCGAGGCTCTCGGTCCGCGCGCGGCTCGCGCAATAGACGATGCCCGAGAGGCCGGGGCGCGCGGCGACGAAATCGAGGATCTGGCGCCGGGGATTGTCCTTGGGCTGGAAGGCGAGCGAGAGGTTCGGCCGGTCGAAGCCGCGCAGGAAGACCCGCGGCCGCGTCTCGCCGAAGAGCCGGGCCGCGATCTCGGCGCGGGTCTCGGCGTCGGCGGTGGCGGTCAGCGCCACGGTCTGCACGCCGCCGAGCAGCTTGCGGAGCGCGCCGAGGCGCAGGTAGTCGGGCCGGAAGTCGTGGCCCCACTGGCTGACGCAATGCGCCTCGTCCACCGCGAGCAGCGAGACGCCGATCCGGCTCATGAGCCCGCCGGTTCCGGCGGTGGCGAGCCGTTCGGGCGCCATGTAGAGCAGCTTCAGCACCCCCTGATCGAGCGCGGCGAAGACTTCCTCGGTCTCCTCGGGGCTGTTGCCCGAGGTGAGCGCGCCGGCGGCGACGCCCGCGGCGCGGAGCGCGCGGACCTGGTCGCGCATCAGCGCGATGAGCGGGGAGACGACGACGGTCACGCCCGGCCGCGTCAGCGCGGGAAGCTGGTAGAGCAGCGACTTGCCGCCGCCCGTCGGCATGATCGCGAGCACGTCCTCGCCCGCCTCGACCGCGGCGACGACCTCCTCCTGGCCCGGACGGAAGCCGGAGAAGCCGAAGACCTCGCCGAGGAGCCGCCGCGCCGCGCCCTCGCCGAGCGCTGTGTCGGTGGTCACGCTGGGGCCGGTCAAGGGCGGCCCCCGGTCATCGATCGGCACGGAAGAGGGTGATCATCGTGTCTCCATAGCGGCGCGCGTCGAGGAGGGTCAAGGCGGCCGGCGGAACCGGCGCGGTGTTCTCCTCCCAGACGACGAGCGCCCCCGGCGCGATCCAGCCGCCTTCGAGCGCCGCCGCGATCGCGCGTTCGCCCAGGCCCTTGCCATAGGGCGGATCGAGAAAGACGAGATCGCACGGCATCCCGGGATTTGGTCCCGGCCGCGTCGCGTCGCGGGCGAGCACCCGCGCCGCCTCCCCGACGCGGAGACGGCCGATGTTCTCGCGCAGCAGGCCGAGCGCCTTCGCCCCCTTGTCGACGAAGACCGCGCTCGCGGCCCCCCGTGACAGCGCCTCGAGGCCGAGCGCGCCGGTCCCGGCGAAAAGGTCGAGCACCCGCGCGCCCTCGATCTCCGGCACGTCGCCGAGATCGGCGTGCAGGATCAGGTTGAAGAGGCTCTCGCGCACCCGGTCCGAGGTCGGGCGCAGATGCGCCGCCGCGTCCCCCGCCCCGAGCGCGGCGAGCGCCGTTCCCCGGAAGCGTCCGGCGATGATCCGCATCAGGCCCGCCCGCTCCGGGCCGGGGCGCTTCGCGCGCCGTCTTTCGTCATCGGGCCGACTTTCCGGTTGGTGTTCGCGATCGCTCCTCTATATGGCGGATCGGGTCCGCCGCGAACAGGCGGATGGCAACGGAGATGAACGAGATGAGCATAGCCGTCGGCGAGAGCCTGCCCGAAGGCACGTTTCTGGAGATGGGACCGGACGGCCCGGCCGAGGTGACGGTCTCCGACCTCACCGGCGGGCGCAAGGTCGTGATCTTCGGTGTGCCCGGCGCCTATACCGGCGTCTGCTCCACCCGGCACGTCCCGAGCTTCATGCGCGTCGCGGACGAGCTGCGCGCGAAGGACGTGGCCGATATCGTCTGCGTCTCGGTGAACGATCCCTTCGTGCTCGGCGCCTGGGCCGAGGCGACCGGCGGCGCCGGGGCGGGCCTGCGCTTCCTCGGCGACGCGACCTCCGCCTTCACCAAGGCGATCGGGCTCGACTTCACCGCGCCGGCGCGCGGGCTGGTCGACCGTTCGAAGCGCTATGCGATGCTCGTCGAGGACGGCGTCGTGAAGGTGCTGAATGTCGAGGCCTCGCCCGGCGAATGCGAGCTCAGCGCCGGCGAGACCCTGCTCGCGCAGGTCTGAGGCTCCCGGCGGCGTCAGCCGTGGCGGACCTGACAGAGGCAGAGCGCGGGCTCGGAATGGTCGCGCTGCACCTCGACCGTTCCGCCCGCGATCTTGTCGAGCCGCTCGGCGAGCTTCACGTCGAGCGCGCTCAGTCCCCCGCAGGAATGCGTCGTCAGCGTCACGTCGACCACGTTGTAGACATTCTTCCATTCCGGGTGATGGTTCAGCTTCTCCGCCGCGAGCGCGGCGCGGGACATGAAGCCCCAGGCCTCGGAGAAGGACCGGAACTTCCAGATCTTGCGGATCGCATCGCGCGCGGGATCGGCGCGCCAGCCGCGGGCATCGAGGTCGGGCAGAAGCTCCTCGCGCTCCCCGGCGGTCAGGATTTCGGTCATGGATGCCTCCCTCGGTCTCGAAAAGCGGATGCGCGGCGCGCCGGGCCGGGCTAGGTGTCGCGCATGGAGCATCTTGCCGAGGAACCCCGCCTCGCGCCACTTTCCCGGTTGGAAACGTCGGCCTTCCGTCGCCGGTTCCGGCTCGGGGCCAGGGAGCGCGACTATGCCAACCGCAAGGGCCGGTCTGAGATCGCCGCCCACGCGGCGGATTTCGTCGCGCGCCGCCTCGCGCCCGCCGAGCCGGCGAACGACGGGCGGCAGACGCCGATGCGCGGCCATCCGGTCTTCATCGCCCAGCATGCCACGGCGTCCTGTTGCCGGGGCTGCCTCGCGAAATGGCACAAGCTGCCGGCGGGGCGGCCGCTGACGGACGGCGAGCAGCGGGCGATCGTCCGGCTGATCCTCGGCTGGATCGACCGGGAGATGGGATACCGGCCATGACCGCGAGCACCCAGGCCACCCGCGCGCTGACCGGCGCCGGGATCACGTTCGGCACATATGCGTATGCCTATTCGAAGGGGAGCGAACGGATCGGAGAGCAGGCGGCGGCCGCGCTGGGGCGCCCGCCGGAGCAGGTGTTCAAGACGCTGATGCTCGAGGTCGACGGCGAGCCGCGCTGCGTCGTCGTCCCGGTCGCCGCGAGCGTGTCGATGAAACGCGCCGCGGCGGTCTTCTGCGGCAAATCGGCGCGGATGATGGAACCGGCGAAGGCGGAGCGGCTGACCGGTTACGTCGTCGGCGGCATCAGCCCGCTGGGGCAGAAGCGCCGGGTGCCCGTGGCGCTCGACGACAGCGCGATGAAGCAGGCCGAGATCGTCGTCAACGGCGGACGCCGCGGCTTCATGATCGCGCTCGGACCCGAGGATCTGCGCCGGGCGACCGGGGCGGAAGTCGCGCGGCTCACCGCCGACTGAGCGGCCCGGCGGGGCTCAGTCCTGCTCCGGCACATCCGCGCAGCGGCGGAAGGGGCCGTAGGCGGTCAGCACCTCGATTTCCTGATCCACCGCCCGCGCCTCGGCCTCGAGATACTCCCGCACCGCCCGTGCGAAGGCGGGATCGGCGATCCAGTGCAGCGAATGCGTCTGCGTCGGCAGATAGCCGCGCGCGAGCTTGTGCTCGCCCTGCGCGCCCGCCTCGACCCGGGCGAGCCCGCGGTCGATCGCCGCCTCGATCGCCTGGTAGTAGCAGAGTTCGAAATGCAGGAAGGGATGGTCCTCGACGCAACCCCAGTAGCGGCCGAAAAGCGTGTCGCTACCCATGAAGTTCAGCGCGCCCGCGACCCAGCGCCCGTTTCGCCGCGCCAGCACGAGCAGGATGTCGTCGCGCAGCGTCTCCTGCGCGCGGTCGAAGAACTCCCGCGTCAGATAGGGCGAGCCCCATTTGCGCGAGCCGGTGTCCTGGTAGAAGCGCCAGAAGGCGTCCCAGTGCGCGGGTTCGATCGCATCGCCGGTCAGCGAGACGATATCGCCGCCGAAGGCCTGGGCGCGCTCCCGCTCCTTCCGGATCGTCTTGCGCTTGCGCGAGGAGAGATCGGCGAGGAAGGCGTCGAAATCGGCGTAGCCGCGGTTCACCCAGTGGAACTGCTGGCTCGCGCGCCGCAGCAGCCCGACCGCCTCGCCCCAGGCCGCTTCCTCCGCCGCGCAGAAGGTGATGTGGAGCGAAGAACAGCGGTTCGCCTTGGCGAGCCGGAGCGCGCCCTCGACGAGCGCCGCGCGCCCCTCCGCCTCGCGACCCGGCAGGGTCAGGAAGCGCCGGCCGGTCGCGGGCGTGAAGGGGACCGCCGATTGCAGCTTCGGATAGTAGCGCCCGCCCGCGTTCGCATAGGCATGCGCCCAGTTGTGGTCGAAGATGTATTCGCCCTGGCTGTGGCTCTTCGCATAGAGCGGCATCACCGCGAAGACCTCGCCCTCGGCGCGGGCGACGAGGTGGCGCGGGAGCCAGCCGGTGCCCGGGCCGACCGAGCCGGACTCCTCCAGCGCGCTCAGGAAGCGGTGCGTGGTGAAGGGATCGACCGGGCGCCCCGCCCCGGGCGCGGCGCAGCGATCCCATTCCTCCGCGGAGATTTCCGCGAGGGATGTCAAGGACGTGATCTCTATCGCACCGCGGTCTTCCATCGCGCCTCCTCAGCGGAGCATGAGATGGCAGTCGCGCCCCCGAGGTCAAGCGGCGGGCCGGTATCCCTCGAAGGTAATGTTGTGCGCGACACGGCGCGCCGCCGCCTCCTCCGCCGGCGAGCGGATCGTCCAGGTCAGGATGGGCGTCCCGCCGGCGCGGAGCGCCCCGACCGCGGGGTTGCCGAGGTCGGTCCGGTCGTGGGAGACGAAGCCGCAGCCGAGCGGCGCGAAATCCGCGAGCCGCGCGAGATGCGCGCGCCGCGCCGCGGCGATCCCCCATTCGGTCTCGTCGAAGGCGCAGGAGGTGAGACCGCGCGGCAGATCGGGCGCGGCCTCGGCGAGGGCCGCGACCGAATGCGGGTTGAAGGACATGAGCGCGACCGGCCCGCCGTAGCCCGCGAGGAGCGCGGCGATCCGCCGTTCGAGCGCGCCCACCCCCGGGCCGAGCACGTGGCTCTGGTCCTTCACCTCGATCAGGAGCGGAACACGGCCCGCGACGAGGGCGAGGAAGTCCCTGAGCGTCGGGATCGTCTCGTGATCCGCCGCCCCCGCGAGCGGGATGGCGGCGAGTTCGGCGGCGGGACGGGCATTGAAGGCGCCGTTCCGGCCGGTGAGACGTTCGAGCACGTCGTCATGGAAGACGAAGGCCTCGCCATCGGCCGAGGCCTGGATGTCGCATTCGATGCCGTATCCGGCCGCGATCGCCGCCTCGGCGGCGGCGCGGCTGTTCTCGATCCGGCCGCCCGCGCGATCGTGAAGGCCCCGGTGCGCGATCGGCGCGCCGAGGAAGGCGGGCGGGAGCGGGACGGCGCGGGCCATGGTTCAGGAGACCTGGAAGATCCCCTCGACCTCCACCGCGACGCCGAGCGGCAGCGAAACGCAGCCGACGGCCGCGCGGGCGTGGCGGCCGCGGTCGCCGAAGACCTCGGCGAAGAGGTCGGAGGCGCCGTTGATCACCTTCGGATGGTCGGTGAAATCGGGGGTCGCGTTGACGAAGCCGGTGAGCTTGATCACCTCCACCACCCGGTCGAGATCGCCGTCGCAGGCGGCGCGCAACTGGGCGATCAGCGCGAGCGCGCAATGGCGCGCGGCGCGGTAGCCTTCGTCCGGGCCGAGGTCGGCGCCGAGCTTGCCGACGATGAAGCCGTTCTCGTCGCGGCTCACCTGGCCGGAGATGTAGATGAGATCGCCGGCCTTGGCATAGGGCACGTAGTTAGCGGCGGGCGCCGGGGCGTCGGGCAGGGTGATTCCGAGTTCTTCGAGGCGGGCGTCGATGGCCGAGGGCATGGGGAGCACTCCTGGTTCTTCGGTTTTCCGGTTTTCCGGGGAGGCCGGCGCCGGCCCCGTCGGTTCGTCGCGCGCAAGCTATCCAGAAACGCGGCGGGAGGGAACGCGCTTTCAAGCGCCGCGTTGAAGACGGCCGGAACGCCGGACCGGCCGGAAAATCTCCGCCCGGACCGGCCGCGGGGTGACGAGCGGGCATGGCGCCCTAGCTTCATCCACGCTAGATTGCCGGCCAAAGGGACGAGGGATTGGGCGAGAGTATGAAGAGTGTCGCGCGGATGCTGTCTCCGCTGGGTGGCTTGTTTTTGCTCGGAGCCTGCGCGACTCCGCCATCGGGCGATCCGAACGATCTGAGCTGGGATCCGCTGGAACCCTACAACCGTCCCGTTCACGAGACGAACGTGGAACTCGACGCGCAGGTGATCGGTCCGGTGGCCCGCGCCTATGGCAATACCGTGCCCCAGGTGGCCCGGAACGGGATCCGCAACGTCCGCGACAACTGGAAGCTGCCGGGCGAGATCATCCAGTACGGCCTTCAGGGCAACGGGCTGCGCGTCGCGCAATCGACGACGCGCTTCGCGGTCAACACGCTCCTCGGCCTCGGCGGCGTCCTCGACATCGCCAAGGACATGGGGCTGCCCTATCGCGAGACGGGATTCGACGAGACCTTCTACCAGTGGGGCATCCCCGACGGCGGCTATCTGGTGATGCCGGTCTTCGGCCCGGGAACGCAGCGCGACTGGACGGCCTGGGCGCTCGATCAGTTCGCCGATCCGACCTATTACGTGCTGTCCGGCCCGGTGGTGAACGGTCTCCTTGTCGTGAGCGGGCTTGATATCGTGAACGACCGGTATGAACTCGATCCCATCGTGGACCAGTTGCTTCACAATTCGGCCGACAGCTACACGGCGACGCGGGTCAGCTACCTGCAGAACAAGCGTGCGCGGCTGTCGGAGGGCGAGGGCAATTCGGACCTCGACATGTTGGAGGATGTCTATGCGAATCAATGAAGCTGGCCTGAGCAGGCGCGCGATCATGCGCGGCGCCGCGGGGCTCGGCCTCGCGCTCGCGCTGGTCGGACCGGCGCGCGCCGACGCGGCCGCGAGCGCGCAGCAGCTCGTCGTCTCCCTGTCGGGCGAACTGACGAAGCTCGTCAATTCCGGCCAGTCGACGAACCAGGTGATCTCGAGCTTCCAGACGATCATCATGCGCTACGCCGACATGAGCGCGGTCTCGGCCAGCGTTCTCGGCCCGACCTGGCGGAGCGCCAGCTCGGCGCAGAAACAGGCCTTCGTGCCCGCCTTCACCGGCTATTTCGCCCGCCGCTACGGCAAGACCTTCTCCGACTACAAGAACGCGACGATCCAGGTGCAGGGCGCGCAGGACGCGGGCCGGGCCGGGGTTCTCGTGAGCTCGGTCGTGAAGCGGCCGGGGCAGGAGGATATCCGCGTCGGCTGGCAGATCGCGTCCGGCTCCGGCAGCCCGAAGGTCGTGAACCTGATCATCGAGGGTGTCTCGGCGCTCGCGAGCGAGCGGGCGGAGGTCGCGGCGATGCTCGACGCGCAGGGCGGCGATCTCGACCGGCTCATCGCCCAGATGAAGAGCAGCTGACGCGTCATGGCGAGCGAGCGGGGGGGAATCTTCGCGGGGGAGGATCCCTTCGTCCTCGCCCGCGCCTGGCTCGCCGCGGCTGAGACGGCCGAGCCCAACGACCCGAACGCGGTCGCGCTCGCCACCGTCGACGCCGACGGCCTGCCCAACGTCCGGATGGTGCTCCTGAAGGAGATCGAGGACGACGGTTTCGTCTTCTACACCAATTACGAGAGCCGGAAGGCCGAGGAACTTGCCTCGGGCAAGGCCGCCTTCGTCATGCACTGGAAGTCGCTCCGCCGGCAGATCCGGGTCCGGGGCACGGTGACGAGGGAGGAAGGGCCGAAGGCCGACGCCTATTACCGCTCGCGCGGGTTGCAGAGCCGCCTCGGCGCCTGGGCCTCGCGGCAGAGCCGGCCGCTCTCCTCACGCGCCGCGCTGGTCGCGGAGGTCGCGCGGATCGCGGCGCTGAAGGGCATCGACCCGGCCCGGCCGCCCTTCTGGGGCGGGTACCGGATCGCGCCCGTGGAGATCGAGTTCTGGGCCGACGGCGCGCACCGTCTGCACGACCGCTTCCGCTGGACCCGTCCGGGGCCGGGCGGGTCCTGGACGGTGACCCGCCTCAATCCCTGACCGGGGCGCGCCTGCCGGGCACGTCAGACCGGGGCGGCCTCGGGCAGGGAGGGGTAATCGGTATACCCCCCCGCCCCGCCGCCGTAGAACGTGTCGCGGTCGGGCTCGTTCAGCGGCGCGTCCCGGCGGAGCCGCTCCACCAGATCGGGATTGGAGATGAAGAGCCGGCCGAAGGCGACCGCGTCGGCGGCCCCGCTCTCCACCGCGTCGATCGCCATGCGCCGGTCATAGCCGTTGTTGGCGATGTAGACCCCCTTGAAGAGAGAGCGCAGCCGCGCGATCGCCTCCGGATCCGGGTACGTCCGCGCCCCGCCGGTCTCGCCCTCGATCATGTGCAGATAGGCGAGCCCATAGGCGTCGATCCGCTCGATCGCGCGGGCGTAGAGTTCCTCGGCGCCCTCGATCTCGACGCCATTGGCATGCGAGAAGGGGCTGAGCCGCACGCCGACGCGATCCGCGCCGATCGCCTCGCTGACGGTCGCCACCACCTCCTCGAGGAAGCGCGTCCGGTTCTCGACCGAGCCGCCGTAGGCGTCGGTCCGCTCGTTGGCCGAGGCGCGCAGGAACTGCTCGATCAGATAGCCGTTCGCGGCGTGGATCTCGACCCCGTCGAAACCGGCGGAGCGCGCGTTCATCGCCGCGTGGTGATAGTTCGCGAGCACGCGGCCGATTCCGCCGATGTCGAGCGCGCGCGGCGCGGAGACGGGCTGGAACTTCTCGCCGTCGAAGGTGCGCGCCTCGGCGGTGAGCGCCGAGGGTCCGACCGGCTGGGCGCCGTCGGGGAGGAGCGAGGTGTGCGAGATCCGGCCCACGTGCCAGATCTGCGCGACGATCGCGCCGCCCTCGGCATGGACCGCCTCGGTGATCCGGCTCCAGCCGTCGATCTGGGCGGCCGAATGGATCCCCGGCGTCAGCGCGTAACCCTTGCCCATCGGGCTGATCTGCGTCCCCTCGGAGATGATGAGCCCGGCCGAGGCGCGCTGGCGGTAGTATTCGACCGCGAGATCGCCCGGCGCGTCGTCCGCGGGCCGGGCGCGGTTGCGGGTCAGCGGCGCCATGACGACCCGGTTCCGCAGCGACAGCGCGCCGGCCTTGAGCGGGGTGAAGAGTTTCGCTTCAGTCATCGGAAGGCTCCTTCGAAGTGCCTGTCTTCGGGCATGATCTGTCGCACGGCTTCCAAAAGCCAAGAGCAAAGGCGTCTCAGCCGAAGACCGACCAGCCGGTGCGCCGCGCGAGCATCTCGAGCGCGAGCGAGCCGAGCAGCGAGTTGCCGAAGGCGTTGAGGCCGGGCGACCAGACCGCGACCGCCGCCCGGCCGGGCGCGATCGCGAGAATGCCGCCGCCCACGCCGCTCTTGCCGGGCAGGCCCACACGATAGGCGAAATCGCCGGACTGGTCGTAATGGCCGCAGGTCAGCATCACCGCGTTGATCCGGCGCGCCCGCGACGGGCTGACGATGGAGCCGCCCGTCACCGGATCGCGGCCGTTGTTGGCGAGGAAGAGCCCGACCCGCGCCAGCTGGCGGCAGGAGATCGCGATGGCGCAATGGTGGAAATAGACGCCGAGCACGTGATCGACCGGGTGCCGCATCTGGCCGTAGGAATGCATGAAATAGGCGAGCGCGCGGTTGCGGTCGCCGGTGGCCTGTTCCGACCTCGCCACCGCCTGGTCGATCGCGATGCTCTCGTCCTCGGCGAGGGAGCGGACGAAGCGCATCATCTCCCCGATCGCCTCCCGCGGCGTGTGGCCGGCCAGAAGCAGGTCCGTGATGGCGATGGCGCCGGCGTTGATGAACGGGTTGCGCGGGACCGCGTGTTCGTATTCGAGCTGGACGATCGAATTGAAGGCCGAGCCCGAAGGCTCCCGCCCGACCCGGCTCCAGACCGCCTCGCCATGCTTGCCGAGCGCGAGCGTCAGCATCAGCACCTTCGAGATGCTCTGGATCGAGAAGGCGGTATCGGCGTCGCCCACGACATGGGTGTCGCCGTCGAGCGTGATCACCGCCATGCCGAAACCGCGCGGATCGACCCGGGCGAGCTGGGGGATGTAGTCGGCGACGGCGCCTTCCCCGAAGCGGGGGGCGAGGGTCTCGTGGATCTCCCGAAGGATGTGGTCGAGATCTGGTCTTTCGGGCATAATGGGAGCGTTAACCAAAAATTAATCTTGAACCGAGACGTCCGATTGTTAAGGGCCCGCCGCCAGGGCGAGCCTCCACATTAGTCCGGGCCGAAGCGCGACGAAACCGTCCGCGCATCCAGCCCGCTCACGAAAGGCGCCGCGCACCCGCGGCGGGAGGGATCGTTCGATGCATGCCATCCTGTTCATAACGGCCGTGGTCGCGATGACCACGCTCGGAGACTATTTCCTCAAGCTCGCCTCGGATCGGGAGAGCCTGCTCGGCAACGCGCATTTCCTGGGCGGGGCGCTGATCTACGGGCTGAGCGCGGTCGGCTGGGTCTATGCGATGCGCCATCTCCCGCTGGCCTCGATCGGCGTCTATTACGCGATGCTGAGCCTGCTTCTCGTGGTCGGGCTCGGCGTCGTCGTCTTCGGCGAGAAGCTGAGCGGGCGGGAGGCGCTGGGCATCCTGTTCGCCTTCGCCTCGATCGGACTGACGGCGCGGCTGCACTGACCCCGCGACGCCGTAACGCGGACCGCGATCCTTGATCCGGTCCGCGGCTCGCCCTAGCCTGAGGACCAGGCCGAAGCCCGGAGCGCGCGATGCCGGACCGCAAGACCCTGCTGCTGACCGGAGCGAGCCGCGGCATCGGCCACGCGACGGTGAAGCGCTTCTCCTCCGCCGGATGGCGGGTGATCACCTGCTCCCGCCACGCGTTCCCGGAGAACTGTCCCTGGCCCGCCGGACCCGAGGATCACATCCAGGTCGATCTCGCCGACCCCAACGACACGATCGAGGCGGTGGCGGAGATCCGGCGGCGCCTGCCGGGCGGACGGCTCGAGGCGCTGGTGAACAACGCCGGCATCTCGCCGAAGGGCGAGGGCGGGGCGCGGCTCGACACGCTGACGACCGACCTGCGGACCTGGGGCCATGTCTTCCATGTGAACTTCTTCGCCTCGGTCGTGCTGGCGCGCGGACTGATCGAGGAGTTGCGCGCCGCCCGAGGCGCCATCGTCAACGTGACCTCGATCGCCGGCGGGCGGGTGCATCCCTTCGCGGGCTCCGCCTATGCGACCTCCAAGGCCGCCCTCGCCGCGCTGACGCGGGAGATGGCGCATGACCTCGGGCCGCTCGGGATCCGCGTGAACGCGATCGCACCCGGCGAGATCGAGACGGAAATCCTCTCGCCGGGCACCGCGAACCTCGTCTCCTCCATCCCGCTGCGCCGTCTCGGCCAGCCGAACGAGGTCGCGGACACGATTTTCTTTCTGTGCTCGCCCGAAAGCAGCTATCTTTCGGGAGTGGAGATCGAGATCAACGGAGGACAGCATGTCTGAACGTCCAAATGCGATTGGACGTGGCGGGCATTGTCGCGCCACAGTTGAAATGGCGCCCTCCCGCCCTGACAACCCGGAATTTCCCGTTGCACGCACCCGCATTCGGGATATGACGGATGACAGAAGGTAGATCTAGCGTTGGCCCCGGATTCGCGTGGTGGAGGGCTTTATTTGTGTAGAGTTCGGCCGGAGGCCTACAATGGCCCGCGTTGAACAGGTAGAGTACTGTGAAATGGTTGTACGCGGTCACGTCAAATGGTTCGACACCACCAAGGGCTACGGTTTCGTCGTCGCGGAGGACGGCGAGGGTGACATCCTGCTTCACGGGAATGTGCTGCGGGTCTTCGGCTTCACCTCGGTGGCCGAGGGCGCGGAGATCGTGCTGCGCGTGCAGATGACCGACCGCGGGCGCCAGGCGCTCGAGGTGCTCGACATCCTTCCGGCCTCGGCGCCGGCGCAGGAGACCGCGGCGGCGCTGCCCGTCGAGGGCGCGCCGAGCGGGCCGCTTCAGCCCGCGCGGGTGAAATGGTTCGACCGGGTCAAGGGCTTCGGCTTCGTCAATGTCTACGGCCGGACCGAGGACGTCTTCCTGCACATGGAGACGCTGCGCCAGTACGGTTACGGCGAGGTGCTGGCGGGCGACGTGCTGGCGGTCCGCATCACCTCCGGCCCGCGGGGGCCGATGGTCTACGAGGTGCGGAGCTGGGACTACGTGGCGCGGCAGCGTCAGGCGGGCGAGGGCGATGACTGACCCCCGCTTCGCGGGCGCGGCCGCCGTCCTCCTCGCCGCCCTTCTCGCCACCGGAACCGCCCGCGCCGAGGGCGCCTGCGATCCCTCCCGCGTCGATATCCGCGACGCGGACGGTTCGGCGCGGATATCGGTCGAGGTGGTGGACACGGCCCAAGGGCGGGAACGCGGCCTGATGTACCGGGAGTCCCTGCCCCGCTACTCGGGCATGCTGTTCGTCTACGAATACGCGCAGCCGGTGGCCTTCTGGATGGAGAACACGCTGATCCCGCTCGACATGCTGTTCTTCGATGCTTCGGGCCGGCTGGAGCGGATCCACGAAAACGCCCGGCCGCTCGACCGCACGCCGATTCCCGGCGGCGAGGACATCCGCTTCGTGCTCGAACTCAACGCCGGCATGGCGAGGACGCTCGACATCGAGCCGGGGGCGGAACTCCGGCATCCGGCCGTCGATCAGGCCGCCGCCGCCTGGCCCTGCGGCCAGTAAACCGGCCCGGCGCCCGCGAATCCGCTTTTCTCACGCCCCGCCTCGGGCTAGAGCAGCCGGGTCGGGGCGTGGCGCAGCCTGGTAGCGCGACGGTTTTGGGTACCGTAGGTCGCTGGTTCGAATCCAGTCGCCCCGACCAGCACTTAGCGGACATCGGAATGCCCGGTTTGCAGAGCGGTTTG
>NZ_VFRP01000022.1 GCF_006385685.1 Amaricoccus solimangrovi | reverse complement strand
CGCGGCGCCGCCAGCGGGCGTCTGCGCGCGCGGCCCGCCGCGCGCGGGCCGCGCGCCTCCCTGCGCGCCCAGGCGCCGCTCGGCACCCTGTTCGGCGAGGGCCCGGCGGCGGCGATAGGCGGTGCCGGATTCGAGTTCGGGCCCGGTGTAGAAGATCGAGCCGGCGCCGAGATAAGCCATGATGAAGAGCGGCCCCGCGCCCCAGATATGCACGGTGGCGAGGATGAAGATCACCCCCATCCAGGCGATGAGATAGCCCTTGCGGTAGTCGGTCATCACCGGATCGAGCCGGCGTCGCGTGGCGATGGTCAGGAGATGGACCACGATTCCGCCGGCGAGCAGCAGGAAGGCGGGCAGCCCGTAGCGCATCGCCGTCACGAGCCAGAAATTGTCAACCGAGGGCTTCTTGTACCAGGGCCGGATCCAGTCGTTCAGGCCGATGCCGAGCCAGGGGTGGCGCGCCACCTCGGCGGAGCCGTATTCGAGGATCTCGGTCCGGCCCCAGCCGGTCGTGGGATCGAAGGCGAGATTTTCGATCACGAGGCCGACGATTCCGTGCGGCGCGGCGAGCTGGACGACCAGGGCGCTCGCGACCCCCGTCACGACGAGGAGCGTCCATTTGTAGCGCAGCGCGCCGAACAGCCGGTCCCAGCCGGCCAGCATCATCTGCAGCCCCATCGCGATGACCGGCGCCGAGGAGAGCGAGATGAAGGTCATGAAGCAGAAGAAGCCGGTCCGGACGTAGCGCCACGCGGAGCTGTCACGCAGGATGTAGTAGCTGTTCGCGATGCCGACCGAGCAGAGCAGCCCGTAGGTGATCGCGTGCTCCATGAAGGCCTGCACGCGGTTGAGCCCGAGCCGCGGCTCGTTGCCCGCCCGCGGCAGCGGCGAGGAGAAATGCGCGAGGATCTCCGAGATGAGCATGCGCTTGGTCAGGAGCTCGATCATCGCGAAGGGAAGCCAGAAGGCGAGCCCGTAGAAGAACCAGCGGAAGAACAGCGCGTAATCGGTCGTGCGGCGGATCAGGATCCGCCCGACCATGTAGCCGCCGAAGAGCGAGACCGTCTGGTTGACGACGAAGACCGCCCGTCCGATCCCGTTGTTGTAGATGATCGCCAGTCCGGTGAGCACGACCTGCGCGATCATCATGACGTCGAGCAGGATCAGCCGGTTCGTCCCCTCCGACACCTGGCGCAGGAAATGCAGGAAGAGCGGGACGATGAATACGAGCAGAAGCGCGGTATAGGGGGTGAGCCGGATCGGTCCGGCGTGGAATTCCGCCGGGATCATCAGCGAGACGACATAGAGGGCGAGCAGCGAGCCCGCGCCGATTCCGAGGATGCTCTCGTCCCGGGCGCGCGCGCGATCGGTGTCGAGCACGACACGGTCGTCCCGAAGATAGCGGCGCGTCGGCCGGGCGGTCTCAGCCATGGGGGCACCCGCGATGTGAGAAGCCTCAGTCACCATTTACGCGATCCGGGAGCCCAACCCAAAGCAACATGAAAGCAAGTCGTACCAGGGACCGGGCCGTCCCTCACCGTCCCCTGCCCCGCCCGCGCCCGGGCCTGACCGCCACGGGGCACGAGGGATCCGCGCAGGCGGTCCCGGCCGCGCTCACTATAGGTAGGCCGGGGCGATTTGACCATAGCCGCGGCCCGCGCGGGGCGCCTCGCCGGCGGCATGGTAAAGGAAGCGGCCGATTTTCGCGCGTGCCCCGCCCGGCCGGCCCGCGCTTGGCAAGGCCGCGCGAATCCGCTTCTATGCCGGCCGATCCGGTCTCCCGCGTCTCCCGTCCCGGCCCCGGCCGCCCGCCCTCCGCGGCGCGCCCCGTCCCTTGCCCCGTCGCCGAATCAAGGTCCTGATGAACATCCTGTTTTTTTCCGAGCAATCGCCCTTTCTCGACACGCGCGTCGGCGGGGCGGAGAATTCCATGCGGCTGATCGCCGAGGGGCTCGCGGCGCGCGGCCATGACGTGACCTATGGCTCGCTCCATCCCGGCGCGACCGCGGCGCCGCGCGAATTCATGGCGGAGGGCGTCCGGGTCCGGCTCTGCGCGAGTCCCCGGCGCAGCTTCCGGGGACGGCTGTTCCGCAAGGCCCGGCTCCGGGAGACCCCGCTCGGCCGGGCCTTCGACCGCGCCGCCTGGGCCCGGGTCCGGCGCCAGCTCCTCGGCGCCGCGGCCGCGGCCGGACGGCGCTTCGACGTCGCCTATGTCTTCTACGAACTCGACTTCCTCGCCGAGGCGCTGGCGGCGCGCGCGGCGGAGCAGCGCGGCATGGCGATCGTGATGCGCATGGCCGGCGTCAGCTGGGCCGACGAGATCCGGGCGCGGCCGGCGCGGGCCGCGCGGATCGGCGCGCTCTTCAACGCGGTCGACGCGGTCAACTACCTCTCGTCCGCCTCGCGCGATCTCGTCGAGGCGAGCGCGCGCGAGGTGGGCCTCGGCTTCGCGCCCCGGGCGAGCTTTCTCGCCGATATCGGGGTCGACGCCGGCACTACCGCGCACGGCTGGCGCGGCCCCTCCGGGGAGCCGGGGCTCTCGATCCTCTGCGCGACGCGCTTCACACCGCCCCAGAAGCGGCAGGACCTGCTGGTCGAGGCGCTGGGGCTTCTGCGCGACCGGCTGCCGTTCCGTGCCACGCTGATCGGCGACGGGCCGGCGCGCGAGCCGCTCGGCCGCCGGCTGGACGCGCTCGGCCTCGGCTCCCGGGTCGAGATCCGGCCCTTCGCGCCGCGGGAGGCGCTCTGGGAGATGATGCGCGGCGCCGATCTGCTCTGCCATCCCTGCGACCACGAAGGGGTGAGCAAGATCATCCTCGAATCGATGATGCTCGGCCTGCCGGTGCTCGCCTCCGACGTGGCGCCGCTGCCCGATTACGTGATCGAGGGCGAGACCGGCTACCGCGTCGCCAACACGCCCGAGGCCTGGGCGGCGCGGCTCATGCAGATCGCGGCGGCGAAGGCGGAACTGCCGGCGCTCTCGGCGCGGGCGCGGAGCTTCGTCGAGACGACCTATGGCGTGGAGAGGAATCTCGACCTCTACGAGACCCGGTTCCGCGAACTCGCCGAGGGGGCGCCGCCGAACGCGTGAGCGTGAGCCCGCCCGGCCGGGCGCTGGGGAGAGGCGGCGCGCGCGCCGCCCGCCCTCAGTAGTACCCGTAGTCCTCGCCGCCGTAGCGGCACTTGTTGAGCACGACGCCGAGCACCTGGGTCTGCTCGGCGAGTTCCTGCTCGCATTTGTCGACTTCGTCGAGCCGGCTCTTCTCGGAGGCGGCGACGAGAAGCACGCAGTCGAGATGCGGCAGGAAGGCCATCACGTCGTCGCTCTGCAGCATCGGCGGCAGGTCGTAGAGGATCACGTCGGGGGCGAAGGCGTGCCTGATCGACGCCACCCCCTGCGCGGTCGCCGGATTGAGCAGGAGCTCGGCGGAATCGCGCATGCCGCTCGCATTGGTGCCGATCGCGAGATTGTCGCCGTAGCGCACGAAGTTCTCCGCGACCGGCCGCGTGCCGCGCATCACGCTCGCCATCGACTGCGGCGTCGAGAGGCCGAGATGCTTCGCGACCGCGGGCCGGCGCAGGTCGAGGTCGACCAGCACCGTGCGCACCTCCGGCTGGTGGGAGAGGCTGAAGGCGAGGTTGAGGCTCGTCGTCGTCTTGCCGCAATCCTGGGTCGGCGAGGTGATGCCGACCGAGGTCCAGCCGTTCTGCCGGAGCGCGCGCAGGAGCTTCGTGCGCATCATGTCATAGGTGACATGCGCGGGATCGGCGTCGGCGAAGGTCACGATCCGGTTCCGCGCCATGAGCCGCGGATCGGGCTCGAAGGCGGCGATCTCGCCCCAGCCCTGGCCCGCGCCCGGCGCGGGCGTGAGGCCGCTGCGCGCCACCCGCGCGGCGGCGACGGCCTGATGCCCCGTTCCCGTCGCCGTCCCGGGGGCCGGGCTCGCACCGGCGGCCAGGGCTTCGCCGCGCTGTTCCTTGGCTTTCTGGATGGCGGCCTGGATACGTTCCATCGATCTCTCTTTCAAAAAACTCGGACGACGCGCGGAACGCGGGGATCAGGGCGTCCCCGCGGGGGCGCCCGAAGGCGCGCCGGGGGCGGTGCCGGGCGTGGTCGCCCCGGGGGTGGGCGCGGCCGGGCTTCCGGCCGTTCCCTCCACCGCCGTCCCGTCCTCCGTCCCGCCGTCGGGCAGGTCGAGTTCCCCGGGCGCGACGCCGACCTTCTCGAGCGTCTCGGCCGTCAGCGTGTCGATCGGCATGTAGTAGCTGTTGATGAGCCAGAGCGTGAGCGGCAGCACGACGAGGATGAAGGCCAGCACGCCGCCGAACAGCATCCGCTTGCGCCGGACCTCGCCGGGGGTGCGGATGTAGGGCACGGTGGCGAAGGGCTGGATGCCGAGCTTCGAGGTCAGTTCCACCGGCCGGCGGATCGAGCGGTTCAGCATCTCCATCAGGATGACGAAGGTGAGCCCGGCGCCGAGCCCGCCGATCACGCCCGCGGCCGAGATCAGGAGCCGGTTCGGGCTCGAGGGCAGCGAGGGCGTCGCCGGTGGCTGGATCAGGCTGAAGCGCTCGCCCTTCGACATCACCTCGATCCGCTCGCCGACCGTGGCCTGGCCCGCGTTCTGCACGGCGGTGTTGTACTGGTTCTGGATGTTGGTGAGCTCGCGCTCGAGCGCCGCGAGCTTCTGCTCGTTCGCGGGCGTCGCCTGCAGCGAGGCGTTGAGCTCGTCGAGCGTCTTCTGGATCGAGGCCTTGTCCTCCTGGATGAACTTCAGCCGCGCGTCGATCGGCGCGAGTTCGAGATCGAGCTCGGAGGTCGGCTTCGCCGCGCCGTCGGCGCCCGGCACCGCGCGCGCGGCCTGCTGCTGGTCGACGAGCTTCTGCAGCGCGGCGATCTGGCCCTCCAGCATCCGGATCCGCGGGCTGTCGGCGGCGTAGATCGTGCGCTGCTGGACGAGCTGGTTCTGCAGCGCGTCGAGCTGGGTCTCCTCGGGGCTGAGCGCGGCGGCGGTCGCCGAGCGGCCGGTGCGCTGGAACACCCAGATCACCGTCGCGCGCTGGTTCTTGAGGTCCGATTCCTCGCGCTCGAGCGCGATCAGCCGCTCCTGCTCGAGGATCTGGCGCTGGCGCCGCTCCTCGAGACTGTCCGGGAGCGCCTCGAAATTGTCGGTCTTGAACTTCGCGATCTTGTCGCTCTGCTTCTCGAGTTCGCCCGCGAGCCGGTCGACCTCGGCCTGGAAGAAGGTGAGCGTGTCGCTGGCGCGGCCCGCGCGGATCTTCTGGTTCTCCTCGAGCACGAGGTTCACCAGTTCGTTCGCGCCCTTGTTCGCGAATTCCGGCGTCGGCGCGTCGAAGGAGACGCCGAGGATCGTGGCGCCCGGTTCGCCCGGTCCCCGCGTCACGTCCGGCGTGAAGCCGATGAAGGTGATGCGGTCGACGATGTCCCTGATCTGGGCGCCCTCCGTCATCGGCGGGTCGACGTCCTTGTAGAGCCCGATCCGCTGGGCGAGCGTCGAGAGATTGGCGCGCGTCATCAGCCGCTGCTCGATGATCTGCGCCTGCTCGTAGGGATTGACCGGCGCGGTGGTCTGCGCGACCTGTTCGGAGAACTGCTGCGGCTCGACGAGGATGTTCGCCGAACTCGTGTAGGTGGGCGGCAGCAGCATCGCCACCGTCAGCCCGAGCGCGGACACGAAGGCGGCGATCACCAGGAAATACGGCAGCCGCCGCAAGAAGACCGCCCAGTAGAATTTCAGATCGAGATTAACCATCAACCGTTCCGTTCCGGCCGCCGGCGCGCGGCCCTCGCATCATCCCTCGCCTGGCCCGGGAACCCTTTCCCCGGCCCCGGGCGTCAGACGACCATCTTCAGATTGCCGTGCATCCGCCGGTCGGCCGCGACCTGCTCGACGATTCCCGCGTCGATGAGCCTCGCCCCGTCGGTATAGGCGTAGACCATCGCATAGTCGCAGATCTGGTTCACGAGCCGCGGCACGCCGCCAGAGACCTGATGCACGCATTCGCAGGCCGCCGGCGTGAAGATCTCGCGATCCGCGCCCGCGACCGCGAGCCGGTGGTTCACATAGGCCTGGACCTGCTCGGCCGTCATCGCCGGCAGGTGATATTCCGCCGAGACGCGCTGCGCGAACTGGACGAGGCGCGGCTGGGCGATCAGGTCGCGCAGCTCCGGCTGGCCGACGAGCACGAGCTGGATCAGCTCGTCCTTGTCGGCGTTGATGTTGGAGAACATCCGCAGTTCCTCGAGGGTCTCGGTCGAGAGGTTCTGCGCCTCGTCGAAGATCAGGATCGTGCGGCGTCCGGAGGCGTATTCCTCGATCAGGAACTCCTGGAACTGCGCGAAGAGCCGGACGTAGGAGGCCCCCTCCTCGGTGGGCACGCCGAGCGCCATCAGCACCCAGTGCAGGAGCTCGCCCCGGTTGCCCTGGGCGTTCGAGATGAGGCCGACGGTGAATTCCTCGGGCAGGCTCCGGAGCAGGTGGCGCAGCAGCGTCGTCTTGCCCGCGCCGATCTCGCCGGTGATCACCGTGATCGGCGCATGGGTCAGCATGCCGTATTCGAGCATCGCATAGGCGCGGGTGTGGCTGTCCGACCAGTAGAGGAAGTCGGGGTCGGGCAGCAGCGTGAACGGCCGCTCCGCCAGGCCGAAATGCTCATTGTAGATCGACAACGTACTCGCCATACCCATCCCACACCACCCCGCGCGCGTCGCGTCCGCCCGGGCCGAGGTCTTCCTGAAAGCCGCGTGAGGCCGCGGTGGCCCCCCGGACCAGCAGACCCCAGAAGGCGGCGGACCCGGCGTCAAGTCAACGCAAGTGCTCGTCAAGCGAGAGCGTCATACAGAATTTCGCCGATCCATGGCATCCCCATTTTTCAGACGAGGTTACAGCCTACCGCGCCGCGGGATGAGTTAACAGGCACGCCGCCGCGCGCCTGCCCCGGATTCGGGCACAATTCCCGCGCCGGACGACGATTCGTCGCCGAACGCGACAGGAATGTCACAGGAGCGACGGCCGGGCTCACATGGAATTGAGCGCCGCGCCAGGGAACCCGCCACGCTCCCGGAGCGGGGCGCGGCGGGCGCGCAACACTCAGGGATGCCCTTCAAAGATCATGAAATTTTTATTGAGCTTCCCCCCCAAAGATGTCTTAATGCCGAGCGGTGAGAGGGGTAGCTCGCCCAAAGATCAAAGCCTCTGGGGAAACGTCGAGGGGACACGGGACTAGGGCTGGGGCGAGTGACCTTCGGAGGTCATTCCGGCGCCGGATCCCATCGTTCAAGTCGCTCGGGCGTCATGACGTGTCTTTTGTGAGTTGGTTCGTGGCCTGGGTGGATTGATGGCACATTTCTCGGAACTCGACGCCGGTCTTACCGGCACCGGCTCCGCCTATGCTGAGACGGCCCGCCCCGCGAAGCGGGTCAGGCTCTACCGCGGTTATTTCAAGCGGCTCTTCGACATCCTCGCCGTGCTGCTCGCGGCGCCCTTCGTGCTGCCGGTGATCCTGATCATGGGCCTGCTCGTCAAGCGCGACGGCGGTCCCGCCTTCTATTGCCAGGACCGGATCGGCCGGGGCGGCAGGATCTTCCGCATCTGGAAGCTGCGCTCGATGGTGGTCGATGCCGAGCGCGAGCTCAAGGACCATCTCGCGCGCGACCCGCGGGCCCGCGCCGAATGGGCCGAGCACCAGAAGCTCAAGAACGATCCGCGCATCACCGCCGTCGGCCGGCTCATCCGCAAGACCTCGCTCGACGAGCTGCCGCAGCTCTGGAACGTGCTCCGGGGCGACATGAGCCTCGTCGGCCCGCGGCCGATGATGCCCGACCAGGCGCCGCTCTATCCGGGGCGCGCCTATTACCGGCTCCGGCCCGGACTGACCGGCTTCTGGCAGATCTCGGACCGCAACGAGACCTCCTTCGCCGGCCGCGCCGCCTATGACGCGCAATACGCGCGCCGGCTGTCGCTGCCGACCGACGTCTTCGTGCTCTGCGCCACCGTCTGGGTCGTCCTCCGCGGCACCGGCTACTGAGGCGCGGCCCGGGACGTCCCCGGGGATCCTCTTCCACCGAAGGCCCGCGCCTCCGCGCGGGCCTTTCCGCGTCCGGCGCCGGGGCGGCCTCTTCTCCCCGGCTTTCCGTCGGGCCCCGACACCCCTATCCTGCCGGGATGACAGCCGCCGGCCGGGGCGCCGGCATCTACCCGGACGATGGTTCCATGGCTTCCTTCCCCACCGGCCCGCTCCTTCTCCTGCTCGCCGCGCTCGGCCTCGGCGCCTGCGACGGCGCCGGGGAGCGGGCGCGAGCGCATTACGAGCAGGCGCGCGCGCTCCTCGCCGCGGGCGACGCGGCCGGGGCCGAGGCCGAGTTCCGCGCCGCGCTCGCGCTCGACGGCGCCCATGCCGGGGCGCGCCTCGCCTATGCCGACCTGCTGCGCGCGCGCGGCGAGGAAGCGGCGGCGCTGCGCCAGTATCTGCGCGCCGCCGAGGCCGCGCCCGATTCCCTTCCCGCCTGGCGCGCCGCGGCCGGGCTCGCGCTCGACGCCGGCGACGCCGCCACCGCCGGGGAGGCCGCGGCCCAGGCCCTCCGGATCGATCCCGCCGATCCCGAGGCGCGGAGCGTCGCGGCGGCGCTCGATCTCGCCCGCCCCGAGACCCGCGCCCGGGCAGTCGAGGCGGCGCGGGGCGTGATCCGCGACGCCCCCGGCACGGGACGGGCGCATCGGGTGCTGATCGCCGAGCGGATCGAAGCGGGCGACGCCGCCGGGGCGCTCGCCCTCGCCGGGACCGCGGTAGCCGCCGCGCCGGCGGACGGGGAACTGCGCCTGATCCAGGCCGGGCTGCGCGAGCGGGCGGGCGATGTCGACGGCGCCGAATCGGCGCTGCGCGCCGCGCGCGCGCGCGCCCCGGCCGATCCCGGGACCGCCGGCGCCCTCGTGAGCTTCCTGATCCGGCACCGCGGGCCAGAGGCGGCGATCGGCGAGATCGACCGGATCACCGCCGGCGGAGGGACGCCGGCGCCCGATCCCCGCCCCTTCCTGCGCCTGCGCGCCGGGCTCGTCTACGACCAGGGCGATCAGGCCGGAGCGATCGCCGCGCTCCGCGCGCTGACCGGGGGGGGCGAACCCTCCGGCGAGCGGCGCGCGGGCCAGCTCACCCTGGCGGGGATGCTGGCCGGGACCGGAGCCGCCGCCGAGGCGCGGCGCCTGCTCGACGGCGTGCTCGCCGAGGATCCGGGCCTGACCGGCGCGCTCGCGCTCCGCGCCCGGCTCGCGATCGAGGCCGGCGACCCCGGCCAGGCGATCCGCGACCTGCGCGCGGCCGAGGAGAGGGCGCCGGAGGATCCCGAAGTGATGTCGCTGATGGCCCTCGCCCAGGAGCGCGCCGGCAATACCGGCCTCGCCGGCGAGCGGTTCGCGCGCGCGGTCGACCTCTCGCGCCAGGCCCCCGGCGCGAGCCTCGCCTATGCGCGCTTCCTGATGCGCGGAAACCAGCCCGGCCCGGCCGAGAGCGTGATCACGGCCGCGCTGCGCGCCACGCCCGGCGATCCCGACCTGCTCGCCATGCTCGGCCGGATCCGCGTCGCGCGCTCCGACTGGAGCGGCGCCGCCGAGGCCGCGGCCGGGCTCGCCGCGGCCGGGGCGCCGGAACAGGCGGCGGCGCTCGAACTCGCGAGCCTGCGCGGCCAGGATCCGGGAGGACGGATGGCCGCCCTGCTCGAGGATCTCGCCGAGGACCCCGATCCGGCGGCGCTGCTGCCCCGCGTCCGGTCCCGGCTCGCGGCCGGGGACGCCGCGGGCGCGCGCCGCGCGCTCGAGGCGGCGGTGGCGCGCGACCCCGCCGATCCCGCGGCCCGGCTGATGCTGGCCGCGCTCGCGCGGGGCGCGGGCGACGCGGCGACGGCGGAACGGCTCGCCCGCGCGCTGACGCTGGAGCGGCCGGAACTCGCCCGGGGCTGGCTGGAACTCGCCGATCTCCTGCGCGCCGAAGGCCGCGAGGCGGAGGCCGACCGGGTGCTCGCGGAGGGGATCGCCGCCGCGGAGGAAGCCCCGGGCGGGACGGCGGAGGGGGCCACGCTGCTTCTCGTCGCCCGGGCGGCGGCGCTGGAGCGGCGGGGCGAGACCGAGGCCGCGATCGCGCTCTACGAGCGGCTCCACGCGCGCGATCCCGCGGCGGCGGTGATCGCGAACAATCTCGCGAGCCTGCTCTCGACCGCGCGCGCGGATGACGAAAGCCTCGCCCGCGCCGAGGCGATCGCCCGCGATCTCGCGGATACCGCCGTGCCCGCCTTCCAGGACACCTATGGCTGGATCCTGTTCCGCCGGGGCGACGCGGCGGGCGCCCTCGCCCGGCTCGCCCCCGCGGCCGAGGCCGATCCCGGCGATGCGCGGACCTGGTTCCACCGCGCCGAGGCGGAACACGCGCTCGGCCGCGCCGAGGCGGCGCGCGCGAGCTATGCCCGCGCGCTCGCCGCGGCCGAGGCCGGCGCCCCGCTGCCCGAGATCGCAACCGTCCGCGCCCGGCTCGCGCCACCCCCCACCTCGCCCGGCGCCACCCCGCCGGCCGGGCCCGGAAGCGGCGGCTGAGCGCGGGCGCGATCTGTTGCAGAATGACTACGCCCCGCCGGTCAAATCGCGGTGGCCGGCCGCGCCGGAACCGTTTTGCCTTTCGGCTGGTCGCGGAACCGTGGTTAAAACGTAGCCAACCAGCAAGATGAGGCGGTATTATATGAGACCGATTGCATTCGCCCTTATGCTCGCGAGCGTCGTGAGCCCCGCCTTCGCCCAAGGCTCCAATTACCGGATCCAGCCCGGCGACTCTCTGACCGTCACCGTTCTCGAGGACGACACGCTGAACCGGCAGGTGCTGGTCCTGCCCGACGGCCGTATCTCCGTGCCGCTCGCCGGCACGATCACCGCCGCCGGCCAGTCGGTCGACAGCGTCGAGAAGGTGATCGCCGACCGCCTCGCGCCGAATTTCGCCGTGCGCCCGAGCGTCTTCGTCTCGGTCGTCGCCGTCGACGAGGCCGCCGGAGAATTCCCGGTCTACGTGCTCGGCCAGGTCGCCACTCCGGGCGAGGTCCAGGTCAAGCCGGGAACCACGCTGCTGCAGGCGATCGCGCTCTCGGGCGGGCTCGACCGTTTCGCCGCCTCCAAGCGCATCCAGCTGCGCCGCACCGATCCGGCGACGCATCAGGAGCGGCTGTTCCTCTTCAACTATAACGCCGTCGAGAACGGCGGGGCGGTCCAGTCGATGATCACCCTGCGCGAAGGCGATGTGATCGTCGTCCCCGAACGCCACCTCTTCGAGTGAGGCATGGGCTGATGCGCCGCGCCTTCAAGGCTCCCCCGATCGGAGCCCCCTCGCTGACGGCCCTGCTGCTCGCCGGCTCGGCCGGGGGGGCCTTCGCCCAGGCCATTCTCGAGACGCCCCCGGATGGATCGAGCCTCTCGGCGACGATCTCCGAGCGGTTCGAGGCCAATGACAACTACCGGCTCGACGATCCCTCGCCGGGGACGACCTATTACGCCGATACCCGGCTCGCGGTCGACTACCTGAGGCAGACCGACAACCAGAGCTTCGCGCTCGGGTTCAACACCGGCCTGCGCGCGCTCTGGGAGGCGGAGGAGGATTTCGACTTCGTCCTCGCCTCGCCGACCTCGGCCAATCTCGGCTATCAGAACGAATGGGCGAACGGCGTCTTCAACGCGATCTTCACCTATCGCCAGCGCCAGGTCGACTACACGATCGATCCCGATCCGGCGATCCCGGACGGGACGCCCGACGACCTCAACCAGCTGCGCGGCAATTCGCGCGAGATGCGCTACGACGCCGATGTCGGCGTCGTCTGGGGCACCGCGACCCGCTCGAGCTACGAGCTGCGCTTCCTCGGCACGCGGATCGACTATACCGAGGACGATCCCGACCAGGTCGCGCGCACGACCCTGCAGGGCCAGGGCGCCTGGAACCTGCAGCTGACGCCCGTGCTCGCGAGCTCGATCACGCTCGACTACCTGAACTACAACGCCGAGAACGAAGCCAAGACCGAGCTTGACCGCGGCCAGGTCGGGGCGGGCGTGATCTACACGCCCTCCGAGGTGCTGACGCTCGGCGCCGGGATCGACTATGCCAAGCGCAAGCGCACCGACCTCGTCGACGGCGAGCGCGAGACGACCGACAACAGCTCGGGCCCCGGCGTCAACGGCAACTTCCGCTACATTCTGCCCGACTTCGTCCTGACCGGGAACGGCGAATGGACCACGGCGGCGCCGACCGACCGGTTCTTCGGCAACATCCGGGGCGTCTACGCGCTGCCGCGCGGACGGATCGCCGGCCGCGTGTTCCAGAACTACACCGGCAGCAGCGGCGGCGGCAACGAGGCCCGGGTGACCGGCGCCGGCCTGCAGCTGGTGCGCGACATCAACGAGGTCTCGAGCTTCGGCGTCGATTTCAGCTATGCGATCCAGGTCGATGTCGAGGACGGGGTGAACGATACCGCCGGTCCGGACATCAAGCGGATGGCGCTGACCGCCTCCTACAGCCACGATCTGACGGCCTATGTCAGCGCGGAAATGGGCTATACCTACCAGTCGCGCGACGAGGATCCGACCAACGCCTCGAGCAACGCGGTCTATTTCCAGATCGGGCGCGCCTTCGACGTGCTGCGCTGAGCCTGCGCATCCCGCGAGGGAGGCGCCTTAAAACGGAAAGGGCCGGATCTTCCCCGCGCGGGGAGATCCGGCCCTTTCCGTTTTCCGAGGGGAAGCGGGACGGAAGGCCCGCCCCCCGGATATCCGGGGGGCGAGGCGACGGCCTCAGAAGCGCATCAGCATTTCCGGATCGAGATCGCGCATCCGCGCCAGATCGGCCACGTAGCGCGCCTCGAACATCGCCTCCTCCTCCTTCGAGAAGGGTGCGAAGCGCGTGCCCTCGCCCGCGTTGGCGAAGATCGCGTCGACGATCCGCCGCCGTTCCGGGGAGGAGAGGTTGCGCGGCAGCGCCTCGGCCTCGCGGATGGCCTCGAGCGAGGGCGACTTGGTGCGCGTCGGATCGGCGAGTTCCGGCAACGGGCCGGTATCGCAGCCGGCGAGCTCGGACAGGATCTCGCGCTTGTGGGCGCGATAATCCTCCTGCCGCCAGATCCGCAGCGGCGCGTTCGGCGCCACCGCGCGGATGCGCCGCGCGAGATCGAACCAGCTCGGCGGATTGGCGACCACGCGGGCGCGGATCGATTCGAACCCGCCCTCGGGGGGCGGCAGCACGCGAAGCTCCTGCGCGTAGGTCGAGGCGAGCTGTCCGGCGAAGTTCCGGATCGAGAGGAACAGCGTCACATCGGCCCGGCCGCCCAGCGTCGCGAGCGTCGGCACGATATGCTCGACCATCGGATAGATCGGATCGGAGAACACCCGCCGGGGCGAACCGAGCAGCTTCTCCTCCGAAAGGATCACGGTCTCGGGCCCCTCGCGCAGGGGATCGAGCAGTTCGCACAGGATCCGCTTGGCGATCACGCCGCGCAGGATCGGCAGGCGCGTCGCGAGGCGTCGCTCGTTCAGCGCCTGGGCGATCCCGGCGCGCCGGAGCGCCGGGAGCGGAATCGGGTCCACGCCGCGCGCGACGAGGCGCGGCCGGATCTCGGTCAGTGTATTCTGCAGATGGGTCGTCGCGGTCTTGTGCGCGCCCAGATGGATCCGCCACTGGCGAACCTCCGGAAGAGGCACGACAAGGGCCGGACTGAACGGCGCGGTGAATTCAGCACTCATCACTGCGGAGGTCATACCAGATAGTCCTTCCCGAATTCGGCCAGCGTCTCCCTACTCTTGCCTTGGCTCATGTTTCGCTCGTTTTTCCTGCCTGTGGAGCCCTGAAAACCCCATAGGAGAAAAACCGCCTATTATTACTGAAAAATAAAGATAAAATCCGTTCACCCCTTCCTCGTTCCCCGCGGGTGAGGCTTTCCCGCCACAACAACCCCGGAGCGGGCTCTCCGTTCCCTCCGGGGCGCGCGCGCCGCCCGAAGGGCGGAATCCTCCGCCCCCCGTTCCTTTCCATCCTGTTTTCTTCTAGATTCGCGCCCGGGGCGTGAAAAGCCCGTCCGTTCCGGCGGGCGCGTCCCGTCGGATGGCCGTCGATGGCCGTTCGGGGTGTTTCCTGTTATCGAGTACCGGCCGGCCGCGCCGCGTCGCGCCGGAATCAAGGATGTCCATGACCGAGTCGAGCGCCGTTCTCCCCTCCCCCGTCCCCGCCGAGGTTTCGACCGCGCCCGTCCCGCCCGGATCCCCCGCCCCCGGGGCGGCCGCGGCGCCGAGGCTCTCGATCCTCGTCATCAGCTACAACACGAAGGCGATGACGCTCGACTGCCTCCGCTCGATCGAGGCCGAGACGCGGACGCCCCACGAGGTGATCGTGCTCGACAATGTCTCGCCCGACGGGTCGGCGGAGGCGATCGCCGAGGCCTTCCCGCCCGGGACCCATCCGCATGTCCGGCTGATCGCGAGCGCGGAGAACCACGGTTTCGCCAAGGGCAACAACATCGCCGCGCGCGAGGCGCGGGGGGACTACCTGCTCCTGCTCAACCCCGACACGCTGATCCTCGACGGCGCGATCGACAAGCTCATGGCCTTCGCCGAGCGGACCCCCGAGGCCGGGATCTGGGGCGGGCGCACGCTGACCGGCGACGGGCGGCTCGATCCCTCCTGCGCCTTCGACGACCAGACCTTCTGGAGCATCTTCTGCCGGCTGACCGGGCTCTCGGTGGTCTTCAAGGGCAGCGCGCTGTTCAATCCCGAATACTACGGCTCCTGGGCGCGCGACAGCGAGCGCGAGGTCGGGGTGATCATGGGCTGCTGCCTGCTGATCCGGCGCGACCTCTGGGAGGCGCTTGGCGGTTTCGACCTCTCCTTCGTCATGTATGGCGAGGAGACCGATCTCTGCCGGCGCGCCCGCGACCGGGGCCTCGCGCGGCCCCGGATGACGCCCGAGGCCGAGATCATCCATTTCGGCGGCGCCTCCTCGCCCAAGCTCTCGAGCGACAGTCTGAAGCTCAAGGCGCGGATCACGCTGGCGCGGCGCCACCTCAGGCCCTGGCAGCGGCCGCTCGGCGTCGGGATGATCCGGATCTGGCCGCTGACGCGCAAGCTGACCGGCGGGCTCGCCGCCCGGCTGACCGGCGACGCGCGCTTCCACGCCGCCGCCGCCCGCTGGTCCGCGGTCTGGGACAACCGCGCCGCCTGGCGCGACGGTTTCCCGCTCATCCCGCCCGCGACGGGTGGCGGTGTCCGGCGAAACTAGGCTATCCGCTTCGGAAGACGAGCTAACGCGTTTAAAAGGTATCCTTGAGTCGAGGAGCAGGCGGCACCCGTGAGCAAGCAGATCTACATCACCTGGATCGATTTCCAGCGGCGCGCGGAATCGATGAACCAGTACGTCGATTTCGACCTCTACTACCTGCCGCCGCCGGTGTCGCGGAAATGGCTGAAGCCGTTCGGCTATCTGCTCCAGGCCTGGCGCACGATCCGCATCGTGCTCGCCGAGAAGCCGGACGTGGTCTGGGTGCAGTCGCCCCCCAGCCTGGTGCCGCATATCCTGCTCGGGCTTCGCGCCTTCACCAGGCGCTACGGGCTGATCGTCGATTGCCACAACGCCTCGATGCTGCCGCCCTGGGTGCATTTTCCCGCCGCGACCTGGGTGCTGAACCATTCCGACCGGGTGCTCGTCCATAACGAGGAGATGCGCGGCGTGGTCGAGGCGCATGGCGTGCGGCCCGAACTCGTCCGCGTGCTCGAGGATCCGCCGGCGATGCTCGATCTGCCGCCGGCGGCGCCCCGCGCTCCCGATGCCCGGCCCTATGTGCTGGTGCCCTGCTCGTTCAATCCCGACGAGCATCTGCCGCTCCCCGCGGTGATGGGCGCGGCCCGGCTGCTGCCCGAGGTCGATTTCAAGATCACCGGCCGCAAGTGGAAGGCCGAGGCGCAGGGCCTGACGAAGGACGCGCCCCCGAACGTCCATTTCACCGACTATCTGACGATCGGGCAGTTCGAGGCGCTGCTCGCCGGGGCCAATGTGGTGCTCGGGGTGACGAGCCGGACCAACTGCCAGCTCAGCGTCGCGAACGAGGCGCTCGGCGCGCATTCGCCGCTCGTGCTCTCGGATACCGGCATCCTGCGCAAGATGTTCGGCGACGCCGCGCTCTTCGGCGAGAACACGCCCGAGGCGCTCGCCGCCGCGCTCGGCGAGGCGCTCGCCCATCAGCCCGAGATGCGCGCGAAGAGCGAGGCGCTGAAGCTCCGGCGTCAGGAAAGCTGGCTCGCCGAGGCCAGGCGCGCGAGCCAGATCGGAAACGGTCCGGCGAGCGGCGGCACGCCGGGGGCCGGAACCCTGGTCAAGCCGCCAGCCGGTCGATGAGCGCGCGGGCGGCGTCTCCCGGCGCCGCCCCGGCCATGGCGATGTTCTCCGACCGGCTGCGCCCGGAGAACATCGAGGCGAGCACGATGCCTTCCGGATTGATCGCGAAGGCGCGGGCGAGCAGCAGCCTCCCGAGCGCCGCGCGCGGCTGGTCCACGCCCGCGGCCGCGAGCACCTCGGCGCGGGCGACGGGATCGGCGCCGAGCCGCGCCTCGAGCCCCGCGAGCGCCCCCTCGACGCCGAAGACCGAATGGCCGATCGCGCCGAATCCCGAGCCACGCGCCGCCGCGAAGACCATGTCGGGCCGGCCCGGGTCGGGCAGCGCGAGCTGGACCACGCCGAAGGGCGCGCCGCGGCCGATCGCAGCCTCCGCCACCTCCGGGCTCGTCGCCACCGCGACCGCCCGGGCCTTGCCGGAGGCGAGGATCTCCTCGAGCGCGCGCAGGATGTCGTCGCGGGCGATCTCCGCGGCCTCGGCGTTGTGCAGCGCGTAGAGATCGACATGGTCGGTGCCGAGGCGCGCGAGGCTCTGCTCGAGCGAGCCGCGCAGCAGTTCGGGCGTCAGCGGCAGCTTGGTATTGGCCGTCGCCCCCGAGGCGCGGGCGAGGCCGCGGAGCGCCGGCACCGCGCCGATCGCCTTCCGCGCGAGCGGCATCGCCGCGCCCATGACCCGCCCCTTCAGCCCGCCCGCGTTCCTCGGCGGCGCGAGCCCGACCTTGGTGCAGAGCCGGAGCCGGTCGCGCCGTCCCCGGATGAACTCGGCCGCGATCGTCTCGGCCTGGCCGCGGCCATAGGCGGGCGCGAGGTCGAGCCAGTCGACCCCCTGTTCGAAGACCGCCGCGAGCGCGCGCAGCCCCTCCTCCCTGGGCACCCGGCTGCCGAGCGAGGCGCAGCCGAAGCCGAGGCAGGAGGCTTCGATGCCGGTCCCGCCCAGAATGATCCGCCGCATGTCTCTCTCCTCTCTCTTCCCGCGAGAATCCCCGGGCCTCGGCTCCCGGGGTCAGGCGCCCCCGCGCGGCGCCAGATGCTCCGCGAGCCTCAGGCCGAGCTGGACCGCGGTCAGCGTCGGATTGGCCTGGCTCGAGGTCGGCAGCACGGCGGTCGAGACCACGAAGAGGTTCGGGACGTCGAAGGCGCGGCAATCGGCGTCGACCACCGCGCTCGTCCGGTCGAAGCCCATCCGGGTCGTGCCGACCTGATGCGTGCCGTGCTTGGCCTCGGCGAAGACATTCTCCGCCCGCCGTTCGGGGGGCTCGTAATAGTCGAGCCGGGCAAGGGCGTTGCGCGTGAGCCAGCCCTCGAGCGCCTCGTGGGCCGCGATCACCGAGGCCGCGTCCGCCTGCGAGAAGCGCAACTCGTGCACGAGCCTCGGCAGGCCGAGCCGGTCGGTGCTCTCCCCGAGCGTGAGCCGGCTCTCGGCCGCGGGCAGGTGTTCGGAATGGTATTCGAGCGCGTAGCGCCGGCCGGGATTGGTCAGGAAGAAGCCCGGCAGCCGCATCTTCGCGACCCGGTTCTTCCACAGGAAGGCGGGCGCGAAGCCGATCGTCGCGGGCAGGTCGCGCAGCACGTTCATCACATGCGGCCCCCGCGCATAGGGCGGCGGGCC
Organism: Amaricoccus solimangrovi; assembly: GCF_006385685.1. Classification (GTDB taxonomy): domain Bacteria; phylum Pseudomonadota; class Alphaproteobacteria; order Rhodobacterales; family Rhodobacteraceae; genus Amaricoccus; species Amaricoccus solimangrovi. Next base: position 54,495 of record NZ_VFRP01000022.1, on the reverse strand, counting down.
CGCGTGCTTGAGCCGCATCGGCTCGGCGATGAGCTTGCGCGCGAGCGGTCCCACCGTCAGCGCGAGGAAGACCGCCGAGAGGGGCCCCGAGCGATGCTCGGGATTGAGGATCGGCGGCACCACCGGCCAGAAGGCGACATTGCCGATGCCGGCCGCCTCCTGCGTCCCCCGGCTTGGCGTGATCCGGCGCCGGACATAGGAGCCGTTGGCATCGACATGGTAGGTGAGCCCGTCGTGCAGCGTCCGGTTCTCGAAGACGATGTCGGCGATCGAGCCGTTCACATGGCCCATGTAGAACCGCCCGAGCGGCCCCTCGGGCCCGCCGAAGAGCTCCGGCCGGCGCCGCTGCTCGGCGAGCAGGAGCCGCGTGCCCTGGTTGCCGCCGGCGGCGAGGATCACCCGCGAGGCGGCGAGCCGCTCCCGCCCCGCCCCTTCCAGGTGAAGATCGATCGCACCGATCCGGCCGGCCTCGTCGTAATCGAAGCCGAGCGCCGTCGCGCCGAGCGCCACGAGGAGATCCGCGCGGCCCTCGAGCGCGGCGCGATGGATGGCCTGCGTGCGCGGCGTGTTGCTCCAGCGCTCCAGCGTCTCGAAGGCGAAGGCGGGATCGGCGGCGACGCCCGCGAGCGCCTCGGTGAAGACCGGCCTGCCCGCGCCCAGCCCTTCGATCGCCGACGCGAGATGCGGCGCGAGATCGGCCTCCGAGATCGGCCAGGCGCCGAGCCCGAGCCAGGGACGGTCGGTGAAATCGATCGGATCGAAGGGCAGGCAGCGCCCGCCCCAGAGATTGGCCGTGCCGCCGAGGCGGCGCGCCGAGGCGATGTCGGGCCGGTGGTGGTAGTCGGGATCGTAGCTCTCGGCCTCCGAGAGCGCGGTGATCGCCGGATCGGCCTTCTCCCGGCCGCTCTCGAGGATCAGGACGCGGAATCCCTTCTCCGCGAGCGCGAGCCCGGTCAGGAGGCCGACCGGCCCCGCGCCGATCACATGGATGTCGGCGGCGAAATCGCGCAGCCGGTCGAAGGAGGGCGCGGACTCGATCATGCGCGGGCGACCGATCGGCGGGAAGGCGGGGGAAGGATGGGGGCGGAAACGGGCCCGATCATGTCACTCATTACCCAATCGCTTGACCAGAGACACCGGAGCGAGCGCCGGCGAACCTCCGCGATCTAGCCCCGGATTCCGCCCGCTGTCCAGAAGCCCCCGGGAAGGGCCTTCCGGGCGGCGCGGCCGCGCCGGAAAGGTCGGGCGCGGGATCCGTTCCACCCCGCGCCACCGGCTGGGCGGGCCCCCGAGGGGGCCTGCCCAGTCCTCAGAAGAGGGAGGAGTCGTAGGAGTTCTGGTACTCGTGCCCGAGCCCGGCGAGGACCAGGTGATGCGTGCCCGAATCCTGGTGGATGTCGATCGTCAGCGTGTCGCCGGAGACCTTGGCCTTGATGTCGCCGGACGCCTTGGTCAGCTCCTGCAGATCGGTGAGCGAGTCGATCTTCACATAGCCGCCGCCCGTGCTGTTGTGCACGTAATTGCCGCCGCCGATGTCATCGAAGGTCCCCTTGTCGTACTTCGACAGGGTAACCGTGTCGCCTTCCGAGAAATCGACCGAGAGCTTGTTGGTGGTGCTGCCGTTGACCTTCGTGCCGCTGAAGCGGAAGTGATCCGCCTCGCCGTCGCCGAGAGAGGAGGAGGAGGACGAGGACGAGGACGAGGAGACCGTCTTCGAGGACGTGCTCGTGGCATCCGCCACCGGGGCGCCGAGCGCGACGATCTTGCTGCCGGTATTGGAGAGCGTGCTCACGATCTTCCAGTTGTTCGCATCGTCGGCGATCGCGGGCGCCTTCACCACCGTGTTCCCCGACAGCGACACGCTCTTCGCATCCTTGTCGATGAGGATCATCGGGGTGTTGACGGCCTTCTTGCTGGAATATTCATTGGTCTGCACGACCACGTTGCTCTTGATCGAGACGCCCTGCGCGCCACCGATCGCGACGCCGAGCTTCTGGGCGGTCTTGATCGTGTTCCCCTCGATCGTGATGTTCTTGTAGAACTCGGCGGTATTGCTGCCCTTGGTGTCGGCATTGCCGAAAAAGATGCCGTGGGTGACGCCATCGTCGCTTGTGAGGACATTGCCCTTGATGGTGACGTTCGACGACGGCGCCTTGGCGCCCTGATTGTAGAACTGGATCACGTCGCGGTGCGAGTCGCCATGCGAGTGCATATGGACTTCGTTGCCCTGGATCGTCACGCCCTGGCTGTGGCCGATAACGATTCCGTCATAGCCGATATTGTCGATGTCATTGCCCAGCACCTTGAAGCTGCTGGCATTCCACACCTGAACACCCTTGTAGAAATCCGACAGATCCGAGTTCTGCAGCGTGACATTGCTGGAGCTGCTCACCTTGAACCCGGTTCCGGTACCGTAGCCGGAGACGACCTTCCCGGTGAGGTTCACGTGATCGAAGGTGAGGTTCGAGACGCTCGACAGCGAAATGGCCGAGAAGTTCGCGGGCTTGCTCGTGCTCTCGGACGTGATCGTGACCTTGCTCGTGTATTTCTCGTTGGAGAGCGAGAGGCTTCCGTAGTTCCCGGACTTGAGAGAGATCGTGTCTCCCCCCTTGGCCTTGTTGAGCGCGGACTTGAGCTGCGATTGAGTCGAGACCGTGTATTTCGTCATGGCCCTGGTCTGTCCTTTCTTTTCTAGATGAAGCCGATTCTTATTTTGGCTTCTCTAAGATTTTGTTTCCATTACTCTGCCGAATTTACCAAGACGCAGGAAATACTTCCCTGCTCGATGCCGAGACATCGAGGGCGCATTCGGATGCGATCGGGACCGCGTCCCGAAACGGGATGAGGAAAGGGGGCCGGAACGGGCGGCCGAGCCGCCCCGGGAGACGGGAAGCGGCCTGGCCGCCCCCGTCACCTTCGGATGTCAGAACAGCGACGCGTCGTAGCTGCTCTGGTATTCCTGGCCCAATCCCCCCAGCACGATGTCGTGGACACCGCCGGTCTGAGTGATGTGAAGAGTCAGCGTATCGCCCGAGACTTCGGCGCTGAGCTTTGGCGAGCTGGCCGCCAATTCCTGAAGATCGGTGATCGAGTCGATCTTCACGTAAGTACCAGTGGAATTCACATCGAGTTGGTTACCTTTGTACACTCCTTTGAAGCTGTTCTCTTCGTAGTTGATCAGAACGATCGTATCCCCTTCGTCGAAGTTGACGTTGGAATTCTCATCCACACGGTCGCCACCATTGGCCACCCAGCTGCCCTTGTAGCGGAACTCATCCGCCACGCCGTTGCCCCGCACGTCGGCGTAGGGATCCTCGGTCGACTCGCCGACCCTCCAGCTGAGCGCCACGACCGCGTTGTCGCTGATGGTCCAGCCGCTCCCGGCATCCTTGACTTCCTGCCAGGTATCGTCGGCGGCGATCGGCTTTCCGTTCAGGATGTTCTCCGTGACGGCGACATTGCCCGATTCCTGCGCGACATGGACGATCGGGATCGCGACCGTCCGGCTGTTGTCGTCGAGCGCGTCGTTCTGGATCACGGTATTGCCGGTGATCGTGACCCCGTCGATCTGGCCGATGGCGAGGCCGAGCTTCTGACCGGTCATGATCTTGTTGTCGCGGATCACGAAATCCGAATAGAATTCCGAGGCGCTGCCCGTCGATTTCGCATCGGCGTTGCCGGCGTAGATCCCATGAGTGGTCGTGTCGGTGGCGGTGAGCGTGTTCTTCGCGATCAGAACGTCCGAGCTCGGCGCCTTTCCGCCCTCGTTGTAGATCTGGATCACGTCGCGATGCTGGTCCTCGGCCGGATTGGCATTCATCTCGACCGTGTTGCCGATGATCCTCAACCCCTGGACATGGCCGCTCACGATGCCGTCGTAGGAGATGTTATGGACCTTGGTGTTCTGGATCGTCAGCCCGTCGACCGCCCAGGTCTCGATCCCCTTGCGATAGCCCCAGACGTTCGAGTTCACGATCTGGATGTCGCTTCCCTGGCTGATCTTGATGCCGGTGCCGGTGCCGTAGCTGTCCACGAGCTCGCCGTCGAATTTATCACCCCGGAAGGTGATCCCGCTGGACGACTTCACCACGACGGGCTGCCCGTTGGTCGTGGTCGCGGAGGTATAGTCGAACTTGACCTGCTTGAAGGTCAGGTTCTCGACTCCCTCCAAGTAAAGCTTGTCGATGATTGCCCTGTTCGTGGAAACAGCGGAAACGATCGTCACTTCACCGGAATATTTCAGGTACTGGGTAGACGACGTCGTCCCCCTGAGGGAGATGCTGCCGTAATTCCCTGGCTCCAGGACGATCGTATCGCCTCCCGTCGCGGTCTTGAGCGCGGAAAGCAGCTGGGATTTGTCCGATACCGTTGTCGTCGTCATATCGTTCTTCTACCTCTGTGGACTTCACATGAGGTCCCTGGCCTGTATTTCCGCCTTCCCGTCCCACACGCCTTCTTCGGGCGCGCATCCGCTTGGGCCTCCGCCAAGCAAGCGGCGACCATCGGCCGCGCCGGCTCGCGCCGGCGCTCCGTTCCTTGAAGAGGACCCGAAGGCCCTCGCGACTCAGACGATCCGGATGTCCCGGCGCGACCGCCCCTCCGCCGGGCCCGCGGGCAGCGCGGGTCTCGTCCCGGCGCGGCCGGAACGGGCGGAGGACGACGCCGGGATCCGGTCATGCGAGCGGGCCAGGATCGCCCCTTCGGGCGAACCGGACGCTCCGGCGTGCCGGGATCTCGGCGTTTCGGTCAAAGGTCTGTCCCTTGCTATTGTTTACCAGAAGCCTTCACGCTTCCGCATGAGGCCGTATTGTTTGCTTACAAACGGTGTAAGCGCGACGCTTCCGACGCTCAAGCCCGGGCTTGGCCGCGCGCGCCAATGGGCGAAAACATGCCTGTTTTCAGGGAAGATCCCGGTTTCGCGGAACCTTCTCCCCGCGGTTGCGAAGGGGAGACCGGGCTTTTTCCCGGACCGCGGGTAGAAACGTTTTCTCCCCGTTTTCATTCCGCTAGCTCGCGGGCTTCATCCGCGGGGCCCGCCTCCTTCGCGCGCTCCGCCCTTGCGTCTTCCCGCGAGAGATGGTTTTGTCCGCGCGCCCGGAGAGGTGGCCGAGTGGTCGAAGGCGCACGCCTGGAAAGTGTGTAGGCGGGGAACCGTCTCGAGGGTTCGAATCCCTCTCTCTCCGCCAGACTACCCCGCTACTCCGAATCTTCCGGGGGCGGGGCGGGATTTCCGCTCCCCGAATCGATCCGATTCGCCCCAGATTCCCCCGAGCCATCGCTCCCCGTCCGTCACGACCGGGAGTTTGCCAAGCCCTCGGGAGAGGGAGCCTTACCCCCTCCCCCGGAGGTTCCGCGGGAGCCGCGCTCAGCCCCGCCGCAGCGCGGCGAGGATCTTCTCCCGAAGCGCCGCCGTTACGCCCGCGCCCCGGAGCCGGAGTTCGGGCTTCCCCCCGTCCCGGAAGCCGAGTTCGAGCCCGGGGCCGAGCCGCTCCCAGGACCAGTCCCCCTCCGTCCCGCCCCGCCCGGGCGAGGCCTCCCGCGCCTCCGGCGCCGCTTCGGAAGGCGCGCCCGGTTCCGCCTCCAGCCGCGCGGCGGTCCGCTCGAGCAGGTCGAGCTCCGCCTCCGCGCTCCGGGGCGCGCCCGCCACCAGCGCGGCGACGAGCGCGTCCCCCCGGCCCGCGCGGATGAGTTCGACCAGCCTGAGGCCGAGCCGTTCCGGCAGATGGGCCGGAAAGCCGAGCGCCCCGTCGAGCGCGTGATAGATCTCGGTGAAGGCGCGGATGCGCGAGCGTTTCGCCCGGCTCGCATTCGCGAAGAGCGTGAGCAGCGCCGCCTTCTCGCTCGGGAAGACGCCGCGCTCGGTCGCGACCGCGGCGATGCGCGCGCGCTCGTACTGGCTGAGGCCGAGCCGGATCTCGTTCTCCTCGACCATCGCGACATAGGCCTCGCCCGCGCTCGCGGGCCGGCGGATCAGCGCCGTCGCCGTGGCGAAGCGCTCCTCCCCGGTCTCCTCGAAGAGCGCGCGCAGCGCGGCGAGCCGGCGCCAGCCGGAGATGAGGCCGAAGGGCAGCGTCCCGCGCGCGAACCCGCCGTCGCCTCCCTCGTCCGAGGCGGGGCCACGCAGCGGCGTCACCTCGATCGGCATCCGCTGGCCATGGGCCCGGATCGACTCGCGGAGCGCGATCATCTCCTCGTCCGCCGCGCCGAGGGGATCGGCGCCCATCCGGTCGCGGGCGATATGGTCGGCGGCGATGTCGTCGAGCGGGATCGCGCGCAGCATCCGCCCCTCGGCCTCGGCGCGGCGCAGCGTCTCGACCACCTCGTCGAGCGCGGCGCGCCCCGCCGCCTCCGCCGCGACGCGCGCGATCGGCGCCGGCCCGGCGGCGAAGGCCGCCGCGGCGACCGTCTCGCGAGTCCCCCCGGGATCGGCGGGCGCGAAGGGGGGCGGAACCCGCCCGAAATGTTCCGCGAAATGTTCCGCGCGCGGAACATCGGCCGCGGCCTCCTCCGCGGCGGCGGGGATGGCGGGGTTCAGGCGGCGGCGGGCCATCAGGCGCTCTCCTTCCGGCTCCGGGCCTCGGCCTCCGCCCGCGCCTCGATCTCGTCGCGCCGCCAGCTCGCGAGCAGCAGCCGCTTGAAGAGCGCGTAGGTCTGGTCGAAGGTCAGCCGGCCGCGGGCATAGGTGTCGCGGTTGAAGTCGCGGTAGTCGGCCTCGTAGATCCCGTTCACCTGCTCGCTCGCCTGGCCGACCAGCGCGGTGAAATCCTGCCGCCAGGGCGAGAGGGCGCGGCCGAGATAGGCCTGCATGAGCCCGGCGAGCTCGGCCTGCTGGCCCGCGTCGTAGCGGGTGATGACGGCGCGCACCGCGTCCCATTCGAAATGGATCTCCGGCCGGCCGAGCGCGCGGGCGGCGACGTTCTCCCCCTCCTCGATCGAGAGGAAGGTCGAATGCAGCATGTCGAAGAAGCGGCCGGTGGAATCGAATTCGAGGAAGGAGGCGCCCATCGGCACCAGCAGGATGTCCGCCGCCGTCAGCCCGTTGATCGTGAGATAGCCGAGCGCGGGCGGGGTATCGAGGATGACGATGTCGTAGGCGTCGAGCACGCCGTCGCGCTGAAGCGCGTTCGAGAGCGCCTCCCAGAGCTTCCAGCCCCGGAGCGACATGCGCCAGACCGGGATCTGGAACTCGGCCCAGTAGAGATTGAGCTGCGCGCCGATGAGGTCGATGTTGGGCCAGTGCGTCTTCCGGATCACGTCGGCGCTCGAGCGGGTCAGCGCCTCGGTCAGCGTCTCGTCGAGCGGCAGCGGCGGATCGCCCCGGTCGACGCGGCGCTGGTTCTCGGCGCGGAGACCGAGCGCGTAGTCGCGCGCCACGAGCGGGAAGACCGTGTCCCATTCGGAGGCGACCCCGCCGCCGAAGATCGAGGTCATCGAGCCCTGGCTGTCGAGGTCGATCACCAGCACCCGGTAGCCGTCGAGCGCGGCGGACATCGCGAGATGGGCGGCCATCGAGGTCTTGCCGACGCCGCCCTTGAAGTTCGCGACCGCGCAGACCTTCGCGGGCAGCCCTTCCGGGCGGTAGGGCCTGTACTCCTTCGCCCGCGATCCCTCGGCGGCGAAATGCGCGCGCAGGCGAAGCACCTCGTCGAGGGTGAACCATTTCGCGCCGCCCACCGTCTCGCTCGCGCCCTGGGGCAGGTCGGGATTGGCGCGCAGCACCCGGCGGAAATGCGCGGGGGCGACCGGGATCAGGTATTTGGTGATCTCCCATGTCGAGAAGAGCCGGAGCCGGCGCGCGCCCGTTCCCTCATGGCCGCGGGCGACGAGATCGGCGCGGCCGCGCGCGCAGGTCTCGGCGATCCGCCCGAAATCCGCCGTGCCGACCGGCGCCTCGAGCTCGGCGAGCGCCTCGTCGGGGGAGATGTTGAAATAGGGCGGCGGGGCTTCCTCCGGGGAGCCGCCGGGGGTCTGGGACATCGCTCGAAAACCTCATGTGCCGCGTTTTCAGCAATGTACCATGATTCGCGGCATATCAAAGCGGAACCGGCAGGCGAAGCGTTTTTTCCCGGTTTTTCAGGGATCGGAACCGGGCTCGCGGGGTCGGCGAGGATTTTTCGCAGTGTTATCCGGTGTTAGAGAATGTGTTACGGCTTCGGAGCTTTCCGGTAAACCCCTGCTTCCACGGAGAGAAAGCGCGGTTCGGGGGGCTTTGGTGAATCCGGAACCACGTTGGGATGAATCCGAAACCACGGGAAGATGAATCCGAAACCCCGAAATGTCCTGTTGCGGGGCGGCGGCGCGCCCCCTAAGCGTGGGTGGCATTGAAACCACGATAAGATGGGGCCGCCGTTTCATGAGGCAGAGCAGGCGCGACGCGGCGGAGACTTCCGGCTCCGTTCCGGAAAGGACTCCGCGCGGGCGATCCGGGGCGCGCAAGACGGGCGGCGCTTCCGGGGCGGAGCCGCCGCCGCCGGCGGTCCTGTCGGGCGAGACGCTGCCCGCCGCCCCGGCCGAGGGGTTCTTCATCTGCGACCTGCCCTGGGCGAGCCCCAAGGAGGACATGGCCTCGATGGAGCATCCGCTCTTCACGCTCGCGACCCGGCCCGACCGGCGGATCCTGAGCTACGAGCATGGCGAGGCCACGATCGAGATCACCCCCTCGGTCAAGGGGCTCGCGACGATCCATGACAAGGACATCCTGATCTATTGCGTGAGCCAGCTCGTCGCCGCGCTGAACGAGGGCCGGCCGGTGAGCCCGGTGCTCCATCTCAAGGCGCATGACCTCCTGAGCGCGACCAACCGCGAGACCTCGGGCGACGGCTACCGGCGGCTGCGCGAGGCCTTCGAGCGGCTCTCGGGCACGCGCATCGTCACCAATATCGCCACCGGCGGCGTCGAGAGCACCCGGGGCTTCGGTCTGATCGACTCCTGGGAGATCCAGCGCAAGGCGCGCGGGGGGCGGATGATCATGGTCTCGGTCACGCTCTCGGACTGGATGTACCGCTCGGTCGTCTCGAAATCGGTGCTGACGCTCTCCCGCGACTATTTCCGCCTCAGAAAGCCGCTCGAGCGCCGCGTCTACGAGATCGCGCGCAAGCATTGCGGGCGCCAGGCGGAATGGCGGGTCGGGCTCGGGACGCTGCTGCTGAAGTCCGGCTCCACCTCGCCCCGCCGGGTGTTTCGCAGGATGATCCGCGACATGGCCGAGGAGGACGGGCTGCCGGATTACGCGCTGTCGCTCGGGGCGGATGACGTCCTGCTCGTGCGCGCCCGGGGCCGGATGGCCCCCGCGCCGGGCGAGGGGCCGCGGCTCTCGGCCTTCGCGCATGAGCGCGCCCGGGCGGCGGCGCCGGGTTTCGACACCCACTGGCTCGAGGCGGAATGGCTGCGCTTCTGGGTCTCGACCGGCCGCCCGCCGCTCCACGACCCCGACGCGGCCTTCCTCGCCTTCTGCCGCTCCCGCGCCGAACGCGGGCTCCCGCGGTGAGACGGAAGTTCCGCGCGCGGAACATCCCGGGGACGAGAGAGGCGGCGGACAGCTGACCGCCGCGCGGAAGGGATGCGCCGCGGAATGTTCCGCGCGCGGAACATCCGTCCCCTACCCTTTCAGCGCGGGGCGGATGTGGAGGTCGGTCACCTCGGCCGTCTCGGGCAGGGCCAGGGCCGAGAGCACGCTCCCGGCGATCGCCTCGGGCTGGAGCAGGCGCTCGGGGTGGTAGGGGGCGCCGGCCGCCTGCGACGCCTCCGCCTGCATCCGGCTCGCGGTCCGGCCCGGATAGACCGAGAGCACCCGGACGCCCCGCCCGTTCACCTCGGCGCGCAGCGCGTCGGTCATCGCCCGGAGCGCGTATTTCGACGCCGCGTAGCCGGCGAGCCCGGCCCGCGCGTTCATCCAGATCGAGGAATTGAGCATGACGACCCAGCCCTTCGCCGCGATCAGCCGGGGCAGCAGGCCGGCCGTCAGCTGCCAGGGCGCGCGCAGGTTCACCTGGAGCTGGCGGTCGAGCGCGGCGAGCCCCGCCTCCGGATCGCCCTGTTCCGCGGTGAAACCGTCCGGCGTCAGCAGTCCCGCGCCATGGACGAGGATGTCGAGCCGGGGCGGGGCGAAACCCGCGAGGAAGCCCGCGATCGCCGCCGGATCGCCGAGATCCACCGGATGCCAGCGATACGCCCCCGCCCCGCCCGCGCGCGCGATGCCATGGACCTCGGCCCCGGCGGCGGCGAGCGCGGCGGCGATGCCCGCGCCGATCCCGGCCGAGGCGCCGGTGACGAGCGCGACCTTGCCGGCGAGATCGGGCGCCGCGGCGCTCATAGGACCCGCCCCGCGGCGGGGGCGAGCAGGTCGTGGGCCTGAAGCGTCTCCGCCACGTCGGCGACGAGCTCGAAGGGCAGCCCCGCCCGTTCCGCGATGTCGAGCAGCGAATGGCGCCCGTCGGAAAGGTTCAGCACCCAGAGCATCGCCATCTGTCGGTCCTTCGTGTCCGACCGCCCGCCGAGCGCCGCGTAGAGGCCGCGCTTGCCCAGCATCGGCTCGCCCTTCGGCGAGAGGTTGAGATAGACCCCGTCCCGCTCCAGCACCGCGAAGATCGCGCGGAACGTCTCGAGCGAGGCCGCCAGCGCCTCCTCCCGCACCAGGTCGAGATTGTCGGCGGAGGTGTGATATTCCGGGAAGCGGCCGTAGGGCGTGCGCGACAGGCAGCCGACGGGGAGGTCGATCCCCGGCGAGCAGAACTGCCGCTCGTCATAGCCATAGGGCGAGAAATCCTCGATCCTGTGATCGCCGCGCGCCCCGAGCACATGCGCCGCCGCCCGGTCCACCGCCGCGTCGCCGCGCCGGCTCTTCTTGTAGTGCATGATCCCGGGATCGCCGAGATTGACCGCGACGAGTCCGGCCCTGATCCGGGAAAGCCGCGCCTCGTTCAGCGCGAGCCAGGTGATCGAGCCGATCGTGCCCGGGATGAAGAGGAAGCGGTAGGAGAGCCGGGGCTTCCTCGCCATCAGCCCCCTGATGAGCTCGACCGCGACCGCGATCCCGGAGAGGTTGTCGTTCGCGAGCGACGGGTGGCAGGTATGGGCGGAGACGAGCACCTCCTCGTCGCTCTCGCCCGGAACGAGGCATTCGCCATAGGTGAGGGAGCCGGGCTTCACCTCGGCGTCGATCTCGACCTCGTAGGGGCCGGGCCCCATCGCCCGGAGCCGGTTCCAGGGCAGGCAGAAGCCCCAGGCCTCCTGATAGTAGCTGGTGCGGTAGGGGATCCAGTCGGGATGGGCCTCCTCGGCGTGGAGATGGGGCCGGAGTTCCTCGAGCGTGAGCCTGCCCCTGAAGGGGCGGGAGTAGTTCACGACCGAGAGGTTGTGCGCCCGGAAGTCGATCACGCGCGCGCCCGAGGGGTCCTTCACGAAGGCGTCGCGGATCACCCATTCCTCCGGCACCACCCAGTCGAAGACCGGGGTGCCGGAGGGCACCTCGCGGATCTCGAGCGGGATCTGCTCCCTCAGGATGCCCAGCGTCTCGCGCACGCCCGGCCCGGTGATCGAGCGGCAGATCGGATAGAGCCGGGCGATCAGCGCCTTCATCGCGGCGCCGGGCGCGTTGGCCGCGCCCGGATGTTCCGCGCGCGGAACGTCCATGGAGTCGGGAGAATGTTCCGCGCGCGGAACATCGGAGGGGGTGGAAGAATGTTCCGCGCGCGGAACATCCGGGGCCGCGGAGGGCGTGGCGGGGGAGGGGGCGACCGCCCCCTCGGCTCCGGGGGTGGTCGTCCGGCTCATCAGTCGAGCACCTCGACCCGGGGCAGGGGGACGACGAACCGGCCGCCCCAGTCGCGCACCGCCGCCATGTTCCGCGTGATCTCGTCCTTGATGTTCCAGGCGAGGATCAGCACGTAGTCGGGCTTCGTCTCCAGGATCCTCTCGGGCGGATGGATCGGGATCCGGGTGCCGGGCAGCAGGCGCCCGTGCTTGTAGGGGCTGATGTCGACCGTGTAGTCGATCATGTCGGTCTTGACGCCGCAGTAGTTCAGCAGCGTCGTGGCCTTGGCCGGGGCGCCGTAGCCGACCACGGTCTTGCCCGCCTCCTTCGCCTCCATCAGGAAGCGCAGCAGGTCGCGCTTGGTCTCCCGGACCCGCTCCGCGAAGGTCCGGTAGCCTTCGGGCGTGGTGAGTCCCGCGGCGATCTCTCGCGCGCGCAGCGCCGCGACCCGTTCGGTCACCGGATGGGCGGCGTCGCCGGCGTGGCAGGCGAAGATCCGGAGGCTCCCGCCCTGGGGGGCGATCTCCTCGACGTCGAAGAGCGTCATGCCGTGGGCGGCGAAGATCTTCTCGACCGTGACGAGCGAGAGATAGGAATAGTGCTCGTGATAGACCTGGTCGTAATAGAGGTCCTCGATCGTGCGGAGCAGATGCGGGAATTCGATCGTGACGATCCCGCCCGGTCTCACCAGGATCGGGAAGCCGCCGATGAAGTCGTTCAGGTCCGGCACATGGGCCATCACGTTGTTGCCGAGCATCAGGTCGGCGGCGAAGCCTTCCTCCCGCAGCGCCTTCGCGGTCTCGACGCCGAAGAAGCGCACCCGGCTCGGGATGCCGGCCTTCTCGGCCGCCTCCGCGACGCTGCCCGAGGGCTCGATGCCGAGCACCTTCACGCCGCGCTCCTGGAAGTATTTCAGCAGATAGCCGTCGTTGCTCGCGACCTCGATCACCTGGGAGCCGGCGTCGAAGCCGAAGCGCTCGATCATCATCTCCACATAGGCCTTGGAATGGGCGAGGACCGAGGCCGAGTAGGAGGAGAAATAGGCGTATTCCTCGTTGAAGATATGCTCCCGCGATTCCATGTTCGGAAGCTGCACCAGGAAGCATTCGCCGCAGACGAAGGCGTGGAGCGCGAAGAACGGCTCCATCTTCATGAAATTCTCCGGCTTCACGTAGGAATTGGCGATGGGGGAGGTGCCGAGGTCGATGAAGGTCTCAGAAATTGGCGCGTCGCAGAAGCGGCACTTCAGGTTGTACATGCGTAAATCCATCGAAATGGGAACCGAACAAGCCAGTACACCCCTGGCTCCCGAGGGAGCGCCGAGACGCGGCGGCGTCTTTTCCCGTAGCCGCTCGACCCCGGCTTTTCAAGAAAATCGGCCGGGGATGGTGGATGGCGGAAATGTTCCGCGCGCGGAACATCCTCAGGGGGCGCCGGGGGTCTCCGTCACGGTGAGTGTCCCGTCCTCCTCCTGGCGGAGCGGATAGGCGACGGTTTCCGGTCCGGCGGCGGCCTGGCGGCGGCCCGCCGCGTCGAAGGCTTCCCGCGCGCCGGTCCTCCAGCTGCGGATCCAGCCGAGGGGCGCGCCGTCCTCGGCGTAGAGATAGTCGTCGCGCCAGTCGGCGCGGGGCAGGAGCAGCGGGTCGGCCGGGGCCTCGGGATGGCCGTGGTGGTCGATGCTCGCGATGCGCGCCGTCCCGTCGGGGCCGGTCTCGTAGACCCGCGCCTCGTCGGGCGGGAAATAGACCGAGAGGATCGCGGGCGCGCTGTCGTGGACGCCGTTGTTGGCGAAGACGCCGATGTCGACCCGGTGGCTCGTGACCGGATTGTCCTTCGAGATCGGAAAGGGCTCCTGCCAGTCGAGCTCGATCGTCGCGCTCCGCCCGTCCTCCGAGGGCGAGATCCGGACCTTCTCCGGATCTCCCGCGAGCAGGCGCCATGCGAAGGAGAGAGCGCGGCCGTTCGGATCGGCGGTCTCCGCCGCCGAGAGCGTGATGGTCCTCGTATGCGCGCGGGAGCGCCAGATCCGCGCCACCGCCGCCGGCGTGTCGAAGAGCTGTTCCGAGAGGCCGGTCCCGAAGAAGTCGAGCCCCTCGGTCCCGAGATCCTCGGCGGTGACGGCGATCCGGACCTGGGGCGGGATGTCGGAGGGACGGATCGAATTGGCGAGGCTCACCATCCGGGCGAGGTTGATGTCATAGGGCTCGTAGGCCGCGGGATGGGCGGCGGCGCTCATGTAGTCGTCGCGGGAGAGCACGCTCCGGAGCGAGCGGCGGAAGACCATCTGGGTCATCGGCACGATCAGCCCCTCCTGGACGAGCCGCGCCTTGGTCTCGGGCCGGTAGGCGGCGTAGATCATCGCCACCGCCTCGAGGAAGGGCTGATCCGAACCGGCCGCGCCATGGCTGACGAGGAGATAGGGGGTATTGGCGGGAAAGAGGTCGCCCTGCTCCGGGCCGTAATCCTTGTGCGACGGATAGACGTAGAGCGCGTTTGCGCTCGCGTTCTGCCAGAGCCGGAGCGGACCGGTGCCGTCCGTCCGCGTCGTCGCCGCCCGCGGCAGGCTGCGCCAGAGCGCGCCGCCGGTGATCGCGGTCGAGGAATTGCCGAGCGCCGGCGCGTTGAACAGGATCTGCTCGGCGAGCCCGTAGTCGAGATCGGCGGCGCGGGCGGCGGGCGGATAGGTGACGCGGGCGAGCTGGGGGTGGTTCGCGGCCGGCGGTTCCGAATGGCCGCGGTCGCGGTTGTCGTAGAGATCGCCGAGATTTCCCGCGGCGCGGCCCCGGCGGTAGTGTTCGCGCAGGATGTCGGTCTCGGCGGTCTTCCGGTCGGGGACCACCGGGTCCTCGGCGCGGGCGGGAAAGGCGAAGCCCGCGCGCAGCCGCTCGGCATCCGGATCCCAGACGGTATTGGCGCCGGAGACCGGGGCCATGCCATCCGTGACCGGCGCGAGGCGGAGCGGCGGGCGGGGCCGCGGGCGCTCCGCCCGCGGAAGCAGCGTTTCCGCCTCCGCCCCGGGGGGAGGGGCGGCCACCCCCGCCGCGGCGAGGGCGGCGATCCGGGGGTCACGGACGACGGCGGCGAAGATCGGGTCGGCGGCGAGGGCGGCGATCCCGTCATAGCCGGCGGCGGCCGCCGCCTCGAGGGCGCGGACCGCGCCCCCGGTATCGCCCCGCAGCGCGAGGAGCGTCGCGCGGTTGGCCTCGAGCAGGCCGATCCGGGGATGGTCGCGGGCGAGCCGGTCGAGGATCGCCGCCGCGCCGTCGAGATCGCCGGCCTGGATCCGGGCGGAGGCGGCGCGGGTCTGCTCGGCGATCGCGGGCATCGCGAAGAGATCGGCCTCCCGTTCGGCCTCCGCGACGGCCGCCGTCCTGCCCGCGGCCGCCGCTTCCGGATCCGGAGGCGGGGGCGCGGTCAGGGCCGCCGCTTCGGAAGCGGGCCGGGCCAGGGGAGCGGGATCGGCGGCGCGGGCGCCCGTTCCCGCGAGAAGAAGCAGGAGGAGCGCCGGAAGGAGCGGGGAGGGGCGGGGCCGCCGGGGCCTTGGAATGCTCAAGCGCTCGTCTCCCGTCGCGGGTTCCTCGGGCCCGGCGCCCGCCGGCTCTCTTTACCGGATCACATCGGTTCCCGGGGTTTACCGGCTGGCCGGGGCGCCGCGCAATTGCGAAGCGGCGGCGCGCGGGGCGGCGGGAACACGAAGCCGGGAGGGCGTTGCGCCGGGGCGCGGCGGGGCGCGCGGCGGGTTCAAACCCCGTAAACCCTCCGCGCCTAGAACCGCTCCGGCCGGGTCCGCCCCCTCGCGGGGGGACGGTCCGGAACGCAGGCACCAGTACCATCGCGCGACATCGTCGGCGCCAGATCGCGAGCGGCCTCGGGAGGCCAGCCGATCCGTCCGGGGGCGCGCCTCCGGGATGGCGCCACCCTCCGGGACCGTTTCCAGCAGCAAGGGGACCCCGGATGACCGATCTCTTCAAGCATCATGCCCGCGGCCTTTCCTCGCCGGCCGAGAACGCGGTGGCGATCGTGCCCGACGACGCGGCCGATCTCGCGACCGCGCCGCGCGCGCTCTTCGTGGGCCAGGGCGGTGATCTCGCGCTCACGCTGCTGGGCGGCGACACCGTCACCTTCGGCAACGTGCCGGCGGGCAGCCTGCTGCCGGTCCGCGCGATCCGCGTGCGCGCGAGCGGCACCACCGCGGCGCGGATCCTCGGCCTCTGGTGAGCACGCGCGCCGCCTCCCCGTTTCCCGTCAGGAGATACCGACCTTGAACGCATCGCCGGACTTCACCTTTTCCATCGCCGGGGAGGGGATCGCGATCGATCCCGCCACCGGGCTGCTCACGATCGCGACCGAGGCGCTGATGGCGGGCGTCGGCGTGGTGCTGACCGGGCGCGACGCCTCCGGCGCGCCCACGAGCGCCTTCCGCGTCACGGTGAGGCTCGGCGAGGAGGCGGAGGAGCCGGCGGTGGCCGCCCCCTCGGTCACCGGCGCGCTTCCCGATCTCGTGCTGGTGACGGCGGCGGAGAGCTTCCGGGTCGAGACCGCCGGGGTCTTCGCGGGCGCGGGGCTCGGCTTCTCGGTCGCGGGCGGGGACGGGGCGATCGATCCCGCGACCGGCGCGCTCGACCTGCCGCTCGGCCTGCTCCGGACGGCGGAGACCGTGACGGTCACCGCGGCGAACGCCGCCGGCGCGGCGCGGGCGAGCTTCGCCCTCACCATCCTCGCGATGGCGCCGCCCGTCGCGACCGGCGGCGCCGGGGATCTGCTCTGGCCGCTCGCCGCCGGAACGCGCTCGGTCTCGACCCAGGCCTGGTTCGAGGGCGCGGATCTCTCCTACGCGCTCGAGGCGGCGCCCGAGGGGGTGACGATCCTGCCCGGCTCCGGCCTCGTGACAATCCCGACCGGCGCGCCGCTCGACGGGATCGTCACGGTCCGCGCCGGGAACGCCGGCGGCGCCGCGCGCCAGTCCTTCCGGGTGACGGTCGCCGCGACCGCCCCCGCCCCCGAAGCCGGGACACCCGCCGCCGCGCAGGACGGCGAGTGGAACCTCGAACAGGTCACGGAGTGAATCCCATGCGTTACACGGCGGTCATCAGACTGGGCGGCGCGCCCGCGGCGGCGGTCGCGGTCGAATGGACGCAGAGCGCCGCGCCGCTCGGGAGCGGCGAGGGCTGGGAGGCCTGCGTGAGGCTGCCCGACGGCGGCTGGCGCCTCTCCTCCCACGAAATCGTGGCGGACAAACAGTCGCACTGGCGCGGCGCGGGGCTTTTCGCGAATATCGGCCTGCGCTATCGCTTGAGCGCGACGGGACCCTGGTCGCCGGTCTCGGCGAGCCGCAAGGACATCATTCTGGTCGAAGTGAACGAGGATCCAGCCGGGACGCCCCCGGCCCTGACCGCGGCGCAGTGGTCGACGCCCGAGCCGAGCGCGCTCGGCGATCTGCGCTACGCGGGGGTGGTCACGCTCCAGGGCGTCTCGGCCGCCGCGCTGCGCTGGACCACGGCCGCCGATCCGGCGGAGGAGGCGTCCTGGTGCGATTGCGTCCCGCTCGCGGACGGAAGCTGGCGGCTCGACGGTCTCGAACTCGGCAACGGCGAGAGCCGGGGCGGCATCGGCCTCTCGCGCCGTCTCGCGGCCGGGGGGGAGTGGTCGCCGGTCTCGCCCGAGCGCAAGACGCTCCGGGCGCCGCTGACGCTGATCGCGCCCTTCGCGCTCACCGCGCCGAGCCTCTCGGGCAGCGGGGTGATCGGCGCGGCGCTCGGCCTCTCGGCCGGGCTCTGGAGCGGAACGCCGGCGCCGGCGGTGACGCAGGAATGGCTGCGCGACGGCGTGGCGATCCCGGGCGCGACGGGCGGGGACTACACGCCGGTGGCCGCGGATGACGGCCGCGCGCTCTCGGTCCGGGTGACGGCGGCGAGCCTCGCGGGGACGCGGGTCGCGATGGCGGGACCGGTCACGGCCATCTACGCCGCGCCGGTCCTCCGGGGAGAGCTGCCCGAGGAGATCTTCGACCGGGGAACGGGCGTTCAGAGCGTCGCGGCCGCGGGCGTCTTCGAGGGCCAGGGGCTCCGCTTCTCGGTTTCCGGCGCCGGGGCTTTGATCGACGCGGCGACCGGCGTCGTCTCGATCCCGACCGAGACCGCCTTCTCGGGCTTCGTGACCGTCACCGCGACCAATTCCGGCGGCGCGGCCAGCGCGCGCTTCGCGGTCACGGTGGAGGCCGGGGAGGCGGAGCGGCCCCGCGCGCCCGCCGAGGGCGAGTGGGACGTCACCTGGGACTACGATCCGGACTATCCCGACCGCGCGACCTGGCACATCCGGCTGATCTCGGGCCCCGCGCTCGGCGCGACCCGCGTCTTCTTCCGCGGCCTCGCCGACGTCGCCGAGGGCATGACCGCGGGCAACGGCTTCCATGCCTGCGTGAAACATCCGACCAAGGCGAATGTCTGGGTCACCCGCGACGGGATCGACGCCCGGGTCGCGGCCTGGCTCTGGGTCAATTCGGCGACCGCGAAATACAACATCATCGGCCAGATGAAGTCGCAGAGGATCATCTACACGCTCGACGATCTGCTGATCCCGGCGGCCGGGGCGCTCTATTCCGAACCCTCGAACGTCGTCACCAAGACCGTGACGGTCCCGCCCAAGGTCGGGCCCTGCGTGCTCGCGCCCTATCACACCGCCGCGCAGAAGGCGGCGGGAAGCGCGCCCTGCGACACCGAGCAGGTCTGCCTCTCCTTCGCCCGGGCGAAGACCCAGCCCGCCCGGATCTACGCCGCGGGCGACATGCACGGCGTCTGGGTCTCGCGCGATTCGGGGCGCTCCTGGTACACGCTCAGGAACCGCGGCCTCGGCACGCCGAGCGTCTATTCGCTCGAGGTCGATCCGACCGATGCGAACAAGGTGATCGCGGTCTGCGGCGCGCGCTACACGACCATCTCGGACGGGGGCGGCATCCACCGCTCGCTCGACGGCGGGCTGACCTGGGAGCGCGTCTTCGTCTGGACCGGCACCGGCGAGCCGCGCAAGATCATGCGCCGCGTCGCCTACGCGCCCTCGACCGCGAAGGACGGCACCGACAGGATCCGCTGGTACGTGGTCTATGACAGCGCCGACCAGTTCTCGAGCGGCAACAATACCGCCGTGCCGGGGCTCATCACCTCGGCGGATGGCGGCGCGACCTGGCAACAGGTGGGCAACCTCGCCCCGGCGACCTTCGGCAAGGACATCTACGGCTGCCGCGTGCACCCCACCGTGCCGACGCGGCTCTATACCTGGGGCACGGCGGGGCTGATCCGGATCGAGAACGCGCACCAAGGCGACACGGCCTGCGCGGTGATGAGCGGGACGGGCGGCCTGCCGGCGGGCGCGGTCCGGGGCGATCTCTACCTTTCGGCCGACGGCGCGGTGATGATCGTCGCGGTGGTGGGCAAGGGCGTCTACAAGTCGGTGAACGGCGGCGGCGCCTGGTCGTCGCTCTATGCCTGGTCCGACATCACCCATTGCGCGGTGAACGAGGGCTATCCGGACTATCTCTACGCCTATGCCCAGGGGGCGAACAGCGGCCCGGCGCCCCGGATCTCGAACGACGGCGGCAAGAGCTGGTTCCAGCCGGTCACCCAGGCGAATTTCCCGGGGTTGAGCGGCAAGGCGCTCGTCGGCGGCAACGAGCCCTGGATCATGCCGGACCCGTCCAATCCGCTCCGCGCCCTCTGCCACGCCCATGCCGATTTCATGGGTACCGAGGATGGCGGCCGGACCTGGTCGGCGGCGGACAGCGCCTATTTCTGCGGCTCGCATCACAACAGCTACGCGACCCCGCATTGCTTCGACCGGAAGGATCCGCTCCGATACGTCCTGCCGATGATCGACCGGCACCTGATGCTGACCGAGGACGGTGGCGTCACGAACCGGGTCTCCGGTTTCCAGGACGTGGAAGGCTATGACCACGGCACGGTCAACGGCGTGGCGGTCCATCCCGACGGACAGCACATCATCGCCTGCGTGAACAGCGGAACCAAGGGGATCCTGTGCCATTCCGGGGACCGGGGCGGGAGCTGGACCACCGTCGACACGCCGGACAAGCCCCGGATGTACCTCGGCTACGACGCGGGCGATCCGAGCTACGCCTATCAGTTCAACAAGCGCTCCTCCGACCTGGGCAGGACCTGGAGCGTCATGGCGAACATGCCGTCGGAATGCTACGTCGTCGGGGTTTCTGAGACGGCGGCGAACGGCGCCTCGGTCCTCTATGCGATGGATCTCGGCGTGAGTTCGAACTCGGCCGGGACCAAGAAGAAGCTCTACAAGTCGCTCGACCGGGGCGAGAGCTGGAGCCTCGTCGCCACGGTCGCCTACAGTTTCCGCGCCAATGTCGACGTGCGGGTCGTGTTCCGGATCCATCCGAAGGATCCGCATGTGGTCTTCACCAAGGGCGCGACCACGAACGACCAGTCGACGATCCGGCGCTGGGACACCGGGAAGGCCTCGGGCCTCGTCACGACGGATTTCGACATCCTCTCGGTCGACCGGCCGACGGGCACCTTCTACGCGCAGAACTTCGTCGTCGACGGCTACGATCCGCGCGTGATGTATTTCCTGTCGAACCAGGGAAGCACCGGAAACTGCCTCTACATGAGCACGGATTCCGGCGCGACCTGGAGCAACATCTCGGCGGGCTTCCCCAACATCACCGTGCTCGCGACCGGGCTCGAGGTGCATCCGCTGACCGGCGTGCTCTATCTCGGCACGGCGAACGGGATGTTCGCGCGCAAGCCTCCCTATCCGGCGCCGACGCCGGACAACACCTACGACCTGATCCTCGCCAACTACCCGGACTGGGATCACAACCGGCATCTCGACACGCCCTACTGACGGAACCGGCGTGTTCCGGGGGATCCCCGGACACGCCGCCCCGGACATGCGAAGGCCCGCGGACCCGAAGGGGTCGGCGGGCCTTCGCCATGGCGCGGGATCGTCCCGGCGCTCAGCGCAGCCAGTGCGTGAGGTCGCGGCCGATCAGCGTCCCGGTCGCGAGGATGTCCTCGCGGAAGATCGCGAGCGCGGCCTTCCGGTCGGCGGCCGACATCGGCTGCTTCCTCAGGTTGCGGCCGCGCAGGTCCTTCAGCTTCTCGACCGCGTCCCGGGGCAGGAACTTCCGCCCGAAATCCCTGAGGCCCGGATGGGCGAGCAGGTCGTGCAGGAGCTTGATCCTGGGTTCGCCGCCCGGGTTGGAGATCCGCGAGAGATCCGGCCGGAAGGCGGGATCGACGCCGAGGAACTCGAAGAGGCCGCGCATCACCGCCTCGGGCCTGCCCTCGAGATCCTCGAGCAGGATGATCCGGATCCGCTCCCTGGGGAAGAGCGCGAAATAGCGTTCGAGCTTGTCGGCGTAGGTCTCACGCAGATTGTGGTCGGAGCGGATCGCCTCGGCATAGGGAAGGCCGGTGTTGGTGCCCTGGTTGCGCAGGTTCATCTGGTAGACCGAATAGGAGCGGTCGACCGGATTGCGCAGCGAGGCGATGAGCCGCGCCTCCGGCAGGAGGTCGTGGATCCGCTCGGCGACATGCGGATAGATGAGGTAATGCGGCGTCGCCTCGCCGATCGCGATCTCGTCCCGGACCGGGGCGAAGAGCGCCTCGTATTCCTCGAGGCTCTGGACCGGCCAGCGGGTCCGGTCGCCGCCCTGGCCGCGGTAGGCGAAAAAGCGCGTCTCCTTCGGATCCGACATGAAGATCTGGGGATGCTCGCGCATGTAGTCGTAGAGGGATGTGGTGCCGGCCTTCGGCGCGCCGATGATGAGAAAGTTCGGCAGGGTCATCTGAGCGGCATCTCCCTCGCAACCGGCGCCCGCGCCGGCTCTCGTCACGCGTACAAAAAAGGGAACCGGCTGGGACGGGCCGGACCCGGCCGCGACCCTAGTTCAACGCGTCCCCCCGCGCCACCTCGAATTCGGGAAAGGGGAGGCCTCCGTCGGCGCGATCAGGGGCGACGGCCCCTTGACCCGCGTCCTGACTGTCGTCTCGGCTCCCTTGACGAAGAGATGTTCCGGGGGATGGGCGAAATCGGTTCCGGCGGCTGGGGAGGGGAGTGTCAGAACATGAGGGCGAATTGGTTCACCGCTGTCAGCCACCCTCGAACGGTCCGGCTGGTTTTTCGTGGCCCCGGATCGCGAGGTAGATCAGCTTCTCGGCGGCATCCCCGGACGGGAAACGAGCCCCGGGTCTTGATCGCCTTCCGGATGATCCGATTGAGACTTTCAATCGCTTTGGTAACCGGTATGAGATGATCGGAGCCTCACTTCCAGCCGTTGGTCTCCTTGTCCGGCGGCGTATGCTGCGAGCATCCGGGACAGAGGCTCCGGGAGCACGAAGGTGCGGGCAGGCCGGTCTATTCGATGAGCTTCGAGCTCGCGTTAGTAGGTGGCCACCTCTGCGACTTGCCCGCCGCCACCGGAGCTTGGACCGGTGGCGCATCCGGTGGCGGCCGCCGCGCGCGGATCCGTAGTTGTCGTGTCGCCCCGCCGCTCCCGTCGTCGGAACTGGCTGGGAGGCGTGAGATGCGACGCGTGGGCGGCGTTGCGCGCGGACGCGAAGCTCGCGGGCGAGTTCGACCGGTTCCTCGCGGCGACCGAGGCGCGGTTCGGCGCCAAGGGAATGCGCGCCTTCGCGCGCGGCGGGGTTCCCGAAGAGGCGAAGCTTGCGCCCGCTGCGCGCGCGGGGCTCGCCCAGGTGGGGCGCGCGGTCCGGGCGCTGCGCGTCGCCGAGCGCGCGGCGGCGGGGGAGGCACGGCGGCTCGCCGCGACCCGGCGCGCCGGGCAGGGGCCCCGGGCGAAGATGTGAGGCGCGGATCGCGGCGAGGGATCGCCGTCATGCGCCGCGCCGCCTCGACAGCCGTCAGGTCCACCGCTAAGAGCTCGCGCTCGGGATGAGCGGAGATATCGGATGAGTGGCGGAAGCTGGATCAATCAGGCGGGCGTGCGCCGGCGCGAGCAACGCGGGGATGTCGTCGCCGCCGGGGCGGAGGATCTGCTCGGGATCCTCGAGCTCGGTGCCGACCTGATCCCGGGCGCGGGTTAAGAGATCCCGCGCGATCTCTTCGGTCTGCTCGCCTATGCCTGGGCGGCGCGGGCCAAGTCGGGAGAGATCTTCAGCCCGCACGCGGTGCTGCGCGAGATCCGCGAGCGCGCCTGGCTCGGATACACCGACATGGCCACGCTCGTGGCGCTGATCCGGCGCGACCTGCCCCGGGCCGAGACCGGGGCGCGTATGGTCGCCTTCTTCGAGGAGCTGGCCGAGGCGCGCTCGACCTATCTCTTCCTGCCCGTCGTCTCAGGCATCGACGCGCACCAGGGCGGCGACGCGGCCGGGCCGGGCGCGCTCAGGCTCGACGGGCTCGCGGACCGCTGGGCCTCCTCGGGCGCGGCTCAGCTGGCCTCGGCCGCCTTCGTGATGGCGCCGGGCTCGGAACGCGCGCGCGACGCCTTCCTGGTCGCGCTTGCGACCTCGGGCTGGGGCAAGGGCACGCGGCGCCTCGACAACGCCAGGCTCCTCGCCGAGATCGCCCGGCAGCTGCGCCGGCTCCGGGCGG
Organism: Amaricoccus solimangrovi; assembly: GCF_006385685.1. Taxonomy (GTDB): domain Bacteria; phylum Pseudomonadota; class Alphaproteobacteria; order Rhodobacterales; family Rhodobacteraceae; genus Amaricoccus; species Amaricoccus solimangrovi. Next base: position 31,157 of record NZ_VFRP01000022.1, on the reverse strand, counting down.
ACCCCAGGAAGGCCCTGGCCTCGGTCAGGAAGGATGTGATGGATCGCGGTGCCGACGGCGCCCACGCCCGCGAGCTTGTCGCGATCGCCGGGGAGGTCTCCGAGCGCGCGCCCTGGATCTGGCTCGAGACGCTCTTCATCGTCGAGAACTGGATCACCGGGCCGAAGTTCTTCCACCACGCCTTCGAGGTGAGGAGTATGCCCGCGCCGGGGTAGAGAAGGACATTTGATGTCTCAGGCAAAAAACTCTCAGACGCGCCCATCAACCCGCCGAGGTGTCCGGTTAAACGGGGCAACTCCACCGAAATCCATGTTGATCGTCATGGCCGCACCCCGGCCTTTTCGGTGTTCAGCCGCACGCTGAGTCGAAGAAGAGGGCAAGGCTATTCCAAGGGTCCAGCTACGAGATCACGTCCTCGACCATGGCGCGGAATTCGGCGCAGACCTGCGCGTCGGAGGAGCGGTCGGCGACCTGGGCCATGATGTCGCGCGCGAGCGCCCAGTCGGGGCCTCCGAAGGCCGAGGCGACGCGGGCCATGTCGTATTCGAGCTGCGGGATCCTGGTTCCCCCGACGTAGAAGGGATAGTCGTCGCCGAGATACTGCAGCGCGTCCTCGTCGTCGCGGCCGACCACGACGACCGCGCCGGCGCGCGCCGCGGTGAAGCCCTTGAGGAAGGGCTTCCAGCCGTCATGCGCCTTGGAGCGCCGGACGATCCAGTGGCAGTTGTAATGGGGCAGGAGCGCGATCCAGCTCATGTCGACCCGGGCGGTCTCGAGCGGGATCATGTCGATCATGTTGCGCAGGCTCTCCGACAGGACCGTGTTGGCGCGGAAGCCGAAATAGGCGGTGCGCGGCCGGTCCCCGGGGGGCGTCGAGAACGGGATCTCGGAATTCACGTGGTGGGTGACGTGATAGGCGCGGATCGCCGGGAAGAGCCGCGCGAAATCGTGGGTCTGGCGGTTCGACACCCCCATGGCCGCGTCGGTGGCCGCGATCTTGTCCGCGCTCGGCAGCCGGTCGTCCCAGCTGCCGATCACCGCGCGGTTGCGCCGGCGCAGGGCCTCGAGCGCCTCGGCGGAATGGGTGTCGAGCGCGCCCTTGGTCACGATCACCACCCGGTCGCGGAGCGCGTCGATGTCGCTCGTATAGGCCATGTCGATCGCATCAGGATAGCGCGCGGCGACCATTTCGGAGAGCTGCTTGCCGCGCAGGATGGTCGAGGCGGAATTCGCATAGCGCTCGGCATAGAGGAAGGCGACGCCGAGCGGCCGGCCCGAAACCGGGGCGGCCGGGGCGCAGGGGCGCGGCCGGAGCGGGGGGCGCGGAAAGCGCCGCGCGGCGAGGGCGTTGTAGGAGGCGGGGCCGAGGGCCGCGGGCAGGATCCGCGCGGGGGCCGGGACGCGCTCCGCCGCCGGGACCCGCGCCTCCTCCCCCGCCGCCCAGGGCAGGGCCGGATCGTTCAGCGCCGCGTAGAGGCTGATCTCGTCGAGGCCCGGCGCGCGGGCGAAGGCCTGCCACCAGGCCTCGGCCACCGCCCGGACCTCGGGCGCGCGGTGGCGCCGCCAGATCACCCCGGTGTCGAACAGGCCCCGGTCGCGCGGCAGGCCGCGGGCGGCGCAGTCGCGCGCCTGGGCGAGCACCCGCGCCTCGTTCACGCCGGGGCGACCGAAGGCGCGCCGGACGAGGACGCGCTCGGCGAGATCGTGCCAGTCCACCCCGCCGCTGTGCCGCCACAGCACGAAATCCGCCGGCAGGAACCAGCGCGCGATCATCGTGTGGAGATTGCCGATGAGCGCGCGGTCCGGGCGCAGGCAGAGCGAGGCCTCCGCCTCCGGCGCGATCTCCGCGAGCGCCGCCTCGGCATGGACGCGGGCCCAGGCGCCGGCCTGGTCCGGCGGCGCGGGCGGGGAGAGGAGATGCGTCTCCCAGCCCGGGACCGAGAGCCCGGCGCGCCCGGTCAGGAGCAGGAAGCGGATGCCCGGGGGCTCGTGGAACAGCGGCGCGGGCGCCTCCTCCCCGTCGAAGGCGGTGGTATAGACGACGATCCTCCGCGCCTCCTCCGGATCAAGGAAGCTCGGCCGCGTCGCCGCGGGCAGGGCGGGCCAGATCGGCGGGAAGGGGCGCAGGCGCAGGAGCTCGGCCGCGGCCCCCGGCCGCGCGCGCGCGGCCTCGCGCGCGAAGAGCGCCGCCGCCGCCTCCCAGCCCCGGCCGCGCGCCGTCAGGATCGCCTCGGCCTGGGCGAGGAAGGCGCTTCGCGGCGCCAGGCGCCGGGTGCCGGCGACCGGACCGAGCAGCCGGCCGGGGTCGGCGGCGCAGACCCGGTTCATCCCCCTCAGCCCCTGGGTCGCGAACCGGCCAGGTGCGCGGCGCATCCCCTCGGCCGCGTCGGCCATCGCCTCGGCGAAGGTCACCCAGATCCGGTGGCGGATCTTGCGGCCGAGCGGGACCCGCGCCGGAGGCGTCTCCGGGGGCATGAGCCGGGGAGCGCGGGGAAGATCTGGGGGCGGAGAACTCATCGACCTCGGAACCTGTCTCGCACGTCCTGTCAGCCCCCCGGCGCGGAAAGGCAAGTTGAAGCAATGGCCATGGTTAACGGATTATTTCCGGGGTGACAAAGGCTTCGCGCCCGGCCCGCGCGCCGGGACACGCTTCGGGGCGCGATTTGACTTTCCCGCCGCGACACGGGAGTGATGGGCGCGACCGGAGGGCGGGGCGGAGAACCAGGGATGGAGCGGACGGATTGCATCGTCGTCGGCGCCGGCGTGGTCGGGCTCGCGGCGGCGCGGGCGATCGCCCGCGCGGGGCGGGAGGTGATCCTGCTCGAGGCCGAGGAGAGGCTCGGCTGCCATACGAGCGCGCGCAATTCCGAGGTGATCCACGCCGGGATCTACTATCCCGCCGGCTCGGCCAAGGCGGAATTCTGCGTTCGCGGCCGCGAGATGCTCTACGCCTACGCCGCCGCCCGCGGGATCGCCCATGCCCGGACCGGCAAGATCATCGTCGCGACCGGCGAGGACCAGGTCGCGCGGCTCGACGCGATCGCGGCGGCGGCGGCGGCCAACGGCGTCGCCGATCTCCTCGCCCTCGACCGCGCGGGTCTCGCCCGGCTCGAACCGGCGCTCCGGGGCGTCACGGGGCTCCTCTCGCCCTCGACCGGGATCATCGACGGCCACGGGCTGATGCTGAGCCTCCAGGGCGAGATCGAGGACGCGGGCGGGGCGATCGCGCTCCGCAGCCGCTTCCGCGCCGCCCGGCCGCTCGGCGGCGGCGGTTTCGCGGTCACGGTCGAGAGCGGGGGCGAGACCGTGACGCTGGCCGCGGACCGGCTCGTCAACGCCGCGGGGCTCTTCGCGGGCGAGGTGGCGGCGGCGATCGAGGGGCTCGCCCCCGCGCACCGCCGGCGGATCCATTACTGCAAGGGCAGCTATTTCGCCGCCTCGGCCCGGGTGCCGTTCCGCCATCTGATCTATCCGGTGCCCGAGCGCGACGGGCTCGGCGTGCATCTGACGCTCGACCTGGCGGGGCAGGGGCGTTTCGGCCCGGATACCGAATGGGTCGAGACGATCGACTATTCCCTCGACCCGCGCCGGGGCGCGGGCTTCGCCGCGGCGATCCGGAGCTACTGGCCCGGCCTGCCCGAGGGCGCGCTCGCCCCGACCTACGCCGGGATCCGGCCGAAGCTCGCCGGACCCGGCGGGGCGGCGACCGATTTCCGCGTCGAGGGGCCGGAGACGCACGGGCTGGAGGGGCTGGTCAATCTCTTCGGCATCGAGAGCCCCGGGCTCACCTCCTCGCTCGCGCTCGGCGAGGCGGTCCGGGACCGGCTCGCGGCCTGAGCGCGGAGGAACGGGAGATGATATTCCACGAGACCGGTCTCGCCGACGCGCGGCTGATCGAGCAGGAGCGGCACGTGGACGACCGGGGGCATTTCGCCCGCGTCGCCTGCGCCGGGGAATTCGCCCGCGCGGGCATCGAGGCCGACTATCCGCAGGCCTCCGTCTCGCACAACACCCGCGCGGGCACGCTGCGCGGCATGCATTTCCAGCGCCCCCCCCATGCCGAGGCCAAGGTGGTGCGCGCGACGCGCGGCGCGGTCTTCGACGTGATCATCGACCTCAGGCCCGGGAGCCCGACCTTCCGCCGCTGGCAGGGGTTCGAACTCTCGGCCGGGAACGGGCGGATGCTCTACATCCCGAAGGGCTTCGCGCACGGCTTCCAGACGCTCGAGGACGAGACGGACGTGCTCTACCTCATCACGCCCGCCTTCGTGCCCGGCCATGGCGACGGGGTCCGCTTCGACGACCCGGCCTTCGCCATCGACTGGCCGCTGCCGGTCTCGGTCATCGCGGAGAAGGACAGGATCTGGCCGCTGTTCGGCGGGTAGGGAGGAATATGCGAATGCATGTTCCTCCCCGGGGCCGGAATCGCACGGGAATACGCATTCGCATATTCCCCCCCGAAAGGGTCAGACCGGCTCGGGCTTCGTCCAGTAGAGCGTCGGGTCGATCTGGTTCGTCGCGCGCAGGTGCTTGATTTCCCTCAGCCGGGTGAAGGGCTCGGCCTCGAACATCTCGCGGGTGAGGCCGATGCGCTCGAACATGGCGCGGAGCTGGCGCGCGCCGCGCTCGGCGGTCCAGGATGTCTCGAATTCGGGCATGTGGGCCCGGATCTTGGCGAAGCTCACGCGGTAGCTGCGCGTGTCGCCGCCCGATTCGCCGATCGTGAGTTCGCAGCCCGGGAAGGTCTTCGCCACGATCTCGGCGATCTCGCGGATCCGGTAGTTCTCGGAATCGGCGCCGACGTTGAAGCTCTCGCCCGAGACCGCCTCGCGATCGGCGGTCAGCGCGCAGAGCATCGCCTGGCAGATGTCCTCGATATGGACGATCGGCCGCCAGGGCGAGCCGTCGGAGGTCATCCGGATCTCCCCGATCGTATGGGCGAAGCCCGCGAGGTTGTTCAGGACGATGTCGAAACGCTGCCGGGGCGAGGCGCCGTAGGCGGTGGCATTGCGCATGAAGACCGGGGTGAAGGTCTCGTCGGCGAGGTCGCGCACGTCCCGCTCGACCAGGATCTTGCATTTCGCATAGGCGGTCTGGGGCGCGAGTTCGCTCTCCTCGGTGCGCATCCCGTCGCCGCCCGCGCCATAGGTCGAGCAGGAGGAGGCGTAGACGAAGCGCTTCACGCCGGCCTCGCGCGCCTTTTTCGCGAGCGCGACCGATCCCTCGTGGTTGATCGCCATCGTGAGGCCCGGGTCGTTCTCGCCGATCGGGTCGTTCGAAAGCTCGGAGAGATGCACGACCGCGTCGAATCCCTCGAGATCGGCGGATTCGATCCGGCGCAGGTCCTTCGAGACCACGCGGGGATGGATCTTCGCATCGTCGAAGAGCCAGCCGCGGCGGTAGTAGCCGGTGTCGATCCCGGTCACGTCGTGGCCGGCCTCGATCAGCTTCGGGCCCATGATCGCGCCGATATAGCCGTCGGCGCCGGTGAGGAGGACTTTCATCTTTGATCCCGGTCTGATTGCGATCTCGTGGGGAATGGGGGCGCCGTCACTCGGCCGCGTTCGCCCTGGCGGCGGGACGGTCCCAGATCTTCCAGGGCGCGTCGCCGCTGTCCCAGAGTTCCTGCAGCACGTGCTTGTCGCGCAGCGTGTCCATGTTCTGCCAGAACCCCGCGTGGCGGTAGACCGAGAGCTCGCCCGCGGCGACGATCCGGCGCAGCGGCGCGTGCTCCCACATGTCGTCGTCGCCGTCGACGTAGTCGATTACCCCGGGCTCGCAGACGAAGAAGCCGCCGTTGATCAGATGTCCGTCCATCGCGCTCTTCTCGCGGAATCCCTTCACGCGGTTCGCATCGGCCGCGAAATCGAGCGCGCCGAAGCGGCCCGGCTGCTGCACCGCCGTCACGGTTGCGAGCGTGCCCTCGGCCTTGTGGAACTCGATGAGCGCGGTGATGTCGATGTCGCTCACCCCGTCGCCATAGGTGAGGCAGAAGGGCTCGTCGCCGATATAGTCGCGCACCCGCCGGAGGCGACCGCCGGTCATCGTCTCGAGACCGGTATCGGCGAGCGTCACCTTCCAGGGCTCGGTGACGGTCCGGTGGACCTCGACCGAATTGTCGCGCAGATCGATCGTCATGTCGTTCTCGCGGTGGAAGAGGTCGAGGAAGTAGCGCTTGATGAGATGGCCCTTGTAGCCGCAGCAGATCACGAAGTCGTTGAGCCCGTGGGCGGAATAGATCTTCATGATGTGCCACAGGATCGGCATCGACCCGATCTCGACCAGCGGCTTCGGCAGGACCGTCGTCTCCTCGCTGATCCGGGTGCCGTAGCCGCCGGCGAAAATCACGACCTTCATCAAGTATCCTCTTTACCTGTCCGCGCCGGCCCGCCCGGTCCGCCAGGGGGGACCGGAATGCGATCTTCCCTTCCGCGGGAACCGGCGCGGCGCATCCCTCACACACGAAGTCACACAAGGCCCAGACACGCGGGTGGCATCGCCGGAAATGGTCGCGCGCGCCGTCGAAGGGCGCGCGAAGCCTAGCACAGGCCGCGGGCGAAGGAACAGCCCTCCGCCGGCGTGACCGTTAAGCCGGCGGGGTCGCGCCGCCCGTCCCGGCCGGCCGGAAGCGCGCCGAAAACTCTTGGCTTTGCCGAATCACGCGGAGAGAGTTCATACTTCGTCTACGCGCCTCGCGAGCATTTTCGGGAGCGGGGGGCGGAGCGGGCCGGGGGAGGCCCGGACGATGTTGCCGAGTGGTCCGGTACCGGGGAGTATGCATTGACCAGGAAGAGTTCCGCGCCCGGAGGGCGCTTCGCCGATCCGCGCGGCGCGGGCCGCCGGAGGTTCCTCGGGACGGCGCTCGGCGCCCTGGCCGCGATGCCGGCCGGCGCGGCCTTCGGGGCCGGGTTCGGCGCGGGAAGCGAAGGGGAAACCGGCGCCCTGGCCGGCATCCGCCGCCGGGGCGGCCATTATCTCGTCGACGGCTGGGTGCTGACCGGGGAGGATCTGCGCGCCCTCGGGATCGCGCTTCCCGCCGCCGCCTCCCTCGGGGGAGCCGCGCGCATCCATGATCTTTGACGCCCAGGACATGGACCGGTCGCTCTTCGACCGGATCTTCGACGTCTGCGTGATCGGCTCGGGTCCCGCCGGCATGACGGTGGCGCTGATGCTCGCGCGGCAGGGGTTCGACGTCGCGCTGATGGAGGGTGGCGCCGAGGATCTGACCGAGGAGAGCCAGGCGCTCTACGAGGGCGAGGTCGAGGGGCTCGACAATTTCGAGCTCGACGTCTCGCGGCTCCGGATGCTCGGCGGGTCCTCGAACCACTGGAACGGCCGCTGCCGTCCGCTCGAGGCCTTCGACTTCTTCGAACGGCCCTACAACCCGATGAGCGGCTGGCCGATCGGCAAGACGGAGCTCGATCCCTACGCGGCGGCGACCGAGGAGGTCCTCGACCTCACCCCGGCGCTGGCGCCGGAGCGGCCGGTCGCGGGCGGCGGCGGAAATTTCCGCGAGGTCTTCTGGCAGCGCAGCGCGCCGACGCGCTTCGGGACGAAATACCGCGACGAGATCGCGGCCCTGCCCAATCTCGCGCTCTGCCTCGACGCCAATCTGCTCGACCTCAGGCTCGACGACGCGCTCGCCAGCGTGACCGGCGCGGTCTTCCGCTCCTACGCGGTCGGCGATCCGGGCTTCACCGTGACGGCGCGGCGCTACTGCCTCTGCCTCGGCGGGATCGAGAACGCCCGGGCGCTGCTGAATTTCGACAGCCAGGTGCCGGGGGGCATCGGCAACCGGAACGACCTGGTCGGGCGCTACTTCCAGGACCATGTCGCGGTCGAGGTCGCCGATGTGCTGTTCGAGCATCCGTTCCCGACCGGAAGCGAGCGGACCTATACGCCGGGCTTCGACTACCAGAACCGGATCGAGGGGCTGGCGATGGCCTTCGTCGTCGCGCCCCGCTACATCGATCCCGACCGCTCGCTCCCGCATCAGCTGGTCCGCGCGGCGGAATGCATCACGCCCCTCACCGAGCGGCTGTTCGAGCATCTGCGCCACCAGACGCTGAAATGCAGCGTGAACGGGCTGACCGAACTCTGGACGCAGCGCGATCCCGAGCATTACCCCTCGGGCTATGTCTGGGCCCAGACCGAGCAGCCGCTGATGGCGGATTGCCGGGTCATGCTGAACGACGAGCGGGACGCCTTCGGCCAGCGCCGGGCCACGCTCGACTGGCTGCTCGACGAGCATTACTACGAGACGCTGCGCGAGGCGACGATCGCGCTCGGCGCCACGCTCGCCGACGAGGGGGTCGGGCGGATCAAGATCCGCAACTGGCTGCTCGGGAAAAATCCGGTCCTGCCGAGGCGTTCCGAGAAGGTCGGCGACATCGCGGCGCGCCATCACATGGGCACGACCCGCATGGCGGCCGATCCGGCGAAGGGCGTGGTCGATCCGGACTGCCGGGTGCACGGGATCGCCAATCTCTATGTCGGCGGCTCGAGCGTCTTCCCGACCGGGGGCTTCGCCAATCCGACCTACACGATCACGCAGCTGTCGCTCCGCCTCGCCGACCACCTCTCGGAGGAACTGAGCGCGTGAGGGGGCGCGAGGCCGCGCGCGATAATATCCGTTATGTTGTCTCCGCGCGAGGCGGGGGCAGGCCGAGTATCCAGGTCCGACGCGGACATCGAGGAGTACCCCGTTGAAATATCGCGCTGAGATCGATGGCCTGCGCGCGCTCGCCATCCTGCCGGTCGTGGCCTTCCACGCCGGGCTTGAGCGGCTTTCCGGCGGCTTCACCGGCGTCGACGTCTTCTTCGTCATCTCGGGCTTCCTGATCACGACGATCATCCTCGGCGAGATCGAGGACCCCTCCGGCGACCGCTTCTCGATCCTCGAATTCTACAAGCGGCGCGTGCTGCGCATCCTGCCCGCGCTCGCCGTCGTGCTCGCGGCCACCGTGCTCGCCGCCTGGGCGATCATGCTGCCGAACGAGTTCCGCGCCGCGGGGCGCAGCGTGGTCGCGACCGCGCTCTTCCTCTCCAACGTCTATTTCTGGCGCACCTCGGGCTATTTCGCGGCGACGGCCGAGCTGAAGCCGCTGCTGCATACCTGGAGCCTCGCGGTCGAGGAGCAGTTCTACGTCTTCTTCCCGCTGATGCTCGTCTTCGTCGCGCGCTTCCTCGGGCGGCGGTTCCGGCTCTGGATCGGCCTCATGGTCCTCGTCTCCTTCGGGCTCGGCGTGGCGCTGACGCCGCGCGACCCGATGACCGCCTTCTTCCTGCTGCCGAGCCGGATCTGGGAGCTCGGCCTCGGCGCGCTGATCGCCGCCGGCGCCGCGCCCGCGGTCGGCGCCGGCCCGGGCCGCGGCCTGCTCGCCTGGGCGGGGATCGCGCTCATCGCCTTCGGCGTCCTCGGGCTCGGCGAGGAGGATCCCTTCCCGGGATGGAACGCGCTCTATCCGGTGCTGGGCGCGGGTCTCGTGATCGCCTATGGCGCCGGCACCTCGGCCGGGGCGCTGCTCTCGACCGCGCCGCTCGTCTATGTCGGGCGGATCTCCTATTCGCTCTATCTCTGGCACTGGCCGGTGATCGTCTTCTACCGGCTGGCGCGGGGACAGGCGCTCGCGCCCCTCGACATCCTCCTGGTGCTCGCCCTCTCCTGGCTGCTCGCCGATCTCTCCTTCCGCTTCGTCGAGCGGCCGTTCCGGACCCGCGCCATCCGGCTCGTCCCGGCGCCGAGGGTGGTGGGTCTCGGCCTCGCCTGCCTCGCGGGATTCCTCGCGCTCGGCGGGCTCGTCAATGCGACGGGGGCGAAATGGCGGAGCTATCCCCCCGACGTGCTGCGCATCGCCGCCTATACAGATTACAACGACACGGCCGAGCACGCCTACCAGTTCGGCGAGGGCGACGGCTGCGGGATCTCGGGCCACAGCACCGACGGTTCGGGCTTCGACCGCGAGAAATGCCTCCGGACCGAGCCGGGACGGCCGAACTACCTGGTGATCGGCGACAGCCACTCGGCCGCGGTCTGGCGCGCGATCGCGCTCGCCTATCCGGAGGCGAATGTCCTCAAGGCCTCGGTCAGCGGCTGCCGCCCGCTGCTCGACGCCGATGGCGAGGCGCCCTGCCGCGCCATCATCAACCATGTCTACCGCGACTTCGTGCCGGGCGCCCATCTCGACGCGGTGATCATGGTCGGGCGCTGGCGCGCGACCGATTTCCCGAAGGTCGCGCCGACGCTCGCCCATCTCGGGCCGCTCGCGGGGCGGGTCGTGGTCTTCGGCCCGACCGTCGAATACGAGGGCGAATTCCCGCTCCTGCTCGCGCGGGAGCGGATGAACGGCGTCGACGGCGTGACCGAGGCGGCGATCGACCCGACCAAGAAGGGGCTGAGCGACGCGCTCGGCGAGATCGTCCGCGCCGAGGGCGTCGCCTATGTCCCGGTCTACGACGTGCTCTGCCCCGGCGGCGACTGCGTCGAGACCGCGGGCGAGGACGTGCCGATGCAGTCCGACTACGGCCATCTGACCTTCGCGGGCGCGAAGCTGCTGATCGCGCGCATCCGGGACGACCTGCCGCTCGGCGACGCGCTCCCCCGGCGGCGCGCCGCCCTCGACCCGGTTCCGGACACGCGCCCGGCCCCCTGACCCCGCGCCCGACGCCGCGTCCGGCGCGGGCGCGCGCGCCCTTGCGGGGCGGCGCGGGATATCCGACAAGGAAGCGGCGCCCGCCCAGGCGGGCGCCGAGGCGGAGCAGAGAAACGAGAACATGGCGCGGCGCGACCTGGCGGAAATACCCGGCCTTCTCCTGGTGGAACCCGGAAAGTTCGGCGATCACCGGGGCTTCTTTTCCGAGACCTACAACCGGCGGCGGCTCGCGGAGGCCGGGTTCGATCTGGAATTCGTCCAGGACAACCATTCGCTCTCCGTCGAGCGGGGCGTGGTGCGGGGCCTGCATTTCCAGAGCCCGCCCCATGCCCAGGACAAGCTGGTGCGCGTGGTCCGGGGCGCGGTGCTCGACGTCGCGGTCGACCTGCGCCGGGGCTCGCCCACCTTCGGCGACCACGCCGCGGTCGAGCTCTCGGCGGAGAACTGGCGCCAGTTCCTGATCCCGAAGGGCTTCGCCCATGGTTTCGTCACGCTCGAGCCCGAAACCGAGATGATCTACAAGGTGACCGACTATTACGCGCCCGAGGCCGATCACGGGATCCTCTGGAACGATCCCGCGCTCGGCATCGACTGGCCGGTGGCGCCGGAGGCGGCGCGGCTTTCCGACAAGGACCGCGCGCAGCCGGGGCTCGCGGAAATCGAGAGTCCCTTCGTCTTTTGACCCGTGCGCCGCCCGTGCTATCGCGGGACCGCGCCGATTTCGACATGTAACAGGCGGCCCCCCGCGGGTCGCGACGCCCGAGGAGTTCAGATGCGGATCACAGTTTTCGGTACCGGGTATGTCGGGCTGGTGCAGGGGGCGATCCTCGCCGAGGTCGGTCATGACGTGCTCTGCGTCGATGTCGACCAGGCCAAGGTCGACGGGCTGAAGGCGGGCCGGATCCCGATCTACGAGCCCGGGCTCGAGGACATCGTGAAGCGGAACCACGCCGCCGGCCGGCTCAGCTTCACCACCGACGCCGCCGAGGGCGTGGCCCATGGCCCGGTCCAGTTCATCGCCGTCGGCACGCCGCCCGACGAGGACGGCTCGGCCGATCTCAAATACGTGCTAGCCGTCGCCACGACCATCGCCGAGCACATGGCCGAGGCGAAGGTGATCATCGACAAGTCGACCGTGCCGGTCGGCACCGCCGACAAGGTCCGCGACCGCGTGGCCGAGGTGCTGGAGGGCCGGGGGTCGGACCTGAGGTTCGACGTGGTCTCGAACCCGGAATTCCTGAAGGAGGGCGCCGCGGTCGCCGACTGCATGCGGCCCGACCGGATCGTGATCGGGACCGACTCCCCCGAGGCCGAGGAACTGCTGCGCGAGGTCTACGCGCCCTTCAACCGCAACCATGACAAGATGATCGTCATGGACGTGCGCTCGGCCGAGCTCACCAAATACGCGGCCAACTGCATGCTCGCGACCAAGATCTCCTTCATGAACGAGATCGCGGGCCTCGCGGAACGGCTCGGCGCCGATGTCGAGGCGGTGCGGCTCGGCATCGGCTCGGATCCCCGGATCGGCTACCACTTCATCTATCCGGGCGCGGGCTACGGCGGCTCCTGCTTTCCGAAGGACGTGAAGGCGCTGATCCAGACCGCGCGGGGCATCGGCTTCGATCCGAAGGTGCTCCAGGCGGTCGAGGACCGCAACGACGCGCAGAAGGAGGTGATCTTCGCCAAGATCGCCAGGCATTACGGGGGCGATCTGAAGGGCAGGGTCTTCGCGCTCTGGGGCCTCTCCTTCAAGCCCAATACCGACGACATGCGCGAGGCGGCCGCGCGCGTGCTGATGGAGGCGCTCTGGGAGGCCGGGGCCTCGGTCCAGGCCTATGACCCCGAGGCGATGGAGGAGACGCAGCGCATCTACGGCGACCGCGACGGGCTCACCCTCGTCGGCACCAAGGAGGCGGCGCTCAAGGGCGCGGACGCGCTGGTGATCCTGACCGAATGGCAGGTGTTCCGCGCGCCCGATTTCGACCTGATCGCCGAGCGGCTCAAGGCGCCGGTGATCTTCGACGGCCGCAACCTCTACGACCCGGCGCGGATGGAGAAGCGCGGCTTCTCCTATTACGCGATCGGGCGCGGGCGCGCGTGACGGGCGCCGCTGCGATGGCGGAGAAATCGACGCGGGAAGGGCCGGAGCGGGTCCTCGTCACCGGCGCGGCCGGGTTCATCGGCTTCCACACCGCCGCCCAGCTGCTGCGCCGGGGCGACGCGGTCGTGGGATTCGACGTGGTCAACGACTATTACGACCCGGCGCTGAAGGAGGCCCGGCTCGCCGAGCTCGACCGGATCGCGGGCGAGAGCGGATCTTCCTGGCGCTTCCTGCGCGCCGATCTCGCCGACCGCGCCGCGGTCGAGGCGGCCTTCGCCGAGGGCGCGGAGGGCGCGCCCTTCGACCGGGTGATCAACCTCGCCGCCCAGGCGGGCGTGCGCTACAGCCTCGAGAACCCGCTCGCCTATGTCGAGAGCAACCTCGTCGGCTTCACCCATATCCTCGAGGGCTGCCGCCACCACGGCGTGAGGCACCTGACCTTCGCCTCGACCTCCTCGGTCTATGGCGGCAACCGCAGGATGCCCTTCGCCGAGGATCAGGGCGTCGACCATCCGCTGCAGTTCTACGCCGCGACCAAGCGGGCGAACGAGCTGATGGCGCATTCCTACGCCCATCTCTACGCCCTGCCGGTGACGGGGCTGAGGTTCTTCACCGTCTACGGCCCGTGGGGGCGGCCCGACATGGCGCCGATGCTGTTCGCGAAGGCGATCTCGGAAGGCAGGCCGATCAAGGTCTTCAACCACGGCAACCACAGCCGCGACTTCACCTATGTCGGCGACATCGTCGAGGGGGTGATCCGCGCCTCCGACCGGCCGGCGACGCCGGATCCGGCCTGGAACGCGATGGATCCCGATCCCGCGACCTCGAACGCGCCCTTCCGGATCTACAACATCGGCAACAACGCCCCGACCCAGCTCGCCGATTTCATCGCGGCGATCGAGGCGGCGCTGGGAAAGACGGCGATCCAGGAGTTCCTGCCGCTGCAGCCCGGCGACGTGCCCGACACCTTCGCCGATTCCTCGCGCCTCGAACGGGCGGTGGACTGGTCTCCCGGCACGCCGGTCGAGGAAGGGGTGGCGCGGTTCATCGACTGGTACCGGAGCTTCTACGGCTAGGGGCGCGCGCGCGAGGGAACGGGGGCCCGGTGTCATCGCACTGGCGCGACCCGCCTCCGGACTGGTAGATCCTCTCCGAGGCGAGCCCGATGAAAACGCCCGAGGCCGAGCCCCGAGGTCGAGCATGACAAAAAGACAAGGCGTCCCGGCGCGGACGATCCAGCGCTTCTATCTCAGCCTGCCCGAGCCCTGGCGCGCGGCGCTGCCGCGGGACATGCGCGGCCAGGTGCGCGACTGGCTCGGCCTCGGGTCTTCCGGGCGGGCGCGCGCCCCCCTCGCGGAGATCGGAGAGGAGGCGGGCCAGGAAGACGTGGCCCCCTCCGCCCGCGGCTCGGGGGGTTCCGGCCCGCTGGCGCTCGAGGAGAGGCTCTGGTCGGGCTACGCCGCCCGGGCGATCCCCGAGCTCGAGGCGCTCGCGGGTCCGCGCGGCGCGCGGCCGGCCGCCGGCGTCGCGAGGAGCAAGCGGGCCGAGGCCGCCTGGGCGCTCGCCCGCTGGCACGCCGCCGGCGGCGACGTGCTCCGCGCGCGCTCCTGGCTCGCCCGGCTGCGCGAGCTCGATCCCGGCAAGGCGCGGGGCATGCGCGCGCTGCTGCTCGAGAGCGACTGCCTGCGGCGGACCGGCGCGGGGACGGAGGCGCGCGCGCTGCTGGCGCCCGCGCTGGCGCGCGCGCCCGACGATCCCGATCTCTGCCTCGCGATGGCGAACAGCTTCCTCGTTCCGGACGCCCCCGCCGATCCCGGGACCGATGCGATCAGGCTCGACTGGCTGAACCGGATCTACCGCGCCCGGGGCCTCGCCGAGGTCGCGCTCCGCGACCCGGGCCGGGGCCTCGCGATCGGCAACATCACGGCGACCGCCGCGCCCGAGGAGTGGGGCGGGGCGCCGATGCCGCGGGTCAGCGTGATCATGCCGGCCCACCGCGCCGAGACCACGATCGGCTTCGCGCTCGAGAGCCTCCTCGCGCAGAGCTGGCCCGATCTCGAGATCATCGTCGTCGACGACGCAAGCCCGGACGGCACGGCGGCGGTGGCCGAGGCGATCGCTCGGCGCGACCCCCGGATCACGGTGATCCGCCAGGAGACGAACCGGGGCGGCTACGCCGCGCGCAACCGGGGCTGGCGCGCCGCGACCGGGGATTTCATCACCACCCACGACGCCGACGACTGGTCGCACCCCGAGAAGATCGCGCTCCAGATGCGTTACCTGCGCGATCACCCGGAGGCGCCGGTCTGCTTCTCGGACTGGGTACGCGCCACCCCCGAGCTCGGCTTCGGCTGGCTCTTCCGCGCCTGGTCGCGCTTCGCCGGCAAGAGCATGTCCTCGATCCTGATCCCGCGGCCGCTGATGGAGCAACTCGGCGGCTGGGACGTGGTCCGGGTCGGCGGCGATACCGAGATCCTGCGCCGGATCCAGACGATCGCGGGCGATCCCGGCCTCTCGCCCCAGGCGATGAAGGGGGTGCCGCTCGCCTTCGCGCTCCATGCCGGGACCTCGCTGACGCGCCAGTCCGCGACCCACGTCCGGACCATGCTCTATGGCGCGCGGCGCGAATACGCCGAGGCCTCCGACCACTGGCGCCGCGCGCGCTGGGGCGCGGGCGCCGATCCCGCGGCGCTCCGGATGGATCCCGCCGCCGGGCCGGAGACCCCCCGCCCCTTCCCCGCGCCGCCCGCCGTGCTCGGCCGGCCCGGCGAGACGCGGGAATTCGACCTGCTCGTCGTCACCGACTTCGCGATGAAGGGCGGCTCCTTCGTCTCGACCTTCAACACGATCCGGGCCGCCGTCGCGGCCGGGATGCGCGTCGGCGTCTTCCACTGGCGCCGCTACGACCTCGACATGGCAAAGCCGCTCGACCCGCGGCTGCGCGACCTCGTCCAGGCGGGCGGGGTCACGGTCGTCTCGGCGGGCGAGACGGCGCGGGCGCGAACGCTCGTCTTCGGCTATCCGGTGATCCTCGCGGACGTGCCCGATCCCCTGCCCGCGATCAGCTGCGACGAGGTGATCGTCGTGGTGAACCAGATGGCCGCGCGGCTGCTCGACGGCGGCGACCCGCAATACGATCCCGCGGAACTCCGCGCGACGCTCGCCGGGCTCTTCGGCACCGAGGGGATCTGGGCGCCGATCTCGGGCCTGGTCGCGCGGCTGATGCGGGCCGATCCGCGCTATCCCGCGCCCTCGGACGAGATCTGGATCCCGCTGATCGAGACCGGGGCCTGGTGCGACAAGCCCCCGCGCTGGCGTGGCGCCGGCGGCGCGCTTCCGGTGCTCGGGCGCCACGCGCGCGACGCCTACACGAAATGGCCGAGCGATCCGGAGGCGCTGCGCGCCGCCTATTGCGCCGGGAAACCCTGCGTGATCGAGCTGATGGGCGGCGCGAACCGGGCGCGGGACGTGATCGGCGCCTTCCCGTCGAACTGGGTGGTGCATCCCTTCGACACGATGGACAGCCACGCCTTCCTCGACCGGCTCGACTTCTTCCTGCATTACCCGCACGAGACCTATATCGAGGAATTCGGCCGCGCCGTGCTCGAGGCGCTCGCCCGCGGCCTGCCGGCGGTGCTGCCGCCGGTCTTCCGCGAGACCTTCGGCGAGGCCGCGGTCTATGCCGAGCCCGGCGAGGTCTGGGCCAGGGTCGCCGCGCTCTGGGCCGACGAGGCGGCCTATCTCGCGCAGGCGGCGCGGGGCCAGGCCTTCGTGCACGCGCATAGTGACTGGGAAAGGTTCCCGGCGCGGCTCGCGGCCACGCTCGGGCGAGAAACGGAGACCCCGCGGGAAACGGCGGCGGCGTTGAGGTGAGCATGAAGGACGAGATGGGGGCCGGACCGGCGGCGGGAAGGAAGAAGGCGCGGCGCGGGACGGGAAAGGCCGCGGCCGGCGCGCCCGCGATCGGGAATTTCGCGCTGATCCTCGGCGCGATGAAATCGGGCACGACGACCCTCTACGACTATCTCGTCACCCATCCCGAGATCGCCGCCTGCGTCCGCAAGGAGCCGAGCTTCTTCGCCTCGGACCGGCGGCGGAAGCTGCCCCGGCGCTACTACCGGCTCTGGCCGGATTTCGATCCCCGCCGGCACCGCTACGCGATCGAGGCCTCGGTCGATTACACCAAGCAGCCGCGCTACCGGAACGTCACGAAGTGGATCGGGGAATTTCCCGCGAACTTCAAGTACATCTACATCATGCGCGATCCGGTCGACCGGATCGAGTCGCAGATCGCGCACAACATCGCCAAGGGGCGGATCACCCGGGAGAACTACGCCGACAATCTCGAGGCCACGATCTCGACCTCGCGCTACGCCTATCAGCTCGACGCCTTCCGGGAGCCGCTCGGCGATCCGGAGGTGCTGCTGCTCGATTTCGACGAGCTCCGGCGCGACCCGATGACCCTGCTCGCGCGCGTGGTGGATTTCCTCGGGATCGACCCCACCTTCACCTTCGCCGAGCGTCCGGCCTCGAACACGCGCAAGGCGGTCAATGACAGCGAGACCTTCCGGCTGAGCGCGGAGGAACGCGCGCGCTATCGCGCCGAACTCGCCCCCGACATGGCGCGGCTCGCACGGACCTACGGATTCGACGTCGCGCGCTGGGGTTTCGATCCCGCCGCCGCGCCCTCCCCTGCGCCCGTCCTTCCGCCGCCCGTCCCCCCGGCGGTCCGGGCGGCGCCCCCCTCGCCCGGGGCGGAGAAGGCCAGCCCCCCGAAGAACCGGGACAAGACGGGAAAGACCGGGAAGTCGCGAAGCTACTGGAGCGGCCGGCGGAAGATGGTCTGCTACGACTGCGTCCGGGCGATGGTCGGCCGCTTCGCCGCCGGCTCGCGGAGCCTGCTCGACGTCGGTTCCCACGGCACGGGCCTCGTCGAGGAATTCAAGTGGATCCCGGAACGCGTCTCGCTCGACCTCCGCGAGCCCTATTCCTCGGAGGCGGTCCGGGGCATCGAGGCGGATTTCCTGACCTTCGATCCCGGCCGGCGCTACGATTTCGTCACCTGCCTCCAGGTGCTCGACCATGTGCCCGACGCGGAGGCCTTCGCGAAACGCCTGCTCGCGGTCTCCGACCGGGTGCTGGTCTCGGTGCGCTATCTCTGGCCCGGAGACCCGAATGACGCGCATGGGCACGATCCGGTCGACGAGGCGAAGCTCGACGGCTGGTTCGGCCGCGCGCCCGATCACCGGGTGATCGCGCAGGAACCGCTGCGGGGCGGGCCGGAGAGCCGCCGGATGATCGCCTATTACCACAACGTTCCCGGCGAGACCTTCTCGCTCCGGCCGCCGCGCGCGCGAAGCGCCGCCGCTCCGGCCGTCGCCGCCGCGCCGCGCGACGAGGGGATCCCCGAGCCCGCCGGCGCCGATGATCAGCGACCGGCTTGAGAGCGCCTATCTCGCCCTGCCGCCCGCCCTCCGCCGGCTGATCCCGGAGCACTGGCGGACGGCCTTCCGCGACCGGCTGCTGCCGGAATGGCGCCGCGCCCGGGGCGGCGGCGGCGATGCGCGCGCGCTCGAGGACAAGCTCTGGGGCGGGTTCTCCGCCTCGGCCGCGGCCGAGCTCGACGCGCTGCGCCTCTCCTTCGCCGCCCATCCGCGCGAGGCGGCGCAGGCGGCCTGGATCCTCGCGCGCTTCCAGGCGACGCGGGGCGAGTTCGGCTCCGCCCTCGGCAACATCGTCTTCATGCGCTCGGCCGACCGGGGCGCGCGGCGGCACAAGCGGCAGTTCCTGCAGGAGGCGAAGATCCTCTGCCTGCTCGGGCGCGGCGCGGAGGCGCGCGCGCTGCTCGCGCTCCGGCACGGCGGTTTCGACCCCTCGATCGAGCTCATGCGCGCGGCGAGCCACAGCGCCACCGCAATGGGCACCGCCTGGACGCGGAGCCGCGACGAGGCGGCGGCGCTCGCGCATCTCAACGCGATCTTCGCGCGGATGGGCCTCGCGGAACTCGCGCTCCGCGATCCCGACGCGCCGCTCTCGATCGACAATCTCGTCGCGGCGAAACCGCCCGCGCCCGTCACCGGCGGGCCGCTCGTCAGCGTGATCCTGCCCGCGTACCGGGCGGCGGAGACGCTGCCGACCGCGCTCGCCGCGCTCGCCGCGCAGAGCTGGCGCGAGATCGAGGTGCTCGTCGTCGACGACGCGAGCCCGGATGCGACGGCGGAGGTGGCCCGCGCCTTCGCCGCGCGCGACCCGCGTTTCCGGCTGATCCGGCTCGGGACGAACGGCGGATCCTACGCCGCGCGCAACCGCGCGCTTTCCGAGGCGCGGGGCGAGATCGTCACCGTGCACGACGCCGACG
Source organism: Amaricoccus solimangrovi (assembly GCF_006385685.1). Lineage (GTDB taxonomy): Bacteria > Pseudomonadota > Alphaproteobacteria > Rhodobacterales > Rhodobacteraceae > Amaricoccus > Amaricoccus solimangrovi. The sequence goes on along the minus strand of NZ_VFRP01000022.1, from coordinate 12,046 downwards.
ACTGGTCGCATCCCGAGAAGATCCGGCTCCAGGCCGAGCATCTGCTGCGCGAGGGGCCGCCGCACAATCTCACCGCCTGGACCCGCGCCCTGCCCGACCTGATGTTCACCGGCACCGCCCAGGCGAGCCGGAGCCTCGTCTCGCCCAACCTCTCGTCGCACATGATCCGGCGCGAGGCGCTGATCGCCGCCGGCGGCTGGGACCACATCCGCGTCTCGGGCGATACCGAACTCATCTGGCGGATCGAGGCGCTCGCCGGGCGCCCGCGCGAGGCCTGGCGGGCGGAGATCCTGAAACCCGCCTGCCCGCTCTCCCTCGGCCGGCTCGGCCCCGCCTCGCTGACCGGGTCGGAGGCGACGCATGTGCTCTCGATCCACCACGGCGGACGGCGGGAATACCGCGAGGCGGCCGAGCACTGGCACGCGGGCCTGCGCCGGGGCGAGGGGCGCGAGGCGCTCGCGGAACTCGGCGTGGCCCGCTTTCCCGCCCCGCCCGCGCTGCGTCCCGACCGGGGCGCGGGCGCGCCGCTCGACGCGCTGCTGATCGGCGATTTCAACCTCAAGGGCGGCACGACGGGCTCGGCGCTCGCCATGCTCGCGGCGGGCCGGGCGGCGGGGCTCGCGATGGGGATCCTGCACTACCGCCGCTACGATCTCGACGTGACCCGGCCGCTCTCGGGCGCGATCCGCGACCTCGCGCGCGCCTCCGGCGTCCGGATCGTCGCCCCGGGCGAGCGGCTTCGCGCGGCGACGGTGATCCTCACCCATCCGCCGCTCCTCGAACATGCGATGGACCGCTTCCCCGAGATCGACCACGACGCGCTCGCCGTCGTGGTGAACCAGATGGCCGAGCGCGACCTCGACCGGAGCGAGATCGCCTATGATCCGGGCCGGGTCCGGACCAATCTCGGCCGGCTGCTCGGATCGGAAGGGCACTGGCTGCCGATCTCGGGCCGGGTCCGGGCGCTGATGGCCGGGGATCCGCGTTACCCCCGGCCCGCTCCCGCGACCTGGACGCCGCTGATCGACCTCGAGGCCTGGGGCGCGCGTCCCCCGGCCTGGCGCGGCCGGGAGCGGGCGCGGCCGGTGCTCGGCCGGCAGGGGCGCGACCACGCGCTGAAATGGCCGCGGACGGCGGCGGAGATCCGCGCCGCCTATTGCGCCGGGCGCGCCTGCGAGACGCGCTTTCTCGGCGGCGCGCGGGCGGCGCGGGCGCGGCTCGGATCCTGGCCCGGGAACTGGCGCGTCCAGGCCTTCGGCGGCGACGTGCCGGGCTTCCTCGCCGATCTCGATTTCTTCCTCCACTATCCCGATCCGCGCTACATTGAGGAATTCGGCCGCGCGGCGCTCGAGGCGATGGCCGCGGGCGTGCCGGCGATCCTGCCGCCGGAATTCGAGCCGACCTTCGGGCCGGCCGCGCTCTACGCCGCGCCCGAGGAGGTCTGGCCCCTCGTCGAACGGCTCTGGGCCGACGAGGCGGCCTGGCTGGCGCGGGCCGAGGCCGGGCGCGCCTTCGCGCGCGAGACCTGCGACGCGCGGCTCTTCCCGGACCGGCTCGCCGCGCTCGCCGCCGAGGCGCCCGCCCGCGCCGCCGAACTCGCCGAGGCCGAGTTGGGGACCGGGGCTGAACTCGGGGCCGGGCTTGGCGGCTGAGGGGGAGATCATGCCGCCGGACGCGCCGGCCTTCTCGGTCGTCGTCCCGGTCTACCGGCAATGGGAGCATCTCCCCCGGCTTCTCGCGGCGCTCGCGGCGCAGGCGGACGCGCCCGGGTTCGAGCTCATCCTCGTCGACAACGAGCCGGAGGCGGCGGCGCCCCGGCCGGAGGCCCCGCCCGGCCTCGCGCTCCGGATCCTCGCCTGCGCCCGGCCCGGCTCCTACGCGGCGCGCAATCTCGGCGCGGCGGCGGCGAGGGGGCGCTGGCTCGTCTTCACCGACGCCGACTGCCGGCCCGCGCCCCGCTGGCTCGCCGCGCTCGCCGCCGGAGTGGATCCCGGGAGCCTGCTCGCCGGGCCGGTCGAGGTGGTCGGGGGCGAGCCGCCGAATCCCTGCGAGATCTACGACATGATCCGGGGCATCCCGCAGGCGCGCTATGTCGCGCGCGGCTACGCGGCCACCGCCAATCTCGCCGTGCCGCGCGCGGTCTTCGAGGCGCTCGGCGGGTTCGATCCGCGCCGCCTCTCGGGCGGGGACGCGGAATTCTGCCGCCGCGCCGGCGCGGCGGGGCATCCGCTCCGTCTCGTCGCCGGGGCGCTCACCCGGCATCCGGCGCGCGCCGACTGGGCCGAGCTCGCGGCGAAGGAGCGGCGGATCAAGGGCGGGCAGATCGGCGCCGGCCCCCTGCCCCGCCGGATCGCCTGGACCTTCCGCACGCTGCTGCCGCCCCTGGGCGACACCCGCGCCTATCTCGCCGCGCCCGCGCCCTGGCGCTGGCGCGCCGTCGCGGTCGGGATCAGGTTCCGGCTCTGGGGAGTGGATCTCACGGAGATGCTTCGTCTGCTCGCGGGCGGTCGGCCCCGGCGGTGACGGCCGCGTCGGGGGTCCCGGGCGGCCGCGCGCCCGAGGAGACCGAGATCAGCCCCGAGGCGGCGCGGGCGATCAGGAGCCGCTCGGCCGGGAACCACGCGCCCGCGACGGAGCGGATCACGAGCCGCCGTCCGCCCGCCATGAACCAGTCCCGGAGCATCGGCTGCGGGACGGGATGAAGCCCCTCGATCCGGGCGCGCGCGATCTCGCCCTCGGGGCCGGAGACAAGATACTCGACCGCCGCGCCGGGCCCGAGCGCGATCCGGAGCGCCCCGTCGGCGAGGCGTTCGAGCCCGGGCCGGGCCGCGTCGAACCCGTCCCCGGCGCCCTGGGCGAAGACCGGCCCCGGCGGCATCGGACGGGAGTCATCGGTAGGCGCATCCTGCCGGGCGAGGCCGATCCCGAGCTTGTGGGCGAGAAAGGCGCGCGCGTCGACATGGGCCGCGCGGAAGATCGCCGCGTTCTTCCGGACGAGGCGCCGGTTGCTGGCGCGCCCCTCCTTGCCGAAATTGGCCGCGCCCCGGAAGTAGTGCACGAGCGGCGGCCCCTCGGGATCGGGGTTCACCACCTTGCCGCCGAGCGCAGCGAAGCGCAGCGCGAAGTCGAAATCCTCGGCGCGGTTCAGCGTCTCGTCGAACGGGGTGCGCAGGAAGACCTCGCGGGGACCGAGGATCGTCTGCAGCTGGATGTGCCGCCGCGTGTGGATCGCGGCGATGTCGTCGAGCGCGATCGTGGGCCCCGGGCGCAGGATCTGGCCCGGGTCGCGCGCGCTCTCGTGACGCAGATAGTTGCAGGTGAGAAGCAGCCGGCCGGCGGGGTTCTCCGCGCGCGCCCGCGCGAAGGCCTCGACCTGCCGGGCGAGCTTTTCCGGGGTCCAGAGGTCGTCGGCGTCGTACCAGGCGACGAGTTCTCCTCCGGCACGGGCCACCGCGAGGTTGCGCGAAGCGCCCCGGCCGCGGTTCTCGGGAAAGCGCGCGAGGGCGAGCCGGACGCCCTGGCCCTCGCAGCGCGGGCCGAGTTCCGCCACGCGCTCCCCGGTCCCGTCGGTCGAGCCGTCGTCGGCGACGACGATCTCGAAGGGTGGCGCGGTCTGGCCGAGGATCGTGTCGATCGCCTGCCCGACCACCTCGGCCGCCTGGTAGACGGGCAGGAGCACGCTGACGCGGGGCATCGCGGGGGTCATCGGGCGAGAAAGCCGATCCGGCCCTGGATCAGGGCGGCGAAGGGAAAGTCGTCCCGCGCCAGCACATGCTCCCAGGCGCGGCGGCTGCCGGGCGTCGACATCACGTCGTCGACCAGCACCACGGCGCGCGGCGCGAGCCAGCCGAGCAGCGACTTGTAGTCGCGGACCACCGTGTCGAAGTCGTGCCTGGAATCGAGAAAGCACAGATCGACCCGCGCCTCGGGTTCGAGATGACGGGGAAAATCGCCGAAATCGCCGGGGATCACCCGGGCCCCGGGCAGGATCATCCGGATCGATTCCTCGGCGAGCCGAAAATAGTCGCCGATCTCGAAGCTCAGGAACCGCCCGGTTCGGGTGAGCGCCGCGGCCGCGGCGAGATACATCCCCGAGATGCCGAGCCCGGCCCCCGCCTCGAGCGTGAGCCGCGGACGCACCTCGGCGGCGATCGAATAGAGGAGCCGCCCGTAGCGGCGCGGCAGCGAGATCGTGCCGGGCGTGACGAAGGCCTGCCCGGCATGGTCGTTCACCCCCGCGTAGCTCGGATGCAGCGTGAGCGGCGGCAGGCTCGCCAGATGCCGGCGGCGTTCCTCGATCCCGGCGAGCGCCCTGTTGCGCAGCGGCCGGTCCGCCAGATGCCGGAGCCGCTCGCCGGACCAGATGTCGGATCCGGCGCGAAGGCAATCGATCGCCAATGGCGTGGAGTCGGGGGTGTTTCGCATTTCGTCCCTTGGCCTTGGCCGGTATATCTAGCCGGGGGCGCGAGGCAGTGAAAGAGGATGGCCGTTCCGGGGCCGGCGCGGGGGGCGCGAGCCGCGGAAGGCGCATCCGGGCGTAGTCATCGAAAGACAACATGTTTACGAGCAGAAAGAAGAACATCCGCCTCGATGAGGCCCACCCCCGGGAAGCCATCGTCGTCAGCTTCTTTGGCGGGGATGAATATTATGCGAAATGCGCCGATCGCCTCGCGCGGCAATGCGAGGACTTCGGCCTTTCCTACGACATCTGCGAATACACCCCTTCCGATGGCGAGGGATGGATCAACATCTGCCGCAGGAAGATCGCCTTCTACACGGAGAAGGCGGAGGAATACGGGGCGCCGATTCTCTGGCTCGACATCGACGGCCAGATCATCGCCGATCCGCGCCGGATCCTGCGCTCCGGCGCGGATCTCGGCGCCTTCCTGCGCAACTTCAGATATCTCGTCGGCTTCGATCCGGTGATGTTCGCGCGGCTCCTGCATCCGGGCTATCTGCTCATCGGCCAGTCCGACCGGACCCGCGCCTTTCTCGAGACGCTGCGCGAACTCGACCGGACCGGCGATCCCGAGGGAACCGACGATTACATCCTGCAGGAGGCGCTCGAGCGCCACGAGGGCCGGCTCGGCTTCGAGATCTTCTCGCCGGCGGACATCGTCTTCTCCAACGAGGCGCGCGGCCGGGCGGGGGCGGTGTTCCAGCATGGCGACAGCGGCAATGTGAAACCCAACGTGACGGTCGCGACCCAGCACGAGGCGCTGATCCTGACCCCGGAGCGGCGCAAGCGCGTGCTGCGCGACTCCGCGGAGGCGCATGTCCGGGCGAAGCGGCCCCGCGAGGCCGAGCCCCTGCTGCGGGAGATGCTGCGGGTCGATCCCCGCGATCCCGACGCCACGCTGCGGCTCCTCAAGCTCTATCGCTCCCTCGGCTGGAAGAGCAAGCACGCCGCCCTGGCGCGCAAGGCGGAGGCCGAGCCCGATCTCGCGCCCCGGATCCTGCGCCACCGCTACGAAGCCGCCGTTTCCGACGGCGATCTCGCCCGGGCGGCGAAGCTCGCCCTGAAGATCGAGACACGAGGGAGCGAGGCCGATCGCGCCTTCGCCCGGAGCCGGCAGTACCGGCTGAGCTTCGACGAGGAGGCCGAGGCGCGCGGGATCGCCGCCGAGGCGCGGGTGCCGCTCTGGTGGTGGGAGCGCCCCTATCCCGGCAATCTCGGCGACATGATCAATCCCTATCTGATCGGGAAGCTGACCGGCGTGCCGCCGCGCTTCGCACCGAAGGGCGAGCGTGTCCTCGCCATCGGCTCGATCATCAAGTTCGCCCGGCCCGGCGATACGGTCTGGGGCGCCGGCTGCCCCTCGGCCGGGCATCCGATCGAGCCCGGGGCCGAATACCGCGCCGTGCGCGGCCCGCTCACCCGGCGCATGGTGCTCGAGGCGGGCGGGGCCTGCGCGCCGGTCTACGGCGATCCGGCCTGGCTCCTGCCGCTCGTCCATCCCGACCCGGGCCGGCCGAAGACCCACCGGCTCGGCCTGATCCGGCATTTCACCCATCGCGACCGGCCGATCGAGCTTGGCGAGGGCGTGCGCGAGATCGAGATCCTGCGCGCCGGCCGCGAAGGCATCGAGGCCTTCCTCGACGAGATGCTCGGCTGCGAGGCGATCGTCTCGACCTCGCTGCACGGGCTCATCATCGCCAATGCCTACGGCATCCCGGCCCGGCTCGCGACCTTCGTGGACGCCGACCGCCAGATCCATGGCGACGGGATGAAGTTCGACGACTATTTCCTCAGCATCGGCCTGCGCGAGGCGAGGCCGTTCGACCTGACCGGCGTCGGGCGGCTGACCGGGGATTTCGCCGCGCGCTGCGACGACAATCCCGAGCGGGAGATCGACCTCGCGGCGCTCATCGCGGCCGCGCCCTTCGAGGTCGTCCCGGAGGTTCTCGCCGCGCTCGAGGAGCGGAGGCGGGCGAAGGCGGCGCTCCGGGCCCGGATGGGAACGCTGACGCGCCGCGCCCTCGCCGCCGTGGGCGCGGCGCGGCGCGCCTGAACCCGCTCGCCTCAGGACCGGCGCGGGCGGGTTCCCCCGCGCGCGCCGGTCCGCCCGAGCACGCCGTGAACGGCGTATTGCCCGAAATACCAGGCGGCGCGCGGCGCGGAGAGGCCGAGCTCGCCCCGGTAGAGCGCCCAGGTGTCCCGCGCGGCGACAAGCTTGTTGCCGGAGAGCGAGGCGGCGGCCACGCGGTAGTCGGCCAGCACCTCGGGCAAGCCATGCGCGGCCTCCACCCGTTCGAGCAAGCGGAGCCAGAGCGCGTAGTCCTGGCGGCGGCGGATCGCGGGCATCTCGACCCGGCCGAGCGCCTCCGCGTCGTAGACCGCCGTCAGGCAGCCGATCACGTTGCGCCGCAGGAGCGCGGCCCGGGTGACCCGGGACGGGGCGGCGACGATCCCGAGCGGCCGGCCGGAGGCGTCCTCGCGCGCATAGGCGGTGAAGGCGAAGGCGTGGCCGCCCCGCTCCATGAAGCCGATCTGGCGCGCGAGCTTCTCCGGGCGCCAGCGGTCGTCGGCGTCGAGGAAGGCGATGTAGCGCCCCCGGGCCGCGCGGAGCCCGGTGTTGCGCGCGACGCCCGCGCCGCCGTTCCATCCGGTCGCGAGCGGCCGGACCCGGGGATCGGCCGCGGCCGCGGCCGCGATCAGCGCGGCCGAGCCGTCGGTCGAGCCGTCGTCGATCAGCAGGTGCTCCCAGTCCGCGAGGCCCTGCGCCCGGACCGAGGCCAGGGTGCGCGGCAGGGTCGCGGCCGCGTTCCAGACCGGGGTGACGATGGAGACCAGCGGGCGCGGGGAGGCGCTCACCGGTCGAGCAGCGCCGCGGTGTGCCGGCGCAGCAGGTAGAGGCCGATCACGAAGAGGCCGAGCGAAATGCCCGCCACATAGGGGATCGAGACATAGCCGGGATGATAGCCGCCATAGACTCCCGCGCGCGACAGGCCGATCACATGGGCGAGGGGATTGTACCAGAGCACGTCCTGCAACCCGGTCGGCACCGACTCGTAGAGGAAGAGCACGCCCGAGGCGATCATCTTCGGCCGGCTCAGGATCTTCCAGATCGAGCGCCAGGTCGGAAAGAAGCCGAAGAGCACGCAGTTCACCGCGCCGATCCCGAGGCCGAAGAGTGCGGCGAGGAAATAGGCGAGCGTGACCGTGCCGAGGTCGATCTCGACCGGCTGGTCGAGGGTCGCGAGGATCGCGGCGTAGAGGACCACGGCGACGACGCCCATGGTCAGCGTCGAGAGCAGGAATTTCGAGAGCACCGCGTCGACCACGCCGACGACCGGATGGCTGAGGAGCCCGCGGTTCGAACGGACCGCGGAGGTCACCGAGGAGGAGACGACACGATAGGCGTTAAAGGGAATGTAGCCGCTGGCGTAGAAGAGTATGAAGCTCGAGCCGAGCGGCGGCGAGCGGAGCGCGAGGCTGAAGGCGAGCGAGAGCAGCAGGATGCCGCCGAGCGGTTCCGCGATCGCCCAGAAATAGCCGCCCCAGGACCGGCCGAAGTCGGTCTGCATCTCGCGCACCATCAGCGCGAAGAGCACCCGCAGCCGCTGGAAGCGCACATGGCCCGCCCGGGCCGCCGGAGCCATTTCCGGCGCGTCGGGGGAAGCGAGGGGGGGTCGGGGAGCGGCCATGGAGGGGGCCATGGCCATCGCGCCGTCGTCCATGAAGTCTTCCGAAATAAGGCGTTGCGTTCCGGCACCGCTCGCCAACGACCGCGTGAGGAGCACCCCGCGCCGGTTTGCTTTCATCCGGGGCAAGGAGTAAACCTTGGCCGGTTGCGATGACAAGCACGGTTTCGTGTCAGCTTCCGGGGGTCCGATGACAAATTCGCAAGGTCGCCGCGCCAGGTCACGCCCGGCGCTCCCGGCCATCGGACCGGCGGAGCCCGACGCGCCCGACGGTTTCCCGGAAGCCGGGGGCGGTCCCGAGGATCCCGGGACCGCTCCCGGGGCGGAGCGGCTGGTGCCCGACGAGACGCTGGCGGCGCGGCGCGCCGCCCGCCGCGCCCGGCGTGCCGTCCGCGCCGGGGAGGAGGCCCGGGAGCAAACCCCGGCGGAGAGCGTTTCCGCCCCCTCTCCCGGGGAAGCCTCCGCGGAAGGGACCCTCCCGGCGCCGGGATCCGGTGACGGAAAACCCGATTGGGCCGCGCTGCCCGCCGCGCGCCGCGCCGCCGCGCGGCGGGAGGCGCGGGAGGCCAGACTCGCCGCCCGGGCCGCGCCCGATCCCGAGCTCGATCCGGAAGCCGAGGGACTCGAGCCCGCGCCGCGCCGCCGCCGCCGGCGCGGCCGCGCCGAGCCCGAACTCGCCCCGGGCGAGATCGAGGCGACGCTCGCGGCCCAGCCCGAGGTGCGGCCCGCCAGGGCCGAGCGGCGCCATCTCCTGATGGCGCTCAGCTTCGCCGCGCTGGTGCTCCTGCCCTTCCTCGTCGTCGCGACCTATCTCTACACCCGGGCCGCGGACCAGTATCATTCCTCCGTCGCCTTCTCGATCCGCTCCGAGGAAGCCGGCGGCGGCGCCTCGGGCATTCTCGGCGCGCTGACCTCGATGGGCTCGGGCTCGGCCTCCGATACCGACATCCTGTTCGATTTCATCCGCAGCCAGAAGATCGTCGAGGAGATCAACCGCGATCTCGATCTCCGCGCGATCTACAACCGGGCGGCGCCCAGGGACTTCTGGTTCACGCTCGGCGAGAATCCCACGATCGAGGCGCTGCATGACGAGTGGAACCGGATGGTCACGGTGAACCTCGGCTCGGCCGGGATCATCGAGGTGACGGCCAAGGCCTTCGATCCGGAGGACGCGCGCAAGATCGCCCAGGCGATCCTCTCCCATTCGAGCGCGCTGGTGAACCGGCTCTCGCAGCAGGCGCGCGGCGATGCGATCCGGTTCGCGAGCGGCGAGCTCGCCCAGGCCGAGACCCATCTGCGCGCGATGCGCCAGAAGATGAACGATTTCCGCCGCGAGCACCGGCTGGTCGATCCCTCGGCCGACGCGGCCGGCCAGGCGGGTCTCCTGAACGCGCTGCAGGCCCAGCTCGCCCAGGTGCTGGTCGACCGCGACATGCTCAGGACCTACGCCTCCGACACCGACCAGCGGATGATCCAGGCGAACCGGCGCATCGACGCGATCACCGAACGCATCGACCAGGAACGCTCGACGCTCGGGGTCGAGGGTGTCGAGGGCTCGCTGCCGGACGTGCTCTCCGACTACGAGGAACTGCGCGTCGATCTCGAATTCGCCAATACCGCCTATACCCAGGCGCTCGCCGGCCTCGCCGCCGCCAAGGCCGAGGCCGGACGGCAGAGCCGCTATCTCGCGCCCCATATCCAGCCGACCTTCGCCGAGACCTCGCTCTATCCCCGCCGCGCGATGCTCGCCGGGCTGACCGGGCTCTTCCTGATGCTGGGCTGGGGCGTGGCGATGCTGATCTACTACAATGTGCGCGACAACCACTGAGCGCGGGATCGCGGGAGGCCCCGGCGGCCGGTGATCGAGTTTCGCGACGTCTCGAAATACTATGCGACGCCGGGCGGGCGGAAGGTGGTGCTCGACCACCTGAACCTGACCCTGCCCTCGGGGACGAAGATCGGCGTGCTGGGCAGGAACGGCGCCGGCAAGTCGACCTTCCTCGCCATGGTCGCGGGCACCGCGCATCCGAACCGGGGCCGGATCCTGCGCCACGCCTCGATCTCCTGGCCGCTCGGCTTCTCGGGCAGCTTCCACTCCGACCTGACCGGCGCGCAGAACGTGCGCTTCGTCGCCCGGATCTACGGGATGGATACCGACACGCTGGTCGATTACGTGCAGGATTTCGCCGAGCTCGGCGAGTTCATGGACATGCCGATCCGCTCCTATTCCTCGGGGATGAAGGCGCGGCTCGCCTTCGGCATGTCGATGGGGATCGCCTTCGACTGGTATCTCGTCGACGAGATCACGGCGGTCGGCGACACGTCCTTCCGCAAGAAGTCGCTCGCGGTGTTCCGGAACCGGCTGAGCGCCGCGGGGCTGCTCATGGTCTCGCATTCGACCGGCACGATCCGGAACTACTGCGACTCGGGCCTGGTGCTCGAAGGCGGCACGGCGCGCTATTTCGAGGACGTGGAAGAGGCGATCGCCCATCACGAAGGCAACATGAGACGCCGCCGCTGACCCGGTCGGCGGCGCGCACGCGCGCCCCGGGGGATCGTCAGCCGGAGGCGGCGGTCCTTTCTCCCCCCTCCTCCCCCGGATAGCCCTCGGGGTTGCTCGACTGCCAGTGCCAGCTCGAGGCGCACATCTCGGCGATGCCGAGTTCGGCGCGCCAGCCGAGTTCGCGGAGCGCCTTGCCGGGATCGGCGTAGCAGGTGGCGACATCGCCCGGCCGGCGCGGCGCGAGGACGAGCGGGATCTCGCGCCCCGCGGCCTCTCCGAAGGCCCGGGCGAGTTCGAGTACCGAGGTGCCCCGGCCGGTGCCGAGGTTGAACGCCTCCCAGCCCCGGCCCGCTTCCTCCCCCGCCGTCCAGTCGACGGCGGCGAGATGCGCCCGTGCGAGGTCGGTCACATGGATGTAGTCGCGCACGCCCGTCCCGTCGGGCGTGTCGTAATCGGTGCCGAAGACGTTGAGCGCCGGGCGGCGGCCGACCGCGACCTGGGTGATGAAGGGCATGAGGTTGTTCGGGAAGCCCGCCGGATCCTCGCCGATCCGCCCCGAGGGATGCGCGCCGACCGGGTTGAAATAGCGCAGGACCGCGATCGACCAGGCGGGATCGGATCCGGCGAGATCGCGCAGGATCTCCTCGGCCTGCAGCTTGGTCCGGCCGTAGGGGCTCGAGACGCGCGTCGGATGAGCCTCGTCGAGCGGCAGGTAGTCGGGATCGCCATAGACCGTCGCCGAGGAGGAGAAGACGAAGCGCCGGCAGTCGCTTTCCGCGAGCGCGCGCAGGAGCGAGAGCGAGCCGGCGACGTTGTTGTCGAAATAGCCGAGCGGATCGGCGACGGATTCCCCGACCGCCTTCAGCCCGGCGAAGTGGATGACCGCCTCGGGCCGGAACCGGGCCACGACCGCGCGCACCGCCTCGGTGTCGCGCAGATCGGCCCTGGTGAAGCCGAAGTCGCGGTTGGAGAGCTGGCGCACGCGATCGAGCGCGGCGGGACGGGAATTGCCGAGATTGTCGACGACCCAGGCCTCATGCCCGGCCGCCAGGACCTCGACCAGCGCATGGGTGCCGATATAGCCGGCACCGCCGGTTACAAGAATTCGCAAGGCGACCTCCTCACGCGGATTGGACCAGAACCGGATAAACGGGCGAACACGGAAAGTTGCATCGCGGTGCGCGAAGTCTACACAAGGCCGCGACCGGCTGCCAAGGCCCCGCGCCCCTTCTTGACCGCAAGCGCAACGAAGCCCCGGAGGGTCACTCCGGGGCTTGCTTAAGTGTTTGATCTTGTGCGTAAATCTTGGTTGCGGGGGCAGGATTTGAACCTGCGGCCTTCAGGTTATGAGCCTGACGAGCTACCGGGCTGCTCCACCCCGCGTCAAGGGTTGCGTCT
>NZ_VFRP01000021.1 GCF_006385685.1 Amaricoccus solimangrovi | reverse complement strand
GCCGAGGCGTGGATATTCATCGCCCATATCCGCGTCCTGACCAGGCGCCTCGCAAGGTATTGGCACGGCGCGTAGAGTTTCGAGTCCGGCTCTGAGAGCCGCCAGGACAGCACTCGGCGCGTCGCCCAGTCCATGATCGCCACGAGGTAGAGGAAGCCGCGCCGCATGGGAATGTAGGTGATGTCCGCGCACCAGACCTGGTTCGGGCGCTCGATCACCAAGTCCCTGAGCAGATACGGATACTTCTGGTGCTCCGGATGGGGCACCGTCGTGCGCGGCCGCTGGTAGACAGCGCGCAGGCCCATCCTGGCCATCAGCCGTCGGACGCGCTTGCGCCCGACGCAGTAGCCCTTGTTGCGCAGGTGCCTCGCCATCTGACGGCTGCCGTAGAACGGCGTCTCCATGAACTGTGCATCGATCAGCTTCATCAGCGCCAGGTTTAGCGGGCTCTCGGCCTTGCCCGGGCCATACCAGGCCGACCGGCTGATCCCGATCAGCGCGCATTGCCGGGTGATCGACAGCACTAGGTGTCCTGGCTCGATCATCTCTCGCCTCCGGGACACGCTCACCGTCCGGAGGCTTTGGCCAAAAAATCCCGCTCCACCACGAGCTGGCCGATCTTGGCGTGCAGCTTCTCGATCTCGCCCTCCTTTTCGGCCGCCTTCGCCTCGGCCTTGCCCGCGAAAATCCCGGACATTCCCTCGAGCGCTTGCCGCTTCCAGGTGTTGATCAAGGTCTGATGCACACCATGCTTCGTCACCAGTTCCGCGACCGTCAGCTCGCCTCGAATGGCCTCAAGCGCCACCTTCGCCTTGAACTCGGCGCCGTAATTCTTTCGTTTGCCAGCCACGCTGTTCTTCCTCGTCATCGTTGGCGGCAAGCTTAGCAAAGTGTCCGGTTTTCGGGGACCACGTCAGCCCGACCTTGGCCTCCAGCAGCTTGACCAGGACGGGATCGTCGCGTTCGAACTCGTCCGGGATGCCAAGGTCGAAGATTTTCCCGTCGCTTGGCCGCTCCTTGAACTTCTTCCTGATCCATTCGCGGTGGTGCTTCTCCATCGCGAAGATCATGTCCGCCGATGCGACCAGTTCCTTGGTCAACGGCCTTGGCGAGGCGGGATCGGTTCCTGCCGATATCGCCTCAATACCCGGCCAGTCCCGGAACACGCGCTCGGCGGTCGGGCTGCGCAGCTTGTTGGCGGTGCAGACGAACAGGACTTTCATCATACGCCCCGAGGGCTTGTGATCTAACAGTGCAATCCTACATCGAAGGGTTTTGCCAGCAAAGATGCACGGTAACTTTGGAAGTTGAAACACTAGCCAAACGATAATGTCTACGACCTAGCGATGAGGATGATTTTCATAGCATAGGTCCGGCTCCGTCGGGGTTTTGCAGAGGGATTTTCCGCTAGCCCGGATGGATATTCGAGCGCCTCACGGGGCGATCTAGGAAGTCTAAACCCAATAAAAATCAAGCCGTTGAGGGACGTAAGATTTCCCGCCACGCGATAGACGCGTTGAAACAGGCAATTCTCGTTCATTCATTTCTGGCGTCTGAAGCAGAAGGCATCGCGCAAAAGATTGCGCCAGCGCCTTCGAGCAGGAGGTCGCCATGTCACACCCCGTCAACCCCAGGAACGGCTCGCCAGTCGCCGCGCTGCTGCTCGGCGTTTCGATCTACGCTCTGGCCGCCAACTTCCCGGAGATCACCGGGGCGCAGCTGACGCCTGCCGATGAAGCCTATCTCGGCTTCTTCAAGTACCTGGGCGCGATGGCTGCCCTGGCCGGAGTTGCCGGGGTCAGCAACGTTGTTCGCCAGTACATCCAGCGCGAGGCTGCGAGTGAGCCTTCCGGCGTTTTCGGCGAGGCCGCATTCGCGACGCTCGAAGAGTGCGAACAGGCTGGCATGCTGGACCCGTCGGGCCTGTTCCTCGGCATGCAGGAAGGCAGGCCGCTCTTCTACAGCGGCAAGGCGCACCTGCTGACGGCTGCTCCCGCCCGTCAGGGCAAGGGCATCAGCGTCGTTATCCCGAACCTGCTGCACTACACGGGCTCGATGTTCGTCACCGATCCGAAGGGCGAGCTGGCGGCGGTCACGGCGAAGCACCGGGCCGAGCGGTTCGGACAGAAGGTCTACATCCTCAATCCCTGGGGCCTGCACGGGCTGCCGCAGCATCGCTACAACCCGTTGCAGCCGCTGATCGAGGCGGCGAGCGATCCCGCGCTGATCCGCAGCGTTGCCGATGAGGCGAAGGCGCTCGCGCTCCAGCTCGTCCCCGAATCGGAGGACGCGCGCAACCGCTACTTCCGCGAAGGCGCGCGCGCCATCCTGCGGGCGGTCATGCTGCACCTCGCGACGCGGGGCGCGGGCGAGCGCTGCACCCTTCCGGAAATGTGGCGTGTTCTTTCGAACAACTCGCGCCTGGAACGGTGCGTTGCGGAGATGGAGAAGTCCGAAGCGCTGTTCGGCATGATTGCCGATCTTGGCCGCGACCTGCGCGACCAGCTCGAAGAGAACGCGGACCAGTTCGCCGACTTCCGCCAGGGCGCTTCGCAGGCGCTCGATATCTTCGATCCGGTCGGCTGGCTGGGCGAGGCGGTCGGCGGGTCCGATGTCGATTTTCGGGCGCTGAAGGAAGGCAGGGCGACCGTCTATCTGGTGATCCCGCAGGACCGGATCGCGACGCATGGCGCATGGCTCGGCCTTGTTGCCCGGCAGGCGATCACGACCGTCGCGCGGTCCAAGGGCCGGAGCCCGGTTCTGTTCCTGCTCGACGAGTTCGCCAACATGGGCAGACTCTCCGGCCTTGCCGAAAGCCTGACGGCGTTGCCGGGCCTTGGCGTCCGGGTCTGGGTCTTCGTCCAGGAGCTGGCCGAGCTGATCCGGCTCTACGGTCCCTATACCGCCCGCACGATCCTCTCGCAGGCCGAAGTGAAGCAGTTCTTCGCCGTCCAGGATCACAACCTCGCCGTGACGCTCTCGGCGGAGCTGGGCCAAAGGACCGTCAAGACGACGAGCTACAACCTCGGACGCTACTACGACGACGAAGTAAGCGAGAACCTGGCCGAAACCGGAAGGCCGCTCATGTCCCCGGACGAAATCCGGCAGATGGGCGCGGACTGGCAGCTCCTGCTGATCAAGGCGCTGCCGCCGATCCTGGCTCGCAGGCTGCCCTTCTGGTTCGTCGCGCCGTGGGCGTCCTGGGCGGAGCCCAACCCGGTCGAGGGACCGTATCCGGTCGCCCCGGCACTCATCACCCTGCAATACGGCAAGAAGGAAAACGGCAATGGATGAATTTGAGATCAGAGTCGTCGGTTCGGAGCCTCCCCGCAAGAAGGGCGGTCGGCTGTCGCGGATCGCGCTGCGGGCGGGGCGGCTGTTCGGTCGTCCGCGCGCGCTCGTCCTGTCGATCCTGGTCGGCTACGCGGTCTTCGCCGGAACGCCCCATATCGGCTGGACCTATGAATGCCGCCACCCGAAGAGGATGGGCGATCCGTGCCGCTACTTCTTCTCGTGCGACTATTTCGGCGTTCAGGGCAGGCGCGTGATCTTCCCGAAGGACGGGGAAACCTGTTCCCTGGTGAAGATCATCCCCATCGACTGGGCGAAAATCCTGTGAGGCTGGATATGGCGAAGAACGGAGAGTTTCAGCGGCGCGGAACGCGCATTTCCAAGGACGGCAAAACCGTCCTTGTGACGCTCCGCGTCGAGCGGCGCGGCTACGAGTTCGCTCGTGCATGGGCAAGTGTCCATGCGAAGGCGGACCCGAATGGGACCGCCGAAGAGCAGCTTGAAGGCTACCTCGGAATGGCGCTTGCAACTTGCATCAGCAAGACCGGATGGAAGCCGCCCGAAGAGATTGCTGCGCTCTTTGCAACCGAAGAGCGAGCCGGAAACCCGCAGAATCCCTTGGATGACGGGGTTCCGTACTAGCTACAGAATTTGCCATAATACAACGTGTGGTGTCATAATTAATTTATGGCTCAACATGTTGTCCGCTAAAGAGGTGCGGGCCATGAACGATGAGAACCAAACCTTCGAAAAGTCCATCACTCCCAGCTTCGCGGCTGCGGCCCGGCCAATCGTTACTGTCGATGTCGAGAAGTACCAGGCCTGGCTTGATGATCCTCGACTGACCCCCGAACAGAAAGAAGAATTCCTGCAAGCGCTGTGGTCGGTTGTCGTAACATTTGTCGAGATCGGGTTTGGGGTTCATCCCCTTCAAGAAGTCTGTGGACAGATTGAAGATGAGTCCAATCCAGGCCTGAAGGAAATCTTCGATGCGGTAGAATCGAAGTCTTCCGAAGAACGTGTTGAAACCGATTTTCCCAGCCCGAACGGCGGTCTGGAGGTGCAATGATAAAGAACGAAGACCGACATGGTGAGATCAGCAAGGCCGTCATTTACTGCCGCGTGTCGAGCACGAAGCAGACGGTGCGCGGCGACGGCCTTGGCTCACAGGAAACGCGATGCCGGGAATTTGCCAAGTATCGCGGCTATGAGGTCGTCGAGGTCTTCCGGGACGATACTTCCGGAAGCCTGACGACAAGACCCGGCATGCAGGCCATGCTGGCGTACCTGAAGGCGCGCCGCAAAGAGCCTCATGCCGTCATTATCGACGATATCAGCCGCCTTGCGCGCGATCTGATGGCGCATTTCGATCTGCGCATGAAGATCGGCAACGCTGGCGGTATTCTCGTCAGCCCCTCCATCGAATTCGGCGAAAGCTCTGACTCGCGGCTGGTCGAGAACCTGCTGGCCTCGGTGTCGCAGCACCAGCGCCAGAAGAACGGCGAGCAGACCGTCAACCGCATGCGAGCGCGGATGCAGAACGGCTATTGGGTTTTTCAGGCTCCGGTCGGCTACAGATACGAGCGCTCCAGCGGTCACGGCAGAATTCTGGTCCGTGACGAGCCCAACGCTTCCGTCCTTCAGGAGGCGCTTGAAGGCTACGCCTCGGGGCGCTTCGCGGCACAGGTCGAGGTCAAGCGCTTCCTTGAGCGCCAGCCGTCCTTCCCGAAGGACCTTCCGAACGGCGAGATACGCAATCAGCGCATCTACGACCTTCTGACCCGCCCGATCTATGCCGGGTATCTCGAAGCTCCAAATTGGGGCGTGGGGCTGCGCAAGGGCCACCACGAGGCGCTGATCAGCTTCGAAACCTTCGAAAGGATTCAGGCCCGCCTGAAAGGCACGGCCAAGGCGGCTGCCCGCAAGGACATCAGCGCGGACTTCCCGCTGCGCGGGTTCATCCTGTGCAACGACTGCGGCAAGCCGCTCACTGCCTGCTGGTCGCAGGGCAAGAGCCAGAAGTATCCCTACTATCTCTGCCCAACGAAGGGGTGCGCGAGCTACCGCAAGTCGATCAAGCGCGACGAGCTGGAAGGCCAGTTCGAAGACCTGCTGCAACGCCTGGAGCCGTCAGAGAACCTTTTCGGACTGGTCAAGGCGATGTTCAAGGACGCATGGGACATGCGCCTTGCCAAAGCCGCTGACACGACGAAGGCGCTCCGTGCCAGCATCGGCCAGATCGACAAGCAGATCGAAGCCCTGCTCGACCGCATCGTCGAATCTGGCAACGCGACCGTGATCTCTGCCTACGAGAAGCGGATTGCGAAGCTGGAGCGTGAGAAGGCGCTGGCGAGCGAAAAACTTGCCACGAGCGGCAAGCCGAGGCAGACCCTGGAGGAGTCGTTCGAACACGCCTTGCGGTTTCTCTCAAGCCCTTGGGATATATGGAATAATTCTGATTTGGTGGGCCAGAAAACGGTCCTCAGACTGGCTTTCCTTGAGCCATTGGCATACTGCCGGAATCAGGGACTTCGAACACCTAACTTCGCCTTCCCATTCAAGGCGTTAGGTCTGTTCTGTGGTGAAAAATGTGAGATGGCGCACCCGACAGGATTCGAACCTGTGACCTCTGCCTTCGGAGGGCAGCGCTCTATCCAGCTGAGCTACGGGTGCGGACGCGCCTCTATAAGCATGCCCGGGCGGAGGGTGCAACGGGGATTTCATCATCGGCGTCGCGAGGCGCGCGGGGAGACGGGTCAGGTGATCAGGATCGCGCGGAAGTCGTTCACGTTCGTACCGGTCGGCCCGGTCACCAGCAGGTTTCCCGCCAGCGACAGCGCCGTCCACGCGTCATTGCCGTCGAGCAGGGCGCGCGGATCGGCGCCGGCGGCGCGGATGCGCGCGACCGTCTCCCCGTCGACCAGCCCGCCGGCATTGTCCTCCGATCCGTCGATTCCGTCGGTATCGGCCGCGAGCGCGGTGATGCCCGCCACCCCCTCGACCGCCAGCGCGAAGGCGAGCAGGAATTCGGCGTTGCGCCCGCCCTTGCCGCCCTTCGCGCGCAGGGTCACCGTGGTTTCGCCGCCCGAGAGCAGGATCACCGGCCGGCGGAAGGGCCGGTCGCGCGTCGCGATCTCGCGCGCGAGCGCGGCGAGGACCAGCGCCACGTCGCGGCTCTCGCCCTCGATCGCGTCCGACAGGATCACCGCCTCGTGGCCGAGCCGCGCCGCCTCCTCCCGCGCCGCCTCGAGCGAGACGCCGGCGGAGGCGATGATGGCGACCGTGTCGCGCGCGAAATCGGGATCCTCGGGCGCGGGCGCGGCGCAGTCGGGTCCTTCGAGCCAGGCGCGCACGGCCTCCGGCAGATCGAGTCCGTGGCGCGCCACCACCGCGCGGGCCTCCTCCGGTCCGCCGGCGCCGGGCACGGTCGGGCCGGAGGCGACGAGCGCCGGATCGTCGCCGGGAATGTCGGAGACCACGAGCGAGGCCACCCGCGCGGGACGCGCCGCGCGGGCGAGCCGGCCGCCCTTGATTTCCGAGACATGCTTGCGAAGCGTGTTCATCTCGCCGATCGGCGCCCCCGAGGCGAGAAGCGCGCGGTTGACCGCGAGCTCGTCCGCGAGCCCCAGCCCCTCGGGCGGGCAGGGCAGGAGCGCCGAGCCGCCGCCGCAGATCAGCGCGATCACCAGATCATCGGGGCCGAGACCCGCCACTTCGTCGAAGAGCCGCCGCGCGGCGATCAGCCCGGCCTCGTCTGGCTCGGGATGGGCGGCCTCGAGCACCGCGATTCGCTCACAGGGCGCGGCGTAGCCGTAGCGCGTCACCACCGCGCCGGAGAGCGGCCCCTCCCAGGCCCGCTCCAGCGCCTGGGCGAGCTGGGCCGCGCCCTTGCCCGCGCCGACGACGACCGTCCGGCCCTTCGGCGGCTCCGGCAGGTGGGCGCGGATGCCGTTGTCGGGCAGCGCCGCGCGCACCGCCGCGTCGAAGAGCGCGCGGAGCAGCGCGCGCGGATCCATCGAGGTCATTCCTCTCTCCCCCTTTCGAGCCCGCCGAGAATAGGGCGCGCCTCACCCCTTCGGAACCGCCACCTTGGTGTCTTCCGGGATCAGCCGCTCGAGCAGATCCGGCAGTTCCGCGTAATCCGCGATCATCGCGGCGGGAGCGAGCCGGGCGATCCCCGGCCCCTCCGGGCCGAAGGCCACGAGCACGCAGGGGACCTCCGCCGCGCGCGCCGCCTCGCGGTCGGTCACGGTGTCGCCGATCAGCACCGCCCGCTCCGGCGCGCCGCCCGCGCGGAGCACGGTCTCGGTCAGGTGCAGCGGGTCGGGCTTGCGCACGGAGAGGCTGTCCGCGCCGAGGACCGCGGCGAAGCGGTCGCGCACCCCGAGCTTCACGAGCAGGAGCTCGGCCAGCGCCACGGGCTTGTTCGTGCAGATCGCGAGCGTCCAGCCGCGCGCGGCCAGCGCGTCGAGCGCCGCCTCGACGCCGGGATAGAGCCGCGTCCGCGCGGCGATGGCCGCCTCGTAATGGACGAGCAGGCGGGGAAACCCGCGCTCGACCTGCTCCTCCGGCATCTCGATTCCTTCCGCGGCGAGGCCGGCGCGGAGCATCGCGCGGCCGCCGGCGAAGGCCGTGGCGCGATGGGCGCGCGCGTCGAGCCGGGCGGCGACGCCAAGCTCGGCGAGCGCGCCGTTCGCAGCCGCGATCAGATCGGCCGCCGTGTCGGCGAGCGTTCCGTCGAGATCGAACACGGCCACCCGCATCGCCTGCCTCCCATCGTTTCCGGACCCTTCTGTGGCGCATTTCCGCAACGAAATGAAATGGAAACTGATCGCCGCCGGACTTTCCGCGCCCCCGCCCGGCTGCTAGAAGGCGACGACGCAAACCGGTCCGGAGCCCGCGCATGCCCACGTCCGTCATCCTTCTCGCCGCCGGACAGGGCAGCCGCATGCGCTCGGATCTGCCCAAGGTGCTGCACCCGCTCGCGGGCGCGCCGCTGATCGCCCACGCGCTCGCCTCGGCGCGCGGGCTCGATCCGGAGCGCGTCATCGTCGTGACCGGCGTCGGCGCGGAGGAGGTCGACGCGGCGCTGGCCGAGCTCGATCCCGAGGCGCGCTCCGTCCGCCAGCCGGAGCAGCGGGGCACCGGCGACGCGGTGCGCGTCGCCCTGCCGGAACTCGAAGGCGCGACGGGGGACATCGTCGTGCTCTATGGCGACACGCCCTTCATCCGGCCGGAGACGCTCGAGGCGATGATCGCGGCGCGGGCCGAAGGGGCGGCGGTCGTGATTCTCGGCTTCGAGGCGGCGGAGCCCGGGGCCTATGGTCGGCTGATCCTCGACGACACGGGCGATCTGCTCGCGATCGTCGAGGCGCGGGAGGCGACGGAGGCGCAGCTCGCGATCCGGCTCTGCAATTGCGGCGTCGTCGCCGCGGACGCGGCGCTGCTGCCTGGACTCGTGGCCGAGATCCGCGACGACAATGCGAAGGGCGAATTCTACCTCACCGACATCGTCGCGCTGGCGCGAAACCGCGGGCTGACGGCGAAGGTGATCGTCTGCGACGAGGCCGAGACGCTCGGCGTCAACAGCCGCGCCGATCTCGCCGCCGCGGAAGCGGCCTTCCAGGCCAGGGCGCGGTCCGAGGCGATGGAGAACGGCGTGACGCTGACCGATCCCGCCACGGTCTGGTTCGCGCATGACACGCATGTCGGGCGGGACACGGTGATCGGCCCGAACGTCTTCTTCGGACCGGGGGTGACGGTCGAATCCGGCGCCGAGATCCTGCCCTTCTGCCATCTCGAGGGCTGCCACGTCAGCCGCGGATCGCGCGTCGGTCCCTTCGCGCGGCTCAGGCCCGGGGCGGAACTGGCCGAGCACACGCATGTCGGCAATTTCGTCGAGATCAAGAACGCGATCGTCGACGAGGGGGCGAAGATCAATCACCTGACCTATGTCGGCGACGGCCACGTGGGCGCGCGGACCAATATCGGCGCGGGCACGATCTTCTGCAACTACGACGGCGTCTTCAAGCATCATACCGAGGTCGGCGCCGACGTCTTCATCGGCTCCAACTCCGCGCTGGTCGCGCCGGTCCGGATCGGCGACGGGGCGATGGTCGGCGCGGGCTCGACGGTGACGGAGGACGTGCCCGCCGGCGCGCTCGCGGTGGCGCGGGGGCGGCAGAGCAACAAGGCGGGGCTCGGCACGCGGCTCATGTCGCGGCTGCGCGCGCTCAAGTCCGGCAAGGCGCCCCACTGATGTGCGGGATCGTCGGCATCCTCGGCACGCATCAGGTCGCGCCGCTGATCCTCGAATCGCTGAAGCGGCTCGAATACCGGGGCTATGACAGCGCGGGCATCGCGACGCTCGACGAGGCGGGGCATCTGGGGCGCAGGCGCGCCATGGGCAAGCTGATCGCACTCTCCGACCTGCTCGTCTCCGATCCCGCCCGCGGGCGGATCGGCATCGGCCATACCCGCTGGGCCACCCATGGCGCCCCCTCGGTCCGCAACGCGCATCCCCACCAGGCCGGGCGCGTCGCGGTGGTGCACAACGGCATCATCGAGAACTACCGCGAGCTCCGCGCCGAGCTGGAGGCCGGGGGCGCGGCCTTCGAGACCGATACCGATACCGAGAGCGTGGCCCGCCTCTGCGATCGCGAGCTCGCCGCCGGTGCCTCGCCGCTCCAGGCGGTCCGCGCGACGCTCGCCCGTCTGAAGGGCGCCTTCGCGCTCGCCTTCATCTTCGAGGGCGAGGAGGATCTGATGATCGTCGCCCGCCGCGGCTCGCCGCTCGCGATCGGCTTCGGCCAGGGGGAGATGTACGTCGGATCGGACGCGCTCGCCCTCGCGCCGATGACGACCCAGATCGCCTATCTCGAGGAAGGCGACCATGCCGAGCTGACGCGGACCGGCGTCCGCTTCTACGACGCGAACGGCACCGCCGTGATCCGCGACATCGTCATGGTCCCGGTCGAGAACGTCTTCGCCGAGAAGGGTCCCTACAAGCACTTCATGGCGAAGGAGACGCACGAGCAGCCGATCGTGCTCGCCGACGCCTTCGCCCGCTATCTCGCGCCGCACCGCTCCGAGGTGCATCTGCCGGAGGAGGTGGACTTCGCCGGCTGCGAGCGGATCGTGATGGTCGCCTGCGGCACCGCGCATTACGCCTGCCACGTCGCGAAATACTGGTTCGAAAGCCTCGCGGGGATTCCGGTCGAGATCGACGTCGCCTCCGAGTTCCGCTACCGCGAGCCGCCGGTCGGCCCCGGAACCCTCGGGATCTTCGTCAGCCAGTCCGGCGAGACCGCCGACACGCTCGCGGCGCTGCGCTATCTGAAGGGGCGCGGCGGCCGGTCGCTCGCGGTCGTCAATGTCGAGACCTCGACCATCGCGCGCGAGAGCGACGTGGCGCTGCCGATCCTCGCGGGACCGGAGATCGGCGTCGCCTCGACCAAGGCCTTCACCTGCCAGCTCGCGCTGCTCGCCTGCCTCGCGATCCTCGCGGCGCGCCAGCGCGGCGCGATCGACGGCGCGGGCGAGGCCGGCCGCGTCGAGGAACTGCGCGCCCTGCCCGGCCTGATGGCCACCGCGCTGACGCTCGAACCCGCGATCGCGGAGATCGCGCGCGACGTCTCGCATGCCCGCGACGTGCTCTTCCTCGGCCGGGGACCGATGTATCCGCTGGCGCTCGAAGGCGCGCTGAAGCTGAAGGAGATCAGCTACATCCACGCCGAGGGCTATGCCAGCGGCGAGCTGAAGCACGGGCCGATCGCGCTGGTCGACGAGGCGGTGCCGGTGATCGTGCTCGCGCCCTCCGACGCGCTGTTCGACAAGACCGTGTCGAACATGCAGGAGGTGCTGGCGCGGGGCGGCCGGGCGCTGCTCGTCTCGGACGCCGCCGGGATCGAGGCGGCCGGCGCCGGCGCCTGGCGCACGCTCGCCATGCCCCGGGCGGCGCCCCTCGTCGCGCCGATCCTCTACGCGGTTCCGGCGCAGCTGCTCGCCTATCACGCGGCGGTCTTCAAGGGCACCGACGTCGACCAGCCGCGCAACCTCGCCAAATCCGTGACCGTGGAATGACGACGCCCGACGAGGCCCTGGCGCGGCTCGCACGCGACGCCGATCCCGCCGCGGCGCCGGCCATGGCCGCCTATCACAAGGCGCCGCGCCGCTATCTCGGGCTCGCCCTTCCCGGCATCGATGCCTGCGTGGCCGACTGGCGCGCCGCGCTCGACGTGCCGGCGCGGGTGGCGCTCGCCGCCGGGCTCTGGGACAGCGATGTGCACGAGGCGCGGATCGCGGCCGCGAAGCTGCTCACCCAGGCGCGGCTCGGCACCGACGATCCGCTGGTCTGGGCGGAATTCCTGCGCTGGGTGCCGGATTTCGACGCCTGGGCGATCGCCGATCAGGCCTGCAAGGCCGGCGAACGCCGCCTCGTGGCCGAGCCGCGAAGGCTCGATACCGTCGAAGCCTGGATCGAGGATCCGAACCCCTGGGCGCGCCGCGCCGCGCTGGTCGCGACGCTGCCCTGGACCAAATTGACCCATCCCTCTCCCGGCGATCTCGCGGCGCGCGAACGCGTTCTCGGCTGGGCCGGACGGCTGGTGGCGGACCGGAACTGGTTCACGCAGAAGGCGATCGGCGCCTGGCTCCGGAGCCTGTCGCTCCGCGATCCGGCCCGCGTCGCCGCCTTCCTCGACGGTCCCGGCCGCGATCTGAAGTCCTTCGCCCGCAAGGAGGCGGCGCGCCGGATCGCGTGAGGCTCAGGCTTCCGACGTGATGATCCCGAAGCCGATGCCCCTCAGCGCCGCGCTGATCCGGTCGAAGACGCCGAGCTTGGCATAGACGCGCCGCAGATGCGCGTCGACCGTATGCGCGGAGATGCCGAGGATCGCGCCGATCGCCGCGTTGGACTTGCCGCGCGCGACCCAGGCCAGCACCTCGACCTCGCGCCGCGAGAGGGCCGGCGCCGGGCCGAGATCCGGCAGGACCAGCGCGCAAAAGCGCAGATGCGTCGCCTGGCAGGCCCAGCGCAGATCGCCGAGCAGCGGCGGATCGAGCCGCTCCACACCCGGTGCGAGGGCGAGGGCGAAGACGCCGTTGCGGCCGTTCTGCCCATAGGCGGGAATGGCGAGGCCATGAATGAACCCCGCGTCGCGCAGCGTCGCGAGATGCGCCCGCTCCTCGTCGGTCAGTTCCTTCAGCGTCTCGATGTCGCCCCAGTAGACCGGCTCGCCGTGGTAGCGGGCGTAATCGGTGACGGGCAGGCTCCCCGCCTGACGCGCGGCCAGGTAGAAGGCCACCCATTCGATCGGAAAGCCCGAGTTCTGGACCCGCGAGACCGTGTCGTCCGGCGCGCCGAGGGGCGGAATGTGGTGGTAGCCGACCTTGTCGACATCCCGCTCCCGCGCGAAACGCACCAGCCCGTTCCAGAGCTCATCCGTGGTCGGGGCCTCGTGCGCGAAGGATTCGAATTCGCTGACCTTCATCCATCCATCCCGCGATCACGGGAGGGAGTGTAGCATCGGACCGGCCCCGCACAAGACGGCGCCGGCCGGGGCATCATCGTTTTCCGCGTAGGGCGGCGCGGCGAATCTTGCCCGTCGCGGTCAGGGGCAGCGTCTCGACGAACTCGACCTGGCGCGGCGCGACATGGGGGGAGAGCCGCGCCCGCACCCGCCCGATCAGCGCCGCCTCGAGCCCCGCCAGACGGGCGCCGGGTTTCGGCACGACGAAGGCCTTCACGATCTCGGTGCGGATCGGGTCGGGCACGCCCACCACCGCGGCCCGTGCCACATCCGGATGGCCCGTCAGGCAATCCTCGATCTCGCCCGGCCCGATCCGGTAGCCGGAGGAGGTGATCACGTCGTCGGTCCGCGACCGGAAGAAGACATAGCCCTCCTCGTCCGCCATGCCCTCGTCGCCGGTCAGGAGCCAGCCGTCGCGGAACTTCTCCGCCGTCTTCGCGGGATCGTTCCAGTAGCCGAGGAACGTCACCGGATCAGGCGCGGCGACGCCGATCTCGCCGACCTCGCCCGGCGGCAGCGGCTCGCCCGCCTCCGACAGGATCGCCACGCGGTGTCCGGGCACCGCGCGGCCGGCGGAGCCCGGCCGCACCGGCGCCACCGCGGCGCAGTTGCCGAGCACGGCGTTGCATTCGGTCTGGCCATAGAATTCGTTGATCGTGAGCCCGAAGACTTCCCGCCCCCAGTCGAGCAGGCTCGCGCCCAGCGCCTCGCCGGCGGAGGTGACGGTGCGAAGGCCGCGGACCTCGCGGATCCCCTCCTGGCGCATCAGCTGCAGCGCGGTCGGCGGGAAGAAGGCGTTGCGCGCGCCGAGCCGCGCCATCAGCGCCACGGCCGCCTCCGGGTCGAACTTCGGCATCCGGTGGCTGATCACCGTCACCCCGTAGAAGAGCGAGGGCAGCAGCACGTTGGTAAGTCCGCCCATCCAGGCCCAGTCCGCCGGCGTCCAGATCCGGTCCCCGGGCTGGCCCAGGAACTCATGCGCGAGGCTGATCGCCGGCAGATGGCCGAGCAGGACGCGATGGCCGTGCAGCGCCCCCTTCGGCGGGCCGGTCGTGCCCGAGGTGTAGCTCAGGAAGGCCGGATCGTCCGGCCCGGTCGCCACGCCCGCGTGCGTCTCCGCCGCCCAGCCCAGCGCGCGCCAGAAATCCACCGCCCCCGGTCCGCGGCCGTCGATCGAGAGCACCTGTTCGAGCGCCGGAAGCTCGTCCCGGATCGCCGCGATCTTCTCGAGGTTGGGCTGGTCCGTGACGAGCGCGCGCGCCCCCGAATCGGCGAGGCGGAACCGCAGCCCGTCCTCGCCGAAGAGCGTGAAGAGGGGAACGACGATCGCGCCGAGCCGATAGGCGGCGAGATGGGTGAGCAGCGCCTCGGGCGATTGCGGCAGCAGGACCGCGACCCGGTCGCCGCGCCCGACCCCGCCCGCCGCCAGCACGTTGGCGAGCCGGCGCGACGCGCGGGAGAGTTCCCCGAAACGATAGTCCCGCGCGACGCCGTCGAGCTGCAGATGCCGCAGCGCGAGACGGTTCGGCTCGATCCGCGCCCAGACGTCGCAACAGACCTCCGCGATGTTGAAACGGCGCGGCCTCGGCCACTGGAAGGCCGCCGCCATCTCGTCCCAGCGCCGCGCGCCGCTCGGCAACGGCCATCCCGGCGAGGTGAAGAGTCCGATCTCGCGCATCATCCGACCTCCCCGGACACCTTGCTTCGCCCCGGCCCGTTTCAGGCTCGGGGCAAAATTTCACAGGGTATTTGCCGCGGCGCAGCAAGCGGAGCCTGCCATCGCACCTCCCCCGAGTCGAGGCCAAAGGGCGCGCGCGCACCCCCCGCCTTGGTCGTAGAGGGCGGGTCGATCCGCTGGCATGCCACCTTGAAACCGCCCGCGCCCGCGCCTAAAATCCAGAGGATGAAGCCCGGGGAGGGGCATCGCCTTCATGACCGCACAGCTCGTCGATCCTTTCGCCCGCGCGATCACCTATCTCCGCGTCTCGGTCACCGACCGCTGCGACTTCCGCTGCGTCTACTGCATGGCCGAGCACATGGATTTCCTGCCCAAGGCGGAACTCCTGAGCCTCGAGGAACTCGACCGGCTCTGCTCCGCCTTCATCGGCCTCGGCGTGCGCAAGCTCCGGATCACCGGGGGCGAGCCGCTCGTCCGCCGCGGGATCATGACCTTCTTCGAGGCGATGGGCCGCCATCTCGAAAGCGGCGCGCTCGACGAGCTGACGCTCACCACGAACGGCAGCCAGCTGCGCCGCTTCGCCCGCGACCTCGCCGCCCGCGGCGTCCGGCGGGTGAATGTCTCGCTCGACACGCTCGACGAACGCAGGTTCGCCGAGATCACCCGCTGGGGCCGCTTCGCGCAGGTGATCGACGGGATCGACGCGGCGGTCGAGGCCGGGCTCAGGGTGAAGATCAACACGGTCGCGCTCAAGGGCGTGAACGACGACGAGATCCACGACCTCGTCGCCTGGTGCGGCGCGCGCGGCCACGATCTCACCTTCATCGAGGTGATGCCGATGGGCGATCTCGGCAACGAGAACCGGCTGGACCAGTACTACTCGCTCCGGAGCCTCCGCGCCGATCTCGAGACGCGCTGGACGCTCACGGACACGTCCGATCGGACCGGCGGCCCGGCCCGCTATGTCCGCGTCGCGGAGACCGGCGGCCGCGTCGGCTTCATCACGCCGCTGACGCACAATTTCTGCGAAAGCTGCAACCGCGTCCGCGTCACCTGCACCGGCCAGCTCTACATGTGCCTCGGCCAGGAGGACGACGCCGATCTCCGCGCCATCCTGCGGGCGCATCCGGGCGACGACGCGGCGCTCGTCGAGGCGATCCGCGCCGCGATCGCGCGCAAGCCGAAGGGGCACGATTTCGATTATTCCCGCCAGACCGTCGCCGGTCAGGTCAGCCGGCACATGAGCCATACGGGCGGCTGAGCGGCGTCCGCCTCAGGCGTCGAACCCTCGCCGCGTCGCCGCCTCGGCCGCCGCGGACAGCGTCTTGCGGTCGCCGAGAGCGCGCGGATCGAGCGGCTCGTGAAAGGTGATCTCGACCTGCCCGCCGGTGGAGCGCGCGAGCAGCGAACCGAGATGGGCGCCGAAATCCATCTCGCCCCACCAGCCGTAGAGCGCCGCCGGCAGATCGGCCCGCGGGCGATAGCGCAGCGTGACCGGCTGGACGCGAAGCTCCGGCCCGGTGGCGCCGTCGAGGAACACGGCGAAAAGCGACGACTTGAACGGCAGCACCCGCTGGCCGTCGCTGCTCGTCCCCTCCGGAAAGAGGCAGAGCCGGTCGCCCAGCGCCAGCCGGGCGCCGAGCGCCCGCGCCTGCCGCCCGGCCTCGGTGGCGCGGCGCTCGATGAACTCCGTGCCGATCGCATGGCCGATGAAGCCGATCAGCGGCCAGGATCCGACCTCGGCCTTGGAGACGAAGAAGACCCGCGCCGCGCTCTGCAGCGCCACGATGTCGAGCCAGCTCGAATGGTTCGCGACCAGCGCCCCGGGAGCAGCCATGGGCGCGCCCCGCGCCTCGGCCCGCAGCCCGAGCAGCCGGAGCGCGCCCCGCGCCCAGATCCGCACCATGGCCGGCGCCCCCGCCGCGTCGCCCCGGCGCGACAGCGCGCGGTCGAGGAAGGCGAGCGGGAGAAACACCGCGAAACAGCCGAGAAGCCAGAAGAAGGCCAGTGGCGCCCGCCAGCAGAACCGCGCCCGGTCGGCGAGCGTCAGCGGCGGCGGGACGGGCGCCGGCGCGCCGTTCCAGCCCGCTCTCACGCCGCGCGGCCCCGTTCGTAGAAGGCCCGATAGCGCTCGGTCATCCGGGTGGTGTCCATGACGACGCAGACATCGACCGTGTTGAACCGGTGGTCGACGAAGGCGCCCTCCCCGACCCAGCCGCCGAGCCTGAGATAGGCGCTGATGAGCGGCGGGATCGCCTTGCGCGCCTCCCGCTCGTCGATCTCCCGGACGCCGGGCGCGTCCATCGGCACGAAGGCGTCGGCCCGGGCGCGCACCCGAAGATCCTCGGGCGCCAGATGGCGGCGATGGAGATAGGCCAGCGCCTCGGCGTAGCGCGC
The DNA here is from genome assembly GCF_006385685.1 of Amaricoccus solimangrovi. Taxonomy (GTDB): domain Bacteria; phylum Pseudomonadota; class Alphaproteobacteria; order Rhodobacterales; family Rhodobacteraceae; genus Amaricoccus; species Amaricoccus solimangrovi. The sequence continues at coordinate 63,965 of NZ_VFRP01000021.1, read as the reverse complement.
GGGGTCGGCGCCGGGAAAGCTCGCGACGCCGAACAGGATCTCGATCCGCCGCGCCAGCACGTATTCCGCGAGACCGTTCCAGAGGAGATGCATCGCCGGCCCGCCGCGATGCTCCTTCGCGACGCAGGACCGGCCAAGCTCGAGACTGCGCCGGCCGTCGCGCAGGATCGGGCCGAGATCGTATTCGCTCGCCCCGTAGAAGCCCGGACCCGAACGCGCCACGTCGTCGCGGAGCAGCCGGTAGGCGCCGACCACGCGGTCGAGCGGATCGCGCGCGGCGCTGGCCAGGTCGACGAGCAGCAGGTGATCGAACCAGCCGTCGAACGCGTCCCATTCGCGCCGCGCCCCGCGCTGATCCGACGTGGCGTCGGCGCCCATCTCCTCTACGAAGACGCGGTAGCGCAGGCGCTGCGCGGCCGCGACCTCCTCCGCCCCCTGCGCGAGCTTCACCTGATAGCGACTGAGGTTTACCGTCATGAGCGCCCCGGCGGCGGCGCGGACCTTCCCGCGATCCGCCCGACCTCAATAACCGCTCGACGCCCCGCAGGCAAACATCCGCCGTCGCGCGAAAGGCCGCCGACATGCAAAATCCGGGCAAAAAGCCGAATCTTCACAAATCTTTAACATTTGACTGCGACCTGCTACTTCCTGTCGCCCAGGCCGAATTCCGGCCAGAGCTCAACACGGGATCCGTCGATGACCACCTTGCCCGCGTGTTCGAAGTTCACGGTGATCTTTCCCCCGATGACGGACTGCACCTGGCCGAGCCCCCATTCGGGCTGGTTCGGGTGCCGCACGAAATTGCCGGGCTCGAGGAATTCGTTCATGGCCGTCCATCCGTTCGCGGGGGCAGGGGCATGAGCGCGCCCGAGATCGCCGCGCTGGCGAGCGCGCGTCTCTGCCATGATCTGATAAGCCCGATCGGGGCCATCGGCAATGGGCTGGAACTCCTCCGCATGACCGAGGGGGTCGGCGGCGAGCCCGAACTCGCGCTCATCTCCGACAGTCTCGGCACCGCGCTGGCGAAGCTCCGCTTCTACCGGATCGCCTTCGGCCCGGCCGACAGGAGCGCGCGGCAATCCCTCGACGAGGCGCGCCAGATCACCGATGCGATGTTCGCCGGCCGCTTCGGCGTGAGCTGGGCCGAGGGGGAGGAGGACACGATGTCGCGCGCGGCGGCGCGGGTCGCCTATCTCGCGATCCTCTGCTTCGAGCGCAGCCTGCCGCTTGGCGGCGACGTCCGCGTCGCCGTGGCCGGGGAGCGGATCGGGCTCCGCGCCGAGAACTGCCGGATCGGCGCGGCTCCGGAGCTCTGGCTGCATGTGACGGAGGGCGCGCCCGTGCCGGAGCCGCGCCCCGACATCGTGCAGTTTCCGCTGCTGCGCCGCGCGCTGGTGGCGCAGGGGTATCGGGCGGAGCACCGCGTCTCGGAAAGTTCGGCCGAACTCCGGCTCACGGGCCCGGCCCTGCCCCGCGCGATTTCCGCCTGACCGGTCAGAGCTCCGTCAGCCCCTCCCGGAAGCGGCGCATGTTCTCGACATAGCGCGGGGCGGCGCCGCGCATCTTCTCGATCTCCTCGGCCGACATGATCCGGACCACCTTGCCCGGCCGGCCGACCACCATCGCCCCGTCCGGGATCTCCTTGCCCTCGGTGATGAGCGCGCCCGCGCCGATCAGCGCGCCCGCGCCGATGCGCGCGCCGTTCAGCACCGTCGCCCCCATGCCGACGAGACTGCCCGCCCCGACCACGCAGCCGTGCAGGATCGCCATGTGGCCGATCGTGCAGCCCGGCCCCACCTCGAGCGGGAAGCCCATGTCGGTATGCATCACGCAGCCGTCCTGCACGTTGCTGCCCTCGCCGATCGTGATCGGCTCGTTGTCGCCGCGCAGCACCGCGTTGAACCAGACCGAGGCGCCGCGCCTCAGGATCACCCGGCCGATCAGCCGCGCGCCCGGCGCGACCCAGTAGTCGCCGTCCTCGGGAAGCTCGGGCGCGACCCCGTTCAGCGCGTAGAGCGTCGTCATGCCATCCTCTCCTCGAATTCCCGGTTCAGCGCGTTCACGATGCCGAGCAACTCGGGCCGCCGGTCCCGCCGCAGCCGCTCCGCCGCGATGATCGCGCGCAAGTCCGCCTCGCAGGCGTCGAGATCGCGGTTGACCAGCACGTAGTCGTACTCCGCCCAGTGGCTGATCTCGTCGCGCGATTTCGCCATCCGGCCGGCCACCACCTCGTCGCTGTCCTGCGCCCGCGCGCGGAGCCGCGCCTCGAGTTCGGCGATCGAGGGCGGCAGGATGAAGATCGTCACCACCGCGTCGCGCAGGCTCGAATTCCGGATCTGCTGCCCGCCCTGCCAGTCGACATCGAAGAGCACGTCCTGGCCGAGCGAGATCGCCCGCTCCACCGGCGCGCGCGGCGTGCCATAGAGATTGCCGAAGACCTCGGCATGTTCGAGCATCTGGTCCGCGGCCGCCATCGCCTCGAATTCGCCGCGGCCCGTGAAGTAGTAGTGCTCGCCCTCGACCTCGCCGACGCGCGGATCGCGCGTGGTCGCGGAAATCGAGAAGCGCACATTGGAATCGGAGGCGAGCAGGCGGCGCGACAGCGTCGATTTTCCCGCCCCCGAGGGGGAGGACAGGATGATCAGGAGGCCGCGCCGGGGCTGCGCGGCGCTCATGTCTTATTCCACATTCTGAACCTGCTCGCGCAACTGATCGACCGCCACCTTCATCTCCAGCCCGATCGCTGTCAAATCCGCGGCGCCCGATTTGGCGCAGAGCGTGTTGGTTTCCCGGTTGAACTCCTGTGTCAGGAAGTCGAACCGGCGCCCGACCGGCTCGTCGCTCCCGAGAAGCCTGCGGGCGGAGGCGACATGGGCCTCCAGGCGGTCGAGTTCCTCGGTCACGTCGGCCTTGACGGCGATGAGCGCCAGTTCCTGGGCCAGCCGCGCCTCGTCGACCTGCCCGGCGACGCCGAGAACCGTCTCGACCCGCTGCCGGAGCAGCGCCGCCACCTTCGCCCCCCGCGCCTCGGCGGCGACGCGCGCCTCCGCGGTCAGGGCCGCGATCCGGTCGATCCGCTCGGTGAGGATCCGCGCCACCTCGCGGCCCTCGTCGGCCCGGGCCGCGCGCAGCTTCGCCGCGAGCGGCTTCACCGCCCCGGCCAGCGCCGCCATCACCTCCGGGTTTTCCGAGGGCGAGGCCGAGTCCGATTCGTAGACGCCGCGCACCGACAGCAGGTCCGCCGCCGTCATCGGCGCGAGCGGAAGCCCCCGCCGCGCGGCCACCTCGCTCGCCAGTTCGACCGCCTCGATCGCGAGGTCGAGCCCGGCGGGATTGACCCGGGCCGCGGCGCCGTTGCCCTGCCCGCCGCCGTTGCGCGCGACGCGCAGGCCGACGGTCACCGACCCCCGGCTCAGCGCCTGGCCGAAGGCCATCCGGACCGGCGCCTCCAGGCTCTCGAATCCGTCCGGCAGGCGCAGACGCAAGTCCAGGTTGCGTCCGTTGACGCTCCGCGTCTCCCAGACCCAGGCGATATCCCCGACCGTCCCGGAAAGGTCCGCGAAGCCCGTCATCGAAGCGAGTGCCATCTCAAATCCCCGCGGGCGCCCAGGTCGCGCGACGCCCGAATTTTAGCCAAAATCGGCGCACATTAAGGAGAACAGTGCGAAAGCTACGACATAATCCGCGTTTCACGTTAGCCTATGAAGAAATCGTTAACCAAATGACCGCCTCTATCCGACTGAGAGGTAAACAGGTGGTCAGGCCGGGTCAAGTTGCGAAATGAATGATGCGATGCTCACCTCCCTTCACTCCTACTGGGACCGGCTCAGGGCGGGACGCGCCGCGCCCTATCGCGCCGAGATAGACCCGCGCGAGTTCGAAGCGGCGCTCGAGAACATGTTCATCCTCGAACGGCTGAGTCCGGGGAACCTGCGCGTGCGGCTCGCGGGGATGAAGCTCTGCGAGATGATGGGAATGGAGGTCCGCGGCATGGAGGCGGGCTTCCTGATCGGCGAGTCCGACCGTGAACGGTTCGAACGGCTCCTCGACGTCGCGATGAGCGAGCCCGCCGTGATCGAGTTGCGGCTCGAGGCGCGCATGCGCTCCGGAGGCTTCCGGGCCTCGATGCTGCTCATGCCGCTGCGCGGCGACCTGGGCGAGATCAACCGGGTGCTGGGCTGCCTCGGCGGCGAGGGTGAGCATTACGCGCCGCCCCTCTCCTTCACGATCCAGGACGTCTCGGTCTCCCCGGTCGAGACGCGCGACCAGCCGGCGGCGGAGGCGCCGCGCCGCGCCCTCCCGGGCTTCGCCGAGGAACAGCCGGCCTTCGCGGGCCAGCCCCCGAGGCTCCGCGCGATCGAGGGCAATCCCCACGCCCGGGGCCCCGGCGAGGGCCTCCGCCCCTATCTGCGCGTGATCGACCCGGACTAGCCCTCGCCCTCGGCCATTCCCTCGGGCGCCCGGGTGTCGAGCTCCTCCTCCACCAGCGCGAGCAGGCGCAGCGCCGCCGGCGACAGCGCGCGTCCCCGCGCCCGGATGATGTAATAGGGCGAGACCATCAGGTCGCGCGCCAGCCGCGGCTGGACGAAACCGGCGCTGACCGGCGTGCGCGTCATCATCCGCGTGACCTCCCGCGCCATCGGCGCGACCGCGTCGGTCTGGGAGAGGAAGGCGATCATCACCACGAGCGAGGAGGTGGAGACGATGCTCGGCGGCGCCGGCAGGCCCTCGCGCGACAGCGCCTCGTCCACCGCGGTCCGGATCGGCGTGCCGCGCTCCTGAATGATCCAGTCGAATTCCCGCAGATCGGCCAGGCCGACCCGGTCGCGCGCGGCCAGCGGATGCTCGCGCCGGACGAGAAAGCTCACCCATTCGTGCCAGGCGGGACGCAGTTCGAAGGCGCGGCGGTCGCTCTCGGGCAGCGGGCGGCCCAGCACGAAGTCGTAATCCGCCGCGCTCAGCCCGCGCACCAGCGTCGCGGAGGGCGCCACGTCCACCCGCACCTCGACCTCCGGCGCCTCGGCGCGCAGGCGCCGGATCGCGGGAACGAGGTAGCCGACCGCCGGCCCCGTCACCGCGCCGACCGCGACCTCCCCGCCCCGCCCCTCGCGAAAGGCGCGTACCTCGCGCGAGAGATCGCGCATCTCGACCGCCATTTCGTGCGCGCGCCGCGCGATCACCTGACCGAGCGGCGTCAGCCCCATCCCCTTCGGATGCCGGGCGAAGAGCGGCGCGCCGACCACCCGCTCGATCTCGGCCAGCATGCGCGAGGCCGCCGGCTGGGTGATCGCCAGCATCTCCGCCGCGAGGCGCAACTGGCCATGCTCGGCGATCGCGCCGATCAGCCGCAACTGGTTGAGCTTGAGGTTCAGGATCGGCTCGCCCGCCATGTCACATACCAGTTTTGATAACACGAATGGCCACAATGTAATTTGATTGATATGTGGAACCGAGCGAAAAGTAGGCTCCGGGTCGCATGGCGGCCGAAAGAAACGGCGCCCGCCGGAGGCGAGGCGCCTTCCGGGGAGGACAGCATGAAATTCGGAATGCTCGCGGCCGCCGCCGCGATCGGCGCGACCCTGTTCGCGGGTCAGGCCTTCGCCGACGGCAAGGGGACCATCGGCATCGCGATGCCGACGAAATCCTCGGCGCGCTGGATCGCCGACGGCAACGCGATGGTGGAGCAGTTCAAGGCCGCCGGCTACGACACCGATCTGCAATACGCCGAGGACGATATCCCGAATCAGTTGAGCCAGGTCGAGAACATGATCGTGAAGGGCGTGAACGTCCTCGTGATCGCGGCGATCGACGGCACCACGCTCACCAACGCGCTGGAGAACGCCAAGGCCTCCGACATCAAGGTGATCGCCTATGACCGGCTGATCCGGGACACGCCGAACGTCGACTATTACGCCACCTTCGACAACTTCAAGGTCGGCGTCCTGCAGGCGACCAGTCTCGTCGACGGGATGAAGGCGCGCTTCGGCGACGACCCCTACAATGTCGAACTCTTCGGCGGCTCGCCGGACGACAACAACGCCTATTTCTTCTACGACGGCGCGATGTCGGTGCTGCAGCCGCTGATCGACGCGGGCACGGTGAAGATCCCTTCGGGCCAGATGGGCATGGACAAGGTCGGCACGCTGCGCTGGGACGGCGCGGTGGCGCAGTCGCGCATGGATAACCTGCTCTCGGCCAACTACACCGACAAGCAGATCCAGGGCGTGCTCTCCCCCTATGACGGGCTCTCGATCGGCATCCTCTCCTCGCTCAAGGGCGTCGGCTACGGCTCGGGCGACATGAAGATGCCGATCGTCACCGGCCAGGACGCCGAGGTGCCCTCGGTCAAGTCGATCATCGCGGGCGAGCAGTATTCGACCGTGTTCAAGGACACCCGCGCGCTCGCCGGCGTGACCGTGAAGATGGTCGACGCGCTCATGAGCGGCCAGGAGCCGGAAGTGAACGACACGACCACCTACGACAACGGCGTCAAGGTCGTGCCCTCCTACCTGCTCGAACCGGTCGCGGTCGACGCGTCGAACTGGGAAGAGGTGCTGGTCGGCTCCGGCTACTACACCACGAACCAGCTCCAGTGACCCTTCCCCGGAGCGCGCGCGGCGCGGCCGCGCGCGTCTCCCGAACTGTCCCGGGCCGCGCGCCCGGGACTTCTTCCGGACCAGGACGGATCTCCCCCCGCGGCCCCGGCCGCCCCTTCGGGATCCCCCCGATGCCCCAGGCGAGACGATCATGACGGCCCTTCTCGAGATGCGCGGCATCACCAAGACCTTCCCGGGCGTCAGAGCGCTCGACAACGTCAACCTGACCGTCTCCCGGGGCGAGATCCATGCGATCTGCGGCGAGAACGGCGCGGGCAAGTCGACGCTGATGAAGGTGCTTTCGGGCGTCTACCCGCACGGCTCCTACGAGGGCGAGATCCTCTACGACGGCCAGCCCGTCGCCTTCCGCGGCATTTCCGACAGCGAGGCGAAGGGGATCATCATCATCCACCAGGAGCTCGCGCTCGTCCCGCTGCTCTCGATCGCCGAGAACATCTTCCTCGGCAACGAGATCGCGACGGCGGGGGTGATCGACTGGGCCGATTCCTACGTCCGCGCCACGGAGCTCCTGCGCAAGGTGGGGCTGGTGGAAGCCCCGGGCATCCCGGTCGGCAAGCTCGGCGTCGGCAAGCAGCAGCTCGTCGAGATCGCCAAGGCGCTCTCGAAGGAGGTGAAGCTCCTGATCCTCGACGAGCCGACCGCGAGCCTGCAGGAGAACGACAGCCAGGCGCTCCTCGACCTGCTGCTGGAATTCCGCGCCCAGGGCATCACCTCGATCCTGATCTCGCACAAGCTGAACGAGATCCGGCGGGTGGCGGACAACGTCACCGTGCTGCGCGACGGCGCGACCGTATCGACCTTCGCCTGCGAGCGCGGCGCGATCGCGGAGGACCGGATCATCCGCGACATGGTCGGCCGCGACATGGCCCACCGCTATCCCGACCGCGACGCCGAGATCGGCGAGACGCTGCTCGAGGTCGAGCACTGGAACGTCTGGCATCCCGAGCAGGTCGGCCGCCAGATGATCCGCGACGTCTCGCTCCGCGTCCGCGCCGGCGAGGTGGTCGGCATCGCGGGGCTCATGGGCTCCGGCCGCACCGAATTCGCGATGAGCCTCTTCGGGCGGAGCTACGGCCGCGAGATCTCGGGCACCGCCCGGCTGCGCGGCAAGGAGATCGACGTCTCCACCGTGCAGGCCGCGATCGCAAGCGGCCTCGCCTACGTGACCGAGGACCGCAAGAGCCTCGGGCTGATCCTCGAGGAGACGATCCTGCGCAACACGACGCTCGCAGCCCTCGAGCGGGTCTCGAAGCGGAGCGTGCTCGACACCGCCTCCGAGCGGCAGGTCGCGGAGGACTACCGCCGCGCGCTCCGCATCCGCACGCCCTCGGTGTTCCAGAAGGTGATGAACCTCTCCGGCGGCAACCAGCAGAAGGTCGTGCTCGCGAAATGGCTCTTCACCGACCCCGAGGTGCTGATCCTCGACGAGCCGACGCGGGGCATCGACGTCGGCGCCAAGTATGAAATCTACAACATCATCAACGAGCTCGCCGCCCAGCGCCGGGGCGTCATCATGATCTCCTCGGAGATGCCCGAACTGCTCGGCATGTGCGACCGGATCTACGTGATGTGCGAGGGCGCGCTGATGGGCGAGCTCGGCAAGACCGAGGCCAGCCAGGAACGGATCATGTCCATGATCGTGCAGGGCCGACAGGAGGGCTGATTCCCGTGTCCCACGCCAAGACCAATACGGAGGCGGCCGAAAGCGCCACGCTCGGCTCCCATCTCAAGACCCATCTGCGCGAATACGGCATCCTGATCGCGCTCGTGCTGATCATGGCCTTCTTCCAGGTCGTGACCGACGGCACGCTGCTCCGGCCGGTGAACCTGACGAACCTGTTCCTGCAGAACAGCTACATCATCATCATGGCGCTCGGCATGCTGCTCGTGATCGTCGCGGGGCATATCGACCTTTCCGTGGGGTCGGTCTCCGGCTTCATCGGCGGGCTCGCCGCCGTGATGCTGGTGCAATGGGGGCTGCCGGTCGTCCTGGTGATCGCGATCTGCCTCGTCTGCGGCGCGGCGATCGGCGCGGCGCAGGGCTACTGGGTCGCCTACTGGCGCATCCCCTCCTTCATCGTCACGCTCGCCGGCATGCTGGTCTTTCGCGGGCTGACGCTGTGGCTCCTCGCCGGCCAGTCGGTCGGGCCGTTCCCGAAGGCGTTCCAGCTGCTCTCGACCGGCTTCGTCCCGGATCTCTTCGGGGTGGGCAAGCCAAACGTCACGGCGATCGTGCTCGGCGTGCTCGCCGCCGCCACGATCGTCTGGCTCTCCGCCCGTGCGCGGGCGCGCCACGTCCGCTTCGGGATCGAGGGCGAGCCCTTCACGATCTTCGCGGTCAAGAACGCGCTCGTGGCACTCGCGATCGTCTACATCGCCTGGCTGCTCGCGACCTACCGCGGCCTGCCGAACGTGCTCATCACCATGTCGGTCCTGATCGCAGCCTATACCTTCCTCACCAATTCGACGACCATCGGCCGGCGGATCTACGCGATCGGCGGCAACGAGAAGGCGGCGAAGCTCTCGGGCATCAATACCGAGCGGCTGGTCTTCCTCACCTTCTGCAACATGGGCGCGCTGGCCGCGCTCGCCGGGCTCATCTTCGCCGCCCGGCTCAACACCGCGACGCCAAAGGCCGGCGTCTCGTTCGAACTCGACGTGATCGCAGCCTGCTTCATCGGCGGCGCCTCGATGTCGGGCGGCGCGGGCAAGATCGTCGGCGCGGTCGTCGGCGCCTTCATCATGGGCGTCATGAACAACGGCATGTCGATCCTCGGCATCGGCATCGACTACCAGCAGGTCATCAAGGGTCTCGTGCTGCTCGCCGCCGTGATCTTCGACGTCTACAACCGGAGCAAGCAGGGATGACACTTCACCTCAGCCAGTTGAAATCGGGGGGCGTGATCGCCCGCGAGGGGGAGGCGGCGCGGCTCGTCCCCGGCATCGGCTCGATCTACGATCTCGCCACGCGGGCCATCGCCGAGGACCGCCCGATCCGCGACGTCCTGCCCGCGGGCGGCGAGGCCGTGGACCTGCTCGCCCTGCTCGAACGCGACGCGCTCGACGTGCCGCTGCGCCATCCCGAGCCCGCGCGGATGTTCCTGACCGGGACGGGTCTCACCCACACGGGCTCGGCTTCCGCGCGCGACGCGATGCACACCAATCCCGAGGGCATGTCCGACAGCATGAAGATGTTCCGGATGGGGATCGAGGGCGGCAAGCCGGAGCAGGGCAAGGTCGGCGTCCAGCCGGAATGGTTCTACAAGGGCACCGGCGCGCTCGCGGTCGCGCCGGGCGATCCGCTCACCTCGCCCGCCTTCGCGCTCGACGGCGGCGAGGAGCCGGAGATCGCGGGCTTCTACCTGATCGACGGGGACGGCCGTCCGCGGCGGGTCGGCTTCACGCTCGCGAACGAGTTCTCCGACCATGTGCTGGAGCGGATGAACTACCTCTTCCTCGCCCATTCCAAGCTCCGCCCCGCCTCCTTCGGGCCGGAACTGCTCGTCGGCGACCTGCCCCATGACATCCGGGGAACCTCGCGGGTGATCCGCGACGGGAAGGCGATCTTCGAGGCGCCGTTCCTCTCGGGCGAGGCGAACATGAGCCACACGGTCGCCAACCTCGAGCACCACCACTTCAAGTACGACCTGTTCCGCCAGCCGGGCGACCTGCACGTCCACATGTTCGGCACGGCGACGCTCTCCTTCGCGGAGGGTGTGCGGACCGAGCCGGGCGACGTGTTCGAGATCTCGGCGCCGGAGTTCGGCCTGCCGCTTCGAAATCCGCTTGCGATCGCCGGGGATGACGCCGAGACGGTCGTGACCGTCGACGCCTTGTGATGACCGCCCCGGGGGCGGCATCCCCCGGCCGGGCCGGACGCCCGGACCAGACCACGGAGAGCCTGCCATGACCGCCTTTACCCCGAAACCCTGGCCGCGCCGCCTCCGCTCGCAGGAATGGTTCGGCGGCACCGGCCGCGATCAGATCTATCACCGGGGATGGATGCGAAATCAGGGCTTTCCCGCCGATCTCTTCGACGGGCGGCCGGTGATCGGCATCCTCAACACCTGGTCCGAGCTTACCCCCTGCAACGCGCATCTGCGCGACCTCGCGGAGCGGGTGAAATGGGGCGTCTACGAGGCGGGCGGCTTTCCGGTCGAGGTGCCGGTCTTCTCCGCCTCCGAGAGCGCGTTCCGCCCGACGGCGATGATGTTCCGCAACCTCGCGGCGATGGCGGTGGAGGAAGCGATCCGGGGCCAGCCGATGGACGGCTGCGTGCTGATGGTGGGCTGCGACAAGACCACGCCCTCGCTGCTGATGGGCGCGGCCTCCTGCGACCTGCCGAGCATCGTCGTGACCGGCGGGCCGATGCTGAACGGTTACTTCCGGGGCGAGCGGGTCGGCTCGGGCACGCACCTCTGGAAATTCTCCGAGGCGGTGAAGGCGGGCGAGATGACGCCCGAGGAATTCTCCGAGGCGGAAGCCTCGATGAGCCGCTCGCCCGGCTCCTGCAACACGATGGGCACCGCCTCGACCATGGCCTCGATGGCCGAGGCGCTCGGCATGGCGCTCTCGGGCAACGCGGCGATCCCGGCGGTCGATTCGCGCCGCCGGATGATGGCGCAACTCACCGGCCGTCGCATCGTGCAGATGGTGAAGGACGACCTGAAGCCCTCGGACGTGATGACGAAGCAGGCGTTCGAGAACGCGATCCGGACGAACGGCGCGATCGGCGGCTCGACCAACGCCGTCATCCACCTGCTCGGCATCGCCGGGCGCGTCGGCGTCGACCTCACGCTCGACGACTGGGACCGCTGCGGCCGCGACGTGCCGACGATCGTGAACCTGATGCCTTCGGGCAAGTACCTGATGGAGGAGTTCTTCTACGCCGGCGGCCTGCCCGTGGTCATCAAGCGGCTCGGCGAGGCGGGGCTTCTCAACAGGGACGCGCTGACCGTCGCGGGCGAGTCGATCTGGGACCAGGTGAAGGATGTCCGCAACCACGACGAGGACGTGATCCTGCCAACCGAGCGCGCGCTGACGAGCCATGGCGGCATCGCCGTGCTGCGCGGCAATCTCGCGCCGAACGGGGCGGTTCTGAAACCCTCCGCCTCCTCGCCGCGGCTCCTGAAGCATCGTGGCCGCGCGGTCGTCTTCGAGGACATCGACGACTACAAGGCGAAGATCAACGACGAGGCGCTCGACATCGACGAGACCTGCGTCATGGTGATGAAGAACTGCGGTCCGAAGGGCTATCCGGGCATGGCGGAGGTCGGCAACATGGGCCTGCCACCCAAGGTGCTGCGCAAGGGGATCACCGACATGGTGCGGATCTCGGACGCGCGCATGTCGGGCACCGCCTATGGCACCGTCATCCTGCACACCTCGCCCGAGGCGGCGGTCGGCGGCCCGCTCGCGGTGGTACGCGACGGCGACATGATCGAGATCGACGTCGAGGCCCGGCGGATCCATCTCGACATTCCGGACGCCGAGCTGGCGGAGCGGCTGGCGGCGTGGAAACCGGGTTTCGAACCCCCGGTCGGCGGCTACGCGCAGCTCTTCCACACCCATGTGCAGGGCGCGGATACCGGCGCCGATTTCGACTTCCTCAGGGGCTGCCGCGGCGCGCCGGTCGGCAGGGACAGCCACTGATGGGCGCGCCGGAGACGGAGGCCGACCCCGCCGTGCTCGAACCGGCCGTCGTCGACTGGCTCGCGATCGACTGGGGCACCAGCAACCTGCGCGCCTGGGCGATGACCGGGGCGGGCGAGGTGCTGGCCTGCCGCGCCTCCGAAAAGGGAATGGGGCGGCTCGCGCCGGGGGAATATCCGGGCGTGCTGAGCGAACTCATCCGGGGCTGGACCCCGCGCGATCCGGGCCGGCCGCTGCCGGTCCTGATCTGCGGCATGGCCGGCGCGCGGCAGGGCTGGTGCGAGGCGCCGTATCTGCCGGTCCCGACGGCCCCGCTCGGGACGGGCGCGGTCACGCCGCCCGACGCGCCGGCGGGGCTCGCGGTCCGCATCCTGCCCGGCCTCTGCCAGCGCGCCCCCCGCGACGAGGTGATGCGCGGCGAGGAGACGCAGATCGCGGGCGCGCTCGCGCGCGATCCCGGCTTCGACGGCACGATCTGCCTGCCCGGAACGCATTGCAAATGGGCGTCGGTCGCGGGCGGCGCGGTGACGGGTTTCCAGAGCTTCCTGACCGGGGAACTCTTCGAACTGCTCGCGACGCGCTCGGTGCTGCGCCACGGGCTCGCGGGCGCGGGCGAGGATCCGGCCGCCTTCGACGCCGCCTTCGGGGCCGCCGTCGGGGAGAGCCTCGCCGAGCCCGGTGCCCTGCCCGCCGGCCTCTTCGGCATCCGCGCGGCCGGCCTGCTCGACGGGCTCGCGCCCGACGCGGGCGCGGGCCGGCTCTCGGGCCTGCTGATCGGAAGCGAACTCGCCGCCTGCCGGCCCCGCTGGCAGGATCGGCCGCTCGTCGTCATCGGCGCGGGACGGCTGTCGGACCTCTACGCCGCCGCGCTCGCGCGCGCCGGCGCCGCCGAACCGAAACGGCTGCATGCCACCGAGGCGACCCTCGCGGGCCTGCGCGCCGCCCGCGCCCTAATGGAACTGGAGTGAGCCCATGTCCCGCGCCCTCATCGCGATCCTGCGCGGCATCCGCCCCGACGAGGCCCCGGCTCATGCCGAGGCGCTGATCGCCCAGGGCATCAGCATGATCGAGGTGCCGCTGAACTCCCCCGATCCCTTCGCGAGCGTGGAGGCGCTGGTCCGCCGCTTCGGCGCCGAGGCCGAGATCGGGGCCGGAACGGTGCTCGAAACGGCGGCGGTGGCGCGGCTGGCGGGGATCGGCGCGCGGATCGTCGTCTCGCCCAACTGCGACCCGGAGGTGATCGCCGCCACCCGCGCGGCGGGCATGGCCTCCTATCCCGGCGTGCTGACGCCCACCGAATGCTTCGCGGCGCTCCGCGCCGGGGCGACGGCGCTGAAGATCTTCCCCTCCTTCCTGATCGGCACCGAGGGGCTCAAGGCGATCCGGGCGGTCCTGCCTTCCGAGACCCAGGTCTACGCCGTGGGAGGCGCCGACGCGTCGAATTTCGGCGACTGGTTCGCGGCCGGCGCGCGCGGCTTCGGCATCGGCACGGCGCTCTACCGGCCGGGCCAGAGCCCGGAAGACACCGCCGCCGCCGCCGCGCGCGTCGTCGCGGCCTATGACGCGGCGCGGGAGGCATCGGCATGAGCGAGACGGGCGAGGAAGCCGAGATCTTCGACCCCCGGATCTGCGAACTCGGCGAGGGTCTGTTCTGGCATCCCGACCGGCGGAGCGCCTTCTGGTTCGACATCCTGGGCCGCCGGCTGCTCAGCCGGGACGGGAGCGAGGAACTGGCCTGGGAACTGGACGAACTGCATTCGGCGGCGGGATGGATCGACCGCGACCGGCTGATCCTCGCCTCCGAGACCGGGCTCTGGGATTTCCACCTCGCGACCGGAGAACGCCGCCTGCTCGCCCCGCTCGAGGCGGACCGGCCGGAGACGCGCTCGAACGACGGCCGCGCCGATCCCTGGGGCGGGTTCTGGATCAGCACGATGGGCAAGAAGGCGGAGAAGGGCCGGGGCGCGATCTGGCGCTATCACGAGGGCGAGCTGCGCCGGCTTCACGACGGCGTCTCGATCGCCAATGCGATCTGCTTCGACCGCGACCGCGCCCGCGCCTATTTCGCCGACACGCCGACCTCCACGGTCTGGACGCAGCCGGTCGATCCGGTTACCGGCTGGCCCAGCGGACCGAAGCGGGTCTTTCTCGACCTGAGCGCGGAGAAGCTCCATCCCGACGGCGCGGTGATCGACGCCGCCGGGCGGTTCTGGAACGCGCAATGGGGGTCGGGACGGGTCGCCTGCTACGACGCGGACGGGCACATGCTCTTCGCCGAGAGCTTCCCCGCGCGTCAGGTCAGCTGCCCCGCCTTCTGCGGCCCCGACCTCGCCCGGCTCGTGGTCACCTCGGCCTGGGAAGGGATGAGCGAGGAGGAGCGCGCGCGCGAACCGCTCGCCGGGGCGACCTTCGCCCGCCGCGTCCGCGCGATGGGCGTCCCCGCGCCGCGCGTGCGCCTGCCCTGAATTCCGCGCGGATCTCCGCGAGCTACCGCGCGGAGAAGCCGAGCCGCGTCCGGTGCCGGTATTCCTGCCCCGGCTCCAGCCAGGAGAAGGGGAAGTCGGGGCGGTTCGGACTGTCCGGCCAGGCCTGCGGCTCGAGACAGAAGGCGTCGCCCGCGCGCGGCGCGACCCCGCCCTTGCCCGGCACGCGGCCATCGAGGAAGTTGCCGGAATAGAATTGCAGGCCGGGCTGGTCCGTCCAGAGGCGGGCGACCCGGCCCGAGACCGGCGCCCAGACCTCCGCCGCGAGCGTGAGGGGGCCCGCGCCGATCCAGCCCAGCGCGCCATCGGTCACGCCATCGAGGCAGAAGTTGTGGTCGTATCCCCGCCCGCGCAGCAGCTGCGGCGTGCCGGCCCGGATCGCCTCGCCGATGCGCCGCGGCGCGCGGAAGTCGAAGGGCGTGCCCGCCACCGGCTCCGGCCCGCCCTCGGGGATCGCGGTGGCGTCGACCGGCAGGTAGCGGCTCGCGTGGATGGTCAGGCGATGGTCCATCACGTCGCGCATCAGCTCGGGGCTGGCGAGATTGCCCTCCAGGTTGAAGAAGGCGTGATTGGTCATGTTGACCGGCGTCGGCCGGTCGGTCCGCGCGGCCATCTCGATCTCGAGCCGCGCCTCGCCCTCCTCCTCGACGAGGCGATAGCTCAACTCCGCCTCGAGGCGCCCGGGAAAGCCCTGATCGCCATCCGGGCTGACGAGACGAAGCCGCGCCTCGGGCGTCGCGCCGGCGCTGACCGCCATCACCTCCCAGTCGCGCCGGTCGAACCCGTCCGCGCCGCCGTGCAGCGCGTTCGGCCCGTCGTTCGGCGCGACCTGATGAACGGTCCCCTCCCGCGCGAAGCGCCCGCCCGCGATCCGGTTCGCATAGCGCCCGATCGTCGCGCCGAGGAAGCCCCGGTGCGCGCGGTACTCCGCCGCCGTGTCGTGGCCGAGCACCACGTCGTCGAGCCGCCCCTCGCGGTCCGGCACCTCGAGCGCGGCGAGGCTCGCGCCGAGTGTCAGGATCCGCGCCCGGATCCGGCCGAGCGACAGGGTGATCGCCTCGACGCCGTCGCCGGCCGCGACGCGTTCGGCCGCGGCGCTCACGTCGCCATCTCCGGCGCGTCGAAGAAGGGCTCCACCACATGGCGGCGGCCGACGAGGAAGGCGTCGGCGACGAGCATCAGCGGGCTCATGTCCACGTCCGACTCCCCCGCCGCGACGAGTTCGACGAAACGGGCATAGAGCCGGCGGTATTCCTCGTCCGGTTCGGCCAGCTGTTCCGCGCCGTCGATCGTGAGCACCGCGCCCCCCTTCGAGAGCGTGAGCGCGCCGTCGTCGGTCTCGACCGAGATGTCCCAGGTCTGCGGCCCGGTCTGGCGCCAGTCGAGTTCCATCGCGACCGGCGCGCCGGCTGCGGTCACCATGTCGACCTCGGCCGCGATCGGCGTGGCGCGGTTCGACGGGAAATGAAGCGCGCTTCGCGCGACGAGGAGCGGATCGGGCAGGATCGCGGTGGCGATCGAGAGCGCGTTGATGCCGGGATCGAACACGCCGAGCCCGCCCGGCTCCCAGATCCAGCCCTGCCCCGGGTGCCAATGGCGGACATCCTCCTTCCAGGTGATCCGCGCGCTCCGGATCTCGCGCCCCGCCAGCCACCGCCGCGCGGGGCCGACCGCCGCCGCCTCGCGCGAATGCCAGGTCGCGAAGAGCGTGACCCCGGCCGCGGCCGCGCGGCGGCCGAGCGCCGCGACCTCGGCGAGCGTCGCGCCGGGCGGCTTCTCGAGCATCAGGTGCTTGCCCGCGTCGAGCGCCGCCAGCGCCTGGGCGAAACGTCTGTCGGGCGGGGTGCAGAGCGTCACCGCGTCGATCCCCGGCTCCGCCGCCAGTAGCGCGTCGATCGTCGGGTAGCATGGCAGGCCGTCGAGCCCCGCGTGACGGCTCGCGATCGCGGCGAGACGCGCGCCGGGCGTCGCCTCGATCGCGGGCAGATGCTGGTCCCGGGCAATCTTGCCGAGCCCCACGAGCGCTAGTTTCAAGGTCCGTCCTCCCTCGGTCATCCACGCGTCCGGCGGACCCGGCCGATTCGCCCTCGCACCACCGCCGCCTCACCCGCGCCTCTCCTCCGCGTCCGCTGGAGAAGATGCATAAAAATCGTACTATTCCGGCGGGCGAGCGCGCCCTGCCCCGCCCAGCGCCTGACACCCACGGCCTAGGCGCGATGCGATCATATCTTTACATTCCAGCATATTGTACATTCATCCTGCCCCGGACATCGTGAGGACGGCTCCCTTGCATGGCGCATTCGATCTTTTCGTTGACCGCCAATTTGTACTACAATATCCAGGCAGACAGAGGCCGCACAAGACCTCACGCACTCATGGAGGATAACATGTTCCGCACTGTCGCGGCCGCCGGAGCGGCCGCCCTTCTCGCGACCTTCGCCGGCACCGTCTCGGCCAGCGCGCTGACCGTCGGCTTCAGCCAGATCGGCTCCGAATCCGGCTGGCGCGCCGCGGAAACGACCGTCACGCAGCAACAGGCGAAGGACCGCGGCGTCGATCTGAAGTTCGCCGACGCGCAGCAGAAGCAGGAGAACCAGATCAAGGCCGTGCGGGGCTTCATCGCCCAGGGCGTCGACGCGATCCTGATCGCCCCGGTGGTCGCGACCGGCTGGGACGCGGTGCTGAAGGAAGCCCAGGAGGCCGACATCCCGGTGATCCTGCTCGACCGCCAGATCGACGCGCCGGACGATCTCTACCTGACCGCCGTCACCTCCGATCAGGTGCACGAGGGCAAGGTCGCGGGCGACTGGCTCGTCGGCGCGGTCGGCGATCAGGAGTGCAAGGTCATGGAGCTTCAGGGCACCACCGGGTCCTCGCCCGCGATCAACCGCAAGAAGGGTTTCGAGGAGGCGATCGCCGGCCATCCGAACATCACCATCGCCCGCAGCCAGACGGGCGACTTCACCCGCACCAAGGGCAAGGAGGTGATGGAGAGCTTCATCAAGGCCGAGAACGGCGGCAAGGACATCTGCGCGGTCTACGCCCATAACGACGACATGGCGGTGGGCGCGATCCAGGCGATGAAGGAAGCGGGGCTGAAGCCCGGCTCCGACATCAAGGTCGTGTCGATCGACGCGGTGCCTGACATCTTCCTCGCGATGGAGAACGGCGAGGCGAATGCCACCGTCGAACTGACCCCGAACATGGCCGGCCCCGCCTTCGACGCGCTCGAGGCCTATCTCAAGGACGGCACCGTGCCCCCGAAGTGGATCCAGACGGAGTCCAAGCTCTACACCGCCTCCGACGACCCCAAGGCGGTCTACGAGTCCAAGAAGGACCTCGGCTACTGATCCAACCCGGGGCGGAGACCTCGCGTCCCCGTCCCGGCGCCGCTCCGGGGTTCGCCCCGGGGCGGCGCGATCCTGCGAAGGGAGGCCAGGGCATGACGCGTGAGGCGCTGCTCGAAAGCCGGGGCATCTCGAAATCCTTCTTCGGGATCCGCGCGCTCGCGAATGTCGATTTCGAGGTGCGCGCCGGCGAGATCCACGCCCTGCTCGGGGAGAACGGCGCGGGCAAGTCCACGCTCGTGAAGATCCTGACCGGCGCCTATCGCCGCGACGCCGGCACGATCGCGCTGGAGGGCCGGCCGGTCTCGCCCCGCGACGTGGGCGAGGCGCAGGATCTCGGGATCGGCACCGTCTATCAGGAGGTCAATCTCCTCGAGAACCTGACCGTCGCGGAGAACCTCTATCTCGGCCGCCAGCCGCGCCGCTTCGGCCTGATCGACCGGCGCCGGATGGAGCGCGAGGCGAAGGCGCTGCTCGCGGGCTACGGGCTTCATCTCGACGTGGGCGAGAGCCTGTCGCACTATTCCGTCGCCGTGCGCCAGATCATCGCGATCGCCCGCGCGGCCGATCTCTCCGGCAAGGTCCTGTTCCTCGACGAGCCGACCGCGAGCCTCGACGCGCGCGAGGTGGATCTCGTCTTCGGCATCCTGCGCGAACTGAGGTCACGCGGGCTCGGCATCGTGATCATCACGCATTTCCTCGACCAGGTCTATGCGATCGCCGACCGGGTGACGGTGCTGCGCAACGGCGAACGCGTCGGCTGCCGCGCGATCGCGGACCTGCCGAAACGCGACCTGATCGGCATGATGCTCGGCCGCGAACTCGACGAGGAGACGCATCACCGCGCCGAGATCTCGGCCGAGGCCGCGCATGCCCCGGCGCCGATCCGCTTCCGCGACTTCGGCAAGCGGGGCAGCGTCGCGCCCTTCGATCTCGACGCGCGTCCGGGCGAGGTGGTCGGCATCGCCGGGCTGCTCGGCTCCGGCCGGTCGGAGACCGCCTTCCTGCTCTTCGGCATCGACCGGGCCGATTCGGGCCATCTGGAGATCGACGGGCGCGAGGTCCCGCTCGCCTCCCCGCCCGAGGCGGTGAAGCTCGGCTTCGGCTTCTGCCCGGAGGATCGCAAGACCGACGGAATCATCGCCGATCTCTCGGTCCGCGAGAACATCATCCTCGCGCTCCAGGCGCGCCGGGGATGGGCGAAGCCGCTCTCGCCGCGCGAGCAGGCGGAGATCGCGCGCAAATACATCCGCGCGCTCGACATCCGCCCCCCGGTGGCGGAGCGACCGATCAAGTTCCTCTCCGGCGGCAACCAGCAGAAGGTCATCCTCGCCCGCTGGCTCGCCACCGATCCGCGCTTCCTGATCCTCGACGAGCCGACGCGCGGCATCGACATCGGCGCCCATGCCGAGATCATCCGGCTGATCGAGCAGCTCTGCGCCGAGGGCATGGCGCTCGTCGTGATCTCCTCCGAACTCGAGGAACTCGTCGCCTATTCGCACCGGGTCGTGGTCCTCTCCGACCGCCGCCATGTGCGCGAGCTCCGCGGGGCGGAGATTTCCACCCAGTCCATCATGGCCGCCATGGCCGCCGATCCGGAGGAGAGCGCCGCGTGACCTGGATCGCCACACGTCTTCGCCGCCTCGCGCCGCAGCTGATCGCGCTCGCGCTGGTCGTCGTGGCGATCACGCTGATCGCCCCCGGCTTCGCGCATGTGACCTTCCAGAACGGCAGGCTCTACGGCAGCCCGATGGACGTGCTGGTGCGCGCGGCGCCCGTCGCGCTGCTCTCGATCGGCATGACGCTCGTGATCGCCACGAAGGGGATCGACCTTTCCGTCGGCGCCACGATCGCGATCACCGGCGCCGTCGCGGCCTCGATGGTCGCCGCGGGCCATCCGCTCGCGGTCGTGATCCTCGCCGCGCTGGGCGTCGGGCTGCTCTGCGGCGTCTGGAACGGGCTCCTCGTCGGGCTCATCGACATCCAGCCGATCATCGCCACGCTGATCCTGATGGTCGCGGGCCGGGGCATCGCGCAGCTCATCACCGAGGGCGTGATCCTGACCTTCAACCGCCCCGCCTTCGCCTTCCTCGGCTCGGGCGCCTTCCTCGGCGTGCCGATGCCGGTGATCCTCTGGGTGCTCACCGGGCTCGCCATCGGCCTGCTGGTGCGCGTCTCCGCGCTCGGCCTGCTGATCGAGGCGGTGGGGATCAACCGCCGCGCCTCGATGATGATCGGGATCCGGGCGCGTTTCCTGATCGTCTTCGTCTACGCCGCCGCCGGGCTCTGCGCCGCCATCGCCGGGCTGATCGTCACGGCGGACATCAAGGGCGCGGATGCGAACAACGCCGGGCTCTGGCTCGAACTCGACGCGATCCTCGCGGTGGTGATCGGCGGCACCGCGCTCTCGGGCGGGCGGTTCTCGATCTCCGCCTCGCTCATCGGCGCGCTGATCATCCAGGCGCTCAACACCGGCATCCTGATCTCCGGCTGGCCGCCCGAGTTCAACCTCATCATCAAGGCGGTGGTCATCATCGTGATCCTCGCGCTGCAATCGCCCGTGGTCGCGAACAGCCTCGCCGCGGCCGCCCGCGTCCGGGCCGATCTCAAGGAGCCGAGGAGGTCCCGCACATGAGCGCCCGCGCCCCCCTGATCCGCGCCCGCAACCTGCCCTTCGCGGCGACCGTGGTGATCTTCCTCGCCGCCTACGCCTTCTGCGTCGCGCAGTTCCCGAACATGCTCTCGACGCGGGTCGCGGGAAACCTGCTGACCGACAACGCCTTCCTCGGCATCGCCGCCGTCGGGATGACCTTCGTGATCCTCTCTGGCGGGATCGACCTCTCGATCGGCTCGGTGATCGCCTTCACGAGCGTCTTCGTCGCGGTACTGGTGCGGGCGGGCGTGCATCCGGCGGCGGCCTTCGCCCTCGCCCTCGCCGTCTCGACCCTGTTCGGCGCGGCGATGGGGCTGATGATCCACGGACTCTCGATGCCGCCCTTCGTCGTCACGCTCGCGGGGATGTTCCTCGCGCGCGGCGCCGCCTTCCTGATCTCGACGGAGTCGGTGCCGATCTCGCATCCCTTCCTCGACCAGCTGACGGGCCTCTACTACCTGCTGCCCGGCAAGGGGCGGCTCACCTTTCTCGGGCTCCTGATGCTTGGCGTCTTCCTCCTCGGCTCGCTCGTCGCGGGACGCACGCGTTTCGGCGCCAATGTCTACGCGCTCGGCGGCGGGATCCAGTCGGCGGAGCTGATGGGCGTGCCGATCCGGCGGACGACGATCCAGCTCTACGCGCTGTCGGGCTTTCTCGCCGGGCTCGCGGGGCTCGCCTACACGCTCTACACCTCGGCCGGCTATTCGCTCGCGACCGTGGGCGTGGAGCTCGACGCGATCGCCGCGGTGGTGGTCGGCGGCACGCTGCTGACCGGCGGCTCGGGCCTCGTCGCGGGCACCTTCTTCGGGCTGATGATCCAGGGGCTCATACAGACCTACATCGTCTTCGACGGCACCCTCTCGTCCTGGTGGACGAAGATCGTCGTCGGGCTCCTGCTCTTTCTCTTCATCGTGCTGCGCCGCGTCATCTTGCTCTTTCACGAGCGGACGGGCAGATCGACGGATCAACGTGCCTTCGCCGGAGGATAGAGCATGGGCATCCTCGACAACCGCATCCACGGGCCGCGGCCGCGCGGCAGTCATGGCCACGTGGTCGAAGAACTCGGACGCGCGATCGTCGCGGGCGAAATTCCCGAAGGGTCGATCCTGCCCGGCGACCAGGAGCTGATGGAGAAGTTCGGCGTCTCGCGGACCGTGCTGCGCGAGGCGATGAAGACGCTGGCCGCCAAGCGGCTGATCGAGGCGAAGTCGCGCGTCGGCACCCGCGTCCTGCCCAAGGTCCGCTGGAATTTCGTCGATTCGGACGTGATGAGCTGGCGGCTCGGCGCCGGGGTCGATCTCGATTTCGTCGTCCACCTCGCCGAGATGCGGCTGGCGCTCGAACCCGCGGCCGCCGCGCTGGCGGCGAAACATGCGACCAACGACGAGATCCTGGAGCTCTACGCGATCGCGGAACGGATGGACCGGCCCGACCACACCGAGGAATCGATCGCCAAGGTCGACCTGGAATTCCACATCGCCATCGCCGAATATTCGCGCAACCCGTTCATGCGCTCGGTCTCGAGCCTGATCGAGGCGGCGCTCGCCGTCTCGCTCCAGCTTTCCTCGCCGGCGCTGAGCCCGAGCGGCCTCGCGAGCTGCGCGGCGAACCACCTGCGCATCGCCCATGCCATCGCCGCCCGCGATCCCGAGCGCGCGGCCAATGCGATGCGCGTGGTGATCGACGAGGGCGTGTCGCGCATCGAGAACGTCCTCGCCTGACCACCGCCGCTTGTGCGCGACCGGCCCCCGACGCTATAACCCCCGCACCGCCGCGTTAGCTCAGCTGGTAGAGCAGCGCTCTTGTAAAGCGAAGGTCGTGGGTTCAAATCCCTCACGCGGCACCACTTCATCCAGGCTCTGAATTTATTATCTCATTATCTCAATGGATTGAGACACACACGATCCTGCGCCCCGGCGACAAGCCGGTTCCGGGGTACCCTTCGCGTTACAGTTCAGGGCATGGCTCATCGAAGGAGTGGACGGGACGCGAGCAGGAGGCCGGATCCAGGCCAGGCCAGGCGCCTCGCGAAGCATGGAATCCGCCCCTGAGCCTCACGCCCGGCTCAGCGCCGCGACGGGATCGAGTTGGGCCGCGCGGCGCGCGGGCAGGTAGCCGAAGACGACGCCGATCGCGGTCGCGCTGCCGACGGCCGCGAGCATCGCACCGGTCGAATAGACCAGCGCGAACTGCGCGTTGGCCGCGGTGATCGCCCAGCCGATGCCGAGCGCGGTCAGGATGCCGAGCACGCCGCCGACGAGGCAGAGCACGACCGCCTCGACCAGGAATTGCCGCAGGATGTCGCCGCGCCGGGCGCCGACGGCGAGCCGGACGCCGATCTCCGACACCCGCTCGCTGACCGAGACCAGCATGATGTTCATCACCCCGATCCCGCCGACGACGAGCGAGATGACGGCGATGGCGGCGATCAGCATCGCGAGCGTGTTCGCGGTGCTGGTGATCGTCTGGCGGATGTCGTCGTTGTTGATGATGAAGAAGTCGCGCGCCCCGTGCCGGGCGGCGAGGAAGGCGGTCACCGCCTGCTGCGCCTGGCCCATGTCGGTCGCGTCGTCGACCCGGAGATTGATGCTCCTGAGACTCTCGTCACCGATGAGCCGGGTCTGGACGGCGGTATAGGGCATGTAGACGACGAGGCTCGTCGCGTTCCCGAAGGTCGCCTGGCGCTCCGCGACGCCGATCACCCGCGCGGGCATGCGCCCGACCAGCATGACCTTGCCGATCGGGCTCGGCTCGTCTGGAAAGAGCAGGTCGCGGGTGTTGGTGTCGATCACCACGACCTGATCGCGCGCGGCGACCGCGTCGTCGCCGAAGAAGGCGCCGCTCGCGATGGTCATCCCCTTGGTGACGAAGAAGCCCGCGCTCGCCCCGACCACCTGGGCGCTCGATTCGATCGCGCCGTAGCGCAGCGTGACCCCCTTCTGCACCGTGGGCGTCGTCGCGACGACGAAGGGCTCGCGCGCCAGCGCGGCGGCGTCGGCGGCGAGGAGCGTCCGCACGCGGCCCGAGCGCACGTCGCCCATGTCCTCGCCCGGGAAGATCTCCAGCGTGTTGGTGCCGAGGCTCGAGATGTTGGCGAGCACGCGCTCCTGCGATCCGCGGCCGAGCGCCACCACGTTCACGACCGAGGCGATGCCGATGATGATGCCGAGCATCGTGAGAAAGCTGCGCAGCCGGTGCGCGGCCATCGAGATCAGCGCCATCCGGAACGCCTCGCCGAGCCGGCCGAGCCAGATCCCCGCGAAGCCGGGGAGGCCGCGCCGCCCGACATCTTCCCGCCCCCCGAACCGGCCGCGCGCCGGCAGCACCGCGACATTGGCCGCCCGCGGCTGGCGCGTGTCCGAGACGATCTCGCCGTCGCTGACCTCGATCACCCGCTCCGCCCGCGCGGCCACCTTCGGGTCGTGCGTGACGAGCACGATGGTCCGGCCGCCCGCGTGCAGTTCCTCGAGGATGCGCAGCACCTCCTCGCCGCTGTGGCTGTCGAGCGCGCCCGTCGGCTCGTCGGCGAGGATGATGTCGGCGTCGTTCATCAGCGCGCGGGCGATGGAGACGCGCTGCTGCTGGCCGCCGGAAAGCTGGCCCGGCCGGTGGTGGAGTCGCTCGCCCATGCCGAGCCGCCCGAGCAGCTCCGCGGCCCGCGCCCGCCGCGCGCCCGGCGGGGCGCCGGCGTAGACCGCCGGGATCTCGGCGTTGCCGAGCGCGCTCAGTTCCGGCAGCAGGTGGTAGCGCTGGAAGATGAAGCCGAAATGCTCGCGGCGCAGCGCGGCCAGCGCGTCGGGGTCGAGCGCGGCGACGTCGCGGCCCTCGATCAGGTACCGCCCGCCGCTCGGCCGGTCGAGGCAGCCGAGGATGTTCATCAGCGTCGACTTGCCGGAGCCCGAGGCGCCCATGATCGCGACCATCTCGCCCCGGCCGATGTCGAGATCGACGCCGCGCAGCACCGTCACCGTTTCCTCGCCCGACGGATATTCCCGCCGGATCCCCCGCAGCGACAGGATCGGCGTCCCGGCCGCGGCCCGGGCGCGGGGCCGCCGCCGCGGCGCCGCCTCCAGATAGGCGCTCTCGCTCACGCGCCCGCCCCCTAGAGGCCCATCGGCGGCGGAGGCATGCGCGCCGCCGCGCGCCGGGCCGCGCTGCCCTGCTGGCCGTCGTCCGCCGCCGTTCCGGCGCCGAGCACGACGCGCTCCCCCTCCGTCAGGCCGGAGCGGACCTCGGCCCGATCGCGGTCGTTCAACCCGACCTCGACCCAGCGCCACTCCACCGCGCCGTCGGCGCCGAGCACCCCGATCTCGGTCAGGCCGTCCTCGCGCCGCTGGCCCAGCGCCGAGGCCGGCACCGTCAGCACGCCCTCGGCGCGGTCGATGACGACGCGGACCTGCGCCGTCATGTAGGTGCGGAGTTCGCCGTCCGGGTTCGGTACCGTGAAGAGCCCGTTGTAATAGATCGCCTCCGAACTCGCGTCGCTGGTCGAGCCGGTCAGCATCTGGTCGTCGACCACGCTGTCGGGCGCGGGCGCGATCGAGGAAAGCGTCGCAGGATGCGGCGTGTCCGGATCGCCGAGGATCGTGAACCAGACCGGCTGCCCGGGCCGCGCGCGCACCACGTCGGCCTCGGAGATCTCGGCGTGGATCGTCATCGTCGAGAGATCGCCGAGCACCACGATCGTCGGCGCGGACTGCGTCGCATTCACCGTCTGCCCCTGCTGCGCGACGACGGCGAGCACGGTTCCGTCCATCGGCGCGGTGATCCGCGTGTAGCCGAGGTTGACCTTCGCGCTCTCCACCGCGACGCGCGCGGCCTCGATCTGCGCCCCGGTCGCCTCGATCTGCGCCTCGGTCACCGCCACGGCGGCCTCGGCCGTGTCGAGATCGGAGGCCGCGATCGTGTTGCGCGCGGCGAGCGTGCGCTGCCGCTCCAGCGTCTTCTTCTCGTTCAGGAGCGTCGCCTGCTTCTCGACGAGTTGCGCCCTCGTCGCGGCGAGCGTCGCCTCGGAGGTCTTGAGGTCGTTCTCCTGCCGGGTGGAATCGATCGTCGCGATCAGGTCGCCCCGCTTCACGGTATCCCCGACGCTGACCGGCAGATCCGTGATCCTCCCCGAGGCCTGGGAGCCGACCGCGACGAGCTTCGAAGGCTTCAGCATGCCGGTCGCGAGCACGTTCACCTCGACGTCGCCGACCGTCACGGGCGCGCTGGGAGGCCGGAGCAGGGTGGCCTCGTCGGCCGACCAGGCCCGCCACCCGCCATAGCCCGCGGCCGCGAGGACGACGAGCAGCACGGCCCAGCGGCCGGGGCGGAACCTCCGCGCCGGGCGCGCCGTCTCGGCCGGAGCGGTGCTGTCCCGCGCGTCCTCGGACGGGGGCGGCGGGGCGATCGGTGTCTGATACATCTGTGTCAGGGGCGCCTCGTTCTGATCGTCACGGAAGTTCAACGGGGGACGGAAACCTTTCCGTCGCGAAAACGCCACAGCGCCACCGCTGACGGAAGTCCTTGTTTTAGCGTGTTTTCGGCGGGCTGTCAGGGTTCTTCGCACCCGCGATGCCGCGAATGTGAGGCGAGCCCCCTCCGTCCGGATCCGCGTTCGCGATCGTGGGGATCCGGTCACGGGTTGTAAACCCCCGCCCCCGAGGATGCGCGGCGAAGTCGCGACGACCGGGAGGAACGCGGATGGACCCGAAGGAAATGATCGGCGAGTTCGCCCGGATCGCGCGGCGGCGCCTGCCGCTCGCGCTGCCGCTCGTGCTGACCGGCGGCGCGCTCACCGTCGCCTTCGCGCTCTCCCGCCCGCCGAGCTTCGAGGCGACGACCAAGATCCTCGTCGAGAGCCCGCGGATCCCGGACGAGCTGGCCCGCTCGACCGTCGATCTGTCCGCGACCGCCCGGCTGCAGCTGATCGAGGAACAGCTGATGGCGCGGGACAGTCTCGACGCGTTGCTCGACCGGATGGACCTCTTCGACCTGCCCGGCGCGACGCGCGAGGCGCGGCGCGAACTCCTGCGCGATGCGACGCGGATCGAGAGCATCTCGACGGCGACCGGCCAGACGAACCCCTGGGGGGGCGGAACCGGCGGCGGGCTTTTCGCCTTCACGATCTCCGTCACGCTCGACGACGCCGTCAAGGCGGCGACGATCGCGAATGATCTCGCGGCCGAGGCGGTGGCGCGCAACCGGCTGGTCCGCGCCGGCCGGGCCGAGGACACGCTGGCCTATTTCCAGTCCGAGGATGCGCGGCTCCGCGCCGCGCTGGAGGCGAAGGAGGCCGAGATCGCCGCCTTCAAGGCGGCCCATGCCGACGCGCTGCCCGAGAGCCTCGAGTCGCGCCGCGGCGCGCTCGCCCGGCTCCGCGAGGACATGCTGGGGATCGATCGCCGGGCGATGGAGCTCGAGGTCAAGCGCGCCGACCTTGGCGCGGCCGCGGCCGGGGCGCGCCCGCTCGACGGCGCGACCGCCGATCCCGGCGAGGCGCGGCTGCGCGAACTCGAACTCGCGCTGATCGCGAAGGGAAGCGCGCTGGCGCCGAACCATCCGGAGATCCGCAAGCTGCGCGAACAGATCGCGGCGGTGAAGGCGCTGCTGGCGCCCGCCGGCGCCAGGGGCGCGGCGCCGGGCGACGGCCCGGCGGCGGAACGCCGCGCCGCGCTCGAGCGGCAGAGCGCCCAGCTCTCGGCGCAGATCGATCGGCTGAGGGCGCAGGGCGACGAGATGGCCGCCCGGGCGGAGGTGCTCGAGGCCTCGATCCGCGACACGCCGCGGGTCGGCGCGGAACTCGACGCGCTGAGCCGCGGGCTCGGCGAAGCGCGGGCGCTCTCGACCGACGTGACCCGGCGCCACGCCGAGGCCCGCACCGGCGCCGAGCTGGAGGCGAGCGAGCGGGCGGAACGGTTCCGCATCGTCGAATCCGCCGAGGTGCCGGAACTGCCGGTCGGGCCGAACCGCAAGAAGATCGTCGCGCTCGGCGCCGGGGCGAGCGTCGCGCTCGCGGGCGGGATCGGGTTCATGCTCGAGATCCTGAACAGCGCGCCCCGAAGCTCCGCGGCGATGGAACGCCGGCTCGGCCTGCGCCCGGTCGTCGCGATCCCCTATGTCCACGCGCCGGGCGAGCGGCGGAGGCGCCGCCTGCGCTGGCTCGCGCTGGTCGTGCTCCTCGGCCTCGGCCTTGGCGCGGTGGACCGGGCCGTGACGCCGCTCGGCCCGATCGTCGCCCGGCTCGCCCGGGCGGCGGGCCTCGCCGCCCCGCCCCCCGCCGCCGACACGACCGCGTCGCCGGAGCGCTGAGCCCGAGCGGCGCGACGACGCCTTCCGCGCGGCTCCTCAGCCCCGCGTCCGCGCGGCGCCCAGCGCGAGCCCGGGCAGGGCCAGCGCGCATTCGGCGTAGCGCCGGGCGAGCCGCCGCGGGTCCGTGCCGACCCGCCAGAGCCATTCGAGCGCCGCCCGACGCATCCAGGCCGGCGCGCGCCGCTGGGTCCGCGCGAGGAAGTCGAGCCCCGCGCCGACCGAGACCAGCCCCACCCCGGGCAGCGCCTCGCGGCAGCGGGCCGCGAACATCTCCTGCTTCGGCGCGCCGAGCGCGAGGAAGGCCATCCGTGCCCCGGACGCGCCCAGCGCCGCGATCATCGCATCGGCTTCCGCCCCGGCCGGATCGAACCCCCGGCCCGGCGCGAGGCAGGCGGCGATGCGAAGCCCCGGATGCGCCGCGCCGAGATGCCGCGCCGCGCGCTCGAGCGCGGCGGGCGTCGAGCCGATGAGCGCGACCGGCTTGCCCTCCTCCGCCGCCAGCGCCGCCAGCGGCTCGACGAGATCGGAACCCGGAACCAGCGACACCGGCCGCCCCGCGAGCCACGAGAGCCAGACGATCGGATTGCCATCCGCCGTCACGAGATCCTGGCGCCGATAGGCGTCGGTGAATTCCGGGATCCGCCGCAGCTTGACCATGTGATCGAGATTCAGCGTCGCAATCGCGAAACCCGCGCCGGCGCGCAGCCGCGCCCTGACGTCGTCGAGAAGACGCACCCGGTCCGGCATGTTCACGGCGATATCAACGCCACGAACACGTAACGAAAACGTGCCACTCATTTTAATATATGTCACCCAACTACTGGGTAGTTTTCCGAATATACCAGAGAACCACCCAAACCCCACGCAACAACGGATACACGGATGACGACCTGTTTTCGAACTCTAACAGCGTTAAGATTAACCATGACGGAGATCCGCTTCGGGAGTTTACTCCTGAGAGCCTGATGCGCGCTTATCTTCGCCCCATGGCGTCTGGTCGCCGCGGTGGGAGTTGGGAACGATGACGATGATGGAGAGAGGGCTCGCGGGGGGGACCGCGCCGGGATCGGAAGCCGCCTGGGCGGCGCTGGCCGAGGCCGTGCTCGAGCCCCGGCGGCTCGCGCGGAACCGGATCGTGGCCGGCGGGCGGAGCGATCCCGCGCATGTGCCCTTCGACCTCCTGCGCACGCGCATGCTGCGCGCGCTGCGCGAGCGGGGCTGGCGGCGGGTCGGGATCACCTCGGCGAGCCCCGGCTGCGGCAAGACCTTCGTCACCGCCAATCTCGCGCTCAGCGTCGCGCGGCGGGAGAGCTGCCGGGTGATCGCGCTCGATCTCGATCTGCGCATCCCGAGCCTCGCGAAGGCGCTGGGCCAGCGGGGAAGCGCGCGCATCGAGGATCTGCTGGCCGGCCGGACCGCGCCGGCGGACCATCTGCGCCGCGTGGGTCCCAACCTCGCCCTCGGCCTCAACGCGGCGCCGGTCGGCAATCCGGCGGAACTGCTCGAGGAGCCGGGAACGGCCGCGGCGCTGGCGCGGATCGAGGCCGGCTTCGCCCCGGACGTGATCCTCTGCGACCTGCCGCCGGCGCTGGCCTGCGACGATGTGCTGGCGATCCTGCCCCGGCTCGACGCGCTGCTGCTCGTCGCGGGCGCCGGGATCACCACCCCGACGCAGATCCGGAGCTGCGAGAAACTCTTCGGCGAGACGCCGCTTCTCGGCGTGATCCTGAACCGCGCCGAGGACGGGCCGGTCGAGCCCTATTACGCCTGAGGGCGCGCGGGGCCCGTGTCAGCCGAGGCTGGCGAGCCCCGCGACTTCCGGCCAGCGCGCCCAGAGCGCGAGCCCGCCAAGAAGCAGGCCGAGCGCGGCGAAGCCCGCGTCATGCGCCGCGTCCCAGGCGCCGTAGCGGCGCGCGAGCCGCACGATCAGCGGATAGGTGAGCACGGCCGCGAGCGCCTGCCCCCCGAGCGCGCCCGGCAGGCCGAAGCTCGCCGCCCCCAGAAGCAGGAGCGCGGCCTGCGCCAGCGCGCGCGGCGCCATCTGGAGGAAGAACCGGCGCGACTCCCCCGCCGCGAGCGCGGCGAGATCGTAGGTGAGCCCGATCGCCTGCGGCATCTGCGCCACCGCGATCAGGACCACGATCGGCCCCGCCGTCGCGAAACGCGCGTCATAGAGCAGATCGACCAGCCAGACGCCGGAGAAGGCCATCAGCGCCAGAAGCGCGAGGATCCCGCCGGTCAGGATCGCACGCATCCGCCTGAGCCGCGCGAAATTCCGCGCCGAGCGCGCGGGCGGATGCTCGCGGTAGAGCGGGATCACCATCCGCTCGGTCAGCGCCTTGCCGAGGAGCAGCGGGAAGCTCGCGAGGAAGAAGCCGATGTTGTAGATCCCGAGCAGTTCGAGCGGGAGATACTTGCCGAGGATCAGCTTGTCGCCCTGCGACAGCAGGAAGCCGCAGAGCGTGCTGAGGAAGATCCAGCGCCCGAACCGGACCAGCTCGCGCCGCGCCGCCGGCTCCCAGCCGAGCCGGTTCGGCGGTCCGGGCAGGCAGAGATGGCTGAGCGCGAGCTTCGCGGCCGAGGCCGCCGCGCCCCCGAGCACCAGCGCCCAGATCGACCGGGTGGCGAAGGCGAGAATCACCATGGCGATCGTGCCCGCGGCCTGGCTCGCGAGTTCGATCAGCGTCACCCGGCCGAGCAGCAGATGGCGGTGCGCGGTCTCGACCGCGACCGAATTGAACCCGGTGATCACCGAGCAGAAGCCCACGGCGGGCAGGAGCCGCGCGAGCGCCGGCTCGCCATAGAAGGCGGCGACGGGCCAGGCGACCAGGCAGGCGCCGATCCAGAGCGCGAAGCCCCGGCCGACCTGCAGCGTGTAGGCGGCGTGGAGGAAGGCCGGATCGTCGCCCCGGCGGCTGTGCGCGATCGCCGGACCGACGCCGACATCGGAAAACGCGCCGAGCCCGATCATCGCGACCGTCACCAGCGCCATCAGCCCGAAGGCCTCGGGAAAGAGCAGCCGGGTCAGGATCAGGTTCGAGGCGAGCCGGATCGCCTGCGAGGCGCCATAGCCGAGGATCACGAAGGCGGAGCCGCGCAGGACGCGGCCGACGAGGCCGGGATCGGCCAGCGGAGCGGCGCGCCGGGCCGGGCGGAAACGGGCGCGCGCGCCGGGATCGTCGGGGATCGTCGTCATCTCGGGGCTCCGGCGGTCACGGCGTTTACGGTTCGTTTGGGCCAAAGCCCTAAACAAAACCCTGACGACGGCGCCCCGGCGGGCGCCCCGCGCGGGAGGAACGGGATGCGGATCGCCTATCTCATCAACACCTATCCAGCGCCCTCGCACAGTTTCATCCGCCGCGAGATCCGGGCGCTCGAGCGGCGCGGCGTCGAGATCCGGCGCTTCGCGCTCCGCGGCCACGGCGCGCCGCTCGTCGATCCGGGCGACATCGCCGAGCAGGAGCGCGTCGAATACATCCTCGCCCGCGGCCCCGCCCGGCTGCTCGCCACGCTGGGCCTCGAGGCGGCGCGGGCGCCGCTCCGGGCCGCGCGCGCGCTCCGCCTCGCCCTCTGGCTCGGGCGCCGCGCGGAGCGGCGCTATCTTCGCCATCTCGTCTATCTCGCCGAGGCCGCCTGGCTCGCGCGCCGCTGCCGCGCCGGGGAGATATCTCACGTGCACGCGCATTTCGGCACCAACTCGACCGCCGTCGCGCTGCTCGCGGCGGCGCTGGGCGGGTTCGGCTACAGCTTCACCGCGCATGGGCCGGAGGAATTCGACCGGCCCGAGGCGCTGGCGCTCGGGCGCAAGATCGCGGGCTCGGCCTTCACGGTCGCGGTGAGCGCCTTCGGAAGCGCGCAGCTCCGGCGCTGGGCGCCGGCGGCGGACTGGCCCCGGATCGAGGTCGTGCATTGCGGGATCGAGCCCGGGCATTTCCCGGCCCCCGCGCCGCTGCCCGAAGGGCCGGTCCGGCTCGTCTCGATCGGCCGGCTGGTCGAACAGAAGGGCCAGCTGCTGCTGATCGACGCGCTGGCCCGCGCGGCGCGGGACGAGGACATCCGCCTGACGCTGGTCGGCGACGGGGAACTGCGGGGCGCGCTCGAGGCCGCGATCGCGGCCCGGGGGCTCGCCCGGCGCGTCACGATCACCGGCTGGGTCGACGAGGCGCGGGTACGCGCCGAGCTCGACGCCGCGCACGCGCTGGTGATGCCAAGCTTCGCCGAAGGGCTGCCGATGGTGGTGATGGAGGCGATGGCGGCGGCGCGGCCGGTCGTCTCGACCTATGTGGCGGGCATTCCGGAACTGGTCCGGCCGGAGACGGGCTGGCTCGTTCCGGCGGGAGACGGCGCCGCGCTGGCCGAGGCGCTGGTCGCGCTGGCGCGGACGCCGCGCCCGGCTCTCGCCGCGATGGGGCTGGCGGCGCGCGCGCGGGTACTGGAGCGCCACGACATCGACCGCGAAGCCGCGAAGCTCGCCGCGCTCTTCGCCGGCGCGCCGGCGCGCCGGCGCGCCGCGCCCGGATGGCGCGCGGAACCCGCCGCCGTTCCGCGTCCGGCCCCGCGTTAGCCGTTGCCGGAAAGTCGTAGCTCATGTATGGTCGCACCCGCGAAAATCATTGTCGGTACGGACCGGTGCATCATGGCTGAGACAGCGACCAGGGCTCTTCCGAGCCTTTCCTTCGAATTTTTTCCACCGCATTCCCCCGAGGCGAGCCTGCGCCTGTGGCGCTCGGTCGAGCGGCTGGCGCCGCTCGGGCCGGACTTCGTCTCGGTCACCTACGGGGCGGGCGGCACGACGCGGGACCGGACCTACGCCGCGATCCAGGCGATCCTCGACCGCGCCCGGCTCGACGTCGCGGGTCATCTGACCTGCGTCGGCGCGACGCGCGAGGAGACGCTCGGCGTCGCGCGCAACTACGCGCGGCTCGGACTGCGCCGCATCGTCGGCCTGCGCGGCGATCCGCCGAAGGGCGAGACCCGCTTCACCCCGCATCCGGGCGGGTTCGCGGGCGCGGCCGAACTCGTCGCCGCGCTGCGCGAGGCCGGGGATTTCGAGATCTCCGTCGCCGCCTATCCGGAGAAGCATCCGGAGGCCGAGAGCCTCGAGAGCGACATCGCCAATCTCCGGCGCAAGCTGGAGGCGGGGGCGAGCAACGCGCTCACCCAGTTCTTCTTCGAGAACGAGGATTTCCTGCGCTTCCGCGACCTCTGCGCGAAGGCCGGCATCACCGCGCCGATCCATCCGGGCATCCTGCCGGTCGAGAACTTCCGCAAGATGGTCAATTTCGCCGCCCGCTGCCAGGCGCGGGTGCCGGCCTGGATGCACGAGGCCTTCGAGAAGACGGAAACGGCGGAGGACGCCTATTCGCTCTCGATCGAACTCGCGCGCAAGCAGGTCGAGGCGCTGATGGCCGAGGGCGTCGAGCATCTGCACATCTACACGCTCAACAATCCCAATCTCTCCTATGACCTCTGCGTCTCGCTCGGCTACCGGGAGATCCCGCTGGCGAAGAGCGGCGCGGCCTGAGGCTTCCGGCCGGCGCGTGGCGGACACCCCGACGTGAGCGTCGGGGGCTCTCCTTGCGTCGCGTCCATCACTCATGTAACTTTCTTGACAAAACCGGCGGACTGACCCGCCGGCGCATGTCTCGGTTACCAAATGGCGCAGGACCTTCAGGTGTCCGCGCAGGATCGTGTCGCACCGGCGCCCCCAAAGCGCCCAGGTTGTAAACCTGCGCGGGCTGAACCGGAGCTGTACGCAGCCCTCGATCTGGGCACGAACAGCTGCCGGATGCTGATCGCAACCCCCGAAGGCGGGCATTTCCGCGTCGTGGACGCATTTGCGAAATCGGTCCGGCTCGGCTCGGGGCTCGAGCGGACCGGCCACCTCTCCCATGGCTCGATCGCGCGCACGATCTCCGCGCTCGAGGTCTGCGCGGACAAGCTGCGCCGCTATCAGGTCGGCACGATGCGGCTCGTCGCGACCGAGGCCTGCCGGCGCGCGCGCAACGGACGGCATTTCCTCGCCCGCGTGACGCGCGAGACCGGGCTCCGGCTCGAGGTGATCCGGCCGGAGGAGGAGGCGCGGCTCGCGGTCATCTCCTGCGCGCCGCTGGTCGCGGAGGATGCGACCCAGGTGCTGGTCTTCGACATCGGCGGCGGCTCGACCGAGCTCGTCTGGATCGACCTTTCCGACGTGCCGCCCGAGGGCCGCGCCCAGGCCATCGTCAACCTTCGCGTCGGGCCGGAACCGCTGGCGCGCGGCGCGCGGATCGTCGATTTCATCTCCGTCCCGCTCGGCGTCGCGACGCTGCACGAACGCTACAACGACGTGGCCGACGACGCGGCGCGCTTCGCGCTCATGTCCTGGTTCTTCGAGGAGCAGATCACCGGGTTCAAACCCTATCTCCAGGGCTTGGCCGAGCGCGACAGCACGGGCTTCCAGATGATCGGGACCTCCGGGACCGTGACCACCGTCGGCGCGGCCCATCTCGGGCTCCGCCGCTACGACCGGCGCAAGGTGGACGGGATGCATCTGAGCGCCAAGGCGATCGACGAGGTGATCGGCCGGTTCCTGCGCCTCGGCCCCGAGGGGCGGCGGACGGATGTCGGCCTCGGACGCGACCGGTCCGAACTCATCATGTCGGGCGCGGCGATCCTGCAGACCCTGCTCCGGGTCTGGCCGACCGACTCGATGCGGGTCGCCGACCGCGGGCTGCGCGAGGGGATGCTGTTCGCGATGATGAGCGCCAACGGCGCC
The DNA here is from genome assembly GCF_006385685.1 of Amaricoccus solimangrovi. Classification (GTDB taxonomy): domain Bacteria; phylum Pseudomonadota; class Alphaproteobacteria; order Rhodobacterales; family Rhodobacteraceae; genus Amaricoccus; species Amaricoccus solimangrovi. Next base: position 29,163 of record NZ_VFRP01000021.1, on the reverse strand, counting down.
TTCGGCGACGGACCGCGCCCCGAATAGGCCCGGGACCGCCCCCACGCTTGACCCCGCCGCCCCGCCCGCGCAGAGAGGGGGCGGGCCAGCGCCGAAACGGACGGAAGATGAGCGACAGCAGGAAACAGGGTTCGGGCCGCGGCCGCCGCGATCTGACCGTGCGGGTGAAGACCGCGAAGGGCCGCAAGCTCTCCTCGACGCTCTGGCTCCAGCGCCAGCTGAACGATCCCTATGTCCAGCGCGCCCGCGCCGAGGGCTACCGCGGCCGCGCGGCCTACAAGATCACCGAGATCGACGACAAGTTCGGCTTCCTCAAGCCCGGCGCGCGCGTCGTGGATCTCGGCCACGCCCCCGGCGGCTGGAGCCAGGTCGCGGTCGCGCGCGTCAACGCGCTCGGCGAGCGGGCGGGCAAGCCCCGGGGCCGCGTCCTCGGCATCGACCTGCAGGAGGTCGAGCCGATCCCGGGGGCCGAGCTTCACGTGCTCGACTTCCTCGAGGAGGGGGCGGACGGACAGATCCGCGACTGGCTCGGCGGCCAGGCGGATGTGGTGATGTCGGACATGGCGGCGGCGGCCTCGGGCCATCCGCGCACCGACCACATGCGCATCACCGCCCTCGTCGAGGCGGCGATCGACCTCTGCGAGGACGTGCTGGTCCCGGGCGGCACCTTCGTCGCCAAGGTGCTCGGCGGCGGCGCCGATCCCTCCATCGTCACCCGGCTGAACCGGCTCTTCGCCAAGGTCCGCCACGTCAAGCCGCCCTCGAGCCGGAGCGACTCCTCGGAGAAGTTCGTGGTCGCGACCGGCTTCCGCGGCGGGGCCAGGGCCGGGGAGGCGACGGAGGAAGTAGACTGTTGACCCGGCGGCGCTTCGCCGCTCTATTGCGAGGCCTAACCAGGGGAGTCCCGGCAAGGGGCTGAGATACCGCTAGAACGCGCGGTGACCCTTTGAACCTGATCCAGTTCACGCTGGCGGAGGGACGGTGCCATGGCTCATATCCGCGCTGAAAGCGCGCATCCCGTGATCCACGCGGTCGCTCCGGAAGGTTCGTCCTCTTCCAGGGAGCATCGCCATGAAAGATACCGCGCCCCCGAGCGTCACCACCGGCCCCTTCCCCGCCTCGCGCAAGGTCTATCGCGAAGGTAGCCTGCACGCGGGCCTCCGCGCGCCGCTGCGCGAGATCGACCCGCACCCGAGCGCGGGAGAGCCGCCGGTCGCGGTCTACGACAGTTCCGGCCCCTACACCGATCCCGCGGCGGAGATCGACATCGCCCGCGGCCTCGCGCCCGCCCGGGCGCCCTTCATCGCCGCGCGCGGCGACACCGAGGAAGTGGCCGCCCCCCGCGTGGTGAAGCCCGAGGACAACGGCTTCGCCGAGGGCGCGCGGCTCGTCCCCGCCTTCGCCAGCCCGCCGCGCCCGCGCCGGGCGAAGGGGACGGCGGCGGTCACGCAGCTCGCCTATGCCCGCGCCGGGATCGTCACGGCCGAGATGGAATACGCGGCGATCCGCGAGAACCTCGGCCGCGCCGCCGCCCGCGACGGCGAGAGCTTCGGCGCCGCGATCCCCGATCAGGTCACGCCCGAATTCGTCCGCGCCGAGATCGCCGCCGGCCGCGCGATCCTGCCCGCCAACATCAACCACCCCGAACTCGAGCCGATGGTGATCGGGCGCAACTTCCTCGTGAAGATCAACGCCAACATCGGCAATTCCGCCGTCACCTCCTCGATGGAGGAGGAGGTCGAGAAGATGGTCTGGGCGATCCGCTGGGGCGCGGACACGGTGATGGACCTCTCCACGGGCCGCAACATCCACAACATCCGCGAGTGGATCATCCGCAACAGCCCGGTGCCGATCGGGACCGTCCCGCTCTACCAGGCGCTCGAGAAGGTGGGCGGGATCGCCGAGGATCTCTCGTGGGAGGTGTTCCGCGACACGCTGGTCGAACAGGCCGAACAGGGGGTCGACTATTTCACCATCCACGCGGGCGTGCGGCTCGCGCATATCCCGCTCACCGCGGACCGGGTCACGGGGATCGTCAGCCGCGGCGGCTCGATCATGGCGAAATGGTGCCTGCACCACCATCGCGAGAGCTTCCTCCACGAGCATTTCGACGAGATCTGCGACATCATGCGCGCCCATGACGTGAGCTTCTCGCTCGGCGACGGGCTGCGCCCCGGCTCGATCGCCGATGCGAACGACGCGGCGCAGTTCGCGGAGCTCGAGACGCTGGGCGAACTCACGCGGATCGCCTGGGCGAAGGACTGCCAGGTGATGATCGAGGGCCCCGGCCATGTGCCGATGCACAAGATCCGGGAGAACATGGAGAAGCAGCTCGACCTCTGCGGCGAGGCGCCCTTCTACACGCTCGGGCCGCTCACGACCGATATCGCGCCAGGCTACGACCATATCACCAGCGGGATCGGCGCGGCGATGATCGGCTGGTACGGCACGGCGATGCTCTGCTACGTGACGCCGAAGGAGCATCTCGGCCTGCCGGACCGCGACGACGTCAAGACCGGCGTCATCACCTACAAGATCGCCGCCCACGCCGCCGATCTCGCCAAGGGCCACCCGGCGGCGCGGATCCGCGACGACGCGCTCAGCCGCGCGCGCTTCGAGTTCCGCTGGGAAGACCAGTTCAACCTCGGCCTCGACCCGGACACCGCGCGCGCCTTCCACGACGAGACCCTGCCGAAGGAGGCGCACAAGGTCGCGCATTTCTGCTCGATGTGCGGGCCGAAGTTCTGCTCGATGCGGATCAGCCACGACATCCGCGCGGAGGCCCGGAAATCGGGACTCGCGGAGATGGCGGAGAAGTTCCGCGAGAAGGGCGAACTCTACCTCCCGGTGGAGCCCTGACGGACCGGGCGCCCGGCCCTTGGCGGGGCGCCCCTCATTCGGCGGCGGCGCGCGCGGGTTCGGGCGCCGGACGCGCGCGGGTCTCGAAGCGCTGGCGCGGCAGGTGCTCGGGATATTCGGCCTGGAGCCAGTCGATGAGCTTCTCGCGGATCTCGCAGCGCAGATCCCAGGCGATCGGCGAATTGCGCGCGCTCATCAGGCCGCGCAGCTGGATCCCCTCCCCCGTCGAGTCGACCACCTGCAGGTTCACCACCCGCCGGTCCCAGAGCGGCGAGGCGGCGACGAGTTCCTCGAACTTTTTCCGCACCGCGCCGACGGGCACGCCATAGTCCACGTGCCAGCGCACCTCGCCGATGATCGCCGCCGATTCCCGCGTCCAGTTCTGGAACGGCTGCTCGACGAAATAGCTCAGCGGCACGACCAGCCGCCGCCAGTCCCAGAGCCGCACGGTGACGAAGGAGGAGCCGATCTCCTCGATCCAGCCCCATTCGTTCTCGACGATCACCACGTCCTCGATCCGGATCGGCTGGGTGATCGCGATCTGGATGCCCGCGATCAGGTTCGAGAGCACCGGCTTCGCCGCGAGGCCGAGGATGATCCCCGCCGCCCCCGCCGAGGCGAGCAGGCTCACGCCGTACTGCTGGATCTGGCGGAAGGTCAGCAGCACCGCCGCGATGGTGAAGAGCACGACGAGGCTCTGGACCGTGCGCCGCAGGATGCGCACCTGCGTGATCTGGCGCCGGGCCTGGAGGTTGTCCTCGACGTCGAGCCGGTAGTGGCTCAGCAGGATGTCCGAGACGAGCGCGACCAGCAGGACGGCGGCCCAGCCCACCAGCACGATCAGCATCGCCGCGACCAGGTGGCGGGCCTGCGCCTCGACCGCGAAGGGCAGGCTGACGGTGGAGAGCGCGATGAGGAGCGCCACCGCGACGAAGGCGAGCCGCGTCGGCCGCTTGGTGCGCCGGATCGCCCGCGCCGCGAAGCTCCGGTCATGCACCAGCAGCCGGGCCATGATCCAGACGCCGGCGCGATGCAGCGCGAGCGCGGCGATCACCGCCCCCGCCAGGATCAGATAGGGCACACCCGCCCGCGCGAGTCCGGCCGCGGCCTCCAGCCAGCGCTCGCTGATCACTCCGATCTCGATCATTCTCTCTCCCGTGCCACGCGGAGCGGCGACGCGCCCCGCGCCTTGCGAGGCTAGGCCCGGGGCGCCGGGTTTCAACGTCCCGGCGCCGACCGGCGTCAACCCGCCTCGAAAGGGTTCCCTTTTCCCCGGCCGCGTGGAATAGGACGGGCCAATCCCCTCGCGGCCGGTCCTGGAGAGTCACGCAGATGGAATTTCGCGAAGCATTGACGTTCGACGACGTACTGCTGGTGCCGGGCGCGTCGGAGATCCTGCCGGCGACCGCGGATGTCCGGACCCGGGTCACCGAGAAGATCACGCTCAACATCCCGCTGCTGAGCGCGGCGATGGACACGGTGACCGAATCGCGCATGGCGATCGCGATGGCCCAGGCGGGCGGCCTCGGCGTCATCCACCGCAATTTCGACGTCGCGGGCCAGGCTTCCGAGGTGCAGCGGGTGAAGCGCTTCGTCTCGGGCGTGGTCTACGCCCCGGTGACGCTGCGCCCCGACCAGACGCTGCGCGACGCCAAGGCGCTGCAGGAACGCTACCGGATCACCGGCTTCCCGGTCGTCGACGACCGGGGCGTCGTCGTCGGCATCGTCACCAATCGCGACATGCGCTTCGCCTCGAGCGACGACACGCCCGTGAGCGCGATGATGACCTCCGAGAACCTCGCGATGCTGCGCGAGCCCGCCGCGCTCGACGAGGCCAAGAGCCTGATGGAGAGCCGCCGGATCGAGAAGCTCCTCGTCGTCGACGAGGGCGGGCGGCTGACCGGGCTCCTGACGATCAAGGATCTCGAACAGGCGGTGCTGAACCCGCGCGCCGCCAAGGACGACCTCGGCCGGCTCCGCGTCGCCGCCGCCTCGACCGTCGGCGAGGCGGGGTTCGAGCGCTCGGTCGCGCTGCTCGAGGCGGGCGCCGATCTCATCGTCATCGACACCGCCCATGGCCATTCCTCGAGCGTCGTGGACGCGGTCAGGCGGCTCAGGGAACACGCGCCCGACTGCCAGATCCTCGCCGGCAACGTCGCGACCGCCGCGGCGACGCGCTCGCTGCTCGACGCCGGGGCGAACGCGGTCAAGGTCGGCATCGGCCCGGGCTCGATCTGCACCACGCGCATCGTCGCGGGGGTCGGCGTGCCGCAGATGACCGCGATCAGCGACTGCGCCGAGGAGGCCGCGAAGACCGGCCATCCGGTCGTGGCCGACGGCGGCATCAAGTTCTCCGGCGACTTCGCCAAGGCGATCGGCGCGGGCGCGGCCTGCGCGATGGTGGGCTCGATCCTCGCCGGCACCGACGAGGCGCCGGGCGAGGTGATCCTCTACCAGGGCCGCAGCTTCAAGTCCTACCGCGGCATGGGCTCGCTCGGCGCGATGGCGCGCGGCTCGGCCGACCGCTACTTCCAGAAGGAGGTCAGCGCGGAAAAGCTCGTCCCCGAGGGGATCGAGGGTCAGGTGCCCTACAAGGGCGGCGTCAACGCGGTGCTGCACCAGATGGTGGGCGGGCTGCGCGCGGCGATGGGCTATACCGGCCACGCGACGATCGATTCGATGCGCGGCAACTGCGAATTCGTCCGGATCACCAACGCGGGCCTGCGCGAATCCCACGTGCACGACGTGCAGATCACGCGGGAGAGCCCGAACTACCGGATCGGCTGAGGCCTCCGGATCTCCCCGCGGGCTGTGCCGCGGGGAGATCCGGACCGCCGGCCTAGCCGGTGTTGCGCAGGCCCGAGGCGACGCCGTTGATCGAGAGCAGGATCCCGCGGTGGGTCTTCTCCGACATCTCGTCGGGTCCCGCGAGCCGCGTCTTCTTCAGCAGTTCCACCTGGATGTGGTTCAGCGCGTCGAGATAGGGCGTGCGGTGGCGCAGCTTCGCCTTGGCCTCGCCGCCCTGGTTGCGCTCCACCGGCGAGGAGCCGGTGATCATCTCGAGCGCGCGCACCGTCAGTTCCCATTCGCGGGTGATCCGCCCGAAGATCCGGTCGCGGATCTCGCGGTTCTCGCAGAGATCGGCGTAGTTGGCGGCCATTGCGAGATCGCTCTTGCCGATCATCAGGTCGATCTTCGAGACCATCGCATGGAAGAACGGCCATTCCGCGCTGAGCGCCGCGAGCCGCGCGCCCTCCGGATCGCCGTTCGCCTCGCACCATTCCGCGACCGCCGAGCCGAAGCCGTACCAGGCCGGCAGCATGATCCGGCACTGCGCCCAGGAGAACACCCAGGGGATCGCGCGGAGCGAGGAGATCGAGCGCGTCTTGGCGCGCGAGGCGGGACGCGAGCCGATGTTGAGCGCGGCGATCTCGCTGATCACGGTCGAGGACCAGAAGAACTCCTCGAACCCCTCGGTCTCGAAGACGAGGCTCCGGTAGGCGCGGAAGGCATGTTCCGACATCGCATCCATGATGCCGACATGCTCCTCCAGCGAGGCCTCGGCGGCGGGCATCAGCGTGGCCTCCAGCGTCGCCGCGACCAGCGTCTCGAGATGCGCGTAGCCGATCTCGGAATGCGAGTAGCGCGACGAGATGACCTCGCCCTGCTCGGTCAGCCGGATCTGGCCCGCGACCGCGCCCGGCGGCTGGGCGATGATCGCCTCCCGCGTCGGGCCGCCGCCCCGCCCGATCGAGCCGCCCCGGCCGTGGAAGAGCCGGAGCCGGATCTCCCTTTCCCTGAACAGCGCCACCAGCGCCCGCTCCGCCTTGAAGAGCTCCCAGCTCGAGGTGACGAGGCCGCCGTCCTTGTTGCTGTCGGAATAGCCGAGCATGATCTCCTGCTCGTTCTTCTGGGCGGAGACGACGCGGCGGTATTCCGGCGTGTCGAACAGCGCGCGCATGATGCCCGGGCCGTTCTGGAGGTCGGCGATGGTCTCGAAGAGCGGCACGATCGCGACCGAGCACTTGCCGTCGAGCCCGAGGATCCCCGCCTCCTTCAGGAGCACGCAGAGTTCCAGCACGTCCGAGACCGACTGCGCGTTCGAGATGATCGAGGTGACGATGGCCCTCGGGCCGAACCGGTCGATGATCTCCTTCGCGGCGCGGAAGAGGCCAAGCTCGCCGGCGGTCTTCTCCGAATAGGTCCAGAACGGCCGGATCAGCGAGCGGGGCGAGTTGAGTTCGCGCCGCAGCGCCGCGACGCGCGCCGCCTCGTCCATGCCGAGATAGTCGCTTCCGGGCTCGATCGCCTCGAAGAGCTCGGCCACGGTGGCCTCGTGCACCGCCGAGTTCTGCCGCAGGTCGACGCTCGCGAGGTGGAAGCCGAAGCTTCTGAGCTTGCGGCGCAGGTCGAGCAGCCGGCCATCGGCGACGGCGATCGCCTGATGCGCGCGGAGCGACCGGTCGATCACGTCGAGTTCGCGCAGCAGATCCTCGGCCTTCGCATAGGGCTCGCCGGGCGTCGTCGGCATCGACGGCCCGATCTTGGGATCGACGGTCGCGAGCGACATCGGCGTCAGCGGGTCGATCTCCTTCAGCGTCGCGGCGAGCCGGGCATAGATCCCGATCAGCGCCCGGCGATACGGCTCGTCCTGCCGGTGATGCGACATGTCGGGCGAGGCGTCGGCCAGCGCCTGAAGCTCGTCGCTCACCCGCACCACCCGCGCCGACATCGAAAGCTCGGCGCCCAGCCGGTGAACCTCCTCGAGATAGTGGCGCAGCGCGCGGCCGGCCTGGAGCCGGAAGCATTCGCGCAGCACCTCCTCGGTCACGAAGGGATTGCCGTCGCGGTCGCCGCCGATCCAGGTTCCGACGCGCAGGAAGGCGGGGAAGTCATAGCCGAAGGTGGTCCTGCCCAGCGCCTTCAGCAGCGTGTCCTGCAGCTTCGGCACCGCGCGGAAGAAGGTGTGGTCGTAATAGGCGAGGCTGTTCTTGATCTCGTCGGTGACGCTGAGTTTCGAGCGGCGCAGCAGATGCGTCTGCCAGAGCGTCTCGACCTCGCGCTCGATCCCCTTCTCGATCTCCGAACTGTCGCGCCCCACCCGGCGGGCCTGGATGCGCTCGTCGAGCAGGCGCGAGAGCGCGAATTCCGCGCGCATCGTGCTCTGCCGCCGGATCTCGGTCGGATGCGCGGTGAGGATCGGGCTGACCAGCGCCTCGCGGAAGAAGGCCGCGATCTGGGTATCGGAAAGCCCCGCGCCGCGCGCCGCGTCGATCGCATCGGCCAACGGCTGGCCGGAGGCGGCGCGATGATCGATGAGGATCTGCTCGTCCTGCGCGATGTTGAGCAGGTGCAGAAAATAGGTGAAGGCCCGCAGCACCTGCAGCGTCAGGTCCTCCGGCAGCGCGGCGATCATGTCGTGCAGCCGCTGATAGGCCGCCTCGTCGCCGACCCGGTGCAGCTCGACCGAGGCGCGGCGGATCTCCTCGATCGTCTCGTAGGCGAGCCCGCCCTCCTGGGCGCGGAGGGTGTTGCCGAGAAGCCGGCCGAGAAAGCGGATGGCCTCGTCCTCCTCCGTCGCCGGCGCGCTGATCCGCGTTTCCCCATCTGCAGCCATGCTTGCCCCCTGCCACGAGAATTTCGGTCGGTCGGACGGAGCCCTTTCGCCCGATGTCCTTCCCGATGTCCTTCATGGAGCAAGATCGCCGCCCCGTCCCGCCTTTGGGGACGAAGGCCGCCCTCTTTCGCGGAACTGGCCAAAGACCGGACGCCGAAAGCCGTCGCCGCCCAATTTTGCCGCGGAACCAGAACTCCATCGGGCGCAGGGAACCGCGGATCGGCCGGTGGCGCAATACGCACCTTCGCCTTGGTCCTTCCGTCCGATCCCGGCCCCCGGCCCCCTTTCACTCCCCGGCGCGCGCCAGTAAAAGCGGGCATCGGAGCGACCCACGGGGATCATTCATGTCAGGCGCCCTTCTCGACCGCGAGCCGGAAATCACCGAGGATCTCGTCAAGGCGCACGGGCTGAAGCCCGACGAATACCGGCGCATCCTCGACCTGATCGGCCGGACGCCCACGCTGACCGAGCTCGGCATCTTCTCGGCGATGTGGAACGAGCACTGCTCGTACAAATCCTCGAAGAAATGGCTCCGCACGCTGCCGACCTCCGGCCCCCAAGTGATCTGCGGTCCCGGCGAGAACGCGGGCATCGTCGACATCGGCGACGGCGACGCGCTCGTCTTCAAGATGGAGAGCCACAACCACCCCTCCTACATCGAGCCCTACCAGGGCGCGGCGACGGGCGTGGGCGGCATCCTGCGCGACGTCTTCACCATGGGCGCGCGCCCGATCGCCGCGATGAACGCGCTCTCCTTCGGAAGCCCGGACCACCCGAAGACCCGCGCGCTGCTCTCCGGCGTCGTCGCGGGGATCGGCGGCTACGGCAACGCCTTCGGCGTGCCGACCGTGGGGGGCGAGCTGCGCTTCCACGCCGCCTACAACGGCAACTGCCTCGTGAACGCCTTCGCCGCCGGCCTCGCCCGGACCGATGCGATCTTCTACTCGGCGGCCTCGGGCGTCGGCATGCCCGTCGTCTATCTCGGTGCCAAGACCGGGCGCGACGGGGTGGGCGGCGCGACGATGGCCTCGGCCGAATTCGACGACTCGATCGAGGAGAAGCGCCCGACGGTGCAGGTGGGCGACCCCTTCACCGAGAAGCGGCTGATGGAAGCCTGCATGGAGCTGATGAAGACCGGCGCGGTCATCTCGATCCAGGACATGGGCGCCGCCGGCCTCACCTGCTCCGCCGTCGAGATGGGCGACAAGGGCGATCTCGGCGTGCGGCTCGACCTCGAGAAGGTGCCGGTGCGCGAGACGCACATGAGCGCCTACGAGATGATGCTCTCCGAAAGCCAGGAGCGGATGCTCATGGTGCTCAATCCGGAGAAGGAGGCCGAGGCGCGCGCGGTCTTCGAGAAATGGGACCTCGATTTCGCCATCGTCGGCGAGACGATCCCCGAGGACCGGTTCCTCATCACGCTGAACGGCGAGGTGAAGGCCGACCTGCCGCTGAAGGCGCTCTCGGGCGAGGCGCCGGAATACGACCGGCCCTGGGTGCCGACCCCGGCCGCGGAGCCGCTCGGGCCGCTGCCGGAAATCGCGCCGGCCGAGGCGCTCCGGCGGCTGATGGCGAGCCCGAACCTCGCCTCCCGCGCCTGGGTCTGGAGCCAGTACGACCACATGGTGATGGCCGACACGGTGATCCGCCCGGGCTCCGACGCCGGGATCGTGCGGGTGCACGGCACGGAGAAGGCCATCGCCTTCACCTCAGACGTGACGCCCCGCTACTGCCGCGCGAATCCGGAACGCGGCGGCATGCAGGCGGTGGCCGAGGCGTTCCGCAACCTTTGCGCGTCGGGCGCGAAGCCGCTCGCGACCACGGACAATCTCAACTTCGGCAATCCCGAGAAGCCCGAGATCATGGGGCAGTTCGTGGGCTGTATCAAAGGCATCGGCGCGGCGGTGGCGGCGCTCGACATGCCGATCGTCTCGGGCAACGTCAGCCTCTACAACGAGACCGACGGCGCGGCGATCCTGCCGACGCCCACCATCGGCGCGGTCGGCCTGCTCGCCTCGCTCGACGAGGTGATCGGCGTGGCGCCGAGGGCGGGCGACGCGCTCGTGCTGCTCGGCGAGACCGCCGGCCATCTCGGCCAGTCGATCCTGCTCGCCGAACTCTTCGGCCGCGAGGAGGGCGACGCGCCGCCGGTGGATCTCGCCGCCGAACGCGCGGCGGGCCAGTTCGTGCGGAGCGCCCATCGCGCAGGCCTGATCACCGCCGCGCATGACCTCGGCGACGGCGGTCTCGCGGTCGCCGCCGCCGAGATGGCGCTCGCCGCGAACCTCGGTCTCGCGCTGGCGGAGGCCGAGGGCGAGCCGCTCGGCTGGTATTTTGGCGAGGATCAGGCGCGCTATCTGGTCGCGACGACCGATCACGGCGCGCTTCTCGCCGCCGCCGACCGCGCCGGCGTGCCCGCGCAGGTCGTGGGCCGGGCCGGCGGCGCGGCCTTCGTGCTCGGCGCGGAGTCGATCCCGCTCGCGGAACTGCGCGCCGGTTTCGAGGGCGGGCTACCGAGACTAATGTACGACACCCCCGCGGTTGAAAGCTGACGGGCGGGGGTCCAACATCCGCCGCGAGCGGGAACCCGCGTGGGAGGAACCATGAAATTCGTGTCTGTCGCGATCGCCGCCCTGGCGGTCGCCCTCGCACCCGTCGCCGCCTCGGCGCACGGCCCGGTGCGCCAGAAGGTCGAGGAGACGATCGACATCGCCGCCCCGCCCGAAACGGTCTGGGCCCGGGTCGGCAATTTCGACGACATGTCCTGGCTGCCCGGCGTCGTCTCGACCGAGGCGACCAACGGCAACGAGATCGATTCGGAACGCACGCTGACGCTGAACGACGCCAGCGGCCCGAAGATCGTCGAAGTACTCGACAAGTACGACGCCACCAAACGCTCCTACAAGTACCGCATCGAGTCGGTCGACGTGAAGGTCCTGCCGGTCACCAACTATTCCTCGACCATCGAGGTGGACGACGGCCCCGACGGCGGCAGCACCGTGCACTGGAAGGGCGCCTTCTACCGCGGCTTCCCGAACAACGATCCGCCGGCGGAACTCAACGACGAGGCGGCGATCGCGGCGGTGACGAAGCTCTACCAGTCCGGTCTGGCGGCGCTGAAATCCGAGATCGAGAAGACGAACTGAGCCCGATGCGGCGCCCCTCCCCCCTCCCCGCCCTCTGCCTGGCACTGGCCGCGGCGCTGCCCGGCGCGGCGCGCGCGGAACTGGGCTTCGTCACCAACCAGGGCGCGAATTCGGTCTGGGAGGTCGATCTCGCGACCGGGGAGAAGCTGCGCGAATGGTCGATCCCCGGGGCGCCCGCCGGCGTCGCGGTCGCGCCCTCGGGCCTCGTCTACGTGACGAGCCCCGAGAACGGCCGGGTCACGGCGATCAACCCGAAGACGGCGGCGCTGACGCCGATCGAGGTCGGCGGCGGCCCGCTCGGCATCGCCGCCAATCCCGTCACCGACGAGATCTACGTCGCCGACTGGTACGGCGGCCGCCTGAGCGTGCTCCGCGACGGCGCGGTCGAGGGCTCGGTCGAGACCGGCGAGGGACCATCGGGCATCGCGGTCACGCCCGACGGGGCGACGATCCTGACGGCCGACCGCGACAGCGACCAGGTGAGCGTGATCGATGCGAAGACGCTCACGCGCCTCGCCGTGATCCCGGTCGGCCAGCACCCGTTCGGCGTCACGATCGACGCCGAGGGCCGGCGCGCCTACACGGCGGACGTCTACGCGAACCAGGTGAGCGTCATCGACATCGCCGCGCGCAAGGTGGTCGGGACCGTGAAGACGGACGAGCGGCCCTACAAGGTCGCGCTCGCCCGGGGCCGCGGCTTCGTCACCAATTCCTACGGCTCGGACCTGACCGTCTTCGACCTCGCGAGCCTCGAGCCGCTGGGAGAGATCGAGGTGGGCGACTATCCCGAGGGGATCGAGGCGACGAAGGACGGCGGGACGCTCTATGTCGCGAACTGGTTCGACAACACGATGAGCCGGATCGACCCCGTGGCGATGAAGGTGACGGGCGAGTTCGAGACCGGCGACGGCCCGCGCTCCTTCGGCGATTTCATCCACGACTGATCCGCCCAGGCGTCGGTGCGTCCATCGGCCGGGGCGCGGCCTTGCACGCGCGCCCGCCCCGACCTAGATTTGTTCCAAGACTTGCGAGGAGAGCCGCCGCCATGGCGATGGAAGCCGCTGACATCGAACATCTGATCCGGGAGGCTTTCCCGACCGCCAGGGTCGAGATCACCGACCTCGCCGGCGACGGCAACCACTACGCGGCGACCGTGACGGCGGAGGAATTCCGCGGGCTGAACCGGGTGAGGCAGCACCAGCTCGTCTACGCGGCCCTCAAGGGAAAGATGGATGGTTCGAACGGCGAGCTGCACGCGCTCGCGCTGACGACCAAGGCACCGGAGTAACCGACAGATGACGACCGAGACGACGACGCAGACGGCGGCGCACGACCAGATCCGCGCCGAGATCACCGCGAACGACGTGGTGCTCTTCATGAAGGGCACCGCCTCGATGCCGCAATGCGGCTTCTCGAGCCGGGTGGCGGGCGTGCTCAACTACATGGGCATCGCCTGGAAGGACGTGGACGTGCTGGCCGATCCGGCGATCCGCGACGGGATCAAGAGCTTCTCGGACTGGCCGACGATCCCGCAGCTCTACGTGAAGGGCGAATTCGTCGGCGGTTGCGACATCGTGACCGAGATGACGCTCTCGGGCGAGCTCGACCAGCTCCTGAGCGAGAACGGCATCGCCTTCGACGCGGCCGCGGCCGAGAAGATCCGCGAAGCCAACAGCTGAGCGGGGCGGCGGACCCCGGTCCGCCCGCCGCTTCGGGGGCGGACCGGGATCCGCCCTCTTTCGTTCACTCGCCGCTCTCGACGCGCGCGGCCAGTTCGTTCACCTCCTGCAGCACGCGGGTGAGCGCGAGCACCGCGCCCTCGTTCTCCTCGCGCAGCTTCTCGATATCGGCGGCGGAGATGCGATGCGTCGCCTCCGTCTCCATCTTCAGCGCGTTCGCGGCCAGCATCGCCGATTTCGCCTCGGCGATCCGCACCCGCTCCTCGGCGCTGCGCAGCCGGTCCTCGGTCGCGGCCAGCCGGTCCTCGAGGCTGCTCGTCGTGTCGGCGAGCATCAGCCCCGCGAGCAGCAGCGTCCGCTTCTCCGGCTGGCGCCCGATCGCGGTCTCGACCTTGGTCGCCTCGGTGTCGAGCAGGCGCGCGGCGCGGTGGAGCGAGTTCTCCTGACCGGGCTCGCAGGCGACCTCGAACATCCGCCCCCCGATCTCAAGCAGCAGTTCAGGCATCTCCGACCTCCTGGATCAGCGGCTTCAACTGGGCGATCAGGTCGTCGAGCGCCGCGACATCCTTGTCGCGCTTCGCCTGCAGCCGTTCGAGCTCGTTCTCCAGCTCGGCCTTCTCGCCCTCCAGCGCCGCGATCCGCTCCTTCGGGTCGGGCCCGTCGGACTGGGCCGCGGCCTGGGCGGCGCGCGCGTCGAGCGCGGCGCGCAGGCGGTCCAGCGCCCCGGTGATCTGGTCCTCGAGCTCTGTGATCTGACTCATATCCGCGCCTTCAACGATGACCCAGCCGTTTTAGGCAGTGCCTTGCCGCAATGCAATCTGCGCGTGCCGCCGAACGGGCCCGGGCGCGCCGAACGGGCGGATTCCGGCGCGGAATGGCGCCAGAACCGCCTTGACCCGCCGGAATCGCCTGCTATCAGTGCGCAAGTCGCCCGCGGGGGGCCCCCGCGCGCCATAACAAGAAGGCCCGCAGCCGTGACCATCGAAGAACTCCGCCAGCGCCACCCGGATCACTGGAAGAAGGCGGCGGCGCTCCGAATGCTCGCGATCGACGCTGTGCAGAAGGCCAATTCCGGCCACCCCGGCATGCCGATGGGCATGGCCGACGTGGCGACGGTGCTCTTCGAGAAATACCTCAAGTTCGATCCCACCGATCCGAACTGGCCCGACCGCGACCGCTTCGTGCTCTCGGCCGGCCACGGCTCGATGCTGCTCTACGGGCTCCTGCATCTCACCGGCTATCCGGGCATGTCGATCGACGAGATCAAGCGCTTCCGCCAGCTCGGCTCGAAGACCGAGGGCCATCCGGAGCGCCACGCCGGCAACGGGATCGAGACGACGACCGGCCCGCTCGGCCAGGGGATCGCCACCTCGGTCGGCATGGCCATCGCCGAGGCGCATCTCGCCGCGCAGTGGGGCCGCAAGCTCGTCGATCACTGGACCTATGTGATCGCCGGCGACGGCTGCCTGATGGAGGGCATCAGCCAGGAGGCGGTCGGCCTCGCGGGCATGCAGAAGCTCGACCGGCTCGTCGTCTTCTGGGACGACAACGGCATCTCGATCGACGGCAAGGTCAGCCTCTCCGACCGGACAGACCAGCTCCAGCGCTTCGCCGCCTCCGGCTGGTCCACGCATTCCTGCGACGGCCACGACCCCGAGGACATCGACCGCGCGATCCGCGAGGCGCGCGCGAGCGGCCAGCCCGCGCTGATCGACTGCAAGACCCATATCGGCTGGGGCGCGCCGACGAAGCAGGACACCAAATCCGCCCATGGCTCGCCCCTCGGCGACGAGGAGATCGCCAAGGTCCGCGAGATCTACGGCTGGCCCTACCCGGCCTTCGAGATCCCCGAGGACATCCGCGCCGCCTGGCAGGCGACCGGCGGCCGGGGCGCGGCGGAACGCGCCGCCTGGTCCGAACGGCTCGGCAAGCTTTCGAACACCAAGCGCGCGGAATTCGAGCGGATCGCCGGCGGCGTGGCGCATCCGAAGCTCGCCTCCGCGATCAACGCCTTCAAGAAGGAGCAGTCGGAGGCGGCGAAGAAGGTCGCCACGCGCAAATCCTCCGAGATGGCGCTCGAGGTGATCAACGCGGTGCTGCCCGAGACGATCGGCGGCTCGGCGGACCTCACCGGCTCCAACAACACGCTGACGAAGGATCTCGGCGTCTTCGACGAGACGAACCGCGCCGGCCGCTACGTCCATTACGGTATCCGCGAGCACGGCATGGCCGCCGCGATGAACGGGATCGCCGCGCATGGCGGGCTCGTCCCCTACGGCGGCACCTTCCTCGTCTTCTCCGACTACGCGCGGGGCGCGATCCGGCTCTCGGCGCTGATGGGGCTCCGCGTCGTCTACGTGCTGACCCACGATTCGATCGGCCTCGGCGAGGACGGGCCGACGCACCAGCCGGTCGAGCATCTCGCGGCGCTCCGCGCGATGCCGGGCCTCCAGGTGCTGCGCCCCGCCGACACGATCGAGACCGCGGAGGCCTGGGAGATCGCGCTCTCGGGCGCGGAGCGGCCGAGCGTGCTCGCACTGACCCGGCAGAACCTGCCCGTGCTGCGCACCGCGCACAGCCGCCGCAACCTCTCCGCGCAGGGCGCCTATGTCCTCGCCGAGGCGGAGGGCAAGCGCCGCGCGATCCTGCTCGCGACCGGTTCCGAGGTCGAGATCGCGATGAAGGCGCGCGACATCCTGCAGGGCAAGGGAATCGGCACCCGCGTCGTCTCGATGCCCTCCTTCGAACTCTTCGCCGCCCAGGAGGAGAGCTACCGCAAGAAGGTTCTGCCCTCCGGCGCGGTCCGCGTCGCGGTCGAGGCCGGCGTGCGCCAGGGCTGGGACCGCTGGCTGATGGGCGAGCGCGGCGCGGAGAAGAAGGCGGGCTTCGTCGGCATGTCGAGCTTCGGCGCCTCCGGCCCGATCGAGGATCTCTACCCGCGTTTCGGCATCACCGCCGAGGCGGTCGCCGCGGAGGCCGAGGCGTTGCTGTGATCGCCGGCCCTTCCGGCCGGCAGTTTGAGGGGGCTACATGGGCTGGAAATCGCTCGACGACATCGATCTCGACGGAAAGGTCGTCCTGACCCGGGTCGATATCAACGTTCCCGTCGAAAACGGCGAGGTCACCGACGCGACCCGGATCGAACGCATCGCCCCGACGATCCAGGACATCCTCGCCAAGGGCGGGCGGCCCGTGCTGCTCGCCCATTTCGGCCGGCCGAAGGGCAAGGTCACGCCCTCGATGAGCCTCCGCGTCACGCTGCCGGCGCTCGCCGAGGTGCTGGGCCAGGCGATCCTCTTCGCCGAGGATTGCGTCGGCCCGACCGCCGAGGCCGCGGTGAAGGATCTGCCCGACGGCGGTATCCTGCTGCTCGAGAACACGCGCTTCCACGCCGAGGAAGAGAAGAACGATCCCGAATTCGCGAAACAGCTCGCGGCGCTCGGCGACGTCTACTGCAACGACGCCTTCTCCGCGGCGCACCGCGCCCATGCCTCGACCGAGGGCATCGCGCGCCTGCTGCCCTCCTGCGCGGGGCGGCTGATGCAGGCGGAGCTGATGGCGCTCGAGAAGGCGCTCGGCAAGCCCGAGCATCCCGTGGTCGCCGTGGTCGGCGGCGCCAAGGTCTCGACCAAGCTCGAACTGCTCGGCAACCTGATCGACAAGGTCGATTCGATCGTCATCGGCGGCGGCATGGCGAACACCTTCCTCGCCGCCGAGGGAATCGACGTCGGCAAGTCGCTCTGCGAGCATGAGATGACCGGCACCGCGAAGGAGATCATGGCGAAGGCGAAGGCCGCGAACTGCGCGCTGCTCCTGCCCTCCGACGTGGTCGTGGCGGGCGAGTTCAAGGCGGGCGCCGCCTCCGAGGTCGTGGCCGCCGACGCCTGCCCGGCCGACAAGATGATCCTCGACGCCGGCCCCGCGGCGACCGAGGCGGTGAAGGCCGCCTTCGACTCGGCCAGGACGCTGGTCTGGAACGGCCCGCTCGGCGCCTTCGAGATCCCGCCCTTCAATACCGCGACCGACGCGGCCGCGCGCGAGGCGGCGGCGCTGACGAAGGCGGGCAGGCTCCTTTCGGTCGCCGGCGGCGGCGACACGGTCGCCGCGCTCAACGCCAGCGGCTCGGCCGAGAGCTTCACCTATGTCTCGACCGCGGGGGGCGCCTTCCTCGAATGGCTCGAGGGCAAGACCCTGCCGGGCGTCGCCGCGCTCGAGGCCTGACCCCGGCTTCTCCCGTTTCCAGAGTTCATTCCTTAGAGGTAAGACCATGAAGTCGACGCGTACCGTGCAGAAGATCCTCGGCTATTACGAGACCGACAACCCGGGGGTGAAGGGCAACCTCTGCCGGATGCTGATGCACGGACGTCTTGGCGGCACGGGCAAGATGATCATCCTGCCGGTCGACCAGGGCTTCGAGCATGGCCCCGCGCGCAGCTTCGCGCCGAACCCGCCCGCCTATGACCCGCATTACCACTACCAGATCGCGATCGACGCCGGGCTCAACGCCTATGCCGCGCCGCTCGGCATGCTGGAAGCGGGCGCCGACACCTTCGCGGGCCAGATCCCGACTATCCTGAAGGTCAATTCGTCGAACTCGCTCGTTCCGGGCGCCGCGCCCTTCAGCCAGGCGATCACCTCGGGCGTCGACGACGCGCTCCGCCTCGGCTGCGCGGCGATCGGCTTCACGATCTACCCCGGCTCCTCGGTGGCGCTCGACATGTTCGAGGAGATCTCGGCGATGCGCGAGGAAGCGGCGGCCAAGGGCGTCGCGACCGTGATCTGGTCCTATCCGCGCGGCGAGGATCTGTCGAAGGCCGGCGAGACCGCGATCGACGTCGGCGCCTACGCCGCGCAGATCGCCGCGCTCCTCGGCGCGCACATCATCAAGATCAAGCTCTCGACCGACCATCTCGAACAGGGCGAGGCGAAGAAGGCCTACGAGAAGGCGGGCATCGACGTCTCGACCCAGGCGGCGCGGGTGCGGCACTGCATGGACGCCGCCTTCGCCGGCCGGCGCATCGTCGTCTTCTCCGGCGGCGCGGCCAAGGGCGCGGACGCGGTCTACGACGACGCCCGCGCGATCCGCGACGGCGGCGGCAACGGCTCGATCATCGGCCGCAACACCTTCCAGCGCTCGCGCGACGACGCGATGGCGATGCTCGACAAGCTCGTCGACATCTACAAGGGCCGCGCGTAGGCTCCGCGCGGGGCGGGCTCCGGCCCGCCCCGCCGTGAAAACACCTCCCGGCAAGATCCTGAATTCCCTTTCGCCGCGATCTTTGCCATGCTGTCCGGCAAAACCACCGGGCAGAGAAGACGCGTGAGCTATCAGGACATCGAACAGCGCCGGGGCGGCGTCGGCGGGGCGGTCTTCGTGATCGTGGTCGCCGCGCTCATCGGTTATCTCGCCTTCGCCGCGCTGCAGGGCGAATACGGGCTCTTCCGCCTCTTCCAGGTCGAGGCCGAGGCCCGCGGGCTCCAGGCCGAACTCGACGCGCTGCGCGCCGAGCGCGCGGCGCTCGCGGGCAAGACCCACCGCCTCTCGACCGGCTCGGTCGATCTCGAACTGCTCGACGAGCGCGCGCGCCAGGTGCTCGGCCTCGGCCGGCCCGACGAGATCATCATCCGCTGACCATCGCCGCCGCGCGCCAGGGGGGGTTTCATCTCCCCGCCAGCCAGCTATAATGAAATAGTTTAAGGTTGAACTATCTGGGATCCCCGGGAGGGAACACTGATGGCTACGACAAGACGTGCCTCCGCCAAGCCCAACGCGTCGAAGGAGGAACTGCTCGCCTACTACCGCGACATGCTGCTGATCCGGCGCTTCGAGGAGAAGGCCGGCCAGCTTTACGGCATGGGCCTGATCGGCGGCTTCTGCCACCTCTACATCGGCCAGGAAGCGGTCGTCGTCGGGCTCGAGGCCGCGACCAAGGAAGGCGACCAGCGCGTCACCTCCTACCGCGACCACGGGCACATGCTGGCCTGCGGCATGGACCCGAAGGGCGTGATGGCCGAGCTCACGGGCCGCGAGGGGGGCTATTCCCGCGGCAAGGGCGGCTCGATGCACATGTTCTCCTCCGAGAAGAAGTTCTACGGCGGCCACGGCATCGTCGGCGCGCAGGTGCCGATCGGCGCGGGCCTCGCCTTCGCGAACTGGTACCGCGGCAATGACAACGTCTCCTTCGCCTATTTCGGCGACGGCGCGGCGAACCAGGGCCAGGTCTACGAGACCTTCAACATCGCGAGCCTCTGGAAGCTGCCCTGCGTCTTCGTGATCGAGAACAACCAGTACGCGATGGGCACGTCGATGAAGCGCGCCTCCTCGACCCCCGCCCTCTTCACCCGGGGCGAAGCCTTCGGCATCCCGGGCGAGGCCGTGGACGGCATGGACGTCCTCGCGGTGAAGGCGGCGGCCGAGAAGGCGATCGGCCACTGCCGCGCCGGCGAGGGCCCCTACATCCTCGAGATGAACACCTATCGCTACCGCGGCCATTCGATGTCCGACCCCGCGAAGTACCGCACGCGCGAGGAAGTGCAGAAGATGCGCGAGGAACGCGACCCGATCGACCATGTGCGCGACATGCTCGTCGCGGGCGAGCTCGCCACCGAGGACGAGCTGAAGGCGGTGGACCGCGACATCAAGGCCGTGGTGAACGAGGCGGCGCAATTCGCCCAGGACAGCCCCGAGCCGGCCGAGGCCGAGCTCTGGACCGACGTCTACGCCTGAGGGGAGCGAAAGAGATGGCAACGCAGATCCTGATGCCGGCGCTCTCGCCGACGATGGAAGAGGGCACGCTCTCGAAATGGCTGGTGAAGGAGGGCGACACCGTCACCTCCGGCCAGATCCTCGCCGAGATCGAGACCGACAAGGCCACGATGGAATTCGAGGCGGTCGACGAGGGGACGGTGGGCAAGATCCTCGTTCCCGAGGGATCCGAGGGAATCAAGGTGAACACGCCGATCGCCGTGCTGCTCGGCGAGGGCGAGGACGCCTCCGCCGCCGAGTCGGCCGCCGCGGCGCCCGCCCCCGCGGCCGAGAAGGCCGAGGAGGCCCCCAAGCCCGAGGCGCCGATCGCCGCCCAGCCCGCCGCCGCGGTGGCCGAGCCGGTGGCGCAGGAGCCCGACGTGCCCGAGGGCACCACCTTCAAGACCCAGACCATGCGCGAGGCGCTGCGCGACGCGATGGCCGAGGAGATGCGCCGCGACGGCGACGTCTTCCTGATGGGCGAGGAGGTCGGCGAGTACCAGGGCGCCTACAAGATCAGCCAGGGCCTGCTCGACGAATTCGGGCCGAAGCGCGTGATCGACACGCCGATCACCGAGCACGGTTTCACCGGCATCGCGGTCGGCGCGGCCTTCGCGGGGCTCCGGCCCATCGTCGAGTTCATGACCTTCAACTTCGCCCTCCAGGCGATCGACCACATCATCAACTCGGCCGCGAAGACGCTCTACATGTCCGGCGGCCAGATGGGCTGCCCGATCGTGTTCCGGGGGCCGAACGGCGCCGCGGCGCGCGTCGCCGCGCAGCACAGCCACGATTTCGCCGCGCTCTACGCCAACATCCCCGGCCTCAGGGTAGTGATGCCCTACACGGCGGCGGATGCGAAGGGCCTCCTGAAATCGGCGATCCGCGACGCGAATCCGGTGATCTTCCTCGAGAACGAGATCCTCTACGGCCGCTCCTTCGAGGTGCCGGAACTCGATGACTTCACCATCCCCTTCGGCAAGGCGAAGATCGCGCGGCCGGGCAAGGACGTCACCATCGTCTCCTTCGGCATCGGCATGAACTACGCGCTCCAGGCCGCCGAGGAACTGGCGAAGGAGGGCGTGGAGGCCGAGGTGATCGACCTGCGCACGCTCCGCCCGATGGACACCGCGACCGTGATCGCCTCGGTGAGGAAGACCAATCGCTGCGTGACGGTCGAGGAAGGCTTCCCGCAGGGCTCGATCGGCAACTACGTCTCCGCCACGATCATGCAGGAGGCGTTCGACTATCTCGACGCGCCGGTGATCAACTGCGCCGGCAAGGACGTGCCGATGCCCTACGCCGCCAATCTCGAGAAGCTCGCGCTCGTCACCACCGCGGAAGTCATCGCGGCGGTGAAGTCGGTCACCTATCGCTGAGGGGGCGCACATGTCCATCAACATCCTGATGCCGGCGCTCTCTCCGACGATGGAGGAGGGCACGCTGTCGAAATGGCTGGTCAAGGAGGGCGACACCGTCTCCTCCGGCCAGGTCCTCGCCGAGATCGAGACCGACAAGGCCACGATGGAATTCGAGGCCGTCGACGAGGGTACCGTCGGCAAGATCCTGATCGCCGAGGGCACCGAGGGCGTGAAGGTGAACGAGCCGATCGCGATCCTGCTCGAGGAAGGCGAATCGGCCGACGCGCTCGCCGCCGCTCCCGCTCCGGCGGCCCCGGCCCCGGCGGCGGCCGCCGCCGCCGAACCGGCCGCGGACGCGCTGCCCGCGGGGCTCAAGGGCTACGGCGCGAGCGCCGGCCAGCCGGTCGAGCCGACCGCGAAACCGGAGGGCGGCCGGGTCTTCGCCTCGCCGCTCGCGCGGCGAATCGCCGCGGAGAAGGGGCTCGACCTCGCGCAGGTGAAGGGTACGGGTCCGGGCGGCCGGATCGTGAAGGCCGATGTCGAGAGCGCGAAGCCGGGCGCCGCGCCGAAGGCCGCCGCACCCGCCGACACCGCCCCGATCGCGGCGCCCGCGCCGGCGAAGGCGGCGGGGCCCGTCGGACCGGCGCTCGACGCGATCAAGGCGATGTACGAGGGGCGTCCCTACGAGGAGGTCAAGCTCGACGGCATGCGCAAGACGATCGCCGCGCGCCTGTCGGAAGCCAAGTCGACCATCCCGCACTACTACCTGCGCCGCGACGTCCAGCTCGACGCGCTGATGAAGTTCCGCTCCCAGCTCAACAAGGAACTGGAGGCCCGGGGCGTGAAGCTCTCGGTCAACGACTTCATCATCAAGGCCTGCGCCGTCGCGCTCCGTCAGGTGCCGGAGGCCAACGCGGTCTGGGCGGGCGACCGGCTGCTGAGGCTCCGGACCTCCGACATCGCCGTCGCCGTGGCGATCGAGGGCGGCCTCTTCACCCCGGTGCTGCGCGACGCGGATGCGAAGGCGCTCTCGACGCTCTCGACCGAGATGAAGGACCTCGCCAAACGCGCCCGCGACCGCAAGCTCGCGCCGCACGAATACCAGGGCGGCAGCTTCGCGATCTCGAACCTCGGCATGATGGGGGTCGAGAATTTCGACGCGGTCATCAACCCGCCGCATTCGGCGATCCTCGCCGTCGGCGCGGGCGTGAAGAAGCCGGTGGTCGGCGAGGATGGCGAGATCAAGGTCGCCAACGTGATGTCGGTCACGCTCTCCGTCGATCACCGTGTCATGGACGGCGCGCTCGGCGCGACGCTGCTCGCGGCGATCAAGGAGAACATCGAGCATCCGCTCGGCATGCTGGCCTGACAAGGGCCGCCCGGACGAGAGAAGCCGCCGCCCGACCCCGGGCGGCGGCTTCCGCTTTTTCGCGGAGGCTCCGCGGAACGCGGGCGTCAGACCCGCTCCCCGAGGATCCGGGCGGTGATCTCCATCTCCCGCCGGCCCCGGCGCATCAGCGCCCATCCCCAGACGAGCATCGCCGCGCCCCAGATCAGGAAGCCGATGTCCCAGTAGATCCACTGCTCCGGCGGTGCCAGTTCATTCACGTGATGCACGCCGAGCAGCTGATGGTCGACGAGTCCCTCGACCAGGTTGAAGAGGCCGAAGCCCATCAGCAGCGTCCCGAAGAACATCCCATGCGACCAGGCGAGTTGGCGCCGGCGCGCCGCGCGCCACAGGATCAGCAGGCCCGCGATCACGAAGACATAGGTGGTCAGGTGGAAGAGGCCGTCCCAGAGCGTGTTGAACTCGAGCGCCGGCAGGTCGGAGACCGGGCGCCAGCCGCTCACCATGTGGTGCCAGCGCAGCAGCTGATGCAGCACGATCCCGTCGAAGAAACCGCCGATCCCCAGCCCGAGCAGGATGCCCGCCGAAACCGGAAAACTCCGCACGCCCGTCTCCGCCGCCATCGCTCGCCTCCCCATGGCTCTCCTATGGAGATCGAACCGGGCGGCGGAGGCTTTGTTCCGGGCGCGACGCCCGCCCGTCCCCGGTGGCGGGGACGGGCGGGCCCTCTCAGTGCTCGCCGCCCGCCATCGCCGCGGCGCGCATCTCCTCCGCCGTGCCGCCCGCGCCGTTGAGGAAGGCGTTGAGCAGCACCGCCCCGATCGAGGCGAGCAGGATGCCCGAGTCGATCAGCGGGTGGATCGCATGCGGCAGCCACATGGTGAAGTTCGGCGCCACCAGCGGGATCATCCCGAGGCCGAGCGAGATCGCCACGACGAAGAGGTTGTTGCGCGTGCTCGCGAAATCGACCGCCGAGAGGATGCGCACGCCGGTCGCCGCGACCATGCCGAACATCACGAGCCCGGCGCCGCCCAGCACCACGGTCGGAAGCGACTCGACCATCGCCGCCATCTTCGGCAGCAGCCCGAGCACGACCATGATGAGCCCGCCCGCGACGCAGACGAAGCGCGAGCGCACCCCGGTCACGCCGACGAGCCCGACGTTCTGCGAGAAACTCGTATAGGGGAAGGTGTTGAAGATCCCGCCGATCAGCGTGCCAAGCCCGTCGGTCCGGAGGCCGGCGGTCAGCTGCTTCTGGTTGATCGGCTTGCCGGTCATCTCGCTCAGCGCGAGGAACATGCCGGTCGATTCGATCATCACCACGATCATCACCAGCGTCATGGTGAGGATCAGCACCGGGTCGAAGATCGGCGCGCCGAAGTGGAACGGCGTCACCGGGGCGAACCAGTGCGCGGCGGCGATCTTGTCGAAATGCATCATCCCGAAGGCGACGGCGAGCAGCCCGCCCACGACGATGCCGAGCAGCACCGCGATATTGGAGAGGAACCCTCTCGCATAGCGCGCGATCGCGACGATGACGCAGAGCACGATGATCGAGATCAGCATGTTGAGCGGTGGCGCGTAGAGCGGGTTGTCCATCGTCGCGGCCGGGGCGAATTTCGCCGGCGGCGCGGGGATCGCGCCCGTCGCCGCGGCGTCGGTCGCGGCCTTCAGCCAGTCGGTGAAGGCCGGGTCGACCAGCTTCGGCGCGGTCGGCCCGACGGGGGTGCCGAAGATCCAGTTGATGCCCACCCGCATCAGCGAGACGCCGATCACGAGGATGATCGTGCCTGTCACCACCGGCGGGAAGAAGCGCAGCAGCCGCCCCATCAGCGGCGCGATCAGCATGGCGAGGATGCCCGCGCCGATGATCGCGCCGAAGATCATCCGCGCCCCGTCCGGCCCGGGATTGGCGAGCGCGATCGAGACCATCGGCCCGACCGAGGCGAAGGTCACGCCCATCATCACCGGCATCCTGACGCCGAACCACGGGCCGATGCCGAAGGACTGGATGATCGAGACGATCCCGCAGACGAAGAGATCGGCCGAGATCAGGAAGGCCACGTCCTCGGGTGCGAGCTGCAGCGCGCGCCCGACGATGAGCGGCACGGCGACCGCGCCCGCGTACATGACCAGCACGTGCTGCAGGCCCAGCGTGAACAGTTTCGGCGCCGGCAACACCTGGTCCACGGCATGAACGGCTTCCGCCATCGGCAATCTCCTCGTTGCATCCGAGGGTCGGTCGCCGCCAATGCGCGCGTCGGAACCGCCGGCGGCGGCACGGAAGCGCGGCGTACACCCCTCGCTCCGGTCATCATCCGTTCACACCGGGATCATGTCCAGAAAAGCGGCGGCGCCAGCCGGCGAAACTGCTTCAGGGATTGCCTGATGATCGGGCGGGAGCGGGCAGTGATCCAAAATTGGGCAGGCGGCCCCGGCGAGGGCGCGGCTCGAGCCTCAGATCTGCTTCTCGGGCATCCGCACGACGAGGCCGTCGAGCGCGTCCGTGACCTTCAGCTGGCAGGTCAGCCGGCTCGTCACCGGATCGGGCTGCCAGGCGAAATCGAGCATGTCCGCCTCCATCTCGTCGCGCGGCGGCAGCCGGTCGATCCAGGCGGGATCGACATAGACATGGCAGGTCGAGCAGGCGCAGGCGCCGCCGCAATCGGCCTCGATCCCGGGAATGTCGTTGTCGCGCGCGCCCTCCATCACCGTCAGGCCGTTCGCGACCTCGACCTCGTGCGGGGTGCCGTCGAATTCGATATAGGTGATCCTGGCCATTCGCTCATCATCTCCCGACCGCGCGCGTCGCGGCGGCTGTCTAGCGCGCCCGCCGCCCCGGGGCCATAGCCATTCGCGCGGGTGCACCCTCCGCCCCGGGCGAATTGGCGCTTCCACGTTCACGAAATCGCAATATAAAGAGGAAAACGGGCAGGGAGACCCAGAATATGGGAAAGGTCGTGACGTTCGCCCAGCAGAAGGGCGGCTCGGGCAAGACCACCGCGCTCGCGCATCTCGCGACCGCCTGGTCGATGGCGGGGCGCTCTGTCGCGCTGGTCGATCTCGATCCGCAGGCCTCGCTCAGCCGCTGGGCGGAGATCCGGGCCGATCCCGAGCTTACGCTGGTGGAGACGAAGGACTACCGCGCCTCGTCCGACATCAGGGCGGCGCGCAAGGCGCATGACTACGTGCTGATCGACTGCCCCGGCGCGGCCTCCACCCTGCTCGACAGCGTGATCCGCGACAGCGACCTGATCGTCGCCCCCTGCCAGCCCTCGGCGATGGATGTCTGGGCGCTCGGATCGGTGCTCGACGCGTCGCGCAAGGCCCGAACCGAACTGCGGATCCTGCTCAACCGCGTGCCGCCCCGGCACGGCTCGATCGAGGAGGTGCTGGGGCTGCTCGGCGACGCGCGCGCGCTCCTGCTCGCGACCCAGTTCGGCAACCGGATCGCCTATGGCCAGGCGTTCCTCTCGGGCGCGACCGCGAACGAGACCCAGCCGCGCTCGACCGCGGCGGCCGAGGTCGCGGGGCTCCGGGCGGAACTGACGGCGCTGCTCAACCGGCTCTGACCCCCGGGTCTCGGCCGATACCGGGGCCGCAGCTTGACACGGAAGCCGCCTTTCTGGACTAAGACTGAGCGGACTGCGAAGGCCGGACGAACAGGGGGTCGAGATGAAGAAGAAGGTCTATCCAACGGCGGCGGCGGCGCTCGACGGGCTGCTCACGGACGGCATGCTGATCGCGGCCGGCGGCTTCGGCCTCTGCGGCATCCCGGAGAGCCTGATCGCGGCGATCCGCGACGCGGGCGTCAAGGAACTGACCGTCGCCTCGAACAACGCGGGCGTCGACGATTTCGGCCTCGGCCTGCTGCTCCAGACCCGGCAGGTGAGGAAGATGATCTCTTCCTATGTCGGCGAGAACGCGGAATTCATGCGCCAGTACCTCTCGGGCGAGCTCGAGCTCGAGTTCAACCCGCAGGGCACGCTCGCCGAGCGGATGCGCGCCGGCGGCGCGGGCATCCCCGGCTTCTACACCAAGACCGGCGTCGGCACGGTGATCGCCGAGGGCAAGGAGCAAAAGGACTTCGACGGCGAGACCTATATCCTCGAGCGCGGGATCGTCGCCGACCTCTCGATCGTGAAGGCCTGGAAGGGCGACGCGCAGGGCAACCTCGTCTACCGAAAGACCGCGCGGAACTTCAATCCGAACGCCGCGACCTGCGGCCGGATCTGCGTCGCGGAGGTCGAGGAGATCGTCCCCGTCGGCAGCCTCGATCCCGACCACATCCACACGCCCGGCATCTTCGTCCATCGCATCGTCGAGGCGAAGGCGGAAAAGCGGGTCGAGCAGCGCACCATCCGCGCCGCCTGAGCATGACGGAGCAGGAGAACACCTCTCCCTACTCCACGCTCCCGCCGCGCGCCTTCTGGCGCGCCGGCGTGAGCGAGCGCGCGCCCCTCGATCCGGGGGAGGTCTACACGCCCCGTTTCCCGGTGACGCGCGACATGCGCATCGCCACCGCCGGCAGCTGCTTCGCCCAGCATGTCGGCCGCGCGCTGCGCGAGTCGGGCTTCAACGTGCTCGACGCCGAGCCGCTGCCGGCGTCGGTCCCGGACGCGCTGGCACGGCGCTTCGGCTACCGGGTCTTCACCGGGCGCTATGCCAATATCTATACCACCCGCCAGCTCGCCCAGCTCTTCGACGAGGCGGAGGGACGGGTCCGGCCCGCGGAACCCGTCTGGCGCCGCGGCCCGCGCTTCTTCGACGCGCAGCGCCCGGGCGTCGAGCCCGACGGGCTCGAGAGCGAGGAACTGGTGCGCGCGCATCGCCGCCATCACCTCGCGCGCGTCGCGGAGGCGTTCCGTTCCGCCGATCTCTTCGTCTTCACCTTCGGGCTGACGGAGGCCTGGATCCACACCGCGAGCGGCACGGTCTATCCGACCGCGCCGGGCACGATCGCCGGCCGGCACGATCCCGAGGTCTACTCGTTCAAGAACTACGACGCCGGCGAGGTTCTCGCGGATTTCGAGCATTTCCGCGCCAGCCTGAAGGCGGTGAACCCGAAGGTGCGCTTCCTCGTCACCGTCTCGCCCGTCCCGCTCACCGCGACGGCGAGCGGCGAGCATGTCGAGGTCGCGACCTGCTACTCCAAGTCGGTGCTGCGCGCGGTCTGCGGAATGCTGGTCGCGCGCCATGACGACATCGACTACTTCCCCTCCTTCGAGGTCATCACCTCCCAGAACGCGCGCGGCGCCTATTTCGAACCCGACCTGCGGAGCGTCTCGGCCCAGGGTGTCGCAGCGGCCATGGATCTCTTCAAGCGCGCCCATGGCATCGAGGCGCGCCCCGCGCCGGCGAGGAAGCCGGCCCGTCGGGCGGGCACGAAGGCCAAACGGTTCAGGCGGGCCGAGCGGGCGATCTGCGAGGACTCCCTGCTGGAGGCCTTCGCCGGATGACCCACGCGCTCATTCTCGGCAATTCGCACACCGTCCCGCTCCGCCACGCCTGGAGCGCCCTTGGCGAGGAGCATCCGCGGCATCGGATCAGCTTCTTCGCGGTGCCGATGCCCTTCTTCAGGTTCCTGCGCCTGAACGGCCGGCGCTTCGGCGCCCCGACGGGCCGCGGGGAACGGCCGCGGATCACCGAGATGGCGGAGCGGCTGAACGGCCGCGCCGATGTCGATCTCTCGGAGTTCGACCTGATCTTGCTGGTAGGATTCGTGGATCGCTTCAAGGCGCTCAGCGAACTCATGCTCGGCTGCGACGTCGACGGGCTCCGCGAGGTGGGCGCCCAGAGCCGTCTCTCGCCCTCCGCCTTCCAGGCGATCTGCCGGACCATCGCGGAAGGCGTCCTGCCGGTGAAGTTCCTGGCGCGCCTCTCCGCCGGGCCGGTGGCGGTCCTCGAGAAGAGCCGCCCCGCCGAGACCTGCGTCGGAAGCGAGGATCCGCGGTACCGGGGCTGGCGCGGATTGGCGCCCGACCCGCGGGGGATCGCCGCGGTGCTCGGCGCCTATTCCGACGTGCTCGCCTCGGTGCTCGCCGAACGGGACATTTCCCTCATCCGCCAGCCCGGGGAAACCATCCAGCCGAACGGGCTGACGGCCGCGCGCTTCAGCCAGGGTTCGATCAACCTCGCCCAGGGCGAGCCGCATGGCGAGGACGACCATTCGCACGCCAACGCGGCCTACGGCGAGATCTGCCTGGCGCGCATCCTCGACTTTCTCGACGCGGCCCCCACCCCCGCCCTCGTCACGCGACACTGACCGATCAACAACCGCTCACCGGAGAGATCAACGAGATGCCCTGGAACCGTGATCAGATGGCCGCCCGCGCCGCGAAGGAACTGCGCGACGGCATGTATGTGAACCTCGGGATCGGCATCCCGACGCTGGTGTCGAACTACATC
>NZ_VFRP01000020.1 GCF_006385685.1 Amaricoccus solimangrovi | reverse complement strand
TTAATAAGTAAGAATTAATAAGTAAGAATTAATAAGTAAGAATTAATAAGTAAGAATTAATAAGTAAGAATTAATAAGTAAGAATTAATAAGTCTTAACTGTTAAATATTAAGCTTTATGTTATAAATAAAAAATAATAACTATTAACTAAAATGTAATAGTTTAAAATTGTTAAATAATATATAGTAGCTTTTATGCAAAAGTTATTATTTGTTATATTTTTGAAGCGTTAATGAGTGGGCTATGATCGTGAAAATCCTTTCTGCCGCTGCCGGGTTCAATGGCGTTGTTTACAATGAAGAGAAAAGAGCACAGGGTGCAGCTCAGCTGCTCAAGGCTGAGAACTTCGGTTTCTTGAACCTGGCTGCGGGAAGCCTGAAGCAGGAGGATTACATCAGGTACATGACGTTGGTGGCAAACACAAACGAGTCAGTGCTAAAGTCCCAGTTCCATGCCATTATTTCCTGTAAGGGAAGGGAGAAGAGTGCGGAGGAACTCCTGGAAATCGCGGAGGAATACCTCCAGCGCATGGGGTACCATGACAACCCCTACCTTATCTACTTTCATTCAGATACTGCGCACAACCATGTACACATGGTGTCTACCAGGGTAAGCAAAGAGGGGAAGAAGGTAAACGACAAGTATGAAAACGTAAGGTCTCAGAAAGTGATGCAGGAGATTCTGATGCAGGATGTGGCATACGAGGTAAAAGCATACTTGACTAAAACGCTGGCATATGGATTTTCCTCTGAAGCTCAGTTTAAGTTACTGCTCGAAAGGGAAGGCGTGAAGGTCACGGAGAAGGAGGGGCAGTACCAGTTCATTAAGTACGGTTCAATGGTGCATGCCTTTGCAAGGAAAGAAGTTGCTGACAGGATAGCAAAGTATAAAGCACCAAATGCGCGTGTAGGGCAGCTGAAAGCCATATTCCGCAAGTATAAACGAGGCCTAACGGTGGAGCAGTTCTCCGGGCTATTAAAGGAAAAGTTCGGGATAGAGCTGGTGGTGCACCAGGCAAAGGGGAAGAGCACTCCCTATGGCTACACGATTCTCGACCATGCCAGCAAACAGGTGCTAAAGGGTTCCCAGGTGATGAAGCTCGATGAGCTGCTTTCTGGTGTTAACAGAGAAGATAAAATACAGGCTGGACGGGAGCTTATAGCCAAGCTTTCTGCAGACAGGGGGCTGTGCTACACCGGCTTCAAGAGACAGCTGGAGGCAACTGGGCTCCTGATCAACAAAAAGGGAGAGATCCGCATCAAGGGAGATGAAGAAGGCAGCATCCCTGTTCTGATGCTTGATAAGGCCCGTGTCAGGGAGCTGCTTTACCAGGAAAGGCTGCAGGAGGCACGGCAGTACACCGTGGCGAGCGATAAGGATATAAAGCTGCTTTCCAGGCTGTTTTTTGTAAAGCAGTCGGATCTGTCGGTTGCGAAGGCTTCTGACCCTCTGGAGAAGGAGGTGGTGGCCGCCAAGCTGCACAGCGGCCTTGCCAGCGGCAGGCCGCTGCAGGAAATCCTGGACAGTTGCGGCTGGAGCATCGCTCATTCAGACGGAAAGCACTTCCTGGTTGATCATCAGCAGAAACAGGTATATGCCTGGGTAGATCTGACAAAAGAGAGGCCTGAATTTCATGCTGTGAAGGTTGTTGAGCTCGATAAGGGTAGTGATCGGGCGAGAGAGGAAAGGCTGCAGGACGCATGGACCCAGTCTTCCGGGGCCATCGGTCAACTGGCAGCTTCTATGCTTTACCTTATGGAGTCGAACCTCGGACCTGATCAGGGAGAGAATAGGAAGAGAAAGAATCAACGAAAACGATAATATACATAGACGATTAATACATGAAAATTGTAGTAGCAAACCAAAAAGGAGGGGTAGGCAAGTCCACCACCTGTATACTGCTGGCTAACTATCTGGCCTTGGAGAAAAAGGACAATGTAATCATCCTGGATATGGACTTTCAGGACTCCATCTACTCCAGATGGGAGAAGGAGAAGGAGCTGTATGCCAATGACCCACTGTACGAGGTTATCAAGATGGAGGTAGAGGAGTACCCGAAATACAAGGTGCATATTGACAGTCTGCAAGGGGGGCATGTTATTATGGACATGCCTGGCAGGCTGGACACGAACGAGCTTATTGCTGTATACCAGGATGCTGAAGTAATCGTCTGTCCGTTTTCCTATGAAAAAATGACTTTTGAGTCCACCATGTTCTTTGTTCAGGTGGCCAAGCACGTTAACCCGCAGGTAAGGATTGTGTTCCTGCCAAACCGCCTGAAGTCCTCCGTGAACTATGAATTGAAAGCTGCCGTGGATGAGCAGCTGGCGCAGTTCGGCACTGTGGCTCCGGCGCTGCCAGACCGTGTAGGATTTCAACGCATAGATACCGTATCGATCTCTTCGGATATTCGAGGGGTGCTCGATAATTCTTTTGGGTATATATATAATGAGTATTTAGAGACAATATAGAAGATTCTTTAAATAAAATTTATATTAATATTCAATAATTGAAACATTTTAATTAAATAACGTATATTATTCATGGCTACAGCAGGTAACAAAGGGTTTGACATCAAGAGCTTTAAGCAAAGCATAGGACAGGCTCCTCAGCAGAAAAACGCAGAAGAGAAAGCTGTTCAACCAGTTCCTGAGGAAAAAGAAGAGATGGCGCCCGCAGTTTCAAAATCGGGCAAAAAAGGTGAAAAGCCTAAGGCTTCTTCTACCGCTACAGCAGGCAAAAAGCAGGAGGCGCCTTCCTCGAAAAAGACAGCTGCAAAGGCTTCGGGTAAAGCAGCGTCAGGTTTGAGCTTTGAACAACTGCTTGCTGAGCTCGATAGTGCGAAGGATGAGTTTACCTTTACCTCCAAAACAGTTTATGTGGACGTGCATATACACGAAGTGCTAGACCTGCTGAAGAAAAAAGGAGGGATCAAAATCAATGTGCTGGCAAGCTACCTGTTTGCCAAATTTATTGAAGAGCATAAAGAGGAGATCCAAAGGCTCCGAGATAGAACGGATAACAAGTTCTTGAACTAAGCTGAATCTATAACATTAGGTAAAAAAGTATATAAATAAATAATCTAATCTTAAAATATACGTATAAGTATAAAACCGTATTTCATATCGATTATATATTTAAAGTAGGAATGTCTAGTTTGTAAATTGATGTTTTAACTTAAATTATATAGCTATGTCTTGGGGCGTTTTCTTTGCTACGGTAGCAGTACTCTATGTGCTTTATTATGCAGGTAACCTGTTATTTGACCTGTACCTTCGAAATGCAAAAGGCGTAGCCGCAGATATGGTGGCGCAGTACAGTGTTTCAGATTTAGTAGACACTACAGAGGCACCCCAAGACATTGTGGACGAGGATTACCTGGAGGAAGAATTCGAGGAGGATTATGAGGATTACGAGCAGGAGGAGCAACCCTTGGATAGCGGTCTCCAAGAATATCCTGTTACAGCCGACGGGCATGCCTTTGCGCACCAGACGGCCTCTGAGAATAGTGTCGCCATGCCCGTGATAGGGCAGGGGATACCCCTAGAGGAGTTCCTTCAGAACGCCAGGCGACTTTCAAACGCAATACCTTTTTCTTCATAAATTTTTAACTCAATGACAGAGATTATGAAAAAGTTACTTGCTATGCTCGTATTGGTAGTCCTCGCTGTCCCATCTTCCTTTGCTCAAGGGGCCGGAGGCATTGATGCCGGAGCCTCTGAACTCCAAACTTACATTGACCCTGTAGGCAACCTAATCCTGGTCATCGGAGCTATTGTTGGCCTGATTGGGGGAGTTAGGGTGTACATCAAGTGGAACTCCGGAGACCAGGACACACAAAAGGCTGTCATGGGGTGGATGGGGTCCTGTGTATTCCTGATGGTGGTGGGGGTGGTGATCAAAGCCTTCTTCGGCTTGTAAGCCGTGGCTCCTGAAGCTAACAGAGGATTTAATGTCTACAAGGGGCTGCAAAAACCCCTTGTATTTAAGTCCTTGAAAGGTAGATATATCTACTGGGGCCTGGCCTCCGTTCTAACTGGCTTCTTTGCGGCAGTTGTCTTATCTGTTTCGCTCAACTTCTTTTCAGGTCTGGTAGCCTTGGTGGTCGTGACTTTCGGCGGTATGGGGTTTACGGCTATGCAGCAGAAGAAAGGGTTGCATCATAAAACGAAGTCCAAAGGGGTATACATCATGCCCGCACAATGGAGGCGCTCTGCACGAAGATAGGAGTCTGGCCCTGGCAGCACAATTTTAACGTCATCACTTTTCTTAGCCATGAAAAAGCAGCGGTTTGGTCTGCCATACATTGGCATAGACCGTCATGCCCATGATATTCTATATCATGAGCGCGGAGACTATTCGGTTATCATCAAAGTACAAAATCCAGCCCTGCAGTACTGTGCAGACGTGGAGGCATACTATCTCTTCCACCAGACCTTTGCCAACATCGTTAAAATTCTAGGCGCAGGCTACACCCTTCAGAAAACGGACATACTAGCCAGGAAGCGCTATGTGCCGAAGCAAACGGATGATCTCCTGAGTCAGAAATTTCAGGAGGCATTTGCAGGAAGAGAGTACCTGGATGTTTCTACATACCTGACTATAACAAGGGACGTGCGGCGCTCCAGCTTCTTTACATATGACGAGAAAGACTTCAAAGCATTCCAGCGGAACGTTGCCAAAGTGCTGGACATACTGGAGAGCAGGTCTTTCAAGCCCTATGCTCTGAAAGAGATAGAGGTGAAGAAGTTTATTTCCCGCATTCTTGCCTTCAACTTTTCCGATGAGGTTTATGCGCTCAATAACCTCCTTGCCTCAGAGGAAGGCCTGCAAGTTGGTGACAGCGTTATCCGATGTATCTCGCTTGTGGACATAGATGAGATCAACTTTCCGTCCAATCTTAAGCCAAACACAGCGCTTCACATAGGGTACAGCCTCCCGGTAGACCTGATGCATTTTCTGCACCAGGTGCCAGGTTGTGACTGCCTGGTGTACAACCAGGTGATCCAAATCCCTGATCAGCGCCATGAATTGGCCAGGCTGCAGGCCAAAAGAAAGAAACACCTCTCCATGCCTGACCCGGCCAATGATCTGAGTGTGCAGGATATTGATCAGGTGATGGCCGATATCGCCAAGGATAACCAGCTGCTCGTGTACGGACACTACAGCGTGCTGCTTTCAGCCAGAGAAAAGGAGATAGACCGTGCCGCTAACTATCTGGAAAGCGCTTTGTTTTCCATTGGTATTATTCCCTCCCGAAACGCATATAACCAACTCGAACTATTCCGGTGTGCCTTGCCCGGCAATAGTTCGGAGCTTAAAGTATATGATAAATTTTTGACTACTTCAGACGCGGCCTTATGTCTGCTTTTTAAAGAACGTTTGCTGCAAAGTGAGTCATCCAGCTTTCAGGTATACTTCACGGACCGACAGGGGATTCCTATCACGATTGACACAAGTGATGCGCCCATCTTCTCAGGCCGGATGAATAACCGTAACAAGTTCGTGTTGGGGCCTTCGGGAGCGGGGAAGTCATTTTTCATGAACCACCTGATCCGGCAGTATGCCCTGCAGGACACAGATGTTATTTTGGTGGATACCGGGCACAGTTATTCTGGGCTGTGTGCCTACTACAGGGGCCGCTACATTACCTACTCCGAAGAGCAGCCTATTACGATGAACCCCTTCCGGATCTCTGCTGCCGAATTCAACGAGGAGAAGCGGGAGTTTCTCAAGTCATTGGTGGGCCTGCTCTGGAAAGGTGCCGAGGGCACTGTCAGCCAAATTGAGGACAGTGTCCTCTCTTCCGTTATCACTTCCTATTACCAATACTACTTTGAAAACGGCTTGGAGAGCAGCTATCTTTCCTTCCAGTCCTTCTATGACTTCTCCATCAGAAAGATCGACGAGATCACGCAAAAAGAGTCCATTGACTTTGACCTGACCAGTTATCGCTTTATCCTCAAGAAGTTCTGCAAAGGGGAGGCGTATGGGCAGATCCTGAACAACGAGATGGATACCACCCTGTTCGATGAACCCTTCATTGTCTTTGAAATAGATGCCATCAAGGAGCATAAGATTCTTTTCCCGATCACCACCCTGATTATCATGGATGTGTTCCTTCAGAAGATGCGCCACAAGAAGAACCGTAAGGCGCTCATCATTGAGGAGGCCTGGAAGGCCATTGCCTCTCCGCTGATGGCCGGCTATATCCTCTACGTCTATAAAACGGTTCGCAAATTCTGGGGAGAGGCCGTGGTCGTGACACAGGAGCTGGATGATATCATCGGCAATGTTGTGGTTAAGAACTCCGTCATCAACAACTCCGATACCATCTGCCTGTTGGACCAGACCAAGTTCAAGGACAATTTCGATGAGATCGCCGCGCTGCTCTCTATCAATGAGGTGGAGCGCAAGAAGATATTTACCATCAACAGCCTCGACAACAAAGAGGGGCGGGGCCGCTTCAAGGAAGTCTACATCAAGCGCGGGGCTTCCGGTGAGGTGTACGGCGTGGAGGTGTCGCTGGAAGAGTACCTGACCTTCACCACCGAGCGCCAGGAAAAAGAGGCCATGCAAGTGTACCTGAGCAAGTATGGGGATTTCAGGGAAGCCCTGGAAAGGTTTGTCGCAGACTTCAGGGCCTCGGGGCTCAAGCTAAATGAATTTGTTCAACTGATTTTGCAACGCAGCTATGAAAAAGTACCTCTACACGCTTAGCTTCATGAGCCTGCTAACAGGTCATGTACTAGCCCAGCAGGTTGTTTTTGACCCGGCGGTCGTCTCCACACTTGTTGTGAATCATACGGCCCAGCAGGCGGCCTTAAACGACATTAAGGAAAACGAAGGAAAGATTGCGGCCCTGCAGACGACCATCAGCCTGAAGATGACGCAGATCAAAGAGCTGGAGGAAAAGATGTACAACTCTCTCAAATCCGTTCAATCCATTATCGGGCAGAGTAAAAATATTATTTATGCCTCCCAAATTGCCGCAGACATAGGCCACTACCAAAACCAAATGATGGAACTGGCGCGCGGTGATAACGAGTTGCTCCTGATTGCCGCCAAGACAGAGCTGGAGCTGCTCAACCGTACATCCGATCTGTTTACCTATATCTACCAGGTGGCTGTCATCGGCACGGATGTGAACCTGATGAACAATGCCGACAGGCTCACCCTTATCCGCCACGTGGTGGACGAGCTGCGGGTGATGCGGGGCCTAGCCTATTCCATTACCCGAAAGATGCGTGTGGCCAAGTACGCGGGACTTTTGAAGACCATGAACCCGATGGGACTTGCCTATCCTGACAACAGCCAGGCGATCATCCGCTCCCTGATGGATGAGTACAAGGCAATCAAGAAGTAAATTATCTCTATGGCTATGAATTCAATAATTGTACCCACTTTATGCCTGGCCCTGCTTCCTGGCCTCTTTACAGATGCTCTAGGGCAAGGCGTGCAGCCAGTTAATAGTAAAAACACAAGGTACCAACTGGAGCGGGAGGTTGTTACTCGTTGGGGAAAGTTCAACCCGAAATGGTACTTTATTCTGTTTCATAACAAGTACAGGAAAGGGCCTGACAGGCGGAACATGCTGCAGCTTGCCCCTACCATGGCTTTGCTGAACCAGAACAGGGTGAAGGCCCAGGCGCAGGAGGAAGCAATAAGCCAGGTATATGAGCAGGAGATGTTCAAGTTTGCCGACAGGTCCCTGAATAAGGGATACCACCTCCTTTATAAAAAGAAGATTGATGAACTTAACACAGCCCTATTGGGGATGAATGCTGAGGCGGTGCAGGCCGGGGTGCAGGCAGATTATATTTTGGCCATCCATGCCGAGCGGGATAGAATCAACGCCGACATCGAGATAATCCTGGACGCTTACCTGGACGATGCCAAAAAGGGGGAGCAGCTGCGGGTATACATCGGGGAGCTTACAGCATTGAGGAATGATTTCAGGCGGCTCATTTCTCTCTTTAAAACGAGTCAGGACCTAACCGACTGATGCCATGCGTGAATTGATCGATAAAGCCATATTTGACCTGTTCGACGGGCTCTTTCTCAATATACAGGATTTGGTGAGTGTTTTCCTGTATGATGCGCAGGCGCTTTGCGCCATCAGCATGCTGCTGTACTTCGGCCTGGAGGCTTACAAAATGATGGCCGGGGATGAAACGCTTCGCATCATGCCTTTGCTGCGTCCTTTCGCCCTGACACTGGTGATTGTTTTCTGGCCAGGATTTATCGACGCGGTGAACCTGCCGCTGCAGCTAGTCAATGATCAGGCAAAAGGCATGTACGGCGCGCAAGTAGACCAGGTGGAGGATTTGCACAGGGAACGCC
This sequence comes from Amaricoccus solimangrovi, assembly GCF_006385685.1. GTDB lineage: Bacteria > Pseudomonadota > Alphaproteobacteria > Rhodobacterales > Rhodobacteraceae > Amaricoccus > Amaricoccus solimangrovi. The sequence goes on along the minus strand of NZ_VFRP01000020.1, from coordinate 84,265 downwards.
TCGCGCTGGTGGACAGTGTGGCCCGGAAGCTCTCTGAGAGCAGCGCCGAGTTTGAGCGTATTGAGAGTGAGGCCAGTGACGCGAGCTGGTACGAAACGATGGGGATTGACCTGCAACCCCTGTTTAACAAAATGAAAGGCTATTACCTGATGCTGATGGCCAAGCTGCACTTTACGGCGATGATGGTGGTGGAGTGGATTGTGATCAGCATCTTTCAGGTATGCTCCTACATTATCTATTTCCTGCAGATCATCTTTGCAGGCATTCTGGTGATCCTGGGCCCCTTCTCCTTTGCCCTTAGCGTGCTGCCGGGCTTTCGGGACTCCTACCTGGCCTGGATTGCCCGCTATATTTCCGTAGGGCTGTACTCGGGACTGGGCTATATCATTATGTCCATCTCCTTTGTACTGGTCAAGTATGGGTTGATGAAGGAAATAGATATCCTGAAGGCAGTACTGGGCAACGAAGAGATGTTCATTGCCTACGTTTCCTTCCCCTCGGGCGGCATCAGTTTCTACATCGTCTCCTTGATTGTGGGAGGATTGGCCATGCTGACCATTCCCATTATTTCCACCTGGATCGTGCACACCACGGGTGTGGGTAATGCCATTGGTACAATGGCAGGAGGAGCTGCGAAGGCGGCCGGAGGAATTTTAAAATAAACTAAAAAGCGCTTGCTATGATAAACAACCTCGAAAAGAAAATGAAGCTGGCATTTGCCGTGAGTATCGGCAGCTTTATCTCCTCCATCATTATAGTAGGTACGGTTTGCGCCTTTGCCTTTCGTTATGCCGAGGAGCAGAGGAAGAAGATTTATGTGATTGACCACTCGGTGCCGCTCTTGGTGGAGCAGACCGAGCTGGGGGTAAACCGGACAGTAGAGTACAAGTCGCACGTGAACATGTTTCACCTGCTCTTCTTCACGCTACCTCCAGATGACGCCTACATCAAGAATAACATCTCCAAGGCCATGTACCTGGTGGATGAGTCCGGTCTGGCACAATACAACAACCTGAAGGAGAAGGGCTATTACAACCAGATCCTGGCGAGCTCTGCGGTTTTGACGATCAAAACCGATAGCGTTAAAGTGGACGAAAACAGGCACTTTACCTACTACGCCACACAGCGCATTGAGCGGGAGACCTCTGTGATGAAAAGACTTCTTGTCACAGAGGGGGATCTTGAGGAAGTGCCGCGCACAGAGAACAACCCCCATGGACTTTTGATAAAGAACTGGAAAACGGTCATGAACAAGGACTTGGAGTATGTCGAGAAGAAATCCTTTTAGCGGTAACATAAAGCAAAGGCTTTCATACCTCAAGGAAAGTGTCAGGGACTACTGTGCCTCGAATCCTAAAGCAGTGGTGCTGGCCATGCTAGTTTTACTGTCTGTGGCTGTCATGGGGCTATTAGTCGTCCGGCACCTGCACCAGGGAACCTATGCCGTGTCGGCTGGCAAGCTGTACAGGCAGCTTGATACTTCTGGCGACAAGATGACTATAGGCAGGTCGAGTACCGCAGATATGCTGGAGCTGATAAAGCTCTACAACACGGCCAGGCAGTTAAACCCTGACAGCCTGCGTGCCCAAGACAGTGTTTTTCTCAAAGATATTGATCAGCGTTTAAACCGAATCATCCATGAAGAGAATTAACTTTCGGCATCCCAGGTATGCCATCCCGCTCATCATACTCCCTTTCCTTGTACTGCTTAATTACCTGTGGCTGGACATGACACCGGCGGCCACCGCCGCACAAACGAAAGTGGAACTCACCGAGACAACAGCCCTGAATACCTCCCTTCCGGATGCCAACCTGAGAAAGCGGGAAATGAAGGATAAGTTCTCGGCTTTTCGGGACGAGTTTAAGTATAGGACCGACTACTCGGCCATGCAGGAAATCGGGGAGGATAGGGTAGACCCCAGGGACATGGCCTATGGCAGCGTGTACACGGAGGAGGAGCGGCGGATGCTCGACAGTCTCAATAACCGTATCCTATCGGATCAGCAGCCGGAGGAGTTTATGGAGCGGGTAAGCCAGCGGCAGCGCCTCAGCTCAGAGCGCTATGCGTCTGCTACTGCCTCTGTGCCTGTACGGTCAACCCGCCCTATGCGAAAAGTTGAATCGGCATATGAAGAGGAGATGCGGCTATTCCGAGAGCAGATGATGTTTATTGACAGCCTGAGCCGGATAGGAGAGGAACCTGTGCCTTCTCGTACGGGGCCACAGCCGATGAAAGCCCATGCACCGGCTTCCGAGAAGCAAGAGCCGACACCGTTACCCGTGACCAAAAGCAGGAATACGAATAAAGCCTTTTTCAATACCATTACAGCCGACGGTGAGGAGCAGTTTATCAGAGCTATTCTGGACGAAGGGTTGAAGGTGATGCAAGGCGGCAGGATCAGGATTCGCTTGCTGGATGACATCTATGTGCGGGACTACGAAATAAAGAAAGGCAGCTACCTCTACGGCACTGTTTCCGGTTTCAGTGCCCAACGAATTGAGATAGCCATCCGCTCTATACTCTACGGCAACCAAATCATCCCGGTAGACCTGAGTATCTACGACAACGACGGCTTGGCTGGGCTATATGTCCCGGAATCACAGTTCAGGGACTTTACAAAAGAGCTTGCCGGGAATGTGAGCAGTGGTCAGTCATTTACTTTTGAGGATTCACCTGACAATGGCAGCCAAATGCTTTATTCTATGCTGGAAAGGGTTTCGCAGACCACCACCCGCGCTGCAGGCAAAGCCATCCGGAAGAACAAAGCTAAGTTGAAGTACAACACCATTGTTTATTTGATAGATAACAAAGCCCTGTAATATGAAAAAGCTATTCCTTCTATATGTGTTGTTTGCCCTGCTGTTTTCCGCCTCGGCACAGGATTCCCTTCAGGTAGTGCACGTGCATGAAAGCATCTCCACGCATATTGTGAGCCCTGAGCCGATACAGTATGTAGATATCTCCACAGATGATGTAGCCGGGGATATACCTGTCGCCAACATCCTTCGGGTCAAACCCAAGCACGGTGGCGCAAAACCGGGTGTTATCACCATCGTTGGGGAACGCTTCCTTGTGCAGTATAAGCTAGCCTACAGCCGAGCGGATCGGGCAGACACGGAGGTGCGTATAGACCCTACCCAGGTAGATGATTACCTGAACCCAGCTGTGGCCATGAGCCGGGAGGACATGGCACGGTTTGCGCTGCTGGCCCTCCAGCGAAAACCCCGGTTCAACAGTGTGACTACGAAAGGGCAGGGGATGCGGGCAAGGCTAAACAACATCTATACGGTGGGGGACTATTTCTTTATTGATCTCTCCCTTAGAAATGACACCAACATTCCCTATACGGTCGATCAAATACGGTTTAAGATTGAGGATAAAAAGGTCGTGAAGGCCACTAACTTTCAGCAGGTGGAGCTACAGCCCAGTTTCCAGCTTTATGACACGGGTCACTTCAAGCGCCAGTACCGGAACGTGTTTGTGTTCAGGAAGTTTACTTTCCCAGAGGAAAAGGTGTTCAATATTGAGGTGGCCGAGGAGCAGATTTCTGGGCGCACCATCTCCCTTAAAATTGACTATTCCGACATTCTTCATGCAGACACCTTATGAGAAAGCCGTTACTCCTTTCCTTACTGCTCTTAATTGTGCTGCCGTGCCGAGCGCAGGAGGGCTACACCCACCTGAACCTGGCAGGCGGCTGGATGTACAAGGATGCCTTAACTGCCAACCTTGCCCTGGAGTTCAGCAAACGCCACTATAATTCCTATGAGATCTTCGGTGATGCCTATAAGAGCAACGTGGACGACAGCAAAAACTGGTTAGTGGGGGCTGCTTACAAACCCATGCTTACCCGTTCCAGAAACACGTTTCTCAAGCTGCGCCTGGGAGCGGGCATTGGCTCTAACACCGAGCACTTCATAGGAGCCCTGCAGGCAGGCCTGGAGCTGGGCTATGTGCTGCCAGGAAATGTAGTGTTGATGCTCCAACAGAAAAATGAGGGCGTGCTTCGGGTAAACCACAACTTCAGGACTGGCTTACTGGCAGGCATCAAAATTCCGCTCTGATTTGGCGCTGACTAATCGAAGGGCATTTGCTTGAGAAGCAAGATCTCTATAGGCCTGTCTTATTTACTTTAAAGTGTTAGACATTCTTTACCAACAGCGTCATGGAAGAATCCAGCGAAATTAAAAAACTTTACTCCTTTCTGCAGGGACTTATCTACTTCACTATTGTGGTGGAGATAGCTGTTTTCCTCTTTATGGATTCGGGCAGTATGTATCAGCTGCAGCCTATACTGCGGAAAGTAAAGCGCATGGCTATTTATGAACACATCTACTTCTCCAAAGCTTTCACCTTCGGTTTGATTCTGATCGTGAGCATTGGCACAAAGGCCAGGAAGAACCTGGACCTCGACCCGCTCCGGCATATCTTCCTTCCCTTGCTTATCGGCTGCGCCTTTTTCTTTGGCTCGGGTTTCTTTTATTTCTTTGAAAGCAGCCGTATTCTTTTCTGGGATGTGTCCCTGTCTGATGCGGCTTACATCCTGCTCTCCTTCTTAGGTGCGATGATGATTCATATAGCCTTGGATAATATCTCCAAGCATATACAGCACCGATTGATGAAAGACAAATTCAACGTGGAAAATGAGTCCTTTGAGCAGTCCAGGAAACCGGTGCATACGCCATACTCGGTGAATATCCCGATGCTTTACTATTACCAAAAGCGGGTACAGCGCGGGTGGCTAAATGTAGTGAACCCCTTTCGAGCAACACTGCTGATAGGTACACCCGGCTCAGGAAAGTCTTTCTCGGTGGTGTTGCCTTTTATCAAGCAGCTTCTGGGGAAAGGCTTCTCTATGATGGTCTACGACTTCAAGTTTCCAGACCTGGCCAGAACGACTTATTACCATTACCTGGTCAATAGAAAGAGAGGGATATTGAAAAACCACAGGTTCCATGTCATCAATTTTAATAGCGTAGAGCACAGCAGGAGGTTTAACCCTTTAAAGCCGGAGTACTTGCCTACCCTGGCTGATGCCACCGAAACAGCTGAGGCGCTGCTGGAGGCGCTGCGGAAAGGAGACAGGGACTCTGGGACTGCGCAATTCTTCAACCAGTCAGCCGTTAATTTCCTGGCTAGCTGCATCTACTTTCTGAGCCGGCACGAAGGGGGGCGGTATTCTTCTTTTCCGCATGTACTTTCCTTCATTAACCTTAGCTATGATCAGATTTTCGAGGTGCTCTTTTCCGAACCTGAGCTGGAGAGTCTGCTTTCGCCTTTTGCCACAGCCTATAAGAACAGAGCCTTTGAGCAGCTGGAAGGGCAGATTGGCACCTTAAAGATTAATATTGGCCGACTGGCCACAAAAGAAACATTCTGGGTACTATCAGGAGACGACTTCAATTTAAAGATAACGGACCCGGAAAACCCTTCTATATTGGTGATTGCAAATGACCCTGCCACACAGAGCATTAACAGCGCCTGCAATGCGCTTATCCTCAATCGCATGACACGCCTGATCAATACAAAGGGGAACTTGCCCTGTGGGCTGATCGTGGATGAGTCTCCTACGCTTTACATACACCGGGTGGAGAACCTGATCGCTACTGCCAGGAGTAATAAGATAGCTGTGCTGCTGGGCCTGCAGGAACTACCGCAGCTGCGGCAGCAATATGGCAGGGAAACAGCCGACACCATTTGCTCTGTAGCGGCCAATGTACTCTCGGGCTCTGCCCGTAATAAAGAGACGCTTGACTGGCTGGAAAAACTGTTTGGTAGGGTGAGGCAGCTAAAGGAGGGGCTTAGTGTGGACCGTAACCGTACCTCAGTGAACATGAACGAGGAAATGGGGCCGCTCATTCCGGCATCCAAAATAGCCAATTTGCAGGCCGGTGAGCTGGTAGGACAGGTGGCTTCCGATAGCGAAGCGTATAGCGGGAAGTATGTTGCCAGTACCTACCACTGTAAAATTAATCTTGACCTTGATAACATACAACAGGAAGAAAAGCAGTATCTTAACCTGCCAAAATTTTATAACTTTGGCACCCCTGACCAAAAAGACCAAATCCTGAGAGCAAACTACAATAAAATTAGAAATGAGGTTAAGACACTAATCACAGCGTTACAGGTATGAGCGTGAGCATACAGGAGTTAGGCCAAAGGCTAAAGCTGCTGCGAAAGCGGCTTGATTTATCGCAGGAGAGCCTGGCAGAGTCCATGGGGGTGAACCAGAACCAGATATCCCGGCTGGAGAACGGGGTGGGAGGGACGATCGAACTGCTTTTACTTCTGTTCAGCTTCTACAGCAAGCACTTTCACGTGGACCTTCTTTTTTCCGACAATTTTGACATCCTGGAAAAGCACGAAAAGCTATCCAACAGCCACAGCCTCAACAGTATTGCCGTTGAAAAGCTGAAGCTGGCTCAAAGTGAGCTTTCCTCGCAGATTGAGGAGGTGATACGGTTATTAGATGTTTCTTAAGCAGCTATCTAAGTCACAGGACAATTAATAAAAGCTATGAGTTACAGGCTCTTTTGAAAGCATCTTTTCGTTAACTTCCAAATGGGCTCAAGGATGAGTATAGGCTAGTATCGCTGTTAGGTGAAACAGTGTGAAAGCTGTCTCTAGACCTGCTCTGAATCACTATCTTCTAAAAGGTGACTGTAGCACCTATTCCGGTTAAATTGTATCCAAGTTGAGGTACAACCTGCACCTGCAGCCTTTGTTTGCGGACTCTGAGCCTATGGTCTGCCCAATCATACAAATAGCTTACGCCTTTTGAGCTCAGGTAGCCTACTGCTGCGCCTGCCAGTACATCTGATCCCCAGTGTGCGTTATCGTGTATGCGCGAAAGGCCGACAAGAGTCGCAACACCGTAGGCGATTGGCGGTATAAATTTATGGTCGGCATAAACAGTTGCTACCGAGGTAGCGACGGCAAAGGCCGTGGAAGTATGCGAGGAAGGCAGCGAGCTATGTGGACTATGACTGAAGGGGTTGAAAGTAGCATCGAATACCTCATTCTCTGAGGTCTCACTAGGCCTATACCTGCCGATAGCGTTCTTTAGGGCACTGGTGAGTGTGGCGTTAACAACCACGCTTCCAAATGAAACCAGTGCCACCTTCCTTAGCTTCTGGTCTTTTGCCAGGAGGCCGCCAACAAACACAGCCCCGGCAGCGGGTACCCAGTACCTTTGCCTTCCTAGTGGCTCTACGACTTGCGCGAGGCTACTGCTTACCTTGTCCTGATGGCGCTGCGCGTACTGCTGGAGGGGCTCATCTGTCAATACAAATGCAGCTGTCCATAAGGCGGCTGTGCCTGCGACATAAAGCGTATTTCTTAAATAGGTAGTCTGATGCGAATCTTCTGTTATAACAGTGTCAGGAAGGGTATACTGCGCCTGATACCCCGTGTGAGGTACTACCATGGTACCCTGTCCCTGTAGGGGCGTGCGGGGGGAGAGCAGCAGAATTAAAAAGCTTAGCCAAGCGCCTCGCATCAAGTATTTTGGTGTAGCCAAGTATGCTGACATAGCCGTTATATTTTTAAGGTATAGGATAGCCTATGCACTCATACAGGGTAGGCCTGTACTGAATTCTTGTCAAGAATAATAGCTAAATCTGGAGCAATCCTGGAGAAATTCTTTCGCTGGCTGTAATACGCGCGGGAAGGTTTTCGACAGGCATCGACGTAGTGAGAGCATAGGTGCCTAGACTGAGTGTCGGTTTCTTTTCTGGTGCAGGAGGAGGAATTCCAGAAGAGATAGCGCCACCATCACCCACAGGCTGCCCAACAGATAACCGCCTGCCACATCAGTCAGAAAATGCACCCCCAGGTAAATGCGGCTAAACCCAATTAGTAGGATGTAAAGAAACCCCAGCCACAGCCATGCAGACGCAGCCTTTATTTGATCCCGCTCCTGGTATATTAAGACACAAAGCATGCCTACCAAAGCTACGGATCCCGCAGCGTGGCCACTGGGGAAGGAAAACGTGCTTAGGTCATAATACCCGACATCCATGGGGCGCTCGCGGTGAAAGTAAGCCTTCGTAAAATAAATGGAGATACCGCTGCCTAGTACTGATACCAAAAGAGCCACGCCATGATGCCATTTCCCCTTTAGGAGAAGCACACCCATGGCCGTGACAAAGGTAAAGCCTACCCCGTACACCGAACCCAACTGGGTAAAGTAGTAAATAGCGCTGCTGAGAAGATCGGTTCGAAGGTTAAAGAAGAACATGGTAACCGAAGTATCCACGGCTTTCATGCCCGGGGAGTTTACGATGTGCTCCGATAGCTCCGACAGCACAGCAAAGTTAACGAACACGGCTATCAGTAGTGTGGTAAAGGGCAAGCCGAAGAAACCCTGTACTCCCAAACGGTCGTGGAGGAAGCCAACGAATTTGGGGTGCTTTCTTTCCAGCTCTTTTATCATGGGCAGCTCAAACAACTTATCGACCTGCGAGGATATAAGGGTAAAGGGTTTCTTGAACATACGGGGTTTGCTATTCCTTTAGGTCTTATTTGAATGTTGAAGAAGCTTAATTTCGTGTTCCAGGTTCAGCTTTTTCTGAGCGTCGAAGGTTTTCCGGGCAAAAGCTGTGAAATAGCTGTGCTCGGACAGAAACTGCACGTTTTGACGGTGCCAGGCAGCGTCAGAAAATTCTTCGCCTGTGAAAACTTCGATTTCCTTTCGTAGCAAATCAGAGGAACTTGCATAACTCGTTTGGCCTAGGTGGCACATGTCGGCGTCGCACAGGATTTTCTCTAGCAGGCTTTTGGGGGCTTGCGGTTGTTTGGTTGCTGCAATGCAGGCGATTACTTGCCCAAGAAGAAGGTCGTCCGCATTCTGTTCACGAAGAAACTCCTTGGCCAGAGCGCAACTCTCTTGCTCATGGCCTTTATACTTGTAGGCATAACCGGTATCATGGAACCAGGCGGCCACCTGCAGCACCTGGAGGCTTTGCGGCGGCAGCCCGCAGCCCAACCCTATTGCCACAGCGGCTTCTGCTACTGCCTGGGTATGTAGTATGTTGTGGTAAAAGAGGCCAGGAGGCAGTTTGTGTTGGAGCAGGTGCGAACAGTAGACTTTCGCCTGCGCTGACAGCTTCTCCTTGGCATCGCATTTCACCATATTTTTACGCTTTAAGCTCTTCACGCAGTTGCACCATTCTATTTTTGCCATAAAATGATGTAAGAACTTGGAGAAAACCTGGATACGGATCATGCATAACGCTTAATACTGACTATTTGATTAAGTGCCGAAAGTAGCCACTTAAAAAAGTATTAATAGGATATGGGTATTGTCTTCAGCCTGATACTGCACTTGCCAACCATACAGGTTACAGACAGAGCGCACAATGGCTAAGCCCAAGCCCAGGGAAGAGGAGGAAGGGTTGGCTTTATGGAAGCGCTCGAACAGCTTAGCGGGTGATCCTTTTAGCGGCACGCCGCTATTTTTGACGGTGAGGGAGCGGGCCGTCACCATAACCTCTATAAATCCTTTTCTGACGTTGTGCCTGATGGCGTTGCTTAACAGGTTGGAGATAAGCATATCAACCAAAGCGGGATTAGATAGCACGGTTAATGTGCCTTGTTGGTTCACATGTACCTGCAACCCTTTGTCCCTCACAAAGTCATCCAGCTGGCTGATTTGCCTGCCTATCAAATCATTGATATTGATTAACTCAGTGTTTTTGAACTGCTGGTTTTCAATTTTGGTGAGTAGTAGTAGCGTTTGGTTTAGTTTAGACAATCTTTGGGCGGCTACATAAGCTGATTGTATGTGGTTGGCCTGCTGCTCGCTGAGCGCCGGATCCTGCAGCAGTTCGTCCAGTCTGGCCTGTATGATAGCCAAGGGGGTTTGTGTCTCATGAGAGGCATTCTCGGAGAACTCCTTGAGCGCCCTGAAATCTGAGCGTGCCTTCTCTGTCAGCTTTCCAATAGCTGCATTCAGCTCTGAGAATTCAAGTATAGAGCTGTCTTCGAGCTTGAGTGGCGTGTTTTGATGAACTGAAAATCCTTTTAGGGTCGCAAGGCTTCGATAAAAAGCGCTCCAGAGCTGATGAAAGAAGATCCTGTTCATCAATACCGTGAACATAAGCAGGAGCACCATGACGATAGCCATGGAGAGACCAATGGTAGACATGTATTCTACCGGCTCTACGATCATCTGCCTCAACACGATACGGTACGAGCTCCCGCTTATGTTTCGGACAGAGGACACCTGGAGAAAAGCTTCCAGTTCGTTCTCAACGTTATCGAAGGCCACCGTGTCCTTTACTGTTATACTTTCCTGTATAGGTCGGTTTAGCTTACTAACCTCCAACACCGGTGGAAGATTGATGATATGCTGACCGTGTCGCAGCTGCTCGGCAATGCGGCGCTCATTGCCGAGCAGCTGTTCGGTGGCCTCTTTCTCAATGATTTCCGTCAGAAGCCCATAGAGTAACCCCCCCGCAATCAGGAACAGGAGCGAAGTAAACAGTATATAAGAGCGCGTGGCTTTTTGTAGCAGCCTCATATGGAGGAGAATTTATAACCAACGCCATAAACCGTGTGGAGGTAGTCTGTACCCCCTGCCTGCACAATTTTTCGGCGCAGGTTTTTGATGTGTGAGTAGATATAGTCAAAGTTATCCGCTGAGTCTGCGTGGTCTCCCCAACTGTGCTCTGCGATGGCCTCCCTGGTGAGCACACGGTTTTTGTTTGTGACAAAGTAGAGAAGCAGGTCGTACTCCTTTTTGGTTAGCTCCAGCAGATTCCCGTTTACTTTCACCTGCATAGCATCAGGTAGCACCTCTATTTCGTTGAACTGGACTGTACAGTTGCCGCTAAACTGCCTGCGGCGGATAATGGCATTGATACGGGAGTTTAATTCGGCAAGAAAAAAAGGCTTGGTGATGTAATCATCAGCTCCCAGGTCGAGGCCTGTCAGCCGGTCATCCAGGGAGTTCCTGGCCGAGACAATCAAAACGCCTGTGTCAGGATAAAGCGCTTTTAATTTATGCAATAAGTCCAGCCCATTTCCATCGGGGAGTGTCAGGTCTAAAATCACGACATCGTATTGATGCGTGGCTATCTTGTCCTCGGCAGCCAGGTAGGATGGGGCCTCCTCGCATAAGTAGCCCTCTTTGCGCAAATAATCGGAGGTGGTATTAAGAAGATTTACCTCGTCCTCTACAAGCAGTATTTTCATTGGGAAGAATTTGAGCGTGAAGTTCTGTACTAAATCTGGAGAAATTCTGCCGCGACCAAGTACAGCCCTGCTTAAATAGTTTTCATCCTAAATGACCAGCCAATTCAGGGTTTCTCCAGATTTGCCTTTTACTTTCACCTGTTACGCAAGGCACCAGTAATGTGAGCACCATTCCAAAGATACATGCTGCCAATGACATGCCAAGACTTAATCTGTTTGAGTAAATTATGCTGTGTTTAAATCATCTGAGAGTAATTCAACTGTTATTTGTGTGGTTACTCCTACAGAGTTGCGGCCCACGCTTTAGTCATACGGTGCAGCAAGTGCCGTTGGTCGCTACACCTGCGAGTGCTTCGCCGCACTTTACGGATAGTACGATCACCCTGGCGGCAGGCAAGCGGTATGCCCGTAGCGGCTTGCATGAATGGCTCTATGGAAAACACTACCGCACGGCTTGGACAACACCGGTGCCAGTACAGGTGCTCGACCTGGGCAAAGCGAAAGGCGGGCTCAGCGCTTTGGAGATGGGCGGAAGCCGGCAAACCATTAACCTGCACCTTGCCGATTCAGCAGGAAACGAGTATGTGCTTCGCTCCATTGATAAGGAACCGGCCAGCTCCTTGCCGCAAAAATGGCAGCAGTCCTATCTGGCAGATATCGTTCGGGATGCCACCTCCGCCACGCATCCCTACGCGGCTCTTACGATTCCAGCCATGGCCAAAGCCATAGGCATATATTACCTGGAGCCGGAGCTGGTGTATGTGCCCCATGACCCTCGGTTGGGGAAGTACCTGGATAAAGTAGGCGGGATGATGGCGCTGCTGGAGAAACACCCTTCCGGTAACCAGCGCCGGGAGCCGGGCATGGGTTATGCGCCGGAAGTGGAAAATACGCGCCATATGCTGAAAGATCGCCTGGAAGACAACGACACCCGTATCGACGCCATGCATTTCCTGCGCAGCCGCCTGTTTGACATGCTGCTTGGGGATTGGAGCCGGCACGAGGATAACTGGCGCTGGGCCGAGTATGACGAAGGGAAGGGCAAAACCTATAGGGGCATTCCCCGCGACCGCGACAATGTATTCTACAAGCTCAACGACGGCCCCGTCCCATGGCTACTGACCAGTCTCGGACTAAAGCCCCACTTCCAGACCTACCGGGAGGAAATCTCCCCTGCCCAGGTCGTGAAGTTGAACAGGAGCGGCCGCAACCTGGACGAACTGATACTGGTAAGGCTGGAAGAGCGGGACTGGCTGCGGGTGGCTGACACGGTGCAGCTGCTCCTGACAGACGAAGTGATCCACCAGGCCTTCCGGGCTATGCCGGATACTGTATACAGCTTAACCGCCGGCCCCTTGATGGCCAAGCTAAAAGCGCGCAGGCAGGCGCTGCCGCAAATAGCCACTGCTTATTACAAAGAGTTGATGCAGGAGGTGACCCTGGTTGGGAGTGACAAGCACGAGCGGTTTGAGCTGCATAGTGTAAGCCCGGACGAGCTACAGGTAAAGATTTACAAGACTAGTAAGGAAGGTAAGGTTGACAAACTGTTGCTGGAGCGCACCTTTTTCTCACACGAAACAAAGCAGATTGACTTTTATGGCTTAGATGGCAACGACCACTTCCTTGTTACGGGAGAGCACCAGCCGGCCATCAAGCTGAAGGTTTGGGGCGGTGCTGGCGAGGATATTTACCATGTCCAAAGCAATGGGAGCAAGCTGGGGAAGTCCGTTTATGTCAATGACTCGCAGTATAGAAACACCTATGATCTAGATAAACATACAAGGCTAACCATTGATAATGAAGTGCCAGCGAATAAGTTTGATGCCGCAGGGTGGCTGCTTCGCTACTATCTTGACTGATTTTTATTAAGCCGACTGCTTTACATATAGCAGCATCACTTCTTTCCTCCAAACTTTCTCCAGAATCTGGCCGTTCTTTTATTTTTTAACCCTATTTGGAAATAGTTAGACTTTACAAGGTATAGTGGATGGGACATAAGCACAAAATTCTGGTGACGGGGAGCGCAGGCTTTATAGGGCATCACCTGATGCTGGCGCTCCGTAGTCTTGGTGGCAGCATTGTTGGCTTAGACTTACTTAACGAGTATTATGACCCTGCGCTGAAGTACGGCCGGCTGGCGCTTCAAGGCTTCAGCAAATCCCAGATCAAATACAATACCTTGGTGCACAGCTGTGAGGATGAAGCAATGCATTTTATACAACTCGACCTGGTGGATGAGACTGCCTTAAATGACTTGTTTCGGGAGCAGCAGTTTGACATCGTAGTAAACCTGGCCGCACAGGCGGGCGTCCGCTACAGTTTAGAACACCCGCAGTCCTACGTGGCCAGTAACCTGGTGGGGTTCGCCAATCTGCTGGAGGCATGCCGCAAATATCCAATTAAGCATTTTCTATTCGCCTCCTCCAGTTCGGTTTATGGTCTCAACCAAGAGGTGCCGTTTGCAACGAAGCATAACACTAACTTACCTGTTTCGTTTTACGCTGCCACCAAGAAAGCGAATGAGGTAATGGCCCATAGTTATTCCCACCTGTATAATTTACCTGTCTCCGGGCTTCGCTTCTTTACGGTATATGGCCCCTGGGGCCGGCCGGACATGGCTTATTTCAGCTTTGCCCGGGCTATTATGGAAGGCACCCCAATCAGGATATTCAACAACGGGGAGATGTACCGCGACTTTACCTTTATTTCGGATGTGGTGGAAGGCATCGTGCGCCTACTGTTTGTGGCACCAAAAGCCGGAACCACAGCTGGAAGTACAGCCCCGTATACGATATACAACATTGGCAACAGCAGCCCAGAGCACCTGCTGGAGATGGTGGCCATACTGGAGCGCCTCTTACACAAAAAAGGGACGCTGGATCTGCAGCCCATGCAGCCAGGGGATGTGCCCATCACCTTTGCCGATACCCAGGAGTTGACGGCCACGACAGGGTTCAAACCCTCCATTGCTCTGGAAGATGGGCTGTCTCATTTTGTAGATTGGTTTAAGACCTATTACCAGGAGCAGTATCAGTATGCAAAAGCTTAAAAAAAGTGCTGGGATAGCAGGGACCGGAAGTTCAGCAACCTAAAAGAAATAAGCATCAACACACATAAAATGAGAGAAGAGCTTACCATTATCGTACCTGTCTATAACGAAGAAGGCTGCCTGATGCGGCTTTGCGAGGCCATGGACGCCTTTCTACGGCAATCGCCCATGCCCACCCAGGTGCTGTTCGTGAATGACGGCTCCACGGACAGCAGCCTGCCCCAGATACGCGAGATCTGCTCCAGCAGACCCGGCTACAGTTTCATTTCTTTAGACCGCAACCGCGGGCTGAGCACCGCCATAAAAGCAGGCATCGACCATATACAGAGCTCCTATATCGGCTACATTGACTCCGACCTGCAGACTTCTCCTTTGGATTTCCTGCTGTTCTTCGAGTTTCTGCCGGAGTACCAGATGGTAAACGGCATCCGGGCCAGGCGCAAGGATACGTTCGTCAAGAAGATGTCCTCTAAAATAGCCAACGGCTTCCGGAGGTATATGATCAACGACGGCATCCAGGACACCGGCTGCCCGCTCAAGATCGTGGATGCCGCGTACGCCAAGCGCGTTCCTTTCTTTGACGGAATGCACCGCTTCCTGCCCGCGCTCATACAGCTGCAGGGCGGCAAGGTGAAGCAGTTGCCCGTGCAGCACTTCGAACGCTTTGCCGGCTACTCCAAATACCACCTGTTCAACCGCCTGTGGGGCCCACTGAACGATACCTTTGCCTTTAGGTGGATGCGCAAGCGCTATATACGGTACCAAATTGCCGAGGAGTTCGAAAATCAGCCTGTCACGAATGGACGTATCTGAACTCTCCATATACGGTGTTGGGCTACTGGCACAGGCGCTGTTCTCGGCGCGAATTCTCATCCAGTGGATTACATCCGAGAAAGCGGGCAGGGTGCTTTCCCCCGCTTCCTTCTGGACCACTAGTATAATCGCCTCCATGCTGCTGATGGCCTATGGGGCGCTCCGCAATGACATCGTGATCGTGGGTGGGCAGCTTGTCTCTTACTTTATCTACCTGCGCAACATTAAACTCAAGAACGTGTGGGAAGAGCTGGCCTGGCCTTTTCGGTGGGGGGCATTGATGTTCCCGTTTGCCGCTACTGGCTGGCTGCTCTGGAGTGATACTTACAGCTTCAGTTATATCCTGGAGCACAGTAAAATCTCGGGTGCCCTCATTGCCTGGGGCGGAGCCGGGCAAGTAGTGTTCACGCTGCGCTTTGTGTACCAGTGGTGGCATTCGGAGCGCGTGCAGGAGTCCGTAATCCCAATCGGTTTTTGGGTCATTAGTCTGGTGGGCAGCCTCATGATCATCTCCTACGCTGTACTTCGCCTGGACCCGGTGCTTTTCCTGGGGCAGATGTTCGGAGTAGTGGCCTACAGCCGGAACTTTATACTTGGGCTGCGTGAACAACGGTCAGCCCGGAAAACCAGTCCGTACCACACCTGATATGCTGAAAGAAGAACACCTGTACGGCACCTACGCAGCTTTGATATTACTGTCAGCCTTTCTCATGGTGCTCCTCTATAACCTGGGGGGCTGGGGCGTGCTTGAGACGAGCGAGGCCCGCTATGCTGAGATTAGCCGCGAAATGCTCCTAAGCAAGGACTGGCTTCACCCACGGCTGCTGGGCATTCAGCACTTCCATAAACCCCCGCTCACCTATATGCTCACTGCGGCAGGTATGGCCCTATTTGGCATAGAGGAGTTCGGTGCCCGCTTCTTTCTGCAGGTATCGCTGGTGCTGCAGGCTTTTCTGGTGTACCAGACTGCCCTTGAGCTGTATAAAGAGAAACGGATGGCTTTCACAGCCATGGTCATTTACATTACCATCCCGGCCGTACTCCTGTCTGCACGCAACCTCACCACCGACTCGTTCCTGACAACGTTTGAGCTGCTGGCGATCTGGGCATGGATCCGATATACTGTAGCCCCGAAAGCGGGTTGGCTATACCTTTTCTATACTTCCCTGGCGCTCTCCTTTCTGACGAAAGGGCCTGTAGGGCTCATTTTCCCGCTACTCCTGGTAGTTGGCTATAAGGCACAGGGACATTTCACTTCCAAATCAAACATTCCGCACCATGTGGCGGCTTTGCTATTATTTTTAATACTGGGTGCTTCCTGGTATGGATACCTGATGTGGCAGGATAAGCAGTTTGTGGATTACTTCCTGTTTAAGCACACGGTGCAGCGCTACGCAAACCCGGCAACCTTTGGCCGCTCCCAGCCGTGGTGGTTTTACCTGGTGCTGGCCCCTGCACTAAGCCTGCCCTGGTCCGCCGTTGTTTTACTCAACCTGAGAAGGCTGAAAACCCTGCCCGGTCAGTTGCGGCGCCTGTTTATATGCTGGCTGCTGGTGCCATTGCTGTTTTTCTCCCTCTCAGGCTCCAAGCTCATTCTTTACATCCTGCCTTTATTTTCCGGTCTGGCCCTGCTGGTAACGTGGGTGCTGCACACGTTGCCATCCCATGCGGTGCGCCGTGTATTCATTGCCTTCTTTGCTTACTTTGGAGTCTTAGCTGTGGTATTAACCTTGGCACCCCTGTTGCCTTTTGGTTTAAATCTTCCGGTTTGGGTACTTGCTTTCCCTTTGCTCACCCTTGGCAGCCTTTTTATAATTTGGCGCCGGAGAAGGACAGGTGAGCTTACTTGGTTGCAGTTTATGCCTTTGATATTCACAGTGTTTTTGGTGCTATATGCCACACACCTGATGGGCGCTAACCCTGGCTTGGTAAACAGTACCGCTAACTTAGCAGGCGTATTGAAGGAAGAGCGGATACGAGGGAAAAACGTGGTGGTATACGATCAGCTGCTTCCCTCCCTTGCATTTGCTCTTAACCGGAGCCTTATCACCATCCACGACGACAACAAAAGCCTGGAGCGGGAAACACAGTTCGAAGCTGACGAGGCATGGCGAGATAATTTGTTGCAGCTAAGCAGGCCCGAGGATCTGGCCAGGCTGCCTCACATACTGAATGGCAACACCGTGTTGGTTGTGAAAGGTGCGTTGCCGGCAGAAAAATCCTGGCTGAAAGAGGGCTTTGAGCATAGCATGGAGGTTGGGAAGTGGGTCTTGTACTATTAAAGCACATGGCATGGCGCTGCAAGCTAAGTTCTCGATAAGCAATTTGGCTGTAAGCCGCCGCTGGTTTCAGCATACCCATACACAGTTGCTGTTGCTGTTTCTACTTGTGGGGCTTACCTATTTTCCCCAACTGGGGAAGCCAGGGCCAGGCCTGATGGAGGCTCGGAATTTTATATCTGCCCGCGAAATGGTGGAGGATGGGAACTGGCTGGTGCCCACCCTGAACGGAGAGGTGCGACTGGCCAAACCGCCACTCCCTACCTGGCTGACGGCGGTTTCAGGCATAGCAGCCGGCGATATAGGAAACCTGGTGGCGCTGCGTTTCCCGGCTGCCGTCATGTCGGCTCTTATGGTTTTTTTCCTTTATTTTCTTGGGCGCCAGTTGACCCGCGATAAGTTAACTCCCTTTCTGGCGGCGGCGGTTTTAGCCAGTTCGCTCGGGCTGTTTAACATTGGGCGTGAAGGCTCCTGGGATGTGTACTGCCATAGTTTCATGCTGGGTGCGCTCTGGCTTCTGGTAAAGGGGCTGCGAAAAGAGGGGGGCAGTTATGGCACGTTCGCCCTTTGCGGCCTGCTGATGGGCTGCTCCTTTCTGAGCAAAGGGCCCGTGGCATTTTATGCCATGCTGCTTCCTTTTTTAGTGAGCTACCTCTATTGTTTCGGTCGAGGTGATTTTTGGTTGAAGCGGGAAGAACTTGGACTAGCCTTTGGCGTTGCCTTACTTTTGAGTTTAGCCTGGCCTGTTTTTATTTTCATGGTTGAGCCGGAGGCACTCGCCAGAAACGTGTCCAACGAGAGCACAGCCTGGGTGAACAGGCACGTAAAGCCGTTCTGGTATTACTGGGGGTTTTGGTCTCAAACCGGCGCCTGGGCATTATTTACGCTAGCCGCCCTGTCTGTGCCTTACGCCCGTAAACGCATCAATAGGTATGTAGGCAGTTACACGTTTATACTAGTATGGTTGGCGGTTGCCGTGCTGCTTCTATCTGTCATCCCCGAGAAAAAAGAGCGTTACCTGCTGCCTGCGATCGTTCCGATGGCCTTGCTTACGGGTGGGTATGTGCGCTACCTTTTGTCCGGCGTTTGGCGAAGCGTAAAGGACAATTGGGCTAAACGCCTTTTGTTATTTAACACAGGCCTGATGCTTGTGGCAGCCATTGGATTTCCGGTCGCAGCATACATACTCGCGTATCAAACCGGCATCATCACCTTATCGTATCAACTCTGCCTCACTGTAAGCAGTCTTATACTTGCTTCATCCCTCTTGTTTGCCCTGCTGAAACAGACGGCTGCACTCGCTATTGTTACTGTCCTGCTGCTCAACTGCCTTGTGCTGGTGTCGGGCTTTCCGCTTTATGAGAAAATCAGGCACCCGGTCGGCAGTTACAGGAGCCTTGTTCATGTCAGGCATGAAAAGGAAGTTAGCAGTTACCCCTTCTATGCGGTTGATGGTTTACCGATCGTACACCTCTGGGAGGTAGGTAAGCAGGTGGACACACTCCGCATCCAAAACCAGCGACTCCAACTACCCAACGAGCTTCCTGCCGTGGTTTTTTCACCGGTAACGCTTACCCAGGCACATATGGCCGACACCACGGTGTTTGTCAATAAAGTGGATACCTACCATGTTAACAGGAACAATCCTGAAGAGGTGTACCACATTTATGTGCTAAGTGTAAAAAAGCCATCGAATTGAATAGTATACCCTAAGCTTAGCATAAAAAACAAGGGAAGTAAAGAGGCTTGCCTATAAAGCCAACTATGCGGCGTCATTATTTGGGTAGTATGATTACTATTAAGTGGGTAATCTTCTGAACTCCAGAATTACTACAAATTGAGGAGCTTTATTGTGTTTTGCGGTCAGGTGTTCATAAAACTGCTGAGGCATTTAGGGGTGAGATGTGCAATCCCTTAAATCGATCCCTAATATAACAGGAGGTACAAAATAAAGGAAATGTATGTATGGGCCAAAAGGTAAAAGGTATAATAAAGCGGCACGCTGGATAAGTCTGTCTCTGTTGCTAAGCGGCTGCGTGAGTACCTCTGAGTTCGACAGGACCTACATCAACCAGAACATTGAAGCGCAAGCCAGCTTCAATGTTGGGCAACCCACTGCGCCCGGTCAACTCACCCTACCCCAAACGGTGAACATGCAGGATGGCCTTTCGCAGGCTGAGGCAGTTTCCACGGCCTTGTTCAACAACGCGCAGTTTCAGGCAGATTTAATGAATATTTCCATTGCCCAGGCCGACCTTATCGATGCCGGGCAGTTGCCCAACCCGCTGCTCAATGTTATCTTCCCGACGGGCACCGATGTGCTGAAAGGCACGCTTAACTTTTCGATGGATGTGCTCTGGCAGCGGCCCAATCGTATAAAAGCCAGCCGCCTCGAAACGGAGCGCACCGCCGAAAACCTGGTGGCGCTGGGGCTGCGGCTGATCCGGGACGTGAGCCTGGCCTATATAGAGTATACCTTTGCGCAGCAGCGTGCTGTGGTATGAGCCGAGAGTAGCCGCTTACGCAGCGAAATGGCCAGCATTACCCGCAAAAGCTACCTGGCCGGCGACCTCAGCCAAATGGAATCCGCTATTGCCAACGCCGATTCTCTACGTGCTTTTGATGACCGGCTGCAGTTTGCCATGCAGGAGCAACTCCGTAAAGCCCGATTATACTACCTCATGGGGGTAGATAGTATCAACAGCATGCAATTACAGCCCTTACCTGCCTCAACGTATCCAAGAATGCAGCTAAGTGAACTGATGCCGGTAGCCTTAAGCGCACGGCCTGAAGTGCGCGCCGCTGCCCTTGCCATTGAGTCGAAAGCCAAAAGTTTAGGCTGGGAGAAAGCCAAGGTGATCAGTTTTATCGGGATACTGAACGCGCGGCGGGAGCATGACGGCAAGCTGGCGCTGGGGCCGGGATTCCAGATGCCCCTCCCTGTGTTCAACTTCAACCGGGGCCGCATTATGCGTGCCCGCGCCGAAATGGAGCAGGCCGCCTACCTGTATGTGGAGGCGAAACGACAGGTGCAACTGGAAGTACAGGAGGCGCTGGCCCAGTACCAGGCCGCCCGGCAAACTGCCGACCTGTGGCAGCTGAACAGGCAACCCATACTCAACACGGCTGACCAGGCGCGGAAGGCTTTTGAAGCTGGGGAGATCTCCTATTTTTTCTACCTCCAGACGGTGCTGCAGGTAACCGACGTGCAGCTGCGGATAGTGGATGCCGACGCCGCCCTGCGCCGCGCCGCCGTGCAACTGAATTATGCTTTAGGACGACAAATGCTCTGATTATGAGATATACGCCACAATTTATACTGCTGCCCTGCCTGCTTTTCGCTTGCAGTAAAGCGCCCGAAGCAGAGAAAAAAGCGGCTGCAGCGGTATCTTCACCGGTAAAAGAATCCGCACTGACTACGGTTACGCTCACCCCGGAAGCGGAGAAAAACCTCGGCATCCGGACGGTTACGGTGGGCAGTCAGGAGGTGACGGGCACATTGGAAATGGGTGGCGATGTGCAAGCCGAGCCTGGGCAGGCCGCTTCTATTACCGCCCCCATGAAAGGCATACTGGCTTTGCAGAAAGGCAGCCCAATACCCCAAACCGGCCGCACGGTAAAGAAGGGCGAGGTGTTATACCGCCTCACCATACTTCCCGCGGAAGGCGACCTTGCCAATAATAACCAGGAGCTTGAGATGCGCCGGGTGCAGCTGGAAACGGCCCGCAACAAAGCCAATCGCATGCGGCAATTGCTGAAAGACGGAGCTGTAAGCGAGCGGGCGAAACAAGAGGCTGAGGCCGAGCTGGCCATGGCACAGAAAGCCTACCAGGATGCCGTTGGCAAGCGGGAGCTGCTGCAGGGCGGCACCGGGCAATCCGCTAACCAATCGGTATTCGTCATCAAAGCGCCGCTGGATGGTGTGATACAGCGGGTCTATGCGGGGCAGTCCCAAACAGTGGCCGCTGGCGCCCCCTTATTGGATATTGCGGGCCTGAACCCGGTTTGGGTACGGGTACCGGTATACATGGGCGACCTGGAGAGAATCAACCTAAACCAACCGGCACAGGTGCGCACCCTTGCAGCGACTGGAAGACAGGCGGTTAGCGAGGCCATGCCCGTGTCCACGCCCGTGGCCAGCGGTTCCACAGCGGCCCTAACCGATATTTTCTACGAAATCAAAAACACAGACAAATCATTTTACCCCGGTCAAAAGGTGATGGTATCTCTGCCAACCAAGGGGAAAGCGGATGGTATGGTGGTGCCCTACGCCGCCATTGTGTATGATATAAACGGAGGGGAATGGGTATATGTCCAAACCGGTCCGCAGGTATACCAAAGGCAGCGTGTACAGGTACAATCCATACTTAGGCAGCAGGCCGTTATCTCTAAGGGTGTGGAGGCAGGTATGAGAGTGGTAACCGATGGCGCGGCTGAGCTGTTCGGAACCGAGTTTGGAGGTGGCAAATGATGCGCTGGCTGGTTTCCACGTCCCTGCAGCTCCGCGTGATTGTGGTATCGCTGATGTTTGTGCTGCTGTATGTAGGGTATAACAGGCTCAGCAATACGCCCATGGATGTATTCCCGGAGTTTGCGCCGCCCTATGTGGAGGTGCAGACCGAAGCGCCCGGCTTGTCTACGCCGGAGGTGGAAGCGCTGGTAACCATACCCCTGGAAAATGCCCTGAACGGCACGCCGCAAATGCAG
The DNA here is from genome assembly GCF_006385685.1 of Amaricoccus solimangrovi. GTDB lineage: Bacteria > Pseudomonadota > Alphaproteobacteria > Rhodobacterales > Rhodobacteraceae > Amaricoccus > Amaricoccus solimangrovi. Next base: position 62,220 of record NZ_VFRP01000020.1, on the reverse strand, counting down.
AAACTGCGCTCCAAATCGGTGCTGGGGCTCTCGTCTGTAGTACTGTACTTTGAGAAGGGGGTTGATGTGATGGAGGCGCGGCAACATGTGCAGGAGCGCCTTTCTCGTGTAGCGGTTACCCTTCCGGCAGTGGCCCGCCCACCCGTGATGCTCTCGCCTTTGTCTTCTACCAGCCGCATTCTGAAAGTGGGCGTTTCCTCGGAGAAGCTCTCGCAGATGGAGATGACCACCCTTATCCGCTGGAATGTGCGGCCGCGCCTGATGGCCATTCCCGGTGTGGCCAACGTGGCCATCTGGGGCCAGCGCGACAAGCAATACCAGATTCTGATAAATCCAGAGCGGCTGCGGCTTCATAATATTACGATGGCCGAAGTGCAGCAGGCGGCATCGGGGGCGCTGCAACTGGCCGGCGGCGGCTTCATGGATACGCCTAACCAGCGCCTGGCCATCGCCAATACCCAAAGTATAAACGAGGTGTCGGAACTGGCGCGCGTGCCTGTCTCTACTAAAGGCGGAAACATCATCCGTCTAGGCGATGTGGCGGATATTACCATCGGCAACCAGCCGCCCATTGGCGATGCCATCATCAACGACGGGCCTGGCCTGCTGCTAATCGTGGAGAAACAGCCGGGTGCCAACACGCTGGAAGTTACCCACAGCGTAGAGGCTGCGCTGGAAGCCATGAAGCCCGGCCTGCCTGATATGGAACTGGACTCCACTATTTTCCGACCTGCCAGCTTTATCGAAATGTCTCTAGCGCATTTGAATGCCGCGTTACTGCTCGGCTGCCTGCTGGTGGTGTTGGTGTTGGCCTTTTTCCTCTACGACTGGCGCACGGCCCTTATCAGCGTAACGGCGCTGCCCTGTTCCTTGGTAGGTGCTGCATTGGTGCTGCATTATACCGGCAAAACACTGGATACCATGGTGCTGGCTGGGCTCATCATTGCGCTGGGTGAGGTCGTGGACGATGCCATCATCGATGTAGAGAATATTGCCCGCAGGTTGCGCCTGAACAGGATGTCTGCCGCACCGGAGTCGGCTTTTAAAGTAGTGTTGGATGCCTCATTGGAGGTGCGGAGTGCGGTGATCTACGGAAGTATGATTGTGGCGCTGGTGCTGCTGCCGGTGTTTATGCTGCCGGGACTGGCAGGCTCCTTCTTTCAGCCGCTGGCACTGTCCTACATCGTGGCGATACTTGTGTCGCTGCTGATCGCCCTGACCCTTACCCCAGCGCTTTCTTTGCTGCTGCTGCCTAATGCACCGCTGCGAGAAAAAGAGCCGCCTGCCGCCAAATGGCTCAAGACAAAGTATAGAAACTTCCTACCGGCCGTGCTGGCGCATCCGAAGCGTATTGTCGCTACGCTGGCCATTACGTTAGGTGCCTCTGCGATGGTGGTGCCATTTCTGGGAGAGGAGTTTCTGCCGCATTTCAAAGAGTATGATTTCCTGATGCACTGGGTAGAAAAGCCGGGTACCTCGCTGGAGGCCATGAAGCGCATTACCGTGAAGGTGAGCAAGGACCTCAGGGCGATAGAGGGCGTACGGAACTTTGGGGCGCATATTGGCCGCGCCGAGGTAGCCGACGAGGTAGTGGGGCCTAACTTCACGGAACTCTGGATCAGTGTGGACCCGAACGTGCCGGACTATGATGCCACCGTGGCCGAGATTCAGCATACCATCGATGGCTACCCCGGTTTGTTCCGGGATGTGCTTACCTACCTTCGTGAGCGCATCAAAGAGGTGCTCACGGGCACCAGCGCTTCCATCGTGGTGCGCCTCTACGGCCCGGACCTGGATAAATTGTATGCCAAAGCCACCGAGATAGGCAACGAGGTACAGGGCATTGATGGCGTAGTGGACCTGAAAGTGCAGCAGCAAACGCTGGTGCCCCAGATACAGGTGAGATTCAAGCCTGCCGCCGCGCTGCAGTTTGGCATGTCGCCGGGCGATGTAACCCGTGCGGTGTCTACCCTGATGCGGGGAACCAAGGTGGGTGAAGTATACCAGGAGCAAAAGGTATTTGATGTGGTAGTATGGGGCGAAGCCGCTATCCGCAACGATATAAACGCCTTTAGAAATTTACTGGTGGATGTGCCGAACGGGGCAAAGCTGCCGCTGCGCGATTTGGCAGACATCCAAATAGTGCCGGCGCCCAACGAGATTACCCGCGAGAACTCCTCCCGCAAAATAGACGTGACCTGCAACGTGAAAGGCCGCGACCTAGGCAGCGTGGCCCGCGACATTGAAGCGAAGATTGCAACAATGGATTTTGAGCAGGGCTACCACCCCGAGCTGCTGGGCGAGTACGCCGAGCAGCGCGAATCCTCGAACACCATTCTCAGCATTTCGCTTATTTCCCTGATCGGTGTCTTCCTGGTGCTGTATGCCGATTTTAAATCATTCAGGTTGGCCGGGCTGGTGATGGGCAGTTTATTGTTTGCGCTTACCGGTTGCGTTATCTCGGTTCTGCTGAGCGGAGCCGTTTTGTCGCTGGGCTCGATTGTGGGCTTTGTAACGGTGCTAGGCATTGCGGCCCGAAACACCATTATGCTCATCAGCCATTACCGCCACCTGGAGCTGAAAGAAGACATGCCGTTTGGCGAGGAACTGATTTTGCAGGGAGCACAGGAGCGCATCATGCCCATCATCATGACCGCGCTGACTTCGGTACTGGCATTGATGCCGATTATACTTACCGGTAACCGTTCCGGGCAGGAGATCGAGTTCCCGATGGCCGTGGTGATTGTGGGTGGGATCCTGACCTCCGCCATCCTTAACCTGCTGTTTATGCCTGCGTTATACTTCCATTGGGGCCGGAAATAGCGGCCTCAATTATAAGTTGTTTGCGTACCTGTACTAACTAAATCGCCATGTGGAAATACTATGCCTTGCTATCGGCCTTTTTTGCAGCCCTTACTGCCATACTTGCCAAAGTCGGCGTGAAAGGAATTGACGGAAACGCTGCCACAGCTATCCGCACGGTAGTTGTTCTGATCGTAGCCTGGGGGATAGTAGCGGCAACGGGAGATCTGAAAGCTATAAAAGAACTGAACCGGACAAACCTTCTTTTCCTTATACTCTCGGGAATTGCCACCGGCCTGTCGTGGATATTCTACTTTAAAGCGCTCGAAACCGGTGACGTATCCAAAGTAGCGCCCATCGATAAGCTAAGTGTAGCCATTGCCATTGGTATGGCTTTCCTATTTCTGAACGAACCTATTGAGCCAAAGGTCATATTGGGGGCCACATTTATCACGGCAGGTGCTATTGTGATTATAATTTAATCAACTTCATATCTAAGTCATATTTTTGGAGCTTCCGCACTTATTAAACCATTCGTTTCGAACTCCCAGAGCGTCTTGCTCAAGTACTCGTTAGGTTAAAAGTATAAATTCGTGTAAAAACATCTACACTTTGAAATAACATGAATTTTATATAATTATATAAATTTTTTATAAAAATACATATTTTATACAAAATTTGCATAGAATAATTTTAAATTGCTATATTTTATATACCTGTACATTGTTTTAACGTATTTTTAAAAAAGCATATCCATGATCTGAATAAATTATGAACTTCGATATTAAAGATCTGCCTTATGGTCAGTTTGAGCGTCTTGGAATGAATAAGAAAGACGTACTCTCCATGAAGTCTGAGGATTTGGTTAGCCTGTTGACGGGCAGGCGCACGAGCCTGAATACCTTTACTATCAAGGACGCCAGTCTGGAACCCCTTACCGTGGATGCAAAATTGAGCCTGAAGATGAATCCAGACAGCACTCTATCACTGCTGATCCACCCCATACGGAGGGAGATACAGAATGAGATTGGCGCCAGTAAGCAGGAGTTGGAGAAACTGCAAAACGGGGAGTTACTGGTAAAGCCATTTAAATCGCTTAATGGGGAGAAAGAGCTGTATGTTTTCCAGCTGGATAAGGAGACCAACGAGATTCTAAGGGTGAGGGTGCGGGATATCCAAGTGCCCAGTGCTATCAAGGATATAGTTTTGAGTACTGATCAGAAAGAGCACCTGCGGCAAGGAGGTACTCTGGAGCTTTATTCCAAAGCAAAGGATCAGCTGATCTCGGCCCGCCTGGATCTGAATGATCCTAAAGGACTAAAGATAGTGGAGGGACAGGTCTCAGTTAAAGAAAGCCACACCTTGGCAGTGAAGGAAACCCCTGTTATGTCTATCAAACGTTAACTTGCCTATGACCTTTCAGGAATACAGAGAGCAGGTGTCGATCATTCAGGTCGCCGAATCGCTAGGCTATGTATTCGATCCCTTGAAGGGGAGAAAGAGCCCTGAGTTCAAGCACCCTGACGGAGACAGAATCATTATCAACAACCCAGGCGACAGCTCCCGGCAGATGTACTTCAACCGGGATGGAAGCAACGACAAGGGGTCGGTGATAGATTTTGTGGCCAACCGGCTGCACCGCTTCCAGGGAAGTTTTCGCAATGAGATCGACGGAATCAATAAGGTGCTGTCTAAATATGCTTATGCCTCTCAACCCAAAGCTTCTGCCTACGCCGTTACGGAAGCAAAGCCTTTTGATCAAAGCAGGTTTGTCGAATCCGAGGCCTCTGTTTTTAAGCTGCATTACCTGATCAAGGAACGTGGTCTCTCTAACGAGACGGTGCAGCTGTTCCTGCCTTATATTAGGCTGGTACGGGACGCAGAGAAGGATAACGCCTACACCAATATCGCCTTCCCGCTGCAAAGGCCAGCTAGCGGCGAAACGATAGGCTACGACCTTAGAAATTATGGCTTTAAGGGCGTGGCAGCGGGCAGCGACCGCAAGCACGGTGTCTGGGTAGCCGACTTTGCGCAGAATCCGGTTCTTACACGCCATGTCTACTTTGCGGAGAACCCTATAGATGCCATGAGCTTCTATCAGCTGGAGAAGGATAAGCGGGACTTCAGCAACTCAGTGTTCGTCTCGTTTGGCGGGGGAATGTCGAGAATGCAGGTGGAGCTTTCCCTGCAGGCGTGGCCGCATGCTCAAAAGCATACCATTTTCGATAACGATTACCAGGGAAAGATCTATGATATCTATCTGGCCACGGCGATAGCAGGTAAGCCCTACACCTTTACAAAGAATGCCGACAGTATTACCTTCAGCTTGGATGAAAAGAAATTTGATATTCCTGTAGACAAGCTGAGCCTTTTTGCCTTTGAGAAGAACTCCGGTATTCGTTCCGGACTTCAGGTGCATAAGCCCCTTGGCCATAAAGACTATAACGACATCATACATCCCAAAAACGACCAGGAAAATCGTATCCCTATGAAAGTGAAGTTATGATCTGGAATCTAGTATAGGAGTCAGACTTTAGGAGATGAAATGCAGTTTCTGTGTCTCGCCTGGCTGTTGCGGTTAATTACGTCTCTGTAGAAAACATTTTTCACCTAACTATAAACCATTTAATTTTTAGGCTATGAAAAAGCTATCTATCTTCTCCCTTCTGTTATGCATGGTTCTATTTTTTGCTGGTTGTGATGACCAAGGCGAGGGCCCGGTCCTGCCTGATACTGCTACCTATCGGGTCGATTACAGCCAGTCTGGGGATTATGAGAAATTCATTAAGATTATTACTATTGGAGGTGGCGATTTCAAAGTGAGGGGTACTGGCGAAGCTATGCCGCCCGTGTTATTTGACGGCAACCTTTCGGAGACGTCCTATTCTTTTGAAGCGGATAATGTAAGGGAACTTACCATTCATGCTGCCAATGAGTTTAGTGCCGTAGAGGATGGTCCTGCTTCCATGCAGATGCGCTTTGTTATTTACAAGAACGGTAAGCAGATTGATGAGAAGACTTTTAATTACAATGAGGCTTCAGGAGAGAAAAATGAATACCTGAATTATAAGGCCAATGACTAAGGTAAGATTTTAGGTATCCCTTTAATACTCTAGCAGATAAAAGATGTTAAGCATGAAGCGAACTTCAGCGCCAACATCAAATAAGGAAAGTATTTAACTTATTACACCTAGCCTTTCGCTATTTTTAGGTACTCTTCGTAGTCCTGCGGGTCCATATTAAGGCGAATATACTCCTCCATTCCCACATCATTTTTTTCCATTACATAGCGTGTGAATGATAGTATGCTTTTACAATTCTCGAAACCTTGTTCTTCCATTCCTTTGCGCACATTATCGGGCAGACCCTCAAGCCATTCCTGATAATCAATCATATTAGGAGAATAGTCCTTAGCTTCGTGGTGGTAACGATAAGAAATATTACCTACCGTAAATGTCAGCTCGTGAAAGCGGCGCTCCTCGCTAGGACAGGTGGCCATAAATTTTTCCTGACTTGCATTACACTCCTCTACGGGATGTTTTATCTTTATCATTTGGTTTCCTTCCTTTGTTAATTAAATCCACCCATTTCAAGTTTCTATTGAAGCCCCAGCGCCTCAAGCTGATACCAAAACTCATGCCCTCGGATACTATCGGCAAGCTCTTTGTCAACGATAAAGAATTTTAAGGCTTCTACATGAGGATGCTCCTCCAGGCATTCTGAGATTTCATAGAAGTCTTCTGAACCAGCACCAGGCCCTAAATCTTGCTCATAAGAAACAGACACAGGTATATCCTCAACACTAGTATCAGACTCAAGATCATCTACAAAGACATCAAGAATGAAAATTTCCATCTGTTCTTTATTCACTGCGACTGCTGCTTTGTCTTTATTCCATTCTATAAATTTTATTGCCTCTTTAAATTTCATGTACATTTTAAGTTTAACCATTATCGAATTTAGCACATCTAATTTGATATACAAGATAGCTATCCTTTGCTGGAGCGTTATCGCACTTTCAGGACATCTTCTATTCTTGTGGTGTAGCATGGAGGAGAGAATTCAGCTTTAGGCTCCCAAATATGGCTCACCCCCTCAGCAGCTACCTTTACCGTGCCCTTTCCCATAGACCTGTTAAGTTGATCCAACGTGAGCATGAGGCTTGCATGCTTACTCCGATCCACCCTGTCAAAGATATTCATCTGTGCGCCGTCTGCCGGTCCAATCTCCGTGATGTACACGCCGGCTTTCTTGTAGACAAACCCGTCCCGGTAGATGTGTTCCAGTGCCATGGTAGCGTACTGAACTAATTCTATAGTGGAGGAGGAAGAAACGGGCAGGTAGATGGTTTTGGTGTTGTAGTATTGCGGCTCCTGTTCCCGGAATGGATTGGTATGAATGAACACGGTTACCACGCGGCAAGCGCTTTTTTGCTGCCGTAGCTTGTAGGCGCATCGGGAGGCGTAGATAGCCACTGCTTCCTTTAGGTCGTTGAGCGAGGTTACTGGTTGCCCGAATGAGCGAGAGGAGCAGATCCCTTTTTTTGCCGGAGGCTCGATCTCTAAGTCAGTGCATGGCTCCCCACGCAACTCTTTCACCAGCCGCAGCCCCACCACCGTTAAATGTTTTTTAGCAAAAGCATCCGTGACATTGGCTAGCTGCCAGGCATTGTTTATGCCGAAGCTGTGGAGTTTTGTGGCATAGCGGGAGCCAATGCCCCATACGTCACCGACGTCGGTTCTTTTTAGTGCTACCTCCAAATGCTTAGCTTCCGTCAGCACCAGCACACCGTTGGCCTTCTCAGACTTTTTGGCAATCCGGTTCGCAAGCTTCGCCAGGGTTTTCGTGGGCGCGACACCTATACTGACGGGTATGCCTATCCACTTTTTGACGGTGTTTCGGATGGTGCGTGCATAATCCGGTATATCTATTCCTTTAAAGCCACCTAGGTCCAAAAAAGCCTCGTCAATGGAGTAAATCTCCATATTGGGAGTGAAGCGGGCCAAGGTACTGTGCACCCTGGCAGACATATCACCTATAAGCGTATAGTTAGAGCTAAAGTAGACTACATTATATTTGTCTATAGTTGACTTGGCTTCGAAAAAGGGCTGCCCCATCTGCAGGCCCAGTGCTTTGGCCTCATTGCTTCTAGCGATGATCGAGCCGTCGTTGTTAGAAAGCACTACCACAGGCACATTGTTTAGCTCGGGGTGAAAGACGCGCATCACAGAGCAGTAAAAGTTATTGCAGTCTACAAGGGCAAACAAATTAGTCATTGGCGTATCCTCCTGGCTACACCCCGCACTACGCCCCAGACCAAAAACTCCAAATCCTCCGTGATCTCTACAGGGTTGTACTTTTTATTGCCGGGGAGAAGCCGGACTCCAGTTTCTGTTATCTCCAGCTTCTTTACTGTATATTCGCTGTTGACATTGGCCAGCACGATGTCGCCGCTGCGCACGTGCAGTGAACGGTCTACGACGAGCAGGTCGCCCTCCAGCAGGTTGTAGTCTATCATAGAATCCCCCTCTAGCTGCACGTAAAAAGTAGCGTCGGGATGTCCATTTAAATAAGATGATAGACTAATTCTGTCCTCAATGTGCTCTTCTGCCGGACTGGGAAAGCCAGCAGGGACACGTGCCGCGAAGAGCGGGTGCTTTGTTTCTGTGTCACGACCTAGCAGAATAAAGCTTACTGTTTCTGAGGGTAATAATATCTTTGTATTCATGTTGCATGTGTGCTAAAAATATTAGCTATTACGCAACTTTAGAGAAATATTTTAACTTTATAAAATATGAAAGCTAAAATATTTAGTATTTATAACGCCTTATTATTTCTCAATCTTCAAGTGTTCCTATTGTATAGGATTGTCAACCAATATATTGCCATAATTAAGGATTGTTTTATAATAGATGATAGTTATATATACATAGTCTTATAATTTACCTTATGTTAAACAGGTGTGATTTAGGTAGCCAAAGTAATCTCAAAGATGAGGGCAGCAGTTCGTTCTCATCCTTAAAAGTCTTCCTTGCCCGCTTAACAATGCCTGCTCTTATATGCCTACAGCGGTATTTGAACAGTTGTGCAATAGTCATATTTTTAATTATAATCCTCGGCAGCACTATTGCCGCCGAGTCCAACTCAGTTTTATTTTTGTAAATATAGACTTTAGGCTCCACCTCTTCGAAGCTCCTTCACTCTGATCAATCCTGTTTTCAAATATGTCTACATCAGCTTCTAACTTATCCTCTGAATAGAAATCAGCTTTATTCTCCCTATCAACGTTTCTCCCAACAGCAATCTCTTTGTTGGTCCAATCCCTACACCGCTCTATTTTGTTTTGAGTAATAAAGTAGTGGGATCTGCACTCAAAGTTCCAATTACCTATGGAAGGCCTCAAGGTGACACTTTTCCCATTGAATGTTAGTGACCAATCCGTTGGGGAGAATGGCGTAACAACCTCATTGCCACAGCCACACACACATTTGTGTATGGCTGTGCAATAATTTAAGGAAATGTACAGCACCCCCTCGTCTAAATGATCAGGTATGAACTCAACAAAATTATGCTGTACGGTCTTCATTGAAAATTTTAGAGACGTTAATTGAATATGCACTGTGGTGCTCCTCGATCAAGTCTTGATAAAAGCCGCACATCTTCTTCCATTTGATGACCGCCAAAGACGCATTAAGCGAATTTAGGTCAGCAATCTGAATATTTGTCGAGTACTCATTATTCTCATCATCCACCTCAGAAACTCTGTCCTTGAGATGATCATTCTTGGAAGGTGTACCCGCAGTTACCCTAGTGGTCCCGATCAACTTGTCATCAACGACATTAACGCCCAAGCCCACATCTATAAAAGGGATGCCTTTGTGCAGTAAATAATCCATAATGCCTTTCCTAACTCTATTTTTATCAACGCATAGGAAAACATAGTCCATTTGATCAAGTTCGTGATAATTGGAGCCATCCACATAGTAGGGATGAGGAGTTATACCATTGTGCATTTTAGAGTAGATATCTGCAAAATATTTAGCTTTCATCCACTTTTCATCTAAATCTTCAACGGATGCTGCACCAGGTGAGCGAAATGAATTATGTTGTAAGAAGTGATCTCCATCGAATATATGTACTTCCTGCACTGGCGTTTTAGCAACCAAGTCTAAAACATAAGCTCCAGTACCTCCAATACCTATGATGGCAACCTTTTGCCCCTTAAACTTTGAGTTAATTATGTCAATGTTTGCCCTACTAGAGTTTGTGTCAATGTATTTAAACACTGACTCCTCATTCCTGGAGGGTATTACCTTGAAAGTTTTCTCCGTAAGATCAGGATGCAAGTACTTCGCAGGAGCAGAGATCACCTCAGCATACCTCTTAAATTTCTCGTAGTAGTTCGGGTAACCGCCTTGAGGCTTGTTGGAAAACGAATAATTAACAGTAATGCCTTCCCTAAGTGCTCTAGTAGTACTTACATATTGTATCGCTGAAATAACCGTTCCACCAACGTTGCAGGGGTTTTCACCTATGAAGTGAATCACATGATCTTTGGGTTTGTCAACTGTAGTATTGTTTATCAATACTAGGTCGCTCACCAATGTCCCGCGCTTAACCTCACCAATATCATTAAGATAGGGTACTTGGTGGATAAGTAAATATCCACCAAGTACTTCTACTTCATAGCCTTCGTCTCTAAGACGCTTTAGGTCAGGACTATGATTTATCAGTTGCTGAGACATTGAAAACCATTTTGTTTTTAACTTCAACAACTGAGCCCTTCACCATAGTACCTTCAGGCTTTGATACTGGCCCTTCACTAAAGGTAACGGTGTACACCTTATTCGGGCTATTATCAAAAGATCCGAAGGCCAATATAACGACTTGTTCAAAGGTGACTGTTTTATCGGCCCAATCCTTTGGTCTGCCATTGATGATAATAACCTTAACAGATTGCTCCTTAGAGAAGAAGTGTTCTTTACCAGGTCTGGCTAGATCAATCACGGTATCATCCTGAATAAGGGTATTCACATAGGGCTCCTTGATGTCAAGATAAATCTCATGTTCAGCTGGAATATTACCCAACTCTCTGATCTGTTTGCCAGAGATAAACTGGCTAAACCACACAAAAGGCTCTTTATTTATGGTGAGCTTCAGCTTTTGTTTTACAAAGAAGCGCTCTATTTCAGGCCTTGCCAAGTTAACCTTGGTGTCATTACCTATCAACTCGTCTTCGTAAGGCTCTTTAATTGACAGAAAAAGCTCTACTCCTTGGGGAATACCTCTGAGTTGTTTTAACTCGGCTCCCGTTTTATACTGATCTAATGTTTCAAAAGGCTCCCCTTCGATCATAAATTTCAGAGCCTTTTTGTTTTTTTGCGTTTGCGGCGCCCCGTTGGCTAAAGTCATTTCTTTAACTTTGATATTCAACAAATAATACTGTTTGCCACATATCATTTCTGCAGCAGCTGGGGCTCTACCCAGTATGCGATTACAAGCACGTGCTTTTATAAAATCTTAAAATTGAACATGCAGGCCCACCTATGTTTTGTCATAGGTAGTTTATAATCACCAGTAAGCTTGCGGATTTCAGTTAAAGGAGGTAACTTTGAAGTGCGAAATCAATAGAACCCCAAAAGCTTAGCAGGCTTTTGTCTTCCTTAACCGGAATCTACAAGCCAGGTATCAATGCCTGGCTTTTTTCTTTATTATTCTTCTATAATATATTTCTCTAGAAATACTGAATCATCTCTTTTAATTGTGAAGAATCAATTTTAACTCCCATTGCTACAAGTTCCTGTAGCAGGCTGTCAACAAACCATTCTTGATTGTAGACCTTCAGGTTCAATTCGCCTCTAGCAACATCTCCTAATAGCTCATCTTCGCTGATCACCTTCATGTTTCCCTCGTGCGCATAAACAAGTGCTGATATAGTCTTAACAACAAACTTGGGCTTATATTCACTGTACAGTTTTGCTACTTGCTTCATCTGGATCTCAGTTAGTTCTACAACTTTTAGAAAGCCTTGTTCTTCCATCCGTTTAGCAAGCATTTTGTTATTGTATAAAGTTAACACATCATGGCTACCTTTATGGTTATAACAGATGTCTGTTATATGTATGCTCAGGTTGTTGCTGTTAAAGTATTTCAACAGGCCCAACCTGTACAGCGTTGCTGCTGTGTTGATCTCTGTTATAACTATCGGGCCCATCTCAAAACTCTAATTGTTGCTGGCTATAAATTTTTCTTAGCTCGGCCTCATCTCTTCTGGCCAATCTTGCAGCTTTGTCAAAACCAATTTTTCGTTCACTTAAACAACGGTACAGCATCTGTTCAAACCTTTGTGGCTCCTCTGTACCACTAAACTGCCCATAGTCAAAATCAGAGAAGTCAGATTGCTTCCACTTGTTATAGGCATCCCATGATATCAGCTTGGTTACAGAAGCTCGGACCATGATTGCAGCAACAGATATTCCGTATAGCTCTTTAATCCTCTTGAGTTCAGGCATCGTAATAGCTGTTCTGTTCTTCCCGAACTCTTGGATTAATATTTCAACTGGAAGCAGCACAGCCCCTGCAAAAGCGTCACAAATTCTTTCAATAGCGATCTCGTCCACATTCTCAGCCATTACCAATAAGAGATGACCCAGCTCATGAAGAATTGTAAACCTCATTCGGGACAAGTCTTGCTGTCTAGAATTAAGGACAATTACTGGAACTTTCTTATCTTCAGCCCAACCGGACAAGCCTTCGTGAGTGTAAAAAAAGTCAAAGTCACACTTAATGATTCTCACACCCTTTCTCTCCAGAAGACCAGTAATATTAGATATAGGACCCTCTCCTAATTTCCACCTCTTTCTAAGTTGCTTTGCAGCTTTCTCAGCATCTGAAGTACTGCTAATCACAAGATCTTCAAGGGGGTTCTGAAAAACAACGAGTTCTTTTGCAATGGCTTCTAGTTCTAAATAGTCACTTAATAATGAGCTTGTTTCGTCTTCTACATCCTGCTTTTGTTTAGAATCAAGGCCGAAGCCTTGTCTGTAACTAATGTTATGTAAGCTAAATTTTACACTACTATCACTATAAAAATAATCTAACTCTAAATCTAAAGCATCACCTATAGCTAGTAAGGTTTTGCTATCAGGATACCTCACACCATTCTCATAATGACTTATAGCTTGCTTCGAACAATTAATCTTGCCAGCTAATTGATCCATCGTTAAACCTCTGAATTGCCTGGCTCGTGTAAGATTGATTGCAACTATGTTTTCCATTTTTCCGACCTTTCGTATACAAATGTATGTTTTTAATTTTTGTATACGGTGCATTTTTCAAAAAAATATCTCTATATAGAGTATTTTGTTTACTAATTAATACACCTTCTTGTTTTAATACAATCAAGTAAGCCGTAATAACCTATAAAGTAGAATCAAGCTTGGTCCTGATAGGCGAATCTGCTACACGTTATATAATGCCTGAGGCTGTAGTCCAAAACATTGCCAAGTATGATGCAGCATAAAAGGAGAAAAACGCTTGGAGGATTTAAGAAGCTCCTTTTAAAGTTTTTTTTGTCATTTGTCAAGTTTAATAACAAAAAAACTTGACAAATGATAGGCAAGCTACTACCTTTATAGAACCATTAGGCTAAACTAGTGCACAACTTAGAAAGGAAACAATGAGCATCATGCAGCAAGTCCGGGAAAGAATTGATCAGGCCCAGCCCGGTCAGCTACTAACTTACGCTGATTTTCAGGTAAACGACAGCCAGCTGGAGGCCCTGGCGGCGGCGCTCAGCCGCCTGGCCAAGCAAGGGGTAATTAACCGGCTGGCAAAAGGCCGCTACTATAAGCAAAAGGAAACTGTTTTCGGAAAAGTAAAACCATCCGAAAAAGAGATCATCAAGAGCCTGAGCACCTCCAAAGGCGAAGTCAAAGGGTACGAGAGCGGTTTGGGGCTTTACAACCAGCTAGGTCTGACCACGCAGGTTCCCCAGGAGGTGACGCTAATGACACGCAAGCAGCGCCGGGTAGCGAATGTAGGGAAAACCAAAGTCCGTTATGTTCAAAGCCCCACCAACTTCAAGGAGTCTGACATTGACAAGCTTCAGATCCTGGACGCTCTGCGCGGTTACAAGAAGATTCCGGACCGCAACAGCGAAAAGACGATCCTTATTCTGCTTAAGTATATCAAAGAGCTAGCTGAACGCGACAAGGATCGGCTCATGGAGCTGGCGCTGGACTATAACCCCGCTACCCGCGCCCTGCTGGGAGCCCTGCTGGAGCGTCTGGGCTTTACAGAGGAGGCAGACAGACTAAGGCAGTCATTGAACCCGCTGACAAAATACAAACTGGGCATTAGCGAGAGCATACTGCCTAACAGAAAGGACTGGAATATTATATGAACCTGCACCAAAACCCGGAGGTGTTTCGGGATGCCATTACGGCTACGGCAGAGGCCCTGCAGATCAGGGATGTGTACGTGGAGAAGGACTACTGGGTGACACTGGTGCTTTACCGCCTGGCCCACTCCCCCTACGTGGAGCAGGCCATTTTCAAAGGCGGCACCTCCCTGTCCAAAGCCTACAACCTGATCGAGCGCTTTTCAGAGGACATCGACCTGGCCATCAACGCTGACGAGGGCATGACTAACAACCAGGTCATGCAGCTGATCCGCAAAATCTCAAAAGAGATCACAAAGGACATGGTGGAGGTAGATGATCCGCTCCGGACCAGCAAGGGTTCCCGCTTCCGCAAAACGCTGCACGACTATGGAGCCTCCGTGCAGGGGGACTATGGCCAGGCAACCGACAAGATTCTGGTGGAAATCAACTCCTTTGCCAGCCCCAACCCGCACCAGCTGATGCCAATCAAGACCTACATCAGCCAGTTTATGGCTCAACGTGGGTTGCTGGACATGATCCGCCAGTACGCACTAGAGCCTTTTGAGGTAAATGTGGTAAGTCTGGAGCGCACCTTCACAGAGAAAGTGCTCGCCCTGGTGCGGGCTTCTTATGCCGAAAACCCGGTAGATGAATTAGGTAGCAAGATCCGCCACATATATGACCTGCACGCCATGCTGAAAGCACCTGCAGTGACCGCATTTCTGCACAGCGAGGACTTCTTTGAGATGATTCAGGCCGTGCAGGCTGATGATGCCCGCAACAGCGAGTTTCAGGGCGACTGGGCCATGCAGCCGCTGGATGCCTGCCTGCTGTTCGCCGACGTGAGAGGAGTCTGGAATTCTTTAGAGACGGCCTACCAGCAGGAATTCCGCTCCCTCGTGTATGGTACGCTGCCTGACCCGGAAGAGGTGATTACTATTTTAGAAATAATCTCCGCACGTATCAAAGCGCAAAAGATTAACCTTTAGTACATAAGAAGGGATATTACGATAAAAGAAAAGGCTCTTCGGAATGAGGAGCCTTCCCTTGTTTATAACGAACCATTCCGGCTATTACTGATTTAAATAGGTTGTGCCTTAAAGCCAGCCTTCTCTACAGTGGCGATGACCTCACTGGCAGAGAGAGAGTCTGTTTTCACGGTAAGCACTTTGTCTTTGTTGGCTGTATCCACAGTCCATTCGCAAACACCTTCGGCGGCGTTGAGTACTGGGGTTACTTTAGAAACACAGCCGCCGCAGTTTATGTTGGTTTTAAACTTTAAGTCTTTCATGTTTTTATGCTTTTAGAAGTTATACTTAGTTTGGATTTTACAAAGATAGATCCCATCAAGACCTTTCTTATTACACAATATTTATTATTTATTATATAATTATTCACCACGGTTACAGTTTCTGCGCCTTCAGCCTTAAACTGTTCGTAACTACAGACACAGAGCTCAGAGCCATGGCCGCACCTGCAATCATGGGATCCAGCAGGAAGCCGTACAGCGGGTAAAGCACACCTGCAGCAATAGGAATACCTATCAGGTTATAGATAAAGGCCCAGAACAGGTTTTGCTTAATGGCCCGCACCGTTTGCTTCGATAGCTTCAGTGCCTTAGGAACCTGCTGCAGATCCGAGGAAATGAGGGTCATTTTGGCGACATCAATGGCTATGTCAGAGCCCTTGCCCATGGCTACACTGACATCAGCCTGTGCCAGGGCGTGCGAATCGTTGATGCCATCCCCCACCATGGCTACTACCTTGCCTTGAGCTTGCAACTCTTTTACAAAAGCGGCTTTATCCGAAGGCAAAACCTCTGCTTTATGATTCCTTATGCCTACCTGTGCTGCCACACTGGCAGCGGTTTGTTGATTATCGCCAGTAAGCATGTACACCTCAATATCCTGCTCTTGCAATGTTCGGATGGCTGCCGCCGAACTTTGCTTGATTTGGTCTGCAATGGCTACTAAAGCTACAGCACTACTATTCTCTGTAAAGAAGATAACAGTTTTGGTCTCATCTCTTAAAGAGCTGGCTAGCTGTGTCAGCTTCGGATCAACATGTACGCCTTCCTCTTCTAATAATCTATGATTACCTGCTAAATACCGGTTTCCGTGCAAGGAAGCTTTCACCCCGCGCCCGGTTACACTATCAAACGTGTCCAGCTCAAGTGACCTTACCTCCTGGTCTTTCAGGTAGCGGACCACTGCTTCAGCCAACGGGTGCTCTGACTGCAGTTCCAATGACAGCAGTATGGTTTGCAGGGTTTGTTTTCGGGCTTCCGCTCCACCAGCCCAAATTATATCCGTTAATACAGGTTTGCCCTCCGTTATGGTGCCCGTCTTATCAAGAATAACAGCATTCACTTTATGGGCCTGCTCCAGACTTTCGGCGTCTTTAATCAAGATGCCGTTCTCAGCACCTTTGCCCACACCCACCATGATAGCGGTTGGGGTTGCCAGGCCAAGGGCACATGGGCAGGCAATCACAAGTACGGTGACCAAGGCTAGCAGCCCTTGCGTCAGTGCATTGTCACCGCCAAGCATCAACCAAGTCGTAAAGCTTACTAGCGCGATCAATAGCACGACTGGCACGAAAATACCCGCGATCTTGTCCACGAGTTTCTGTACCGGTGCCTTGGAGCCCTGCGCTTCCTGCACCATTTTAATAATTTGGGCCAACATGGTCTCACTGCCTACCTTCTCGGCCACAAATCGGAAGCTGCCTTTCTGGTTGATGGTGCCTGCATACACTTTGTCTCCTTTCTGCTTGGCCACCGGTACGGGTTCCCCCGAAATCATCGACTCGTCTACATAGGAAGTGCCCTGCGCCACCTCTCCGTCCACAGGTATCTTTTCGCCGGCACGCACCAGCAGCAGGTCGCCTTTCTGCACCTGTGAAATTGGCACCTCCCGCTCGTGGTCCCCCTCTACCAGCCAAACGGTTTTAGGCTGCAGGCCGATCAGCTTCTTAATGGCTGTGGAGGTATTCGATTTAGCCCTTTCCTCCAGCAGCTTACCCAGCATGATGAACACGATCACGACGGCCGCGGCCTCGAAGTACACGTGCGGGTGCAGCCCGCGTGTGAGCCAAAACTCCGGAAAGAAGGTGTTAAACACACTGAAGCCAAAGGCGATGCCTGTACTCAATGACACCAGCGTGTCCATATTTGCCTTTCCGTTTCTGGCTTGCTTAAAGGCATTGATAAAGAAGCTTCGGCCAAAGTAAAACAGCACCGGGGCGCTCAGCACCATCATGATCCAGTTCCCGTAAGGCATATCCATAAAAAACATCCCGATGATAAACACCGGCAGGGTAAGAATGGCTGCTGCGATAGTCCTCTTCTTCAGCGTCTGGTAACGGTTATGCTGCTCTTCTTCCTGCTTCTCCTGGGCGTTTTCCTCATCAACGATCAAGTCAAAACCTATCTCCTGCACATTTCGCTGTATCTCGGCAAGGGTGATTTTATCAGGGCTATAAGACACCTGGAGTGTCTGGGAGGCAAAGTTCACCGCTGCCTGCGACACTCCAGGCTGGGCTCCTACCATGGATTCCACGCTGAGGGCGCAGGAGGCGCAGCTCATACCTGTAACCGGTAAAGACACTCTCTGCTCCTGTGCAGTGGGCTGACCTACAGCCTTATCAGGGGTTAGTACTTTATTCTCCATTTTGCCACTCATTTAGTCGTTCTTGATAACACAAAGGTACATCCTGACCCAGCGCTTGCTATTACAAAATTCTAGCAAAGAGTTACAGATTTACTCTGATAGCATGCTGTAGACAGTAGGAGCCGTTGAAATACAACAGACCGGTTTTGGCTAACTGTCACCCACAGCCACAGTGCCTATTTTATTTACGGGAGCATACGTAACTTAAGGCTGAACAAAAGGGAGCTGAAAGTCGTTTGTTAGACCCTTAAAGTGGGGCGTAAAGCTACTCTCTGTGCTTTATAGCCTATATAGCTGCATGACCTAGTCAAGAGAGTCCAATAAATATGTAAAATAAAATGCTAATTATGTAACAGTGCCAGCTGCTTCTATTGTAACTTTGTGGCAAAATCATCTTATGAGAGTGCTTCACCGGATCATACTGCTAACGCTTGCACTGCTAGTGCTTGTCTCCTCGACAGGCATATCGGTAGGCATGCATTTATGTGCCGGAGAGATACGCGACCTGAATTTGTACGGGCAGGCAGATGAATGTCCCATGGAGCAGATGAAAGAAAAGCTGCCTCCTTGCCACGCCCCTGAGGAAGAGCCTAAGGAGAGAAGCTGCTGCGAAGATCACCGGTTGACCATAGAGCGCCTGGATATAACCACGGATGCGAAGGCGCTTACGCCCACTAAAACGCTGGATCTTAAGTTCATTGCCGCTGTAAAAGTGGTGATACTGCAGCTTTTTGCCCCTCAGGAGGAACTTAAACCTGCTTACGCGCTTTACACCTCCCCTCCCATTGCCCGGGACATACCTGTTCTGGTGCAGTCCTTTCTTATTTAACCTTACAGTCTTACATGTGCCTCTCTGGACGAGTGTGCTGGTGTAGCCTAGCCACACTATTGGCTGTCCGTTGGCACTATGTCCGTCTCTGTCATTTCCTGTGGCTGCCAGTCATTTCCTGTTAAGGTTATTCATTTATTCCCATGATCGAAAAGCTAATTTCCTTTTCGCTCCGCAACCGTGTAATGGTGCTGCTCATCGCTGCATCGCTGTTTGGCTGGGGCGTCTATTCCGTGCAGACAAACAAGGTAGATGCCATTCCGGATTTGTCTGAAAACCAAGTCATCGTCTTTACCGAATGGATGGGCCGCAGCCCGCAGCTCGTGGAAGACCAGATTACCTATCCGCTCGTGACGAACCTGCAGGGCCTACCCGAAGTGAAATATGTGCGGGGAACGTCCATGTTCGGCATGAGCTTTATCTATATCATCTTTGAGGATGAGACGGACGTGTACTGGGCCCGCACCCGCGTGCTGGAGCGTCTGAACTCTGTTGGCAACATGTTGCCTGAAGACGCAACCCCTACCCTGGGCCCTGACGGTACCGGTGTCGGCCACATCCTGTGGTATACCCTGGATGCCCCTGGCATGGATCTGGGTGAGCAGCGCGCCGTACAGGACTGGTATGTGAAGTTTGCGCTGCAGAACGTGGAGGGTGTGAGCGAGGTGGCATCCTTCGGGGGCTTTCAGAAGCAGTACCAGCTCACCCTTGACCCCAACAAGCTTACTTATTATAACCTCTCCGTTCCGCAGGTGATTCAGGCGGTGCGGGCCAACAACAATGAGGCGGGAGGTCGCAAGTTTGAGCTTTCGGATATTGGCTACATCATCAAAACAACCGGTTATTTAGAGTCTGCCGAAGAGATTGAGAATATACCCATCACTACCAGCAACACCATCCCGGTACGGGTAAGGGATGTGGCCTCGGTGCAGATGACAGGTGAGAGCCGCCTGGGCATCTTCGACTTGAACGGCGAAGGCGAGGCCGTGGGCGGCATCGTCGTGATGCGCTACGGGGAGAATGCGGAAGAGGTGATCGCAAACGTGAAGGTGAAGATGAAGGAAGTCGCCAAAGGTCTGCCCGAAGGCATGAAGTTCAACATCGTCTACGACCGTAGCGGCCTCATCAACGAAAGCATAGACTCAATCAAAGGCACCCTGATCGAGGAAATGATTGTGGCCTCGTTGGTAGTGCTCCTCTTTCTCTTCCATTGGCGTAGTGCCCTGGTGATCATGATCCAGCTACCCCTTTCGGTCGCTATCGGTTTTATCCTGCTCAATGCCTTTGGCATCTCCTCCAATATCATGTCCCTCACAGGCATAGCCCTTTCCATCGGCGTGATCGTGGATGATGCCATCGTGATGGTAGAGAATGCTTACCGGCACCTGGCCGACGCGACCAAGGGTAAACCTTGGGAGGACTAACCGAAATCTTTCAAAAGACAGAGAACATGAAATTATCGAAAGAAGATAGATTCAGAATAATTGAAAGGGCCAGCAAGCAGGTGGGTCCCAGCGTATTCTGGAGTACCGTGATTATCATCGCCTCCTTTTTGCCTGTGTTTCTGCTCACCGGGCAGGAAGGCAAGCTCTTCGGCCCACTCGCCTGGACAAAGACATTCATCCTGATAGTGGATGCTGTTATAGCCATAACCCTCACGCCTGTGCTGATCTCTTTCCTCCTAAAAGGAAAGTTCAAGGAGGAGAGCGCCAACCCAATCAACAGAGCGCTGGAGAAAGTGTATGGGCCTGTGCTGAGGTGGTGCCTGAAGTGGCGCAAAACCACACTAGGCATAAACATCCTGGCGCTGGTGATCTCTATTCCCATGCTCTTTAGCCTGGGCACAGAGTTCATGCCGCCGCTGGATGAAAGGTCCATCCTTTTCATGCCCGTCACGCTGCCCGACATTTCTAACGCAGAGGCCAAGCGCATCCTGCAGGTACAGGACAAAATCATTAAGTCGGTGCCCGAGGTGGAGAGCGTGTTGGGCAAGGCCGGCCGTGCCAGCACCGCCACCGACAACTCCCCTATCAGCATGATTGAGACAATCATCATGCTGAAACCGGAGTCAGCGTGGCGCGAGGGAGTTACCAAGCAGGACATTATCCAGGAACTGGATGCCAAGCTGCAGATACCAGGGGTGGTCAACGGCTGGACCCAGCCCATTATCAACCGTATCAACATGCTGGCCACCGGTATCCGCACCGACGTGGGCGTGAAGGTATACGGCCAGAACCTGGATTCCATAGCGGCTGTGTCTGAAAAGGTAAGAACGGCGCTGAACGGAGTACCGGGTGTGAAGGACTTGTACGTGGAGCCCATTACAGGTGGCAAGTACCTGGAGATTGACATCAACCGGGAAGCCTTGGGGCGCTATGGCCTGACGGTGGACGATGTGAACATGATCGTGGAGTCGGCCTTGGGCGGCACGCCTATCGGAAACACCGTTGAGGGGCGCGAGCGCTT
Source organism: Amaricoccus solimangrovi (assembly GCF_006385685.1). Lineage (GTDB taxonomy): Bacteria > Pseudomonadota > Alphaproteobacteria > Rhodobacterales > Rhodobacteraceae > Amaricoccus > Amaricoccus solimangrovi. Next base: position 41,069 of record NZ_VFRP01000020.1, on the reverse strand, counting down.
TTCCATTAACGTGCGGCTGGCACAGGAGTACCGTAACAGCGTAGAGCGCATCCGGCGCATCCCGATCCAGACTTCCTCGGCTGGCACGGTGCCTTTATCCTCCGTGGCCACCGTCCGATTTACTGACGGACCGCCCATGATCAACTCGGAGAACGCGCAGCTGCGCGGGGCGGTGCTGTTTAATGTTCGGGACCGTGACTTGGGCAGCACCGTGCAGGAGGCCATCGAAAAGATCAACATGGAAGTGACAGGCATACCGGAGGGCTATTATCTGGAGTGGAGCGGGCAGTGGGAAAACCAGGTACGCGCCAATAACACACTCAAAATCATCATCCCGCTGGTGCTGGTGATTATCCTCTTCATCCTGTACTTCTCCTTTAAGTCCCTGAAAGAAGCACTCATCAACCTGGGTACTATTCCCTTCGCCTTGATCGGGGGTGTGTACATTGTGTACTTCTATGGCGTTAACTTGTCGGTGGCCGTGGCCGTGGGCTTTATTGCCTTGTTTGGCCTGGCCATGGAGACAAGTATGCTGATGATCGTGTACCTGAATGAGGCGATGAAAGAGCTGGTGGCCACGAAAGGCAACTCCCGTGACACGATCACGAAGCAGGATATCCGCGACTATGTCTTTAAAGGTGCGGCCAAGCGCCTTCGCCCAAAGATCATGACGGTGTCAGTGTCCCTGTTTGGCTTAGTTCCTGTATTGTGGGCCACCGGAGTAGGATCGGACATCATGCTACCGATTGTGCTTCCGCTGATCGGGGGGGTATTTACCTCTTCGGTTCACATCCTGCTGGTAACGCCGGTGGTGTTTGAGATGACAAAAGAGTATGAGTTAAAGAAACACGGCAAATTGGAAATTTACGATGTTAAGCATTAAGAAATACAAGTGTTTTGTTTGGTTGTTTGTGATGCTGCTGGCCAGCGCTCCGGCGCTGGCCCAGCAACAGATCATGAACCTGGACAGCGTACTGCAGCGCATCAGCAGCAGTAACCCGATGCTTCAGGAATATGACTACCGGGCCAGGGCCATGGATGCCTATGCAGAAGGGGCAAGAAGCTGGATGGCACCCATGGTGGGTGGCGGCGTGTTTATGATGCCCTACTCCCGCCAAAGCGTAGAGCGTGATGAGCGGGAAGGGTCTTACATGCTCTCAGCGGAGCAGGCTATCCCAAACCCTGCCAAGCTGCGCGCCAAGGAGAAGTATTTAAAGTCCAGAGCGGCTATCGAGACCGCAGGCAGGGATGTTACCTTCAATCAGCTGCGGGCACAGGCGAAAGCCGCCTACTACAGCTGGGTGGTGCTCGAAAAAAAGATGGATGTGCTGCAAGATAGCGAGCACATTATGGAGTACATGCTAAAATTGGCTAAAATCCGCTACCCTTACAGCCAGGGAAGCTTGGGAAGCGTGTACAAAGCAGAAGGGCGCCTGCATGAAGTGCAGAACATGCAGCTGATGACGGCCAGCCAGATGGAGCAGCAAAACGTGCAGCTGAATATACTGATGAACCTGCCTAAAGAGCAGCGGTACCGCATCGACACCGCAGTAATGATGCCGGAGCCAGCACTCCTTGCCGTGGATACCAGCAGCCTTATCAACGTCCGAAGCGATTTGCGCCAGCTGGACAAAACGGTTCAGTCCATGCGGCTGAACGTGGAGTTGGAGCAGCTGGAGCGTAAGCCCGACTTCCGTATCCGCTTTGATCACATGTACCCGCGTAACAGCATGATGCCGCAACAGTTCACGGCTATGGGCATGGTCTCTATCCCGATCGCCCCGTGGTCTTCCAAAATGTACAAAGCCAACACCAAGGCCATGAACCTGGAGATAGAGGCCATGCAGCAGGAAAGGGAATCTATTGTAAACGAGGCCCAGGGCATGATACGGAACATGGCTTTGGAACTGAACACCCTGTGGGCACAGACGGAGAATTATCAAAAAAAGATCATTCCCGCCCTAAAGAAAAACTACGATGTGACAATGCTGGCCTACGAGCAGAACACCGCGCAGCTGCCCGAGGCGATTGATGCGTGGGAGGCGCTGAACATGGCGCAGATGGAATATCTGAACAGGCTGCAGGAGCTGTACTTAATGGTTGTGAATTATGAGAAGGAAATTGAAAAATAGCATTCTTTATTTGCTGGCCCTTCTGGTGGTGATTACCCTGGGAGCCTGTAGCCATGACGAAACGGAGCATGCGGGAGGTGATACAGAATATACCTGCCCCATGCACCCGCAAATCGTGCAGAACGAGCCGGGCACCTGCCCGATCTGCGGCATGGACCTGGTGCCCAAGTCTGGGCATGGCACAGAGATCGAAATCACAGAGGATCTAGCGTTCTTGTTGAGGCCTACAAACAGTACCGTCGTTTCCTCGGTTGCCACTACAAAGCCCCAGGAAAAAACGGTGCAGGCTACGGTGCAAATGGAAGGCATCATCACCTACGATCCTCGTCGGATTTATACTGTGCCTGCCCGCGTGGGAGGAAGAATTGAGAAGCTGTATGTAAAGTATAACTTCCAGTCCATCCGCAAAGGGCAGAAGCTGATGGAGGTTTACAGCCCGGAGCTGATTACGGCGCAGAAAGAGCTGGTCTACCTGGCACAGTCGGCTCCCGAGGACAAACAACTGATTGAGGCGGCAAAGCAGAAGCTGCGCCTGCTGGGTGCCACCGATGCACAAATAACCCGCCTCCTACGAACCGGGGAAGAGAGCTATACTTTTGCCCTCTACAGTCCTTATGATGGCTATGTAATTGGCCTGAACACCGCAGCCCCATCCGCTACACCAAGTACGGCGGCGGGCGCTGCAGTAAGTGCAGGCGGTGGCATGGGTGCCATGGGAGGCGGCAATGGCGCGGGCGCAGGAGCTAGCGCTTCGCCTACTCCTACCGCTGCGGCTGAAGCTATCCAGCTAAGGGAGGGCATGTATGTGAGCACCGGACAGCCGCTCTTGCGGGTAGTAAACCCCAACCAGTTGTGGGCGGAGTTTAATGTGCCTACCGCACAGGTGAGCGCACTGGCCAAAGGAGCTCCGGTGCAGGTCACCTTTCCGCAGCTACCCGGCGAGCGCCTGGAGGCGAGTGTAGACTTTCTCCAGCCTTTTTATGAGGAAGGGGAGAGCTTTGCCAAGGTGCGGGTGTACCTGCCGGGGCAGCAAAAGCTGGCGATGGTGGGGCAACTGGTAACTGCCCGCGCCAGCTATACCACGGATCCTGCCCTCTGGGTGCCTAAAGCTGCCGTGTTGGACATGGGCACCAGGTCTGTGGCCTTTAAGAAAGTAAACGGTGTGTTTGAGCCAGTGCCTGTTACGGCGGGCATAACGGAAGGAAATCAGATACAGGTCGTGGAAGGGCTACAGCAGAACGATGTGGTGGCCGCTAATGCGCAGTTCCTGGTGGACAGCGAGAGCTTTATCAAAGTAAATAAGTAAGCGCATGATGAGAAGAGCAAGAAATTACACCCTATACCTGCTGGCCTTCCTGATGGTAATTACCCTGGGGGCCTGCAGCCATGAGGAGGCAGCCCATACAGAGGGCGACGCAACCACCTATACTTGCCCGATGCACCCGCAGATCGTGCAGAACGAGCCCGGCACCTGCCCTATCTGCTTCATGGACCTGGTGCCGGTGTCGCAGGCAGGCCAAAATGAGGGGGAGCTGATGCTGAGCGACAGCCAGATCGCGCTGGGGAACATCGCTGTGAAACGGGTAAAGTATGGCGACGTGGGCAGCAGTACCATCCTGACCGGGCAACTCGTGCTGGACGAGACACAAACCGATGTGGTTAGCAGCCGTGCCGCAGGGCGCATTGAGAGGCTCTACATCAAAGAAACCGGACAGCGTGTTCAGAAAGGGCAGCCGCTCTACGAATTGTACTCGGAGGAGCTCCTGACCCAGCAACGCGAGTACCTGCTGGCCCTCAGGCAGAACCAGGAACTGGGACAGGAGAACCCGCGCTTTGCTTCTTTTCTGGAAGCTGCCAAAAAGAAACTCCTGCTCTATGGCCTGACGGAGGCACAGATCAGAAGACTGGCCAGTACGGATCAACTGAATGCCAGAGTCACTTTTGTAGCTCCAAGCGCAGGCGTAATAACAGAAGTTGCCGCCGCCGAAGGGCAGTACGTAGCCGAAGGCGGCGTGCTCTACAGGCTGGGCAAGCTGGGCAGCATCTGGGTGGAGGCCGAGCTCTACCCGCAGGAGGTGGCCCAAGTGCAGGTGGGGGATCCGGTTCAGGTGTCAGTACAAGGCTTTACCGAAGGGGCTGTTCCAGCCAAGGTTACCTTCCTGAACCCGGAGTATAGGGCCGGGAGCCAGGTAGCTGTCATGCGTGCTGAGTTAAAAAACAATGAGGGGCAGTACTTGCCGGGTATGCAGGCCAACGTGACGCTCCCCGGCAAGAGCGGCGAGAGCCTGACTGTACCAACTGATGCGGTTATCCGGGATGAGCGTGGCAGCCATGTGTGGGTGCAGACAGGAAAAGGAACCTTTCAGGCACGCATGGTGACGCTCGGTGAGGAAAGCTTTAACAATGTAGCCATACTCTCGGGAATAAAAGAGAATGATAAAGTCGTGACCTCAGGGGCCTACCTGCTTTACAGCGAGTTTGTGCTGAAGAAGGGCGGCGACCCGATGGCAGGCCATAACCATTAAAACCAATGAAAGACTGCTGCAGGATAGCGCCCGACGAACCGAAAGAACCAAACAGTAAGAAATGGCTGAGATGTGGGCCGTTAACCTTATCGTAAGCGCTTTAGTCGCCTTTGTACTAGTAAATCAAATTAATCACTAACACTAAATAAATTAAAAAATGAATCTAAGACCAATTCAAAGAATCGCATTTGCCGGGGCCGTAATGGGTGCCTTTACCTTTACTGCCTGTGCCGAAAAGCAGCAGGAAACAACGGAGGCAGCTCAGGATCAACACGAAGGTATGGACCATAGCACTATGGACCACGGACAAATGACAACGCAGGAGGTGATAGAGACTCCTGACTATACTTCGGTTGGCGGGCCTGTAAAGGCACAAGTGGCAGCTTTGGTAGACAATTACCTAAAGTTGAAGGACGCGCTCGTTGCTTCCAACGCGCAAACAGCGAAGGCAGCGGCTGAATCTGTACTTGCCGCCGCCGAAAAAATAGACCTAGCTAAGCTGGAGGGCGAGCAGAAAGCCTTTGCCGAAGAGAAGGTGGAGGAAGTAAAGCAAAGTGCCACCAAAATTGCTGAGGCAGGTGAGGTGAGCGCACAGCGTGAAAGCCTGGAGCTACTCTCAGAGGCTACGTTCTCGCTTACCAAGGCATTCGGCGCGACGGACCAGAAGCTCTACTACCAGCATTGCCCGATGGCAAACAACAACCAAGGCGCCTACTGGCTGAGCGCTAACCAGGAAATCCGCAACCCATACTTCGGCGAGCAGATGCTCAAGTGCGGCGGCACGGAGGAAGTGCTGAACTAAAACTAACCATGCGTGAGTCTGCCAGGGACTCACGCATGCATCTATAGCTGTATTCCCACCACAGGTGTTACTGAACCTTGGAGCGACTGGCTGAGAAGCTTTTTCCCCGAATATTCAGTATTAGTGGAGGCGTATCTTGCTTAAGTACAGTGCAACCCTGTATTTTATTGTTTTTTCTATATATTTACACTGTGCGAAGGTTAAGGGGCTGCCGCACAAAGGCCTTACTTCATGAGAAGAACCAGACATAACAAGAACTTAAACTTTACGGGGCTGCTTCTATTGGCAGTCTTCGTGAGCCTGTACCTTGTTCAGCTGGTTTGCAACCTGCCGCACCTGGCTGAGCGGCTCCAACCTGTAGCTTCCACTCCAGCACAACACCACAGCGCAGAGCATGGTGGGCATAGCCATAAACATGAAACCTCTTCGGAACATCACGGTAAGGAGCACGCACACCATGAGGAGAAGCATCCTGCGTCGTCAACGGAGGATAGTAGCTGTTGCTCTGATTTAGCTTACGCCCCTTTTTTAAAGAGCGCTCCTCCCGTGGAGCTGCCGTCGCTTGTAAAGGCATCGTATACCTTCATGGATAGCCTTTATCAGGCTGTATTACGCGCTTTTTATAAGAACTGTGTTACAGCGGTGTCGCACGCTCCCCCTGATCCCCCTGTTCCTAAAATACCTGACATCATAATATTCCTGCACTCTTTAGTCATTTGATGCACAAGCTGCTCCTGACCGCATCATGGAAGAGCTATGCTTTTCCGTCTCTGATGTGCGTGACCTTCTGTGCCTTTCACCTGCGCCGCTCTTCCTGGCTTGCAGTAAGGCATGTAACGCGCTGAATGTGTTTGTAACATCAAATGAAGCGGTAGTTCGCTTTTAAAGCAAGCTAGCCGCTAACATACTATTGGTTTAAATGAGTGAAGAGAATCAGCACCAAAGGGTGCTTCGCATTAAAAATATGGTGTGCCCCCGCTGTATTATGGTTGTGCGGGAAGAACTGGAAAAGCTGGGCCTGCCTGTTCTGGAGGTAGAGCTGGGTACAGCCGTTATCGGTGAAAACGAAGCGGTGGATGAAACGGCCATAGAAGCGGCCATGGCTCAGAAAGGGTTTGAGCTGCTCCACGATAAGCGAGAAGAGCTTGTAGAGAGTATCAAAGTAGCCGTCATTAATTTAGTTTATAGTGATGAGATTTCATCCCTTGCCACGAACCTGTCTACTTATCTGGCCGAGAAGCTAAACAAAGACTACTCCACCATCAGCACGGCTTTCAAAGCATCTGAGGGTATAGCCCTGAATAGGTACATTGTGCTACAAAAAATAGAGCGCAGCAAAGAGCTGCTCACTTACGACGAGCTTCCTCTTACTGCTATTGCAACCAAGCTCGGCTATAAAAGCCTGCAGCACCTTTCCAGGCAGTTTAAGGAAGTTACTGGCACCACCCTCAATCAATACAAGCGGCAGGGTGGCTCAGACCGTCATACTATCGATAACCTGTATTGATACTAAGGTTTCTCCACAGATATATAACGCTGCTCCATAAATTTATAAAACTGCCTTCGTCTCGCTCGAGTACTCTAAGTGTGTTCAAAGGCAACGCACCTGCTTAGCACTTTTGTGTGCAATCAGTGGCTGCTAATTTTAATATTATTGTGAGTAGTTAGGTATTGTGGAGGTTTAGTGTAAATCATAATACGCCCACTTAACTAACGCTTTATAAGAATGAAAAACACCTGTTTTTTACTACTCCTAATGTTGTTTTTATCTGTAATTAGTACCCAAACACTTTACGCACACGGAGGCGAGAAACACGGGAAGGCTGCCGCAAAGCAAGAGAAGCCGCAGATAGTAGATACCGCTGCCGTAGTGCAACCCGCAGTAGCTCCCGAAGCGCATGCCGCCCACCAGCAAGAACCGGAGAGTGCCCACGCCAGACCGGATGACTTCCCTAACATGCACCCTCTGCTTGTGCATTTCCCCATCGTGCTGCTGTTGGTAGCCGCCGCCGTGCAGCTCTGCAACATCCTTTTTCTGCGCAGAGAGCTGGACTGGATCACCACCATAGCCACCCTAATAAGCTTTGGCATGGCCTACTATGTTACTAAAATCGCGCATCCGCATACCAGCGGACTCACAGAACATGCAAAGCTTGTACTCGCCCAGCACGACTACTACGCCGACTGGACCATTTACTTAGCGGGAATAGGCCTAACGGCACAGCTGCTGAGTCAGTTCCTGTTTAAGGGCCAGCGCTGGAGCGTGCTGGTCGTAGCCTTTGTTCTTACCGGTGCCGCTTACAGCGTGGCCATGGCAGGACATTATGGTGCGCAGCTCGTACACATAGAGGGAGTCGGCCCCCAAGGCAAGTACCTGGACACAGGGCACCATCATTAATTTAAAGGCGCAGCCCCATAGCTGCGCCTTTGCTTTTTAGCTGTGCGCGTAGATTCTAAATGTATGAAACTTAAAGCTGACAAGGATGAACAAGTACCACTACGAAACCATAGTCGAGGCGCTCCATGACTTAAAGAAGCGGGGCTATGTGGAGGACTTTAACTTACGCCCGTACTGTCTGGAGTGCCCCCGTTTACAACTGGAGTTAGGGGCGGGGGAGTTTGACATCAATGAGGTACATCGGTTTGAAGGAGCTAGCAACCCTGACGATAACTCGGTTGTGTACGCGATCTCCTCCGATCAGGGCGTAAAAGGTGTACTGATAGATGCTTATGGAACGTATGCCGATTCTGTTACGCCTGAAATGGCCCAAAAATTAAGAGTTGATTATCAATCTTAGAAGCTACTATCATGAATCATGACCATCAACACCACCAGGGGAAAAGTCAGCGCCAGCAGGCAAAGGATCAGAAAAACCAGGTAACAGAGCGGCTGGAGGAAAAGACACTGCACGCCCACCACAAGGCCATGCCGCATGGAGAAGGCACGCCCCCACCGCACGAAGAGCACATAGGCCACGCGGAACACGGGGAGCATGAGGGCCACCACGACCACCACCGCATGATGATCGAGGACTTTAAGAAACGCTTCTGGGTTTCACTTGCATTATCGGTTCCGGTTATCATCATCAGCCCTATGATCCAGGATATTCTGGGCTACTCTTTGAATATCCCCTACAACATGATGATTTCCTTTGTGCTTTCCAGCATCATCTACTTTTATGGGGGTTGGCCATTTCTAACAGGCCTTGCCGAGGAGGTTAAGAAAAAGGCCCCGGGCATGATGACGCTGATTGGCGTAGCCATTACCGTGGCCTATGTATACAGCACGGCAGTGGCCTTCGGGATAAAAGGCATGGACTTTTTCTGGGAACTTGCCACCCTGATTGTGGTAATGCTGCTGGGCCACTGGATTGAGATGCGATCTGTGTTAGGTGCCTCCAAAGCCCTTGAGTTACTGGTGAGCATGATGCCAGCCGAGGCTGCGCTTATCAAAGATGGACAAACCATAAAAGTGAAGGTAGAGGAGCTAAAAGCAGATGATCTTATTCTAATAAAGCCCGGTGAGAAAGTGCCTGCCGATGGCGAAGTGGTACAGGGAGATAGCTACCTGAACGAAAGCATGCTGACTGGTGAGAGCAAACCGGTGCAGAAAAAACCAGGCGATAAGGTAATTGGTGGCTCCATAAACGGCAACGGCTCGCTACAGGTGCGTGTGCAAAGCACCGGAAAAGACAGTTACCTGAACAAGGTAATTACCTTGGTACAGGAGGCTCAGAAAACAAAATCAGATACGCAACGGCTTGCCGACAAGGCTGCCAAATGGCTCACCTACATTGCCCTTACTGCCGGTACTTTAACCTTAGTCGCGTGGCTAATTGCCGGTGCTGAGTTTGGCTTTGCCTTGGAGCGGATGGTTACCGTTATGGTTATTTCTTGTCCGCATGCGCTGGGTTTGGCTATACCGTTGGTAGTGGCTATTTCTACAGCTGTATCTGCAAACAATGGGCTCCTGATCCGTAACCGTACTGCTTTTGAGAACTCACGCAACATCACCACCATCATCTTCGACAAAACAGGTACCCTAACCCAAGGCTCGCATGAGGTGGCACGGGTTGTATCGCTGAACCCGGCCTACACAGAGCAGGAATTGCTAAGGTTGGCAGCCGGAGTCGAGCAAAACTCAGAGCACTACATATCGCAGGGCGTGTTGCGCAAGGTTGAGACAGAAGGCATTACCATACCCGCTTCCTCTGACTTTCACTACCTGCCCGGCAAGGGCTTGGAGGGAACCGTGGAAGGAAAGGATGTGAAGGTAGTAGGGCCAAACTACATTAAAGAGTTCAACATACAAGTACCCGAAAACGATGCCGAAGATGGTGTAGAAACCGTGGTCTATATTATGATAGACCAACAGGTGGCAGGCTTTATCACGTTGAAAGACCAAATACGACCTGAGTCAGAGGAAGCCATAAAGATACTGAAAGAGAACGGCATTAAGAACTTATTGCTAACCGGTGACAATGAGCGTGTAGCCAAGAGCGTAAGCGACAAACTGGGCATGGATGGCTACCTGGCCAATGTGCTGCCGCACCAGAAGCAGGAGAAAGTAAAAGAGCTACAGCAAAATGGTGAGTTTGTGGCCATGACGGGCGACGGCGTGAACGACGCCCCTGCCCTGGCGCAGGCCGACGTGGGCATTGCCGTGGGCTCGGGCACCGATGTGGCCGCCGAGACTGCCGACATCATCCTGGTCAACAGCAATCCGCAGGACATTGCCTCGCTCATACTATTTGGTAAGGCAACTTACCGGAAAATGATCCAGAACCTGATCTGGGCAACGGGCTATAACGTGGTGGCGCTACCGCTGGCTGCCGGTGTGCTGTATCAGCAGGGTATCATGGTGTCTCCTGCTGTTGGGGCGGCGCTCATGAGCCTGAGCACCGTGATTGTGGCTATTAACGCGCAGCTGCTGCGTAGGCAGCTAAAGTAGCAGGTGGAGGTTATAGATCTTGCCGAGATCAGAGTCGGAAGGCAAGTTACGCCTCGTGTGGTGCTGGGTGTGGGAGCCAGCGCTACCAGTTGGTGCAGATGAATATTTGCGTCTGTTCCCAAAGTTATATTGCCTTCTATCGTTAAATCTATAAGGAGGTGTCAGAGCGCGTTTGCCACCTCCTTATGCTTTGATTACGAGTTAGATCTAACTGGCACCGTTAGTCCAACTTTATCCCAGGCAATAAGAATGTCGCCTTCTGAGCTATTTTTCCCAAGTATCTCATACTTCAATCTTTCCTGGTGTTGTTTCAGTTCCTCTGGCTTCACCTGCACTCGCAGCACATCCTTTTTCTGATCGTACTTGTCGGCCAGGTGCTGCTGCCAGTCCCTATTGAAGATCACCGTCCACTCATTTTTTCCCGGTATGGTAAATAAAGCATACTTACCGGCAGGTAATTCCTTGCCATCAATTATCAAGGCTTTATCAGTTTCAAAAGAGGTGGCCATGTGTGCTCCTGTTACCCATACCTGGTTGTACGGCACCAAACCTCCCCAAATAATTCGCCCTTTTACGCCCGGTGCATGGTAGTTTATTTTAATGTCTGCGTTGCCTATACTTCCTGTGGCTTCGGATGGGATGCTGCCTTTAATCGTGTCTGGCTGTGACTCCTGTGGCTCTGGGGTTTCTGCTATTTCTACAGAGGAAACCTGCTCCTGCTGGCTCTCCTCTGTGGTACTGGTGCAACTTGTTGTGATTGCTGCCGCTACGGTCGCAGCTCCTAAAAGGAATGTCTTCTTTTTCACGTTGAATTTATACTTTAGATAAGGGTTTATTAAGATGATGCGCTATACTTTCTGCACCCGCTTCTTTACTTTTCTTACCGACGGTGACGACATATAATACAGCACAAAGCCGGAAAGTATAGTAAGCAAGCCAAAGATAGAGAACGCTTTTAACAACACGTTTCCGAAATTGTCTCTGCCGGCGTAGTCCATGGTGTGCAGCATCCAGAGGAAATCGAATACGCGCCATTGGTCGTGGCGTATAGCCTGGAATGTACCTAACTCTGCTGAAACGTACACCGTACATTTGTCCGGCTTGCTAAAGGTTACGGCCCATGCTGGCAACGGTTTTTCGCGGTACTCGTGGTGCGAACTAACTTCTGTCAGGTACTCCACTTTATCCACTTTTATCGGATCCGCCATTTGCCGTTTGGCAACTACCACGGCCATATCTTCAGAAAGCGGTGAGACAAACGCACCGGTTTCGGCATTGGCCAGCTGCACTTTTACATTGGAAGTATGGCTCGGCATGTGCCCCTCAGCTTCATGCTGTGCGTGATCCATGGCACCCGAAAAGTAGCGCACCTGGTAAGTAGGCACACCCGCAATTTCGATCAGCTGCACCGACTGCACAGAGTCTATCGCCTTATTTACTTTTAGCTGCTCCAGCACTACCTGTGGCGATACCATTTGCATAGACGCCGGGAAATATTTCTTCCCGCTCCTGAGGTGGTCCCCGTGTACCTTATCAATATTATTCCAGCTGAAGTATAACCCACCAAGTGTCCAGAAGAAGAATTGAACGCCTAACACAAGGCCAAGATAGCGGTGAGATTTGCGGATATAATATTGCTTACTTTTTAACTTCATCAGGCTAATATAACACCAAATCCACAACCGGTTCAAAACTGGGCGCTAAAGTCTAAAATTACCTACTCCAGGGAACGCAGAAACTACATCAGAAGCGCACCGTTAGGCCACCGCCCGCTCCGAAGCGGTTGTCGTAGCTGCCCATCAGCGAAAAACTCTTCGACATCAGGTACTCCAGCCCCACATTCCAGGTGGTCTCGCTTCGGTAACTATCCACTTTACCCGTGCCTTCCTCCGGCTCAAAGTCGTTAACCCAACCAAAGTCCGCCTGGTACTCATACTCGCCAAACAGAAACGTACGCGGAAAAATGAGAACTTCCCGGCCCAGGCTGATCTGAGGGCGCAGTTTGTTATCCATGCGCAGGTCCAGATTGAACATATAAGGTGTCAGCCACCTAATGCCGGTAATGGCGGTGGTCTCAACCTCATCCATACTATCCTCTTGCTCGTTTTCCACATTCACCCCCACAAACACGTTCAGGTAATCGTACAGGAACCTGCCGTAGGTAAGCTCTGCCTCCAGGTTCTTGTTCCATCCGTACTCTGCTGTTAAGGTAAACTGGTTGCGCAGATTCGATAGCACCATCCTTGTCTCGCTCATGTGGGAGGCGGCATCCACGGCACCCCAGAAGAAGAAGTGGTTGCTTTTGTTTGTCAGGATGTTGAGCGGGTAGCCTTTCAGGCGCGGGTCGCGGGGAGTGTCATAACTGAAGATGCGGGCCATACCGGCATCGAGGTGGTAGAGGATGTGGCAATGGAAAAACCAGTCGCCGTACTCGTTGGCATCAAACTCAATCACCACTTTCTGCATCGGTGCCACGTTTACGGTGTGCTTGAGCGGCGAGTACTCCCCGTGCTCGTTTATCACCCGAAAGAAATGCCCATGCAGGTGCATAGGGTGGTGCATCATGGTCAGGTTGTTGAGCGTGATGCGGGTAACTTCGCCCTGGTTAATTTTTATTTTGTCAGCTTCTTTTAGTGGCACGCCGTTCATACTCCAAATATAGCGCACCATGTTGCCGGTCAGGTTGAGGAGTATCTCCCGCACAGGTTTGTCTTCTGCAAAGTCGGTTGACTCGGGCGCCTTCAGGTAGTCGTAGTTGTATTCAGCAAACATCTCCATACCGGGCATTCCCTCGTGCTGCATTCCGATGCTTTTGCGCTCTTTAATGGAGTTGGCTTTGGCTGTGTCAACATCTTGCTCGTGCATACGGTGGTTCATCTTCGCGTGGTCCATTTCCATGGCAACGGCGGAGTCTTGCCGCATTTCCCTGCTGTGCATGGTATGGTTCATTTTGGTGTGATCCATACCCTTTGCAGCGGTGGTGTCTTTTGGCATTCTCTGGTGCTCCATTTTGGAGTGGTCTATCTTTTTAGCGCCTGTTGTGTCCTGCTTCATCTCCATGTTGTGCTGCATGGGCTTCTGCTTCTTTTCCGGCTGTTTCATGTCCATCTGGTCCATACTTTTGCCGTGCTCCATGTGCATGCCTTCCCCCATCTGCATCTCATCATCCATCTGCATGCCCCACTCCTTCATCATCTCGTAAGGCTCCTCCTCGCTGGGGTTGAACTTGGTGGCCGGAGCTCCCATTTTCATGCTCATGGCTGCCATCTGCTGCATCATCGCAATCTTATCCGGTCGGGGCACATCGGGTGCGGGTATAACAGGCCCCTGGCCAAGCAAGGCAGAGGTGTGGCCGGAGCCGTCCTGCACGGTGGCCTTCATCTCCAGCTTCCCGTTCTGCGGAATGGTCACAATAAAATCGTAGGTCTCGGCTACCGCGATAAAGGTTTTGTCACGCTTAACGGGTACCACATCGGGGCCATCGGCGGCAACCAACAGGGGCGTGTCTCCGCCAAAGGTGAGCCAGAACTGGCTGGATGCGGCTGCGTTGATCACCCGCAGCCTTACCTTTTGCCCCGGCTTATACTCTGGGTACTCCCGCACAGGCTGCCCGTTTGTCAGGAAGGCGGGGTAGTATATGTCGGCGATGTCGGCTCCCTCCATGCGCTGTTTCCAAAAATTTAGCTGCGCCCCCAATGCTCCCCTGGCTATTACCATACTTAGCGGTATGGAAGTGCCCTTCTGGATGTCATAGATTTCCAAGCCTCGCTTCAGCGTCTTCAGTACGTTTGTAGGTTTTTCGTAGGTCCAGTCCGACAGCACCACCACCAGGTCCGAGTCATAGTCCAGCTTCTGTTCCCGGTCCTCAACCACAATGGAGCCATACACCCCCATCTGCTCCTGCAAACCGGTGTGGGAGTGATACCAGTAGGTGCCGGTATGCTTAAGCTCAAATTCATAGGTAAAGGTAGTGCCCGGCTCAACGGGCGGTGTGGTAAGGTAAGGAACCCCGTCAAAGAAGTTGGGCAGTAGGATGCCGTGCCAATGGATAGAAGTTTCCTTAGGCATCTTGTTGGTCACACGGATCACCGCATAGTCGCCGATCTTAAACCGCAGGGTCGGGCCGGGGATGGAGCCGTTGATGGTCATGCCCATACTTTTTTTGCCGGCTATCTTCACCTGCTGCTGGTCAATGGTCAGGTTGTAAACAATAGTGTCGGTTTGGGCAGCGGCCTCTTTTTGGGTAAGCGCAAGGTGTATTATCATGAAAATCACTAACGCTGCATAATTTCTACTATTCAGGATACTTTGCATAAGTATGGGAAATTTAATATACTTTGACTGGCTGATTTGCCCTACAGCCAAAGAGAAACTCTGCTCCGGCTTCCTATCCACTCAACTGACACAGCCTTTCAGTTAATTCTGTAAGCTTGAAGCTGGCGGTAATTCTGCTTTAGCTTTAAATAGTAAACCCCCACCACCGGAGCGACTGCAAAAATCTCCGACAGCAGGGGGATATTTCTATTGTACTTTTTTATGGCTCAAGTAACTATACATCAGTTTAGTTGTACGGTATTATCACCGGTTTCACTGGCTACTTAGTAGTTGCTCTTTGTACTTGCCACATCATTTTATACTAGTGTGGCAAACAATTTGGCTTTCAGTAAACCAGCTACCATACTTAAGCCTGATTTATGAAGCACTCATGTACTGCTCACAGGCCTGCACTAACTTGGCGCAAGAGTCAGCACATTCCTGGCAATGCTGCATATCGTGTTTCTTGCATTCTTCTTGGCAGGCTTTGGTAATTTTGATACACTCCTGTACAAGATCTTTCGCGTAGCGGGAGTCACGCGATACATAGTCTAATGTAGCTCTACAAATAGCAGCGCAGTCCAGATCCAGCCGGATG
The DNA here is from genome assembly GCF_006385685.1 of Amaricoccus solimangrovi. GTDB lineage: Bacteria > Pseudomonadota > Alphaproteobacteria > Rhodobacterales > Rhodobacteraceae > Amaricoccus > Amaricoccus solimangrovi. Next base: position 25,747 of record NZ_VFRP01000020.1, on the reverse strand, counting down.
CAGGGCACCATTTTTTTTATATCGTCTTCCTGGAGGCAAGAAATAGCACAATGGTTGCAAGATACCTCACATGCTGCTAAGGCTTTTATTAAGTCTTTGTTCATAGTTATACAAATTAGTTCAACACATTTCTGTTATACTCTCCGTGTAGCAGCACCGTTTTACATATTTTGAGTCAATTTTTATATATACTTAGAAAAAAACCGCCTTGAATTATCAATCGGCAAGAGGTAAAGGTTAAAACAATTTGTAGGCATGTTGTTTAACTGCACCGGCTAGCGAATTACAAAAAGTGCTGCAAATCCATTCTTCTATATATTCGTTAAGAAGCATATTTAGTGCAAACCATGCTATTTTATGAATATCCTATACCTCTGCCTTGGAGCCTTCCTTTTTGCCATCACCGTACTTGATATCATTAAAACCACGCTTTCGTCCAACGGAGGAGGAAAAATCACCAATCTTGTGTCCAGGTCCGTCTGGAAAGTGTTCTTTCTTGCTGCAGGCAGAAAAGGAAAATCAAAACTGCTACAGTATGCCGGCCCATCTGTACTGGTCTCTATCCTGCTGGTGTGGGTAGTCGGGCTTTGGCTGGGGCTGTTCCTGCTGCTGCTGTCAGATCCCGACGCTGTTCAGAAGAGCAGTACGCTGGCTCCTGCCGATGCCTGGGAGAAGCTGTATTATGCCGGTTTTACCCTCTCCACGCTGGGTGTGGGCGACTATGTGGTAACCAATGACTTCTGGCGGATTGTAACCAGTGTCGCGGCTTTCTCCGGCCTGGCTTTCATCACTACTTCCATCACGTATTTCATCCCGGTGCTGTCTGCCGTGGGCGTGCAAAGCAAGCTCAGCCTTTACATCAGCAGTATGGGTAAAACGCCGCAGCAGGTACTAACCAACAGCTGGAACGGGCAAGAACTCTCTTCTTTCTTCGATACTACTTCGGATCTGTGTCAAATGCTGCTGCAGCACACCGTTAACCATCAGTCTTACCCTGTCATTCACTATTTTCATGACAGTAAGCCTGAACAGGCTATCACACCTGCTGTTGTGCTGCTGGCTGAAACGCACCTGATGCTGGCGCAAACGGTATCACCACAGGCGGGAGTAGATCAGCTGAAAATGAGTATGCTGCAGAAAGCGCTGGACTCGTACCTAAATATGGTAAAAGGCAGCTTCTTGACAAGTGCCTCCCCTAAAGAGGGCGCCCCAGTTCCTGATCTTTCGGAGCTGGAGGAGAAAGGGATACCACTCCAGCATAAGCCACTTTTTAGCCATGAGGTACAGGAACACAGAAAACTGCTTACGGCATTACTGGAAATGGACGGCTGGACCTGGGATGTGGTACATAAAACTAATGGCTGATAGCTGGCTGTAGTATTTTAGCAACTTTCTGTCATTTCGAACACTCTTAACGCGAGAGTCTAAGAGAGCGAGTATAGCTTTGGAAAATCTGAATTATTGCACAAAGCATTACAGATTTCTCCCTTTGGTAGAAATGACAACACACAATTGAGTATAAGGTAAAAAGCAACAGCCCTGCCTTTCTTAGAGAGGCAGGGCTGTTACTTTTTGGTGTAGTTAATCGAGATTAGAGATACTTACCCTCTGGCGCTAAACCCAATTTACACCTCATGTGTGTAGCGCCTCAAGACTGTTTAATCCGACCAATCTTCAATAATTGCATGTTTAGAGCAGGTGCTATTCTTTATCCAGGCGCTCTAACATTGCTTTCATCTCACTAATCTCTTTTCTCTGCGCTTTAATTATTTCTTCCGACAGTTTCTTTACCTCAGGATCTTTAATGTCAGCACGCTCGCTGGCTAATATGGCAATAGAATGGTGCGGGATCATGGCTTTCATCCAAAGCACATCGCCGATTGGTTCTTGTGCGCGAACAAGAGATAAAGCACTTATAAACAAGAGAATACTTCCTGCAATAATTGCCATGTTCTTTGTTCTGTTCTTGTACATTTTTCTCATGAACAAAAACATGATCACGGCCATTGCCGAAATACCCAGGCAGGACATGTAAAAGCGTGTCATGCTAAAATACACATGGTCAAACTGATACGTGTTCATGTACATGGTGATGTACATCGCAACAAAAGAGAAGGCCAGCATCAATACAAACTTTGTGTAGCTTCCTTTCATATTACTATTTTGGTTAGCGTGTTCCATTTTATGGTTTTATAGTTGTTGAAGTAAAGTATATAGAAACGTGAATATTTAAGCAGAGTTGGATTTCTTTAACTCTTACAACCTGAAGGGAATTTTATTTTATTCCGCCGCTTACCCGCAAGCGGCACACCGAAAGAAGGCAGTAATCAGTTGGTCCTGCTAACTCAACGCACAAAAGAGTGTTGCATACAAATGACCGAGATGCTGAAGCAGGCATGTATAAAAAGCTAAGTATTACCCTTTTTAAACCTGCCTGCTTTAATCTGGGCATAGTTGATGGCTGCTACTAAGATCACGCCACCGAGTATGTTGCCGATAAGCGTGGGCAGGATATAATTCCCCAGCACATCGAACCAGGAAACCTGTTGTGTGGCAGCAAGCGTAAAGGTTTCGACAGCACCTGCCACAACATGGCTAAAATGGCCAATTCCTACTATGTATGTAATAATTATAATTACCCAAACCCGGGCGGCATCAGCATAAGGTAAGAGCCATACCATCAGGGCGATAAGCCAGCCAGCAAACACCGCCCGCAACAGGGTAGTGCCAAAACCCGGCTCCATTGCCTTCTTCCCTATCGCCTCAAAAGCCTTCATCACATGCGGCTCGAAGATAGAGGTATAGGCGATTGCCCTAGCGATAATTAAAGCGCTCAGCAGGTTGGCGAAAAGCACTATCCCCCAAAGACGCCCGACATTCAAGAACGTAGCCATGTTTTTACGGTGCAGCAGCGGCAGTATTGGTGTGAGCGTGTTCTCGGTGAATAGTTGCTGCTTGCCCAGAACCACGATCAGAAAGCCCATGCTATACCCAAAGGTAGATACTAAAATACTCCATTCTGCATCCGGTAGATAAGCCTTCAGCAATCCCTCCGAGATCATGGAAAAACCCATCGAAAGCCCAGCCGCCAAACCAGACCATAATAAAGCTGGTGAAGACCGCTTCAGTTCGGATTCAGCCTCCTCAAAAACTATTGCGTGGATATTTCTGGCAGAGGGCGAGCGGTCTAAAACAACCTCCTGTGGATTTGTCTCCAAGTGTTTATCTTCTATCATAGATATTAAATAATCGCCTTTAGATTCAAAACTGCACATATTAAACAACTTGGCACAGCCGTATGTAATAGCTTATCATTTATGTTTTTATAATGGTTACCATTCTTACAACTAATTAATCCTATATACTTTCCCTGTCTTGCCGGTTGGGCCTTCCTCGTCGCTCCCCAGAATGTACACCTCCCCGCTGTTGTCCTGTCCAAAGCCTAGCACGTAGTGCCCAAATGCACTGCCCGGCTTGTCACGAAAGTAAAGCTTCCTGTAGCTCCAGGGCCCCTGCTCGCCAGCCATCTTTGCTGCAAAAACGGCCCCGTCCGGTTTGCCGTGGTGCTGGGTCCAGACTCCAAAAAGGTAGTCCCCATTCAGGGCTGCACGTTTGTTTCCTCTGTACACGTAGCCACCAACACTCACTATACCCAATCCTTCGTCCGGGTAGGTCATGCTGTTTTTGAATTCTATGACAGGGTTCACAAACTTGTTCCCCAGGCTGTCCTGGTCAGGGCAGTCAGGCAGCGGGTTTTTGTTGTCGGCAGCATTAAAGCACAGCGTGCCTTCTTTCACGTTCCAGCCGTAGTTCGCTCCTTTCCGGATAACATTGATCTCCTCGCGCAGCACCTGCCCCGCGTCAGCAGCGATGATCATACCCGTTTTGTTGTCGATGGAAAAGCGGTAGGGGTTACGCAGACCATGGGCATAGATTTCCTTCATGCCGTCCTGATTGCCAGCGAAGGGGTTATCCGAAGGAATACCATAAGGGGAACCGCTGTTGACGTCGATGCGCAAAATACTGCCCAATAGGTTCTGTTTCACGTCCTGGCCGTTGCCACCGTCATTTTTGTTATACCAATCCGTGACGTGCCCTTCCCCGATGTCATTTTTGTTGCCACCGTCGCCTAAACTGATGTATAGATATCCATCGGGGCCGAACATGAGCGTGCCGGCATTATGGTTATCCTGCGGCTGGTTCACATTAATCAGCACTTTCTCTGAGTTGGGGTCGGCTTTTTCGCGGTTGTTTCCTGTCGCCATGTATTCTGCCACCACGCTGGTATGATCAAAGCCACTAGGGGCATCCGGTCTTAGCGGGGCGCTATAGTATACAAAGAGCCTTCCGTTGCTTTTAAACTCCGGATGGAAGGCTAAGCCCAGCAGCCCCCTTTCTTCATGTTTACTTTTAAGCTTGATAATCTTGCTCTGCAGATCCAGAAATGGCTCCGGTTGTAGCTGGCCGTCTTTCACCACTCTAATCACACCTACCTGGTCTACCACAAAAAGCCGCTCGTCGTTAGGTGGTTGCGTCAGGAACACCGGGGAGACCAGATCAGCGGCAATCATTTGGAGGCTTACCGAGTCCACAGGTTGTGCTTCTTGTGAAGCCGTTGCATCTGCGACGTCAGAAGAGGGTGTTGAAGTACAAGCGTAATTCAGCAATAGTGGAAGTGTTAAGACAAACAAGTACAGCTTTTTCATAGTTTTAGATATTGATTGGTCTTCATTTATAAACGGTAATCAAGTGCAGTTGCTTTTATGCTGCGCCTGCTGCTATCAAGGCTGTTTTCAATTTATTTTATTCCCACGCCCACACTTTATTTTTTATGTTAGGCTCACAAATCTCCGCCACTAATGCCCATTACACGTATAATTTCAGCCTTATACCCGGCCTCTTCTACTGCGCTCTCAACTACCTGAGGGTCCAGCCCCGTGCCTGACACGCTCAGCACCTTTTCTGCGCTTTCCGTGTCGAGGCTCCACTTGCTTATCCTTTCTTCTTTATCTAAAAGTGGTGCCACTTTGGACAAGGCTTCCTCATCCACGACGTTTGTCTTAAACTTTATTATTTCCATATCAGTTTGAGTTTTCCATTTGCTGTAAAACTATTTATAACGGTCAGTTAGGGTACGTGCTGATGCTGTGCAGGCTTCAGGGCCTCCTCAACTTCTCTTTTTTATGTTCCTCCCGCACCTGCACTTTTACCGCGTCAGTCGGTAGTGCCTTACTTGATGTACTCGTCCCCACTCGGCATAAACTTCTGTTTTAGGCCCTAAGGGTACAGCCAGGGCAGCCACTTCCAAACCAAGCAGTGCCCCGCTGATGATGTCGCTCCATTTCATAAAAGCGACCCGCTCTTCCATACTCAGCCACACTTCGCTTCCGCCGCTGGGCTCGGTCACCGCCCTCCCATAGTCGAAGGTCAGCGGAGACAGCAGCACCCATACCCCCAGGATGATGATCATCCAGTAAACCCACAGCGTTTGCATGTGGTGCATGTGCAGCATCTTTTGGCGCATCTCGGGGTTCATTTCCATGTCATGGTCCTTGCCTTTACCGTCACCACCTCCGCCTTCGTGCATTTACTTGTTATGTTCGCGCAGCTGCCTTTCGGCCATGGGCCGGGTTACGCCGCGCATCCCCGCCACCCTGATGCTTGCCGTTGTTATGTGTGTTATGTTGACTGTTATCCATGCTGGTAGTGCTATCTTACATGTAGTTAATTGCAAAGGAGCTAATAAGCTGTACCGCCACAACAGTTCCTTGCAAGGAGTGCACAGCACCAGTTGCACCTTTGCTGTTCCTGTTTTACAAGTCATTTCAGATTACGGTTTTATATATTACTGAACTGCTTTTATATATTTTATGCAAAAAAATGGGTGAGCTCCTGCAAAAGCGGTGATAGGCACTTGCGCCATAGTACTATTTTTATCGTGCGCTTATCTCCCGAAACCTTGCTATCTTTACCTTTTTGTAGCAAACCCAGAAACCACCCTTACCTGATGCCTACGCTCCACTGGATTGGAAAAGAAAAAGTAGTGAACCACCACCGCGACGTGCCCTTCAGGGTGCTGGAGCCTGCCTATACTTTCACCACCGAACAGCATACTGCACCCGCCGCAGCCGCAAACAAGATCATACACGGTGATAACCTGGAGGCGCTAAAGGCGCTGCTGCCGGAGTATGAGGGCAAGGTGAAATGCATTTACATCGACCCGCCTTACAATACCGGCAACGAGAGCTGGGTGTACAACGACAATGTAAACGACCCTAAAATACAGCGGTGGCTGCAGCAAGTGGTGGGCAAAGAGGGCGAGGACCTGACCCGCCACGACAAATGGCTCTGCATGATGTACCCGCGCCTGAAGTTGCTGCACAAGTTGCTGTCAAGTGATGGTGCCATTTTCATCTCAATAGATGATAATGCACAAGGATTTCTAAGACCTCTAGTGGACGAAGTATTTGGCGTAGGTAATTTCGTTACTAACATCATATGGGAGAAAGCAGACTCTCCCCGCAATTCGGCTCGACAGTTCTCTACTGACCATGACTATATCATGGTTTATTCTAAAAGTACTGATTGGGTACCGAACAAACTCCCAAGGAATGAGGTATCCAATTCTATTTATTCTAATCCAGACAAAGATCCAAGGGGGCCTTGGTTGCCAGGTGATCCATATGCTAACAAGCCTTACTCAAAGGGCTTGTATACCATTGAGGGACCGACTGGTAGGTCTTTTTCTCCTCCGCAAGGAAGGTTCTGGCGTATCTCGGAAGAGAAGTTGCGTGATTTAGATAAAGATGGTAGGATATGGTGGGGGCCAAACGGAAGTGCTAGACCAAGCATAAAGCGTTATCTTTCTGAGGTGTCGGATCTTGTGCCGCGTACTTTATGGAAGAAAGACGAGGTAGGAAGCAACAGAACCTCAAAGAATGAAATCAATCTTCTATTTCCTGAGTCAGCTTCGTTTGACACTCCTAAGCCTAGCCTGTTAGTAGAACGAGTTCTTAGACTTGCTACCGAGAAAGACTCTATTATCCTAGATAGCTTCGCGGGCTCCGGCACCACCGCCCATGCCGTGCTGAACCTGAACAAAGAGGATGGCGGGAACCGCAGGTTTATACTGGTAGAGATGGAAGACTATGCCGAAAGTATAACCGCCGAGCGTGTGAAGCGTGTGATGCAGGGTTATGGCGAAGGCAGTAAAGCAGTAGCAGGCACAGGCGGCGACTTTACCTATTATACATTAGGCCCGTGCCTGTTTGATGAGGAGCACAACCTGAACGAGGCAGTGGGCCTGGAGCGTATGCGGCAATACATCTGGTATTCCGAAACCCGCAGCCCCTACCCTGCCCCTGTCGCTGGCTCCGATGCTTACTTTTTGGGCAGCCTGCACCACACCGCCTACTATTTTGTGTACGAGCCAGACCAAATCACAAACCTTGACTACGATTTCCTGGCCACCGTCACGCACAAGGCAGAGCAGTATGTGATGTATGCCGACAACTGCCTGCTTCCCAAAGAGCTGTTGCAGAAGTATAACATCGTTTTCAAAAAGATACCGAGAGATATTTCAAGGTTTTAAGATATGCCAGCACAGCAAAACCCGCCGGAATCAACTATCTTCTTCTATACTACCCCCGATCATCAGATAAAAGAGGGTGTATACTTTCTGGATAAACCGGCAACTATTAGAAAAATTTGAACAATTCAGTAAGAGGAAGTCGCCAGTTAAGCCGATTCCGATAAAGAAGTAGAAAAGCTAAACGCCAGTTCTAAAAAAACCAACAGACGAACGGGAGCCTAAATGGAGTTAAAAACATATCAGCAGCAGGTAATACAGGACCTCGAAACATTTCTGGAGTATACCCAGCAGCACAAGCTGGTTGGGGAGGCTTTCAGTAAGTATTGGGAGGACAAAATAGGCCCTTACAACCCGCTAACGGGCGAGGGCATGCGCCCCTACAAAAACAATGTGCCGGGGGCAGCCAGCATCTGCATTAAAGTACCCACCGCTGGTGGCAAAACCTTTATTGCCTGCAATGCCCTGAGCACCATTTTCAGGGCCTTCCCGGTAGAAAAGCCCAAGGCCGTGGTATGGCTGGTGCCGTGGAGTAACCTGCTGGACCAGACGGTAAAGAACCTGAGCGACCCAAATCACCCTTACCGCCAGAAGCTGGATGCCCTCTTCAACCACCGCGTAGAAGTATACCGGAAAGACGATCTGCTGCAGGGGGCTAACTTCAACCCAACGGTGGTGCAGGAGCAGCTCACCATCATCGTCATGAGCTTTGCCAGCCTGCGTGCCCGCCGCAAGGAAGACCGCAAAGTATACCAGGAAAACGGGCAACTGGCGCAGTTCGCACAACACTATAAAGACACCTCTCACCTGCTGGACAATACAGACGAGACGGCGCTGATCAACGTGATCCGTAGCCTGAACCCTGTGGTAGTGGTAGATGAAAGCCACAATGCCGAAAGCGACCTGAGTGTGGACATGCTGCAGGCCCTGAATCCGTCTTTCCTGCTGGACCTTACCGCCACGCCAAAGGAGAACAGCAATATCATCAGCCTGGTGCCTGCCATTGAGCTGAAGAAAGAGCACATGGTAAAGCTGCCTGTAATCGTGTATAACCACCACGACAAAACGGAGGTGGTGAACAGCGCTCTGCACCTGCAACAGAACCTGGAGCAGCTGGCCAAGGCCCAACACAAAAACGGAGGCCGCTATATACGCCCGATCGTGCTGTTTCAGGCGCAGCCACGCACCGGCGAAGACAATACCACCTTCGACAAGCTGAAGCAGCAACTGCTTAAACTGGGCATTCCGGAGGAGCAGATCAAGATAAAAACAGCAAACAAAGACGAGCTGAAGGGCGTGGATCTAATGTCGGAGAAATGCCCGGTCCGCTTCATCATTACGATAAACGCCCTGAAAGAAGGCTGGGACTGCCCCTTTGCCTACATACTGGCATCCCTGGCCGACAAGTCCTCGGCCGTGGATGTGGAGCAGATACTGGGTCGGGTGCTGCGCCAGCCCTATGTGATGAAACACAGCCACCCCTTGCTGAACGTGTCCTACGTGCTCACAGCCTCAGCCAAGTTTAATGAAACGCTGCAGAATATTGTAAAAGGGCTGCAGGCATCCGGTTTCAGCAGCAAAGACTACCGCCATAAGGATGCACTGCCGGAGGCACCAAAGCCAGAGGAAACGCCTCAGCAATCGCTGAACAAGGCATTCTTCCCAGAGGAGTACCCGGAGACACCCAATGAGGACGAGATCGACACCGGTCGCATTAGCTATAGCCTTGATACTCCTTTACCTCCTACTGCCTCCTCTTCCGTCATTTCACAGATCGAGCAAATGGCTGTGCAGCAGGTTGCTGAAACAGAGCAGCGGATAAAGGAACAAGAGAAATCGAATACTGACAACATCTTTTCTGAAATGGGTGAAAAAGTACAGCGTTACCAGATGCGGGATGCCTTTGCAGAAACGGCACAGCAGATAGTCTTGCCGCAGTTTTTCCTGGAAGTACCCACCAGCTCTATTTTCGATATGGAAACAGGTGCTGCCCTACTTAATCAGGAGGTGCTGTTAAAAGGTTTCCGGCTTTCCGATGAGGATACTAAAGTAGCGTTTGACAGCATCTCATCGGATATGTACAAGGTGGATCTGCATGAGGCCAAGAAGGATGACTTCACACCGTCTTTCGCGAAGATTGAGCAGCAACAGGTAAAGGATCCCATTGCCGAGTACATTCTGGCAAAGCCTAAGGAGAGCCAGGTAAAAGACATTGGTCACCAGATCATGCAGCTTATCGGCAACATGTACCCTATCGCTGAACAGGAGGTAAAAATCTACGTGGAGCGGATTCTTTCCAAGCTAACAACCGAACAGCTTCGGGATTTCCTGTCGCGCAAGTATAGCTACACCGATAAGATAAAGAAGAAGATCCGATCACTGGCTGACGCCTATGCAGAACAGCGCTTTAATGAGCAGCTGAAGATTGGAAAAATTACAGCAGCTGCAAACTGGAAGTTTCCTGTGACTTTGGTGCCCGGTGCACTGGGTGCGCCGGTTGCCAGCTCACTTTATGAGCGCGAGGGAAGTATGAACAATTTTGAACAGAGCAGCATTATGGAGCTTTCAGGCCTGCCAAATGTACTGTTCTGGCATCGTAACCTGGGCCGTGGCAAGGGCTTTGCCATAAACGGGTTCAAGTCTAACCATTACCCTGATTTCATACTTTACACGAAGTCTGGAAGGGTAATACTTTTGGAAACGAAGGGAGATGATCGGGATAATTCAGACAGCGAAGCAAAATGCCGTTTAGGCAATCAGTGGGCACAACTGGCTGGTTCTGGCTATAACTATTTTATGGTTTTTGAGAGTAAAGCTATAGAGGGAGCTTACAACCTGAATAAGGCTAAGGAGCTGATAGGGCAGCTGTAATTATAGCTCAACCAAGAGCTGGCCTTCTCATCGACTGCTGTTATCTTAGAAAGACAACTTACATAGTTATACACCATTTGCTGTTGGGGAACCCCCAATAGCTTTTCACTAATCTAATACAATTTTAGCCATGTGGCAGCCAACTGATTTACCTGTTCCTGTTGAAGTAGAGACAAAAGCCGTTTTAAAACAGGCGACGACAGCCCACCGCTATCTGGCCGAGCTGAAAGGAGTGGCCGCAACTATTCCCAATGAACAGATATTGATCAGCACGCTTACGCTGCAGGAAGCGCGGGACAGTTCGGCCATTGAGAACATCATCACCACCCAGGATGAGTTGTTCAAAGCCGAACTGCAGGCAGGTTACGCCCTAAGCACTGCCACTAAGGAGGTGCAGAACTATGCCACTGCCTTACGAGAAGGATTTGAAGCGGTGCGTAAGAATAAGATTCTGAGCTTAAGCCATATTCTTAGGATTCAACAGGAACTTGAGCAGAACAACGCTGGCCTGCGTAAGCTGCCAGGCACGGCATTGAAAAATGCCAAAACGGGTGAAACGGTTTACACACCGCCGCAGCACCCTGACCAGATAGAACACCTCATGCATAACCTCGTCCAATATATTAATGATGACGAGGTATCGGATGTCGACCCGCTGATCAAGATGGCCATCATCCACCACCAATTTGAGAGTATACATCCTTTCTATGACGGGAATGGCCGCACAGGACGTATCATCAACATCCTGTACCTGGTGTGCAAAGACCTGCTGCAACTACCTGTGCTATACCTCAGTCGCTATGTGGTGGAAAATAAGGCAGACTATTACCGCCTACTGCAGCAGGTACGCGACTCAGGTGACTGGGAGGCATGGCTCCTGTTCATGTTGAAGGGAGTGGAAGAAACTGCCAAGCAGACCATCGAGATGGTGAAAAGCATAAACCTCCTCATGCAGCAGTACAAAAAAAGAATTCGTACGGACCTGCCAAAAATATACAGTCAGGATCTGCTCAACAACCTGTTCAAGCACCCCTACACCAAGATTGAGTTTGTGATGAAGGACCTCATGCTGGAGCGAAAAGCCGCTGCCAGATATTTAAATGCACTTGCTGATTTAGGACTGCTACAAAAAGAAAAGGTAGGCACGAGCAATTATTACCTGAACCTCCCCCTGATCGAGGTCTTTGTGAATGCCAAAGAGCAGTACACCTCCACCACGCCTGTTATAGGCACGCAAGATTCTTAATATGTACCAGGAATGCTGATTTTAGGGACATATAGCGGAAGGTGTGTACCAAGAATGTTAATTTCTGGTACATATAAAGTCAATGTGTACCAAGAAGACCTCGTATAAGTACACAAGGGTAAACTGTGGTATCCAAAATGCTACGGCACCTTTCTCAAACTTTCCCCTATCTTACTGCTGCCCCGACAGGCAAGCACCTCTTCCCCTGTCTTTAATGGATGGACGGTCCTTAGATTACACATCCCCTTTTGACCTGTTGGTTCTCTAAAATTTATAGCAAAGCAAAGACATTTTACATATTTGTGTATCTATAACATTTTATAAACGTCCGTTTGTAAAATGTTATAACTAACTTTGACCCGAGTTTCACCTATATAATAAGGAGTAGCGAAGATGAAGTACGTGGCTTACTACCGGGTCTCCACAAAGAAGCAAGGCCAGAGTGGGCTGGGTCTGGAGTCACAGCGCGAGATGGTGAAGGGTTTCCTCAAGCCCGGCGACACACTACTTGCCGAGCACATTGAGGTGGAGAGCGGCAAGCGCAACGACCGTCCGGAACTGGAGGCGGCCATCGCCCTGGCCAAGCGGGAGCAGGCCCAATTGCTGATTGCCAAACTGGATCGTCTCAGTCGTAACGCCGGGTTTATCTTTAAGCTGCGTGACAGCCACGTGGACTTTCTTGCCGTGGACATGCCCGATGCCAATACCCTGACCATCGGAATCTTCGCCGTATTGGCCCAGCATGAGCGGGAGTTAATCAGCTCCAGGACCAGAGCCGCGCTCCAGCAAAAGAAACTACAGGGTTTTGCCTTGGGTACGCCTGAGAACCTGACCCAGGGAGCCAGGACAAAAGGACTTCAGATACGGCAGGAGAACGCAGCATCGCACAAAGCCAACCGACAGGCCACGGAACTGATCCAGATGTATCGGGAAAAGGATATGACCTATCAGCAAATTGCTGACCGGCTTAACAGCCATGGCTTCACCACCCGCAGGGGGAAGAAATTCTTTGCCATCACCGTTCAGCGGCTTCACATCCGACAAGGGCAGCTTCAAACGGATGCCCTCACCAGCGTAGTTTAGGCTTACTATATTTATATTGAAAGTGCTTCATCTTTTGTATCTTATGTGGCATAAGAGTTATCACTCTATACTCCTCCTATGCAACATGTACATATTTTTCTGGATGAATTCGGAAACGCCAGCCTAAACCTGGATAAAGCCGGTACCTTCTCCCATTTTGTTCTGACAGCTGTTCTCCTGGATGAGAAAAAGCTGGAGCAGGCCCAGTTGCTAAGGGATACGATCAGCCAACGCTTCTTCCAAGGCCAACCCATCAAGTCCAGCCGTATCCCCAATGATGAGAAGGGCTTCCGGAAAAGATTGGAGGTATTAAGGGAGCTGCGCCAGTTGGACTTCGTGGTGCTGGGGATGGTCATCAACAAGAGCAAGCTGGAGGGAGCAGGTTTTGATCATAATGATGTGTTCTATAAATACTTCAACAGAATCTTTCTCAAGCAGTTTCCCAAAAACTTCACTGCTTTCTCGATTCATGCCGATCAGCTTGGCTGGCCAGAGTTTCGGCGCAGCCTGCACCATTACATTGAAACTAAGGTTATCCAGCGGGATCTGTTTACGCCGGAGCGCTCTTACCGCCTGGTGGAGGATAAGGCAGAGGAGCCCCTGGTGCAGCTGGCAGATTTTCTTTCTGGCTGCCTGGGCAAGATTTACTGCACCAGTCACAGCCACGAAAAGGCATCCGCCCTGTTCGATCTGCTGCACGACCGTACGTTCATTGATTTTTTCCCTTTTGAAAGAACAGACTATCTCCTCTCCCCTACACCCGAAGACCGGCAGAAGAACCACCTTATACGAAGAATAGCCTCGGAGTCCGCACAAGAGGCACTCTCTGGCAGAAACAGCCTTTCGGAGGAGGCGCTTGCCGTGTTGCAGTACCTGTACCTGATGTTCCGCACCGCTCCTGACCGCCTCATCGAGAAACGGGAAATCATCGAAAAGATGAAAAAGAGATTTCCGGCCTTTTCGGAGCAGCAGCTGCGGGTTTGTGTCCAACACCTGCGCGACAACGGGGTGCTAATCGCAAGTATCCAAGGTAAGTCAGGCTATAAGCTTCCTGACGGCGTGGAAGATATTGCTGGCTTCTATAACCGCTACCTCAACAGCATTGTTCCGATGCTTAACCGCATCAATATCTGTAACCGCAAGTTGATGGTGAACAGTGTGCAGGAGGTGGACCTGCTTCAAACTAACACCGCTTATTCACTTTTGCATGAGTTGATCAAAACACTGGATAAGGAGAAGCATGCTTCATCGATAGAAGCTTAGCGAACTCTTTCGTTTAGATAAGGCTCATATAATATAATTACTTATGTTCAGTGACTATCATCCAGATTAGAGACTAACCACATAATTAACATTTAATACGTAATGAATAATAATTATTATGTATTAGCTATTAAATGTTAACTCTTATATTATAAGTATTGTTTATTTCTGTTATTCAGATACTTGACTATAATGTATAATGCCATTGGCATAATAATACATTAAGATTTATTGGTGCAATGATTTCCTCCTGTTATGAGAAAGACTTTCTTCGCCTTATTTCTGGAAGCTGTGCGGTTTGACAAAAAGGCTTAGCTATCAAGTCTGACAGCCTTTTAATGACTGTATCAAGCAATTTTATTAGTATGAACTCAATAAACGCTATTTTAAAGTTAGTCTGGCGGACCCACAGAACATTGATCAACTCTTTGGGTATGTGATTTTATAGTTCCTTGAGAAAAAAAGTGTCTCCCTATAGTATCCTGGCAAAAACGCAAGGGCGCTATTATGCAGTGGTAGATTTTATTGCTTTGAATTAAGGGACACACTAACGATCATAAACCTCCCTTGGAAATATTTCTTACTTCCCTTGCACTGTGATGCTGCTGTTCACAGCCTCCCACCTCAGCACGTGCCAAGCGGAATCGAAGTCTTCATCGCTTATAGTTAATAATGAACTGTAACTTCCATTAAATGGCCCTCTGATGAACAGCTGCTCTTTTGCAAGATACTCCCCTTCTTTCCAGATAGCCTCTACGTCATTTATCCATACCAGCCACTTGACATGCTGTCCATCTTTGGGTAAGGTACTTTTGTCTAGCGCTATCTCTGGCATATCCCGTATCACAGAACTTTGGTGCCACAATACGGACAATAGCTATGTATAAAAATTGATTTCTGATGTCGTTCTAACTCCTTAAGCTGAACGTGCAACTCTGAGAAAGTCACCGCCTTGACTTCTTGTGCCCCTCTCTGATTCTCACATATGAGAAGTTCCGTTGGCACTGTCACCCTCACAACTTTCTTGCCTTTCATAGTAAGTTCCCGCTCTACCTGCTCTTTGATTTCCCTAATGCAATTACAGTTCATGGTATCACTGTTAGATTTAACAACAGAATAATATACCGCTATCTTTAGCTTACATCAACTTTTTTACATAACCATGGAGCCTCTTTTGATGAACTGCTTCTTGCCATAGATGACTTTGGATCTAGATATGTTGGTGATTAACGGTTTTGTGATAATATAGGAGGAAACAGAAGAAAAGCTAGTTTTTATTAGCAAATGTAACGATATATTGTTACATTTGCTAAGCCTATTTCGTATACCAATACAGGCATTACCTTGAGACAGCATGAACAGAGTAAAAGGCATTTTACAGAACGGGACCACGATCATACTGGAAAACTATGACCAGAGCAACGTGGACGATATGTACTTCATCAAAGCCATAGAAGCCACGAACCAACGCAATCACAGAACTATAGCTGAGTACTTCAACGGACTGATCAGAAGTCTGGAGACAGTGCAGCAGGAGGTCAGGGAGCAGAAAGTACAGCAGCTTTTATCTCAGTACAGAGACAGGCCTGTGGTATCGGAAATGGTTCGCCAGGAACGGAGAGAGCAACTCGGGCAGACAAACCACATAGCTGCCTGCGAGGGCTACGAGGAGGAGGAGCTCAACAAGGTGCTGGACGAACTGTATATCAACGGGCAAATCACGCCTGAGGAGATGACTCAGGTATTCAACTTAAAGTATCTGTAATGAACGACAGGTACTGCTATCCCGGCACCAGTGTGCTGATCAATCATTTTGACATCAGGGACGCAGCTAAGCTAAGCAAATTAGAGCTTACCCACTGGAGACATAACGTGCTGGCTTTGCCTGATGAACTGCCCAGCCAGCTAAAGTTTGATTTAACGCTTTGGCAGCTGATCCACAAGGAAACATTTGGCTCCGTCTACCCTTGGGCAGGGGAGCTCCGGAGTGTGATGATCTCCAAAGGCAATGCCGTACATGCCGCGCCACGTATGATTGAGCCCTATGCCAACCACTTACTCCAGGAGCTGAAGGCAGCGGGGTATTTAAAGGGACTGGCCAGGGAGCAGTTCCTATTGAAGGGATCTTATTTTTTTGAGGAGCTGAATGCCATTCACCCCTTCCGTGAGGGAAACACCAGAACACTAAAGGTTTTCTTTTCCCTTTTGTCCCGACAGGCGGGGTATGAAATAGACTGGCTCAAGGTTTCGGCGCAGCAGTACCAACAGGCTGAGCAAGCTTCTTTTGCTGCAGGAAACAAAGGTCCCTCCCCTTTTTACCCGCTGTTTAAGGAGGCCCTTGAGCCTGTTGAGTTATCAAATAAGCAATTTATCAGGTTCAAACTATGAGTGAGAACAACCAAGGCGAGACATGCGCAGCGTGTGATCCTAAGACCCACATCAGCGCAGAGGTGAAGGCTATGTTTAAGGAGACAAACCTAACCTGGGAGAAGTTGGCCGAGCTGGATGAAGGCGTTGGCCGTGGGAAGGGAAGCTATAGGCAAACCTTCCTGGCCAGGCTTATCAAGGCTCAGGAAACGCTCCAGAAAATTGGGTACAGTGTCCGCATTGAAAAAGATTGACACTATAAATCTATTATATTATGTACATTGTAGGCTTTATAAAGCTAAGTCACCCGAGGATTATCATTAACCCAGTTTCCTGTAAAGACGAGGGAGAGCTGTACCAATGGCTAAGAGGCTTCCTGAATGAGAAGGATTTTAGACTAAGCACTCCTGTATCAAAGGAGAGCCTGGGGCAGGCACTGGCCTCAGGGAGGCCCACTCTTATTAACTTTGATGGGCATGAGGTTGCCTTGCTTTTGGGATCTGCTGCGGTTGTGAAGGAGGCTACCGACCGTTCCGTGCATGTGCCTTTAAATATGTAATCTATGCAACACGAGAACAAACCCTCTGAGACCTTTTTAAGCGATCCAACCTACTTCCTGAGTAGGATTGACAGGAGCGTAGCCGATAACATCAGAGACATTGAGAAGTCTTTTGATGAGGATGCCGGTATTGTGAAAGATTTCATCGTCTTCATTTCGAGGAAGATGAAAAAGGATCTTTTCGGGTTCACGAGGTTCACGCTTTCAGAGTTCTGCAAAGAGACTGGGCGTAACAAGCAGACCTTATGTGAGGTGCACCCCAAGTTCAAAAATAACCCCAAAGCGGAAGTGCCGGAATATTTCGGTCACAGGTTTGAGACAACCTTTGACTATGCCCTATTCCACATGCTGAGCAATAACATCATCTTCTCTCGCTCCTACGAATATAAGCATCAGGATAAGGTGATAGAGCTAAAGAACTTTGCCATTCTCAAGGATATCAAGGTTAGTATCGACAGACATACCAACACCATCAAGATTTACGATGTCCGAATATCGGATGAGTTGATGGAAGGGTTTTTTCGCAGGTACTATACCATTGACACCAACGGCTACAAGCATGTAGGAAAAGGGCGCGGCGGCGACGGGCGTAAGAGCCTGTACATTTTCCTTTACAAGACGCGTCACCAGCTGCTTAGTTCGGGTAAACGCATCACAAAGTTGCCTATAGATCTGTTGGCCTCGGTTGCCCATATTGAGTCAGAGGAACCTCGGTTCAAGAAGAAAAGTGTGAAGAGGGTGCTGGACTACATTCGGGAGAAGGGAAAGCTGCCTTTCGACTATACCTTTGTTCAGGGGGATCCAACGAAAAAGTACCAAGAGCTCTACTGGGTTAGTCTGGACTTCTCCGTATACCACGAGGTGATGGAGGCGAAGGAGGATCATAACTTTTACATTGCTCTGCTGGAGCGTATGCGGGATCTTTTCCACCATACATATGGGAATCATGTCCAGATCACAGGAGAGAAAGATACTTTTCAGCGTTGGCTGACTAATTCGGACGCAGACCTGACGCACAAGGCAAATGAGCTTTGTAAAGCATACTTTAAGGTGCACAACAAGGATATCACACTGGCAATGGCGAAAAAGCTTATTCGGGGAGGTCTGTTCTCCGACGATAATTAGAACGCTATTCAAGTATTGCCACGCATACAAGACATAAAGAGCCAATCTAATATATGGATGAGATATGACTTTTGCAAAATACAAACTTGGAGAAGATGTAGAAGTAAGCGGTACGTTCACAGGATTAGGTGACCAAAAAGGTAGAGTCACCGAAATAGTGTATGACAAGCTGAGCAGCCAATTCTTCTATAACGTGCAATGTGGAGAGGATCGACATTATGCGCAGGAACGATTTGTCTCTACTGTACAGAAACTTAACGAAGGCACTTGAATAAAGCTAGAAACTCCTAGCGGATGTCTCCAGCATGCCACAAGCGTTCTTTCTGAGGGTCTCTTGACAGGTTGCGTTACTGCAAGCCATATGAAGCGGCAGGTTTAATGTATCGCATCGATATTTTCCCTTATGGATGCCTTCTTGAGCCAAGAGGATATTTGCTATTCAAGTATTGCCTCACTCTGTCAGAGCCGTTCATGTATTGCCTCAGTAGCCGGAGCCGTTCAAGTACTGCCACAATCCATTCAAGTATTGTCTCAAGTCGTTCAAGTATCGCCACAAATTGGCTATTCCCCTCAACAATAGCTGTTTTACCTACTCAAGTATTGCCTCAAGCCATTCAAGTATTGCCACGCTTCTCCAAAGCTGTTCAAGTATTGCCTCAGTAGCAATAGGTCATTCAAGTATTGCCACACCCACAATGCACCCCATTGGCTCTATTCCGTACAGCCGTTCAAGTATTGCCACTAAATATATATACTTCTATATACTTCCTTATAAATAGTAAATTGAAATGTCGGAGGGGTTCGTGAACAATAAAGATTTAACAAAAGGGAAGAGAAAGAGACTTGCGCTGCGAAAATTACACAACTTCTTCACAAAAACAGCTAAAATATGACCAGTGCTTTAATAACTAGCTATGAAGTCTAAAGATTCCTATACAGGGCCGGGAAAAATAAGATAAAAGCATAAAAATAATACATACATAATGTAACTTTTTATATACGCATCGTATATATCAATATATCTTTTATATTAACCCCTTTAAATTTTGTGTGTATGGAACAGACTTCAACAACCGTCAGCCAGATTGCAGAGGTAAAGCTCAGCTACCATCCCCAGGTGAAGCCCTCCGAGCGCCCGCAGATTACGAGTTCTAAAGACAGTTACACTTTCTTCCTACAGCTATGGGATGAGGGCAGCATACAGTTCCGCGAGCAATTTAAGGTTATGTTATTAAGCAGGGCAAACAAAGTGCTGGGAATATTTGAGGTTTCTACCGGTGGCGTGGCCGGTACGGTGGCAGATCCCAAACTTATCTTTGTTGCTGCGCTCAAAGCCAATGCCAGTGGGATCGTTTTAGCTCATAATCACCCATCGGGCAACTTAAAGCCTAGCAGTGCAGATATTAGCCTTACTAAAAAGGTGAAGGAGGGCGGTAACTTACTTGATATTGCTGTTCTGGATCACATCATCCTTACCAATGAGGGTTATTATTCTTTTGCAGACGAGGGACTTTTATAAAAGTCCCTTACTCCTTCAAATCTCGGCTGTAAACCAACCGTAGCGGCCCGCCTGACGGCGGGTTTTCTTTTTTTCTTTCTGTAGTAATGCCTGTTCTACAATACCACACAAGCAATTTAGCGCTAACATAAGGGGAAATAAAAGCTCTATTTTGCGGATAAATTAAATATACTAAATGTAACTAAATGTATACATTACGTATATATTGATATAAGTTTTGTTTAACCTTCTAAAGCTAAAAGTTATGAACGCTTATCAAAAATTCATTCAACTGGCAGATCAGGTAACAAATGAGGTCATCGAGCAATTAGAACAAGGCCAGGTATTCTGGAGAAAGCCATGGACATCTTACGGATTGCCTAAAAACTATGTATCTGGCCGCTATTATGAAGGCTTCAATGCTTTCTTTCTGAACTACCTGACTGATAAAAAAAGCTTTAGGACGCCCTATTTTCTTACCTATAAACAGGCTAAAGAGCTGGGGGGATATGTAAAGAAGGGAGAGAAAGGAACGCAGATCATCTACTGGAAAGTTTACGCCAAAAGTGATACTAGGGAGGGTAATGGCACTGCAGGAGAGACAGAGGAGGTGTATCAGAGAAGGTTTGTCCCTTTTATTTGGACTGTATTTAACATTGATCAGGTGGAAGGAATAGAGTTTACCCTCCCTTCTGTTCATGAGCGTACCGATCTGCAGGTAATAGAGGCTTGTCAGGAGGTGGTGGATCAATACCCTATGCCACGCCCGAACGTTCTGCACGGCGGCTCCCAGGCCTACTATGCGCCTTTTAATGATACGGTACAGATGCCGGAGCTGAGCAGCTTTGTTTCCTCTCAGGCTTATCACGCGACTTTGTTTCACGAACTGATTCACTCTACAGGCCATCAAACCAGGCTTAACCGTTTCGCCGATGAAGCGAAGGCGGCCCGGTTTGGGGACATAAATTACTCTAAGGAGGAGCTGATAGCCGAGATGGGAGCAAGTTTCCTCAACGCCTTTGCAGGTATCAAAGCGGAGGTTTTTGAGAACTCGGTGGCCTACCTGCAGGGATGGGCGAAGAAATTCAAAGATGACAAGACCATGATTATCTATGCAAGCACAAAGGCTTTTAAAGCGGCCAGCTATATCCTGAACCTACAGGCAGATAGTAACCTGGGGGCAGAAGCAACAACTATGGCAGCATAGTCCTTTGAAAGATCTTGTCTGGTAACATCAGGCAAGATCTTTCATTTTAATACTGATGGGGTTAACTGGGGAGATTTGAAAGTCGAAATTCTGCCATGGCGACCCGCCTTCGGCGGGGTTCTTTTGGTGTATTAACTTTAGGTGAAGTGTAATGATGTGTTCAGGTAACTACTAATTCTAGAGCTGCTACATTTAATATTTCTTAGAAGTTATCTTTTTTAA
Source organism: Amaricoccus solimangrovi (assembly GCF_006385685.1). Lineage (GTDB taxonomy): Bacteria > Pseudomonadota > Alphaproteobacteria > Rhodobacterales > Rhodobacteraceae > Amaricoccus > Amaricoccus solimangrovi. Next base: position 4,718 of record NZ_VFRP01000020.1, on the reverse strand, counting down.
CATATAAGCAGTTATGAGAGAAAGTGCCTTGGTTGGGCAGAACAGAGGCCTAAAAATTGAGCGAATTATATGGCTTTTTTGGGAATGCCAGGGTTTACGGCTTCTCCACCGGAAAGCAACTCACCGGGGTGTGTTATTTGAACCTATCGGCTGCAAAGGTCAGCAGCAGCTCTTGTTCTGCTGGATGGGCGGGCACGCCACTGTGCCATAAGAGCAGTACACGCAGCAGTCTCCTGACTTGGGTTTCAGTACGGTGCGGCATTGCTCGCACTCGTAGAAATACTGGCAGGCATCCGTTGGCATCTGCTCCTCTTTCCTGTGCCCGCACTCCGGGCAAGTAAGCACGGAGGCTGTCTTCGTCTTATCCATCATGGCTTCTTATCCTCTATGGCCACAGTGTAGCCTGTTTTCTTCGCCGCCTGCAGGATCTGCATGGGCTTTACCTTTGTGCTGTCATATTTGATAATGGCATTGCCTTTCTCGTAGGAGGTGCTCACGCTGAAGACACCTGCCAGCTTACCTATTTCCTGGTTCACATGCGCCTCACAGCCCGTACAGGTCATGCCCTTAACCTGCAGCTTTACCGACTGCGTGAAGTCCGTCTGCACGCTGGCAGCTTTGGCAACGGGTTGTTGCCTGTAGAAGGCTCCCGCATACTCAGGGAAGGCCAGCAGGAGCAGTGCCACGCAGCTTACGGCCAGCAGGAATTTGTTTGATTTCCAAAAAGTAGGGCTCGCCTCCCCCTCACATGCACAGGCAGCAGCTGATTTTCCTGCCTTTAGCCGCTGGTACCAGGCCAAAGCCAGCACGGCCACGGTAACGCCTGCCAGGTAAGGCCTGAAAGGCTCCACCCATCCAAAGGCGGAGATGGCACCGGTGACGCCGCCTACCAGGGCCAGTAAGGGAGCGATGCAGCAGAGCGATGCAAGAAGGGCCGTCAGCAGGCCGGTTCCTAACAGTCTTGTCGGGGATGTTCTCATGATAGGGATTATGCTTGTTCTAACTTACTGCTAATATGCTTGAAAAGGGGCTTTACGATTTCCAGGTGTTCCTGCTTCAGGGAGTAAAAGATCGTTTGCCCCACTTTTTTGCTCTGGATGATGCCGCCGTCCTTAAGCTTGCGCAGCTGCTGCGACACGGCGGGCATGGTCATCTGCAGCACGTCGCTTAGGTCGCACACGCACAGCTCCCCCTCCTCCTCCAGCAGGTAGAGGATCCTCAGCCTCGTCTCGCTGCCAGCCAGACTCAGCACCTGGCTCAGCGTCTGAATCATGGTCCCTGCAGAATCCAGCTTCTCAGCGCACAGCTTCAGCCGGTGCTCATCGGCATATACCCGGATACATGTTTTATCTTCTCTCATTTCAAATATTTATACAACAAAATTACAAACATAAAAGTATTTAAGCAAATACTTAAATAATACTTGACAATACGAACTTGCTATGAAATACGATGTGTTTGTGATCGGTGCCGGGATGGCCGGTGCCGCTGTGGCCAAAAAGTGCGCGAAAGCTGGGCTGAAGACCGCCATCTCCGACCTCCGTCCTTATGGAGGAACCTGCGCTCTGCGGGGCTGTGACCCTAAAAAAGTCCTCATTGACGGTGCCAGCCTGCAGGAGCAGGTGCAGTTGCATCTTGGCAAAGGCCTCTCCGGAGAGGTGAAAATAGACTGGGGCGAGCTGATGGCCTTCAAGGACACTTTCACAGACCCTGTGCCGGAGAACATGGAGAAGGGTTTTGAGAAAGCAGGCATAGACACCTACCATGCCCCTGTCTCCTTTTTGGATGAAGCTACCCTGCAGGTTGGCCAGCAGGCTATTGCCGCTGAAAAGATAGTGGTGGTTACCGGTGCACGCCCAAGGGAGCTGGACATGCCGGGGGCAGCGCATGCCATCACCAGCGACGATTTCTTCAACCTTACACAACTGCCAAAGCACATCACCTTTTTGGGCGGCGGCTACATCTCTTTTGAGTTTGCCCACCTTGCCGCACGCGCCGGGGCCAGCGTCACCATCATAGAGCACGGCCCCCGCCCCCTGAAGCACTTTGAGCAGGACATGGTGGACGAGCTGGTGCGTGTGTCCAGAGAGGCAGGCATTGACATAAGGCTTAACTGCCAGGCAAAGCGCATCACGCAGCAGGGCAGCGAGTATGAAGTCAGTTTGGAAGGCGAGGCAGGCAGGGGAACGCTTGAAACAGGGCTGGTGGTAAGCACCATTGGCCGTGTGCCGGAGGTGGGCCAGCTGAACCTGGAGAAGGGTAATGTAGTGCACGGCAGGAAGGGCATTGAGGTGAACGAGTACTTGCAAAGCACCTCTAATCCCCGCGTGTACGCGGCTGGAGACGTGGCCGACACAGAAGGCTTGCCCTTAACGCCAGTGGCTGTCTACGAGGGGCACTTTCTGGCAGCGAACATCATCAAGGGCAACAGCAAAAAAGTAAACTACCCGGAGATTCCCACGGTGGTCTTCACCATTCCGTCACTGGCATCGGTGGGGTTTACTGAAAAGCAGGCGGAGGAACAGGGGCTGGATTACAGCGTAAACTCCCTGGACGCCAGGAAGTGGTTTAACGGGAGGAGGCACCGCGCCCCTGCCTATGCCTATAAGGTGCTGGTTAGTAAGAGTGACGGAAGCATACTTGGTGCGCACTTGGTGGGTCCGCTCGCGGAGGAGACGATCAATATTTTTGCTTTGGCTATGAAAGCAGGGATGAAGGCAAGAGACCTGAAAAGCTTTCTTTTCAGTTACCCTACCATGGCGTCAGATGTAAGCTACATGGCATAGCACTCTTTCATCTTTATTGAACATAAAGCAGCTTAGAGAATCTGTACCTTTACTCTATCTAAATATGCTTGTTTTTCTGTGCCCCAATGCTCCGATCTTATCAATGACTTGACGGACACTGCAGCTACTTTCTGAAAGCACTTGTAGCTTGCAAAAACATCAAATCTTCCTCCCTCCTACTACTGTTGTCTTTATTGCTCTTGAGGAACAAGTACAAGAAGAATAGACGATAAACTTATCAAATACTTTTAGTATCAAATTGTATATGTTACGTATATATTTGTAGGCATCTATCCTTAGATGTTTTATCTTAAAATAAACCACTAGTATTCGTTAGTTATAGGACAATGCAAATTGAAGATAAGAGCCCTAAGTTTGAGTTAGGTAAGCGTATGCTCGAGAATGAGCAGCTGACTTCCCTTTCTGAGCTGTTTGATATCGTGCCATATACTCCCGTGGCCAAAGCACTAGGTGTAAACAACCAGCGACTGCGAAACAAGATTGACGATCCCCGTTCCTTCCGCGTAAGTGAGGTGCTGGACCTGGCGGTACTACTGGATGTAGATGCGATCAAGCTCTTTGCCTTACTTCACGAAACGATCAAGAAATCGGTACCTGCTGAAGGATAACTAAATGATAGCTTCACAAAGCACAAGATGCTAAGCTTTACATTGCCTTCTATTCTTTTAATCAACTTCTAGCTTGTTCTCCTATGAATCTATATGAGTTCAATAGTATTCTTTCACTTAATGACAGGGCACAGGCGGTATGGGATGAGGGGCAGTTTCTTTCAAACCGCCTTGATGGAGAGTACAAGGTATGCCTATACTACATGGGTGATTTTTTTGCAGAGGTTTGGATAAGTTCATGTAATAGCGATAGTAGTATTTGCCACGTGCGGGCTTTTAAGAGCCGAAGGCTTCTGGAACCTTACCTCTCCCCTATTGACCTGTCTACCCTTCTCTGACTCTTTCTGCTTTTCGTCTCAAACCATTAACTTGGCTATTAAGCTGCTTGCCTTAAAATGACAAATATTAATAGCCGTAAATAATAATTATTATTGCTTATTAAATTTTAAATAACATACAATAGTTAATAAGTGTTTTGCCGCTGAATTTAGCACCTGGTGCTTTTTCTTGTAGTGAGTAGTTATCATCCATGCACCCCTGCTTCTTTCCAGCTTAACCAATGCTCCATCTTTGGAATCCTATCCCTTCCTAGCCCCTTCTCCTTGTATTATTTGCCTAGAATTCTTTCTTTTGGTGTGTGGTGGGCTTTGTATTGCAAGATGTGTTTTGAGTCCCTCAAAACCTCTTGCCTTGCTTTCAGCGTAGCTATCAGCAAGGGGGAAATCCACTCGCAACTCGTGTCTTTTATTGAGCAAAGAATGTATGGAAGATATTAAGAAAGCAAAGGGAGGGCGTCCAAAACTATCGCCTGAATTAAAGAGAGCCAGGCAAGTAAAGCTGACCTTTTCCGATAGCGAATACAGGCGACTGGAGGCTGAGATGACGGCTGCAGGGCATGAATCATTGTCTGTTTACCTGCGGAAGAAGGCGCTGGCGCAGCCTGACGATTTTATTGCTAATCCTAAAGAGTTAATCGCGGTGTTGGATAGGCTCGGCCCAGAGATCAGCAGGGTCGGTAACAATATCAATCAGGTAGCCAGGTATGTCAATTACCTGAAGGCAAACAATATGATAAACATGCAGTTTCTTGCCGATTTTAACAGACACATGATAGAGTTTAGTATCATAGAAAAAGAATTGGTCAAGGCGCTTCGCTCTTTTCTTCGGATTGCTGCTGCAAGGTTCAAGAAGTTTAAATAATATTTATTATTTAATAAGTAAGAATTAATAAGTAAGAATTAATAAGTAAGAATTAATAAGTAAGAATTAATAAGTAAGAATTAATAAGTAAGAATTAATAAGT
>NZ_VFRP01000002.1 GCF_006385685.1 Amaricoccus solimangrovi | reverse complement strand
CTTCGTCTACGTCGCGTTCGTCATCGACGCCTTCGCCCGACGCATCGTCGGCTGGCGCGTGTCGCGCGTCGCCAAGGCGGAATTCGTGCTCGACGCCCTCGATCAGGCGCTGCACCAGCGCCACCCCTTCGAGGGCGGCCAGCTCGTCTGCCACTCATACCGAGGGTCGCAATATGTCAGCATCCGCTACACCGAGCGTCTCGCCGAGGCCGGGATCGAGCCCTCCGTGGGCGGCGTCGGCGACAGCTACGACAACGCGCTCGCCGAAACGGTGATCGGCCTCTTCAAGACCGAGGTCATCCACCGCCGAGGGCCCTGGCGATCCTTCGAGGCCGTGGAGTTCGCCACCCTCGAATGGGTCCACTGGTTCAACGAGCGCCGCCTCCTCGAGCCGATCGGGAACATCCCGCCCGCCGAGGCCGAAGCAAACTACTACGCCGGACTGGAGGCACCCGCCGTGGCGGCGTAGGACTCAAACCAAAACGCCTCCGGGCAGCCCGGCGCGGTTCAGACGATCACCAGCCTGAGCGGGTCCTCGGGCTTGCGGTAGCGGTTGCGCAGGAGCTCCTGGCGCGCCTTTGACCGGATGTGCGGCTGCAGTTCCTTCGCGTCGGCCGCATTGCCGGTGATGATGACCTTCACCGCGCCGGCATCGTCCTGATCCGAGTGCCACTCGGGCCGCGCGGCCACGATGCGCTCGTAGACCTTGGCGGCGATGCTCCGGCTCATGCAGACGATCATCGCCTTGCCGTTCATCGCCTCCAGCCGCCGGTCGAAATGCCCCAGCAGGTCCGCGACCAGCGTGTCGAGCCGCTTGTCCGCCCCGACCAGCGCCTCGGCGCGCGCCCAGCGGCGGGCGGTCGCCGCGCGGGCGTCCTCGCCGATCCCGCCCGTGGCGTCGTCGAACTCGGTGTCGATCAGCCCCTCCAGCTCCGGGTTGATCTCGATCTTCGCGACCCGCGCCTCGTAATAGATCGGCACCGTGGCGCCGTCCTGCACCGCCTGGGCGATGTCGTAGACGTCGATCTGGTCGCCGAACCGTTGTATGTATTGGCGCTGACCAGCTCCACCGGGGTCCCCGTGAAGCCCACGAAGGTCGCGTTCGGCAGCGCGCGGCGCAGATGGTGCGCGAAGCCGTAGCGGATCTCGCCGGTCGCCGGGTCCAGCCGCGCGTCGAACCCGTATTGCGACCGGTGGGCCTCGTCCACGAAGACGATCACATTCGAGCGGTCGCTCAGCTCGGGGAAGGCCTCCTCGCCGGGCTTCGGCCGGAACTTCTGGATCGTCGTGAAGATGACCCCGCCCACCTTGCGCCCGCCGAGCAGCGCGCGGAGCCCGTCGATGTCCTCGGCCTGCGCCGGGTCCTCGCCGAACAGCGCGGCGCAGCGCGCGAAGGTGCCGAAGAGCTGCTGGTCCAGGTCGTTGCGGTCCGTCAGCACCACGAGCGTCGGGTTGCCGAGCGCGGGCTCGTGCATCAGCGCTCCGCCGAGATAGGCCATTAGCAGCGACTTGCCCGAGCCCTGCGTGTGCCAGATCACGCCGGCGCGCCCGTCCTCGCGGCGCGCCTCCAGCACCCGGGCCAGCCCCTTCCGGACTGCGTGAAACTGGTGGTAGCCCGCGATCTTCTTCACGGGCCCGCGTCCCTCGTCCTCGAAGACCACGAAGCGGCGCAGCATCGCGAGCAGCGTCGAGGGCGCGAGCAGCCCGTGGATCAGCGTCTCGAGCGCCAGCGCCGAACCCTCGTCCACCAGCGTCTCGCCGTCCACGGTCCGCCAGCGCATGTAGCGCTCGAAATCCGCCGAGACCGAGCCGTAGCGCGCGCTGATCCCGTCCGAGATCACCGAGATGAGGTTCGCCCGGAACAGCTCGGGGACCTGATCCTTGTAGGTCTCGATCTGGTTGAACGCCTCGGGCAGCCCCTTGCCTTCGGCGCCCTTCAGCTCGATCACGACGATCGGCAGGCCGTTCAGGAACAACAGGATGTCCGGCTGCCTCGGGGTCTTGCCGACGATCTCGAACTGGTTGACGGCGAGCCAGTCGTTGTCCCGGTCCTCCCAGTCCACCAGCCGCGCCACCGCCCCGACCGCCTCGCCATTCACCCAGGTCTGCACCTGGACCCCGCCCACCATCAGCTCGTGCAGCCGCCGGTTCTCGGCGATCGGATCGGCCGAGAAGGTTGCGTCCCGCACCTTCAGCGCGGCGTCCCGCACCGCGCTCTCGGGCAGGTCCGGGTTCAGCCGGGCGATCGCGGCCGTCAGCCGCTTCGAGAGGATCGCGTCGTGATAGGCGCCGCGTTCCGCATCCTCGGCGCGCCCGGCGTCCGGGGCGACGGCGGCGGCGGTCGCGGTGGCGAAGCCGAGGCCGCGCAACTCGTCGAGCGCCCAGGCTTCGAGATGGGCTTCCGACGTCCAGCTCATCAGCCGGCCTCGATCCCGGCGCGCTTCGGCTTCGGACCTGGAAGGTCGAGTTTCGGGGATAGCGAGGCCCCCAGCCCGAGGCAACTCTGGAAGATCTGGACGATCCGCTGCCTTGGCGGGGTCGAGACATAGGCGGCGTATTTCAGCGCCTGCCAGACCACGTCGCGGCCGGTGTCGTCGAGCTTGTTCTCGATGACGACGAGCTGCCCCTCCTTGTCGAACGCCAGCAGGTCCAGCCGCTCGCGGACCTCGCCGGACATCAGCTTCGGGAGCAGGGTGTCGCGGAGGGCGGCGAGGGTGTCGATCTGAGCTCCGTTGGCGCCTATCAACGCGAACTGTGGCCCGGTCTCCTCCGCGAACGCGGCGAAGACGCGATCGTCCGGTGTGGCCATCCCGTAAGTCTCCACCCGCTCATTCTGGACGCGCTGACGCCCTGACGAACCGACCATGCTCTGGATGGCGCATTCGCGGAACCCGTCATCGCGCGCGAGGCAGTAGACGAAGCCCGGCGATACGTGCCCCCGCCCGCGCATGACGATGAACTCGGTCGACCCCCAACCTACCGCGCTCTCGGGCATCGCGTCGACCAAAGCCGTCTTGCCGTTTTCAAGGCATGGCGTGATGCGCGCCAAAAGGACGTCACCGTTCCTGAACTTGGTCCCCGAGGTAAAGGCCCGCTGGATGGGGACATCCGTGCGAGGCCCGGACGTGGGCAGCGCCTTCATGTCGAAATAGGGCGCGACCTCACCCTTGCCGAGCCGTTCGCGCGGGTTGAACTCGACAAGCCTGGACGCGGGACAGGACCGCCACCCCTCCGGCAGGCCGTCCTCGCCAAAGCGGGCGGGGAAGAGGGTGGCGGTGGCGGGGTCCATGTGGGCGGGGGCGCGGCCCTCGGCCTTGGCGTGGACGGGGTCGAAATCGACGAACCAGGAACGGAACAGCGCCCGCGCCATCTCCTCCAGCGTCCGGTTCATTCGCCGGTTCAGCTCGATCTTGTTGTCCAGCGCGCCGAGGATGCGGGCGATGGCCTGCTGCTCGGCGCTAGGCGGCACCGCGACGAGCAGCTGCCGCTGCTGTTGCAACCCGATATAGGGAAAGGTGTCCGCTCCACCTGCCGCCGCCCATACTTGGTCCATGAAGGTGGCACAGTGCATCCAATAGTAGAGAAAGCGGCCTGAAAGGACCTCCGGCTTCAGGGCCCTCCAAACAGTTACTCCAGGATTGCACACGAAAGCTGGCGCCTCGATCGGCATCATCGCAAGGCGACCGACCGTCGCGCGATGCGTGAAGAGCACGTCACCACCACGTCCGATCCCCTTACGAACTCGCGCGAACGCAACATCATTGATCTTGTCACATGCCGAGAGATCGACTCGGCCTTCCACCAGGTCGGGAGGGCGGACGAAGGGCACGCCGTCGGTCACGAACGCGTTGGAGCGCGGCCTATACTCACCGTGGTTTCCATCTTCGACGAAAAGGATACCGCTATTCTGAAGTTGGCGGACGCTCTGCAATATCCATTCAGCCAAGGCTCTGGACCTCACCCAACCGCGCCTCGATCTCCAGCTCCAGCCCGCGCCCCTCGGCGAACTGCGCCAGCAGCTCGTCACGGAGCCGCGCGAACTTCTCCTCGAAGGGCTCGTCGTCATCCTCGGCCGCGCCCGCGCCGACGTAGCGGCCCGGGGTCAGCACGAAGTTGTGGGCGGCGATCTCCTCGCGGGTGGCCGCCTTGGCAAAGCCCGGCACGTCCTCATAGGCGCCCGCGTCGGCCTCACCGCGCCAGGCGTGATAGGCGCGGGCGATCCGGGCGGTCTCCTCGGGGCTGAGCGCCTTCTGCTTGCGGCTGCCTGGGATCAGCGCGCCCATCTTGCGCGCGTCGATGAACAGCACCTCACCCCGCCGGTCGCGCAGCCGCTGGTCCCGCGCGACGCCGTTCGACCGGTCCCGCGCGAGGATCCAGAGGCAGACCGGGATCGCCGTGCTGAAGAAGAGCTGCCCGGGCAGCGCCACCACCGCGTCCACCGCCTCCTGCTCGACCATCGCCCGGCGGATCTCGCCCTCGCCCGATTGCATCGAGGACATCGAGCCGTTGGCGAGCACCACGCCCGCGACCCCCGCCGGCGCGAGGTGGTGATAGACATGGCTCAGCCAGGCGAAATTGGCATTGCCCACCGGCGGCGCGCCGAAGCGCCAGCGCGCGTCCTCGCGCAGTGCCTCGCCTTCCCAGTCCGAGATGTTGAACGGCGGGTTCGCGAGGATGAAGTCGAAGCGCTCGTCCGCGAAGGCGTCGCGCTTCAGCGTGCCCTCCTGGTTCCAGCGCAGGTCGGCGAAGATGCCACGGATCGCGAGGTTCATCCGCGCGAGGCGGTAGGTGGTGTGGTTGCGCTCCTGGCCGTAGATCGAGAGGTCCTCGGACCGGCCCTGATGATGCGCGATGAAGCGCTCGGACTGGACGAAGAAGCCGCCGGTGCCGCAGCAGGGGTCGTAGACGCGGCCCTTGGTGGGCTCGATCATCTCGACCAGCGTCTCGACCACCGACTTCGCGGTGTAGAACTCGCCGCCGCGCTTGCCCTCGGCCGCCGCGAACTGGCCGATGCAGTATTCGTAGATCCGCCCGATCAGGTCGAAATCGGCCCGGGTGCCCTCCATCGGCATGTTCGAGAAGAGGGTGATGAGCCCTAGATGATGCCCCGGTCGAGGCTCTCGCGGCCGAAGACCTTCGGGAGCGCGTCCTTGAGCGTCGGGTTCGCCTCCTCGATCGCGCGCATCGCGTTGTCGATCTCGACGCCGATCTCCGGGGACTTCGCGATGGCGGTCAGGCGGGACCAGCGCGCGGCCTCGGGGACCCAGAAGATGTTCTCGGCGAGGTATTCCACGGGGTCTTCGGGGTCGGCGTAATCCTCGCTTGCCAGTTCGGCGTGCCTCAGTTCGAAGGCGGCCGAGACATAGCGCAGGAACAGGAGCCCGAGGGCGACGTGCTTGTACTCCCCCGCGTCCATCGCGCCGCGCATCTTGTCGGCGGCCTCGAACAGGGTTTTCTCGATATTCCCGACGGGATCGCGCCTCCAGGCCTTCGGATTTCGTCTTTGAGCACCGCCGCATAGCCAAGCTCGGGGTGCTTGACGACCTCGCCGGCTCTTGCTCGGGCAACCTCGCACGTGGCTCGGCGTCGGGGGAGCATGCACATGTCGGTGTGGCCGAACAAGTATCGGCTGCGCGCGATCTGTCGATACGACCACGCCGCGCGGCGCGTGGAGCGATACGCATGACACGGCGAACCCGGGCTGCTATTGCCAGAGAAACCCACGCGACGTCCGGAATGCCGACGCCGGATCTGGGCGCCAGAACCCCCCGGGCCGTGCCTCGTTTTTTCTGGTGTTCCTTGCTAGACTGACTGATACTGCCTCAGCGCGCGCCTATCCGCTTCCTTTCGATTTAGAATTCGGAAAGGACATCAGCAATGGGCCAGAGTACCGATCCAGTTCCGGCTGGCTGGAAGGGTGGCTTCGCCGAGTCGAACCCCGCGTTCGCATATCCCGATCCGGATCTATCCTCGCTACCGATGCTCCCGAACATGGCGAACATCCGCAGGTTGCAACGACAGCAGGCGGTTCTCTGGCCGGAGTTCTCGTGGCTGACCGACCCTGGCCAGGAGCAATCGCGCTGCTATCAGATGTTCGCGCCCGACATCTCGCGGATCGGCTATGACGACGAAGGTCGCGTCTATTCGATCATTTGCCCGCAACAGGGAGTCTGCACCGCCGCGTTAGGCTGCCTCAACGTCGAAGTCACGGTGACCGGCCAGCGCGGCTGGGTCGACGAGCCTTGCAAGACCCTCGCGGCCGACATGACCGTCACCGGTCAGATCTGGTTCAGCCCCAGCGCCAGGCAGAACAGTCTTGTCCGATGGCTCTGGAACGAGTTCGTGGCCAGCGATCACCCGTTCCCGCATGACAAGGCCCATGCGATACAGGTCAGTACGTTCAAGCCCGGCGCGCCGGATCAGCCGATCTTTCCCCTTCGCAAGGGTGAAACGACCGATTTTCGTATTCCCGAATTTGCGCGCCACCAGTCCGAAGCCTGGTCCGTGGGGAACCTTGGCGTCGAGATCGGCCCGATCAGGAAAACCGGGGATTCGGTCGCCGATACTTTCAACACCTTGGTCATGGACCTCTTCAACCTCTACTCCGGGAACCTGCTTTTACCCGGAAATATCCTCACCTGGAACGTCTGGTTCACCGAGCCGGCTCTGGTCAACCGGCAGGAGTGGGCTCGTCACGCCGAAGTCTGGCGAAAGTCGATCGACGCCGATCACGGCAGCCCCGACGGACCTGGCACGTCTGCCCGGTACTACAACGGCTCCCCCTTCGAGCCGGTCGAGGCGGCGGTCGAACGCGAGATCGAGAAGATCCTGCAGTTCATCAAGAACCATCTCTGACCGTGCCGGGGGGGTAATGTTGCGGATCGGGGGCGTGCAATAACCTTCCGTGGTGCCCCTGGAGAGCCATGACGGACAGCATGGAGCCGCGGCTCGGCCATTTGCTGGGGTTGAGGACCGCTTCGCCGATACCCGCCGCCAGCGGAGCCAGCCGTGGTATGCCGCCGGGGCAGGGCGGCGCGACACCCTTCGCGCTTGCCAGATTCTCCGGAATCGCATGTGCCCCCCGTACAGCATCTTCCGCGACCGAAGCGCCCACGCGGCTCCATCCGGCGTTACTACCAGCGCCGCGCAGGCTCATGGTCGGCGGCGTGCTTGATCCAGGCGCCGGACAAGCGGAAACTACCGCCCGGCTCGAGGGGCCGGGGGAGGAAGATCATGAGCATCAAGAGCGAAGTCGAAGCCGCCAACGCCGCGTACGCGGCGGATTTCGGCGAAAAGGCCAGTCTGACGCTGCCGCCTGCGCGAGGCTTCCTGATCCTGACCTGCATGGACGCGCGCCTCGACCCGGCGAAATACGCCGGGCTCGCCGAGGGAGACGCGCACGTGGTGCGCAACGCCGGTGGCAGGGCCACGGACGATGCGATCCGCAGCCTGGTGATCAGCCACAAGTTGCTCGGAACCCGCGAGTGGTTCGTCGTGCAGCACACCGACTGCGGCATGCTCTATTTCGACGATGCGACGATGGGTGACCTGCTTGCAGGGTCGCTCGAGACCGCCGAGCTGACGCCGCGAGGTTTCGAAAATGCCTCGAGCCCCGGCGGCTCCGCCGAAGGGCGATACATCAAGTGGCACACCATCGCGGATCAGCAGCGCGCGGTCATCGAGGATGTTACGCGGATCCGCCGGCATCCGCTCGTCGACCCGGTCGTACCGATCTACGGCTACGTCTATGACGTGAAGACCGGCCGGCTGAACGAGATCGTGGCGGCCAGTCAGGCGGGCCAGCCGCTGCGCTGAGGCGCCTCGGCTCGGTGGGGGGAGGGTTGATCCCCGCGGCGAGGTCTTCCAGCCTGCGTGCGAGCGCAGGATCCATACTGTCAACTTTCTATCGCGTCAGGATTGAGCCCTGATCACATCATGTCATCCATGACGCCGCCGTCCGCGGCCTTCGGTTGCGGCTTGTCAGCAATCATCGCCTCGGTGGTGATCAGGAGACCGGCGACCGAGCCGGCGTCCTGCAGCGCGGTGCGAACGACCTTCGCGGGGTCGATAACGCCGAACTTGAACATGTCGCCATACTCTTCGGTCTGGGCGTTGAAGCCGAGGCTCGCGTCCTCGGAGTCGATGATCTTGCCGACGACGACCGAGCCGTCCACGCCCGCGTTCGTGGCGATCTGCCGCAGCGGCGCCTGCAGCGCCTTGCGGACGATCGCGATGCCCGCGGTCTGATCAGGGTTAGCCCCTTCCAAGCCCCGGAGCTTCTTTGAGCCGCGCACCAACGCCACGCCGCCGCCGACCACCACGCCCTCCTGCACCGCGGCGCGGGTGGCGTGCAGCGCGTCGTCGACGCGATCCTTGCGCTCCTTCACCTCGGTCTCGGACGCACCGCCGACGCGGATCACCGCGACGCCGCCCGCGAGCTTTGCCAGCCGCTCCCGCAGCTTCTCCTTGTCGTAGTCCGAGGTGGTCTCCTCGATCTGTTGGCGGATCTGGGCGGTTCGACCGTCGATATCGGATTTTTCGCCCGCGCCGTCGACGAGCGTGGTCTCGTCCTTGGTGATCGAGATCCTGCGGGCCTTGCCGAGCAGGTCGAGCCCAACATTCTCGAGCTTCATGCCGAGTTCCTCGGAGATCACCTGGCCGCCGGTGAGGATCGCAATGTCCTGCAGCATCGCCTTGCGGCGGTCCCCGAAGCCGGGCGCCTTCACGGCCGCGATCTTGAGCCCTCCACGCAGCTTGTTGACCACGAGGGTCGCCAAGGCTTCACCCTCGATGTCCTCGGCGATGATCAGGAGTGGCTTGCCCGACTGGATCACCAACTCCAGCAGCGGCACCATCGGCTGCAGCGACGAAAGCTTCTTCTCGTGGATCAGAATTACCGCGTCCTCGAGCTCGGCGATCATCTTGTCGGTGTTGGTGATGAAGTAGGGGCTGAGATAGCCGCGGTCGAACTGCATGCCATCGACCACCTCGGTCTCGGTCACGAAGCCCTTGTTCTCCTCGACGGTGATCACACCTTCGTTGCCCACCTTCCGCATCGCGTCCGCGATCTGCTTGCCGATTTCGGCCTCCCCATTGGCGGCGATCGCGCCGACCTGGCCGATCTCCTCCGAGCCTGAAACCGTTCGGGCCTGGGACCTGATGTCCTCGACGACGATGGCGACCGCCTGGTCGATGCCGCGCTTCAGGTCCATCGGGTTCATACCCGCCGCGACCGACTTCATGCCCTCGCGGACGATCGCCTGGGCGAGCACGGTGGCGGTGGTGGTGCCGTCGCCGGCTACATCGCTGGTGCGGCTGGCCACGTCCCGGACCATCTGCGCGCCCATGTTTTCGAACTTGTCCTCGAGTTCGATGTTTTTGGCGACCGTGACCCCGTCCTTGGTGATCCGCGGCGCTCCGAACGACTGGGCAATGATAACGTTGCGACCCTTGGGGCCAAGGGTGACCCGCACCGCGTCGGCGAGGATGTTCACGCCCTTCAACATGCCGTCACGCGCATCGGTGTTGAACTTGAGCTGCTTGGCGCCCATGGCATCGCTCCCTGCGAAATCGGACGCGGGTCGGTATCTCGACCCACTGTCTCTCAATCATGATCCTGGCCGAACGTGCGCACAAGGGCCGCGTCCCGCGCGAAAAATGCACCAATCTCGATCGAGAGGATGGCGGACAGAGGACGCGCGGCGCCTTGGCTGGCGCTGCCAGAGAGGTTGCGGATCGTTGGCGTACCCAATGCGCCGCGCATTACCCGCGCCGACGTCTTCACCTTGACGTCAGACCAAAACCAAACAGGCTCCAACGTGTTTGTCCTACTTCAGTGGGTGCCCGGCCAGCAGATCATCCAGCTGAAGCCCCGCGCGGGCTGCCGCCCAGCGAGGATCGCCTCCAACATCTGTGGCGCGAGATGACAGCGACACGAGCGAAGGAGCGCGGCCGTGGATGCTGCCAGCGTCCTAGGCCGGTTCGCCGAGGAGCTCCATGCGCACGACGCGCCGCGCGAAGGGTGCCATCCCGTCAGGACCCGAAGCGCGATCCTTCACATGGATGCAGAGATCCGGGCAAAGCCCCGCGATCACGCCGATCAGGTCACCCCGTACCCGGTCATCGAGACCAGCGCCGATCACCACGGTCGCGATGCCGGGCTCGTTCTCGAGCTGGGCTATCACTTCATTGCGATCATGAGCCCCAAGCCACTGAATGGGCAGGTCTTCGAGCTCGCGCGCCACGTTTTCCACCACCGCCGGCAGGCGTCCTACAAGCAGTACGACGGGTCTCATCTCGACTCCTCCTTTATTAATCGTGGTGGGGCTCCCGCGTCGGTCGCAGCAGCTTGGTCAACCTTATCATGTCTGCTCGCGGTTGTGCGGAACGTCGCCGCCCTGATCGCCTTGGATCCGCTGGGCATCGCCGTCCTCCGCGCAGGCGCGCTTCGTCGCTACGCCGCGTGGTCGGAGCTGCCATCCGCCGCGCTGATCGCGGGGCCGCGGCCCCCCGGACCTGGGGCGATGGCGCCCGCGGCCATGCTTACGACCCCCGACCGGCCGCGGCCGGAGGATGCCACGAAACGCGGCGTCGACGTCGATGGCACGAGAAAGGGCCTCGTATCGACGCGCGGCCTCGGTGCCCAGTCCGGGCCGTCCGGTGTCACCACCAGCTTCCGTCTTCCCCGCTTGCGGAGCGTCCGCGGTGATCGGCTCATCGGCTACGAGCGGGTCTCGACGACGCGGCAGGGTGCGAGCGGCCTCGGGCTCGAGGCGCAGCGCCAGGCGATCGAGGGCTGTGCCGCCCAGCGAAGCGCGAACCTGCTTGCGCGGTTCACCGAGGTCGGCGTCTGGGAACGGCTCTTCATCTACGATGTCGCGCGGATCGCCACGACCGGCTCGACGCGGTCGCTCGCCCCGGCGCGAAGGGACAGCAGCGGCTCACCAAGCGCTGGCGGCTCGGTAGCGGAAGCCTGATCGATCAGCAGGCGCGCGGTGGCACAAAACCACGCACCGGACACGAGGACGGCATGGCATGGCTCCGAGGGCCGCGCCTCCTGCGTCGCCGTCTTCCGGAGACTCTGGCGGATGCTGGCCGGATGATGCTCCTTCGCTCGAGGCGTATCGTGGCCGATTTCACCTGACGACCAGATGCCGGTTCGCTCCGCCTGGTTAGCCCGGCCGGCCTTCTTGCCGCGAAGCGGGCGATCAGTGGAATTCAAGCGGCGATGGACCGGACGACCGCGGCGGCGTAGCCTCGCGTGATCGGTGCAAGGAGGGGAGGGAGATCCGATGCGGCGGATCGCGGTGCGATGCTGCGTCGTTGGCGGTGGCCCGGCGGGGATGATGTTGGGATACCTGCTCGGCCGCGCCGGCATCGACACGCTGGTGCTGGAGAAGCACGCGGACTTCTTCCGCGATTTTCGCGGCGATACCGTGCATCCCTCCACCTTGACCGTGCTGGACGAGCTCGGACTGGTCCATGACTTCCTGAAGCTGCCGCATCAGGAACTCCGGCGGATGGAAGGCGAAATCGGCACGCAGCGGTTTCGCATCGCCGATCTCTCTCGGCTCAGCGCGCCGCATCCTTTCATCGCGTTGATGCCGCAGTGGGACTTCCTCAACTTCCTGCGCGAAAAGGGAAGCGGTTTCCCGAGCCTCACCCTCATGATGCGGACCGCGGCTACCGATCTCCTGCTCGCCGGGGACACGGTCCGGGGCGTCAGGGCGGAGACGCCCGAGGGGCCGATCGAGATAAGCGCCGATCTGACTGTCGCGTGCGATGGCCGTCACTCGGTCCTGCGCGACCGCTCCGGCCTCGAAGTCGAGGACATCGGCGCGCCGATCGACGTGCTGTGGTTCCGCGCCGGCAAAGGCGCCGCGACCGATTCGCTCTTCGCGCGCATCGACGGCGGTGAGATGATGGTCACCTTCGATCGCGGCGACTACTGGCAGTGCGCCTACGTCATCGCCAAGGGTGCATTCGAGGCGGTCAAGGCACGCGGTCTCGACGCCTTCCGCGCCGCCGTCATCCGCATGGTGCCTCTCCTCGCCGGGGGCATCGCCGAGGTCGCGACCTGGGACGACGTAAAGCTCCTGACCGTGACCATCAATCGGCTGAGGCGTTGGTCTCGCCCCGGCCTGCTCTGCATCGGGGACGCCGCCCACGCGATGTCGCCAGTGGGCGGAGTCGGCGTCAACCTCGCGGTCCAGGACGCCGTCGCCACCGCCAACCTCCTCGCGGCCAGGCTCGCGGATGGTTGCCCGCCCGGGGCCGTGCTCGACGAAGTGCGCCGCCGCCGGGAGTTCCCGACCCGCACGACGCAGCGGATGCAGGTCGTGATCCAGAACACCATCCTCACACCGGCCCTCGAAGCCAGCGCCGGCCCCTTCGAGCCTCCGCTCGCGCTTCGCCTCGTGAGCGCGACACCGTGGCTGCAAGGGCTCACCGCGCGCTTGCTCGGGATCGGCGTGCGCGCTGAGCACGTCAGGTCTCCGGTGGCCGCGTCTGCGTCCTGAGGCTTCAGTCGTTGGCTCGCCGCTGACGACCAACCTTCGCGGCGACGGACCCGGTCTCGGACCAGCGCAGCGGTGTCCTCACCTGCTGGCGGGGCACCGCCGCTGGGCTCGGCGGCTGGACCTTCGTGACCATCGCACGGCCAGCGCCTCATCGTGTTGCCGGTGGTGCTGGCCTTCGTCCTCGGCTACGAGTTGGGCATGCCGCCGCTACTCGTTCGGGGCGCGGTTCGGCCTGGGAGACTCCACTGGCGTCGGCGGCCGATACCGCTTCGAATGACGGTGGTCCGGCCGCATTGTAGGTGCTGGGCGAGGAAGCCGCCTCATGACGACGGGAATCCACCATGTCACGGGAATCACCGGCGACGTTCAGCGCAACGTCGATTTCTACGCGGGCTTCCTGGGGCTCCGGCTGGTCAAGCAGACCGGAGGCTACGAGGATGCCGAGCAGCTGCACCTGTTCTACGGTGATGCTCTCGGCAGTCCCGGCTCGATCGTCAGCTTTCTCGTCTGGCAGGCGGGCGCGCGGGGACGGATCGGTCTTGGGCAGGTCTCGGAGATCGCTTTCGCCGTTGCGCGCGAAACCATCGGCGCCTGGCTGCAACGGGCGATCGCGGCGGGCGTGCCCATCACCGGCCCCGCGCGCGAAATGGGCGAGACGGTGTTGCGCCTGCGCGATCCCGACGGGCTCATCGTCAAGCTGGTCGGGATCGACCTGCCCGCCGCCGCGGCCCTGCCGGGCGCGGAGACGCCGCGTCGCATCCGGTCGGTCACCATCCTGACCCGTGATGCCGAAGTCACCGCCGGCTTCGCAGCTCGCTTCGGCTACGCCGTGGCGCTGCGTCAGGGGCCCTTCCTCCGCATGGCTTCGGACACCGACGTGATCGACATCCGCCACTCCGCGGGATTCGTGGACGGCGGGCAGGGCGTTGGAACCTTCGACCACGTCGCCTTTCGCGCACCGGATGTGGATGCCGTGCGCCGGATGCGGCTCGCGTTGCGCGATCACGATGGCGCGATCCGGGTCCATGACCGAAAGTACTTCACCTCGCTCTATGTCCGCGAACCCGCGGGCACCCTGTTCGAATATGCCACCGACACTCCCGGCTTCGCGGTTGACGAAACCCCGGACCGTCTGGGCAATTCCCTGATGATCCCGTCACGTGACGCGGCCCGCGCCAGGGATCTGCGCGTGATGCTGCCGCAGTTCGCCATGCCTGGCGAGGAACGTATGCCGATGCGCGAGCTGCCCTTCATCCACCGCTTTCACACGCCCGACGATCCCGACGGTTCGGTGATCGTGCTGTTGCATGGCACCGGCGGGAACGAGGCGGATCTGATGCCCCCGGCCTCGCGCGTCAGCCCGCGCGCGACGCTTCTGGGAGTTCGAGGCCGCGCGACCGAGGAAGGCGTCAATCGCTGGTTTCGCCGCTTCGATGCCGTCACCTATGATCAGGCCGACATCCGCGCCGAGGCCGAGGCCTTCGCCGCGTTCGTGGAGGGCGCGATCCGGGGTTACGGACTCGTCGCCGATCGGCTGACCTTCCTGGGCTATTCCAACGGCGCCAATTTTCTGGCCGCGGTGCTCCGGCTGCGACCCGCCACGGTGCGCCGTGCCATTCTCTTGCGCGCGACCGAGGTGCTGGAGTCGCCGCCCACGCCGGACCTGACCGGAACGCGAGTGCTGATGCTGAGCGGCGCGCGTGACCCGTTCGCCGAGATGGGTCCCGCGTTGGAGGCCTCCCTGAAGGCGGGCGGGGCAAGCGTCGATGCGAGCATCATTTCGGCTGGCCATGAACTGGTGTCCGAGGATGGCGCGATCGCCAAGGCCTGGCTGGCCACGGGCTAGCTAGCATTTCCCGATCGATCCGCGCCGGATCTCGCGGCGTGGCATTAGATGTCGGAAAGACCCATAACTCGTACAACGAACTCAGGCTCAGCAGCCTCGAGATTCAGGGAATGGAGGGCTACATTCAGCTAATTGAGGATGTCGCCGACGTCCACTTCGTCCGCGAGTTCGTAGGCAACGGATGGCCGAACGATGGCGCCCTCGGAATCCAGAAGCACGATGCTACCGGCGGAATTACGCCGCCAAGGTACCAGGAACACCCCGGCCCTGATCTGCTGCCGCCCTCGGATCACCCGTCGTGCTCGTCCGAAGTCGACCGGTCCAGATCGGCTCGGCGGCGCCTTGCTCCTAACCCGCTACCGTGCTCTCGCAGGGGCACTTGCGGCGGGAGGGAACGATGGCTCAAGGTCATGGATGGCCCTCAGCCTCGGCTGCGATGGTCGCAACGGGGTGGTTGGGCGCGACGTGGGGGCAGGAGCCCGCCGACGCCTGCGGCCGCCTGAGCAGGGACGAGTTCCAGGCGCTGACCGGAAAGACGGAGTACTCCGATCCGACCGGAATGCCTTGGAGCGGCATTTTCCCGGTCGCGCCCGATCCGGGCCAACGGGGCGCGGCGACTCAGACGGGAACGTCCAGCGACGCCTTGACCTTCCTCAGCGTGAAGCTCGTGTTGATCGAGGCGATGTTCGGAAGCTCGACGATCGCGTCCTTCACGGTCCGCTCGTAGTCCGACACGCTCCGCGCGATCACCTGAAGGATGTAGTCGTATTCCCCGCTGATCGAGAAGCACTGGATGATCTCCGGCACCTTCAGCGCGGCCTCCTCGAACTCCGTCAGCCTTTCCCGGCGGTGCTCCTTGAGCGTCACGAAGCAGAACACCGTGACGGCGAAGCCGGCGGCGTCGTGATCGACGACATGGCGGCGCTCGGTGATGACACCATCGTCGCGCATGCGCTGGAGACGGCGCCAGCAGGGCGTGTGGCTGAGGCCCACGCGTTCGGCGAGTTCGCGGGTCGGAATCTCCGGTGAGCGCTGGATTTCGCGAAGAATGCGCCGGTCCGCCTCGTCGATCATCGCGCCACTCCGTCTCCTCGGCCGTCCGCGCCCCACGGTGGTCCGGAACGTCGTACTCCGGTTTCGCTCTCACCGAAACAAGGATGCCACTTCGATGGCGAGCACAGGAACAACGTTGCGTGAAGCTGGCCCGCGCCGCGCGACAAAGCAACGCCAATCCCCGGCGTCCGGCGTAGGATGGGACCTAAGGCCCACGAAGACCTCGCGCCGATGCCCTCAGCCGAAGGGAGAGCCAGGGTGAACAAGGCAGTCAGCCTCGACGACAAGTATTCCGCCACCGCGGGCGCGGCCTACATGACCGGCATCCAGGCGCTCGTGCGCCTGCCGATGACGCAGATGCGCCGCGACCGCGCGGCGGGGCTCGATACCGCCGCCTTCATCAGCGGCTATCGCGGCTCGCCCCTCGGGATCTACGACCAGCAGCTCGTGAAGGCACGCGACCTGCTCGCCGAATACGATGTGACCTTCCAGCCCGGCGTGAACGAGGATCTGGCCGCCGCCGCGGTCTGGGGCTCGCAGCAGGCGGGGCTGTCGCCCGGGGCGCGCAAGGACGGCGTGCTCGGCATCTGGTATGGCAAGGGCCCCGGCGTGGACCGCTCGGGCGACGTCTTCAAACACGCGAACGCGGCTGGTACCTCCGCCCTTGGCGGCGTGCTCGCCTTCGCCGGCGACGACCACACCTGCAAGTCCTCCTCGATCCCGCACCAGTCCGACCACGCCTTCATGTCGGCGCTCATGCCCTGCCTCTACCCCTCCTCGATCCACGAGTTCATCGAGATCGGCCTGCTCGGGATCGCGATGTCGCGCTTCTCGGGCTGCTGGGTCGGGATGAAGGTCATCTCCGAGACGGTGGAGACGACCGCCGTGGTCGATCTCGCCGGGGAGCGGCGCCGGTTCGTGCTGCCCGAGTTCGAGATGCCGCCAGGCGGGCTCAACCTGCGCTGGCCCGACCCGCCGCTGGTTCAGGACGAGCGGTTGCAGGAGTACAAAGGCTACGCCGCCCTGGCCTTCGCGCGGGCGAACCGGCTCGACGAGATCACCCTCGACACGCCCGGCGCCCGGTTCGGGATCGTCGGCTCCGGCAAGGCCTACGAGGACGTGCGCCAGGCGCTGCACGAACTTGGCATCGGCCCGGAGGAAGCGCGCGCAATCGGCCTCCGGCTCTGCAAGGTGCGGATGACCTGGCCGCTCGAACCCGCGAACATCCGCGAATTCTCCGAGGGGCTCGAGGAAGTTCTGGTGGTCGAGGAGCGCCGCGAGATCATCGAGAACCAGATCAAGCAGCAGCTCTTCAACTGGCATTCCGACACCCGGCCCCGGATCGTCGGCAAGCTCGACGAGGACGACCGCCGCTTCCTGCCACACTCGAAGGGGCTGACCGTCGAGATGGTGGGCCGGGCGATCGCCGAGCGCCTGCTCGCCTTCGACCTCGATCCGGGCCTGCGCGCCCGGATCGAGGAGAAGCTCTCCCGCTTCAAGGCGCGTGAACGGGAGCTCGCGGACCACATCCCGCCCGTCGTCCGCCCGCCCTACTACTGCGCGGGTTGCCCGCACAACACCTCGACCCGCGTGCCCGAGGGTTCGCGCGTGCTCGCGGGCATCGGCTGCCACTTCATGGCGCAGTGGATGGAGCGGCGGACCGAGACCTTCACTCATATGGGCGGCGAGGGCGTCCCCTGGACGGCCGCGGGCCGCTACACCGACGAGCGCCACGTCTTCGTCAACATGGGCGACGGCACCTATTTCCACTCCGGCCAGCTCGCGATCCGCCAGTCGGTCTCGGCGGGCGCCAACGTCACCTACAAGCTGCTCTACAACGACGCGGTGGCGATGACCGGCGGCCAGCCGGTGGACGGCACGCTGAAGCCCGATCAGATCACGCACCAGCTTCACCACGAGGGGGTGGTGCCGATCTATCTCCTGAGCGAACGGCCCGGCGAATGGCCAGCGGCGCGGCTCGCGCCCGGAGTGATCGTGCGGCACCGCGATGAGATCGACGCGGTGATGGAGACGTTGCGCGAGGTGCCCGGCTGCTCGGCGATCGTCTACGTCCAGACCTGCGCGGCGGAGAAGCGGCGGCGGCGCAAGCGCGGGCTGATGGAAGACCCGGACATGCGGGTCTGGATCAATCCGGCGGTCTGCGAGGGCTGCGGCGACTGCTCGCTCCAGTCGAACTGCGTCGCGATCGAGCCGCTCGAGACCGAGATGGGCCGCAAGCGCGAGATCAACCAGTCGGCCTGCAACAAGGATTACTCCTGCCTCAAGGGATTCTGCCCGTCCTTCGTCACCCTGCGCGGCGCGAAGCTCAGGCGCGGCGCGCGCGCGGCGCCACCCGATCTCTCCGATCTGCCCGAACCGGAACCGCCTGGGCTCGACCGCGTCTGGAACATCGCGGTGACGGGCGTCGGCGGCACCGGGGTGCTGACGATCGGCGCGCTGATCGCGATGGCGGCGAACATCGAGGGAAAGAACCCGATGGTGCTCGACATGGCCGGGCTGGCGCAGAAGGGCGGCGCGGTGCTGAGCCACATCCGGCTCGCCCCGGCGGGCACCCGCGTCACGGAGCCCCGGATCGCGAGTGGCACCACCGACCTGCTGCTCGCCGCCGACGGCGTGGTGGCCACCAGCAGGGAGGGGATCACGCTCTGCGATCCGGCACGCACCCACGTGGTCCTGAACACGCGGATCACGCCGGTCGCCGATTTCGCCCGCCACCGCGATTTCGACTTCCGGGCGGCCCAGGTGGAGCGGACCGTCCGGAAGGCCGCGCGACCGGGCGCGCATGTCCACGATTTCGGCGGCATCGCGCGCGCGCTGACCGGCGACGAGATCGGCGCGAACGTCATGATGCTGGGCTACGCCTGGCAGGCCGGTCTGGTGCCGCTCGCCGCCGATGCGATCGAGCAGGCGATCGGGATCAACGGGGTCGCGGTCGAGGCGAATATCGACGCGTTCCGCTGGGGCCGGCTTCTGGCGAGCGATCCGGCGCGGGTCGGGACTTTCCTGCCCCCGCCGCGCCGCTCACTCGCCGATCTCCGGACGGAGGAGGTGATCGCGCATCGCGCCGGCCACCTCGCGCGCTACCAGAACGAAGCGCTCGCCCGGCGCTACCGCGAACTGGTCGCCCACGTCGCAGAGGTGGCGGAGGCGAAACTCTTCGACACGGCGAGCCGGGAGGCGCTGACGCGCGCGGTGGCGCTCAACTACGCGAAGGTGCTCGCCTACAAGGACGAATACGAGATCGCGCGACTCTACGCGGAGCCGGCCTTCAGGGAGCAGCTCGGCGCGCGGTTCGAGGGTGATTTCCGCCTCTCGTTCAACCTCGCCCCGCCCTTCCTCGCCGGAACCACGCCGAACGGTCGCCCGAGGAAGCGCGAGTTCGGCGCCGCGATGCCGACGATCTTCCGTCTGCTCGCGAAGCTCAGGGGGTTGCGCGGAACGCCGTTTGATCCGTTCAGGCATACCGCCGAGCGGCGGGCCGAGCGGGCGCTGATCGCGACCTACGAGGAGGATGTGGCACGGGCGCTCGCGGGCCTCGCGGAGGGGACGCTGGCGCTCCACGTCGAGATCCTGTCGTTGCCCGATGCGATCCGGGGCTTCGGGCCGGTCAAGACAGAGGCGATGCGAACGGCGGAGGCGCGGCGGGCCGCGCTCATCGCGCGACTCGGGGAGGGCCTCAACGCCGGTTCGGCGACGCGCGCGGCTGAGTGATGCGCCAGTCAGAGGGCCTATTCGTCGGCTCCACAGGGCAAGATCGGGCCGATCAGCCGGATCAGAACTCTTCGTCGGTCTGGTGGCAGGCGACGCAACTCCGCGTCGGTCCCGCCGGCTTGCCCTCGGCCTGCTCCTTGATGTGGCAGGAGCGGCAGAGGTCGTGGAACTGGCGCTCGAGCAGTGGCGAGACCTTTGGGTCGGTGACATGGCAGTGCATGCAGGTCGATCCTGTCCTGCGATCAACGAACTCGTGGTGGCAGGTCGCGCAAGGTATGCCTCGGTGATCATCGTCGTGGGCGAAGCGCATCGGCAGGATCGGCCGGCCCGCGCCGGCGATCGTGACCCGCTGGATCCTGAGGATCGGGGGTGGCGGGCCGAAGACGACAAGCGCCAGCCCGAGGACGAGCAACGCCGCGAAGAGCATCTTCACCTGCCGAGGTTCCGCGCGAGGACGAAGGCGGCGGCCGCGGCGAGGCCGGCGGCGGCGAAGGCGGGGGCCGAGGCGACAGCCGGTGCCCCGAGCCGGGCCCAGTACGACCGCCCCAGGCAGCAAGCGGAGATGACGGCGAGGAGCAGCGCGTCCTGCAGCCAGCGCGTCAGGTAGAAGCCGGTCAGCGCGACGTGCAGCGAAGCCGTCCCGACAACGGCGAAGCCGAGGAAGCGGTGGACGGCGCGGAAGCCGCGGAAGCTTCGGTGAACCCTGGCGCGTTCGGGCATGCGGGCGAGCAGAGTGAGCGGGGCGAGGACAAGGAGCGCGGCGAGGCCGAGCCACATCGCGAGGGGGGCGCCGGGCTGAAGGTAGACGCGGACGGCGCCATCGCCGAGGAGAAACCAGAAGGCATGAGCGCCGGCGATGGCGAGCACCCAGTAGCCGAGCCGTTCATGGCGCTTGGTCGCGGCGCCGCGGGCGGCAGGGATCATCTGGAACAGGATGCCGGCGAGGCCGAGAAAGCCGAGGGCGTTGCCGAGGTCCCAGAACCAGCCGCCGCCGACCCGCGCTCCGCTGGCGAAGGAGACGAGGAAAACGAGGCCGACAATGGCCGCCAGGACGGCGTTGCCGCGGCTCATCAGGGCCAGGGGTAGTCGGCGACCTTCCCGCCGTCGCGCGCGAGCGCGGCGACGACGCCCCGCCGGTAGTCGACAACGTCGGGGACCGGCACGGCGCGGCGCTCGGTCACTTCCGCCGCGGTGAAGAGAGGCGCGCCGTTGCCCCAGGCCTCGAGGACGTAGTTCATCACCTCGGCGATGCCCTCGTCGGAGAGCCCGGCCGAGATCACACCCGGTACGTGCATCATGTAGGTGCGCCCGGTATCCGATCGCGCGATCGTCCCGACCGAACCGATGAAGGTCGGGATGCCCGCCGCCGGCTCGCCCGTGCCGGTCATCGTGTGGCAGCCCGAGCAGTGCAGCGCGTAGCTGGTGCGGGGGGTGACTCCCCCCGCTCCGGCTTCGGCGAGCGACGGTCCGGACAGCAACACCGCGAGGGTGAGGAGGGCGCGGCGCATGCGGCGCTACTCCGATGCCGGGCGCAGCGCCTTGACATCGGCCATCTTTACGCCGTCGCGGGCGCCGGCGATGTCGTCGGGCGTCACCGTCTTGTCCGTCTTGCCGAGGGTATCGAGCACCCAGGTGCTGATCGCCGCCAGCTCGTCGTCGGTGGTGTCGGGCACCGGCGGCATCATCGTCCCGGCATACATCTCGCCGCGGACGGTGATCGGCATGTTGAGGCCCTGGGTGACGACGCCGGCGATGTACTTCGGGGCGTTGTCGCCGAGCGCCTGCCAGAACTCGGGGCGGTCGAGCGGTGGCGCGAGGCCAGGCGTGCCGACGCCGCCGGAGGCGTGGCAGGCGGAGCAATGCTGCTCGAAGAGCGCCGCGCCGTCGAGGTCGGCGGCCCCGGCCGCTCCGCCCGCGAGGACGAGCGCCAGCGCGGCGAGGGGAAGGCGGACGGCGGTCATTCCGCTTCACCCATCACGATCGACACGGTGCAGTGGTAGCCCTTCTCGGGATTGGCCATGCACCAGTTGACGTCGTTGTAGAGTCCCATGCGGTAGCCCGGCCGCTCGCCCTTGTTGTTGTTGCAGAAGGTCGCGCCGAGGACCGCGGGCTTGCCGCAGCAGTCGTTGTAGCTGATCAGGTAGTTCTTGCCGTCGTCGGGGTTGGCGCAGGTCCCGACCCAGGCGACCGACGAGGCGGCGCTGCCCGGCGGGCAGGCGGTGAGGCTGCCTCCCGACTGCTCACAGACGAAGCCGTCGATGGCGCAATGCCGCCAGTAGGCGCAGGGATCAGCGAGATCCTCGGCCGGCTCGGCGGCGTTTGCGCGGCGGTCGAAGGGCAGGACGGGGAGGCCCGCCGCGGCCCCGGCGACGACGACGCCGGTGGTGGCGAGGAACGAGCGCCGGCCGAAGGTCCGCGCGGAGGTTCGCACGTTGGCCTCGACGACCTTGTCGAAGCGCTTGAGCAGGCTGTCGATGATGCGCGACATGATCGGTTTCCTTCTTGTGCGTTACGAGGAGAGGCCAGCGATCGCGGCCTGGTAGGACGGGATGCCGGTCTCCGAGGCGGTGAACAGGCTCTCGAGCTGCTCGCGGCTGTTGACGAGGCCCTTGGCCACGACCTTGCCCCCCGGGTCGATCAGGACGGCGAAGGGAAGCTTCGCCACCTTGAAGCTCATGCCGAGCTCGGGAGAAAGGACGTAGGGAAAGCCCCCGAGCCCCTCGCTCTCGATCAGCCGGCGGTGCGGCGCCTCGCGCCCGTCTGAGGCGAGGACGATGTCGAGCCATTTCGCCTCGTCGCCCCGGATCGATTTGAGCGCGGGGAGCAGCGCCTTGCAGATCGGGCAACTCGTCGAGAGAAAGAAAACGAGCTGAGCCCGGCCACCGGTGCCGAGGCTGACCGGCGCGCCGTTGAGGTTGGCGAGCGCGAGTCGCGGTACCGCGGTGCCGAGGTCGGGGCCGTTCGAGGACATCATCGCCCCGACCGGGGAGACGCGCTCGAAGAGGATGCCCACCTGGCGGGCAAGGGCGAAGATGACCCCGAGTTGCAGGATGACAATCACCCAGAGGGCGATGACCGAGAAGCCGAGGAGCGTCATCGTCCGCCCTCCCGGATGTGCGGCAGGTGGGAGCCGAGCTTCTCGGCGACGCCGTACTGCGCCGCGAGGACGAGCGCCGCGACGATGGCGATCGCGGCGCCGAGCGGCGGGACCGTCGTGGCCGGCAGAAGGGCGACGGCGAGGCCAAGCCCCGCGAGGACCGCGTTGCGGGTGAGCGTGAGCGCCGAGACGATCTGCGGGGCGCCGCCGCAGCCGCATTCGATGCGGCCGCGGCCGTTCGCGAGCGCCAGCGCCATCAGTCCGCCGTATCCGGCGAAGAGCAGCGCGGCTGCGAGCCCGCCGAGGGGGCGGGTCGCCGGGACGAGGAGCGCGCCTACCGTGGCGATCTCGGCCACGGTCAGGCCGCGGACGATCGGCGCGGCGGCGGCCTCGGGGACGAGGCCGTAGCCTTGCGCGAAGCCGATCGTTTCGGGGAAATGGTCGAGCTTGTGCCAGGCGGCGCGGGCGAGGACGATCACCAGGAAGGCGGTGATCGTCACCGACGCCAGGGTTGCGGTGTCCGCCATCTCAGAAGTCGGTGGCGAGGATGGTCGGGAACAGCGCGGCGCCCTCGCGCGAGGCGGTCTCGGTCAGGGTGACCTTGCCGCCGTCGGACTTGACGTCGTAGCGGTGAACGCTGCCCTCGTGGCCGACGCCGAAGAGGACGGGCTGATCGCCACTCGACACCTCGATGCTCGCCTCGCCGTGGGCCGGCGAGCGGCCGACGACCTTCATCGTCGCCGTGTCGATCGCCCAGATCTCCTCGGCCGGGGCCTTGTGGGAGCCGTCGCGGGGATTCGAGTGCATCAGGACGAACAGGGTGTGGGCGGGCTTCGAGTAAGCCATCAGGTTGTAGCCGCTCGGCGCCCAGCCCTCCTCGGCGAACTTCACCTGCTTGTCGAGCACCGGCTTGTCGCCCGAGTCGTCGATCACATAGAGAGTGCCGCCGTAGGTGACGTAGACCAGCTTGCCGTCGATCCGCATCGCGTCGCCGTAGAGCGGGTCCTTGTCGGGGTCGAAGATCTTGTCGGACTTCGCCGGCGCGGCCGTCTTGCCGGTGGCGTCGTAAGTGAACTTGGCGAGGGTGCCGTCGCCGCAGAGCATGGTGAAGGCGTTGCCGGTCTCGGAGGGATAGGCCGTCCAGCATCCGGGCGTCGGCACCTCGCCGAGGTCCTTGCCCTCGACGGCGTCGGCGATGGTGACCGAGGTCGCGGGCGTGGCGTTCTGGGCGAGGATGAACTTCCCGTCGGACGAGACGTTGAGGATGCCGCGCTGGCTGAGCGCCTGGACGAGCTTCGGCGAGACCATGAACTCCTTCTTCGCCTTCAGCGTCTCCGGATCCCACTCATGGATGACCGCCTCGACCTCCCCGTAGGTATAGCGGCGGAGGTAGACCGACGAGCTGTAGAGCGTCGATTTGTCGGCGCTCATGTGCATCGTGGCCAGCGTGCCGGTGCCGATCGAGCCGACCAAGGAAAGGTCGTCGGCGTTCAGCACGTAGATCGGGCTCGACCCGTTGATGCCCATGTCCATGACGTAGACATGCGGGCCGGCCGGGATACGCTCCTGGACGGTCAGGGTCTCGGCCGGGAGGGCATCCTGCGCGAGAGCGGGTGTCCCCGCGGCGGCGAGGACCGAAAGGGCGACGAGGAACTGGCGTTTCATGGGCAACCTGCTGGGTTCCTGTTGAAAAAGTGGAGGGGGGAACGGGTCGCGGCGCGCGGTTGACTGTGAGCCACCTCACGCCCCCCCCCGGAACGCTTCACCGCGCGAGACGGCATTCCATTCACAATCCACCCCTCCCGTTGGCGGTCAGCCGGCTTGGGAAGAACCCCTATACCATACCCGAGGCCGGATATTCGGGTTTTCAATGCCGCCGACCTTGCCGCGTCTTCCCGACGCGAGCCGCGATCAGCCCCGCGCGATGTTGATCACCTGCATCTGGGTGTATTCGGCCAGGCCTTCGACCGACTGTTCGACCCCGAGTCCCGAGCCCTTGAAACCAGCCATTGGGATATGGGGACCGATGTTCAGCTGCTGGTTGACCCAGATGGTGCCGGATTCGATGCGCCCCGCTATTTCGGCCGCCTTCTCCACATCGGCCGAATGAACCGAGCCGCCGAGGCCGTAGTCCGAGCTGTTGATGCGGTCGATCACCGCGTCGACCTCGGTGAAGCGGATGACGGGCAGGATCGGGCCGAACTGCTCCTCGTCGACGATCCTCTGGCCGTCCCGCACATCCCGCACGATGGTCGGGCTGATGAAGTATCCCGAGCCGCCGCGCACCTCGCCGCCGGCGATGATCGTGCCGTCGTTGCGCGCATCCTCGAGGTGGCCCTTCACCTTCTCGTACTGCGCCTTGTTCTGGATCGGACCGATGGTCGTGCCCTGTTTGAGGCCGTCGTCGACGATCGCCTGCGAGGCGAAATCGGCCAGGGCATCGCAGAACTCGTCATAGATCTCGTCATGCACATAGGCGCGCTTGACTGCGAGGCAGACCTGGCCGGCGTTCAGGAAGGCACCGCCATAGACCTTCTCGGCCGTGCGGCGGACGTCGACGTCGGGCAGGACAATGGCGGGATCGTTGCCGCCCATCTCCAGCGTGACGCGCTTCATCGTCGCCGCCGCGCCCGCCGCGATCCGCTTGCCGGTTTCCGAGGAGCCGGTGAAGCCGATCTTCGCTACCCCGGGATGCGCGGTCATCTTCGGGCCGAGGTCGTTGTCGTCGGTCAGGATGTTCACCAGCCCGGCCGGGAAGACACGGGCGCAGAGCTCGCCGAGCTTCAGCGCCGAGACCGGCGTGGTAGGCGCCGGCTTCAGCACGATGGCGTTGCCAGCCATCAGCGCCGGGCCGATCTTCCAGCAGCAGAGCAGCAGCGGGAAATTCCACGCGACGATCCCGCCGACGACGCCGAGCGGCTTGTGGCGCGTCTCGATACGAAACTGCGCGTCGTCCTGGATCACCCGGTCCGGCAGCTCCAGCGTCGCGGTGTGCGCGAGGTAGCCTTGGGCCCATTCGACCTCGCCG
Organism: Amaricoccus solimangrovi; assembly: GCF_006385685.1. Taxonomy (GTDB): domain Bacteria; phylum Pseudomonadota; class Alphaproteobacteria; order Rhodobacterales; family Rhodobacteraceae; genus Amaricoccus; species Amaricoccus solimangrovi. Next base: position 400,111 of record NZ_VFRP01000002.1, on the reverse strand, counting down.
CGCGCCTCGGCCAGGGGCTTGCCCTGCTCCTGGGTGATTGTGCGGGCCAGATCGTCGGCATTCTCGCCGATCGCGGCCGCGAGCGCCTCGATCCGCTCGCGGCGCTGCGCCATCGACAGCTCCGCCCACTTCTTCTGCGCCGCCCGGGCCGCCGCGACCGCCTCGTCGAGCTGGGCCTCGGTCGCATGCGGCACACGCGCGAAGACCGTTTCGGTCGCGGGATTGACGACGTCGAGCATCCGGTCGCTCGACACCAGCCGCCCGTCGATGAGCATCTTGTGGTCCATGGTTTCCTCCGGCAAGGCCGTTCGGTCGGCCGTTTGGGAAACCATAGCAGCGGGGCGCGATTCCCTCTCGGACATCGGCGCCAGCCGTCCCGCGACTCGCGCCAAAAAGATTGTGTCGGATCAACGATCCGACACAATCTCGACGCAATTCGCGTGATAGTCGCTCGGCGACATGCCGTAGCTGGCGCGGAACACCCGGTTGAAGTGTGAGAGCTCGCTGAAGCCGACGCGGAACGCAAGCTCGGCGATCGCCGGACGCTCGTTCATCTGCGCGGCCCGGCGCAGATGACTGGCGGTCAGCTTTGCCCGCCGGTCGGACAGGAACCGGGTGAAGGACGTGCCGTTGTCGCTGAAGTCGCGCTGTACCTGGCGGCGGGACATGTGCACCAGGGAAGCGAGCTGCTCGATCGAGAATTCCGGGTCCCGCAGGTGACGCTCGACCATCCCGCGGATGTAGTGGAACCGGCCGTGGCGGTCCCGGAAACGGGTCGCGTCGCCGACCGGCGCTTCGGACCTGAACATCAGCGCCACGAAGTCGAACAGATAATCCCCCGATATTTCGACGCTCTCGTCGGAATCACTCGGAGAAAGAAGAGCCAGAAGGCTCGGCCGCAGCGGATGAGACTTGCCGACGCGGCGTCCCGCTACCGGGGCGGCCGTTCGCCCCTCGAGACAAAGGCCACGTGGCAGATGGACCGAGGTAAACGAGGCCGCGCGCCCCTCGTATCGGAGTTCCGCCGGGCGGGTCGAATCCATCAGCACGCAGTCACCGGCGGTCAGCGCCTCTTCATGACCGTCATGCACAAGGATGGTCTCGCCGGATTTTTGCACCAACAGAAAGAGATACTCGTTGTCATCCCGACGGATGCCCTCGCGCTGCCTGTCGATGCGGTCGATCCGGCACTCGATCTCGGCGATATCGATGCCGAACCGTCGGCGCAGCTGGAAATCACCCATCCCGCCGTGCCCGCCCCTCAGCGGAGAACTGTAATAGTGCCCGCAGTTCGAGAGGATGCAATTCCGCCATTCCTCGAAACACATCATGGCCTTCCCTCCCGCGAGGTTGCCTGTGCGCCCCGGACCGGTGGGCGATGTCCCGACCGGCGCATCGTTGAGGCACCCCCGCACACGAGGAACCTCTCACGCGACAGGGAGCAACGTGCGTCTTCATCGGACGCGCCGGCGCGGCGCGCCCGGGATGGAGCATCGCCTCTTCGTCCGGCCAGGCCGCTTCGTGTCATGGGTCCCGGAGGCGAGCATCACGCGGTCTTCTCGGCCTCGAGGCCGAGCCGCTCCTCAACTTCCCGGCGCATCAGGAACTTCTGCACCTTGCCGGTGACGGTCATCGGGAACTCGGTGACGAACTCGACGTAGCGCGGAATCTTCTGGTGCGCGATCTGCCCCAGGCAGAACTCCCGCACCTCCGCTTCGGTCATTGTCTCGCCGTCGCGGAGCACGATCCAGGCGCAGAGCTCCTCGCCGTACTTCCGGTCAGCGACGCCGAAGACCTGCACGGTCTGGATCTTCGGGTTGGTGAACAGGAACTCCTCGATCTCGCGGGGATAAAGGTTCTCGCCGCCACGGATCACCATGTCCTTGATACGTCCGACGATGTTGCAATAGCCTTCGGCGTCCAGGCTCGCGAGATCGCCGGTGTGCATCCAGCCCGCGGCGTCGATCACTTCGGCTGACTTCGCCTCGTCGCCCCAGTAGCCCAGCATGACGGAATAGCCGCGAGTGCAGAGCTCTCCGGGCTCGCCGCGACGCACGACGCGGCCCTGGGTGTCGACGATCTTGACCTCGAGGTGGGGGTGAACCCGCCCCACGGTGGAGACGCGGCGCTCCAGCGGATCGTCCGTGGCGCTCTGGAAGCTCACCGGGCTCGTCTCGGTCATGCCGTAGGCGATGGTGACGTCCCGCATGTGCATGCGATCGACCACTTTTCGCATCACCTCGATCGGACAGGGCGAACCCGCCATGATGCCGGTCCTGAGCGAAGAGAGATCGAAGCGCGCGAATTCGGCGTGGTCGAGTTCGGCGATGAACATCGCCGGCACGCCGTATAGCGCCGTGCACCGCTCGGCCTGGATCGTCTCGAGCGTGACGAGCGGGTCGAAACCCTCCCCGGGATAGACCATCGCGCAGCCGTGGGTAACGGCGGCGAGGTTGCCCATGACCATGCCGAAGCAGTGGTAGAGCGGCACCGGGACGCAGATCCGGTCCTGTTCGGTAAGCCTGAGCGCGCGGCCGACGAAATATCCGTTGTTGAGGATATTGTGGTGGGTCAGCGTCACGCCCTTCGGCGAGCCGGTGGTGCCGCTTGTGAACTGGACGTTGATCGGGTCGTCGAATTGCAGTTCGCCGGCGAGGGCGCTCAGGGCCGCGCTCTCGGCCTCGCCGCCCAGGCCCGCGACCTCGTCGAAGCCGACCGTGCCGGGAAGCCGCGGCCCACCGATCTGGATCACGGTGCGCAGCCGCGGCAGGCGCGCGGCGGTGAGCGCGCCCGGCCTCGCGCCGGCGAGTTCGGGCGCGAGCGTCGTCACCATGCCCATGTAGTCGCTGCTCTTGAACCGGGTCGCCGCGACCAGCGCCACGCATCCGACCTTGTTGAGCGCATATTCGAGCTCGGAGATTCGGTAGGCCGGGTTGATGGTAACCAGCACCAGACCGGCTCTCGCGGCGGCGAACTGCGTGATCGTCCATTCCGCGCGGTTGAGTGACCAGATGCCGATCCGATCGCCGCGGCGGAGTCCCAGCGCGAGCAGTCCGGCGGCGAAGGCATCGGCTCGGTCGCGGATCTCCGCCCAGGTCCAGCGGACGCCTTGGGCCGGCACGACCAGAGCCGGCCGGTTGCCCCAGGTCCGCGCGGCGCGTTCGAGCGCCTCGCCGATCGTGTGGCCGATGAGCGGGACGTCGGAGATGCCCGAAACGTAGCTCATGTCGTCCATCGAATTCCTCCCGTGATTCCCGTTGTCGTCAGCCGAGAAAGGCGCTGATGCGCTCTTGTGCCTCGTCGCTCTCCCAGCAATCCGCGAGCGCTGCGATCGAGGTCCCGATGTCGGCCGCCTCGTCGCCGCCGAGTCCGAGACACAGCGCCTTCGCCGCCGCGACGGCGCCCGGCGCCGTCCTCAGCACCGCCTCGGCCTGTCGGCGCACGCGCTCGTCCAGGCAGTCGGCGGGGCAGACCTCGTGCAGCAGCCCGGCCCGCAACGCGAAGTCGAGCGGGATCGCGTTGCCGGAGAAGAACACCTGCCGCGCCATTCCCTGGCCCATGCGGGCGACGACGAACGGGCCGATCGTCGCGGGGATCAGACCAAGCCGGGTCTCGGTCAGCGCGAGCTTCACCCCCTCGGCCGCGATCGCGACGTCGGCGACCGCGATCAGCCCGATGCCGCCGCCGAAGGCGTTGCCCTGCACCCGGGCGATCAGCGGCTTCGGCAGCGCGTTGAGCGCGGCGAGCATCGCAGAGAGCCGCCCGGCCTCGGCCATCTTGCCGGCGCGGTCGGCCGCCTGCTGCGTCCGCATCCACTCGAGATCGCCTCCGGCGCAGAAGCTCGGACCCGAGGAGGCGAGCACGACCGCGCGCACGCCGGCGTCGCCGCCGAGCATCGTGGCGGCCTCGGTCAGCTCGCCGATCATTTCCGCGCTCATCGCGTGGTGCTTGCCGGGCCGGTTGAGCGTGACGGTGGCGATGCCGTCCGCGTCGGACTCGACGAGGATCGTCTGGAAGCTCATGGCGCGGTCCTCACGAGCTTGGGCGCAGTCGCGACACGGTCGGACATGAAGGCCTCCGCGCGCCGCAGCGCCGTGAGATCGAGCCCCGCCTCCCAGCCGCCCGCCGCGAGCATCTGGACGAGCGGCACGGTCGAGACATTGCCCCTGGCGCCAGGTGCGTACGGACAACCGCCGAGCCCGCCGATCGCGCTGTCGAAGGTGCGAAGCCCGTGGCCGAGCGCGACCTCGACGTTGGCGAGCGCATTGCCGTCGGTGTCGTGGAAATGCCCGGCCAGCCGAGCGGGCTCGATCGTCGCCGTGAGCCGCGCGAGCAGCCGGTCGATAGCCTCCGGCGTGCCGCGGCCGATGGTGTCGCCAAGCGAGACCTCGTAGCAGCCCATGCCGAGCAGCGCGTCAGTGACCGACGCCACCGCCTCCGGCGCTACCGCTCCCTCGTAGGGGCATTCGACGACGCAGGAGACATAGCCCCGGAGGTGCAGGCCGGCGTCGAGCGCCGCGGCCGCGACCGGCGCGAAACGCTCGAGGCTCTCGGCGATGGTGCAGTTGATGTTCTGGCGGCTGAACCCCTCGGAGGCCGAGGCGAAGATCGCCACCTCGTCCGCCCCGGCCGCCTTCGCCGCCTCGAAGCCCTTCAGGTTCGGCGTCAGCGCAGCGTAGCGCACCCCCGGCGCGCGGCGGATGCCGGCCATCACCGCGGCGGCGTCGGCCATCCGAGGAACCCACTTCGGCGAGACGAAGCTTGTCGCCTCGATCCGGGTGAGGCCGGTGTCGGAGAGGAGGTCGATCAGCGCGATCTTGTCCCCGGTCGCCACGAGGCTCGGCTCGTTCTGCAGGCCGTCGCGCGGCCCGACCTCGTAGACGGTCACCCGCTCAGACATGCGCCTCCTCCCCCTCCGGCTGGCGTTCGCCGGGCGCGAACTCGACGAGGAGCGTGCCGTCGCTGACGTGGTCGCCGACCGCGCAGTGCACCGCCTGGACCACGCCGTCCGAGGCGGCGCGCAGGGAATGCTCCATCTTCATCGCTTCGAGCACCACGAGGATGTCGCCTTTGGCGACCTGGGAGCCGGCCTCGACCGGCACCGAGCGCACCAGCCCGGTCATCGGGGCGGCGATCCGGTTCTCGGCCGCGCCGCCCGACGGCTCGACCGCCAGCGGATCGATCACCGCGAAGTCGGTGATCCGCCCGTCGAGCAGCACCGAGACGGCGCTGCCCACTTTGGCGACGCGGGCGAGGAGGTTCCTGCCCCCCTGCCGGGCGCGCATCCAGTCGGGTCCGATCGTCACCGCCTCGAAGGTGACCGACCGCCCGCCGTCCTCGACCGCGATCTGGCGCGGGCCGAGCAGACGCAGGCCGCGCGCGACGAGCTGGCCGTCCGAAACGAGTTCGACACGCCGGCTCGCGGAACCCCAGAGCCGGAAGCCGAAGAACGGCCGGGCCGGGTCGAGGTCGAGCGCCGCCAGCGCCCCGAACAGCGTCGCGGCGTCGTCCGGCGGGCCGACATGGGTCAGCGCCTCCTGCTCGCGGCCGATCAGGCCGGTGTCCATCCGGCCGGCGGCGAAGTCGGGATCGAGGCAGAGCGCCTGCAGAAAACCGAGGTTGGTCGAAGTTCCCGAGATGTGCGTCCGGCCCAGCGCCTGGCGCAGCCGGAACAGCGCCTCCGCGCGGCCCGCGGCATGGGTGGTGAGCTTGGCGATCATCGGGTCGTAATGCGCGCTGATCCGGTCGCCGCCGCGTACGCCGGTATCGACGCGGGCGCCGTCGGGGAAGGCGACGTGAAGCAGCGGGCCGGGCGCCGGTAGAAAACCCTTCGCCGGATCCTCGGCGTAGACGCGGGCCTCGAAGGCGTGGCCGTTCAGCGGGATCTCGTCCTGCGCCAGCGGCAGTGCCTCGCCGGCTGCGACGCGGAGCTGCCATTCCACGAGGTCGAGCCCGGTGATCGCCTCGGTCACCGGGTGCTCGACCTGCAGCCGGGTGTTCATCTCCATGAACCAGAACCCGTCGGGCCGGAGCGGGCCGGATCCGTCGACGATGAACTCGATCGTCCCGGCGTTGTGGTAATCGACCGCCCTCGCGGCGCGAACCGCCGCGCCCGTCATGGCGGCGCGCACATCGGGGGGCATGCCCGGGGCGGGGGCCTCCTCGATGACCTTCTGGTGGCGGCGCTGCAGCGAGCAGTCACGCTCCCAGAGGTGCACGACGTTACCGTGGCGGTCACCGAAGACCTGCACCTCGATATGCCTCGGGGTGGTGATGTACTTCTCGATCAGCACCGCGGCGTCGCCGAAACTCGACTGACCCTCGCGCTGCGCTCCCTCGAGCGCGGCGGCGAAGTCGGCCGGATCCTCCACCAGCCGCATTCCCTTGCCGCCGCCGCCGGCGCGGGCCTTGATGAGGACGGGATAGCCGATCTTGTCGGCTTCGGCGGCGAGGAAGTCCGTGTCCTGGCGCGCGCCGTGATACCCCGGCACCACCGGCACTCCGGCCTCGGCCATCAGCGCCTTGGCGGCGTCCTTCAGCCCCATCGCGCGGATCGAAGCCGCGGACGGGCCGATGAAGGCGAGGCCGGCCGCCTCCACCGCGCCCACGAACCCGGGGTTCTCGGACAGGAAGCCATAGCCGGGATGGATCGCCTGCGCGCCCGCCGCGCGCGCCGCCTCGATGATCCGCTCACCGTTCAGGTAGCTCTCGGAGACCGGAGCCGGTCCGATGCGCACCGCCTCGTCGGCGAGCGCGCGGTGGCGCGCGTCCGCGTCGGCGTCGGAATAGACGGCGACGGTCGCGATGCCCATCTTGCGGGCGGTTTCGATGACGCGGCAGGCGATCTCGCCGCGGTTGGCGATCAGGATCTTCGCGAACATCGCTTCCCCCTACATCCGGAACACGCCGAAGCGTGTCTCCCCGATGGCCGCGTTCAGCGCGGCCCTGAGCGACAGCGCCACAACGTCACGGGTGGTGCGCGGGTCGATGATTCCGTCGTCCCAGAGCCGGGCCGAAGCGTAGAGCGGGTGCGACTGGGTTTCGAACTGGTCAAGCACCGGCTGCTTGAACGACGCCTCTTCCTCGGCGCTCCAGGCGCCTCCGCGACCCTCGATCGCGGCGCGGCGCACGGTCGCGAGCACACCCGCCGCCTGCTCGCCCCCCATCACCGAGATGCGCGCGTTCGGCCACATCCACATGAATCGGGGACCGAAGGCGCGGCCGCACATGCCGTAGTTGCCGGCGCCGAAGGAGCCGCCGACGACCACCGTGATCTTCGGCACCGCCGCGGTCGAGACCGCGTTGACGAGCTTCGCCCCGTCGGCGGCGATGCCGCCGGCCTCGTATTTGGAGCCGACCATGAAGCCGGTGATGTTCTGCAGGAACAGGAGCGGCGCCCGGCGCTGGCAGCAGAGCTCGATGAAGTGCGCTCCCTTCTCCGAGCTCTCGGAGAACAGCGCGCCGTTGTTTCCGACGATCCCGACCGGAATGCCGTCGATATGGGCGAAGCCGCAGACCAGCGTCGTCCCGAAACGCTCCTTGAACTCCTCGAAGTCGGAGCCGTCGACGATCCGGCCGATGATCTCGCGGATGTCGAAAGGAATCTTCGGGTCCGTCGGAACGACGCCGAGGAGGCCCTCGGCATCCATCGCCGGCGGCGCGGCCTCGCGCAGGGTGATCGAGGGCGCCGGCGGAGCCCCGAGATTCCGCACCGCCTGCCGGGCGAGCGCCAGAGCATGCGCGTCGTTCTCGGCGAGATAGTCGGCGACGCCGGAGAGCCGGGTGTGGGTGTCGCCGCCGCCGAGGCTCTCGGCATCGACCACCTCGCCGGTGGCGGCCTTCACCAGGGGTGGTCCGGCGAGAAAGATCGTGCCCTGTTCCCTGACGATGATCGTCTGGTCGCTCATCGCCGGCACATAGGCCCCGCCCGCCGTGCACGAACCCATGACCACCGCGATCTGGGTGATCCCCTTCGCGCTCATCCGCGCCTGATTGTAGAAGATGCGCCCGAAGTGGTCGCGGTCGGGGAAGACCTCGTCCTGGTTCGGCAGGTTCGCGCCGCCCGAGTCCACGAGGTAGATGCAGGGCAGGTTGTTCTCTTCCGCGACCTCCTGAGCCCTCAGGTGCTTCTTGACCGTGAGGGGATAGTAGGTACCCCCCTTCACGGTGGCGTCGTTGCACAGGATCATGCAGTCGCGCCCCGATACCCTGCCGATGCCGCCGATCACACCGGCCGCCGGAATGTCCGACCCATAGACCCCGTGCGCCGCGAAGAGTCCGAGCTCGAGGAACGGGCTGCCTGGATCGAGCAGGCGCGTGATCCGCTCGCGCGGCAGGAGCTTGCCGCGCGAGACGTGCCGCGCGCGTGACTTCTCGTCGCCGCCGAGGATGACCGTCTCGGCGAGCGCCCCGAACTCCTCGACGAGCCCGGTCATCCGCGCCACGTTGGCGGCGAAGTCGGGCGTGTTCGTCGAGAGCTTGCTGGTCAGCCGGGTCATCGCCGCCCCTCACTTCGTCTGTTCGAAGATTTCCCGCCCGATCAGCATCCGCCGGATCTCCGACGTTCCCGCCCCGATCTCGTAGAGCTTGGCGTCGCGCAGGAGCCGCCCGGTGGCGAACTCGTTGATGTAGCCATTGCCGCCGAGACACTGGATCGCCTCGAGCGCCACCTGTGTCGCCTTCTCCGCCGCGTAGAGGATGCACCCGGCGCTGTCCTTGCGCGTGGTCTCGCCGCGGTCGCAGGCCGCTGCCACCGCGTAGACGTAGGCGCGGCACGCGTTCATCGTCGTGTACATGTCGGCGAGCTTGCCCTGCATCAGCTGGAATGTGCCGATCGGCTGGCCGAACTGCTCGCGCTGGTGCACGTAAGGCACCACGATGTCGAGCGCCGCGGCCATGATCCCGATCGGCCCGGCCGCGAGCACGACCCGCTCGTAGTCGAGCCCGGACATCAGCACCTTGACGCCCTTGCCCTCTTCGCCGACCACGTTCTCGAAGGGAACGAGGCAGTCCTGGAACACCAACTCGCAGGTGTTCGACCCGCGCATCCCGAGCTTTTCGAGCTTCTGCGCCGTGGAGAAGCCCTCCATGTCGCGCTCGATCAGGAAGGCGGTGATGCCGCGCGGGCCCGCCTCGGGGTCGGTCTTGGCGTAGACGATCAGCGTGCTCGCCTCCGGCCCATTGGTGATCCACATCTTGTTGCCGTTGAGTACATAGCCGTCGTTCCGCTTCTTCGCCCGAAGCTTCATGCCCACGACATCGGACCCCGCGCCGGGCTCGGACATGGCAAGCGAGCCGACATGCTCGCCGGAGATGAGCCTCGGCAGGTACTTCGCCTTCTGCTCGGGCGTTCCCCAGCGGCGGAGCTGGTTGACGCAGAGGTTCGAATGCGCTCCGTAGGAAAGGCCCACCGACGCGGAGGCGCGCGAAATCTCCTCGAGCGCGACGCAATGGGCGAGGTAGCCCATGCCGGAGCCCCCGTCCTCCTCGGACACGGTGATTCCGAGCAGGCCGAGCGCGCCCATCTTCCGCCACAGGTCGGTCGGAAACGCATTCTCCGCGTCGATGCGCGCCGCTCGCGGCGCGATTTCATCGGCGGCGAAGCGGCGGACCATGTCGCGCAGCGCCTCGATCTCCTCGCTCAGCCCGAAGCTCATCACAGAATCGAACATCATGTTCTCCCAGTTGCGGTCGATGCCGCGTGCCGCGATCGGCATGGATGTGACCGTTCGCGATCCGGCCAAGATTGCTTGGGCGCGACCCGGCGCCGGGAACGCCGGATGTCGCGGCCATCGGCAGCCATAGCGGCATTCGGAGTGATCCGAACCGGCGAAGCGGCGCGGCATGTACCCACCTCGTTGTTGTCTGGTCCCCTCGCGAGCCAAATGCGTTTGACGGAAGCTACCGCGTCGGCGACTGTATTGGCCGCCAATTCCTGTGCAGAATGCGCCACGTGGAGGGACCATGCGTAGTGCGGCGTCTAGGCCGGGGACCCCGGCCGCCTTCGTTCGTGCGATCATGCAGGCCTATGAGCGCCGGGGAATGGACCCGAGATCGACCCTGCGGCGGGTAGGATTCGCCCCGGAGGAGGAGTTGCTCGAACCGGAAGGGTGGGTCGCCATCGAATTGTTCGAGGCGCTCTCGGGCCAGGCGATGCGCGAGCTCGACGACGAAGCGCTCGGCTGGTTCTCGCGGCGGCTTCCCTGGGGCAGCTATGGCATGCTGCTGCGTGCTTCGCTCACCGCGCCCAACCTGGAGGTCGCTCTCCGCCGGTGGTGCCGGCACCATGGTCTGCTCACCGACGATGTCCGGATCGAACCGGGGGTAGAGGACGCGGCCGCCGTGGTCCGCATCCGGGAGTTTCGGAGTCTCGGCGCCCTGCGCGAGTTCTGCCTCGTCAGCCTGCTCCGCAACCTGCACGGCGTCGCCTGCTGGCTCGCCGACTCGCGCATCGCGCTCATCGGCGCCAAGTTCCCCTTCCCGGCGCCGGCGCACGCCGAGGCCTACGGTCGGATGTTTGGCGGCGAGACCTCTTTCGACGCCAGCGAGGCCGAGCTGCGCTTCGACGCGGCCTATCTGCGGTTGCCGGTCGTCCGCGATGACGTGTCGCTGCGCAGGATGCTGCGGGACCCGATATCACTGATGGCGAGGCGATACCGTAACGACAGGCTGCTGTCGCAGAGGATCAGCAGTTTCCTCATGGCCAATGACGGCCTTCCCCCCGACGCGGAGGTGATCGCAGCGCGTTTCAACATCTCGGTGCGAAGCCTGCAGCGGCACCTGCGGAACGAGGGAACGTCGCTCCTTACCCTCGCGTCCAAGGCCCGGCGCGTTCGGGCGGAAGCCATGCTCCGCCGCGGCGACGTACCGCTAAAGCGCGTTGCGCGCGTCGCCGGCTACGGCGACGAGTCGAGCTTCGGGCGCGCGTTCCGTCGCTGGACCGGCCAGAGTCCCGCCGAATTCCGACGGAACGAATCTTCGCCCGCCAAAGTCTTGCCTTCCGACCTGTAACCACACCGCGTCTGGGTGATCAAACGGAGGTCGTTCCCAAGGCTTCCGGTCTGCGCCGGTGGCGTATGATACTGGGATCGCCTCCGGACTGATCTGAGGAAAATCAGCATGTTAGATCCAGAGGCTGTTCGACCGCAGCCCCCCGTTCGGGCGCGTCGACCTGGTAGGGCTGCGCGACGTAGCCGATGGTCATCCACTCGGCGAGCGCCTCGTCGCGATGCCGGCTCCAGTAGATGGCGTGAACCGTCAGGCGCAGGGTCAGCAGCAGCGTGACGACGAGCGTGAACCCGAAGGCGATGAGCAGGGCGCGGTGCTCGTGCCAGAGGCTCCGGAGCACGACGCGAGCCGGGCGCCGGCCGCTCATCGCGGCGACGCCCGGAGGCGAGGCCGAAGAGCAACGCGATCGCGAGCCACCTCTCCGGCGCTGGCCGGCGCGTGGCCCGACGCGCGGCCCTACCTGGTACGTGAGGGGCTGGGCCTCGAGGCAGGGCGCTACCAGGGACCGCGTTTGGCGGACGTCGGCAGGCACCGGCCACACTCCAGCGATCACGGGGCATTGGTCGTCGACTTCCCTGGGCCGTGTGGACGAATTGACTCAGGTATCGCTTTCCGGGTTCCCGCGCTGCGACTTGTCTGATTCACGGAGAGCCGACCTTGGGAGAGTTGGCGATGTCCACGAAGATGAACGAAGCGGATTGGGTGATGGCGGTCGAGGTGTTCCGGGCCTGCCTGCCGGCGCGCGGGGCGAAGGCTCGGAACGACCGGCTGTTCCTGGAGGCGCTGCACTTCTTCGCGGTTCGCAACATCACTTGGCGGGCACTGCCGGAGCGGTTCGGTCCCTGGAACAGCGTCTGGAAGCGGTTCTCGCGCCTGAGCCAGGCGGGGGTGTTCGAGGCATTCTTCGCCCTGCTCGCGATGAAGGGAGGTGTCCGGAATGGCTGAGGATCCCATGGTGGCGCCCATGAACGCGCCCCGCGCCCGCGTCAGCCGGCGCTGCTTCCTGATCGCGATGTGCGCCTCGGGCGCGGTCTTCGGCTTCCCGCGCGCGTCCGGCGCGGCGATGAATCCCGGCGCGCTGGACGGCCTGCCGGTCGCCGCCGCCGGCGCGCGGTTCGAACCGACGATCTGGTACTGGATCGATGCCTCGGGCGCGGTCAACGTCAAGGTGATCCGCGCCGAGATGGGCCAGCACATCGGCACCGCGATCGCCCGCATCCTCGCGGACGAGCTCGGCGCGAACTGGGACGACGTCCATGTCGAGCATGTCGACAGCGATGCGAAATGGGGGATGATGGTAACCGGCGGCAGCACCTCGGTCTGGGAAAGCTGGCCGGTCTACCGCGAGGCGGGCGCGGCGGGCCGCGTCGCCCTCGCGCGGAAGGCGGCGGAGATCTGGGGCATTGATCCGGCTTCGGTCACGGTCGAGAACGGCGTCGTCTCGGGCGGTGGCCGGTCCGCGGGATTCGGGGAACTGGTCGCCGGGGGGATCGAGACGACCTATACCGAGGAGGAACTCGACGCCCTGCCGCTTCGGCCGCGCTCCGAGATGCGGCTCATCGGCAAGGATCTGCCCGCGCTCGACATCGCGCCGAAGACGACGGGCCAGGCGATCTACGGGATCGACGCGCGCGTCGAGGGCATGGTCCATGCCGTGCCGATCCTGCCGCCCACGCGTTACGGCTGCGCGATCACGGCCATCGACGAGTCCGGCGCGGCCGGCATCGGGGGCTATCGGCGGACGCTCCGGCTCGACGATGCCTCGGGCACGGTGCCCGGCTGGGCGATGGTGATCGCCGACACGCACTGGGCGGCGCTGCGGGCGGCGGAGCGGATCAAGGTCTCCTGGTCGACGGGCGAGGCCGTCAATATCGGCGAGGCGGAACTGCAGGCCGAGAACCGCCGGCTGATCGAGGATCCGGCCGCCGGCGCCCTGCTCGACACCGGCGACGACGCGGTCGATCCGGTCTTCGCCGCGGCCGCCGACACGCTCGAGGCCGACTACACGACCCAGACCGTGCTGCATTTCCAGATGGAGCCCAGCAACGCGCTCGCCTTCCGGAACGCGGACGGGATCTGGGAGATCCACACCGGCTGCCAGTGGCAATCGCTCTGCCTGCCCTGGATCCAGACCGCGCTCGGCGTCGGAGACGGCGAGGTAGTGATGCGGACCTATCTGCTCGGTGGCGGCTTCGGCCGGCGGCTCAATGGCGATTACGCGGTGCCGGCGGCGCTCGCCTCGAAGATGCTCGACGACCGGCCCGTCAAGATGGTGCTGACACGCCCGGCGGACACGCATTTCGACAGCGTCCGCTCGCCGAGCATGGCGCGGATGCGCATGGCCTTCGACGCGGAGAAGAAGGTGACGGCGATGGACGCGGCCGTCGTCGCCGGCTGGCCGACCAAGCCGCTGGTGCCGGCGTTCATGCCGCCGGGGGTCAATGGTGTCCCTTATGATCCGTTCTCCACCAGCGGGATCGATCACTGGTACGAGGTCGGCGCGCAACGCGCCCGGACGATCCCGAACGAGCTCGCCGAGGCGACCTTCCGCCCCGGCTGGCTGCGCGCCGTCGGGCCGGGCTGGATCAATTTCTCGATCGAGAGCTTCATGGACGAGGCCGCGCGCCACATAGGGGTCGATCCGGTCCGGTTCCGGCTCGACCATCTGACCGCCGAGGGCCGCAACGCGGGGAGCGCGCCGAACGCGGTCGGCGGCGCGGCGCGGCAGGCGGCGGTGCTCAGGCGGGTGGCCGAGATCTCGGGCCATGGCACGGCGGACCTCCCGGCCGACACCGCGATCGGCGTCGCCACGACCTTCGGCCAGATGCGCGCCATGCCGACCTGGGTCGGCACCGCCGCGCGGGTCCATGTCGACCGCAAGACCGGCGCGGTCGAGCTCGGGAAGCTCTGGCTCGTCGTCGACTGCGGCACGGTGATCGATCCCGACGGCGCCCGGGCCCAGATCGAGGGCGCGGCGCTCTGGGGGGTGTCGATGGCGCTGCGCGAGGGGACGAGGTTCGTCGGCGGGCGCGTCGCCGACAGCAATCTCGACACCTATACCCCGCTCCGGATGGAAGACACGCCGGAGGTCGAGATCGAACTCGTCGACAGCGCCGAGGCGCCGGTCGGGCTGGGCGAGCCGGGCGTCACCGCCGTCGCGCCCGCGATCGCCAATGCGATCTTCGCCGCGGTCGGCGTGCGGGTCCGTCACCTCCCGATCACCGCCGAGGCGATCCGCGACGCCCTCGGCGCCTGATCCCGCGCGCGCGGAAGCCATGCTCCGCGCGGCGCGTTTTTTCCCGTGCGCCGTCGCGGTTCGCGCACCCGATGCGAAGCGATCCGCTCGCCAGCGTCACCGACCTCGCGCTCTTCGGCGGCGCCAACGCGCTGGCGGTCGAGGCGAGCCCCGGCACCTGGGAGGTGCTGCAGGTCGGGAGCGCCGAGCCGATCGCGCCCGGGCGCTACCGCCTCTCGCGACTGCTGCGCGGCCAGCGCGGCACGGAGGGCGCGATCGGCAACCCGACGCCGGCCGGCGCGCGGGTAGTCATGTTCGACGAGGCGCTCGTGCCGCTGCGGATCCCGGAGGCGGCGCTCGGGCTCGAGGCGAACTGGCGGTTCGGGCCGGCGTCGAAGCCGGTGGCCGATCGGTCGTATCGGCAGCTCGGCTTCACGCCGGAGGGCTTGGGCTTGCGGCCGTTCTCGGTCGCCCACGTTCGCCAGCCGTGGCGGACGGCCCGCGAGCCCGGCGGTCTCGTCATCGCCTGGACCCGTCGCTCGCGGGCGCTCGCCGCCGACAGCTGCACCGCGCCCGAGGTGCCGCTCGCCGAGGAGCGTGAGGCCTACGAGGTCGAGGTGCTCGACGGCTCGGCAGTACTGCGGACGCTGGCCACGTCGACGAACAGCGTCACCTACGCCGTCGCCCAGCAACTCGCCGACCTCGGCGCACTTCTTGGTCCCGGCGACACGCTTGACCTCCGCACCCTCCAGCTCTCCGCCCTCTTCGGGCGGGGCGCACCGGCTTCCGTCACGCTCGAGTTCTGACCATGTCCGACACCAGCACCCACCTCCTGCTGCCCTACCTCCTCGCGGCGCAGGCGCAGAAACATGTCACCGTCAATGAGGCCCTGCGGCTCCTCGAGGGGCCTCGTGCAGCTCGCCGTGCTCGACCGGCACCTGACCGCGCCACCGGCGAGCCCGGCGGACGGGGCGCGCTACATCGTCGCCGACGGCGCCACCGGCCTGTGGTCCGGCTGGGACCGCAACGTCGCCTATTGGGTCGATGGTGCTTGGACGCGGCTCGTGCCACGCACTGGCTGGCAGGCGTGGGTCGTCGACGAGGCGAGCTTCCTCGCGTGGACCGGCAGCGCCAGAGGTGGTCCCTGAAATCCGGACACCGCGCTAAGCTTGCCGGCAATGAGGATGAGGACGGACAGCGTGGCTGGCAAACGGAAGAAGTACAGCGCCGAGTTCAAGGCGAAGGTGGCGCTGGAGGCCATTCGTGGCGAGGCGACAATCGCGGAACTGGTGGTCAAGCATGGCGTGCACCCGACGGTGATCAACACGTGGAAGCGGCAGGCCATCGAAGGGATGGCGGGGGTGTTCTCGGGGAAGGCCGAGGCGCAGGCGGCCGAGAAGGAAGGCGAGATCGAGAAGTTGCACGCCAAGATCGGCCAGCTCCTGGTGGAGCGGGATTTTTTGGCGCGAGCCTCCGGACGATGAGCGCGGCCCGGAGGCGGGAAATGATCGATCCGCGGCATCCGTCGCTGCCGGTGGCGCGGCTCGTTAATCCGCGCGCACATCACACGATAAGCCCCCGGATGCTCCATGGCCCGGACCGATCGTTGCGAGGCGATCCTACACGAGGCTCTTTCCGGCGAAGCGCACTGGCTCCGGCCGCAGGTCGCCGCGCCTGACCATGTCCGTCAGTTCGCGCTTGAGGATCTTGCCGCTCGCGGTCAACGGGAACTCGGCGACCGTGGCATACCATTCGGGCATGTCGAATTTCGACAGGCCGGCCCGGGCGAGATGCTCCAGCATCTCCTCCGCGCGGACCTCTCCGATCACCGCGAGGCAGACCTTCTCGCCCAGACGGTCATCGGGAACGCCGAAGGCCGCGACCTTCTCGACGCCGGGGTGGGTCAGCGCCAGGGACTCGATCCGCGCCGGATAGATGTTGTGGCCGCCGCGGATGACGAGATCCTTGATCCGGCCATCGATCCGCAAGTTGCCCTGGTCGTCGAACGAGCCGAGATCGCCGGACAGCAGGTAGCCATGCCGGTTGAAGGTCTGCTCGGTCGCCGCCTGGTTGGCGAAATATCCCAGCATCATGGCCGCGCCGCGCCCGCCGATATTGCCGGACTGGCCCGGCGGCATCTCCCGGTCGGGTTCCTCGGGATCCCAGATCTTCACCTCGTAGGCGCGTCCACCCCGGCCACAGGTCCGGATCCAGACGTCCTTCGGGTCCGAGGGATGGGTATACTGGTGGGAGGAGCACTCGGTCATTCCGTAGATGTTCTGCGGCGCGATGCCCTGCTCGACGAAGGCCTCGGCCACGACCTCGGGGATCGGCGAGCCGGCCATGTAGAAGGTTTCGACCCGCCCCAGCCGCTCGAGGCCGGTCTTCTTCTGCTCGGCGAGAATGTCCATCGCATGTAACGGGACGCCCAGCACATAGGTCGCGCCGGTCTCGACCATCCATCCCATCGGCGTCACGCCCGCCGGCGGATCGTTGGTGATCAGCCGTCCGCCGCACACGAGCCATTGGCCGACGGCGACCCAGGCGATGTGATGCGAGAGCGGGCTCAGTGTCAGGATCGCGGAATCCTCCGAAAGCCCCCAATCGCGCGCCAGGTCCCGGGCATTGGCCAGCAGTGTGTTGCACGAGTGCATGACGCACTTCGGCCTGCCGGTGGTGCCGGAGGTGAAGGCGAGATAGACGACGCTGTCCGGATTGGAATGCGGAGGTTGCCCGGGACCGGCGCCGCAGATGGGAAAGTCGCCCGGCTTGTAGACCTTCCGCAGGAACGACAGTTTCCCAGCCATCGCGTCGAAGTCGCGCGCGTCTCCGTCGGCGCCCCACCCATCCTCGGTGACGAGCGCGCTGGCGCGCAGTTCCGTCAGCAGGTCGACGATCTCCGCGCAGGTATGGCTCCTGTGCAGCGACGGATTGCAGGCGATGCCTTCGCGCGAGCAGGCGAGGAAGGTGATCACCGCCTCGACCCGGTTCGACATCCAGATCGAGACGCGATCCCCGGCACCGATCCCTGTTCCCCGGAACGAAGCGGCCATCGCGTCGACCCGGCCCTTCAGCGCGCGCCAGTCGAGCTGGGTCCGGCCGTCGCGCAGCGCCGGCGCGTCCGGCCGGGCTTCCGCGTGTCCGGCCATCAGCGTGTAGAAGGTATCCGACGCCCAGAGACCCCGGTCATAGTACTCCCGCGCGGCCGTCGGATCATGCAATGTGAGGAATGGTCTCATGGACCCCCTCCCGCTGGTCGAGCTTGAAAGTCGCCGTGAGCGTCCGCGCCCGGATGTCCGAAGAATAGCACAATCGATCGCCGACCGGGGCAATTCCTGTCAGAATGCCACCTCGCCCTCTTGGCTCAGGGCGGAGTTCCGCTTGCATCCGCGCGCGTACAAGGCTCCGCCTTCGCCGACGGCGCGAACTCGTGGCGACCGGCTCCGGCCGCGCGCCACCCCATGACATCCCGAAGTTCGACGAGGCGACGGCGAGCATCACGACCAGCTACAACCTCGACGATCCGTTCGCGCCATGGATCATGGCCGCGGGCCAACCGCACGAGCATCTGATGGTGCATTTCTCGTCCGAGGACATGGCGGCGATGATGGGCGGCTCCGAGCGGTAACGTCGCAGCCAGCCCAAGGCCTTGGCCCGCGGCTCACTGGCCATGGGGAGAGGTGAGGAGCAGGAAGCATCCGGCGTTCACCGGGAAATGGCAGAGGGCGAGCGTCGTCCAGGCTGCGAAGGCCGCGCCTCCCCCCACACGGGCGACGCGGAGATCCCGGCGATCCGCGGCATGGCGGAGGCGCGCGGAGCAACGCCTCCTCGCTGGCGCACGTCGTCGGAAGGTTGGGCGCGGCCCATCGAAGCAACGCGGGGGGAGAGGGTGGGGTCCCGGTGCGCCTTCCGCCAAAGGCGCACCGGCTCACGTTGTCCTCCCAGGCTTCGGCCTGAACCCGGACGCGCGCCCGCGCCTGCCGGCAGGTGATCCCGGCCCGAGCCTTCGCTCCGGTCATCGGCGCTTCGCAGCGCGGCCACGCGGTCGTGCGAGCTTACCCGCGGCCGCCTTCCGGGGTATGAATCGGCACGGAGGCAAGCCGGTGCGTCATTCATTCGGGCCCTATGTTCTTGACGAGGACGCTCGCGAGCTCTTGCTGCGGGGCGCGCCGGTGGCCATTCAGCCTCGCGTCTTTGATCTGCTTGTCCACCTTGTCCGCAACGCCGGCCGCGCCGTTCCGAAGGATGAGCTGATGGATACGCTTTGGCCGGATGTCATCGTCACGGAGGCATCCCTGCATCGGCTGGCAAGTCTGGCCCGCCGGGCGCTTGACCCCGGAGGGGCCGGTTCAGCAATCCGCAGCGTCGCCCGTCACGGCTACCGCTTTTCGACCGACCAGTTGGACATCGCCACCGGGACATCGGCCGAGAGCGCGGCGGGGGGGCACAGCGACACACCTTCGAAACCGAGGCTCGCCGCGATCCTCGCGGCCGGCGTCGTCGGCTCCGGCACGTGGGCGCGGCGCGACGGCGGCGGCGCGGTCCGGACCGTGAAGGGGCACATCAATGCCTTCGAGCCCCATCTCGCACTGCATCATGGCCGCGTCGTCAGGAACATGGGGGACGGGTTCCTGGCGGAATTCCCTTCGGTCCTGGAGGCGGTCGCATGCGCCGTGGCTTTGCAGAAGATCGCCGTGGAGCGAAACCAGAGGCTGGGATCGGCCGATCGGGCCATGTTTCGGATTGGCGTGCACGCCGGCGACGTCATCGAGGACGACGGCGATATCTCCGGCGACAGCGTCGACATCGCGTCGTGCCTCGAAGACATGGCGGCGCCGGGCGCGATCGCGGTCTCCGCCAGCGTCTTCGAAGACGTCAACGGACGACTGGACCTCGCTTTCAGGGACCGAGGGCGGCGGACGCTCAACAGCGTTCAACGGCCTCTCAAGGTGTTCGAGATCGAAATCGGCGTCGCTGCGATACCGAGGCGGCCACGGCCTGAACTTCCGGACAAGCCGTCGATCGCCATCTTGCCCCTGAAGGCGCTTTCGGGGAACGCCGAGGACGAATTCCTCGCCGACGGACTGACCGACGATCTGACCACGGCGCTCTCGAGCGTTCCGTGGCTCTTCGTCATCGCGCGCAATTCGGCCTTCACCTACAAGGGGCTGGCGATGGATATCCGCCGGATCGGCCGGGAACTCGGCGTGAGGTACATCGTGGAAGGCAGTGTGCGACGCTCCGGAGAGCACGTAAGGATATCGGCGCGGCTGGCCGACGCGGCGGACGGAAGGCAGATCTGGGCCGACAGGTACGACGGCGAGCTTGGGGACGTCTTCGACCTTCAGGACAGGATCGTCGGCGAAGTCGTCCGGGCCGTCGCGCCGCGGGTACAATCCGCCGAGATCCGGAAATCGACCCGAAAGCGACCGGACGACCGCACGTCTTACGATCTATACCTCAATGCGCTCGGCCATCTGCGTTGCGCGAGAATTACCGAGGCCAGGACCCTCTTGCGAAAGGCGATCGAAGTCTATCCTGACTTCGCCGGTGCAAGAGCGATACTGGCATGGTGTACGACCTTGCAGGTCGCGTGGCAGTCGCCTGAAGAGCACAGGAAACTCCGCGAAGAGGGGGCGGGCCTTTGCAGGGAGGCCCTCGAAAGCATGCAGCGTGACCTCGAAACCGAAGCATACGCGGGGTATTCGCTTGCCTTCCACATGCTCGATGTCCAGCGGGGCATGGAACTGGTGGCCCATGCCGTGGAGGATTGCCCCAGCTTTGCCTGGGCCTGGACGTCGCGCAGCTTCCTGGAATCCTTCTTCGGCGATCCGCGCCGCGGCCTCGAGTTCGGCGAACGCGCGTTTCGTCTGAACCCGCGGGATCCGCTGATCTTCCGGACATTCCACGCCTTGGCCACCGCCTATGCCGGCCTCGGCGACTATCAGAAGGCGTTGGAGATCGCAGAGGAAGGCTTGAAACACAACTCGAACATATTCGCCTTGAAGCTTCAGAAGATATCCGCCTTGGCAAGAATGCGCCGTCTGGATGAGGCCAGAGCGGAGGCAAGAAAACTTCTTGGAGCGCAACCGGGATTTCGTATCGCGGGCTTTCAGAGCTATAGAGGAAAATTCCAGGGCTCCTCTGACATGATCCACGACTTTCGGGTAAGCGGTCTGCCGGAATAGAGTCAACTGAGCCGCGAATGCGCGCGCGCCCGCCGATGCGGAGGGGCGGCGGAGCGGAGACCCGAGCGGCGCGATCAGCCACCGGCCGGGAAGGACGTTGATCCTACCTCACTGAGCCAGATGACCCGTTTGGGGGACCCCGAGGCGGGAGCCATGAAGCGGGTAGGAGGCAACGGGTTCCCGGGAGGGGGCACCCGGCAGGGCGAATTGTCGTGCGCGCCACCGGGGTTCATCCTCTGGTCGCGGGGCCGAATTTCCGCGCTCCCGCGCGGTAGCCGGGCCGTCGGCCCGAGGAAGCCGTCCCAGTAGCAGCCAGGAAGGAGTGTCGAAATGGCTCTCTACGAGGAAGACATGTTCGACGATCTCGCCTACGACGAGGCCGAAGGCGCTGCGGACGCCTTCGGCGACGAATTCGACGAATACGAGGATTTCGACCAGTACGACGAGATGGACGCCTATGACGAGTTCGACGAATACGACGAGCTCGAGGCGATGGGCGATTTCGGCGACGCGGCGGACGCCTATGACGAGTTCGACGAATACGACGAGTTCGACGAGGGCGGCGGCTACGAGGAGGACATGTTCGACTCCGCGCTGGCCTACGCGCTCGCCGCGGAGGACGAGGACGAGTTCTTCGGCAAGCTGTTCAAGGCGATAAAGGCGGGCGTCAAGAAGGTGGCGCCGGTCATCGGCAAGGTTGCCCGCGTCGCCGGCCCGATCCTCTCGAAGATCCCGCATCCCTACGCGCAGATGGGTGCCAAGGCGGCCCAGCTGCTCGGCAAGCTGCGGATGGAGGGGGCCAGCGAGGAGGAGGCGCTCGAGGCCTTCGCGGAGCTCGCCGCCCGCGATCCGCGCGCGCTGCCCATCGTGGCGACGATCGGCGCCCGCACCATGCTGAAGGGCCGGGCCAAGACGATGAGTCCGGTCGCCCGCAAGAAGGCGGTCAGGGACGTCAAGGCGGCGGCGAAGACGCTGGTGCGCGCGCAGGGGCCGAAGGCCGTGCGGGCGCTGCCGAAGATCGTCCGGTCCTCGAAGAAGATCGCCGCCCGCAAGGGCACGCCGGCGCCGCTGCGCACGAAGGTGGTCAAGGCCGCCGCGGGCAAGGTCGCACGCAGCCCCGCGATGACCGCGAAACTGGCCCGGCCGTCGCGCAGGGCGGTCGTCGCGGTCAGGAAGGCGGGCGTGGCCCGGCCGGGCATGACCGGCTCGAGGAGCTTCACGATCGCCGGTCCCGCCCGCATCACGATCAGCGCGGCCTGAGCCGCGGGCTCTTGAACCTGGAGGATCCCGACCATGATCGCGGTCGCGACAGCGGAGTTCATCGACGCCAAGGTCCGGGCGCTCTCGGCCCGGTCCCGTCGGCTGACCGCGCTGACGCCGCGCCGAATCGGGATCCCCGAAACCCACGCCGGCTTCGCGCCCAGCCCCGCGCATTTCCGCGCCGCGAACAGCAGGCTCGCCGCCATTCACCGGCAGATCGGCACCCGTGTCGACTTCGTGCGTCGCAAAGCGGGGTCGGGGAACCCGCGCGGCGTTCTGGTGGCCATCGCGCTGGCCGAGCGCGAGGTCGATCGCGCGCGTCGCACCTTCGGGATGATCCACGAGATCTTCGCCCAGCGGAACGGCGGTTTCGCAGCGGCCCTCGCGGCGCACGACGCCATCGCCGCGGATTGCTACGCCGCGGTGCTGGCGGTGGCGCCGATGGTCTTCGACCACGGGATCCTGCGTCCGCTGACCTACATGGAACACGGCTATTCCCCGGCCACGATGCGCCGGGGCGTGGCGCTGGCGCGGCTCCTCGGCGAGTCCAATCCGTTTCCGGTCATCCGCATCCCCTGGGACCGCGACAACCCCTGGCAGTCGGTGTTCCTCCACGAGGTCGCGCACAACCTGCAGGCCGATCTCGGCGTCTGGCAGGAGACCGAGCAGGCGGTGACGCGGCGCCTCGTCGGTGGCCGCGCCGACCCGCTGGTGGCGACGGTCTATCGCCGCTGGCACAAGGAGATCTTCGCCGATCTCGCGGCGCTGCTGCTCGGCGGCACCGCCTCGGCCTGGGGAATGATGGATTTTCTCGCCCATCCCGGGCCCAAGGTGGTGACCTACCGGCCCGGCGGCGCGCATCCGACCGGCTTTCTCCGTGGCCTGATCCTCGCCGAGATGATGCGCCGGATGGGTTTCGCCCAGGACGCCGCCAAGGCGCGCGAGGTCTGGCGCGACCTGTACGGGACGGGGAGGGGCGGGCGCATTCCCACGCCGCTCCTGTCCTCGGCCAACCGGATCATCCCGGCGGTGGTGGACGAGATCGCCTTCCAGCCGCGCCGCAATCTCGCCCAGCGCGCCCTGGTCGACGTGATCCCCTACGGCCGCGAGGACGAGGCACGCATCCGCCGCGGCGCGGTGGAACTGATGAATGGCAGGATCCCCGACCTGCCACCGCGCTTTCTGGTCAGCGCCAGCCGGTTCGCGCTGACCATGGGAGCCAAGGCGGAGCCGCTGTCGGACACGGTGATCCGCCATCTGTCGCAACACGCGGCCCGCGAGCGGTCGCGGCCGGTCCTGCACAGGACGCAGGCGGCCTGATGGTAACCTGAGAGGTGACTGCCATGACCGAATCGACTGACCTCGGCCGCGCCGCCGCCCTTCGATCTCCGGGCACGGTCGTCGTGGACAACGTGATCCGCCGGTCCCTCCGCGTCGCCGATCCGACGGATCCAAGGCAGCTTGCCAGGGCGCTGCTCGACCGCTTCGCCGGCGACGCCGAGGCGATCCGGCGCGAGCGCGCCGGCACGCCGATCCAGATCCGCACCGCGCCGCCGCCGGTGATCGCCGAGGCGGGCGCCGGGCGCGCGGAACTCGCGGAGGCTCAGTCCGACCTCGACTGCGACCTCGACGCGTTGGTGAACGAGAGCCAGATCAAGGACATCCAGCCCGAATTGCGCGGCTGGGCCAGCGCGATCCGCGCCGCCGCCCGCGATGGCGTCGCCTATGCCCGCCTCGCCCTCGGGGCGGCGGAGCGCGACCGCGCCTTCGCCGCCCGCCGCGCGCTCACAGACTACGCCCGGCTCTCGCGGTATCTCGCCGCGCTCACCGGCTGCGTGCCGGGCCTGTTCTGCCGGCTGGCCCAGAGCTGCGACAACATGGGCGCGCTGATCCTGGTCACCGCGGGCGAGGCGCTGGCCGCCGGCGGGGTGACAAGCACCTCGGTCATCCTGCAGTCGGCCTCCTCCGAGCTGCAGGTGCGTCGCGAGACGGTGCTCTCCGCGTTGCGCGCCCTCCAGGGGTCGGCGCGGGAGGTGTCGGGGCAACGGGACTGGCCGCGCGGCGTGGTCGCCTTGCGGCAGCTTCACCGCGCGCTCGAGGATACCGGCGCCACCGATCTTCGCGCCTATCTCGACGAGGGTTACCTGGCGAATGTGTTCGACGAGATGATCGCGCTCGTCTCGGGCCGCGACGCCGAGGGGATGCGGGCGCTCGGCGCGACCTCCGTCGTCACGGTCGCGCAGCTGGAACGCTTCCTGCGGGTCGCCAATGGCGTCGCCTCGCCCGAAAGCCCGCCGCTGACCAGCTTCCTCGCGGCGATCCAGTACTTCATCGACGCGTTCGGCGCGGCGCGCTCGGGCCACCGGCTCGTGTTCATCGCCCGCCCGCCGCTCCTGTTCTACGGGCTCTATGGCATGAGCCGCCCGGACGGCGTGACCGAGCTGCTGCTCGAGATCATCCAGCAGCGCGGCCGTTTCGCCGAGGCGCTGGACTGCTTTTGCTGCTGCTGCTGCGACGAGGACGCCGCGAGGATCCTGGTGATCGGTGGCAAGGCGCTCTACGACATCGACCGCGCCATCGATCTGCTCGCGCAGGCGCCCTCGGGATTTACCGACGCGCTGCTGACCGCTCTCGCCTACGGGTTCGTCGTCCGCGCGGTCCGCGACGCGCTGAAAGTCCCGTCGGGCGGCAAGCAGCCACCGCTGAGCCTGGTGGGTCCGTTGAACCGCATGAGGGCGGCGGCGAGCACCTTCTTCCAGAGCCTGCCGCCCACGTTGCGGCAACCCGGCGCCGATGAGCTGAACCGCCGCGCCCTGGCGGTCCACGCGGTGCTCTGCGCGCAGATCGCCACGGAAAGAAGCTGGATCGACCTGGTGACGAACATGTCCGCCAAGTGCAACCACGACCTTCTCGGGCGCCGGGGGTCCGAGGCCGCGACGGTCACGCTGCTCAACAAGGCGATCGACGACCTGAAGCAGGTCACGCGGGGCACGACCTATCCGCCCTGCGGATCGGTATCGATCACGATCCCCCGCGACGACGATGTCTCGCTGGAGGATATCGCTGCCAAGCTCGCGCCGGATGATCTGTCGCTGGGCAGGAAGCTCTGAGGGGAAAGTGCGATGAAAACGCAGCGACACAAGGTACAGGCTCCGGCGCGCGGCCCGGGATCCCCTCGCAAGACGATCGTCGGCGCGCTGCGGAGGAATACCGCCGCGATCAACCGTCTCGGGGTCGGGCGGGATCGCCTGACAGAGGCGGAAGCCCGTGTCACCAAGGCCGAGGACGCCATCGAAGGGAATGCCCGGGCGATCGGCGGGCTCCTGCGCGGGCAGGATCGCCTGACGGATCTTGGAGCCCGCCTCGAACGGGTCGAGGCCGGCATGAAGGCGCTCTGGGTCCTGAACCTGCTCCATGTCCACCTGAACAAGGACCATCTCACGATTTCCTCCGCGGGAGCCGTTCCCTCGGAATACGGCGCCGCCCAGCTGAGGAGCGTCGGCGATATCGCGGCATGCGGAAGCGGCGAGAACCTGCGCGGCGCGCTGCTGGGCTGCGACGCGCCGATCCTCGGCGCGCTTCCCCCCGAGGTCCACGATGCGATCTACGAGGCCGCGTCGCGGCTTTGCCAGTCCAGTCAAGCTCAGGGTCCGAGCGCGACGACACCCTGAGGCCATCCGGGCCGAAAACACCGAGGTTCCGCCATGTCATCGCTATCCTTTGAGACCAACGAGACCCTGAAGCGGCTGTTTCAGCGGTTCTATCGCGAGGAACTGGCCAATCTCGCGCCGGAAGAGCGGGCGGCCTTCGAGCGGCAGTTCGAGCAGCGATTCCAGCAGTTGCTCGAGGAGAATGGCGGCGAGCCCTTCGGCTTCGCCGATCTGATCGGCTTTGGCGGCGAGGGGGTCAAGCCGTTCGGGGATCTGCCGTATCCGCGGGTCAAGCCCGATTTCGACGCCGCCGTGATCCCGAGCCAGCTGCACGCGGCCGCGGAACTCTATTACATCTACCAGCACGAGCGGATGAAGGTGTTCGAGGTGATCGACGTCCTGCGCAAGCTCTTCCAGCTCGGCCGGCTCAGGATCCAGCAGGGCCCCGGCGCGCGCGGGCTCTACATCCTCGAGAAGTGGCGGCCGCTCCGCTACACGCGCCGCGACCGGATGATCGCCTACAAGCGCGCCTTCAACTACGGCCAGGGTCCGACCCCCGCCGGCGCCGTTGTCAACAGGAACTTCCACTACCAGTTCGTGGCCTTCATGTCCTCGATGGCGCAGTACACCCGCGATCTGACCATCAGCGAGGTGATCAAGGGCAGCCAGCAGATCGACGACCGGCCCTATGGCACCATCGCCTCGATCCAGCGCCTCGGCACGGATCTGCGCTACGCGCTGGACCGGTCGAGCTACGGCAACATCCTCGCGCTGACGCATGAGATCGGCCAGTACCTGCAGACCTCGCTCGATCTGCTCGAGGCGCCCGACATCCTCAAGGGCTTCGATGCGAACAACAAATGGGATGTGATCGAGATCGTCTCGCAACGGCATCTGAACGGCCACGCGCCGCTGTCGCAACGCTCGAAGATGGCCGAGGCGGGGCGGCGGGCGCTGGAATTCATCGCGTCGAACGACTTCGCGACCTCGATCGACATCGACGTGTTCCGCGCCGAGATCCGGCCGATCGCGGCCTACGCGGAAGCCTGGATCGCCGCCTATCGCATGACCTCCGAGGGCCGGCGCTTCCCGGGCGTCTCCGACCAGCTGCGCTGGTCGGTCGGCCTGCCGGCGCGGCAGGCGATGCGGATCCCGGCCTGAATCCCGGCATGAGGTGGCGCCATGACCCTTCCCCTCGCCGCCAGGGCCCTTGGTTCGGAGACCGACTCCGACCTGATCATCGACGGGCGCCTCGCCTTCTCCGAACATGGCCTCCTGATCGCGCTCGCGCTCGCCGAGCGGCGGCGCTGCTGGCTGGCGCAGGGCCTCTGGGCGCTGCTGCAGCGTTTCGAGGTCATCGACTATCCCGATCTGGCCGATCCGGGGGAGGATGCGCGGGCGCTGCTGCCGCGCCTGCGCGAATGGCACGCGGTCTGGAGCGCCACGACGCTGCTCGAACGGTTCTGCTGGATCGGCGATGTCCTGTTCGAAAGCCACCTGCCGCCGGGCTTCGACCAGAGCGCTGCCCGACGGTCGCAGGAATTCGCCGCGCTGCTCGAGCGCTTTCTCGCCCCCGGCACACCGGTTTCCTCGCTCGGGCTCTGCGCCCGCGACTCCCTGGCGCTGGCGGCGGTGAACGCGATCGCCGCTCCGGTGATCCTGACGCTGACCGAGCCGGACGGCCCGCCGCGGATGTGCCGGATGCTCTCCGCCGCCGGCCTCGACTGCGTTGAGATCGAGGGCGAGCAGGCCGCCCGTCTGTCCCGCGCCGGGACGGGAGAAGCCCCGCCGCGGCCGGTCGGGCTCGCCCTAGCCGCGGGTGCCCGGCTGGCGGCGGTCTGCCTCCTCGCGCCGCGCGCCGTCGCCGCGGCGCTCGACGACGCGCCCGACTTCGAACCCGACGACGCGGAATACAGCGAGGAGCGCGACCCCTGGCACGGCGCCAGCGCGTTCTGGTGCGAGGTGGCGTCATGATCGCCTCCGCGCCTCCCGGACCGCCGGCCCCGTCCCCCGGCGGTCCCCGCGTCAACCGCGAGGAACTGGCGACCATCGCGGTGCTCGGGCGCGTCACGCCTCCGCTCAGCAAGGGCTCGCCGTACCGGATCGGCCAGGACGGCGTGGCGCGGGTGCTGCCGGGGCCGGGCGGCATCACGCTCAGCCACCGCATCGGCGACCGCTGCGTCGGCATCGCGGCCGATCATCTCGAACCGGCGGTCTCGATCCGCGCGACCGGGAAGACTGAGGGCCCGGTACCGGACGCGGCGAACCGCGGGCTGAACCTGCTCGCCTGCGTCGGCAACGCGGCGCGGGTGGTCTCGGGACCGGCGGCGGGCGCGAAGGGGCTGGTCACCGGCAAACATGGCGGGGTCGGGCATGTGATCGTGGACTTTCCCCGCGAGCCGATGCGCCGGATGCGGGTGGGCGACATGGTTCAGATCGCGGCCACGGGGCAGGGGCTCCGCCTGCCGAATTTCCCCGAAGTCGCCGCGATGAACGCCGATCCGGGCCTGATCGCGCGCATGGGCATCCTCGTCGAAGGCGGGCGCCTCCTCGTCCCGGTGACGCATCTGGTGCCGGCGGCGCTGATGGGCTCCGGGCTCGGCAGGGGCTCGGCGTCGCTCGGGGATTGCGACATCCAGCTCTTCGATCACGAGGCCGTGGAACGCTTCCGCCTGGGCAGCCTGCGCTTCGGCGACATCGTCGCCATTCTCGACACGGAGGGGCGCCATGGCCGCTCCTACGCGCGGCGGCACGTGACGATCGGCGTGGTGGTGCATTCCGACAGCACGGTTTCCGGCCATGGGCCGGGCGTGACGGCGCTGCTCAGCGGACCGGCCGGGCGGCTGAGGCCGCGCCATGACCCGAATGCCAACCTGGCGGTGCTCTATGGTGTCCGGCCCGCGGCGGCGCCCCGGGTGGAGCCGACCTTCACGCGGCGGACCCGCCCTCTCGCGCCCCCGTCCGGGCGGGCGCTCCGGACAGGGAGAAGAGCCGATGTCCATCCATGAACGCGCCCTCGACCGGCTGGTGGCGAGCCTTCTCGACCGCCGGCGCCACCGTTGCGGACGGCCGGATTGCCCGATCTGCGGTGGGCGTCGTTTCGAGGCGGCGCCGGCCGGGCGGGTTCCGGCGCCGCCGGCGACCGCCAGGCGGGTGGGTACGCCGCGAAGCGGCACCCGCGAGGGGCCGCTGTCGCTCGACGACTGGGGCGGCTGGAGGAACGGCGTGGTCCTGAAGGATCTGATCGCCGCGGCGCTCCATCTGGACGCGCGGATGGCAGAGCGCGGCGGCGGCGGCGGCAAGCCCGTTCCCCGTGACCTTCTGGCGGCCATTCCCCCCGCGCTCTGGCCCTATTTCAGCGTCACGAGCGGCCTTTACCGGATCGAGGTCGCCGGACAACCCGTGCCCGTCGACATAGGGATGGTGGTGTCGCAGGTGCCCGGCTTCCGAATTCTCAAGCATTTCCGGCCGGCGGCGCGGATCCGCTCCGGCGCCGCGCGCCACGGCGGCAAGGGGCGCTACGATGCCAGGGTCGGCGCTCCCCGCAAGTTCGTTCCCGGCGAGAACGCGGCGGTCGTCCATCTCGGACACTTCCGCCGGAAGCTGCTCTGGCAGGGGCGGCCAGACCGCCGGATCCTGCACGCCTACGAGATCCTGCTTCAGCGGCGGGAGCGCGCCCGGACGTACAACCCCGCCACCTGGACCTTCGAAGACTGATCCCCCCGAGGAGGTGACCGCCATGCAACCGAACGAGGACACCGACGATTTCGACGAGCTCGACCGCCTCGTCGATCGGGAGCTCCAGGCGCTCCTGGCCCATCTGGGGCCGCGGCGGCGGGCCCCGGAGCGGAGCCAGGGCGATGCTGACCCGGACCGCCGCGAGCCGCGTCCCGCGCCCCGCCGCGGCGACGACAGGGGCGACAACGTCGTCCGGGCGCATCCGCTGGCCCGGCGCCCGCCCGCGGCGCCGCCGCGGCACATGCGCGGGCTGTTCGCACCCGAGGAGGAGGCGTTTCTCGCCAACGCGGCGGACTGGCTGGCCAGGTGTCCGAACGCCGACATCCTGCTCGAGACACTGGCGCGGCGCGTCGGCGAGGCGCGCGAACTCTCCGCGGCGCCCGAAGGGGCAGCGGCGTCCAGCGAGCAGGATCGTGCGCGGGAGCCCAGGCAGCGCGGCCGCGTCGCGACCCCGCGGGAGGACGCGGATATGGACGGCGAGCGCGCGGGCGTCGATGACGCCGACGGGGTGGAAGCGGTCCGCGCCGATCGTCCGGAGGCGGCGCCCCACGGCGGGCGCGGTCCGGACGGGGAGGAGGATGCGACGCCGCCTCGTCGCACGGCGCCGGACGAAGAAGGCGGCCCGGCCGGACGGCCATGAGCCGGGCGGCGGTCATCGAGACGCCGGTCGAGGCCGACCGCCTCGCGGAATGCCTCGATTATGCGATCATCGGTCCGACCGATGGCCGCTGGCGCGTCCGCGCGCCGATGCCGCCGCCGTATTCCTCGATCTGCCATATCGCGCGCGACTTCGGAACGGGAGGGCTGTCCGGCTGCACGGCCTTCCTGATCGCGCCCCGCGTCCTGCTGACCGCCGGGCACTGCCTCTTCTCGCTGGCGCGCCGCCGGACACCGCGGCGCATCCTGGTGACGCCCGCGCGGGACGGGGCCAGCCGCCCCTACGGCGCGGCCTGGGCCGAGCAGTGGTACGTCCACCCGCGTTTCGCCGCGCGCGCCGACCCCCGGCTCGACTGGGGCATAATCCGGCTGTCGCGGGGCTTCGGCCTGGAACCGGGGTTGAGACTCGCGGCTCTGTCCTCCGAGGCTCTCGAACGTGTGCGAAGCAGCCGGCTCCTGCGTATCGCCGGCTATCCCTCGGACAAGGCGCCTGGCGAACTCTGGGCTCATGCCGAACGTCTCGACGGATTCGGCCGGCACCTGATGCGCTACAGCGTCGACACCTGTCCCGGGCATTCCGGGGCGCCCGTGTGGCTCGACGGCGCGAACGCCGCCGGCGCGGTGATCGCCATCCACACGCGCGGCCCGCGCCCCTCGGCCCGGGGTCCCTGGGGGTGCCGCCCCGGCGCGCCCAACGCCCCGCCGGGCCACTTCAACGCCGGAGTCCGCGTCACCGCGCCGCTGCTCGCGGCCGTCGCCTCGTCCCTTGCCGGAAACGGGCCGCTCGCCCCCCTGCGTCCATCGCCGCCGCCCAGGTAAAGAAGCCCGCGCCGTGTCAAATGTTCCTCATATGCCCGTTGAAGCTTTCTTCGAGGGCCCAGTCGTGTCAAACTCATCTGACAGTGGACCGTCCGAGTCCATCCCGCTTTCATCGAGAGCGCGGGTGGTTCCGCATGATGATCCAGATGTCGTTCGATGGCGCGGTCACACTGCTTTCTCGGACGACACGGTCAGGCAGGGGCGACGCGCGAGACCGTATTCGTCTTTCGCGGCGATCTATGACAAGGCCATGGGTGAATGGGCTCTCCCAAGCGTGCTGGACGCGTTTTCCGAAAGCCGCGCGCGCTTCGGCATCGGGACCGGAAGCATCGCTGACATCGGGTGCGGCACCGGGCTGTTCCTGAGCTATCTCAGCCGCTTCGGCGGCGCGCTCATCGGCGTGGACCGGTCGCCGTCGATGCTGCGCCTCGCCGCGAAACGGCTGAGGGGCACGCCCGCGCGGCTCCTGCGGATGGACATGCGGCGCCTTGCGCTGCCCGAGCCGGTCGAGACGCTGAGCTGTACCTTCGATACGATCAACTACCTCCTGTCCCCGTCCGATCTGGCGGCGACCATCAGGGGCTTCGCGCGCAACCTGCTGCCGGGCGGGACGCTTGTCTTCGACTTCATCCCGGAAGGCGCCAGCCGCGGCGGGACGCGGGCGCGGCAGTCCCTGAGGATCGGAGCGATCCGCTCGGAATGGCGGATCAGGATCGATCCGGAGGGCCGCGGCAGCGTCGCGGCGATCCGTCTCGGCGCGCCGGGTCACGGGCGGCACGCGTGGACCGAGATCCACCGACAGCGCTGGCCCAGCCGCGAGGAGGTGATGCGCGCCCTCGCCGCGGCCGGGTTCGATCCGCTTGACTGCCGCCCGGTCGAGCCCGGCGGCGCCGGTGACTGGCTGCATGTGGTGGCGCGACGGGCCGCGGCCGCCAGCGAGACGTCGAGATGACCGCCCATGCGCCAGCCAACGCGGTGATGCCCGTGCCGCGAAGCGGCGGCGCCCGTCTCCTGGCGCTGTTGTCGCGGTTCGATCCATCTGTGCGGGAGTTCGTTTTCGCGGGAAGCCACCTGGCGGCGATCAGACAGGAATCCTGGGTCGCGGCCGATTTCGAGGATGAAGAGGTCTGCCGGCTGCGGGCCCATGTCGCAGGCCGCCTGCTGTGCAATGGCGACGTCTTCGTGGTCTTCTCCTCGGAGGCCCCGGAAGCCGCCGTCGCCGAGCAGTGCATCGCGCAACGGCTGACGCAACGCGAATTGAAGGTCGGCTGCATGATCGCCGAGGGGCTGACCGACAAGCAGATCGCCCGCAGGCTTGGCATCAGCGCCTATACGGTCCGCGAGCATTGCCGCCGCGCCTGCGCCAAGCTGGGCATATCGAGGCGCTCGGCGCTCGTGCGGTGCCTGTTCACGACACGCCTCGGCGGCCTCGATCCCGAGGATCAGGACTGAGCGCGGTCGATCCCGAGGCAGCTCCGCCTTCCGGGAGTTAACAACCGATCTTCGCCGCGATCGACTGGATCGCGGCCCATTGCGAGCCGTGCTCCTCCGGATGGTCCATGACCATCCGGACGGGGCGGGCGCGCACCTCGGGACTATAGGGCGGGATTCTCTTCGTCATGGCTCCAGTCTCTCAAGAGTTGGAGCCTCCGGGCAACCCGGCGCGGTTTGGTGACGCCGCTGCCCGGAAGCTGGCGGCATAGACGGCGCAGAGGACCGTCGTCGCCCCGCAG
The DNA here is from genome assembly GCF_006385685.1 of Amaricoccus solimangrovi. GTDB lineage: Bacteria > Pseudomonadota > Alphaproteobacteria > Rhodobacterales > Rhodobacteraceae > Amaricoccus > Amaricoccus solimangrovi. The sequence continues at coordinate 367,824 of NZ_VFRP01000002.1, read as the reverse complement.
GCGACCATGAGCCAAGGCTCGCTGAAGCCCAGCCACCAGAGGGGGCCGAACCAGGACAGATAGACCACCAGCATGGCAAGCCTGTCGAACCGCTCGGACACGAGTGATCTTCCCCGCGCATTCGCATCGCCCAGGAAGATCAGGAACGCGAAGCCGAGACCAAGAACCGCCGCCGCGGCGACACCGCGCAGGGTAAGAAAGACCACAACCAGGATGTCGTAGAGCACTTGGTTCCTCCCTTGCGAGGCGCTTCGGGCGTCACACTTCTACTTGTCCGCCGCGAAATACTCCCGGCGGATGAGGACGGTATAATCGGACTCGACGGCCATGATCCCGACGAAGACGATGACTGCGAACATCGGCAAGAGGATGGCGTAGGCCAGCGCCCGGCGCTCCCAGACCATGTGCATGAAGACCGCGACGATCAGCCCGGCCTTTATCAGCATGAAGAGCAGGATGAGCGACCAGCGCGGGTAGCCCCGCAGGCCGACGTAGTCGACGAGGTAGGAACAGGCGCTCAGTACGAAAAGCCAGCCCCAGACGATGAAGTAGACCTTCAGCGGATGGTGCTGGCCCTCCTCGTGCGCGACCGCCGCGAGGTTGGCGTGGGTGTCCGGAACTGCCGGGCCGTGGACGATTGTTTCAGGCATGTGCGCCTCACCACAGGTAGAAGAAGGCGAAGATGAAGACCCAGACGAGGTCGACGAAGTGCCAGTAGAGCCCCATCACCTCGACGTTCTCGTAGCCGCCCCTCCGGCTGGTGAAATAGCCCCGCCTGCCGGTGTCGAAGTCTCCGCGCAGCACCTTCCGCGCGATGATGAGCAGGAAGATCACCCCAAAGGTCACGTGGGTGCCGTGGAAGCCGGTGATCATGAAGAAGGTCGCGCCGAACTGCTCGGCGCCCCAGGGATTGCTCCAGGGCCGGACGCCCTCGCGGATGAGCTTGGTCCATTCGAAGGCCTGCATGCCGACGAAGGTCGCGCCGAGCGCGGCGGTGGCGAGCATCAGCCGGGCCGTCATCCTCCGATCGCGGCGGTAGCCGTAGTTGACTGCGAGGGCCATCGTGCCCGAGGAGGAGATGAGCACGAAGGTCATGATCGCGATCAGGATCAGCGGGATGTCCTGGCCGAACAGGTGTAGTGCGAAGACCTCGCTCGGGTTCGGCCAGGGGATCGTCGTCGAACTGCGCGCGGTCATGTAGGCGACGAGGAAGCAGCTGAAGACGAAGGTGTCGCTCAGCAGGAAGATCCACATCATCGCCTTCTTCCAGGAGACCTGCTTGAAGGCGCGCTGGTCCGAGGACCAGTCGGCGACGATGCCGCGCCAGCCCGGGGGGCGGGATCGAACGGGAACGGAAGGGACGTCGGTCATGCTCGGGGACCTCAGGTCAGGAAACCGCGGCAGATGTTGACGAAGCCGGTCGCCCAGCCGGTGAAGAGGACCAGCAGGCAGAGCCACACGAACAGGAGGAAGTGCCAGTAGGCGACGCAGAGCTCGAGACGGAGCCGGAGCCCGCGCGCGTCGCCCGTGCCCCAGGCCGCGGGAGTGGCGCGCGCCAGCGCCACCAGGCCGCCGAGGATGTGCAGGCCGTGCAGCCCGGTCAGGAGATAGAAGAAGCTGTTGGCCGGGTTGCCGGTCACGAGGTATCCGCTGGCGGCGAGATCGCGCCAGGCGACGAGTTGGCCACCGAGGAAGGTGACCGTCGCGACGGCGCCGGCGGCGAGGCTGAGGCGCAGCGAGCCCCGGTCATGCTGACGGTCCGCGGCGAGGGCGCATTCCAGCGCGACGCTGGCGAGAACCAGCACGCCGGTGTTCAGCCAGACGATCCGCGGGATCGGGATCGGCCGCCAGTCGGCGAATTCCATGCGCATGAAGTAGGCACTGGCGAACAGGGCGAAGAGCGCGCCGACCACCGCGAGGAAGATGCCGAGCGCGATCTTCTCGGTCGGCATGCCCGTCGGCCGCGGCCCTCCCAGTGGGTCGGGCCCGACCTCGAGCCAGGGCTTGGACAGGAGCCGCTGATGCGCGAGCCACCAGCCCGCGAAGCCGATCACCACCACGAGGAAGACGAGGATCACGCTCATGACGGGCGCGCGGGCGGCTGTGGCCAGGGATCGTCCTGGGCGATGAAGTCGCGCGGGGCGCCCGGCACGCTGTAGTCGTAGGCCCAGCGGTAGACGATCGGCAGTTCGCGGCCCCAGTTGCCGTGGCCCGGCGGCGTCTCGGGCGTCTGCCACTCGAGCGAGGCGGCGCCCCAGGGATTGCCGCCGGACGGCCGGCCGTGGCGCAGGCTCCAGACGATGTTGAACAGGAAGACGAGCTGCGCGAAGCCGACGACGAGGGCGGCCACGGTGATGAAGGCGTTGAGCCCGTGCACCGGCGTGGTGACGAAGGCCGGGTCGCCGAGTTCGACGTAGCGCCGCGGCACCCCGACCAGCCCGACGTAGTGCATCGGGAAGAAGATCGCATAGGCGCCGACGAATGTCACCCAGAAGTGGAACCGGCCCATCTTCTCGTCGAGCATCCGGCCGGTGATCTTCGGATACCAGTGGTAGATCGCCCCGAAGATGACGAGGATCGGCGCCACCCCCATCACCATGTGGAAATGCGCCACCACGAACATCGTGTCGGAGAGCGGCACGTCGACGACGACGTTGCCGAGAAAGAGCCCGGTCAGCCCGCCGTTGAGGAAGGTGACGATGAAGGCGAGCGCGAAGAGCATCGGCAGCCTCAGATGGATGTCGCCGCGCCAGAGCGTCAGGATCCAGTTGTACACCTTGAGCGCCGTCGGCACGGCGATGACCAGCGTCGTCGTGGCGAAGAAGAAGCCGAAGCGCGGGTCCATGCCCGAGACGTACATGTGGTGCGCCCAGACCACGAAGGAGAGCGCCCCGATGATCACGATCGCCCAGACCATCATCCGGTAGCCGAAGATGTTCTTGCGGGCGTGGACGCTGATCAGGTCGGAGACGATGCCGAAGGCGGGCAGGGCGACGATGTAGACCTCGGGATGGCCGAAGAACCAGAAGAGGTGCTGGAACAGGATCGGGCTGCCGCCGCCGTATTTGAGCTGCTCGCCCATCTCGACCAGCGCCGGCATGAAGAAGCTCGTGCCGAGCACGCGGTCGAACATCATCATCACGCAGGCGACGAAGAGCGCAGGGAAGGCGAGAAGCGCCATGACCGTGGCGGTGAAGATGCCCCAGAGGGTGAGCGGCATCCGCATCAGCGTCATGCCGCGGGTCCTGCCCTGCAGGATGGTGACGACGTAGTTGAGGCCGCCCATCGTGAAGCCGATGATGAAGAGCATCAGCGAGGCGAGCATCAGCAGGATGCCGGCCTGCTGGCCGCCCGGCGTGCCGCCCAGGATCGCCTGCGGCGGGTAGAGCGTCCAGCCCGCCCCGGTCGGTCCACCGGGCGCGAAGAAGCTCGCGACCAGCACGAGCACCGCCAGGAGGTAGATCCAGTAGCTGAGCATGTTGACGTAGGGAAACACCATGTCCCGGGCGCCGACCATCAGCGGAATCAGGTAGTTGCCGAAGCCGCCGAGAAAGAGCGCGGTCAGCAGGTAGACCACCATGATCATGCCGTGCATGGTCACGATCTGGTAGTAGGCCTCCGGCGTGATAAAATCGACGAGACCGGGGAAGCCGAGTTGCAGCCGGATCAACCAGGACAGCACCAGCGCGACGAGGCCGATGGCGAACGCGGTCCCCGAATATTGCAGCGCGATGATCTTGGCGTCCTGCGAGAAGACGTAGGTCGTCCACCAGCTTTTCGGATGGTAGAGTTCGAGTTCCGGTACCTCGGCCGGCGGGATGTCGGTATCGATCTCCTGCGTCGCATCGACCATCGGTCTTCCTCCGTGCCGGCGCCTTCGCGCGCGGCTCCCCTTCCGTCACCGCATGGGCGCCGCCGCCCCCAGGCGTACCGGCCGCGACAGCGCGGCGAATGTCGGTTGCTCGCCGAGCCAGGCCTGGTAGTCCGCCTCGCCGTCGATCTGGACGGCCCCGCGCATGAAGGCGTGGCCGACGCCGCAAAGCTCGGCGCAGAGCACCTCGAAGGCGCCGGTGCGCGTGGGGGTGAACCAGAAATAGGTCACCATCCCCGGCACCATGTCCATCTTGGCGCGGAACTCCGGCACGTAGAAATCGTGGAGCACGTCGATCGAGCGCAGCAGGACCCTGACCGGACGATCGACGGGCAGGTGCAGGTCGCCCGCCTCGATGATGACGTCGTCGGCGCCGGCCGGGTCATCCGGATCGACTCCGAGCGGGTTTTCGGGCCCGATCAGCCGCGCGCTGGATTGGCCGAGCCGGCCGTCCTCTCCCGGCAGCCGGTAGCTCCATTGCCATTGCTGGGCGATGACCTCGACGTCGGCTGCCTCGTCGGGGACGGTGACGAACCTGTGCCAGACGAAGAGACCCGGGGTCAGCAACGCCGCGACGCCGACCGCGGTGATCACGGTCAGCCAGAGTTCCAGCCGCCTGCTCTCGGGCTCGTAACGCGCGCGCGCGCCCTCGCGATGACGGAAGCGGAAGACGCAATAGGCCATGAACAGGACGACCGACGCGAAGACAAGCCCGGTGATCCAGAAGGTGATCACCAGCGTGTGGTCGATGTAGCCCCAGTTCGAGGCGATGGGCGTCCACCACCACGGGCTCAGCAGGTGAAACAGCACCGAGCCGACGACGACGACGACGAGTACCACCGCGATTGCCATGCACATGCCCCTTGGCAGTGGTTGGCGTGGCCAGCCTCACCGACACACCATAGCTCAATCGGCGGCTTGAAACCACCATGCTGAACTTGTGGCCAGATCCGGGCTCCGGCCGCCCGGGTTTCCTCGGCCGCTTCCCTGGCGCTCCCGGGGGACACTCTCGAGGCGCTCGCCGGCGAGGGGGCATCGGCGACCCGGCCCCCGGAACGCTCACCGAGCCTTCCACCAGACTTTCACGGCTTGCCGGATGTAGCCGCCGCCGTCGACGTCGAGCGTCGCCCCGTCGAGCGAGGCCTGGGATGGTTGAAGGGCGAAGGCGATCGGCTCCGCGACTTCCATCGGATCCGCCCTTCGGCCCATCGGGATGTCCGCGATGGCCGCGGCTTCCCCGCGCTGGGCCAACGGACCGTCGACCATCGGAGTTCTGACCGACCCGGCGCGATCGTGACAGCGACGATTCGCTCCGGGCCGAAGCCGCGGGCGATCGACATCCGCAGGTCAAGCCCGATCTCGACGCCGCCGTGATCCGAGCCGGCCGCGCGCGGGCCGTCCGCCTATCCCAGAAGCCGGACGAGGCCCAGCGTGATGGCCGGAAAGGCGATCAGCGCGGCGATGCGGATCGCATCGCTGACGAGGAAGGGGAGGACGCCGCGGAAGCTTTCGAGCATCGGGACATCCCTCGCCATCCCGTTGATGACGAAGACGTTCATGCCGACGGGCGGGGTGATCAGTCCGACCTCGACCACGACGACGGCGAGAATCCCGAACCAGATCAGCGTGTCCTCCCGCGGCATCCCGAAATCGAGCCCGGCGATGATCGGATAGAAGATCGGAATGGTCAGGAGCAGCATGGACATCGAATCCATCACGCAGCCGAGCACGAGATAGAGCAGCAGCATCGCCAGCAGCACCGACATCGGCGAGAGGCCGGAGGCCGAGATCGCGCTCGCGGCCAGCATGGGTGTCTGGGTCTGGGCCAGGAAGGCGTTGAAGATCTCCGCGCCGAGAAGGATCAGGAAGATCATGGCCGAGGTGTTCGCCGCGCCGCGAAGGCACTCGAGCAGTCCCGCCAGCCGCATCCCGCCGCGCAGGATCGCGAGGATCCCGGTGCCGAAAGCGCCGACGGCGGCGGCTTCGGTGGGCGTGAACCACCCCCGGTACATCCCGATGATGACCAGTCCGAAGATGAGCGCGATCGACCAGGTCTCGCGCAGCGCCCCGAGCCGCTCGGCGGTGCTCGCGCGCGGGCCGGCGGGTCCATCCTCCGGATTGCGCCGGACGAAGATCGCGACGGCGATCATGTAGCCGGCGGCGGCGAGGATGCCCGGAACGATCGCGGCGACGAACATCCGCGCGATGTTCTGCTCGGCCATCAGCGCGTAGAGCACCAGGATCACCGAGGGGGGAATCAGGATGCCGAGGGTGCCGCCGGCCGCGAGGGAGCCGGTGGAGAGCGCGCCGGAGTAGTTATAGCGCCGCATCTCGGGGAGCGCGACCTGGGCCATCGTGGCGGCGGTGGCGAGCGAACTGCCGCAGATCGCGCCGAAGGCCGCGCAGCCGCCGATCGAGGCCATCGCCAGCCCGCCCCGGCGGTGGCCGAGGAACGCGGCCGCCGCGCGGTAGAGCGCCCGGCTCAGGCCCGCGTGGGTGGCGAATTCGCCCATCAGCACGAAGAGCGGGATGACCGAGAGCGAATAGGTCGAGAACTGGTAGTAGGTGGAGGTCTTGAGGAAGGCCAGCAGCGGCGTCACCCCGTTGTAGAGCCCATACCCGCCGATCCCGACGGCGAGCATGGCGACCCCGATCGGGACGCGGATCGCCATCAGCGCGAGGAGGACCCCGAAGCCCGTCAGCCCGGCGGCGAGCCCGGTCATGACCGCGCCGCCCGCAGATGGCCCGCCATGGTGGCGGCGCAGGTGACGGCGAGAAGCGCCATCGCGGGCACGATGACGACGAAGCTCCACCAGATCGGCAGGCGCAGCACCATCGACTGCTCCCCGTATTGCCGCATCTCGATGCCCCCGCGGATCAGGCGCCAGGTCAGCAGCGCCGCGATCAGGCAGTAGAGGAGGTCGCCGAGCGCCTCGAGCAGGTGGTTCGCCCGCCGGCCCGAGCGCTGGGTGAAGAAATCCACCAGCACATTGCCGCCGGAAAGCTGGCACCAGGGCAGGAAGCAGAAGATCGCGATGGCGCCGCCCATCTCGACGAGTTCGAAATCTCCGGGGACCGGATGGCCGAGGATGCCGCGGAGCGTCACGCTGGCGACCGTGACGAGCATCATCGCCAGCAGGGCGACGCCGCCGATGCCCGCGAAGATCCGGCAGAGGGCCGACAGCCACGCCGGAACGGCCACCGGACGCGCATGTTCGGTCGGAGTTTCCATTTCGGCCATCCGGCCCTCCCTCGGTGATCAGTCGCCGCGCGCCGCGTCCATCATCGCCCGCGCGTCGTCGAGCATCGCGTGTCCGTCCAGACCGGCGTCGTTCATGGAGCTGACCCAGTCTTCGATGACCGGAAGCGTCGCCTCCCGCCACGCGGCCAGGTCCGCCTCGGGGACGATGTGAACGACGCCGCCGGCGTCGAGCGCCTTGCGCCGCTCCTCCACCTCGGCCCGGTCGAAGGCGGCGCCGGCGATCGGTGCCAGGGTCGTGCCGGAATTGTCGTCGATCACCTTCCTCAGATCGTCCGGAAGGCTCTCGTATTTCGCCTTGTTCATCACCAGCGCCATGACGGAGGTGGACATGCCGCCATTCTCCTGTCCGAACTCGGTGTGGTCCCGCGTCATGGTCTCGATCCGCAGCGAGCCGAACACTTCCCAGGGGATGACCGCGCCGTCGATGACGCCCGTGGTGAGCGCCTGCGGCACCTCGGGTACCGGCATCCCGACCGCCGTGGCGCCGAGCGCGTTCAACCCCTCCGTCATGGTGCGCGAGGGGGCGCGGATCTTCAGCCCCTTCAGGTCTCCCATGGTCCCGACCGCCTTGTCACGGGTGTGGATCTTGTAGGCGGCGGGCGCGTGGATCAGCAGCGGATGCACGTCGGCGAGTTCGTCGCCCATGTATTTGGCCTGGTATTCCTGCAGCGCCATGGTCGTCTCCAGGGCGGTCCCGGCCAGGAAGGGCAGTTCGAACGCCTCCGAGACCGGAAAGCGGCCGGGCGTGTAGCCGAGCAGCGTCCAGCTGACGTCGACGATCCCGTCGCGCGCCTGATCGAAAAGCTGCGGCGGCTTGCCGCCGAGCCCCATCGAGGGAAAGATCCGCACGTCCACGCGCCCGCCGGACTGCTCCTCGACCGCCTTCTCCCAGGGCTCCAGCACGCCCTTCTGGATTGTCGAATCTGCCGGCAGGAAGTGATGCACGCGCAGCGTGACTTCCTGGGCGGCGGCGGCTCCCGCCAGCGCCGCGACCGCGACGGTGGCAAGCAGACAGAGCTTCATCGGACTTCCTCCCCTGGGTTCCGTTTTTCGGGAAGCATAGGCCGGCGCCGATCCGCGCCACAACCGTCAAACGCGGGGCGCCGGGCCGCCGTCGGTTCCGCCGTCGGTTCCGGCGCCGGCGCGGCGGAAGGCCTCCGGGGTGACGCCCTCGGAGGCGCGGAAGGCGCGTATGAGATGGGGCAGATCGCAGAAGCCGGTGTCGGCGGCGATCTGGGTCGCGGAGCGGCGCGTGGTCATGAGGAGGTGCTTCGCCTGTTCGATCCGGATCAGCCGGTCGGCCTCGAGCGGGGTCATGCCGAGCGCGTCGCGGAAGTGCCGCTCGAGCTTGCGGCGCCCGACACCGAGCCGCGCCACCACGCGGCCGATCGAGAGCGGCGCGTCGATCGACTGCTGCATCGCGCGCAGCGCCTTGCGCACCAGCGGATCGCCGGTGGCGAGCGCGAGCGGCAGGCCCGGCTGCGGCTTCTCCGCCGCCATCGCCTCGTCGATGATCATGATGTGCAGGCTCTTGGCCGCGCGCGCCCGGCCGAGGTGGCGCTCGACGATGAAGGCGGCGAGATGGGCCGAGGAAACCCCGCCCGAACAGGTGAGCCGGTCGCGGTCCACCACGAAGATCTGGTCCGAGACGGGTTCAAGCCCGTCGAAACGCTCAAGGAAATCCTCGTGGTGGAACCAGCTCACGCAGACGCGGTAGCCCCGCATCAGCCCCGCGCGATGAAGCGCGAAGGCGCCGGTGCAGACGCCGACGAGCGGCACCCCCGCCGCCGCCGCGCGCGCGAGGAAGCGCGCCGTGTCCGGGTGGAGGTTCTCGACCTCGTCCACCAGGCCCCCGACCACCACGAGATAGTCGAACCGCGCCGGATCGCCGAGCGGCTCGTCGGGCTGGACCGCGACGCCGCAGCTCGAGCGGATCGCCTCCCGCTCGGGCGCGATGACCCGCCAGGAGCAGTGGATCGGTCGCGAGCGGTCGCCCTCGTCCGCGGCGAGCCGGAGCACGTCGACGAAATTGGCGAAGGCGGAGAGGGTGAAGCGCCGCGCCAGGATGAAGCCGATGTTGAGCCGCGCCATGTTTCCTCCCGTGACGCCAGGATACAGCGATTCCGACGCGATCATACAGCAATGCCCCGCCATTGTCGGGCATGACGGCGCATCGCTCGCGAGGATGCGCCGCGCCGCCTTCGGGCATCGCCGGGGCGCGATCCTCCGGCGCTGGCCCGCGCGGAGGCCGCGCTTTTGACGTATCCTTCGGCGACGGATCCGGGCGCGCGCGCGCTCCGGGCCACGCCGCGACCGAGCCGGGAGGCCTGCCATGTTCCTCAGCGTCTTCGACATCTTCAAGATCGGCGTCGGACCCTCGTCCTCGCACACGATGGGTCCGATGCTCGCCGCCGCGCGCTTTCTCGACGCGCTGCGCGACGGGGCGGATCGCGTCCCGGGCTCCGGCCCGGCCGCGCGGCTCGAAGCCGTGCTCCACGGCAGCCTCGCCTTCACCGGCAAGGGCCACGCGACCGACCGCGCGGTGATCCTCGGCCTGCTCGGCTTCGTGCCCGACACGCTCGATCCGGAGGAGGCGGAGCGCCGGCTCGGCCTCCTGCGCGAGACCGGCGCGATCGACGTGCCCGGCCTCGGTCCGCTCGCCTTCGACCCGGAGAAGGGCGTCGTCTTCGACTACGGGCCGCCGCTGCCGGGCCATGCCAACGGCATGGTGCTGCGCGCCTTCGACGCGGCCGGAAACCTGCATCTGGCCGAGACCTACTACTCGATCGGCGGCGGCTTCGTGCTGACCGAGCGCCAGATGCGGACCGAGACATTGAAGGGCGACGACGCCGAGATCGGCCGTCCCTATCCCTTCGCCAGCGCCGCCGAGATGCTCGCCATGGGCGAGAGCTCGGGTCTCTCGATCGCCGCGATGAAGCGCGCGAACGAGAGCGCGGGCGGCCATGCCACGCTCAACGCCGGGCTCGACCGGCTCTGGGGGGTGATGAATTCCTGCGTCGACCGCGGCCTCGCCGCCGACGGCATCCTGCCGGGCGGGCTCAAGGTCCGCCGCCGCGCCAGGGCGATCCACGAGGCATTGCTCGCGGAGCGCGGCAACAATCTCTCCCAGCCCCATACCGTGAACGACTGGCTCTCGGTCTATGCGATGGCGGTGAACGAGGAGAACGCGGCCGGCGGTCAGGTCGTGACCGCGCCGACCAACGGCGCGGCGGGCGTGGTGCCGGCGGTGATCCGCTACTACCGCGACCATTGCGTGGGCGCGACGCACCAGGGCATCCGCGATTTCCTGCTGACCGCCGCCGCCGTCGGCGGGATCATCAAGACCAACGCCTCGATCTCGGGCGCCGAGGTCGGCTGTCAGGGCGAGGTCGGCTCCGCCGCCGCGATGGCCGCCGCCGGGCTCTGCGCCGCGCTCGGCGGCACCAACGCCCAGATCGAGAACGCCGCCGAGATCGCGCTCGAGCATCACCTCGGCATGACCTGCGACCCGGTCAAGGGGCTGGTGCAGGTGCCCTGCATCGAGCGCAACGGCCTCGGCGCGATCAAGGCCGTCGCCGCCGCCTCGCTCGCGCTCCGGGGCGACGGTTCCCATGTCGTGCCGCTCGACGCCTGCGTCGAGACGATGCGCCAGACCGGGCGCGACATGAGCGTGAAGTACAAGGAAACCTCGACCGGCGGCCTCGCCGTCAACCTGCCGGAGTGCTGAGCCTCGGGAAGGCGCGTCCCCTCGGCGGACGCGCCGCGCCGCGCATGGGCGGGCCCGGGCAGGGGGCCTCCCGCGCGACCGCCACGCGTCAGGTCAACCATCTGACTTCGGGAGGATTTTTGGCTCCGGCGGCAGGGATCGAACCTGCGACCAATTGATTAACAGTCTTGGTCAGCGGGATAACGTTCCCTATCATCTCTTAGCGGGATGGGCCGATACATGTCTGATTCTAATTGCAAAACAGAGGATTTCGCCTCACAGTCCCTAACTGTGGGTAACTTCGCCTATCAGGCGGATCTGTTACCCCTGTGTTACCCCAAGGGACCATTTGACTTGGCGAAAGCGCTGACGACGAAGGCGGTGGAGGCCGCGAAAGCCGATCCAGAGCGGCGGTATGAGATGCCTGATCCGGCGCTGTCCGGTCTGTATCTCGTGGTCCAGCCGAGTGGGGCCAAGTCATGGGCACTTCGCTATCGCTTCGGAGGGAAGACAGCCAAGCTCACGCTCGGCCGCTGGCCGCTTCTCGGGCTGGCCGATGCCCGCGCCGCCGCCTCGGCCGCCGTCGAGAAGATCGAACGCGGCCGAGATCCCGCCGCCGAGAAGAAGGCGACCAAGGTCGCTCGCCTCGACGCGCAACTCGCGGAGCGTGACAAGATCAAGACACTGGTCGGGCGGTATGCCGCGCGCCACCTCGCGACGCTGAAGAGTGGCGCCACGGTGCGGCGCGAGCTGGAACGGCATGTGGTCGCCGCTTGGGGCGAGCGGGACATTCAGACCATCACCCGGCGGGACGTGATCGACCTGCTGGACGGAATCGCGGATAGCGGCCGGGCAGTCACGGCGAACCGGGTTCGTGCCTATCTCGGCAAGTTTCTGAATTGGGCTGTTGAGCGGGACATCATCGCGGCGAATCCGGCGCTGACCGTCAAGCCAGTGACGAAGGAGGCGAGTCGCGACCGTTATCTGACCGACGATGAGATCCGCTGGTTCTGGCAGGCCTGCGAGGCCGAAGGCTTTCCGTGGGGGCCGCTTGGAAAGCTGCTGCTGCTGACGGGCCAACGGTTGGGCGAAGTGACGCAGATGACCGAAGGCGAGATCCGGGGCGATGTCTGGCACTTGCCAGCCGCGCGCACGAAAAACGCACGAGCGCATGACGTGCCCTTGTCCGAGGCCTCCCGCGCGGTTCTGGCGGGAGTGGAGCGGATCAAGAGTAGGGCCGGGCTGATCTTCACGACAACGGGCGAGACCCCTATCAGCGGCTTCCATAGGGGCCGAAATCACCTTGCCGAGGCGATGGCCGAAATCGCAGCGAAGGAGCGTGGCGAGCCTGTCGAGATCCCCCGTTGGACCTTCCACGACCTGCGCCGCACGGCCGCGACCGGCATGGCTCGGCTCGGTATCCCGGTCCGCGTGACGGAGGCTGTTCTGAACCATGTGAGCGGGACGGGAGGCGGTATCGTCGCGGTTTATCAACGGCACGACTACGCGGACGAGAAGCGGGCAGCGCTCAATGCTTGGGCTGACTCTGTATTCAGCAAGGTGGGGTAGCCGCGATGCCAAAGTTCGTCACGAAGGGCGTTGGCCTGATGCAGCGCACAGTCGTCCAGTACAATCCCGAAGATGATCCGGAAGCCTTCCGACCTGGTGGAGAAATCGAGGTGGCTTTCTCGAAGTGTCGGACAGCGGACGGTTATCGGGATGAAAAGGCGGAGAACATGCGCAAATCGCTCGCAGCCGCTTATTCAAAAATGGATCCTGCTTGGTTTTGCCGTAAAGCGCCGCAGCACACCGAGGGGACCCGAGCCGATATGGCACTTCGGCCGGCCTTCTATGTGCGAGCGTACTACGGAGAAAACCACGCATATGCGATAATGCAGCAATGGCTTGATCGGTACGATGAACTCGCAGCCGAGCGGGGGGAGGCGGAACCTAACCTCGCGCGACTGATCGAGCTGGGCGAAGAACTAGGAAGGTTGCACGAGCGCATTTTCTGGCGCGCCGGGGTTGATCGCGATACAGGGCAGATCCGGGAAACGTTGGCACTGAGGGAAAAGAAAGCAGTGTCTGACCGCCGAGCGGGCGGCGCGACGAACGCGGCCAAGGCCGAGAGATGGCAAGCAATCGCGCGCCGGCTTGCAGCCGAAATCCGCTCCCGGCGATCGAAGCCTGCGTCCATGCTCGAACTTGCCAACGCCATACACCAGCGCTGGCCAGACAACGAAGATTCCCCGCCAAGCGTCAGGACTCTGCGAAATTGGTTGGCCAAGTCTGACGCGTAGCCAGCCGCGCCTCTGCATCTTGGTGCCTATCGTTCCATAACGAGAGGCAACCCCTGTGACCTTGGTTCCTGAAAAGAGCGCCACCCACCTCCTGATCTCCGCGACGGGCACGCGGCAGATCTGCGGCGGCATCTCAGACATGACGCTCCATCGCTGGCTGTCCGACCCCGCGCTGAACTTTCCGAGGCCGGTCTACATCCGGAAGCGCCGCTTCTGGCGTGAGGCGGAATTGCTCGCCTGGCTCGAAGAGCGCGCCGCCGCGAGCCACGAGGCCGCCTGACATGCCCTCGAAAATTGAAAGCCCCGCCGCCGGTAGCACGGCGAACGGGGCGGAAATCGAAAGCGGATCGATGACCCCTTATAGCACTCCGACCCCGAAGGCCGCAACGCTCTCCCGTCTGCGCTCGGCGCATATCGCCACGCTCTGCGGCCTCACCGATCATCGCGCGGCCATGATCGCGGCGCTCATCTTCTCGGAGGTGGCGCGATGAACGATCCCGAACGCATCACCCGCGCCCTCGGCGGCTGCTGGAACGATCACTCCGGCGGCTCCGCCTGTTGCCCGGCGCATGAAGACAAGCATCCGAGCCTTTCGATCGGCATTGGCGCGGATGGGCGGCTTCTCCTCCACTGTTTCGCCGGCTGCTCCTTCGAGGCGATCGTCGCCGCGCTGCGCGGGCTCGGCATCCTCGAAGGCCGGGGGGCGATCTGGAAGCCCGACGCCGCGGATCTGGCGCGGCTCAGGGCTGCCGAGGAGTCGCAGCTCGTCAAGCAGTCCGCGCGGGCGAAAGCCGTCTGGGATGAGGCCGAGTCGATCCCGGCCACGATCGCCGAGGCCTATCTCCGCGCGCGGGGCATCACCTGCGAACTGCCCGCGACGCTCCGCTTTCTGGCGAACGGCTGGCACCCGACCGCCCGCCGCTTCCCGATGATGGTCGCGGCGGTGGAGGGCGGTTCGCGTTTCGCGGTGCATCGGACCTATCTCCGCGCCGATGGGCGCGGGAAGGCCGATGTCGAGCCCGTGAAGGCGATGCTCGGGCCGACCGCCGGGGGCGCCGTGCGGCTCTCCGAAGGCGAGGGGCCGCTTGTGGTCGCCGAGGGGATCGAGACCGCGCTCGCGCTGCTTTCCGGCCTCCTGCGGCGACCCGCGACCGTCTGGGCCGCGCTCTCGACCTCGGGCATGCGCGCCCTCAACCTCCCGCCGATCCCTGGCAAGCTCACGATCGCATCGGATGGCGATGCGCCCGGCCGGGCCGCCGCGCACGCGCTCGCCACGCGCGCGGCCGCGCTCGGTTGGCGGGTTTCTATGCTGCCCGCGCCCGAGGGGCGGGACTGGGCCGACATTCTCGCCATGAAGGGGGCAGCAGCATGAACGCGCACGCGATGCCCGAGGAAGATGATCTTCACTCCGACGAGCAGCCGTTCGACATGGATCAGTGTGAGGCTCGGGTTGCCGAATTGGCGAAGATGAAGCCTATCGACTATGAGCGCCGTCGCAAGGCCGAGGCGGAGGCGCTCGCGATCCGCGCCCCCGTGCTCGACAAGTTGGTGGAGGCCGCGCGGCCGAAGAAGGGCGCGGAAGACGTGGCCGATCCCTTCGAGGATGTCGAGCCAGCCGCTTCTCCGGTTGATGGCGCGGCCCTGATGGAGGTTCTTCGGGCGACCTTCCTGCGCTTCTGTGTTCTGCCGGAGCACAGCGCGCCATTGATGGCGGCTTGGGTGCTCCACGCCTGGGCGCACGACGCCGCGGACATTTCTCCGGTGCTCGCGATCACTTCGCCCGAGAAGCGTTGCGGCAAGACCACGGCGGTCTCCGTAGTCTCGGCGCTGGCCCCGAGGGCAATGCACGCGGTCAACATCTCCGCATCGGTGCTGTTTCGCGTGATCGAGAAATATACGCCCACTGTTCTGATCGATGAGGGCGACACCTTCCTCGGCGACGATCAGAAAAGTGACATGCGCGGGATGCTGAACGGCGGCCACAACCGGCTGAGTGCCTATGTCTGGCGTTCCGTGGGCGACGACCACGAGCCTCGGCGCTTCACGGTCTGGGCTCCCAAGGTCATCGCGATGATCGGGAGCCTGCCGGACACGCTCGAGGATCGTTCGCTGGTGGTGAGGCTGCGGCGCGAGCGCGATGGCGAGAGCATCGAACGGTTCCGGGCAGACCGGGTGAACGATTTCCTGCCGCTGCGCCAGCGCGCGGCGCGCTGGGCGAAGGACAATGTCCTTTCGCTGCGCTGCGCCGATCCGGCCGTGCCTTTGAGCCTCAATGACCGAGCGCAGGACAACGCCCGCGCTATCTGCGCGATCGCCGATGCAGTCGGCGGGCATTGGCCGGAGACGATCCGGCGGGCGCTGGTCGGAATGCATCGGATCGTGGAGGCCGACGAGCCGCAATCGGCTGGCGTGCTCCTGCTCCGCGACGTGGCCGAGATCTTCGCCACGCGGAGGGGCGAGCGGATCGGAAGCACGGACCTGCTCAACGCTCTCGTCGCCCTCGAAGAAAGCCCCTGGGGCGAGTGGCGGGGCGGCCGGCCGATCTCAACGCGCGGAATCGCGAAGCTTCTCAAGCCCTATGGCATCAGCCCGGCACAGGATCGGCTAGGCAGTTTCTACCGGCCGAGCGACTTCGCGGATACCTTCAACCGCTATCTCTCAGAAGGGGGCAAAAATACCGCCACAAGCGCCTCAAGTACCACGAGAAGCGGAAATGCCATTCAAAATGTTAGCAAAAACAATGGGATCGGCACTTGTGGCAGCTATGGCACTTCTCTTGGGGGTGGTGGAAGCAACGGCCACGGTGGCGCTTGGGAGGGCGAGTTTTGAGCGCGATCCCTCTCCTTCGCGGCCTTCTCGCCTCGGGCATCGAGATCACCACGGACGGGTGCAAGGTCCGCTGGCGCGATGCCTATGGACGCCTGGACGTAGTGACCCTCGACGCGCTCCGCGCCGAAAAGGCGGCGGTGATCGCCTTCCTTGAGGCCGAGGACTACCGCGCCGACCGTTTCGAGGAACTGGCGGCGATCCTCGAATATGACGAGCACATGCCGCGCGCCGAGGCTGAACACCGCGCCCGCCGGATCGTCTACGGAGCCGGGGCATGAAGCGCCCGCACGGGAGGGGGGGTATTCGGAAAATCCGGCGGGTTCGCAGCCGAAACCGGCGCCCCCAATTCGATATATCGCTAACCGGCTTTTTTGCCTCTGGCATGCCCTCGAGCGCGCGCAACGCGCGAGCATCCGTAAGTCGCCAACTTGGCGACAAAGGACAGGCGCCCTCACGCGCACGCGCGCGCAACGCGCGCGAGGGAGGAGCGAATGACGACTGACCCCGCCGCGTCCCGTCATCGTCTCGCCCGCCAGCTGCTCGACCGGATCACGAGCGATACCGCGATGCTGCGCGCTCTGCTTCTCCACACCTCGCGGGAGGCTCCGCCCGATCCTGCGGCCGAGATCGAGGCCGAGATGAGGGAACGCGCCGCCGACCTCGGGATCGTCATCGACGCGGCCGGGCGCGTCGCGCTTCCCGATGCCGCGCGGCTCGCGGGATGCAGCGCGCGGACGCTGACGCGCTGGCGGGAGAGCGGCGACCTGCCCGCCGCGATCATGAACCGGCGTCCCCGCTTCGGCCTCGCGGATCTGGCGCGGAAACTGGCTGGCGAGCCGGACATTTCCTGACAGCGAGATTGACATCCGCGCCTCACGGCTCCGCGCCGCGCGCCTGTACGATCGCGGGCGAAGGGGGCGGATCGCCCTCGCCAGGATCGAGAAGGAATGAGATTTGAGACCTGACCTCTCCACGCGCATGAAGGGCTTGGACGCCATTCGCGTTGCCATCGCAAAGTCGATCGGAGACGCCACGCGATCGGCGGGCGCGGTCGCCGAGTCCCGCTGGGGATCGACCTCGCGAGTGGCCGAGCACCTGATGAAGACGGCCGTCCCCAGCCTCGGTTCCGCCGACCTGATCGAGGGCGGCTCGGGGATCATGGCTGAATTCTTCGGCGCCGCCGTCGAACGCTCCGCGCTGGGCGCCATGGCCGGAATCCGCCGCGTGCCGTTCCGGGTGCGGGCGATCGCGGGCGGAGGCGCGCGCGCCTATTGGATCGGCGAGGGCGTCGCCACGCCAGTCTCGGCCGCGTCGCTCGACTTCTCGACGCTCGCCCCGAAGCGGGTGGCCGCGCTCACGGTGGCCGACCTGGACGCGCTCCGCGACGCGGGAGATGCGGTTGAGATGGGGCTTCGCTCCGATCTGCTCCGCGCGGTCGCCGAGGCCGTCAATGCGGCCGCGTTCGCGATCCCCGACGACGCGGACCCGAACGCTCCCCCCTCGCTGCTGGACGGCGCGCCGCTTGATGGCGCCTCCGATCTCGACGGCGTGCGGGCCGTGCTCTTGGAGCCGTTCACGGGCGATCTGGCGGCCGCCTATCTCGTCATGGCGCCGCAGTTGGCCGCCTACCTGAGCGGCCTCGACGCGCCGGATCTGGGCGCGCGCGGCGGCTCGCTGTGGGGTATCCCCGTCGCGACCGGAACCGGCATCCCCGACGATCTGATCGCGCTTGTCGATCCGACCCAGATCGCGCTCGCGCAGGCCGGGGGTGAGATCAAGATTTCGCAGTCGGCTACGATCGAGATGGCAGACAATCCGGCGGGCGACAGCGTGACGCCGACCGCGACGCAGGCGGTTTCGCTGTTCCAGAACAACGCGGTCGCACTCGGCGCGGATGCCTACGTCGATTGGCAGCCGGTGCGCTCCGGCGTGGTCACGGCGGCGATCTGGGGCACGGCATGAGCGAGGGCATGAACCGGCTCGCGGCCGAGCTTCACGAGCGCCAGATCGAGGATCTGCGCAAGAGCACGGCTCCCGCGCGGATACGCGACCTCTACGCGGTCGCCGACGCGCTGGGGGACGAGACGATCAAGGCGGCCAAGAGCGAGCAGGCGGCGCGGGCGGCGCTCGAAGCCCGGCTCTCCGCCGCCGAGGCCGCCATCGCGCATATCCTGACGCGGTTCGGAGGCGCGTTCCCGGATGGAGATTGACGATCTCGCCCTCGACCGGGCAATCGAGCAGATCGAGGACTTCGACCTTCCCGGCGCGACCGAGGCTGAATGGCGCGCCGAGGCGACGCGGCGGATGAACACCCATCTCACCCAGGAGCGGGCGATCATCGCGCTCGGGCTCGACAAGACGCTCGACGCCGAAGCCCTCGACGCGTGGCGAGTCTTGAGCCTTCCGGCATTCATCGATCTTTTCGTCGCCAAGTGAGATGACCCGCGCGGGCTTTGTTTCCCTTCACCGCGCGATGGTCGGGAGGGCGGGCGCCATGGACGCGGGGCGCCCGCCCAAACCGGGCAGATCGGAGGAAATCTCAGGAGACGCGGCGGGGGGGTATGGAGAAAGTGGGACGGCTTCGCTTTCCTAACCGGCCGCCCCCTAAATCTTTCGCAAAGCCAAATCAACGTCTTGAGATGGCCAATTTGGCGATGGGCGGGAGGCGTCAGCCATGAACGCAGGCGCCAAGTTGGCGCTTGTGTTACGCGGAGATCTATTCGGGGGCTTTGAGGAACTCCGCCGGTATCGCGCGACGCCAGTAGCGCAGCGATCTACGGTGCGCATCGCTGGAGATCTCCATGCTCGCCCACTCGCCCCCGTCGAGGTTAAGGCGACCAAGCGGTTCCGTCATCTGGCCTAAGCTCTCCATGAGGTTTCGTAACTCTTCCGCTGTGACAGATTTGGCCATCGGCTTTTCAAGTAGATGAGCGATACCGTGATGCCGTAGATGTTGGAGCCGCGAGATAGATCCGCCTGGGTTCCAGTCGAGCTTTCTCCATGCTGCCAGAAAGGCATTGATCCATGCATAAGCATCCGCGCGCGAACCGCCGAAGGCAGCGCAAAAAGCGGGATCCTGCTTCTCCTCCCAGAGATCCACGAATGCCTCTGCCTCGTCGGGAAACTTCAACCGATGATAAATCTCCTGCAAGCTGACCACACCTTGCCCGGCCGAGCGTCGGCTGTCTGATTTTGCGAGCAGGGAACAAAGCCCAACGACTGCCATGCACATAGAGTCGTGAGAATATCCGTGGATCACTTCTCGGAAGTCGTGCTGGCGAATGAAGCTCCTTGCGTCTTCCACTTCCTGAACTTCGAGAAGTAGAGCGTTCGCGGCGGTGAATTGACCGTGGGAGATAAAGGTTCGATGAGCGATCCGCAGGGTGCGAGGCATCCACTCGGCGACCTTCCTCGCGGCTTCGATCGGGGATTCTGGTAGCGGCTGATCGGTTTCTTCGCTCATGCTCGCCGCAACCGTACCCCAGCGCCCCCGCCGTTTTCCGCAATGAACTCGACGCCGGCCGCTTCGAGCGCCGAGCGGATCGCGGCAAGGTTATTGTGGTTGGGCGCCCTCTGCCCCTTCTCAAAAGCGACGACCGTATTCCGTGCAACACGGGCGGCTTCCGCCAAGCCTGCCTGATCGAGCTCGATTAGTGCTCGCGCTGCGCGACACTGGGCGGGAGATATGGGCATAAAGCGCAACCTTGTGCTTTTAGATTGACTGAATGCCCAAAGTTGGGCACCATGCTCAATATCTATCATGAAGTGAACCAACGTAGCAAATCATGCCGCGCAACCGCGCTTCGGCAGCCGCTATCGGCTTGCCTGAAAATCCCCTCTTCGAAATCCACGACCTTTTGCTCCTGGCGCTCGACGCGTCCGAGCGTCGCGACGGCTACAGCCTGCCCGAGCGCGAGGCGCGCTCCTACGTCCGCGCCGCGCTTCGCCGGGCCAAGCGGCTGATGGGGGCGCTGTCATGATCAAGAACATCACCCGCCGCGAGATCATCAAAGCCGCGCCCGCGCTCACCGCTATCCCGGCGGTGGCCATGGCCAGCGGGACGCCCGAAGACCAGACCTTCGCGCTGATCGAGGCTCACCGCGTGGCGCTGGAAACTCACAATGAGGCCTGCGCGGCGTGCGACTCTGTTGCTCTGGGCCGAGCGGCCACGGCCGAGGAGTGGGCGGCGGAGGAAGAAGCCAACGACGACGAGATCGAGGCGGCGACCGCGCTGGCCGAATATGCCCCGACGAGCATCGCGGCGAGCCGCGCGAAAGCCGAATACATCACCGCGCAAATTTCTCGCGGAAGCTTCGACAATCAGGATACCGTCGCCGCGCTCATGCGTGCCTCGGCCCAGATGGTGAGAGCCTAACTATGGATAATCCGAACACCGAGATCCTGAGCCTTTTTCGCGAGTACCGCGCCCTCATGGACGCTGCGGGAACCTATCCGAACGATACCGACGAGGTGCTTGAGCGCCTGTTCCACCGTCCCGCCCGTGAGATCCTTGACCGGATGATGGCGCTACCCTGTACCTGCGCCGCCGACTTCGCCGCCAAGGTGATCGCAGACACCTGCGAGGGCGGGCTGCTTTCGGATTGGGAAACGGGCGACCTTTGGATTGAGGCGCGGGATCTCACTGGCTACGCCGCCTGATTTCCAGCGCGCAAACCGTTACCCCGAATGTTACCCCTGTCGCCAAAACGCCAAACCCACCCGGTGAGGGCTGGGCTAACGCTCTGAGATCTTGAGGTTTTTGGCTCCGGCGGCAGGGATCGAACCTGCGACCAATTGATTAACAGTCAACTGCTCTACCGCTGAGCTACGCCGGAACGCGGTCCCCATCCGCTGGGGTGGGGAGCCTATAGCAAAGCCGATTCCGGGCGTCCAGAGCAATTCGAACCTTTTTGGCCGCGTTGAAATCGCCCCCTGACCCGGGCGGGGCGAAAGCCTAGGATGCGGCGCGGAATCGGGGATCGGGAGGCTTCGGGTGGCGGTCGAGGGGCGCGATGTTCTGGTGGTCGGCGGCGGGATCGCCGGTCTCGCGGCGGCGGCGGCGCTCGCGCGGCGAGGCGCGCGGGTGCGGGTGCTCGAACAGGCGCCGGAACTCGCGGAGGTGGGGGCGGGGCTGCAGATCGGGCCGAACGGCGTCGCGGTGCTCGAGGCGCTCGGCCTCGGCGAGGCGGCGGCGCGGCGGGCCAGCGCGCCGGAGGCGATCGAACTCACCGACCGGGGCGGGCGGCTCGTCGCGCGCGTGCCGATGGGGGCGGCGGCGCTGGCGCGGCACGGGCGGCCCTACTGGCAGTTCCACCGGGCCGACCTCCTCGACCTGCTCGAGGGCGCCGCGCGGCGCGCGGGCGCGGAGATCCTGCTCGGCGCGCGGGTCGCGCGGTTCGAGACCGGGGACGGGGCGCCGAGGCTCCGCACCGAGGCGGGCGAGCGCTTCGAGGCGGATCTCGTCGTCGCGGCCGACGGGGCGCGCTCGCGGGCGCGGAGCGCGCTCTTCGGTGGCGGCGCGCCGCGCTACGCCGGCGCGGTCGCCTGGCGCGCGCTCGTGCCCGCCGAGCGGCTGGCGCGCCCGCATCCGCCGGTCACGCGCCTCGCCATGGGGCCGCGTCGGCACGTGGTGAGCTATCCGCTGCGCCGGGGGACACTCGTGAATCTCGTGGCGATCGAGGAGCGCGAACGGCGCGCGGACGAGGGCTGGATGAACGAGGGCGACCCGGCGGAACTGCGCGCCGGCTGCGCGGGCTGGGCGCCGGAGGTCACCGACCTGCTCGGCGCGGTGGACCGGGTCTTCCTCTGGGGGCTCTACGATCACGAGCCGCTCGCCGAATGGCAGCGCGACGGGGTGGTGATGATCGGCGACGCCTGCCATCCGATGCTGCCCTTCCTCGCCCAGGGGGCCGGGATGGGGCTCGAGGACGCGCATGTGCTCGCATGCGAACTCGACGCGCGGACCGACCGCGACGCGGCGCTCGCGGCCTTCGTGGCGCGCCGGCGCGCGCGGGCGGAGCGGGTCCAGCGGGCGGCGGCGCGCAACGGCCGGATCTACCATCTCGGCGCGCCCGGGATCCGGCGGGCGGCGCATCTCGGCCTCGCGCTCATGTCGCGCCTCGCGCCCGGACGGATGCTCGGTCGGTTCGACTGGCTCTATGGCGAGGACGTGACCCGGGAGGGATGAGGCCCGCTCAGGCGGCGAGCTCGATCCAGACCGGCACGTGGTCGGAGGGCTTCTCGCGGCCGCGCACATGCGCGTCGACGCCGCAGGCGGTCAGCCGGTCAGCCGCGGCCGGTGTCAGCAGCAGGTGGTCGATGCGGATGCCGTGGTTCTTCGGCCAGGCGCCGGCCTGGTAGTCCCAGAAGGTATAGACGCCCGCGTGCGCGTCGGTCGCGCGCAGCGCGTCGGTCAGGCCGAGGTTCAGGAGCCGCTGGTAGGCGGCGCGGGTCGGCGGAAGGAAGAGCGCGTCCTTCGCCCAGATCCGCGGATCCCAGCAATCCTCCGGCGCCGGGATCACGTTGTAGTCGCCCGCGAGCACGGCGCAGCTTTCCTCGGCGAGCAGCGCCTCGGCCCGGTGGCGCAGGCGCTCCATCCAGGCGAGCTTGTAGTCGTATTTCGGTCCTGGCGCCGGATTGCCGTTCGGCAGGTAGAGGCCGCAGATCCGCGCGGCGGTCTCGCCCACCACCGTCGCCTCGATCCAGCGCGCCTGTTCGTCGCTCTCGTCGCCGGGCAGGCCTCGCGTCACATCCTCGAGCGGCAGGCGGGAGAGGATCGCGACGCCGTTGAAGCCCTTCTGCCCGTGGGTCTCGATCGCGTAGCCGAGATCCTCGACCTCGAGCCGGGGGAAGCCGTCGTCGACCGTCTTGATCTCCTGCAAGAGCACGACGTCGGGCCGGGTCTCCCTGAGCCAGTCGAGCAGGGCCACGATCCGGGCGCGGACGCCGTTGATGTTGAAGGTCGCGATTTTCATGGCGCGGACGCTAGACGCGCGGCGCCGCGGAGGCAAGCGGCGGCGGCGGGGTCACATCGAGAAGCTGGTGCCGCAGCCGCAGCTCGAGGTGGCGTTGGGATTGTTGATCACGAAGCGCGCGCCGATCAGCTCGTCGGCGAAGTCGATCTCCGCGTCGGCGAGGAAGGGCAGGCTCACCGGGTCGATCAGTACCGCGGCGCCGGCCTTCTCGAGCACGAGGTCGTCGCTCGCCGCCGCCTCCTCGAGGCGGATGTCGTACTGGAAGCCGGAGCAGCCGCCGCCCTCGACCGCGACGCGGAGGAACCGGCGCGGGCCTTCTTCGTTGATCTCGCTGAGCCGGGCGAAGGCCCGGTCCGTGACGCGCGGCGGAATGGCAAGCTGCATCTTTCGACCCGATCCTCGATGCGTTAACGGTGGGTAGGTAGGCGCGAGACCGCCGCCCGACAAGGCCCGGAGCACTGACGAAGATGACCGCCGCGTATGCCACCCGCCCCGAGACGAGCCGCGGACGGCT
Source organism: Amaricoccus solimangrovi (assembly GCF_006385685.1). Taxonomy (GTDB): domain Bacteria; phylum Pseudomonadota; class Alphaproteobacteria; order Rhodobacterales; family Rhodobacteraceae; genus Amaricoccus; species Amaricoccus solimangrovi. Next base: position 344,368 of record NZ_VFRP01000002.1, on the reverse strand, counting down.
CCATCCCGAGGAAGGCTCGGCGCATCGCTCCGCCTTCCAGCGCGACCGGGACAGGATCATCCACTCCTCCGCCTTCCGGCGGCTGAAGCACAAGACCCAGGTTTTCGTCGAGCACGAGGGCGACTACTACCGCACGCGCCTCACCCATTCGATCGAGGTGGCGCAGGTGGCGCGGACGGTCGCGCGGACCCTCGGGCTCAACGAGGAGCTGGCGGAGGCGGTGGCGCTCGCCCACGACCTCGGGCATCCGCCCTTCGGCCATACCGGCGAATACGAGCTCCAGGACCTGATGGAGCCTTTCGGCGGTTTCGACCACAACGCCCAGGCGCTGAAGATCGTGACGCGGCTCGAGGCGCATTACGCGGAATATGACGGGCTGAACCTCACCTGGGAGACGCTGGAGGGGATCGCCAAGCACAACGGGCCGGTGACGGGCGAGCTGCCCTTCGCGCTCGCGGAATACGCGGCCTCGCAGGATCTGGAGCTCCACACCCATGCGAGCGCCGAGGCGCAGGTGGCGGCGATCGCCGACGACATCGCCTACAACAACCACGATCTCGCCGACGGGCTCCGGGCGGGGCTCTTCACGCTCGACGATCTCAGGGCGCTGCCGCTGATCGGCCCCTGCGTCGAGGCGGTGGACCGGCGCTGGCCGGGGCTCGAGCCCGGGCGGCGGGAGCACGAGTCGCTTCGGCGCTTCTTCGGCCTGCTGGTCGAGGACGTGCTGGCGGAGAGCAGGCGCCTGATCGCGGAGGCCGCGCCCGCGAGCGCGGAGGCGGTCCGCCTGCTCGGCCGCCCGGTGATCCGCTTCTCGGGGCCCGTCTTCGAGAAGCTCAAGGAGATCCGGACCTTCCTCTATCACCGGATGTACCGGCACTGGACGGTCCAGCGGATGCGGCGCAAGGCGAAGCTCGTGGTACGCGAGCTTTTCGAGCTCTTCACCTCGGGGCCGGAACTGATGCCGTCGGGCTGGAACGCCTGCGCCCTGTTCGACCCGACCGAGCGCGCCCGCGTGGTCGCCGACTACATCGCCGGGATGACCGACCGTTTCGCGCTCCAGGAACACCGCAAGCTCACCGATCCGATGGTGAAGGGCTGAGGGGCCACCGCCGGGGCCTGTCGGGACTTTCTTAACCATCCCGCCCGATCCTCGCCCCGCCGAACGCGGGAGGGAGAAACGGGATGAGCCGGGAACGGGAGAACTTCGGCTTCTCGGAGGAGGCGCTCCGGAGCCTCGCCGATTTCGACCGGCGGCTGCCCCCGGCGGAGGCCTATGCCCGCGACCCGGGTCCCGAACGGCCGTCGGCTGTTTCCGGCGCCTTCGGGGCGCGGCCCGAGCCCGACGCGCGGCCGCATTACTGGGGACATCGCGAGCGGCTGCGCCAGCGCTTCCTCGCCGGCGGGCACGCGGCGATGCCGGAATACGAACTCCTGGAGATGATCCTCTTCAATGCGATCGGCCGGATCGACGTGAAGCCCCTCGCCAAGACGCTGCTCTCGACCTTCGGCGACCTGAACGGCGTGATCGCGGCGAGCGAGACGCGGCTGATGGCGGTCGCCGGGGTCACGCCGAAGGTCTGGTACCAGCTCCGCCTCTTCGAGGCGATCTCGCACCGGATGGCGCGGGCGCGGGTGATGCGGCGCGAGGTGATCGGCTCATGGGAGGCGCTGATGAGCTATTGCAAGACGGTGATGGCCTATCGCGAGACCGAGCAGTTCCGGATCCTGTTCCTCGACACGAAGAACACGCTGATCGCCGACGAGGAGCAGGCGAAGGGCACGGTCAATCACGTGCCCGTCTATCCGCGCGAGGTGGCGAAGCGGGCGCTGGAACTCGGCGCGACGGCGATCATCCTCGTGCACAACCATCCCTCGGGCGACCCGACGCCGAGCCGGGCGGATATCGACATGACCGGCCAGATCGAGAGCGCCTGCGGCGCGATCGGGGTTCAGGTCTTCGACCACGTGATCATCGGCCGCGAGGAGGATGCCTCGTTCCGGAGCCTCGGCCTCATCTGACGATCGAGGGGTCGGCCCGGATCGAGGCGAGCCGGTGCTGCTCGACCAGATAGCGGTCGAAGAGCGGCAGGCTCGCCCCCCCGAGCGCGCGGGCGGCGGGGCCGATGCCGCCGGGCTCGATCCGGGGCGGCTGGATGCCGGAGAGGTCGGTCTCGCCGAGCCGCGCGCGCACGCCCTCGACCAGCCGCGTCTGGATCGAGGGCGGTATCGCGCCGTCGATCACCGCCGCCTCGATGTCGATGACCGCGCCGACCGCGGCGACCGCGGCGGCGATGCCGCGCGCCGCCTGATCGAGCCAGGCATCGAGATGGGCGCCGAAGCCCGACCAGTCGGCGGCCGGATCGTAGAGCGGCTCCGGCTCGATCCCCGCCGCGCGCAGCCGCCGTTCCAGCACGACGAGCGAGGCCTGATGGATCAGCTGCTCGGTGCCGCCGCCGGGCCGGGGCACCGGCATCGATCCGATCGCGGCCGCGTTGCCCGAGCGCCCGGTATAGAGCCCGCCATCGAGCACCAGCCCGCCGCCTATGAAGGCGCCGACGTAGAAGTAGATGAAATCGCGCAGCCCCGCGTGCTGGCCGAAAACCAGTTCCGCCCCACAGGCCGCGGTCGCGTCGTTCTGCAGGTAGACCGGATAGGGCAGCAGGTTCGCAAGCTCCGCGCGCAGGTCCACCTGGCGCCAGAGGTCGAGCTCCTCCGGCGGCGCGCCCACGGCCTCGGCCCATTGCCACAGCAGGAAGGGCATCGCGAGCCCGATGCCCGCGATCCGGTCGGATCGCCGGCCGAGCAGCCGCTCGCAGGACCGGACGCCGGCGCGGATCGTCGCGATCGCCCGGCTCGGCGTGGGGTAGGGATAGGCCTCGCTTTCCTCGAGCCGGAGGTTGCCGGCGAAATCGACCAGCACCAGGTCGAGGCCGCGGCGGCCGATCTTGACGCCGATGAAATAGGCCCCGTCCGGTTCCAGCGACAACGGCACCGAGGGCTGGCCCACCCGGCCGCGCTGCGGCTCCCCCCGGCGGAGCAGATGCTCGGCCTCGAGCGCGCGCATGATGACCGAGACGGTCTGGGCCGAGAGTCCGGTCATGCGGGCGATGTCGGTCTTGGCCAGCGGCCCGTGCGCGCGCACCAGCGTCAGCACCAGCCGCTCGTTGAAGGCGCGCATCCCGGCCTGGTTCGTGCCTCGCCGCGCGGGCGACAGCGTCTCGTCGCGCATGCTCTGGTTCATCGCGGATTCCCCCTGGCCGCCGGTACTCCGACCGGTCTCGCCCGGGGCAGTCTACGCTCTAATAATAAATCAGAGTGATTTATTTATTGACAGAACGGCCGGAATCGGGTTTCCTTATCCACAAGCCGGGCGGGATGGACCCGGCTGCCAAGGGAGGAGAACTCAGCATGACTTTCGGAACCCTCAGGGGGGCGCTGATGGCCGCCGCCGCCTTCGGCGCGATGACAGCCGGGGCGCAGGCCGCCGACGTGAACGCCTGCCTCATCACCAAGACGGACACCAACCCGTTCTTCGTGAAGATGAAGGAAGGCGCGCTCGCCAAGGCCGAGGAACTCGGTGTCGGGCTCAAGACATACGCCGGCAAGATCGAGGGCGACAACGAAAGCCAGGTGCAGGCGATCGAGACCTGCGTCGCCGACGGCGCCAAGGGCATCCTGCTCGTGCCGACGGATTCCAAGGGCATCGTCGAGTCGGTCAAGAAGGCGCGCGACGCCGGCATCCTCGTGATCGCGCTCGACACGCCGCTCGACCCGGCGGACGCGGCGGACGCCACCTTCGCCACCGACAATTTCGAGGCGGGGCGGCTGATCGGCGAATGGGCGAAGGCGACGCTCGGCGACGGCGCGGCCGACGCGCGGATCGCCTTCCTCGACCTGCTGCCCGCGCAGCCCACGGTCGACGTGCTGCGTGACCAGGGCTTCATGACCGGCTTCGGCATCGACACGAAGAACGTGGCGGTGATCGGCGACGAGGACGATTCCCGGATCGTCGGCCACGACGTGACCAACGGCAACGAGGAGGGGGGCCGGACCGCGATGGAGAACCTTCTCCAGCAGGATCCGATGGTCAACCTCGTCTACACGATCAACGAGCCGGCCGCGGCCGGCGCCTACGAGGCACTGAAGTCGGTCGGCCGCGAGGGCGATGTCACCATCGTCTCCGTCGACGGCGGCTGCCCCGGCGTCAAGAACGTGGCCGAGGGCGTCATCGGCGCGACCTCGCAGCAATACCCGCTGATCATGGCCTCCAAGGGCATCGAGGCGATCAAGGAATACGCCGATACCGGCAAGCTTCCCGAAAAGACGCCGGGCAAGGAATTCACCGACACGGGCGTGACGCTCATCACCGACAAGCCGGTCGAGGGGGTCGACTCGATCACCTCGCAGGAAGGGCTGGAGAAGTGCTGGGGCTGATCGCCGGCGACTGACGGGATCGGCCGGCGCCGCCGGCCGTTCCCCCGACAAGCAAGAAGAAGACGACCAACGGACAGATCAACGCAAATCCGCGGGCTCCGCCCGCCGCCAGGTTCCATGGGGGGAAACCAATGGCCGATGCGAAGTCCCAGCCAACACAGGAATTCGAACGGGTCCTGAAGGACAGCGCGACCGAGGTCGCCTCCTTCGAACGCCATCGCAAGAGCCCGCTGGAACGGGCGCAGCACGTACTGCACGGCAATCCGGCCTTCGTGCCGCTGATCGTGCTCGTGATCTCGCTCCTGCTCTTCGGGCTGCTGCTCGGAACGAAGTTCTTCTCCGCCTTCGCGCTCACTCTGATCCTGCAGCAGGTGGCGATCACCGGCATCGTCGGCGCGGCGCAGACGCTCGTGGTGCTGACCGCGGGCATCGAACTCTCGGTCGGGGCCATCATGGTGATGTCCTCGGTGATCATGGGGCAGTTCACCTTCCGCTACGGCCTGCCGGCGCCGATCTCCATTCTCTGCGGCTTCGCCGTCGGCGGCCTGATCGGCTATGTGAACGGCTTCCTCGTCGCGCGGATGAAGCTGCCGCCCTTCATCGTCACGCTCGGCATGTGGCAGATCGTGCTCGCGGCGAACTTCCTCTACTCGAAGAACGAGACGATCCGCAGCCAGGACATCGCCGCCCAGGCGCCGATGCTCCAGCTCTTCGGCGGTCAGGTCCGTATGGGCGGCGCGGTCTTCACCTTCGGCGTCATCGCGATGGTGCTGCTCGTCCTCGTCCTCGCCTATGTGCTGACGCAGACCGCCTGGGGCCGGCATGTCTACGCGATCGGCGACGATCCGGACGCGGCCGAGCTCGCGGGCGTCAAGGTCGAGAAGACGCTGATCCAGGTCTACACGCTCTCGGGCCTCATCTGCGCGCTGGCGGGCTGGGTGCTGATCGGGCGCATCGGCTCGGTCTCGCCGACGGCGGGGCAGTTCGCCAACATCGAATCGATCACGGCCGTGGTGATCGGCGGCATCTCGCTCTTCGGCGGACGGGGCTCGATCCTCGGCATGCTGTTCGGCGCGCTGATCGTCGGCGTCTTCCAGCTCGGCCTTCGCCTGCTCGGGACCGACCCGCAGTGGACCTACCTGCTGATCGGCCTGCTCATCATCTTCGCGGTCGCTGTCGACCAGTGGATCCGGAAAGTCGCGGGGTAATCCAGATGACCGATGCAATCCTCCAGGCGCGTGGAATCGTGAAGCGCTACGGGCGGGTCACCGCTCTCGACAACGCGGATTTCGAACTCCGCCGGGGTGAGATCCTCGCGGTGATCGGCGACAACGGCGCCGGCAAGTCGAGCCTGATCAAGGCGATCTCCGGCGCGGTCGTGCCCGACGAGGGCGAGATCCATCTCGACGGGGAGAAGGTGCAGTTCACCTCGCCGATGCAGGCGCGGGAGGCGGGGATCGAGACGGTCTACCAGAATCTCGCGCTCGCCCCCGCGCTCTCGATCGCGGACAACATGTTCATGGGCCGCGAGCTGCGCCGCGAGGGGGTCATGGGCAAGTGGTTCCGGATGCTCGACCGGCCGGCGATGGAATCCTTCGCCCGGCAGAAGCTCTCGGAACTCGGCCTGCTCACGATCCAGAACATCCACCAGGCGGTGGAGACGCTCTCGGGCGGCCAGCGCCAGGGCGTGGCGGTGGCGCGCGCGGCGGCCTTCGGCTCCAAGGTCGTCATCCTCGACGAGCCGACGGCGGCACTCGGCGTCAAGGAAAGCCGCAAGGTGCTGGAACTGATCCAGGACGTGCGGAGCCGGGGGCAGTCGATCGTGCTCATCAGCCACAACATGCCCCATGTCTTCGAGGTCGCGGACCGCATCCACGTCCATCGCCTCGGCCGGCGGCTCTGCGTCGTCGATCCGAAGGAATGCACGATGTCGGACGCGGTCGCCTTCATGACCGGCGCCAAGGCGCCGCCGCCCGAGGCGATCGCCGCCTGATCGCCCGGCGGCCCTGAGTCGGCCCCGAAGGCCCGCCGGTGGAGAATCAGCCGGCGGGCCTTTCTCGTCCAAGGGCGCGGTGTGGCGGCAATATTGCGAGGACCGCGGCGGCCGCCTGATGGAAACAACGAATTCTTGCTTGTTAACAGGGTACTAGGAGACGTCCCGCGCCCTGTTTCTCAACCGCGCGACACGGCGATGTCCCGCCGGTGGAGACGGGAGGGTAGAGATTGCGGTTGATTTTTACGCATTTTTTCTGAAATAAATCGCCTTGCATCGAACGCGGACAAACGCGCGCAATCGGTTATCCTTGTGATTGAGTTCAGGGTATGCGCGCGGACCCTCCGGCGGGAGATGGCCTGCGGTCCGCCTCGCGGCGGGCCTTGCCGATGGCGGGTGCTCGTAATCTCGAGCACCCGCCTGGCGGCAACCATGGCGACCGATTGTGTGAGGGGTGGGGTGGTCGCCAGGGCCCCGTGATCTCTTGGTGCAGCGATCACGGGGCTATTAACCGCGAGGTCGGGGCTTCGCGCAACAGCCAAAATTTCGGGGCTTCCCGCGCATCCGGCGCGGCGGGAGCATTCGGCCCCGCCAGCGCGCCCCCGGGGGCATGTCAGCCGTCGCCGCGAACGTCGCAGTTCCGCCAGATTTTCTATTGGTTCCAAACTGTTGAATGGGTGTGACGGGAATGCAACTCCTCGGATATTTTGCTACACTGATGTTTTTAGGCAAGAATCCGCCGATGCGCGGAGGCCTTCGATCCGGTGTCCCGCGGGGCATCCGATGCCTGTTTCGGAGGCAGCGGAGGCCGTCCGGCTGGCTCCGCCGGCGCGCCTGAGTCGCGCCGCTCGTGGCAGGCGATTTGGCGCTTCTGTCCGCGCGCGCGAACCATTAGAAACGCCGTGAGCATGCCCGGGACGATCCGGGCGGAGAGAGGGGCTCCGGTCGCGGCGCCGGAAGGAATACCGCCGATGGCCGAGCCGATTTCCGTCATCCTGCTCGCGATGCTCGCGGCCTTCCTCGTCGGCATGTCCAAGGGCGGGCTGCCGGCGGTCGGCGCGCTCGCCGTGCCGCTGATGGCGCTCGTCATGTCGCCGATCCTGGCCGCGGCGCTGCTGCTGCCGATCTTCTGCGCCACCGATCTCGTCGGGCTCTGGCTCTACCGCAGGATCTACTCGGGGCGGAACCTCGCGATCCTGATCCCGGCGGGCGTGATCGGCGTCGGAATCGGCTGGGCGATCGCCGCGCATGTCTCGGACAGTTTCGTCGGGATGCTGGTCGGGCTCACCGGCATCGGCTTCTGCCTCCGCGTCTGGCTCGCCGGGCGGAAGGGGGCGGTGGCGCCCCGGCCCGCGGACCTGCCGGGGGGCCTGTTCTGGGGCGCGCTGACGGGGTTCACCAGCTTCGTCTCGCATTCCGGCGCGCCGCCCTTCCAGATGTACGTCCTGCCGCAGAAACTCGAGAAGCTCGTCTTCGCCGGCACCGCCACGATCACCTTCGCGGTGATCAACGCGGCGAAGATCATTCCCTACTGGGAACTCGATTCCTTCTCCGCCGTCGACGGCAAGCTCGCGCTCCTCATCCTGCCGGTCGGGATCGCCGGCACCTTCGCCGGGGCGAAGCTGACGCGGATCATTCCGGACGGGCTCTTCTTCCGGCTGGTGCAGGTCACGCTCTTCGCGATCTCGCTGAAGCTCGTCGCGGACGCGCTCCTGTCGATGGCGCGGAGCTGATGCCGCGCGCGCTCTGGATCACCGCGCCGGGCGTGGCGGAACTGCGCGAGACGGCGGCGGGGACGGGCGAGATCCGCGCGCGGGCGCTCTTCGGCGGCGTCAGCCGCGGGACGGAGGCGCTGGTCTTCCGGGGCGGGGTTCCGGAGGGCGAGCGCGGGCGGATGCGCGCGCCGCTGCAGGAGGGCGATTTCCCGTTCCCGGTCAAATACGGCTACGCGACGGTCGCGCGGGTGACCGAGGGACCGGCGGCGCTGCGTGGCCGCGTGATCTTCGCGCTCGCGCCGCATCAGGACGAGTTCGCGCTGCCCGCCGCGATGGCGGCGCCGGTGCCCGACGCGGTTCCCCCGGCGCGCGCGGTGCTCGCGGCGAACATGGAGACGGCGCTCAACGTGGTCTGGGACGCGGGCGCGGGGCCGGGGGACCGGGTCGCGGTCATCGGCGCGGGCGTCGTGGGCGCGCTCGCCGCCTGGCTCTGCGCGCGGATGCCGGGGGCGGAGGTGACGCTCGTCGACGTGAACCCGGCCCGGGCCGGGCTCGCCGCGGCGCTCGGCTGCCGCTTCGCCGCGCCCGAGGCCGCGCCCGGGGGCTGCGACCTCGCCATTCACGCCAGCGCCAGCGCGGCCGGCCTTGCCACCGCGATCGGCGCGGTCGGGGTCGAGGGCACGGTGGTCGAGGCGAGCTGGTACGGCGACCGCGCGGTCGAGATCGGCCTCGGCGGCGCCTTCCACGCCGGCCGCGTCCGGATCGTCTCGAGCCAGGTCGGCTCCGTGGCGCCGAGCCGCCGCCCGCGCTGGAGCCACGCGCGCCGGCTCGCGAAGGCGCTCGACCTGCTCGCCGATCCGGTGCTCGACGCTCTCATCAGCGGGGAGACGGACTTCGCGGATCTCGCCGCGCGCTACGGCGCGATCCTCGGGGATCCGGGAACCCTCTGCCACCGCGTCCGTTATCGCGCCGAGGGAGGAAGCTGAATGTTCGCAGTCGAAGTCAGGGATCACATCATGGTGGCGCACAGCCTGCCGTCGCCCACCTTCGGGCCGGCGCAGGGCGTGCATGGCGCGACCTTCGTCGTCGACGCCGCCTTCCTCGCGGAGGAACTCGACGCCGAGGGGCTGGTCGTCGACATCGGCCTGGCCACGGAGGCGCTCGCCGCCGCCCTGGCGCCGCTGCGCTATGCCAATCTCGACGAGAAGCCCGAATTCGCCGGCAAGTTCACCACGACCGAATTCCTCTGCAAGCACGTCTTCGACGCCCTCGCCGGGGCCGCCCGGGCCGGACGGCTCGCGGATGGCGGAAGGCTCGCGCGGATCCGGGTGACGCTCCACGAAAGCCACCTCGCGCGCGGCTGGTACGAGGGCGCGCTGTGAGGCGACGCCTCGGCTTCGTCGTTCCCGGCGATCTCGACGCGCCGACCGGCGGCTATGGCTATGACCGGAAGCTGATCTCGGAACTGCGCGCGCTCGATTGGGAGGTCGAGGTCCTCGGCCTCTCCGGCGCCTTCCCCGACGCGGGACCGGAGGAGCGGGCCGCGGTCGCCGCGCTCCTCGCGGCGCGGCCCGACGGAGAGATCCTGCTGATCGACGGGCTCGCCTTCGGCGCCGCGCCGGAGGAGATGACGCGGGAGGCCGGGCGGCTCCGGCTCGTCGCCCTCGTCCACCATCCGCTCGGAGACGAGAGCGGGCTTGATCCCGCGACGCGAAGCCGCCTCCTCGCGGCCGAGCGGCGGGCGCTCGAAGCGGCGGCGGCGGTGGTCGTGACCAGCGCCGCGACCGGCCGGCGCCTCGCGGAGGGTTTCGGCGTCGATCCGGCGCGGATCACCGTGGCGCCGCCGGGCACCGATCCGGCCGCCCGCGCGCCGGGCGGGAACACGCCGCCCCGGATCCTGTCGGTGGGCTCGCTGATCCCGCGCAAGCGCCACGACGTGCTGATCGACGCGCTGGCCCTTCTCGCGGATCTCGACTGGGAGGCGCGGATCATCGGGTCCGACCGGCTCGACCCGGATTGCGCCGCCGCGCTCACCGCGCGGATCGTCGCACGCGGTCTTGACCGGCGGATCGCGCTGGAGGGGGCGGCCGCGGACACGCGCGCCGCGATGACGCGGGCGGATGTCTTCGTGCTCGCCTCCGAATACGAGGGCTATGGCATGGCCTTCGCGGAGGCGCTGAGCCAGGGCCTGCCGGTCGTCGCCTGCCGGGCCGGGGCGATCGCGGATCTGGTGCCGGAGGCGGCGGGCGGGCTGGCGCCGCCCGGCGATCCCGCGGCCCTGGCCGCCGCGCTCCGGCCGCTCCTCGCTGACCGGCGCCACCGCGCGGAATGCGCCGAGGCGGCGTGGCGGGCGGGCCGCGCCCTGCCGGGATGGCCCGAGACCGCGGCGCGGGTCGCGGAGGCGCTCGGATGAGTTTCGACGCGGACTGGCTGGCGCTTCGGGAGCCGGCGGACCGGGGCGCGCGCAGCATCCCGCTGCTGCGCGGCGCGGTCGATTGGCTGCGGCGCGCGGGGGCGCCGGTGGTGGTCGATCTCGGCTGCGGCACCGGCGCGGCGCGGCGCGCCTTCGGGGCCGAGGCCCGCGCGGCGCGCTGGCGCCTCGTGGACCGCGATCCGGCCCTGCTCGAACGGGCGGTGCGCGACGCGGGCGCGCGGGGCGAGGGGCATCTGCTCGACCTCGGCGACATCGAGGCCCTGCCGCTCGGCGGCGCGACGCTCGTCACCTGCTCGGCGCTGCTCGACCTGATGCCGCGCGACTGGCTCGAGGCCTTCGCGGATCGGCTGGCCGCCGAAGGGCTCGGGTTTCACGGCGCGCTCAGCTACGACGGGCGGATGAACTGGTCCCCGGGCGTCGCGCCGGGCGAGGCGGAGATCCTCGCCGCCTTCAACGGCCACCAGTTGCGCGACAAGGGCCTCGGCCCCGCGCTCGGCCCGCAAGGGGCGGCGATCCTCGCCGAACTCCTGCGCGCGCGGGGCTTCGTGGCGCGGATGGCGCGGTCGGACTGGCTGCTCCATCCCCGGGACGCGGCGCTTCAGCGCGAACTGGCGAAAGGCGTCGCCCGGGCGGCGGAGGAATGCGGCTGCCCGGGAGCGGAGGACTGGCTTCAGGCGCGGCTCGCCGCGATCGCGGGCGGGATTTCCTCCGCGGTGGTCGGCCATGTCGATCTGCTCGCGCTGCCCGAAGGGTCGAGCGCGCAATCGAAGATCACGTCGGTGTCGAGCCCGTAGACCGCCGTCCTCGGCCGGAGCGCCTGCGAGAGCCGGTCGATCGGAGAGGTGCGGAGCCCCGAGGGCCCCGCGCCGATGATGAGCGGCGCGACGCCCACGTGCAGCCGGTCGAGCAGCCCGGCCTCCAGGAAATGCGCGATGGTCGTGCCGCCCCCCTCCACCAGCACGCGGCGAAGGCCGCGCGCCAGCAGCGCGTCGCGGATCGCGCGGGGGTTCATCACATGCTCGCGCGAGGGCAGGGTGATCACCTCGACCCCGTCGGGCCGGCGGCGGGGAACCGACTGGATCACGATCCGGTGCGCGCTCGCGTCGCTGAGCAGCCCCGCCTCGTCGGGCAGCCGGCCGCGCGGATCGAGGACGACGCGGACCGGATGGCGCCCCGGCACATGACGCACCGTCAGCCGCGGATTGTCGGCGAGCGCGGTCCGCACCCCGATCACCACCGCGTCGGCGAGCGCCCGGCAGCGGTGCAGATGGCAGAGCCCCTCGTGGCCGGAGACATCGGCCGCGTCGCCGCTGACCGTCGCCACCCGCCCGTCGATCGACTGACCGACCTGGGCGAAGAAATATGGGCCCGGATCGGCCCCGCCGGCGATCGGCGCGTAGAGATCCCAGGCCGCCCGCTCGGCCGCGCTCCAGTCGGGGCCGGGGGCGCGGCGCGCGCCCTCGCGGAGCCCGAGCAGCGTCGACCAGACCCCCTCGGTCACTTCGGCTTGGCGCATCTCTCTCCGTCCCCCCGACTTTTCGCGCCCGGGAAACGCGGTCCGCCCTCGGGCGGTTCCACCGCTTCGGCGCCCGAGGATAGAGCAGGCGGCGCGAAATGTCGCGCCTTGCCCGAGCCTTGAACTCGCGCCGGGTTTCGCGCTCTATGAACCGCCGATCCGCCGAGGAAAGCCGATGCGTCCAGACCAAGCTCCCCCCCCGTTCCGCAGGGCCGCGCTCGCGCTCGCGGCCGGGCTCGCCCTCGCGCCGGCGGGCGCGCGCGCCGACGGGCTCGACACCGCGGGCGATGTGCTGAAATACGCTCTGCCCGGCGCCGCGGCGGTCTGCGCCTGGAAGCAGGAGCGCCTCGCGAGCTATGCGACCGGCTTCGGCGTCATGGCGCTGAGCGTCGAGGGGCTGAAATACGGGCTGGGCGATTCCGGGATTAACGAGCGGCCGAACGGCGAGTCGCATGGCTTCCCCTCCGGACATACCGCCGCCGCCGCCTCCGGGGCCACCGATCTCTCGCTCAACTGCGCCCCCGGCAACCCTTGGGTCGCGGCCGGGACCGCGGCCGCCACGGTTCTCGTCGGCGCCTCGCGCATCGACACGGACGAGCATGACCTGGTCCAAGTGCTCGCCGGCGCCGCGATCGGCTTCTTCTCCACCGGCATCCGGCTGGAGCGGACCGCGCATGGCGGCTACGGGCTGAGCTACAGCCTCAACTTCTGAACCCCGGGCACCCGGCCGGGTGGAATTCCCGGACCGGGCCTTTATCTTCACGCCTCGGCGCGGCTCGCCGGTTCCCGGAACGGGGCGGCGAGCGAAGGCGCGCACGGGGCCGCGGGGATGACGACGATGAGCGAGAGGAACGCAATGGGCGAAGCGACGCCGCGGGAGGCGCCGGAGGCCGCGCTCGCCTTCGTCGAGGCCGGAAGGGGCGCGGCGATCGCGACGGTCATGGAAACCTGGGGCTCCGCCCCCCGGCCCGCCGGCGCGCAGCTCGCGATCAGCGGCGACGGCGCGCTCGTCGGCTCCGTCTCCGGCGGCTGCGTCGAGGGCGCGGTCGCGGCGGAGGCGGTCGCGGCGCTCGCGGATGGAAAGCCCCGGCTGCTCGAATACGGCGTCGCCGACGAGGACGCCTTCTCCGTCGGCCTCGCCTGCGGCGGCACGATCCGGATCCTGCTCGAGCCGGTGGGCGGGGCGGGACCGGACCCGGAGATGCTGGCGGAGATCGTCGCGGCGCGGGCGGCGCGCCGGGGCGTCGTGCTCGCGACCCGGCCCGGCGACTGGGCGCACAGGCTGATCGCGGATCCGGGCGATCCGCTCTGGCCGGAGGCGGAGGCGGCGCTCCGCGCCGACCGCTCCGGCTTCGCGGGGGAGTGGTTTCTCTGCGCGCATGCCCCCGCGCCCCGGCTCGTCGTCGTCGGGGCCGCGCATGTGGCGCAGCATCTCGCGCCGATGGCGCGGATCGCCGGGTTCGACGTCACCGTGATCGACCCGCGCTCCGCCTTCGCGACCGAGGCGCGGTTTCCGGGCACGCGGGTGATGGTGGATCTGCCCGACGAGGCGCTGGCCGAGGTCGGGCTCGATTCCCGCGTCGCGGTGGTGACCCTGACCCATGATCCGAAGATCGACGATCCGGCGATCGTCGCGACGCTCGCGAGCGACGCCTTCTACCTCGGCTGCCTCGGCTCGCGAAAGACCCATGCCCAGCGGCTGGAGCGGCTCGCCGGGCTCGGCGAGGCGCTCGGGCGGATCCACGCGCCGGTTGGTCTCGCGATCGGCGCGCGCACGCCCGCGGAGATCGCCGTCGCGATCCTGGCCGAGATCGTCGCGCGGCTGCGCGCATGAGGGCGGCGCCCGTCGACCTCGTCCTGCTCGCGGCGGGCGCGGGCCGGCGGATGGAGGGGCGGGACAAGCTGCTCGAACCGGTCGAGGGTCGCCCGCTCCTCGCCACGCTCGTGGCCCGCGCGCGCGCGAGCGCGGCGCGGGAGGTGCTGGTCGTGCTGCCGCCGGGGGCGGCGGCGCGGCGGGCGGCGCTCGCTGGCCTCGCCGCGCGGATCGTGGAGGCGCCCGATCACGCCGAGGGCATGGGGGCGTCGCTGCGCGCTGGCGTCGCCGCGCTCGCGCCCGACGCGGGGGCGGTGATCGTGATGCTGGGCGACATGCCGGAGGTGACGGCGGCGGGGATCGACGCGCTGATCGCCGCGCATCGGGCGGGGGCGGCGATCTGCCGGGCGGTGGAACCCGGCGTGGCATCCGGCGGCGCGCCCGGCCACCCGGTGCTCTTCGACCGCCGCTTCCTGCCCGCGCTCGCCGCGAGCGCGGGGGACGCGGGCGCGCGGGCGCTGATCCGGGCCGAGGGGCCGCGCGTGGTCGCGGTGCCGCTCGCCGGCGCCGCGGTCGATCTCGACACGCCGGCGGACTGGGCCGCCTGGCGCGCGGCCCGTCCCGGCCGCTAGCGCCGGTTCGCGGTGGCGAGCTCGATGTTGAAGAGCGACCGGCTCGGCCGGACGCGGGTGTCGAGGCTCGTGATCTGGACGCTGGTGCGCTGCCCGGTCCGGGTGATGACCTGCCACCCCCGGAGCGCGATCGGATCGGCGCCGAAGCGCATGACGATCCGCCCCTCGTCGCGCGCCTTCGGATCGACGACGGTGATGTCGGTCGTCCCGTCGGCGTCGCGCGTGGCGCCGAGCACCATGCCGGGTTCGGCCAGCGAGATGTCGTCGCGCAGCAGCAGCGAGAGCGGCGTCTTCGAGAGCGGGTAGCGCGTCGGCCCCCGGTTCGACTTCGGATCGAAGACCCCGACCCAGGAGCCGTCGGCGATCACCATCGCGCCCTTGGGCGCGTCGTATTCGAAGCGGATCCGGCCCGGCTTCGCCAGGGTGAAGGTCCCGGTCTGGGTCGAGCCGTTCGGATTGGTCTGCCGGAAGCGTCCCTGCGCGACGCGGAGCCCGCGCAGATAGGCGTCGATGGCGGTCACGTCGACCGGCTGCGCCAGCGCCGGCGCGCCGAGGGAGCCGAGAAGCGGCAGGGCGAGCGCCGCGCGGAGAAGGTCACGTCGTTTCATGGCGATGGATATAGCCCGGCGCCCGGCCCGCTGGCGAGGGGCGCCCGTTCACATTCCGGCGGACACCGCCGCGCCTCAGCTTCGCCGGTCGACGATCTGCCCCGGCAGGAAGAACGTCCCCTCGGAGAAGCCGCGCGCCGCCTCCGTCGCGGCGAGGCGGCGCTGGCGGTGCGGAACGCCGTCCGAGACGGGCGCGCTCAGCCCCAGGGCGAGCGGAACGGGCCGGAGGGGGCGCGCGGGCGGCGCGGCCGCGACCTCCACCACCACATGGGCGCGGGGCCGTGGGCGGGGAGCCGAGGCATGGGCGAGGCGGATCCGGATCATTGCGATTCCCCCGAAAATTCTCCGAGACTTCGCGTCGATCCTAACGCGAATTGCCGGGAACCGGGGCCGAACCTTGCCGGAACGTTAACGCGTCAGATCACGAACTGCTGCCCGAGTTCCAGCACCCGGTTCGAGGGCAGGCTGTAGAAGCTCGTCGCATCCGAGGCGGCCTTGGTCAGCGTGATGAAGAGCCGGTCCTGCCAGAGCGGCATCCCCGAATGCCGCGACGGCTTGAAGGAGCGGCGGTTGAGGAAGAACGAGGTGCTCATGATGTCGAACTTCACCCCCTGCTTGCGCGCCATGGCGAGCGCGCGGGGCACGTTCGGCTGTTCCACGTAGCCGAAGCTCAGCGTCACCCGGATGAAGTTCTCGTCGAGATGCTCGATCACCACGCGTTCGGATTCGGGCACCGTCGGCGTCGTCGCGGTATTCACCTTCACGATCAGGTTGCGCTCGTGCAGCACGTAATTGTGCTTGAGGTTGTGCATGAGCGCGGAGGGGGCGATGTCGGGATCGGAGGTCAGGAAGACGGCGGTGCCCGGCGCGCGGGCGAGCTTGGGCTTGCGCAGCATCGCGATGAGCGAGAGCAGCGTGACCGCGTCGGTGCGCGCCTTGCGCTGCACGATGCCGGTGCCGCGCACCCAGGTCCAGATCAGCAGGCAGACGATGGCGGCGATCACGAGCGGCACGTAGCCGCCGTCATGCACCTTCATGAGGTTCGCGCCGAGGAAGAAGCTCTCGATCACGAGGAGCGGCGCGATCACCGCGACGACGGCGGCGAGCGGCCAGCGCCAGACGCGGCGGAAGACGACCGTCGCCATCAGCGAGGTGATCACCATCGTCCCGGTGACGGCGATGCCATAGGCGTTCGCGAGCGCCCCGGAGTTCTGGAAGCTCAGGACGAGGATCAGCACGCCCGCGAGCAGCGTCCAGTTCACGCGCGGCATGTAGATCTGGCCGACCTCCTTCTCGGAGGTGTGCCGCGCCTCGAGCCGGGGCAGGAGGCCGAGCTGGACCGCCTGATGCGTGATCGAATAGGCCCCGGTGATGACCGCCTGGCTCGCGATGATGGTGGCGAGCGTCGCGAGCAGCACCAGCGCCGGCAGGCCCCAGGCGGGGGCCATCAGGAAGAACGGATTGACGAGCGTGTCGGGCCGCGCGAGCACGAGCCCGCCCTGGCCGAGGTAGTTGACCGCGAGGGCGGGAAAGACCAGCCCGCTCCAGGCGACCCGGATCGGGCCGCGGCCGAAATGCCCCATGTCGGCGTAGAGCGCCTCCGCGCCGGTGACGGCGAGAAAGACCGAGCCCATCACCGGCAGCGCGCCGAAGCCGTGGCTCGCCACGAAGCCGACCGCGCGCGCGGGATTGAGGGCGTGGAGGATCGCGAGATTGTCGCTGACATGCAGCAGGCCGAGCCCGCCCATCGTCAGGAACCAGACGAGGGTGATCGGCCCGAAGAAGCGCGAGACGAGCTCGGTGCCCTGGCTCTGCACCGCGAAGAGCGCGACGAGGATCGCGATGGTGATCGGCAGCACATAGGGCGCGAAGCCGGGCTCGATCAGTTCCACGCCCTCGATCGCGGACAGGACCGAGATCGCGGGCGTGATCACCGCGTCGCCGTAGAAGAGCGCGGTGCCGAGGATCCCGAGGACGAGCAGCGCCGGGGTCCGGCGCCCGACCGCGCGCTGCGCCAGCGCGAGGAGCGAGAGCGTGCCGCCTTCGCCCCGGTTGTCGGCGCGCAGGATGAGCACGACGTATTTGAAGCTGACGATCAGGATCAGCGTCCAGAGCAGCATCGAGACGATGCCGATCACCTCCGCCCGCGTCAGCCCGTCGCGCGCCGCGGTGCCGAGCGCCTCGCGCATCGCATAGAGCGGGCTCGTGCCGATATCGCCATAGACGACTCCGATCGAGCCGAGAACGAGCTTCCAGAAATGCGACCGCGGATGCGCGGCCTGGTCCTGAGCCACCTGGGCTGTCGTCATCGGAAGTCCCGCGCCAAGGAACGAGACCGTCCGTTTACCGCGGGCGCCGGAGCGTCACAAGGCCGCGAGCCGCGTCAGCCCGCGCCGGCCCGCGCCGGCGCGATGGCGCGCCGGAAGAGATGGACGAGATGGGCCTCGGCCGCTGGAAAATGCGCGCCTCCGGCGGTTCCGAGGATGCCGCGGATCTGGGCGTCGAAATCGGCGTAGTGCTGGGTCGCGGCCCAGATCGAGAAGATCAGGTGATGGGGATCGACCGGTGCGATCAGACCCGCCTCCGACCATCCCCGGATGACGGCGGCCTTCTCCTCCATCAGCGCCCTGAGCGGGCCGCCGATCCGGTCGGCGATCCGGGGCGCCCCCGCGAGAACCTCGCCGGCGAAGAGACGGCTTTCGCGCGGGAAATCCCGCGACATGCGGAGCTTGCGCACCACATAGCCCTCGATCTCGGCCGCCGGGTCGCCCTCGGGATCGAGCGCGCGCAAAGGCTCGAGCCAGGTGTCGAGCAGCCGGTCGAGCAGCGCGCGGTGGATCTCGTCCTTCGAGGCGAAGTAGTAGAGCAGGTTCGGCTTCGAGAGCCCGGCCGCCTCGGCGATCTGGTCGAGCGTGGCGCCGCGATAGCCCTGGGTCGAGAAGGCGTCGAGCGCGGCGGCGAGGATCGCCTCGGTCTTCTCGCGCTGGATCCGGGTCGGATTGGCGCGGGCGGCGGCGCGGCTCACGCGCGGGTGTCTCCGGCTTCGCACGGGGATCGGATCATGGCCGCGGCCGGGCTCCCTGGATTGCGCTTGACGCCGCGGACGCCGGTGATAGCGTCCGTTTTTGACCGTTTGGTCATAAGACCAGAGTTTGCCTGGCGGGTCGAGTGTCATCGCCCCCGCGGGCGGCCATCCCGAGGAAAGCCAGCGATGTCCGAACGTTCCGCAGCGAGCCTTTCGGCCCCGAACGACCTCAGGGCGTTCTGGATGCCCTTCACCGCGAACCGCCAGTTCAAGAAGGCGCCGCGGATGCTGGTCGCGGCCGAGGGGATGCATTACACGACCTCGGACGGGCGCCGGATTCTCGACGGCACCGCCGGGCTCTGGTGCTGCAACGCCGGGCATTGCCGGCCGGCGATCACGAAGGCGATCCAGGACCAGGCGGCGGAGCTCGACTACGCGCCGGCCTTCCAGATGGGCCATCCGAAGGCCTTCGAGCTTGCGAACCGGCTCGTCGACATCGCGCCCGAGGGCATGGAACACGCGTTCTTCTGCAATTCCGGCTCCGAAGCCGTTGAAACCGCGCTGAAGATCGCGATCGCCTATCAGCGGGCGATCGGGCAGGGGTCGCGTACCCGGCTGATCGGGCGCGAGCGCGGCTATCACGGGGTGAACTTCGGCGGCATCTCGGTCGGCGGCATCGTCAACAACCGCAAGGTCTTCGGCACGCTGCTGACGGGCGTCGACCACATGCCGCATACCCATCTGCCGGGAAAGAACGCCTTCTCGGTCGGCCAGCCCGAGCACGGGGCCGAGATCGCCGACGAACTCGAGCGGATCGTGACGCTGCACGACGCCTCGACCATCGCCGCGGTTATCGTCGAGCCGGTCGCGGGCTCGACCGGCGTGCTGATCCCGCCGAAGGGCTATCTGAAGCGCCTGCGCGAGATCTGCTCGAAACACGGCATCCTGCTGATCTTCGACGAGGTCATCACCGGCTTCGGCCGGACCGGCGCGGCCTTCGCGGCGGAGAAATACGGCGTGGTGCCGGACATGATCACCTGCGCCAAGGGCATCACCAACGGCGTGATCCCGATGGGCGCGGTGCTGACGACGGCGGCGATCCACGACGCCTTCATGACCGGTCCGGAGAACCTGATCGAACTCTTCCACGGCTATACCTATTCCGGCACGCCGATCGCCGCCGCCGCCGGGATCGCCACGCTCGACACCTACCGCGAGGAGGGGCTCTTCGAGCGCGCCGCCGACCTCGCGCCCTACTGGGCCGAGGCGCTGCATTCGCTCAGGGACTGCCCGCATGTCATTGATATCCGCAACGAAGGCCTGATCGGCGCGGTGGAGCTGGAGCCGATCCCGGGGCAGCCGACCGCGCGCGCCTTCCAGGCCTTCCTCGACGCCTACGAGAAGGGGATCATGATCCGCACCACCGGCGACATCATCGCGATGTCGCCGCCGCTGATCATCGGGAAGGGGCAGATCGACGAACTGGTCGGGACGCTCCGCGACGTGCTGACGGGGCTGAAATGATGCCGAGGACCGGCGAGAACTTCCGGATCGACGGTGCCCGGCTCTGGGACAGCATCATGGAGATGGCGAGGATCGGGCCGGGCGTCGCGGGCGGCAACAACCGCCAGACGCTGACCGACGCGGACGCCGAGGGGCGGGCGCTGTTCAGGACCTGGTGCGAGGCGGCGGGGCTCACGCTCGGCGTCGACGCGATGGGGACGATGTTCGCGACGCGCCCCGGCGAGGATCCCGACGCGCTTCCGGTCTATGTCGGCTCGCATCTCGACACGCAGCCGACGGGGGGCAAGTACGACGGCGTGCTCGGCGTGCTCGGCGCGCTAGAGGCGGTGCGCTCGATGAACGACCTCGGGATCCGCACGAAGCATCCGATCGTCGTCACCAACTGGACCAACGAGGAAGGCGCGCGGTTCGCCCCGGCGATGCTCGCCTCCGGCGTCTTCGCCGGGGTGATCGACCTCGACTACGCCTACGGCCGGACCGATCTGGACGGACTGAGCTTCGGAGAGGAACTGGAGCGGATCGGCTGGAAGGGCGATGAGGAGGTCGGCGCGCGCAGGATGCACGCTTATTACGAGCTCCACATCGAACAGGGGCCGATCCTCGAGGCCGAGGAGAAGGAGATCGGCGTCGTCACCCATTGCCAGGGGCTCTGGTGGCTCGAATTCACGCTGACCGGCAAGGAGGCGCATACCGGCTCGACGCCGATGCCGATGCGGGTGAACGCGGGGCTCGCGATGGCGCGGATCTTCGAGATGGTGCAGGAGGTCGCGACGGGCGAGCAGCCGAACGCCGTCGGCGGGGTCGGCCAGGTGAAATTCGCGCCCAACTCGCGCAACGTGCTGCCGGGGAAGGTGGTCTTCACCGTCGACATCCGCTCGCCGGAGCAGGAGAAGCTCGACCGGATGCGCGCGGAGATCGAGAAGCGGGCGACGACGATCTGCGAGGTGCTCGGCGTCGGATGCGCGGTGGAGCCGGTCGGGCATTTCGACCCGGTGACCTTCGCGCCGGACCTGGTCGCGACGGTGCGCGGCGCGGCGGAGAAGCTCGGTTACTCGCACCGCGACATCATCTCCGGGGCGGGCCACGATGCCTGCTGGGCGGCGAAGGTCGCGCCGGCGACGATGGTGATGTGCCCCTGCGTCGACGGGCTCAGCCACAACGAGGCCGAGGAAATCACGCCCGACTGGGCCGAGAAGGGCGCCAACGTGCTCTTCCACGCGGTGCTGGAGACGGCCGGGGTGGTCCGGTGAAAAACCGCCGCGCCTCCGCCCGGCGCTAGGTCCCGGCTTGTCGGGAGAGACGGCGGAGCGCCTGCCGGGGCTGGACGCGGGGCGGGCGCTCGCGGCGATCGGCGTGGTGTTCTTCCACGCGAACAACTACTTCCTGCCCGTCGTTGCGATACCGGGTGAGGACGCGGGCAGTTTCTGGCGCCTCGGCCAGCACGGGGTGGAGTTCTTCTTCGTGCTCTCGGGTTTCCTTGTCCTCCTCCGCCACCGGCGCGGCGACCGGGGCGAGGCGGTGGCGGCGGCCTTCCTGCTCGGCCGCGCGCGGCGGCTGCTGCCGCTCTACTGGACGGTCCTCGCCTGCGTCGCGCTCGGCATCGCGCTCGCTCCCGCCTTCGGGCTCCATCTCGGCGCGGGGCGGCTGAGCGCGGAGCGACTGCTGGCCTCGCTGGTCCCGCTGCCCGGCGCCGAGGAGCCAGTGCTGCGTGTCGCCTGGACGCTGGGGCGGGAGGCGCTGTTCTACATGCTCTTCGCGCTGGTCCTGCTGCGCCCGGCCCGGTTCCGGCCGCTGTTCCTCGGCTGGATGGCAGCCTCGGGGCTCACGGTATTCATGGCCCCGCCGGCGCCGCTCGACGCGGTGCTTTCGCCGTTCGATCTCTGTTTCGGCCTCGGGATGCTCGCGGCCCTTGCCCGGGAGCGCCTTCCGGCGGGCGCGGCGGCGCCGCTCGCGACGCTCGGCCTCGCGATCGTGCTCGCCGGGGCGGCGGGCGAGATGACGGGGCCGGGCTGGGGCGAGGCGGCGCGGGTGGCGATCTTTGGGCCGGGCTCGGCGCTTCTCGTGCTCGTGCTGGCGATGGCGCGGCGCGTGCCCCGGATGCTCGTCGCGCTGGGAAGAGGCTCCTTCGCGATCTACCTCGTCCATGGCTCCGCGCTCGCGCTGGTCGCGCCGGCAGCGCGGCGGCTGCCGGGCGCCGCCGCGCTGCCGCCCGCGGCGATGCTGGCGCTGCTGACCGGGACCGCCGTCGCGGCCGGGATGCTGGTCCATCGCCTCGTCGAGGGTCCGCTCGTCGCGGCGGCGCGTGCGCGGCCATCCGGGCGCGCCGCCCCGGCCGAGACCCGCTGAGCCTCGGGCCGGGGCGGTCCCGATCAGGCGGGAAGCCGGGCGTCGTATTCGGCCCTGAGCCGCGCCCAGGCGTCCCAGAACGGCGCCGGCTCCACGCTCCGCGCCCGCGCCACCAGCACGTCGAGATGCGCGTGCCAGCCGGCGGAGACGCCGAGCAGCATCGAGCGCCGCGGCAGGTCGCGATGCGTCAGCGTCAGGAGCACGCGCGTGCCCTTCGGCTCCAGCGTGATCGCGACGCCGCCGGTCTCCTCCCAGGTGAAGGCGAGGCGGCGGGGCGGGTCGTATTCGGTCACGGTGGCCTTCATCCGGTGCTCGGCGCCGAAGCCTTGGGGTTTCGCGCCGGGCGGATCGGTCAGCTCGTCGTTGCGCCAGATGAACTCCGCGGCGCCACCGACCCGGGGCTCCATCTCCCCCGCCGCGAGCCAGCGCGCGCGCAGCGCGCCGTCGGTGAGATAGTCCCAGATCCGCTCGACCGGCCCGGGCAGGATCCGCTGGATCGTGAGCGTCATCGGCCCGGTGAGCGCGCCATAGGCGTCGACCGGGACCATGTCCGGGGCCATGTCAGTCGTCATCTCGTTCATCCTTCTCTCCTTCCCGTTGGTGTTCCGCCGCCGCCTTCGCATCCTCCTCGCGGAGCAGGCGGTCGAGCGTGTCGAGCCGGTCGGTCCAGAAGCGTTCGTAGAAGCCGAGCCAGTCATGCGCCCGCGCGAGCGGCTCGGGCGCCAGCCGGCAGACATGCGTCCGCCAGCGGATCTCGCGCCGGATGAGGCCGGCGCTCTCCAGTACCTTGATGTGTTTCGAGGCGGCGGCGAGCGTCATCTCGAAGGGCTCGGCCAGTTCGCTCACGCTCTTCTCTCCATCGGCCAGCGCGCGGAGCATCCGCCGCCGGGTGGTGTCGCCAAGGGCGTGGAAGATCGCGTCGAGCCGGGGTGCTTCTGATTCAACCATGTGGTAAATCTACGTTCCACGCGACCATCAGTCAACCGATTCGTAAAATGAAACGCGCGCCCGCCTCAGGCCCCTTGCCCGGCGGAGCGAAAAGCGGTCTGCTGCGGTTGTCGAGGCAAGGAGAGCGGCATGAGCACCACGGTCATCAAGGGCGGAACCATCGTCACCGCCGATCTCACCTACGAGGCCGACGTGCTGATCGAGGGCGGGAAGATCGCCGCGATCGGGCCGGATCTCGCGGGCGACACGGTGCTCGACGCCTCGGACGCCTTCGTGATGCCCGGCGGGATCGACCCGCATACCCATCTCGAGATGCCGTTCATGGGCACCTATTCGGCGGATGATTTCGACAGCGGCACGCGCGCGGCGCTCGCGGGCGGGACGACGATGGTGGTCGATTTCGCGCTGCCGAGCCCCGGCCAGTCGCTTCTCGACGCGCTCAAGGCCTGGGACAACAAGTCGGCCCGCGCCCATTGCGACTACTCGTTCCACATGGCGGTGACCTGGTGGGGCGAGCAGGTCTTCGACGAGATGAAGGCGGTGACGGAGAAGGGGATCAACACCTTCAAGCATTTCATGGCCTACAAGGGCTCGCTGATGGTCAATGACGACGAGATGTACGCCTCGTTCCGCCGCTGCGCGGAACTGGGCGCCATCCCGCTCGTCCATGCCGAGAACGGCGACGTGGTGGCCGAACTTTCCGCCCGGCTGCTCGCCGAGGGCAATACCGGCCCCGAGGCGCATGCCTACTCCCGGCCCGCGCAGGTCGAGGGCGAGGCCACGAACCGCGCGATCATGATCGCCGACATGGCCGGCGTGCCGCTCTACGTGGTCCATGTCTCCTGCGAGGACGCGCACGAGGCGATCCGGCGGGCGAAGATGCTGGGCAGGCGCGTCTGGGGCGAGCCCTTGATCCAGCACCTGACGCTCGACGAGAGCGAATACTTCAACCCGGACTGGGACCACGCCGCGCGCCGGGTGATGTCGCCGCCGTTCCGCGACAAGCGCAATCAGGACTCGCTCTGGGCGGGGCTGGCGTCGGGAACGCTCTCCTGCGTCGCGACCGATCATTGCGCCTTCACCACGGCGCAGAAGCGCTTCGGCGTCGGGGATTTCACCAAGATTCCGAACGGAACCGGCGGGCTCGAGGACCGGCTGCCGATGCTCTGGACCCAGGGCGTCGAGACCGGCCGGATCACCCCGAACGAATTCGTCGCCGTCACCTCGACCAATATCGCGAAGATCCTGAACTGCTATCCGAGGAAGGGCGCGGTGCTCGTCGGCGCGGACGCCGATCTGATCGTGCTCGATCCGAGGAAGGAGAAGACCATCTCCGCCAGCACGCAGCAATCGGCGATCGATTACAACGTCTTCGAGGGCAAGACGGTGCGCGGGCTGCCGCGCTACGTGCTCTCGCGCGGGCGGGTGATGGTCGACGACGGCGCGCTGAGGCCGGCCGAGGGCCATGGCGAGTTCGTCGCGCGGCCCCCGGCCGGCCCGGTCTCGAAGGCGCTCTCGGCCTGGAAGGAGCTGACCGCGCCCCGGCCGGTGGAGCGCGCGGGCATCCCGGCGAGCGGGGTATGACCCCCGGCCGGGCCGTCTGGCGGCGCGCCGTGGCGCTGGCGGCGGGGCTCATGCTTCCCGCCGGCTGCGCGAGCCTCGGGCCGGGCGTGCCGGTCAGCGTCGCGACGGCGGACGGCTCGGCGCGCTACGAGGGTGAGCGGACGCGGGGGCGCGCCTCGGATTCCGTCGCGCTCTCCACCCAGGACGGCGCCGATTGCGCGGGCGACCTCCGCCAGACGAAGGAGACCGCGACCGGCCGGCCGGCGGCCTTCGGCGCGATCCACTGCGCCGACGGGGCCTCGGGCATCCTGCTCTTCTCCGGCGGGCCGGAGGCGACCGGCGGCGCCGTCAGCGGCGTGATGGCGCGCCGCCCGGTCCGGGGCGGCTGGGGCGACGGGCCGGGAGCGGGCGCGTGAGCGCGAACGCTCCGGTCATCGAGGCAAGCGGCCTCGACCTCGTGTTCCGGACCGCCGATGGCCCGGTCCACGCGCTCCGCGACGTGAACCTCTCGATCGGGCGGGGCGAGTTCGTGAGCTTCATCGGCCCCTCGGGCTGCGGCAAGACCACCTTCCTGCGCTGCGTCGCGGCGCTCGAGACGCCGACCGGCGGCCGGCTCGCAGTCAACGGGATGAGCCCGGACGCGGCGCGGCGCGCGCGCGCCTATGGCTATGTCTTCCAGGCCGCCGCGCTCATGCCCTGGCGAACCATCGCGGGCAACATCCGCCTGCCGCTCCGGATCATGGGCTACCCGAAGGCCGAGCGGGAGGAGCGGGTCGCGCGCGTGCTCCGGATGGTCGAACTTGGCGGTTTCGAGAAGAAATACCCCTGGCAGCTTTCGGGCGGGATGCAGCAGCGCGCCTCGATCGCGCGCGCGCTCGCCTTCGACGCCGACCTCCTCTTGATGGACGAGCCCTTCGGCGCGCTCGACGAGATCGTGCGCGACCGGCTGAACGAGGAGCTGCTGGCGCTCTGGGCGCGGACGGGCAAGACGATCTGCTTCGTCACCCATTCGATCCCCGAGGCGGTCTATCTCTCGACGCGCATCGTCGTGATGAGCCCGCGGCCGGGCCGCGTGACGGACGTGATCGAAAGCCCGCTCCCGCGCGAACGCCCGCTCCACATCCGCGAGAGCGCGGATTTTCTCTCAATCGCCGCGCGGGTGCGCGACGGGCTCCGCGCGGGCATCGGCGCGGAGGTCTGAACGCGAAACTGGCGCCTCGGAGAAGGCGCCCGTCGATTTCCCGCCGCCGTCGGAGATTACATCGCTTCCGCCGGGCCGAGGCGCAGGAAATCGGTCTCGCCGGAACTGTCGTCGACGCCGTCGTTGTCGGTGACCGCGTAGGCGGCGCCGGAGGCGTCGATGGCGAAGCCCTCGACCTTGTCGACCACATAGCCCTTCGGCGCGGCGAGATCGGGCAGCAGGTCGCGCACCATTTCCTTGGTCACCACCGGAAGTTCGCCCCCGAGCGGCGCGGGCTCGAGCTCGGAGATCGCGACCCGCGTGATCCGCTTCACCTTCGCCGCCGTCCCGATCCGGTTGTCGCGCTCGATCAGGTAGACGTGATCGCCATGCGCGCTGATCTCGGAAAGGCCGATCCAGCCGCCCTCCGGCGCCGGGTCGAGCGGGTAGCGCACCGCGCCCCAGATCTCGGCCTCGGGGTCATAGGCGAGGAGCTTCGCCGCGCCCTTCGGGTCGTCGCCCCATTCGCGCTGGACCGCGACCCAGAGCTTGCCATCGACCATCGTCACGCCCTCGGCGCCGAAGCGCGTCTCGGCGCCGGCGAGTTCCTCGGGGAAGGCGATCTCCTCCGCGACGGCGCCCTCGGCATCGACATGGATCAGCGCGTGCGGGATCAGCTTGTCGCGGTTCCCCTCGTTGGCGAGCCAGAAGCCCCCTTCGCCGTCGGGCGCGATCCCTTCGAGGTCGAGCTTCCGCGCCGGCGCGCCGTCGCGGGTGACGTCGATCGCGCGGGTGATCCGGGCGGGCGTCGCGGTGGCGTCGATCTCGAAGATCCGGGGCTCTCCGCCATAGAAGCTGTCGCTGACCGCGTAGAGCTTGCCCGGGGTTTCCGGATCGGCCGCGAGACCCGAGAGCGCGCCCCAGCCGATGAGTTCCGGGGCGCCCGCCGAGGTGATCGTCGGATAATCCGGCGCCGCGACATCCTGGAGCGCGTAGAGCATCACGTGAGACCGCGCCGCGCCGTCCTCGACCAGATCGGCCTCGTTCGCGGTGACGAGCAGGCGGCGCGACGGGATCGCGACCGCCCCCTCGGGCGAGACGCCGGAGGGCAGCAGCTGGCGCAGGTCCGGCTGCCCGTCCTTCATCCCGTAGACTCCGACCACCGAGGCGCGTTCGGTCAGCACGAAGAGATAGTCCTCCTCGCCGAAACGCGCGAATTCGAGCCCCTCCGGCTCCACCCCCTTCGCATCCGAGCGCTTGTCGGGATACTGGCCGATCTCGACGATGGCCCGTTCGAGGGCCGGGCCGCTCTCGTAGGCGAGCGATCCGTCGCGGTTCAGGACCGAGAAGCCGCGCGAGCCGCCCTGCCAGTCGCCCTCGTTGGCGATGGCGAGCCGGTCGGCGCTCACCCACTGGACCGCGTCGGGCTCGCGGCGCACGCCCTTCGCGCTCTCGGTGAAGGAGAGCCGCCCGTCGTCGGAGAGATCGACGCCGTCGAGATCGACGGTTCCGGCGGAAAAATGCGCCAGCACCTCGCCGGTCCGGTCGAGGATCACGACGTGGTTGTTCTCCTGCAGCGTCACCGCGATCTCGCCCGCCGCGTTCACGTCGACGAATTCCGGCTCCGGATCCTCCGGTGCGATCTCCGCGAGTCCGGTCACAGCGGCGCGGATCAGCCCGGCGCAATCGACCGCGCCCTCCCTGAGCGGCGCGATCGCGACGTGGCCCGCCGGCATCTGCGGAAGCGCGCCGTCGTTCAGATCCTCGTCGCGCTCGTTCTCGACCGCGACCGCGACGAAGCTCCCGTCCGGCGCCACCGCGACCGAATCCGGCTGACCGCCGAGTTCGCAGGAGCCGGTCTCGGCGCGCGTCGCGATGTCGACGGTGGCGAGGCGGCCCGAGGGATTGGCGTGGCTCTCAGAAGTGTTGACGCCGACGAAGACCGTCCCGCCCCGCGTCGCGACCGAGGTGGGCTCGCCCCCCATCGCGAGGCTGCCGAGCCCCTTCGGCGCGGCGGGATCGGCGATGTCGACGAAGCCGATCTCCTCGTTCGGGCTGTCGCTGTAGATCACCACCATCCCGTCGCCGCTCGCCGTCACGATCTCCGCCGAGGTCGGCGTGGCGGGATCCGTCCCCTCGGGCAGGTTCTCCGCGACCGGGAAGGAGGCGATCCGGTTGAAGAAGGGTTCCGCCAGCGCCGGCGTGGCGAGCGTGAGCGCGGCCAGCGAGACGAGGCAGGCGGCGGGGGGCCGGGTGATCGGCATGAAGGGCTCCATCGCGAAAAGAGGATCGCGCCTTCATCGACGCGCGGGATGACGCTTTCATGTCGTCCCCGCGTCGGTTTCGTGACCGCCCGCCCGCGCGAAATCCGCGTGGACGCGGCGGCGATAGCTGCTAACC
This sequence comes from Amaricoccus solimangrovi, assembly GCF_006385685.1. GTDB lineage: Bacteria > Pseudomonadota > Alphaproteobacteria > Rhodobacterales > Rhodobacteraceae > Amaricoccus > Amaricoccus solimangrovi. The sequence continues at coordinate 316,237 of NZ_VFRP01000002.1, read as the reverse complement.
TTCGCCCATGCCGGCTGTTTTCATCCCCGTACCCGATCCGCGCGAGGCGTCGGAATGACCGCCCGGGGCGCGCTCGCGCCGGTCCTGACCGTGCTCGCGGTGCTCGTCGCGGTCTGGTATCTCGCCGCCATCGCGCTCAACGCGCCGATGGCGCGGGACGCGGCCGCGCGGGCCGGGGCGCCGCTCTCGGGGCGCGCGCTTGTCGAGGCGACGCTGAGCCAGGAGCGGCCGCGGCTGCCCGCGCCCGACCAGATTGTCGCCGAGGTCTGGAAGACGACGGTCGAAATGAATCCGACCTCGAAGCGGAGCCTGATCTACCATTCCTGGGTCACGCTCTCGGCCACGCTGACCGGCTTCGCGCTGGGGACGGGCCTGGGCGTGCTGCTCGCCATCGGCATCGTGCGCGACCGGACGATGGACGCGAGCGTGATGCCCTGGGTGATCGCGAGCCAGACGATCCCGATCCTCGCCATCGCGCCGATGATCATCGTGGTCCTGAATTCGGTCGGCGTGACAGGGTTGCTGCCGAAGGCGCTGATCTCAATGTATCTTTCCTTCTTCCCGGTCGTGGTCGGCATGGTGAAGGGCTTCCGCTCGCCCGACGCGATCCTGGTCGATCTCACCCGGACCTGGAACGCGACGGCGGGCCAGGCCTTCCGGAGCCTGCGCTGGCCCGCCTCGGTGCCCTTCCTCTTCGCCTCCTTGAAGGTCGCCGCGGCGGCGAGCCTCGTCGGCGCGATCATCGGGGAGCTTCCGACCGGGGCGGTGGCGGGGCTCGGGGCGCGGATGCTCTCGGGCAGCTACTACGGCCAGACGATCCAGATCTGGGCCGCGCTCTTCATGGCGGCGCTCATGGCCGCCGCGCTGATCGCGGTGATCGGCCTCGCGGAGCGGGGCGTCGCGCGCGCGATGGGCGCGCGGCGGGAGGGCGCGCGATGAACCTCTGGATCCTCGCCGCGCTCGCCGTCTGGATCGGGGGATGGGCGCTCAACATCTGGCTGGCGCGGCGGCCCGGGCGGATCGCGCGGATCGCGCCGCCGCTGGTCTTCGGGCTCTCGCTCCTCCTGTTCTGGGAGTTCATCGTGCGGGGCCTTCAGGTCTCGCCCGTGCTCCTGCCGAGCCCCAGCGCCATCCTCGCCCGGATCGCGTCGAGCGGGCCGATCCTGCGCGAGGATGTGACGCAGACCTTCTTCAAGGGCGCGCTCGGCGGCTATGCGATCGGCTGCGGCGCGGCCTTCCTGACCGGGATCGTGGTCGACCGGTTCGACTTCCTGCGCCGGGGGCTGCTGCCGATCGGCAATTTCGCGAGTGCGCTGCCGATCGTCGGCATGGCGCCGATCATGGTGATGTGGTTCGGCTTCGACTGGGAATCGAAGGCCGCGGTCGTCGTGCTGATGGTGTTCTTCCCGATGCTCGTGAACACGGTGCTGGGGCTCGAGGCCGCGGGCGCGATGGAGCGCGACCTGATGCGCACCTATGCCGCGAGCCACGCGCAGGTGCTATGGGCCCTGCGCCTGCCGGCGGCCGCGCCGTTCCTGTTCAACGGGCTCAAGATCTGCGCCACGCTGGCGCTCATCGGCGCCATCGTCGCGGAATTCTTCGGCTCGCCGACGCGCGGCATGGGGTTCCGGATCTCGACCGAGGTCGGGCGGCTCGCGCTCGACATGGTCTGGGCCGAGATCGCCGTCGCGGCCCTTGTCGGCTCAGCCTTCTACGGGCTCGTCGCGCTTCTCGAGCACTGGGCGACCTTCTGGCATCCGTCGCAGCGGCGCTGAACCCTCAAGCCGCTTGAAAAGCGCCGCGCGGCCCGGTTTGATCGCCTGCGCGTCCGAAGGGGCGAGGGCGGTTTCGAGCCAAGGAGTATCGACCAAAATGACCATCCGTATCGCAGCCCTCGCCGGAGCCTCGGCGCTGCTCCTCTCCGCCGCCGCGCGGGCCGAGGACGTGACGCTGCAGCTCAAGTGGGTGACCCAAGCGCAGTTCGCCGGCTATTACGTCGCGCAGGAGAAGGGCTATTACGAGGACGAGGGGCTCGACGTCACGATCAAGCCCGGCGGCCCGGACGTGGCGCCGGCGCAGGTGCTCGCGGGCGGCGGCGCGGATGTGATCGTCGACTGGATGCCCTCGGCGCTCGCCGCGCGCGAGAAGGGCCTGCCGCTCGTCAACATCGCTCAGCCGTTCAAGCGGTCGGGGATGGAACTGACCTGCCGGAACGATTCGGGCGTGACCAAGACCGCCGATTTCCCCGGCCACACGCTGGGCGTCTGGTTCGGCGGCAACGAATATCCGTTCCTCTCCTGGATGTCGAAGCTCGGCTATTCGACCGATGGCGGCCCGGAGGGCGTGACGGTGCTGAAGCAGGGGTTCAACGTCGACCCGCTGTTGCAGAAGCAGGCGGCCTGCATCTCGACGATGACCTACAACGAATACTGGCAGGTGATCGACGGCGGGCTGACGCCCGAGGAACTCACCGTCTTCAAGTACGAGGACGAGGGCGTGGCGACGCTCGAGGACGGGCTCTACGTGCTCGAGGACAGGCTGAAGGATCCCGCCTTCGTCGAGACGATGGCGAAATTCGTGCGCGCCAGCATGAAGGGCTGGAAATACGCCGAGGAGAACCAGCGGGAGGCGGCCGACATCGTGCTCGAGAACGACGCGACCGGCGCGCAGACCGAGGAGCACCAGGTCCGGATGATGGGCGAGATCGCGAAGCTGACCGAAGGCTCGGACGGCGCGCTCGACCCGGCCGATTACGAGCGCACGGTCAAGACGCTGCTGACCGCGGGCTCCGATCCCGTGATCACCAGGGAGCCCGAGGGCGCCTGGACCCATTCGGTGACCGACAGCGCGCTGAGGTAGGGCGGACATCTGTCCGCCTTCCACGCCCATGCCGCGAGACGGCGGACGGATGTCCGCCCTACGAGAGGTGCCCGATGACCTTCACCCCCGAGAAGCTCGCGCGGCTCAAGGCGCGCTACGCCGACGATCCCGGCGGGCGGATGTACGATCCCACCTATGCGAAGGTCGCGGCGAAGGTGTTCAGCCGGGGGGCGCGGCCCGCGCCCTTCGTCGGCGTGCCGACCTTCCTGACCGCGCCCTTCCGGCAGGTCGATCCGGCGGCGCCGGACTTCTCCGGGCTCGACGTCGCGATCACCGGCGTGCCGATGGATCTCGGGGTCGGAAACCGCGCGGGCACGCGCTTCGGGCCGCGTGCGATCCGGGCGATCGAGCGGGTGGGGCCGTATAATCACGTCCTGAAATGCGCGCCGATCCACGACCTCCGCGTCGCGGACGTGGGCGACGTGCCGTTCCGGGGGCGCTACGGGCTCCACGAGAGCCACGCCGATATCGAGGCCTGGATCGGCGCGATGGTGGGGCAGGGGGTGATCCCGCTCTCGGTCGGGGGCGATCACTCGATGACGCATCCGATCCTGCGCGCGGTCGGGCGCGACCGGCCGGTCGGCCTCGTCCATATCGACGCGCATTCCGACACCGGCGGCCCGTTCGACGGCGAGCGCTTCAACCACGGCGCGCCCTTTCGCAACGCGGTGCTCGACGGCGTGCTCGATCCCGAACGCACGATCCAGATCGGGCTGCGCGGCGCCTCGGGCTATCTCTACGAATTCGCCGAGGAAAGCGGCATGACGATGCTGAACGCCGAGGAGGTGGCCGAGATCGGCCCGAAGGCGGTGGTCGAGCGGGCGAAGGCGGTGATCGGCGACGGGCCGACCTATGTCTCCTTCGACATCGACAGCCTCGATCCCGCCTTCGCGCCCGGGACCGGCACGCCGGAGATCGGCGGGCTCACCACGCGCGAGGTCCAGGCGATCCTGCGCGGGCTCGATGGCATGAACATCGTCGGCGGCGACGTGGTCGAGGTCGCGCCGCAATACGACGCGACGACGAACACCGCGCACGCCGGGGCGCAGATGCTGTTCGAGATCCTGAGCCTGATGGTCGCGAGCCCGGCGGTGCGCGGATGAACGGGAACCTCTTCGCCCGGCTCGCCGCGCGCTTCCCGGCCGATGCCTCGACCGTCGCGATCGAGACGCCGGAGGGGCGCGCGATCACCTATGCCGATCTCCTCGCCGCCTCCGGCCGGATGGCCGCCGTCCTGCGGGCCGAGGGTGTCGTGCCCGGCGACCGGGTGATGGTCCAGGTCGAGAAATCGCCCGAGGCGGTCTTTCTCTACCTCGCCTGCCTGCAGGTCGGCGCGATCTACCTGCCGCTCAACACCGCCTATACCGCCTCCGAGCTCGCCTATTTCATCGCGGACGCCGAGCCGCGCGTGCTCGTCTGCGATCCCGGCGCCGAGGCGGCGCTGCGCCCGCTCGCGGAGCGGGTCGGGGCGCTTCCCCTGACGCTCGACGCCGGGGGGCGCGGCGGGCTGACGACGGCCGCGCTCGCGAAGGCGCCCGACACGGCCGTGGCGGCGCGCGCCGGGGCGGATGTCGCGGCGATCCTCTACACTTCGGGCACCACCGGGCGGTCGAAGGGGGCGATGCTGACCGGGGACAATCTCTGGTCGAACGCGCTGACGCTGAGCGAGGCCTGGGGTTTCTCCGGCGCCGACGTGCTCCTCCACGCGCTGCCGATCTATCACACGCACGGGCTCTTCGTCGCGCTGAACCTGACGCTGATGAACGGCGGGCGGGTGCTGTTCCTGCCGAAATTCGACGCCGAGCTGATCCTCGAACTGATGCCGCGCGCGACCGTGCTGATGGGCGTTCCGACCTTCTACACGCGGCTCCTCGCCAGCCCGCGGCTGACCCGGCCCCGCGCGCGGGCCATGCGGCTCTTCATCTCCGGCTCCGCGCCGCTGCTCGCGCAGACGCATGTCGAGTTCGAGGCCCGGACCGGCCAGCGCATCCTGGAGCGCTACGGCATGACCGAGACGGGGATGAACACGTCGAACCCGCTCGAAGGCGACCGGCGGGCCGGGACCGTCGGCCCGGCGCTGCCCGGCGTCGAACTCCGGCTCGGCGATCCGGCCGCCTCCGGCTACCGCCCCGCCGAGGGGGTGGGCGTGCTGGAGGTGCGCGGCCCGAACGTCTTCGCGGGCTACTGGCGGATGCCGGAAAAGACCGCGGCCGAGAAGCGCGCGGACGGGTTCTTCATCACCGGCGATCTCGCGACGATCTCGGAGGACGGTTATGTCACCATCGTCGGCCGCGCCAGGGATCTGGTGATCTCGGGCGGGCTCAACGTCTATCCCAAGGAGGTGGAGGAAGCCATCGACGCGCTGCCGGAGGTGATCGAGAGCGCGGTGATCGGCGTGCCGCATCCCGATCTCGGCGAGGCGGTGGTCGCGGTCGTGGCGACGCGGGGCGATCCGGGCGATGTGACCGGGGCGCTGCGCGGCCGGCTCGCGGCCTTCAAGCTGCCCCGTCACGTGGCCCTGGTCGAGGACCTGCCGCGCAACGCGATGGGCAAGGTCCAGAAGGCGGCGCTGCGGGAGCGGTTCGCGGGCCTCTTCGCCTGAACCGGCACCGGCGCGCCTTGGCGGGCGCGCCGGCCGGGAGGATCAGGAACGGGCCGGCTTCCTCAATAGGGCGCCCACATCATCTGGGCCGTCACGCCGATGCCGAGCCCGGCGCCGCCGAGCGCGGGGCGGGGCAGGACGCCGCCGATCACCTGCTCGATCGCGCCGAAGACCGACCGGCCGCCGGGCTCGCGTGCCTCGAGACGGATCTGGTCGCCCGGCTCGACCGGGCGGCGGATCAGGGTGGGGCCGCCGATCAGGCTGCCCGCCTCCACCGCGCCGGCCTCCGCGGCCCGCGCGATCAGCGCGGCGAAGGTGTCGCGGCCGCCGACCGGGCAGGTCGGACCGAAGGCCTGGCCGTTGATCGTCAGCCGGGGCGCCAGCATCCAGTCGCCGGGGCCGAGCGCATCCGGGGTGACGGCCGCCGGGGCGAAGCAGACCGGCTCCGTTCCGTCCTCGATATCCGGCCCGAAGAAGGTCAGCATCAGGAGCGCGAGGCGGATCGTGGCGCCGGCCTCCGCCGCGCCGGCCCCCGCGGCGACCGGTCCGGCGGCGACGGCGAGCGAGACGGCGACTTCCGTGGCGGGGGGCAGCGGCCCGCGCGGATCGAGGAATCCGTCGGCGGTGATCGGGCGCAGCATCGGCGCCGCGTCGTCCGGTCCGGCCGGAGCGCGCGCGATCAGGAGGCGCGGCCCGTGCGGCAGCGGCGACTGGGCGCCGCGTTCGTGGAAACGCTCCATCGGCTGCGCGCCGCCGTCGAGGCCGCGGGCCACGATCTCAAGTTCGGAGGCGACCCGGTCCCAGTCCTCGAGCGCGCGGAGCAGGCTCGGCGCCACGTGGCCGACGTCGGTGGCATGGATCACGTCGCTGTCGATCACGACCAGACGGCCGTCGCCGGTCCCGTCGCGCAGCGTGCCGAGCTTCATCGCCGGATCTCCCGGGCGAGGGCCGCGGGCGGGGCGGCGGTGCCCCATTCGAACACGCGAGGCGCGCGCGCGGCGGCGCGGACGGACGGAAAGTTCATGGCTCTTCCTCCCAAACTGCCAGGCCGGCCCGTTAACCGGGATCCGTTCACGAGGCATTGCAGAATGTTTCGCATGCCGGGGCCTCAAGTCAAGCGAGCAGGCGCCTGAGACCCGGGCGATCGCCCGGCGAGCGGCGTCCGCGGGCGGAGAACCGCCCGGCGGTCGGGCCGGGCGGGGAGGGATGCAATCAGTAGGCGAGCATTTCCGTCAGGCGCGCACGGCGCCGAACCGGGCGAGGCCGAGGACCTCGAGCACCTTGGCCTCGATATGCTCGGCGCTCATCCCGGCGGCCGCGTACATGCGCGCCGGGCTGTCCTGGTCGATGAACGTGTCCGGGAAGACCATCGAGCGGAAGCGCAGCCCGCCGTCGAACACGCCTTCCTCGGCCAGAAGCTGCGCCACATGGCTGCCGAAGCCGCCGACCGCGCCTTCCTCGATCGTGATCAGCGCGTCGTGGCGCGCGGCGAGCGAGAGGATGAGCTCGCGGTCGAGCGGCTTGGCGAACCGCGCGTCGGCCACGGTCGGGCGGATGCCGCGCGGCGCCAGCGCCTCGGCGGCGCGCAGCGCCTCGTGCAGCCGCGCGCCGAAGCTCAGGATCGCGACGCCCGCGCCCTCGCGCAGCACTCGGCCCTTGCCGATGGGCAGCACCTCGCCGCGCTCGGGCATGTCGACGCCCTCGCCCTCGCCGCGGGGGAAGCGGAAGGCGGAGGGGCGGTCGTCGATCGCGGTGGCGGTGGCGACCATGTGGACGAGCTCCGCCTCGTCCGCCGCCGCCATCACGACGAAATCGGGCAGGTTCGCGAGGAAGGCGATGTCGAAGGCGCCGGCGTGGGTCGGCCCGTCAGCGCCGACGAGCCCCGCGCGGTCGATCGCGAAGCGCACCGGCAGCCGCTGGATCGCCACGTCATGCACCACCTGGTCGTAGCCGCGCTGCAGGAAGGTCGAGTAGAGCGCGCAGAAGGGCTTCATCCCGGCGGCGGCGAGCCCGGCGCAGAAGGTGACGCCATGCTGCTCGGCGATGCCGACGTCGAAGCAGCGGTCGGGAAACCGCTCGGCGAAGAGGTTGAGCCCGGTGCCGTCGGGCATGGCCGCGGTGACGGCCACGATCTTCTCGTCGTGCTGCGCCTGCCGGATCAGGCTGTCGGCGAAGACGCGGGTATAGCTCGGCGCGTTCGAGGGCGCCTTGGCCTGCGCGCCGGTCGCCACGTCGAATTTCGAGACGCCGTGATACTTGTCCGCCGACCGTTCCGCCGGGGCATAGCCCTTGCCCTTGCGCGTCAGCGCGTGGATCAGCACCGGCCCATGCGCGCGGGCCTTGGCGACGCGCAGGATCGAGACGAGCTGCTCCATGTCGTGCCCGTCGATCGGCCCGACATAGGAAAAGCCGAGATCCTCGAAGAGCCGGCCGCCGACGGCCGCGGATTTCACGAGGTCGCGCGCCCGTTTCGCACCCTCGCGCAGCGGCCCGGGCAGCAGGTTCACCGCGCTCTTCGCCGCGGCGTAGAGGTCCTGGAACGGCTCGCCCGCGTAGAGCCGCGAGAGGTAGGAGGACATCGCCCCGACCGGGGGGGCGATCGACATCTCGTTGTCGTTGAGGATGACGAAGAGCCGCGTTTTCAGATGGCCGGCGTTGTTCATCGCCTCGTAGGCCATGCCGGCGGACATCGATCCGTCGCCGATGACGCAGACCACGTCGCCCACGTCCTTCGCACCGAGGTCGCGCGCGACGGCGAAGCCGAGGCCCGCGGAGATCGAGGTCGAGGAATGCGCCGCGCCGAACGGGTCGTAGACGCTCTCGGCGCGCTTGGTGAAGCCCGAGAGCCCGCCGCCCGCGCGCAGCGTCCGGATCCGGTCGCGCCGGCCGGTCAGGATCTTGTGCGGATAGCACTGGTGGCCGACGTCCCAGATCAGCTTGTCGCGCGGCGTGTCGAAGACGGCGTGGATCGCGACGGAAAGCTCGACGACGCCGAGCCCCGCGCCGAGATGGCCGCCGGTGGTCGAGACCGCCGAGATCGTCTCGGCGCGCAGTTCCTCCGCGGCGCGGGCCAGTTCCGGGATCGAGAGGCCGCGCAGATCGGCCGGCCGCTCGATCCGGTCGAGGAGCGGCGTGCGCGGCGGGTTCTCGGGGCTGGGGTTCGGCTGGTCGGGCATCGGTCCGGTTCCTTCGGCTTCTCGGTTCCGCGCGGCCTCCGGGCGCCGCGCGGGAATGTGCAAGATTGCCCCGGTCAGGCCGCGCGGTCGAGGGCGAACCCGGCGGCGAGGCGGAGGTTCCCCGCGGCCGAGCCATAGGCCGCGAGATGGGCGCCGGCCGAGGCGACGAGAGCGCGCGCCCGCGCCCGCGCGCCGTCGAGTCCGAGCAGCGACACGAAGGTCGCCTTGCCCGCCGCCTCGTCCTTCCTGAGCCGCTTGCCGGCGGTCTCCGGATCGCCCTCGACGTCGAGGATGTCGTCGCGGATCTGGAAGGCGAGGCCGAGGTCGGCGGCGTAGGCGCGCAGCGGACCCGGGTCCGACCGGCCGAGGATCGCGCCGGATTCCGCGGCCCAGATGATCAGCGCCCCGGTCTTCAGCGCCTGGAGCGCGGTCGTCGCCTCGAGGTCGAGCGGCCGGGCGGCGGTCTCGGCGGCGATGTCGAGCGCCTGGCCGCCGACCATGCCGTGCCAGCCGGCGGCCTGGGCCAGCCCCTGGATGAGCCGCACCCGGATCCTCGGGTCGATCCCGCCGTGATCGGAGGCGAGGATCTCGAAGGCCAGCGTCTGGAGCGCGTCGCCGGCGAGGATCGCCGTCGCCTCGTCCCAGGCGCGGTGCACGGTCGGCTTGCCCCGGCGCAGGTCGTCGTCGTCCATCGCCGGCAGGTCGTCGTGGATCAGGCTGTAGCCATGGACGCATTCCACGGCCGCCGCGGCCCGCAGCGCCTGGATCCGCGGCACCCGGAAGAGCGCGGCGCTTTCGAGCGCGAGGAAGGCGCGCAGCCGCTTGCCCCCCTGCAGCACGCCGTAGCGCATCGCCGCCTCGAGCGCGCCGCCCTCGGGCGGCAGCAGGTCGGAGAGCGTCGCCTCGACGGCGGCGGCGGATTCCGACAGCATCGCGCGGAACCGGAGGGTCTCGGGGCTCTCGGCGGCGTCGGACGTCCCGGGGCGGGGGTCCGGTGTGGGACGGGGCTGCGTCATGTCTATGGCCTGTTTTCGCAAGGGCCCGGGGCCGATGGCCGCGCCGGGCGCCACGGGGGGCGGGCTCTCAGGGGATCTCGACCGTCCGCGCCGAGACCGCGCCGTCGGAACCCTGGGTGATCTCGGCGACGCGCGCCTCGGCCGCCTTCAGCTTCGCCTCGCAATGGGCGCGAAGCTCGGCGCCGCGAGCATAGAGGGAGATCGAATCCTCGAGCGTCGCCTCGCCGGATTCGAGCCGCGCCACGACGCTCTCGAGTTCGCGCAGCGCCTGTTCGAAGCTCATCCCGGCGACCGGGGTCGCGCCGGCGGTCGGTTCCGTGTCAGCCATATCCTCGTTCCATCAAGACCCTTACATGCGCCGCCGCCGCGGAGGCCAGCGCCGCAAGATCATATCCGCCCTCGAGAGTCGAGACGACGCGGCCCTCGCAATGGCGATCGGCGATGTCGCAGATCCGCGAGGTGATCCAGGCGAAATCCGAATCCGCGAGGTTGAGGTTGGCGAGCGGGTCGCGGTGATGAGCGTCGAATCCGGCCGAGACGAGGATCAGCTCGGGCGCGAAGGCGTCGAGCGCGGGCAGGATCTTCGCAAGCATGCCGGCGCGGAACACCTGTCCGCTCGCGCCCGCGGGCAGCGGCATGTTGCAGATCTGGCCATGGGCGCCGGTCTCGTCCGAGGAGCCGGTGCCCGGGAAGAGCGGCATCTGCTGGCTGGAGCCGAAGAAGATCCTCGGCTCGTTCCAGAGCACGTCCTGCGTGCCGTTGCCGTGGTGCACGTCGAAATCGACGATGCCGACGCGGGAGAGCCCGTGCGCCTCGAGCGCGTGAAGCGCGGCGATCGCGACGTTGCCGAGGAAGCAGAACCCCATCGCGGTCGTCTTTTCCGCGTGATGCCCAGGCGGGCGGATCGCGCAGAAGGCATTCCGCGCCTCGCCGCCCAGCACCATGTCGACGCCCGCCACCACCGCGCCCGCGCCGCGCCGGGCGGCGGTCAGCGAGCCGGGGCCGAGGAAGGTGTCGCCGTCGATCACCGAATAGCCCTGGACCGGATCGCGGGCCACGAGATCGGCGAGATAGGATTCGGGATGGGCGCGGAGGATCTGTTCGTCGGTCACGAGCGGCGCCTCGACGCGGAGCAGATAGGCGAATTCCTCGCCTTCGAGCGCGCCGAGCACCCGGCGCAGGCGCTCGACCTGTTCCGGATGGCCGGGGGGATTGACGTGGCCGAGGCAGTCGCCGTGGGTGATGAGCGCGGTTGTCATGGGCGCACACTATGCCAGCGATCCGGCGGGGGAAACGGAAATCCGGCGGGTTTTCGCCGCTTCGGTCTCATGCCCGCTGCACGATCACGCAGCCGATCAGCACGAGCAGCAGCCCCGCGATCCTGGTGAGCGAGACGGGCTGCTGTTCCAGCCCGAGCAGGCCGATGTGATCGGCGAGGGTCGCGCCGATCAGCTGGCCCGCGACCACGCAGACGAAGAAGGCCGCCGCCCCGATGACCGGCGCGATCAGGATCGCGCCGAAGACGAAGGCGGTTCCGATCATTCCCGCGAGATAGACCCACCAGGGAACCGGGGCCTGGAAGGCCGCGAGCCCGCGAAGGAAATCGCCCGGGCGGCCGGAGACGGCGAGCAGCGCCAGCGCGCTCAGGAAGGTCACGAGGCCCGAGACCGTGGTGGCGGCCAGCGGATTGCCGACCGCGCGGGTCAGCACGCCGTTCATCAGCGGCTGGATGGTCAGCAGCGCGCCGAGGCAGGCCGCGAGGAGAGGGTAGAGCCAGATCGACATGATGGTCCTTTCGCCGGGGGCGCCGGGGAGCGCCCGGGGGCGCCACACCGCCCCCGGCGGCATGGTGGGGGGCCGGGGCGCCAAGTCAATCAGGCGTTGCGCGGCCCTTCACCCGGCGCCTTCCGCCTCGGCTATGGTCACGAAATGGTCGCATTGTCGTGATGCGCGTGATGAAATGCGCAATAAATGATCAGATGCCAACCGACGCATGTTTTGCAAGCGATACTGCTTGACCGGCTGACCGGTGCTTCGCAGGTTGGCGCCCGAACCTCGGCGGAGTTTCGCCGAAGGGGGTTCGGGCGACGCCGGCCAGGCCGCTCCCCGACGCGAGGCGCTCGGGGCAAGAAACAACGAGGGACAGTGATGATCTGCAATCTGAAGCATTTCGGCCTCGGCGCCGCGGCGGCGGCCTCGCTCTGGGCCGGTTCGGCGCTGGCGCAGGAGGAGACGATCAAGGTCGGCGTGCTGCACTCGCTCTCGGGCACGATGGCGATCTCGGAGACCACGCTGAAGGACGCGGTCCTGATGATGATCGACGAGCAGAACAAGAAGGGCGGCGTGCTCGGCAAGAAGCTGGAGCCGGTGGTCGTCGATCCCGCCTCCGACTGGCCGCTCTTCGCCGAGAAGGCGCGCGAGCTCGTCGCCTCGGACAACGTCTCGGTCGTCTTCGGCTGCTGGACCTCGGTCAGCCGCAAGTCGGTGCTGCCGGTCTTCGAGGAGCTCAACTCGATCCTGTTCTACCCGGTCCAGTACGAGGGCCAGGAGAGCCAGCGCAACGTCTTCTACACCGGCGCCGCGCCGAACCAGCAGGCGATCCCGGCGGTCGACTACCTGATGAACGAGGAAGGCGTGGAGCGCTGGGTGCTCGCGGGCACCGACTACGTCTATCCGCGCACGACCAACCAGATCCTCGAGGCCTATCTCAAGATGAAGGGCGTGGCGCCCGAGGACATCATGATCAACTACACGCCGTTCGGGCATTCCGACTGGCAGACGATCGTCTCCGACATCAAGGCCTTCGGCTCTGCCGGCAAGAAGACCGCCGTGGTCTCGACCATCAACGGCGACGCGAACGTGCCCTTCTACAAGGAACTCGCGAACCAGGGCGTCTCGGCCGAGGACATCCCCGTGGTCGCCTTCTCCGTCGGCGAGGAGGAGCTCGCGGGCCTCGACACCGCGCCGCTCGTCGGCCATCTCGCGGCCTGGAACTACTTCATGAGCGTCGACACGCCCGAGAACGACGAGTTCATCGAGAAGTGGCACGCCTTCATCAAGAACGATGACCGCGTGACGAACGACCCGATGGAGGCGACCTACATCGGCTTCAACATGTGGGTGAAGGCGGTCGAGGCGGCGGGCACCACCGAGACCGACGCGGTGCTCGACAACATGATCGGCGTCGCGGTCCCGAACCTGACCGGCGGCATCAGCTCGATGGGCGCGAACCACCACATCACCAAGCCGGTGCTGATCGGCGAGATCCAGGACGACGGCCAGATCGAGACCGTCTGGGAAACCCCGGGCCTCGTGCTCGGCGACGAATGGTCGGACTACCTGCCGGAATCGAAGGACCTGATCTCCGACTGGCGCGCGCCGATGAGCTGCGGAAACTTCAACGTCGCGACCGGCAAGTGCGGCGGAACCGCCGCGAACTGATCCGATGACCGCGCCTCCCCGCGGCCCGTCCCGGCGGACCGCGGGGAGGCTTCCCCCTTTCGAAGTCGGCCGCGGAGGCTCCCGGGCACATGCGCATTCTTCTCACCCTCACCGTCTGGTTCGGGCTCCTCCTCGCCTCCGCCGCCTCCGCCCAGTCGCTGGAAGACCTGGCCCGGCAGTTGCCGGAGGGCAGTTTCAACGACCGCGCCGAGGTGGTGGCAAAGATCGGGGCGACCGGCGACGACCGCGCCGTGGGCCTGCTGAACGCGCTCGGCGAGGGAGAACTCAGGGTCCGCGAAGCCGACGGCGCGGTGATCCAGGTGAAGGGCAGGGGCTCGAAGGCGGTCGGCTACGACCCGCTGACGGGCGACGAACTCGGCCCCGTGGGTTCCGGCTCGACGGAATCCATCCGCGTGAACAACAGCCTGCGCCGCGCCGTCCGCGCCGCGATCGGCCTGCTGACGCTGAGCTCTCCCGACGCGGGCAAGCGCCTCGCCGCCGCCAACACCGCCTTCGCCGCGCCCGATCCGGAGCAGATCGAGGCGCTCGACACCGCGATCGCGAAGGAGGGCGACGCGGCGGTCAGGACGGCGATGGAACAGGCCCGCGCCGCGGCCGTGCTCGCGAGCGACGCGCCCGGCGCCGAGAAGGTCGCCGCGATCGGGATCGTCGCGCGGCGCGGCGGCACCGACGCGCTGACGGTGCTCAATCCCTACCGGGGCGACGCGGACGCGCCGGTGGCCGAGGCCGCCGACAAGGCCATCGCCGGGATCGAACGCGCCCAGCAGCTCTGGAACGTCGGCCAGAACGTCTGGTTCGGCCTCTCGCTCGGCTCGGTCCTGCTGCTCGCCGCGGTCGGGCTCGCGATCACCTTCGGCGTGATGGGCGTCATCAACATGGCGCATGGCGAGCTGATCATGATCGGCGCCTACACGACCTACGTGACGCAGCAGGTGATCCGGACGAGCTTCCCCGGCCTCTTCGACTGGTCGCTCCTGATCGCCGCGCCGCTCGCCTTCCTCGTCGCGGGTGCGATCGGCGTCGCGATCGAACGCTTCATCGTGCGCTTCCTCTACGGCCGCGCGCTCGAGACGCTGCTCGCGACCTGGGGGGTCAGCCTCATCCTGCAGCAGCTGGTCCGGACCTTCTTCGGCCCGTCGAACCGCGAGGTGGGCAACCCGTCCTGGATGTCGGGCGCCTTTCCGCTCGGCGGGCTCTCGATCACCTGGAACCGGTTCTACATCGTGATCTTCGCGGTGGCGATCTTCGTCGGCCTGCTGCTGCTGCTCAAGCGCACGCTCTTCGGCCTGCAGATGCGCGCGGTGACGCAGAACCGGCCGATGGCCTCCGAGATGGGCATCCGCACCGCCCGCGTCGACGCGCTGACCTTCGGCCTCGGCGCCGGCATCGCCGGGCTCGCGGGCGTGGCGCTCTCCCAGATCGACAACGTCTCGCCGAACCTCGGGCAGAGCTACATCATCGATTCCTTCCTCGTCGTGGTCTTCGGCGGCGCCGGCAACCTCTGGGGCACCTTCGCCGCCGCCTTCACCCTCGGCGTCGCGAACAAGTTCATGGAGCCCTTCGTCGGCGCGGTGCTGGCGAAGATCCTGATCCTCGTCTTCATCATCCTCTTCATCCAGAAACGCCCGCGCGGCCTCTTCCCGACCCGCGGCCGCGCAGTGGAAGGCTGAGCGCATGGCTTCGACCTCCTTCATCGACCGCCGCCTCGGCGTCTTCCTCGCGCTGCTCGCCGTCGTCACGGTCGGCGTACCGCTCGCCAACACGGCGCTGAGCCCGGAATCCGGGCTCCACGTGCCGACCTACATGCTCTCGCTCATCGGCAAGTATCTCTGCTACGCGCTGCTCGCCGTCGCGCTCGATCTCGTCTGGGGCTATTGCGGCATCCTCTCGCTCGGCCATGGCGCCTTCTTCGCGCTCGGCGGCTATGCGATGGGCATGCATCTGATGCGCCAGATCGGATCGCGCGGCGCCTATGGCAATCCGGTCCTGCCCGATTTCATGGTGTTCCTCGGCTACGAGAAGCTGCCCTGGTTCTGGCACGGTTTCGACATGTTCTGGTTCGCCTGCCTGATGGTGCTGCTCGCGCCCGGCCTGCTCGCCTTCGTCTTCGGCTGGTTCGCCTTCCGCTCGCGCGTCACCGGGGTCTATCTCTCGATCATCACCCAGGCGATGACCTACGCGCTCCTGCTCGCCTTCTTCCGCAACGAGATGGGCTTCGGCGGCAACAACGGGCTGACCGACTTCAAGGACGTGCTCGGCTTCTCGCTGTCGAGCGACGGCACGCGGGTGACGCTCTTCGTCCTCTCGGCGCTCGCGCTCGGGGGCGGGCTGCTGGTCGGGCGCTGGATCACGATGACGAAGTTCGGCAAGGTCCTCGTCGGCGTGCGCGACGCGGAGAGCCGCACGCGCTTCCTCGGCTACCGGGTCGAGCAGTTCAAGCTCTTCGTCTTCACCGTCTCGGCGATGATGGCCGGCGTCGCGGGCGCGCTCTACGTGCCGCAGGTCGGCATCATCAACCCCGGCGAGTTCAGCCCGGCGAATTCGATCGAGATCGTGATCTGGGTCGCGCTCGGCGGCCGGGGCACGCTCGTCGGCGCCGCGCTCGGCGCGCTCATCGTCGTCGCGGCGAAAAGCTGGCTGACCTCGGCCTTCCCCGATGCCTGGCTCTACGCGCTCGGCCTCATGTTCATCCTCGTCACGATCTTCCTGCCCCAGGGCGTGCTCGGCCTGATCGAGAAGCTCGGGCGGGGCCGGCGGGAACAACCGGAACCCGAGGCGGTGGAGGCCGAGGCATGAGCGACGAGGTCCGCGGCCTGAAGGGCACCCAGCTCTATCTCAACGACGTCCACCGCTCCTTCGACGGCTACAAGGCGATCAACGGCCTCTCGATGGTGATCACCGAGGGCGAGTTGCGCGCCGTGGTCGGTCCGAACGGCGCCGGAAAGACCACGATGCTCGACATCATCACCGGCAAGACGCGGCCCGACCAGGGCCGGGTGATCTGGGCCGAGCATACCGACCTGACGAAGCTCGACGAGGCCTCGACCGCGCGGCTCGGCATCGGGCGCAAGTTCCAGAAGCCCACGGTCTTCGAGACCCACACGGTCGAGGACAACCTGATGCTCTCGCTCGCGGGCGACCGCGGCGTGAAGGCGAGCCTCCTCTTCCGGATCGCGAAGGCGCAGAAGGCGCGGATCGACGAACTCCTCGAACTGGTGCGGCTCACCTCCGCGCGGCACCGGCTCGCGGGCAGCCTCAGCCACGGGCAGAAGCAGTGGCTCGAGATCGGCATGCTGCTCGCGCAGGAGCCGAAGCTCCTGCTCGTCGACGAGCCGGCCGCCGGCATGACCGACGCCGAGACGATGCGCACCGCCGAACTGCTGCGCGACATCGCGGGCAAGCGCTCGGTCGTGGTGATCGAGCACGACATGGATTTCGTCCGCGCGCTCGACTGCAAGGTGACGGTGCTGCACCGGGGCGCGGTGCTGGCCGAGGGCTCGCTCGACCATGTCTCCGCGAACCAGGAAGTGATCGAGGTGTATCTTGGCCGCTGACAAACTCGCCATCGAGGGCATGGATCTCTATTACGGCGCCGCCCAGGCGCTGAAGGACGTCTCGCTCGAGGCCGAGACCGGGCAGGTGACGGCGATCCTCGGGCGCAACGGGGTCGGCAAGACCTCCACGCTGCGCGCGGTCTCCGGGCGGCAGGGGATCCGCTCGGGCAGGATCATGTGGGAGGGCCGCGACATCTCGAAGCTGCGGCCCGACGCGCGGGCGAAGCTCGGGGTCGCGACCGTGCCGCAGGGGCGCGAGATCTTTCCGCTGCTGACGGTGAGGGAGAACCTCGAGACCGGCTACGCGCTGCTGCCGCGCGGGGCGCGCAAGGTGCCGGACACGGTGTTCGAGCTCTTCCCCGTGCTCGCCGAGATGATGGGCCGCCGCGGCGGCGACCTCTCGGGCGGGCAGCAGCAGCAGCTCGCCATCGGCCGCGCGCTGGTGACGGGGCCGCGGCTCCTCCTGCTCGACGAGCCGACCGAGGGCATCCAGCCCTCGGTGATCAAGGACATCGGCCGCGCGATCGCCTATCTGCGCGACCAGGGGACGATGGCGATCGTGCTGGTCGAGCAGTTCTTCGATTTCGCCGTCGAGCTCGCCGACCGGATCGCGGTGATGGACCGGGGGCGCATCGTGCTTTCCGGCCGGACCGCGGAGCTCGACCAGGAAGAAGTGCGGCGCTGGATGACCGTCTGAGGCCGGCGGGGGTCAGTACCCGGCGCCGACCGGGATCACATCGACCGCCTGCTCGCTGGTCTGGTCGCCGGCGATGCGCAGGATGCCCCGCACCGGCGAGACGTCGCCATAGTCGCGGCCGCGCGCGATGACGATATGGTCGAGCGACACGACCAGGTCGTTGGTCGGGTCGAACTCGATCCAGCCCATGTCCCGCCCGCACCAGGCGCGCACCCAGGCATGCATCGCATCCGCGCCCTCGAGCCGGGGCTGGCCCGGGGGCGGGTTGGTCCGCAGGAAGCCGCTCACATAGCCCGCCGGCACGCCGATGCCGCGCAGCATCGCGATCATGATCTGGGCGAAGTCCTGGCAGACGCCCCGGCGCCGCGCGAAGGCTTCCTTCGCCAGGGTTTCCACCGTCGTCGCCTCGGCGTCGAATTCCATGTCGCGGAAGAGCGCCCGGCCGATCGCGAGCACGGCCGAGAAGGCGGTGATCCCGTCGAAGACATGGGCGCGCGCGTAGTCGGTCATCTCCGGCGTCGGCTGGACCCGGGCGCTGGACCAGAGGAAATGGAGCGGCGAGTCCGGGTCGAGGCTCCGGTACTCGGCGATCTCCGCCGCGAGGCCGGAGAGGGGCGGCGAGATGTCGAGCCCCGAAGGCTCGGCGAAGCGTTCGACGCGCGCGTCGACGCGGAACTCGATCTCGTCATGCAGGTCGCGGAAGATGATCTCGGTCCCGTAGTTGCCGAAGAAATCCACCATCTCGCTCCGCTCCGCCGGCGCGGGCGAAACGGAGAGCAGTCCCGAGACCAGCCGCTGCTGTCCCGGCAGGTCGGCGGGCAGCAGCCGGAGCAGGTGCCGGCCGCCGGCGGCCGGCCGGTCGTAGCTGTAGGTGATCCGCATCCCGACGTCGTAGAGCATCATCCTATCCGAGATAGGTTTCGGAGAGCAGGCCCGACAGATCGAAGAGCCGGTCGCGCAGGTCGAGCAGGGCGTCGGTGTCGAGCCCCTCGGGCAGTTGCGTCGCGACGTCGGTATGCAGGCGCATCACCTCGCGCGAGAGGCGCGAGAGCTGGCCGTTCACATCCGCGCCGGGCAGCAGCGCCACCTGGTTCCTGACCTCGCCCATCTGGTAGAGGATCGCGCGCGGGTTCATCCCGTCGAGCGCGAGCAGGTCGATCACCGTCTCCCGCGTCGTCGCGGCGGCGTAGCGGCGGCGGTGGGTCATGACGCTGTCGCCGATCTCGATCGCGAGATCGAGCGCCCCGTCCGGCGCGTCCGGCGCGCCGAGCCAGGCGAGCAGCCCCGCCATCTCCATCGAGCGCTCCATCGCCCGGCCGATCACGAGGAAGCGCCAGCCGGTGAAGCGGTACATGTTCTCGTGCACGAGGCCCGAGAAGCCGGTGATCTTGCGCAGCAGCACCCCCATCGCGCGGGCGCAGTCGTCGCCCGCCCGCGCGGTTCCCGCCATCCGCCGCGCCGTGCGGGAGAGGTCGTTCAGCGCCATCCAGCCGTCGGTCGAGAACCGGTCGCGCACCTGACCCGCGCTCGACGTCGCGGCGCTCAGCGTGGCGCGCAGCCCGTCGGGGATCTCCTGGCCCGGGTCGAGGCCGACATCGCCCAGATGCCGGTCGAGATAGGTGAGGAGCGGCGCGTCCGGGTCGCCGGTCTCCGCGAGGCGGATGTGGTGCGCGCGCAGCAGGCGCATCATCCCCTCGGCGCGTTCGATGTAGCGGCCGAGCCAGAAGAGGTTGTCGCCCGCCCGGCTCGGCAGCGCGCCCTGCTTCAGGCGGGGCTGGGCGACGGACGGCTCCGGAAGCATGGTGACCGATTGCGTCGGGCCGGGGCCGAGGATCCAGACATCCGCCGCCGAGCCGCCGCGCTGCATCGCGATCGCGGTCGGATCCGGGGTCCGGCCGATCCGGGCGAATCCGCCGGGCATCACCTCCCAGCCCCGAGCGGTACGCACGAGGAAGGCGCGCAGGCTCATCGGGCGGGGGACGAGCCTGCCATCGACATGCGCGGGCGTGGTCGAGAGCGTCACCGCCTCCTGTCCGACGAGCGCCGGACCCTCGCTCTCGATCCAGGCGTCGATCTCCTCGGGGCCGCGGCCCTGGCCGCCGATCCCGGTGGCGCTGTCGAGGTCGAAGGGCAGCCGGGTCGAGAGCGCCGAGCCGATCATCATCCGCGCGGCGTTGGCGCGCACATGCGCGCGCTCCACCGGCTGGCCGCACCACCAGGTCGCGATATTGGGGATCCGGAGCGGCTCGCCGCGCAGCGCCATCGAGATGCGCGGCAGGAAGGCGAGCAGCGCGCGGGTCTCCAGGATGCCGGAGCCGAGCGCGTTGACGAGGCTGACATTGCCGCGCCGGACCGCGCCGACGAGGCCAGGTGTGCCGATGCGCGAGCCCGAATTGAGCTCCAGCGGATCGGCGAAGGCCGCGTCGAGCCGGCGCCAGAGCACGTCGATCGGCATCAGCCCGCCGACGGTGCGCACCATCACATGGCCCTTCTCGACGGTCAGATCCTCGCCTTCGAGCAGCATGAAGCCGAGATAGCGCGCGATATAGGCGTGTTCGAAATAGGTGTCGTTGAGCGGCCCCGGCGTCAGGATCGCGACGCGCGGCTCACGATGATCCTCGCAGAGCCCGTGCAGCGCGTCGCGGAAGGTCCGGAAGAAGCCGGCGAGCCGGTGCGCGTTCGCCTCGGCGTAGAGTTCGGCGAAGACGCGCGCGGTCGCCATCCGGTTCTCGAGCGCGAAGCCCGCGCCCGACGGCGCCTGGGCGCGGTCGCCGAGCACCCACCAGGTGCCGTCCGGCCCCCGTCCGAGCTCGAAGGCGAGGAAGTGGAGATGATGGCCCGAGCGCGGCGGCACCCCGACCAGCGGCCGGAGCCATTCCGGGCTGCGCCCGACGAGCGTCGCGGGCAGCTGCCCGGTCCCGACCAGCCGGTTCGGCCCGTAGAGATCGGCGACCACCGCCTCGAGCAGGTCGGCGCGCTGGATCAGCCCTTCCGCGACCGTGTTCCACTCCGCCTCGTCGATCAGCACCGGAATGTGGGAGAGCGGCCAGGCCCGTTCCGAGGAATTGTCGTCGCCGTACTGGCGGAAGAACACGCCCGCGTCGCGCAGGTACTGGTCGCCCCGCGCGAAGCGGGCGGAGAGTTCCTCCGGCGGCAGGGCCGCGAGATGGGCCATGAACCGCTCCCAGACCGGGCGGATCCGTCCGGTCTGGTCGAGCAGTTCGTCCGCGACACCCGGCAGCGGGTGATAGTCGGCGAGCAGCCGTGCGATCGCATCCTGAGCCGCCAGCCCGTCGCGGGGTCGCATGATCCGTCACACTCCGGCGGAGCGGCGCAGGTCGAGCGTCAGCGGGAAGGCGCGGTTCGGCATCTCGAGCGGCGGCAGGTAGAGGCCGGGCGTGTGCCCCCTCGGCTCGAACCGGGCGAGCCGGCGCGCCTCCGCCTCGTTGCCGTTCACCGGGAAGGTGTCGTAGTTGCGCCCGCCCGGATGGGCGACGTGATAGACGCAGCCGCCGAGCGCGCGGTTGTTCCAGGTGTCGTAGATGTCGAAGGTCAGCGGCGCATGCACCGGGATCACCGGATGGAGCGCCTGCGCCGGCTGCCAGGCCTTGTAGCGCACGCCCGCGACCGAGACGCCGCTCGTTCCGGTCTCGGTCAGCGGCAGCCGGCGTCCGCCACAGACCACGGCGTAGCGGCCCGGGTTGGTCGCGGTGAGCTTTACCTGCAGCCGCTCAGTCGAACTGTCGGTATAGCGCACCGTGCCGCCGATCGCGCCGGTCTCGCCCAGCACGTGCCAGGGTTCGAGCGCGGCGCGCAGCTCGAGATGCACCCCCTCGTGCTCGACCTCGCCGCAGAACGGGAAGCGGAACTCCGCCTGCGCCTCGAACCAGTCCGGGCGCATCGCGAAGCCGTTCGCCGTCAGGTCGCGCAGCACGTCGAGGAAATCCTCCCAGACGAAATGCGGCAGCATGAAGCGGTCGTGCAGCGCCATGCCCCAGCGCGTGAAGTCGCCGCCCGCCGGCGCCGCCCAGTAGCGCGCGATCAGCGCCCGGATCAACAGCTGCTGGGCGAGCGACATCCGGGGATCGGGCGGCATCTCGAAACCCCGGAACTCGACGAGGCCGAGCCGGCCGGTCGGCCCGTCCGGGGAATAGAGCTTGTCGATGCAGATCTCGGCGCGATGCGTGTTGCCGGTGACGTCGACGAGCAGGTTCCGGAGCAGCCGGTCGACGAGCCAGGGCAGCGGCTGCACGCCCTGGCCGGGCGGCGGCATCTGCGCCATCGCGATCTCGAGCTCGTAGAGCCCGTCGTGGCGCGCCTCGTCCACCCGCGGCGCCTGGCTTGTCGGGCCGATGAAGAGCCCGGAGAAGAGGTAGGACATCGACGGATGCCGCTGCCAGTGCAGGATCAGGCTCCTGAGCAGGTCGGGCCGGCGCAGGAACGGGCTGTCGAGCGTGTTCGAGCCGCCGACGACCACGTGGTTGCCGCCGCCGGTGCCGGTATGGCGGCCGTCGATCATGAACTTGTCGGCGCCGAGGCGCGACTGGCGCGCCTCCTCGTAGACCGTCTCGGTGATGAAGACGCAGTCCTCCCAGGAATGGGCGGGCTGGATGTTCACCTCGATCACGCCCGGGTCCGGCGCGACGCGCACGACGTTGAGGCGCGGATCGTGCGGCGGGGCATAGCCCTCGATATGCACCGGCAGGTTCATCGCCTTCGCCGCCGCCTCGGCCGCGGCGATCAGTTCGAGATAATCCTCGAGCCGCTCGACCGGCGGCATGAAGACGCAGAGCCGGCCGTCGCGCGGCTCGACCGAGAGCGCGGTGCGCACCGCGCCGTCGAGCTCGCCCATCTGCTGCTCGATGCGGTCCTGCACCGGCTCCGCGGCGGTGAAGCTCGCCTGCCGGTTCGGCCGGATCTCGGGCACCGCCACGTCGAAATCGGGGAGCGCGCTCCTCGGCTCGGTCGGATCGGCGACGTTGGTGTAGGGATAGGAGGAGGGCGGCACATAGGGCAGCGAGGAGAGCGGGATGCGATAGCCCACGGGGCTGTCGCCCGGCACGAGGAAGAGGTACTTCCGCCGCAGCTTCCAGCGTTCCGAGCGCCAGCGCCGCGCGTCGGCGGCGCGCGCCTGCCAGCGCTGGACCGGCAGCACGAAGCCCGTGGGCTCGGTCAGGCCGCGGGCGAAGACGCGGCTGATCCGGTGGCGCTCCTCCGCGTCCTCGAGCTTGGAATTCTCCGGCGTCACGTTCTCGGGCAGGTTCGCTTCCTTCAGGATCCAGCTCGCCGGATCCTCGAAGGCGGGAATGACCAGGTCATGATCGACGCCGAGCACGTCGGCGATCCCCATCAGCAGCTGCTCCGCCTCGTTCGGGCCGACGCCGGTATCCTCGCCCTCGCCCGCGATCAGCCCGGCGTTGGACCAGATCGGCTTGCCGTCGCGCCGCCAGTAGAGCGAGAAGGTCCAGCGCGGCAGCGTCTCGCCCGGATACCACTTGCCCTGGCCGTAGTGCAGGAAGCCGCCCGGCGCGAACCTGTCGCGCAGCCGCCTGATCAGCAGGTCGGCCCGGCCGCGCTTGGTCGGCCCGACCGCGTCGGTATTCCACTCCCCGCTCTCGAAATCGTCGATCGAGACGAAGGTGGGCTCGCCGCCCATCGTCAGGCGCACGTCGCCCTCGGCGAGCGCGCGGTCGACCTGCGCGCCGAGCACGTTGAGATCGGCCCAGGCCTCTTCGGAATAGGGCTTGGTGATCCGGGGATGCTCCGCGACGCGGGAGATCTTCATGTCGAAGGCGAAATCGACCTCGGCGTAGCTCGCCATCCCCGAGATCGGCGCGGCGTTGCGGAAATGCGGGGTCGCGGCCAGCGGCACATGGCTCTCGCCGGTCAGCAGGCCGCTCGTCGGGTCGAGCCCGATCCAGCCCGCGCCGGGCAGGTAGACCTCGCACCAGGCATGCAGGTCGGTGAAGTCGTGATCCGTCCCCGCCGGCCCGTCGAGCGCGACGAGATCGGGCTTCAGCTGGATCAGGTAGCCCGAGACGAACCGCGCCGCGAGACCGAGGTTGCGCAGGATCTGCACCAGCAGCCAGGACGAGTCGCGGCAGGAGCCGGTGCCGCGTTCGAAGGTTTCCTCCGGCGTCTGCACGCCCGGCTCCATCCGGATCACGTAGCCCACGTGCTGGCTGAGCCGCGCGTTGAGCCCGACGACGAAATCGACCGTGCGCGCCGTCTCCCGCGGGATGGTGTCGAGGAAGGCCGCGAGCCTCGGCCCGACCGGCTCGGGCGTCATGTAGATCGAGAGATCCTCGCGGATGTCGGCCGGATACTCGAACGGCCATTCCTCCGCGCTCTCCTCCACGAAGAAGTCGAACGGGTTGTAGACCGTCATGTCCGCGACGAGATCGACCTCGATCCTCAGTTCGCGCACCGGCTCGGGAAAGACGAAGCGGGCGAGCCAGTTGCCGTAGGGATCCTGCTGGTGGTTGACGAAATGCCCGCCGGGGCTGACGCGCAGCGAATGCGAGATGACGCGGGTGCGCGAATGCGGCGCGGGGCGAAGGCGGATGATCTGCGGGCCGAGCGTGACCGGACGATCGTACTTGTAATGCGTCAGGTGATAGATGGCGGCCTTGATCGACATGCGTTCCCCAACTCCGGCTAGGTCTCCGGGCTACCGTTTCACAGGACATCGGCGCGCGCGACAAGCATTTTCCGAGCCGCGCGGCCCCGCGGCGGCGGAAACGCCCAGCGATTTGGCGCCCGCGCCCTCGGGAGGGCAGAGACGGAACGATCCGGGGGTTCGCCGGCCCCGGGCCTTTGCAAGCCCCGGGGCGCCCGCTAGGCTCCGCTCCGGACCGCCCCGCCCGCCGGGGGACGGCCCGGACCTTCCGGAAAGGAACACCCCCGCATGAGACCGCCCGCGATCCCCCGCCGCGTCAGGCGCCAGAACGGCCGGGCCGGGGAGGGGGCGCGGTGATCCTCTCGGTCCTCGGCGTCATCGCCCCGGTCTTTCTCATCATCGCGGCCGGCTATGTCGCGGTGCGCTCGGGCTATTTCGGCGACGCGCTGCGCGGGCTCGGCGCCTTCGTCTTCAAGATCGCGATGCCGGCGCTGGTCCTCTCCGCCATCACCAGCGCGCCCCTCGGGGACACGCTCAACCACGCCTATCTGCTCGGCTACGGCGGCACGACGCTGGGGCTCTTCGCGCTCGGCTATCTCGCGGCGCGGCGGATCTTCGGGCGCGCGGTGACGCCGGCGGCGGTGCGCGCGCTCGGCGTCTGCGGCTCGAACACCGGCTTCATGGGCTATCCGATCGCCACCATGGTGATCGGCCCCTCCGCCGCCGGGGTCTTCGCGCAGAACATGATCATCGAGAACATGTTCGTGCTGCCGATCGCGATGGCGATCGCCGACATCGGCCTCGGCCAGAGCCGCTCGCGGCGCGGCATGATCCTGACGATGGGGGCGAGCCTCGCGCGCAATCCGCTGATGGTCGCGATCATGCTCGGCGGCGCCTTCGCCGCCACGGGGCTGACGCTGCCTCCGCCGGTGGCGAAGCCGATCTCGATGCTGGCCGCGGTCGCCGCGCCCCTCGCGCTCTTCGTCGTCGGCGGCACGCTCGCCGGGCTCGAGACGCAGAACCTGCCGACGGGCGTCGGGCGCATCGTCGCGGGCAAGCTCGTCCTGCACCCGCTCCTCGTCGCGCTGGTCCTCGGCGCTTCCGGCGTCGACCCCGCGACCTTCGCGACCGGCGTGATCTTCGCCGGCGCCCCGATCATGAGCATGTACCCGATCATCGGCGGCCGCTTCGGCGAGGCGAAACTGACCGCCACCGCGCTCTTCGCCGCGACCGTCTGCTCGGCGGCGACGCTCTCGGTGATCCTGGCGTTATTGGGGCATTGGGGGCTGGTGGAGATTTGAGGGGGCCGCACCAGTGAAAGACGTCCGCCTACGCTGAGCATCGGAACATGGAACCAGAAACGCTGATTGCCCTCGCAGCCTCCCACAGGCAGGAATTAATGCCCAATGCGCATAGCCGTAGGCTAAGCAGGGCCACCACAAATTCACTCTTTCGGCAAGATCCGGACACGCGAATGAAACGAGACAGTTGGTCCGAGGCGGACATCGATGATTTGCCGTTGGAGGAGTCGGATAATTTTGAACGTAAATCCGGAGCTCTCTTTGACGATCGGAACGCCTTTCTCAACGCACTCGCAAAGGCGGCTTCAGCTTTTGCGAATTCTGGGGGCGGTAGCTTAATCTTGGGTGTAAAGGACGACGGAGTACCCGACGGATTACCAGCCCAAATGGGGCGAGCCACCATGCGAGATTGGATCGAACAGAAACTGCCCAACTTACTGAGTTATCCTCTGAGCGACTTTCGCGTTCACACAGTTGCGAGAGCAGACGTCTCAAGGATCCCCTCTGGGAGGGTGGTTGTAGTAATTGATTTTGGGGATAGCCTTCTGGCTCCCCACCAAGATACAAAAAGTCATCTCTATTATGTGAGGCAGGCCGGGCGTTCTATCCCTGCTTCACATTCTTACATCGAGTTGCTCCGGCAGCGTCTTACCAGCCCAACCTTAGATTTTAATCTCGAAGGAATTGAGGCAGAGCAGTTCGCAGTCGGAAAAGATTATGTTTTTGTAGAATTTCAATTGAAATTTCGCCTAGAGAATACGGGACGAGTAGCGGCATATAAATGGCAACTGAATCCTCGAGCGTACACCCATGATAGAGAAAATGGATTGGACATCCATTTCTCTCGGGAAAAATATCCTGTGAAAATGCCAGAAACTCGAGTTCCTGTTAGGTTCGATTATACTATCTTGCCAGGTTGTTATGAATCACACAATATGCGTGTGGGGATGGCCCTGCGTCCGCTTTCCAAAACAGCCGAAGCGATGATGGCAGAAGTAAGATCTTTAGAGAACTTGACCATGACTTTTTCGCTTGCGACAGAAAATTGTCCCGGAGAACCGAAAGAATTTCGATTGGGATCACATTTTAAAGTGAATAAGATAGTGGGGAAAGCGGTTGATATGATTCCGGATTTCTTTGAGCCTTAAAAGAACCCCAGCCCTACGTGGCGCTACGGTTTAGCGGTCGTTTCAAACAATTCTAGACCCCCACCCATCTTGCAAACACCTCCGCCCGCGGGTCCAGCCCCGCCGCCGGCAGCACCTCGGCCACCTCGCCGTTGACGAGGAAGGCCACGCGGTCGGCGATGCTCAGCACCGCCTCGATGCGCTGCTCGACCAGGACCACGGCGACGCCCTCGGCGCGGAGCCGCGTCACCGTCTCGCGGATCAGCGCGATCATCGAGGGCTGCAGCCCCTCGGTCGGCTCGTCGAGCAGGAGAACGGAGGGTTCGAGGCAGAGCGCGCGGGCGGTCGCGAGCATCTGCTGCTCGCCCCCCGAGAGCGTGCCGGAGATCTGGCCCAGCCGCTCGCGGAGCCGGGGGAAGAGGTCGAGCACGCGGTCGCGCGTCGCGGCGCCCTTCCGCCGCGTCATCAGCCCGATCTCGAGATTCTCCGCCACCGTCAGCTCCGCGAAGAGCCGGCGGCCCTGCGGCACGTAGCCGAGCCCCGCGCGCGGGATCCGGTGCGCCGGCAGCCCGGTCAGTTCCGTCTCCCCGAGCCGGATCGATCCGGCGGTGACGCGGGCGAGGCCGAGGACCGCCTTCAGGAGCGTGGACTTGCCCGCGCCGTTGCGGCCCATCACGCAGAGCACCTCGCCCGGGGCGACGGCGAGGCTCACGCCCCGGAGCACCCGGACGTTCCCGTAACCCGCGTCGATGCCGGAGATCTCGAGCATCATCCCCCCAGATAGGCGGCGCGCACCGCCGGGTCCGCGCGGATCGCCTCCGGCGCGCCCTCGGCGAGCTTCGTCCCGCCGTCGAGCACGGTGATCCGCTCCGCGAGCCGCATCACGAGGTCCATGTTGTGCTCGATGAGCAGGATCGTCGCGCCGCCGGCGAGCCCCTCGATCAGCGCGGCGAAACGGTCGACCTCGGCGTTGGCGAGCCCCTGGGTCGGTTCGTCGAGGATCAGGAGCCGGGGCTCCAGCGCGAGGCCCATCGCGATCTCGACGAGGCGCTGGTGGCCGTAGGAGAGATCGCCCGCGCGCGCGCCCGCCTCCGCCGCGATCCCGACCCGCTCCAGCACCGCGCGCGCCCGCGCCTCGCATCCGCGCGACCCGAGCCGCTGCGCGGCGATGGCGACGTTCTCGAAGGCGGTGAGGCGCGGGAAGATCGAGGTGATCTGGAAGGTATAGGCGATGCCGAGCCGGACGCGGGCATGGGCGGGCAGGCGGGTGATGTCGCGCCCCTCGAAGCGGATCGTGCCGGAGGAGGGTGCGATCCGGCCGCAGAGCAGGCTCACGAAGGTGGTCTTGCCCGCGCCGTTCGGCCCGATCAGCGCGTGGATCTCGCCGCGGCGCAGGTCGAAATCGACGCCGTCGACCGCGCGGAGCCCGCCGAAGGTCTTCGTGAGCCCGCGCGCCTCCAGAATCACGGCAGCCATGGCGCCACCCGGGCACGGAGCGCGCCGAGGATGCCCTTCGGCGCGAAGAGCACGAGCGCGAGCAGCGCCGCGCCGACCACCATCAGCGTCGCCGTGGTGATGGCGCCGGCGAGATCGACGAGGTAGTACATGACGAGCGTGCCGAGGAAGGGGCCGAGCACCGTCCCCGCGCCCCCCGTCAGCACCCAGAGGAGCGGCAGGATCGAATACTGGATCCCCGCGAAGCTCGCGCCCACGTAGCCGAAGGCGAGCGCGTAGAGCGCCCCCGCCGTCCCCGCGCAGAGGCCCGAGAGCGTGAGCGCGATCAGCCGGTAGCGGAACGGGTCGTAGCCGAGCATCCGCGCCCGCTCCGCGTTCTCGCGCATCGCGACGAGCACCCGGCCGAGGGCCGAGCGCGCGAGCAGGAGCGAGCCGACGAGCGCGAGGGCGAAGGCCGCGAAGGCGACGGCGAAGCGCGCCGTCTCGTCCGTGAGCGGCAGGCCCGCGAGCGCGCGCGCCGCCTCCGGCACGACGAAACCCTCGTCGCCCCGGGTGATCTCGCCGAACTGCAGGATGGTGAGCGCGCCGGCCTGGGCGAACATGAGCGTCACGATCATGAAGGCCGTGCCGCTGGCGCGGAGCGCGAGCAGCCCGGTCAGGAACGCGACGAGCGCGCCCGCCGCGATCCCCGCGCCGAGCGCCGTCCCGCCGCCCCAGCCGCCGAGCGTCGCGCCGAGCCCCGCGGCGTACATGCCCGCCGCGAAGAAGAGCGCGTGGCCGAGGCTGAGCAGCCCCGCGTAGCCGAAGGCGATGTTGTAGCCGATCGCGAAGACCGAGAGCAGCATGATCCGGACGAGGTTCGCCTCGTGATAGGCCGGCAGCGCCAGCCCGACCGCGCCGAGCGCCGCGAGGAAGGCGAGGTGAAGGAGGATGAGCCGCGCGGTCGTCATCGCGCGCGCGCCCCGAAGAGCCCCTCGGGCCGGAAGACGAGTACCAGCGCCACCGCGAGCGTCGCGAGGATCTTCGCGAGCGTCGGCGAGAAGAAGACCGAGACCATGCCCTCGCCGACGCCGATCAGCAGCGCCGCGGCCAGCGTGCCGCGCAGGCTCCCGAGACCGCCGATGATCACGACGACGAAGGAGAGGAGCAGCGGGTCGCCGCCCATCAGGTAATGCGCCTGGGAGATCGGCGCGATCAGCACCGCCGCCGCCGCCGCGAGCCCGGCGCCGAGCGCGAAGACGCCGGCGTAGACCCGGTCGGTGTCGATCCCGAAGGCCTGCGCGGTGCGCGGATCGTATTGCGTCGCGCGCATCACCAGGCCGAAGCGGGTCCGCGCCATCAGGAGCCAGAGCCCGCAGAGAAGCGCGCCGGCCGCGGCGATCACGAAGAGCTTGTAGCCGGAATAGCCGAACCAGGGAAACCGGACGCGCCAGTCGAAGGGCGCCGGCACCGGCCGCGCGTCGGGACCGTAGAAGCTCAGCGCCGCCTGCTGCAGCAGGTAGAGCAGGCCGATCGTCGCGACGATGGTCGCCTCGGGATCGTAGTTCAGCCGTTTCAGCACCAGCCGGTCGGCGGCCGCGGCGATCGCGCCGACGACGAGCGGGCTCAGCGCCAGCGCGAGCAGGAAGCCGAGCCAGGGCGGCCCGCCGACATGGGCGGTCACGAACCAGGCGATGACGGCGCCGAGCATGAAGAACTCGCCATGGGCGACGTTGACGACGCGCATCACCCCGAAGACGAGGCTGAGCCCGGCCGCCGTCAGCGCCAGCACCGCCGCCGAGGTCAGCCCCTCGAGCGCGGCGAGCAGCAGGTAGGGTCCGAGATCCACGGCGCGGGCGGGGTCAGAAGGGCCGCGTGGTGTAGTCCACCTCGTCGGGATAGAGCCCGTCCTCGATCGTCGTCGTATGGACCCGGACCAGCCGCCCGTCCTCGATCTTCGAGATGTTCTGGACCCCGAAGGCCTGGTGCGTGCGCCCGTTGAAGATCTTGTCGCCCTGCGGATGCTCGTTCGAATAGGGCATCTCGCTCATCGCCTCGAAGGCCTCGACCAGCGCCTCGCCATCCTCCCGGCCGCCGTACTGCGCCGCCTCCATCGCGGTCTTGAGCGCGAAGAGCGTCTCCCAGGTCGAGAACATGTGCGAATAGGTCGAGATGTTGCGCGGATCCTCGATCGCGGCCCCCTTCGCATCCACGCCCACCGCCTCGCGGTAGAAGGTCTCCACCGGCGTCGCATCCTCCTGGAGATCGCGGCACTGGCCTTCCCAGAAATGCGTGCCCTCGAGGAACTCGAGCCCCGGGCTCGCGACGTCGACGCCCTCGAGCGAGTCGATGAAGCCGAAGATCGCCGGATGATCGCCGCCGGAATAGAATTCGCCGAGTTCCTTGACGAAGGTCAGCACCGCGGGGCCGACCATCACATGGTAGATCACCTCGGTCTCCTTCGGGATCCGGGGCAGGTAGCGCGTGAAGGAGGTCTCGGTCGGCGGAATGCCGAGCGCGGCGATCACCTCGCCGCCCTGCGCGGCCATCGCGGCGGTGAAATTGTCGCGGTGATCGTAGCCGAACGCGTAGTCGGGATAGATCATCGTGACCTTCTTGCCGAGGTTCGCCGAGACCCATGGCGCCATCGCCTGCACCTGGCTCTTCACATCGGTGATGCCGGGCTGGAGCGTCCAGCGGTTGAGCGCGCCGGAGGCGACGTGGTGGCCCTCCGAACAGACAAGATAGGGCACCTTCAGTTCCTGCGCGCGCGGCGCCGTGCCGACGACGACATGGGAGAAGAGCGCGCCGAAGACGAGGTCGCAGCCATGCCGCGTCACGAGCTTCTCGAACACCTCCGCGCCGCGCTTCGGGTCGGTCGCATCGTCCTCGAAGACGAGTTCGACCGGACGGCCGTTGATCCCGCCGCCCGCGTTCAGCACCTCGAGCGCGGCGTTCACCGTGCGTTCGTACCAGCGCCCGTAGGTGGCGCCGATACCGGTGCGATGCACCTGGAAACCGAGCCGGTAGGGGGCGGAACTTTGCGCCTGGACGAAGCGGGGGAAGGCGCCGGCGCCCGCGATCAGCCCGCCGCCCGCGGCCATGCCGCGCAACAGGCCGCGGCGCGACAGCGTGCCGGGAACAGGGATCTTCGTCATCTCTCGGGCTCCGCGATGCTTCGGCCGCGGACCGCGCCGCCGCTCTCTCGGCGTCGAGATTGTCGGCCGTCCGCGCGAATGTCTACCCCGGCGGCGAAACCCGCGGCCCCGCGGGGAATTTCCGGTCTATCCTCGCCCGGACGACTCGGAAGGCGCCGGGTCACGGGAGGGAGAGACGGGATGCGCGCGAAGATCCTGGCGGGACTGCTGCTCGGCCTCTGGATCGGCCCGGGGGCGGCGCCCGGCCGCGCCGATCCGCTGCTCGACGAGATGGTGGAGTTCGACGGGGTGATTGGCTCGCTCAGCGTCGGCTCCCCGGGTTTCGTGCTCGCGGCGATCCGCGACGGCGAGACGGCGGTGCGCGGCTTCGGCGACCGGGGCGACGGCCAGGCACCCGACGGCGACACGCTGCTGCGCGTCGGCTCGATCAGCAAGGTCTTCTGCGGCGCCGCGCTCGCGGATCTCGTCGCGCGGGACAGGCTCGCGCTGACAGACACGCTGGAATCGCGCGCGGGTTTCGAGGGGGTGAGCTTTCCCGAGCGCGACGGCGTTCCGATTCGCCTCATCGATCTCGTCACCCAGTCCTCGGGCCTGCCGCGCGAGGTGCCGGCCCAGCCGGGGCCGCCCGACGATCCCTTCGCCGGCAATACCCACGCCGCGCAGCTCGCGGGGCTGGGGGCGCCGCTTCTCTTCACGCCGGGGCGGGGCATCCTCTATTCCAACTACGGTTTCGACCTGCTCGGCGCCGCGCTCGCCCATACCGCCGGCCAGCCCTACGCGGATCTGCTGGCCGAGCGCGTGCTGAGGCCGAACGGCATGGCCGACACGACCTTCGCCCCCACGCCGGAGCAGGAGCCGCGGCTGATGCGCGGCCATGACTTCTCGGGCGCGCCGATGCCCTTCGCGCCGACGCCGGTCACGATCGAATGCGCGGGCGGGCTCTATTCGACGCCGAACGACATGCTGCGCTGGCTCGCCTGGCAGCTCGACACCGGTTCCGCCGAGGACGCGGAATGGCGCCTGCTCGACCAGGCCGCCTGGCGCTACCGCGACGGGCTCGACCCGGTCTCGGGCCTCGACGACGGCGGGACGATGGATGCGATGGGGCTCGGCTGGGTCGTGATGCTGCCCCGCGACAACGCGCCGCTCGTCCTGCAGAAGACCGGCGGGCTGCAGGGCGTCTTCTCCTATGTCGCGATGGCGCCGAGCCGGAAGGTCGCCGTCTTCGCGGCGATGAACCAGTTCAGCGTCACGGGCTTTCCGGCGATGGTTAAGACGGTGAACGACCTCCTCGACGCGCTCGCCGGGCGCTGAGGGCGGCGCGGGGCTCTCGGTTGCCGCCCCGCGGAAAATGTGCGATCACGGCTGCCGACAGACAATAAGCTCCGGGGTTTCCCAGCATGATCGATTTCGCAGCGGCGCGCGAAGCCATGGTCGATTGCCAGGTTCGTCCGTCCGACGTGACCCGGTATCCCATCATCGAGGCGATGCTGGCCGTCCCGCGGGAGGAGTTCCTGCCCGAGGCGCTGCGGCCGGTGGCCTATCTCGGCGAGCACATGCCGATCGCGCCGGGGCGCGTCCTGCTCGATCCCCGGGTCTTCGCGAAGATGCTCGACGCGCTCAACGTCGGCGGCTCCGACCTCGTGCTCGATATCGGCTGCGGTTACGGCTATTCGAGCGCGGTGCTCGCGCGCATGGCCGAGGCGGTTATCGCGCTCGAGGAGATCGAGGATCTCGCCGGCCGGGCCGAGACGCTGCTCTCCGCCCATTCGGTCGACAATGCGATCGTCGAGAACGGACCGCTCGCCGCCGGCGTGCCAGGGCAGGGCCCCTACGACGCGATCATCGTCGAGGGCGGGATCGAGGTGCTGCCGGAGGCGATCACCGACCAGCTCAAGATGGGCGGCCGGATCGTCGCGATCTTCCTCGAAGGCCGCGGCGGCCAGGCGCGGCTCGGGATCAAGATGGCCCATGGCATCGCCTGGAGGCGTGTCTTCGACGCCTCGGCGCCGAAACTAATCGGTTTCGAAACGGCGAAAACATTTGTATTCTGAGCCCGCCCGGACGATAGTCGCGCGCACGAAGCCCGGCCAGCGGGCCGGGAGCAGTTAATCGAGGACATGATGGCGAAGCGACTTCGACCGTTTCTGATGTCGACGGCCATGGCGGTCGCCGTGGCGTTGCCCGGGGCCGGTTTCGCCGAGACACTCGCCGACACCCTGGTGAAGGCCTACCAGACCAGCCCGACGCTTCAGGCGGCGCGCGCCGCGCTGCGCGCCACCGACGAACGGCTGCCGCAGGCGGAATCCGCGAAGAAGATCCAGTCGCAGCTGTCCGCGAGTGCGAATGCCTTCGCGGTCTCGGACGACGATTACGTCCAGATTCCGGACTATTACAACGCGGCGCTCGAGGCGAGCCTTCTCGTCTACGACCACGGCCAGACCGCGGCCGCGATCGAATCCGCCCGGATGTCGATCGCCGCGGCCCGCGCCGACCTGCTCGACGTGGAGCAGCAGGTGCTCTACGCGGCGGTCTCGTCCTACATGGACGTGCGCCAGGCGGTGGAATTCCTTCAGATCGCGCGGAACGACGTGCAGGTGCTCGAGGAGCAGCGGCGCGCGATCAACAACCGTTTCGACGTGGGCGAGGTGACGCGCACCGACGTCAGCCTGACCGAGGCGCAGCTGCAGAGCTCGCGCGCCCAGCTCGCCGACGCGGAGGGCAATCTCCAGACCGCGCGCCAGGCCTATCTCGCCGCGGTCGGCACGCTCCCCGGCGATCTCGAGCCGCCGCCGCCGACGCCGGATCTGACGAAGACGGTGCGCGACGCGGTCGCGATCGGCCTGCGCAGCAACCCGCAGATCATCTCCGCCCAGTTCGCCGAGCGCGGCGCGATCGCCGATTTCGACCGCGCGCTCGCCGCCAAGGGTCCGACCGTCTCGGTCTCCGGCTCCTACGGCTATCAGGGCTACAACCGCTACCAGGGCTATGACCGGATGATCGGCCAGGTCGGGGTCAGCGGCAGCCTGCCGCTCACCACCGGCGGCAATCTCGACAGCGTCGTGCGCCAGGCGCAGCAGGTCGTCGATCAGCGCAAGTCGCAACTGCAGGCCGCCGGCCGCAACGTCACGCAGAACGTCAACGCGGCCTGGATCCAGCTCGACGTCGCGAAGGCGACGATCCTCGCGAACCAGCGCCAGCTCGACGCCTCGCGCATCGCCTACGAGGGCGTGGTCGAGGAAGCCCGCCTCGGCGCGCGCTCGACGCTCGACGTGCTGAACTCGAACCAGGACCGGCTGCAGGCGGAGGCCGAGGTGGTGCGCTCGCATCGCAACGAATACGTCGCCGCCTACGCCGTGCTCCAGGCGATGGGCCTGCTCACGGCCGAGCATCTGAAGCTCGGCGTGCAGGACTACGACCCGAACGTCTATTTCAACCAGGTCCGGAACGGCCCGCGCGGTGGCTACGATACCTCCGCCGTCGACCGCGTCCGCGCCCGCTGGCAGCAGTGACGCGCATGTCGGGCGACGAGGACCGTCCGGACCACCAGCCCGAGGATCAGGCGAAAGGCCCGAACCGGCAGGCGCTGTCCGAGGTGCTCGCCTCGATCCGCGCCCTCGTCTCGGCCGAGACCAGCGCCCGGATGCACGAGCCCGACGAGATCGGCGAGGAAGAGGCCGGGGAGGGCGTGCTGATGCTGACCCCGGACATGCGGGTGGACGCGCGCGCCGCGCCCGGCCGGCTGGCCGAGGGGGCGGGCCTGCTCTCCGGCGCCCCGATCCTCGACGAGGAAGGGCTGCGGCGCATCGTGAACGAGATCGTGCGCGAGGAACTTCGCGGCGAATTCGGCGAGCGCATCAGCCGCGACCTGCGCCGGATGGTCCGGCGCGAGGTCGAGGAGGCGCTCCGCGCCGAACGCGGCGGCGACTGACCTTCTCAGGAATGCTCGGCGAAGCGCACCGCCCCGATGAAGGGCAGGTTGCGGTTGCGCTGGCCGTAGTCGATGCCGTAGCCGACCACGAAGCGGTCCGGGATCTCGAAGCCGATCCAGCGCGCATCGACCGCGACCTCGCGCCGCGACGGCTTGTCGAGCAGCGCGCAGACCTCGAGCCGCCGCGGACGGCGCGTGCGCAGGATCGCGAGCACGTGGCTGAGGGTGAAACCCGTGTCGATGATGTCCTCCACCACCAGCACGTCGCGCCCCTCGATCTCGCCGCGCAGGTCCTTCAGGATCCGCACCTCGCGGCTCGATTCCATCGCATTGCCGTAGGAGGAGGCCTCGAGGAAATCGACCTCGATCGGCAGGTCGATCTCGCGCACCAGATCGGCGATGAAGATGAAGGAGCCGCGCAGCAGGCCGACCACCACGAGCTTCTCGGTGCCTTGGTAGAATTCGGAGATCTCGCGGGCGAGCGACTCGACCCGGGCCGCGATCGCCTTCGCGGAGATCAGCGTGTCGATCGCATAGGGGCGGGGGTTCATTCCGGACCTTGATCCTCGCATTGCGCGGCGCGCCGCCGCCTCGGGGGCCCGGGGCAAGTTCTTGCCCCCGGGCCTTGTGCCCGCCGGATCCTATTGTCAAATACCGGGACCGACAACGCGAAACCCGGGCGCGCGCCCCGGGCCAGTACAGAAGGTCGAGCGACCCATGCCCACCCACGCGGAAACCCGGATCATGCCCTATTCGGCCGATCAGATGTACGCGCTGATCGCCGATGTCGGACGCTATCCCGAATTCCTGCCCTGGTGCTCGGCGGCGCGGATCCGCTCGGTGACGCCGCTGCCCGACGGCGGGGGCGAGGTGATGGAGGCCGATCTCGTCATCTCGTTCAAGGTCTACCGCGAGAAGTTCGGCAGCCGCGTGACGATGCGGCCCGAGGCGCGCACGATCGACGTCGAATACATCGACGGCCCCTTCCGCTACCTGCGCAACCGCTGGAAGTTCGTCCCGCTCGGCGAGCACCGCTGCGAGGTGGATTTCTTCGTCGATTTCGAGTTCCGCTCCGCGATCCTCTCGAAGCTGATCGGCTTCGTGTTCAACGAGGCGATGCTCCGGATCGTGCGCGCCTTCGAGGCGCGGGCGGCGGCGCTCTACGGCGCGCCCACCACCGCCTGAAGCCCGAGTTCGAGCGCGGTCTCGACCGCGCGCGCCCGCACGTTCCCCCGGCCGAGCGGCCCGAAGTCGCGCCGCTCCGCGACGGTGCCCCGGGCGGTGGCGGTGGCGAACCAGACCAGCCCCTCGGGTTTCGCCGCCGAGGCGCCGGGGCCCGCCACGCCGGTGATCGCGATGGCGAGATCGGCGCCGGAGGCGCGGCGCGCCCCCTCGGCCATCGCGCGGGCGACCGGCTCGGAAACCGCGCCGTGCTCGGCGATGAGGTCGCCCGGCACGCCGATCATCTCGGACTTGGCCGCGTTGGAATAGGTGAGATAGCCCCGGTCGAACACGTCCGAGGAGCCGGGGATGTCGGTCAGCGCCGCGGCCACCAGCCCGCCGGTGCAGCTCTCCGCGGTCGCGACATGCCAGCCCCGCGCCCGCGCCGCCCCGAGGAGCGCGCGCGCCCGCGTCTCGTCGATCATGCCCGCCCCGGCCATCTCCGCGCCTCCCGTCACATGCCCATGAGGCCGTGCGAGATCGCCGCCGCGACCGCGACCGCGACCGCGGCGAATAGGCCCGCCACCACGTCGTCGAGCATCAGGCCGAGCGGCGAGTGCAGCCGGTCGGCCCGGCCGACGAGCCAGGGCTTCCAGATGTCGAACAGCCGGAACATCAGGAAGCCGCCGACCCAGCCCGGCCACGGGAAGAGCGCCGGCGGCGCGCCCATCGCCCAGAGCCCGGCCGAGAGCGGGAAGAGGGCGATCCACTGGCCCAC
The DNA here is from genome assembly GCF_006385685.1 of Amaricoccus solimangrovi. Classification (GTDB taxonomy): domain Bacteria; phylum Pseudomonadota; class Alphaproteobacteria; order Rhodobacterales; family Rhodobacteraceae; genus Amaricoccus; species Amaricoccus solimangrovi. The sequence continues at coordinate 279,341 of NZ_VFRP01000002.1, read as the reverse complement.
CACCTCGTCGACGACGAATTCGCCCGGATCCTTCGCCGGGTCGTCGGCGGTCTCGATCCGCACCGCCCAGAACCCGACCAGGAACAGCGCGAGCGTCGCGAAACCGAGCAGCGGGAAGCCGCCGAGCCGGTGCAGCAGGTAGCCGAGCGCGACGGCGGCGAGCGAGCCCCAGGTGCCGGGCGCGGGGCGCAGCAGCCCGACCCCGGCGAAGGTCGCGATGAACCGCGTCACGGCTTCACCAGCGTCGCCGTGGCGAGCGCGGCGATGCCTTCCTCGCGCCCGGTGAAGCCGAGCCGTTCGGAGGTCGTCGCCTTCACGCTGATCCGCTCCAGGTCGATCCCGGTGATGCGCGCCAGTTCCGCGCGCATCTCGGCGGCGCGGGGGCCGATCTTCGGCTTCTCGCAGACCAGGGTGCAGTCGAGCGCGCTGACCGCGAAGCCGCGCGCATCCGCCCGCTCCACCGCCTTGCGCAGGAAGATCTCCGAGGCGGCGCCCTTCCATTCCGGCTCCGACGGCGGGAACCACTGGCCGATGTCGCCCTCGGCGAGCGCGCCGAAGATCGCGTCGGTCAGCGCGTGCATGCCCACGTCGGCGTCGGAATGGCCGACGAGGCCGCGGTCGAAGGGCAGGCGCACGCCGCAGAGCGTGACCCCGTCGCCGGGGCCGAAGGCGTGGACGTCGAAACCGTTGCCGACGCGGATATCCATGGCAGTCTCCTGAACGGCCGGATCCGCGACGCGCGCCCGGGCGCGGACGAGATCGGCCGGGGTGGTGATCTTCACATTCGCCTCGTCGCCCGGCACGATCCGCACCGCGAGCCCGGCCTCCCGCGCCACCGCGACGTCGTCGAGCGCGCGCGCCGGATCGGCGAGACCGCGATGCGCGGCGAGGATCGCGTTGAAGGCGAAACCCTGCGGCGTCTGCGCCCGGGTCAGCCCGTCGCGCGGGATGGCGCGGCCGGCGCGGCCCCGGTCGATCTCCCAGAGCGCGTCGACCACCGGCAGGCAGGGCACCGCGCCCGGCACCTCGCGCAGCGCCGCGATCACGGCGCCGATCACCTCCCCGGTCACGAAGGGGCGCGCGGCGTCGTGGATCAGCACCATGTCGGGCGCGAGCAGCGTCAGCGCCTCGAGCCCCGCCCGGACCGAGCCCGCGCGGTTGTCCGCGCCGGCGACCGGCGGCAGCAGCCGGCGGTCGGCGATGTCCCGCGTGGCCTTGTGGTAGAGCATGATGTCGTCGGGGGCGATCACGGTCAGCACCGCGCCCACCTCGGGATGGGCCAGCAGCGCCCGGATCGTGCGCGTGAGGATCGCCTCTCCGCCAAGATCCTGGTACTGCTTGGGAATATCTCCGCCGAGCCGCGTCCCACGGCCGGCGGCGACGATCAGCGCGGCGATTGCCATCGGTCCCGGCCCCCCTGGATCTGTTGTTCGCCGTTTATAGAGGCGCGGACGCGTCCGGGGCAATCCCATGGGCGCCGCCGCGGCGGCGATGGACGGTTTCCCGAGCGGTGCTTGCCTTGTGTGCGGCCATTTGTTAATCAGGTCCGAAGATGCACACGGATTGGGCATATGGATGTCTCTTTGGATCGCATGAGCCCCCCGGCGCCCGTTTTTCTCGCACCGATGGCCGGAATCACTGATCTGCCGTTCCGGGAGCGCGCGCTGGACCATGGCGCCGCGATGGTGTTTTCCGAGATGATCGCGAGCGGCGAGGTTCTGAGCGCGCGGCCGCTCGCGCGCGGCAAGGCGCGGATCGGGCGCGCGGCGGAACGCAGCGGGGCGCAACTGGCCGGGCGCGAGCCCGGGCCGATGGCGGAGGCGGCGCGCTACTGCGCGGGCGAGGGCGCGCGCCTCATCGACATCAACTTCGGCTGTCCGGCGAAGAAGGTCACCAACGGCCTCTCCGGCTCGGCGCTGATGCGCGACCTCGATCTCGCGCTCGCGATCGTCGAGGCGGTGGTGGCCGCGGTCGACGTGCCGGTGACGGTCAAGACCCGGCTCGGCTGGGACGCGGAGGCGCTGAACGCGCCGGAACTCGCGCGGCGGGCCGAGGCGGCGGGGGTGGCGCGGATCACCGTTCATGGCCGCACGCGCTGCCAGTTCTACACCGGAAGCGCCGACTGGGCGGCGATCGCGGCGGTCTCCCGCGCGGTTTCGATCCCGGTCATCGCCAATGGCGACATCCGCGACGCGGCGGAGGCGCGCGCGGCCCTCGCGGCCTCGGGCGCCCGGGGCGTGATGATCGGCCGCGCGGCGCGCGGCGCGCCCTGGCTGCCGGGCCAGATCGCCGCCGAACTCGCCGGCGCGCCGGTGCCCGCGGCCCCCCGGGGCGCCGCGCTCGCCGACTACGTGATCGGCCATTACGAGGCGATGCTCGGCTTCTATGGCCGCGACATCGGCGCGCGCGTGGCGCGCAAGCATCTCGGCTGGTATCTCGACCGCCTGCCGGGCTCGGCGCCGGCGCGGGCGCGGCTGATGCGGGCGGCGAGCCCGGAGGCGGTGACCGCGATCCTGCGCGCCGAGGTTCCGGATCTCGATGGCGCGGACCAAACCGCGCGGGAGGCGGCGGCGTGATCGTGACCGGTTTCGAGGCGCTCTGGAGCGCCATTCCCTATCCCGCCGTGGTGCTCGACGCGGAGGACCAGATCCGCACCGCCAATCCCGCCGCCGAGAGCTTCGGCGGGGTCTCGCTGCGCCAGATGACCGGCCGGCCGATCGGCCGCTTCCTCGGCCACGACAGCGCCGTGCTCGAGGTGATCCGCCAGGCGCGGCGGAACAATTTCTCGGTCGCCCAGTACAACGTGATGGTCGCCTGGGGCGAACAGCCGCCGCAGCCGCAGAACGTCCACGCGACCCCCCTGCAAGACAACGAGGGAGAGATCCTGCTCTTGATGCATCCTCAGGGCATGGCCGACAAGATGGACCGCAGCCTCAACCACCGCTCCGCCGCGCGGTCGGTGACGGGCATGGCCGCGATGCTCGCGCACGAGATCCGCAACCCGCTCGCCGGCATCTCCGGCGCGGCGCAGCTCCTTGAGATGAGCCTCGGCGAGGCGGACCGGGAACTGACCGGCCTGATCCAGGCGGAGGCGGCGCGCATCGGCAAGCTCGTCGACAAGGTGGAGCAGTTCGGCGACCTGCGCCCCGCGCAGCGCCAGCCGCTCAACATCCACGACGTGCTCGACCGCGCCCGGCGCGCCGCCCAGGCGGGCTTCGCCGCGCATGTGCGCTTCTCCGAGGATTACGACCCGTCGCTGCCCGCGACCCCCGGCGATCCCGACCAGCTGCTGCAGGTGTTCCAGAACCTGCTCAAGAACGCGGCCGAGGCGGTGCCGCGCGTCGGCGGCACGATCGGCATCTCGAGCGCCTTCCGTCCCGGGGTGAAGATGATGGGTCCGAGCGGCAGGCAGAGCGAGAGCCTGCCGCTCGTCGTCACCATCACCGACAACGGGCCGGGGATTCCGGAGAACCTGATCCGCGACGTGTTCGACCCCTTCGTCAGTTCCAAGGTGAACGGCACCGGGCTCGGCCTGTCGCTGGTGTCGAAATTCGTCGCCGACCACGGCGGCGTCGTCGAATGCGACAGCCGCCCGGGCCGCACGCGCTTCCGCGTGCGCCTGCCGGTCTGGCGCGACGCGATGGGAGCCTGAGGCGATGGAAGGAACGATCCTCGTCGCGGACGACGACCGCACGATCCGCACCGTGCTCGCGCAGGCGCTGACCCGCGCCGGCTGCCGGGTCCGCGCGACTGGAACCGCCTCGACCCTCTGGCGCTGGGTGGAGGAGGGCGAGGGCGACGTCGTCGTCACCGACGTGATGCTGCCCGACGGCGACGCGCTCGACCTCCTGCCCGCGATCAGGAAGCGCCGGCCGGACCTGCCGGTGATCGTGATGAGCGCGCAGAACACGGTGATGACGGCGATCCGCGCCGCCGAGGTCGGCGCCTACGAATACCTGCCGAAACCCTTCGACCTGAAGGAGGTGCTGGGCCAGGTCTCCAAGGCGCTGAACCAGAAGACCCGCCGCGCCCCCGCCGCCGACGAGCCGGAGCCGCAGCGCGAGGACAACCTGCCGCTGATCGGGCGCAGCCCGGCGATGCAGGAGGTCTACCGCATCCTCGCGCGGCTCATGAACACCGACCTCGGCGTGATGATCAACGGCGAGAGCGGCACCGGCAAGGAGCTCGTCGCCCGCGCGCTGCACAATTTCGGCCTGCGCAAGAACGGCCCCTTCGTCGCGATCAACATGGCCGCGATCCCGCGCGAGATGATCGAGAGCGAACTCTTCGGCCACGAGAAGGGCGCCTTCACCGGCGCCGACCGGGCGATGTCGGGCAAGTTCGAACTCGCCAAGGGCGGGACGCTCTTCCTCGACGAGGTGGGCGACATGCCGCTCGAGGCGCAGACGCGGCTCCTGCGCGTGCTGCAGGAGGGCGAGTTCACCCGCGTCGGCGGCCGCGAGGTGCAGACGGCGGATGTGCGCATCGTCGCGGCCACCCACCAGGACCTGCGCGGCCTGATCAACGAGGGCCGGTTCCGCGAGGATCTGTTCTACCGCCTCAACGTCGTGCCGATCCGCCTGCCGCCGCTGCGCGAACGGCTCGAGGACGTGCCCGACCTCGCCCGCGCCTTCCTGCGCCGGGCCGAGGCGGAGGGGCTGCCGCGCAAGTCGATCTCGAAGGAGGCGCTCGACATCCTGAAGAAGCAGGAATGGTCGGGCAACGTGCGCGAGCTCGAGAACCTGATGCGCCGGCTCTGCGTGCTCTGCCCGGACGACGTGATCTCGGGCGCGGTCGTCGGGCAGGAGATCTCGGCGCGGCCGAGTTCGGCGACCAGCCCCTCCGGCCCGCAGCCGCAGCGCCTCGCCCATGCGATCGAGGGGCATCTGCGCCGCTATTTCGACCTGCACGGCGACGGCCTGCCGCCCGACGGGCTCTACGAGCGGATCCTGAAGGAGATGGAACTGCCGCTGATCGCGCTCAGCCTCGCCGCGACGCGCGGCAATCAGGTGCGGACCGCGGAATTGCTGGGCATCAACCGGAACACGCTGCGGAAAAAGATCAAGGATCTCGACATTCGGGTGACACGTGGCAAGCGGATGATGTAAGACTGCAACAGTCGAGCTGGAAACCAAGCGTAACACAAGAATGCGCGCGTCATCGTTGACCCTGGCCTGGTTGCGTCTGGGCCGATGGCGGAGCAACCGCGGCGTCCAGGCCGCGGGCTTCTGGCTCATGGTCGCGCTCGCGCCCATGCTCGCCATCGCCACCTTCGCCGTGCTCGGCGAGATGGAATGGCTCGGCGGGGGCAGGTCGCTCCGCGTCGTGCTGCTCGCCGATTTCGTCTACGCGCTCATCGTCGCCGGCTTCGTCGTCCGCCGCCTCGCGGAGATGATCTCGGAGCGCAAGAAGGGCTCGGGCGCGACGCTGCACATGCGGCTGGTGCGCTTCTTCACGCTGATCGCGCTGATCCCGACGATCCTCGTCGCGATCTTCGCGACGATCACGCTCAACGTGGGGCTGGAGGGCTGGTTCTCCGACCGGGTGCGCAACGTGGTCTCCAATTCGCTCGCCGCGGCGCAGGCCTACGAGGACGAGCATCGCGTGACGCTGACCACCGACGCCGGCGCGCTCGCGCGCTACATCGAGGAGCAGAAGCGGCGCTATCCGCTGATGTCGGGCGGCCAGCTTCGCGAGACGCTGACCCATGGCCAGCTCCAGATGCAGCGCGCGCTGCCCAAGGCCTATGTGATCGACGGCGACGCGCGGATCCGCTCGCGCGGCGAGCGGAGCTATCTCTTCGACTACAGCCCGCCGAGCCCGGCGGAGATCGAGGAGGCGCGCTCCGGCGAGACCGTCGTGATCCAGGACTGGGAGCACAACGAGTTCCGCGCGCTGCTGCGGCTCGACGGTTTCGCCGACTATTTCCTCTACGTGAGCCGCGACGTCGACGGGAAGATCCTGAGCCTGCTCGACGAGACCAAGGAGACGGTCCGGCTCTACGAGCAGCTCGAGGCCGACCGCGGCCGGATGGTGTTCGAATTCGCGCTCATCTACCTCGGCTTCGCGCTCGCGGTCATTCTCGCCGCGATGTGGATGGGGATGTGGTTCGCCGAGCGGCTGGCGCGGCCCGTGGGCCGGCTCGCGCGCGCGGCGGAGCGCGTCGGCCAGGGCGATCTCGACGTGCGCGTGCGCGAGGAGACCGGCGGCGACGAGATCGCGATCCTCTCCCGCGGCTTCAACAAGATGACGCGCCAGGTGAAGGGCCAGCGCGACGCGCTGATCGCGATCAACGCGGAGACGGAGCGGCGGCGGCGGCTGTTCGATTCGGTCCTTTCCGGCGTCACGGCCGGGGTGATCGGCCTCGACGGGCTCGGCCGGATCGAGATGATGAACACCGCCGCCTCGGCGCTGCTCGCGCTCGACCCGGCGACGGCCGCGGCGCGGCCGCTGCGCGAGGCGGCGCCGGAATTCGGCGCGCTCATCGACAAGCTCGACCCGCGCAAGCCCCATCCCGTCGCCCAGGCCGAGGTCCGGGTGCTGCGCGACGGGCGCCAGCGCGACCTGCTCGCCCGCGTCGCGGCGCGCGCCGGCGCGGACGGGATGCTCGAGGGCTATGTCGTGTCCTTCGACGACGTCACCGATCTCGTCGTCGCCCAGCGCCTCGCCGCCTGGGGCGACGTGGCGCGGCGCATCGCCCACGAGGTCAAGAACCCGCTCACCCCGATCCAGCTCTCGGCCGAGCGGATGCGGCGCAAGTTCGGCCCGATGGTCGGCGAGCAGCGCGAGAGCCTCGAGCAGTACGTCGACGTCATCGTGCGCCAGACCAACGACCTGCGCCGGATCGTCGACGAATTCTCGAAATTCGCCCGGATGCCCGCGCCGGAGCGCAAGCCCCTCGACCTCGGCAAGCTGATCGGCGAGGCGCTGCTGTTGCAGGAATCCGCCCGTCCGGACATCCGCTACGTCCTGAGCTTGCCCGAGCACGCCGTCCTGTCGCATCTCGACGGCACGATGATGAACCAGGCGCTGACCAATCTGATGAAGAACGCCGCCGAGGCGATCGACGAGCGCGAGCCGGGGCAGGGCGCGGCGCCGGGCGAGATCCGCGTCGCGATGACGAGCGGAGAGAGCGAGATCGTGATCGAGATCGAGGACAACGGCCGCGGCCTGCCGGAGGATCCGACGCGGCTCTTCGAACCCTATGTGACGCATCGCGCCAAGGGGACCGGCCTCGGCCTGCCCATCGTCAAGAAGATCGTGGAGGAACACGACGGAACGCTCGAACTGCTGCCGGCGCGGCTGTTCGAGGGCGGGGACCATGTAGGGGCGCGGGCGCGGATCACCCTGCCGCGCGGGCTTCCGGACCGCGCGGCCGGCGGGGAAGACCGGACAACGACAAGCACGAGACTGAGAGAGAGCGTCCAATGAGCGATATCCTGGTGGTCGACGACGAGCCCGATATCCGCGCGCTGATCGCGGACATCCTGTCCGACGAGGGCCACGCGGTGCGGACCGCGGCCGACAGCGACGCGGCGCTGTCCGAGATCAACGCCGCCGCCCCCGACCTGGTGATCCTCGACATCTGGCTGAAGGACAGCCGGCTCGACGGCATCGACATCCTCAAGCGCGTGAAGCGCGACAATCCCGCGATCCCGATCGTCATCATCTCCGGCCACGGCAACATCGAGATCGCCGTCGCCGCGATCAAGCAGGGCGCCTACGACTTCATCGAGAAGCCTTTCAACATCGACCAGCTCATGGTCGTGATCGGCCGCGCGCTGGAGGCCTCGCGGCTGAGGCGCGAGAACGCGGCGCTGCGGGGCAGGGAGACGAGCAACTCGGTCATGATCGGCTCGAGCCCGGCCTTCCGCCAGCTCCGCTCCCAACTCGAGAAGGTGGCGCGCACGAACAGCCGCGTGATGCTGACCGGCCCGGCCGGCTCCGGCAAGGAGGTGGCCGCGCGCGCGGTCCACCGCGCCTCCGACCGCGCGAACGGCCCCTTCATCACGGTGAATTCCGCCTCGATCGGCGCCGACCAGATGGAGGAGGTGCTCTTCGGCCGCGAAAGCGCCGAGCGCGGCGTCGAGCCCGGCCTCTTCGAGCGCGCGCATACCGGCATCCTCTTCTTCGACGAGGTCGCCGACATGCCGCTCGGCACGCAGTCGAAGATCCTGCGCGTGCTGGTCGACCAGAGCTTCCAGCGCGTCGGCGGCTCGGACACGGTCCGGGTCGACGTGCGCGTGCTCTCCGCCACCACCCGCGACCTCGCCCGCGAGGCCGCCGCCGGCCGCTTCCGCGTCGAGCTCTTCCACCGGCTGAACGTGGTTCCCGTCATGGTGCCCCCGCTCGAAGCCCGCCGCGAGGACGTGCCCGAACTCGCGCGGCATTTCCTGACCGAGCTCAACGCCACCCAGGGCCTGCCGCTGCGCGAGCTCTCGCCCGAGGCGGAGGCCCAGCTCCAGACGATGCGCTGGCCCGGCAACGTGCGCCAGCTCCGCAACACGCTCGAACGCGCGCTGATCCTCGGCTCGGAGACCGGCCCGATCGAGCCCGAGGAACTGACCGCCGATTCCCAGGCCAACGGCGCCTCCGCCGGCGGCATGCTCGGCGCCTCCTTCGCCGGCCTCGCGCTGCGCGAGGCGCGCGAGATGTTCGAGCGCGAATATCTCCTCGCCCAGATCAACCGCTTCGGCGGCAACATCTCGCGCACCGCGAGCTTCGTCGGAATGGAGCGTTCGGCCTTGCACCGCAAGCTGAAGTCCCTGAACGTCATCTCGGCCGGCCGCGGTGGCCGGAACGAGGAAGCCGAGGAGGCCGTCTGACGCTTCCCCCGCGGAAGCGCGGACGCGAGGAACCCGTCGGGAAAGACCGTCCATGAAGATCATCATCTGCGGCGCCGGCCAGGTGGGCGGCCAGATCGCCCGGCACCTCGCGCGCGAGGAAGGCGCGAACAACGTCACCGTGATCGACAACGATCCCGCGCTGGTGCGCCGGCTGATGGACGGCTACGACATCGGCGGCATCGCCGGCTTCGCCTCGCATCCGGACGTGCTCGAACAGGCGGGCGCGCGCGACGCCGACATGATCATCGCCGCGACCCAGTCCGACGAGGTCAACATGGTCGTCTGCCAGGTCGCGCATTCGATCTTCTCGGTGCCGCGCAAGATCGCCCGGCTGCGCTCCCAGGCCTATCTCGACGCGATCTACGCCGACCTCTACCGCACCGGCCACCTGCCGATCGACGTGGTGATCTCGCCCGAGATCTCGGTCGCGGACGCGGTGATGCAACGGCTGAACGCGCCCGCCGCCTTCGACATCGAGGGCTTTCTCGAGGACCGCGCCCAGCTCGTCGGCATGACGCTCGACGCCTCCTGCGCCGCGCTCTACACGCCGCTCCGGCAGCTGAGCGAGCTCTTCTCGACGCTGCGCGCGGTCATCGTCGGGCTGCGGCGCAAGGGCCGGCTCGCGGTCGTGACCTCCGACGAGCAGCTGAAGCCGGGCGACCAGATCTACGCGCTGGTCGTGACCGAGGACATGGCCCGCTTCATGGAGGCCTTCGGCAAGGACGCGCTCAGCGTCGAGCGGGCGCTGATCATCGGGGGCGGCAACATCGGGCTGCGCGTCGCCCAGACGATGGAACGGCTGCGCCCCCGCGCCCAGGTGAAGCTGATCGAGCGCGACAGGGAGCGCGCCGAGACCGCGGCCGAGGCGCTCCGGCGCGCCGTGGTGCTGCGGGGCGACGGGCTCGATCTCGACCTGCTGCGCGAGGCCAACGTGGCCGAGACCGATGCGATGGTCGCGCTGACCGAGGACGACAAGACCAACCTGCTCGCCTGCGTCCGCGCCAAGGCGGCCGGCGCCAAGCTCGTGATCGCGCTCCTCAACGACCAGACGCTCGTCGATCTGGTCGAGCCGATCGGGATCGACGCCTATGTGAACCCGCGCTCGACCACCGTCTCCTCGATCCTGCGCTACGTGCGCCACGGCCGGATCCGGCAGGTCTATTCGATCGGCGACGGCGAGGCGGAGGTGATCGAGGCGCAGGTGCTGCGCACCTCGGCGCTGGCCGGGCGCATGGTGCGCGAGGCGGAAATGCCGGAGGATGCCCGGATCGGCGTGATCCGCCGGGGCGACAAGGTCTTCACCCCCCGGGCCGACACCCGGCTCGCGGAGGGCGACGAACTCACCATCTTCGCGATGCGCAAGTCGGTGGCCGACGTGGAACGGCTGTTCCAGGTCGGCTTCGACTTCTTCTGAGCGATGGCCACCGCGAGGAAGCGCCGCCTGAGGGAGCGCGCGCGGCGGCTCGAGGCCGTCGCGCCCCGACGCTTTCCCGGCTTCATCCGCGTGATGCTGCTCGCCTCGGCGATGATGCTGGTGCCCGCGCTGATCGGCGCGAGCGAACGCGACTGGCTCGTCGCCCGGGTCTTCCTGATCCACGGCGTCTTCTTCGCCTTTCTCTCGGTCATCCTCGGCCTCGCGGTGATGAACCGCGTGCCCCGGATCGCGGAGCGCTATCACCTCGTCACGCTCTTTCTCGTCTACGCGCTGCTGCCGCTCGTGCTCGCCACGCCGGTCAATGCGATCGTGCCGGGCGTCTCCATCGGCGCGGCCTATTTCGAGATGCTGTCCTGCCTGACCACGACCGGGGCGACGCTCTTCGACCGGGCGCCCGAACTGCTGCCCGCGCCCCTGCACCTGTGGCGCGCGATGACGGGCTGGGCGGGCGGGTTCATGGCGCTGGTCGTGGTCTTCGCGATCCTCGCGCCGATGAATCTCGGCGGCTTCGAATTCGCCGAGGCCGCGGGCGTCGGCAACCGCTCCGCCACGATCGACGAGGCGGCGCGCCGTCTGGTCCGCTTCTCGACCGAGATCGGGCCGATCTACGCCGGGCTGACCGGCCTCCTCGCGATGGCGCTGCTGATCGCGGGCGATCCGCCGCTCGTCGCGGTCAGCCACGCGATGGGCACGCTCTCGACCAGCGGCGTCTCGCCGATCGGCGGCGTGCAGGACGCCCCCTCCGGGCGGCTGGGCGAGATCCTGGTCGCGATCCTGTTCCTGCCCGCGATCTCGCACCGGATCACCAACTATCACCTGCGCCACCGCCGCTGGCCGACCTTCGACGACCCGCAGTTCCGGCTGATGCTGATCAGCGTGCTCGGCGTGACGCTGGTGCTCTATCTGCGCGCCTTCGCAGGCGCGGCGGAGATCGATCGCGAGCATGATCTCGCCGGCACCCTTCGCGCCCTCTGGGGCGGCTTCTTCACCAGCGTCTCGTTCCTCACGACCACCGGTTATGTCAGCGCCGACTGGCGCGCCTCGCAGCTCTGGTCGAACCTGCCGCAGCCCGGCACGATCCTGATGGGGCTCGCGGTGATGGGCGGCGGAATCGCGACCACGGCGGGCGGCGTGAAACTGTTCCGGCTCTACGTGCTCTATCGCCACGGCCTGCGGGAGATGGACCTGCTGACCCACCCGAGCTCGGTCCTGCGCCGGGGCCGGGGCGAGCGGCTGATCACGCCGGCGGGCGCGCGCATCGCCTTCATTTTCCTCATGCTTTTCCTGATCGCGATCGCGGTCGCGATGGTCGGCCTCGCCGCCACGGGCCTCGGATTCGAGGAAAGCCTCACCTTCGCCATCGCGGCGCTCACGACGACCGGACCGCTCGCGGGGACCCTGGGCGAGGCCGGCCGCTACGCCGCGCTCCCCGATTCGGCGCTGGCGATTCTCTCGCTCGGGATGATCGTCGGGCGGATGGAGACGCTCGTGGTCGTCGCGCTGCTGAACCCGGCCTTCTGGCGGCGCTGAACCGGGCGCGGCGAAAATGCCGCAGTCGCGGGAGGATTCAAAAAATTGCCCTTGCGCTCTGGAAATGGCCGGGGCCCACGACCATACTGCCCCGCAACAACAACAACGACGCGAGCCGATTTCGCGCCGCCATACAACTGAAGGCTGAAAAAAATGGCTGCCGACAAACAGAACCTCCAGGACGCCTTTCTCAACAACATCCGCAAGGCCAAGGTTCCGGTCACGATCTTCCTCATGAACGGCGTGAAGCTGCAGGGCGTGATCACGTGGTTCGACAATTTCTGCGTGCTTCTCCGCCGGGATGGGCAGTCCCAGCTGGTCTACAAGCACGCGATCTCGACCGTCATGCCCTCGCAGCCGATCACGCTCTATGAGGCCGACGATCACTGATCCGGTGGCGCGCATGCGCGCCCTTGTCCTGCATCCCCTCCGCCACGGCGCCGCGGCCCGCGATCCGGCGGGCGCGCTCGCCGAGGCCGTGGCGCTGACGGAGGCGCTCGATCTCGAGGTGGTCGGCGCGGAACTCGTGCCGCTGCCGAAGGCGCGCGCCGGCACGCTGGTCGGATCGGGGAAGCTCGAGGAGATCGGCGCGACGGTCGCGGAGCGCGAGGCGGGGCTCGTCATCGTCGACGGGCCGCTGACGCCGGTGCAGCAGCGCAATCTCGAGAAGGCCTGGAACGCCAAGGTGCTCGACCGCACCGGGCTGATCCTCGAGATCTTCGGGGACCGCGCCCGCACGCGCGAGGGCGTGCTCCAGGTCGAACTGGCGCATCTGAGCTACCAGAAGTCGCGGCTGGTCCGCAGCTGGACCCATCTCGAACGCCAGCGCGGCGGCCACGGCTTCCTCGGCGGCCCCGGCGAGACGCAGATCGAGGCCGACCGGCGCGCGATCGACGAGCGCATCACCCGGATCAAGGCGCAGCTCGCCAAGGTCGTGCGCACGCGCGGCCAGCATCGCGCGGCGCGGCGGCGGCTCGACTATCCGGTGGTGGCGCTGGTCGGCTATACCAACGCCGGGAAATCGACGCTCTTCAACCGGCTGACCGGATCGGCGGTGCTCGCGAAGGACATGCTCTTCGCGACGCTCGATCCGACGATGCGCGCGATCGACCTGCCGGACGGGCGCCGCGCGATCCTCTCGGACACGGTCGGCTTCATCTCCGACCTGCCGCACCAGCTCGTCGCGGCCTTCCGCGCCACGCTGGAGGAGGTGCTGGACGCCGATCTGATCCTGCACATCCGCGACATCTCCCACGAGGAGAGCGAGGCGCAGGCCGCCAGCGTGCGGACGACGCTCGACGAACTCGGCCTCTCGGAGGCGGAGCGGGAGCGGATGATCGAGGTCTGGAACAAGGTCGACGCGCTGCCCGAGGGCCGGGTGGAGCCCACGCGCCAGATCGCCGCGCGCAATCCCCGCGTGCGGGTGATCTCGGCGCTGACCGGGGAAGGGGTGCCGGACCTGCTCGAGGTCGTGGCGGAGGAACTCGCCGGACCGACCTCGGAGGCCGTGCTGCGGCTCGGCTTCGACCAGGGCCGGCGCCGGGCCTGGCTCTTCGACCACAGGCTGGTGCGCGCCGAGCGGCGGACGGAGGAGGGCTACGAGGTCGAGGTGCGCTGGACCGAGCGCGACCGCGACCGCTACGCCGCGCTCGATACGGAGTAGGGCGCCCGAATATGCATTGACATATTCGCAGCGGGGCCGCCTGGAAACGGGCGGCTCCGTTTCATATGCATTTGCATATCGCCGCCAGCGGATCCTCGGCCAAGGGATCGATCCAGCGCCAATCCGCCATCCGGCCACGAAACCAGCTGCGCTGGCGCTTCGCGAATTGCCGTGTCCCGATGACGGCCGAGGCCGTGGCTTCCGTGAGCGTGACCTCGCCCCGGAGATGCGCGAGCAGATCCGGCGCGCCGAGAACGCGCGCGGCGGGCAGCGCGGGATCGAGGCCGCGCGCGGCGAAATCGCGGGCTTCCTCCAGCGCGCCTTGTTCAAGCATCAGATGAAAACGATGCTCTATCCTCTTGCCAAGCAGAGATCTTTCTGGCATCAGAACGATACGGACACAGGCCGCCGGATCGAGAAGCGGCGCCGCGGTGTCCCGGTGCCAGGCGCCGATGCCGCGCCCGGTGGCGCGCAGAACCTCCCAGGCACGCTGGATCCGGGCCGGGTTGGCCCGATCGATCCGGGAATGGGTTTCCGGATCCTCGCGCGCGAGATCGGCCAGAAGGTCCGCGACCGCGCCGGCGTCGATCCGTTGCTGAGACAGGGCGCGGATCCTCTCGGGGATCGGCGGGATCTCGGCCAGACCCTCGGTCAGGGCGGAGAGATAGAGCCCGGTGCCGCCGGTGATGATCAGCCGGCCGGGCGGATCCGCGAGAAGCGGCGCGAGGTCGCGCAGCCAGGCGCCGACGGAATAGCGCGTCGCGCCGGGCACATGGCCGTAGAGCAGATGCGGCGCGCGGGCGAGATCCTCGGGTGACGGCCGCGCGGTCAGGACGCGCCAGCAGTCATAGACCTGGGCCGCGTCCGCGTTGACGACCACGCCGCCGAGCCGCTCGGCGAGGCGCAGCGCGAGTTCGGATTTCCCGCTGGCGGTCGGACCGGCGATCAGAACGGGCGAAAGACGATCGGGCACGGGGGAAATCCTTGGTCGCGGCGCGTGCCGAGGGCTAACCGGCGCGGTGGTGGCGGTTCAAGCGCGAAACGGGCCGGACCGACCCGGGGCCGGCTGCTGACTGCTCCGCGGATCAGCGGACCCATGTGATGACCGGCATGGCGCTTCGGCATCGTCGAGGCGGCGCATACATCATAATCATCATTATCCGAATCTGACACCCTGCCATTGACCGGAGGCTTTTTTCGGTCTGCAATGCCGCGAACCGCACCCCCGAGCATGGCACCGAGGCATGGACGATCATCTTCCGCGCGCCGCTCTTGTCCACCCCGCGATCCCGAAAATGGTCCGCTCCCATCGCGCCGGCCGGCTCACGCGGCGCGACTTCCTCGCCGGCGCCACCGCGCTCGGCCTGGCGGCCCCGCTGGCGCGCTCGCTCGCGGGCGCGCCGGCCCGCGCGGCGGAGCCCGCGCCGGTTCCGGGCGGCCGGCTCAGGATCTCGATGTCGGTGATGGCGATCGCGGATCCGCGGCTCTTCGACTGGCCCGAGAAAGGCAATCTGGCGCGCGGCACGCTCGAGACGCTGGTGCGCTACGACGCGGACGCGGCGCTGGTGCCCTGGCTGCTCGAAGGCTGGGAGGTCAACGCGGACGCGTCGGAATTCCTGCTGCGGCTCCGGCCGGAGGTCTACTGGACCAATGGCGACGCCTTCGCCGCCGAGGATGTGATCGCCAATCTCTCCCGCTGGGCCGAGGCGCATGTGCCGGGCAATTCGATGGCCGCCCGGATCGCGAGCCTGACCGAGACCAAGCGCGTCGAGACGCGGCGGATCCTCACGACGCGCGCGGGCCGCGAGATCGAGGACGAGATCGAGGTGGCGGTCACCGGGCTGATCGAGGGCGCGGTCGAGCGCGTCGACGCGCTCACCGTGCGGCTGCGCCCGGTCCGGCCCGACATCACGCTGATCCCGGGTTTCTCCGACTATCCCGCGCTGATCGTGCATCGCGATTTCGACGCCGCCGGCGGCGACCTGATCCGGGCGCCGATCGGGACCGGCCCCTGGGTGCTCGACCGCGTCGATGTCGGCGTCTCGGCCGCGCTCAGCCGGCGCGCGGACACGAATGGCTGGTGGGGCGCGCGGATCTTCGGCCCGGCGCCGCTCGACGGGATCGACTATGTCGATCACGGCACCGATCCGGAGCGCGATCTCGCCGCCTTCGAGGCCGGCGAGATCGATGCGAATTACGAGACGACGCCCGCCTATGTGCCCGATTTCGACGCCGCCGGGCTGAACCGGGCCGACGCGCGCACCGCCAATACCGTCTGCGTCCGGATGAACGTCGAAAAGCCGCCCTTCACCGTGCAAATCACGCGCAACGCCGTCCAGCGCGCGGTCGACAACGCCGTGGTGCTCGAACTCGGCCAGCAGGACCGCGGCATCGTCGCCGAGAACCACCATGTCGCGCCGATGCATCCCGATTACGCGGCCATTCCGCCGATTCCGGCCGATCCGGCGCGCGCGCGCGCGATGTTGCGCGAGGCCGGCGCGGCGGAGACGGAATTCGAACTCGTCTCCTCCGACGCCGATGTGCCGCGCAACACCTGCGACGCGGTCGCCGCGCAGATGCGCGACGCCGGCATGCGCGTGCGCCGCGTCATCCTGCCTGGCGCGGCCTTCTGGCGGGACTGGCGCGGCTATCCCTTCTCGGCCACGGAATGGATCGGCCGGCCGCTCGCCGCGCAGACCTACGCCCTCGCCTATCGCTCCGACGCGCCCTGGAACGAGACCGGCTTCGCCGATCCGGAATTCGACGCCCTGCTCGACCGCGCGCTGGCGCTGGCCGATCCGGAGGCGCGCCGGCCGCTGATGGCCGAGATGGAGACGCGGCTGCGCGATTCGGGCGTGCTCGTACAGGCCTTCTGGCGCGACACCTTCCGCCACATGACGGGGCGCGTGCGCGGCCTCGCGATGCATCCGACCTTCGAGTTGCATCTCGAACAGGTCTGGCTGGCCCCGGGCGAGGATCCGGAGCGATGACGGCGCCGTGAAGCGCGGCCTTGATTCGATTC
Organism: Amaricoccus solimangrovi; assembly: GCF_006385685.1. Classification (GTDB taxonomy): domain Bacteria; phylum Pseudomonadota; class Alphaproteobacteria; order Rhodobacterales; family Rhodobacteraceae; genus Amaricoccus; species Amaricoccus solimangrovi. The sequence continues at coordinate 262,845 of NZ_VFRP01000002.1, read as the reverse complement.
GCAACCTGCCGCAGAATGGATCTCACCCGGTTCCGCGGGCAGGCGGGGCTGGCGATTTCGTTCCCGCGCGCCCCGGTAATCCCGGGGCGACGATATATTTTTGCATTCCAGCGTCGAGGGTTCCATGGGAAAACGGCTGGAAGAAGGGTCGGCGGGTTTACGCCATCGCAGAGCTTTAGGAAGCGATTTCCGGGTCTTCCCGGGCTTTCGTCATGAATCGGAAACCAAATCCCGCTTTGCCTTGTGCGTCCCGCGGGACTATCAGCCGGGCCGATCTGGGGCTCGCGTCGGAAGGAGCTGGCATGCGTGGTGAGTTGGACAATCCGGGGGCGGCGTTCAGGGGCATGACGCCCCTTTTCGTGAGCGTGGCCGTCTTCAGTTTCTTCGTGAACGTGCTCCAGCTGATCGGGCCGCTCTACATGCTGCAGATCTACGACCGCGTGATCCCGAGCCGGTCGGAGGAGACGCTGGTCGCGCTCACGGTGCTGATCGCCGCGCTCTACGCCTTCATGGGCCTGCTCGACTATTCGCGCAGCCGCATCGCCTCGCGCATCGGCGCGATGGCGCAGTCGCGGCTCGACGGGCGGGTGTTCAACGCGGTGCTGCGCCGCTCGGTGCTCTCGACCGAGCGTTCCAAGCCCTCCTCGGGGCTCAGGGATCTCGAATCGGTGCAGAAGCTTCTCGGCTCGCCCGTGCTCTTCGCGATCTTCGACATGCCCTGGGCGCCGGTCTACATCCTCGCGATCTTCACCTTCCATCCCTATCTCGGCTATCTCTCGATCGCGGGCGGGCTGGTGCTCGTCGCGGTGACGCTGCTGAACCAGATGCTGACGCGCAAGCCGGAACTCGAGGCGGTGCGCAGCAGCCTGCAGGGCGACGCCTTCGCCGAGACGATCCGCCAGCAGGGCGAGATGATCCAGGCGCTCGGCATGCGCGGCACGGTGCTCGCGCGCTGGCAGAAGCTGCGCGACAAGGCGCTGAGCGCGACGCTGAGCGCGGGCGACAAGGTCTCGGGCTTCTCGACCTTCTCCAAGACCTTCCGCTTCTTCCTGCAGTCCTCCGTCCTCGGCCTCGGCGCCTGGCTCGTGATCCACGGCGAGATGAGCGCGGGTGCGATGATCGCGGGCTCGATCCTGCTCGGCCGCGCGCTGGCGCCGATCGAACAGGCGATCGGCGGCTGGCCGCTCGTCACCCGCGCCCGCCAGGGCTGGGCCTCGCTCAAGGCGCTGCTCGAGAGCACGCCGGAAACGGACCAGCGCACCGCCCTGCCCCGTCCGCGCGCGATCTTCGACTGCTCCCAGATCACCGTCTTTCCGCCGGAACAGCAGCGCGCGAGCCTCCGGATGCTCGATTTCCACGTCCGTCCCGGCCAGGCGCTCGGCGTGATCGGCGCCTCCGCCTCGGGCAAGTCGACGCTGGCGCGGGTGCTGACCGGCATCTGGCGTCCGGCCTCGGGGGCGGTGCGCCTCGACGGCGCGGCGCTCGAGCATTACGACCCGGACGTGCTCGGCTCCTACATCGGCTATCTGCCGCAGGACGTCGTGCTCTTCGACGGCACGGTGGCCGAGAACATCGGCCGGATGCAGGAGCATCCCGACGCCGAGGCGGTCGTGGCCGCCGCGAAGAAGGCCGGCGCGCACGAGATGATCCTCGGCCTGCCGCAGGGCTACGACACGCCGGTCTCGGCCGGGGGCGCGCGGCTCTCGGGCGGGCAGAAGCAGCGGATCGGGCTCGCCCGCGCCTTCTACGGCGATCCGGTCATCATGGTGCTCGACGAGCCCAATTCCAACCTCGACGCCACCGGGCAGGACGCGCTGAACGCGGCGATCGCCCAGGCCAAGGCCGAGGGCAAGGCCGTGGTGATCATGGCGCACCGTCCGGCGGGCATCGCCGAATGCGACATGATCCTCATCATCGACGGTGGCGTCGCCAAGGCCTTCGGGCCGCGCGACGAGGTGCTGAAGGCCCATGTGCGCAACTACGCGCAGGTGGCCGGGCGCATCGGCGAGAACACGGCGCAGGCGGGAGCGCAGGCATGAACGAGAAGAAATCCAACTGGCATCTGAGCCGCTTCCTGATCGGCGGCTACGTGGTCCTCGCGGTCATGGTCTTCGGCCTCGGCGCCTGGGCGGCGGTGGCGAAGATCTCGGGCGCGGTCGTGATCGGCGGCAGCCTCGAGGTCGAGGGCAACCGGCAGGTGGTGCAGCATCCGAACGGCGGCGTGATCGAGGCGCTGAACGTGCGCGACGGCGACGAGGTGAGGAAGGGCGACGTGCTGGTCGAGCTCGAGGGCGACAGCATGATCACCGAACTCGGCATCGTCGAGGGCCAGTGGTTCGAGATCCTCGCCCGCAAGGGCCGGCTCGCGGCCGAGCGCGACGGGCAGGACACGATCACCTATGACGACGAGATCGCCTCGCGGGCGAAGGACAGCCCGAAGATCGCCGAGCTGCTGAAATCGCAGCAGCAGCAGTTCGAGGCGCGGCGCAAGCTGAACGAGGACGAGAGCAACCAGATCACCGAGCGCCAGAAGCAGATCCAGAAGGAGATCGACGGGTTGCTCGCGGTCCAGACGGCGAATGTCGAGCAGGTCCGGCTCGTCAAGCAGGAGGTCACGCAGCAGCAGACCCTGCTCGACAAGGGGCTGACCGAGATCGGCAAGCTGCTGGCGCTGCAGCGCACGCTGGCCGATCTCCAGGGCACCGCCGGCCAGGTCGAGGCGAATATCGCCGAGAACCGCGGCAAGATCGCCGAGCTCGAGATCAACCGGGTGCAGATCGACTCGAAGACCCGGGAGGAGGCGATCTCGGAACTGCGCGATCTCGAATTCCGCGAGATCGAGCTGCGCGAGAAGCGGACCGACCTGAAGGAGCAGATCGGGAAGCTCAGGCTGCGCGCGCCGGTCGACGGGGTGATCTACGGCAACACCGCGGACACGCTGCGCGGCGTGATCCGGGCGGCCGAGCCGATCATGTACGTCGTGCCGAAGGACGCGCCGCTGATCGTGCGCGGCCATGTGCTGCCGACCGCGATCGATCAGGTCCATGTCGGGCAGGAAGCGAACCTGCGCTTCTCGGCCTTCGATTCGCGCACGACCCCGGAGCTCAAGGGCCATATCCTCTCGATCTCGGCCGACGCGGTCGAGGACAAGGCGCGCGGCACGCGCTACTACACCGCCGACATCCAGATCGACGACCACGAACGCGACAAGATCGCCAACCGCAAGCTGCTGCCCGGCATGCCGGTCGAGGCCTTCATCGGCACCTCGGAGCGCAGCCCGCTCAGCTACTTCGTGAAGCCGTTCACCGATTACTTCGCGCGGGCGTTCCAGGAGACCTGACGTCACGCCCCGCGAAGGGGGAAGGAGCCGTCGCGGAATTTCCTCCGCGGCGGCTCTTTCCGTTCGCGCGCCCCGGAAAAGGACTGTTGCCCGGATCGGCCATGGCGCCGCGCGCTCGCGCGCCTATCTCCCGGGGAAACGAAGGAGACGGCGCGATGGAACTCGGGCTCTACACATTCGGCGACGTCGGCTTCGACCGGGCAAGCGGGCTCCGGGTCGATCCGGCGGAGCGGCTGCGGAACCTCATCGAGGAGATCACCCTCGCCGATCAGCTCGGCCTCGACGTCTTCGGCCTCGGCGAGCATCACCGGCCCGATTACGCGGTCTCCGCCCCCGCCGTGGCACTCGCCGCCGCGGCGGCGGCGACGAAGCGGATCCGGCTCACGAGCGCGGTCAGCGTGCTTTCCTCGGACGATCCGGTCCGGGTCTTCCAGCAGTTCGCGACGCTCGACAATCTCAGCGGCGGACGGGCGGAGATCATGGCCGGGCGCGGCTCCTTCATCGAGTCCTTCCCGCTCTTCGGCTACGATCTGAAGGATTACGACACGCTCTTCGCCGAGAAGCTCGCGCTCCTGATGGCGCTGAACGAGGGCGAGTTCGTCACCTGGCCCGGCGGCGAGCATACGCCCGCGATCGAGGGCCGCGGCGTCTATCCGCGTCCGGTGAACGGCGCGATCCCGATCTGGCTCGCGGTCGGCGGCACGCCGCAATCGGTGGCGCGGGCGGGGATGCTGGGCCTGCCGGTGGCGCTCGCGATCATCGGCGGCGAGCCCGCGCGCTTCGCGCCGCTCTTCGATCTCTACCGCCGGGCGGCGGAACAGGCCGAGGCCGATCCCGCGCGGCTCCGGACCTCGATCAACGTGCATGGCTTCGTCGGCGAGACCAGCCAGGCGGCGGGCGACATCTTCTACGGGCCGCAGGCGGCGGTGATGGACCGGATCGGGCGCGAGCGCGGCTGGCCGCCGACGAGCCGTGCCCAGTTCGAGGCGGCGCGAAGCCCGCGCGGCGCGCTCTTCGTCGGCTCGCCCCAGGAGGTGACCGAGAAGATCCTCGCCGCGCACGAGGTTTTCGGGATGGACCGCTTCCTGCTCCAGCAGGCGATCGGCCTCGTGCCGCATCGCGACCTGATGAAGGCGATCGAACTCTACGGCGACAGGGTCGCGCCGGCGGTGCGCAAGGCGCTGGGGGATGGCGGACAGATGTCCGCCCTACGCGCCCCGTAGGGCGGACCTCGGTCCGCCGCCCCCCGCCGCCCCCGCCGCCCGGAGCGCCTCGGGCAACGCTTCCGCGAGGACGTCGAGATCCTCCGGCGTTCCCGCGCTGATCCGGACGCAGCGGTCCTGCGGCGCGACGAAGGGCATCCGGACGAAGACGCCGCGCTCGATCAGCCCGCGCAGCACCGCGCGGGCGAAATCGCCGTCGCGGCCGCAGTCGACCGCGACGAAATTCGTCGCGGAGGGCAGCGCGCGCAGCCCGTTTTCCGCGGCGATCGCGCCGATGCGCGCCCGCGCCTCGCCCACCCGCGCCACCACGGAGGCGAGCCAGTCGCGATCCGCGAGCGCGGCGCGCGCGCCGGCCTGCGCGACGATCCCGAGGCCGAAATGGTCGCGCACCCGGTCGAAGGCCGCGATCATCTCCGGATGCCCCAGCGCGTAGCCGACGCGCAGCCCCGCGAGCCCGTGCGCCTTCGAGAAGGTGCGCATCCGGATCACCCGTGGGTCCGCGACATCGAGCGCGGGCACCGATCCCTCGGGCGCGAAATCGGCGTAGGCTTCGTCGAGGATCAGCAGGCAGTCGCCCGGCAGCGCCGCGATCATCTCGGTGATCCGCCCGGCCGAAAGCCAGCTTCCCATCGGATTGTCGGGATTGGCGAGATAGACGAGCGGCGCCCCGGTCTCGCGCGCGAGCGCCGTGAGCGCCTCGGGATCCTCCGCGTCGTCGCGATAGGGCGCCATGTGGAGCACGCCGCCATATCCCGTGACATGGTAGTTGAAGGTCGGATAGGCCCCGCGCGAGGTCACGACCGGCGTTCCGGGCGCGACGAGCAGCCGGACGAGAGTGCCGAGCAAGCCGTCGATCCCCTGCCCCGGCATGACGTTGTCGGGCGCCACGCCGTGATGCGCGGCGATCGCGGCGCGCAGGTCATGCGCCTCCGGATCGCCGTAGCGCCAGGCCATCGCCGCGGCCTCGCGCATCGCGGCGATGGCCTTCGGCGAAGGGCCGAACACACTCTCGTTCGCGCCGAGCCGGGCGCGGAATGTGGCGCCGCGCGCCCGCTCCTGGGCCTCGGGGCCGACGAAGGGCACGCTCGCGGGCAGGCTGGCGGCGAGCGGCGTCAGGCGCATCGCGGGGCTTTCTCTGGCTCCGGCATCCGTCGGTCCTCCGGTCACGGGGCCACATCTATGGCAGCGCGCCGGGCGCCGCGCAACGGAGGCTTGCGGCGCGGGGCCGCGCTCCGATAGCCTGCCACACGCCGCCCCCGAAGGAGCCCCGGATGCCGGACCTGACGCGCGATCGTCGCGAGATGCTGGCCAGGATGACGCCGGTCCCGGATCCGGAGACCTACCATTTCTGCGTGACGCGCGATCCCGATCTCGCCGCCCGCGTCGCCCCCGTCGCGCTCGCGACCTTCCGCGAGGCGGAGGGGTTCACGCTGGTCCTGACCGAGACGGAGGCGGCGCGTTTCGGCTTCGACACCGGCCTGCCGATGACGCGGATCATGCTCTCCGTCTTCTCGGCCCTCGACGGCGTCGGGCTGACGGCGGGCGTCGCGACGGCGCTCGCCGAGGCGGGGATCCCCTGCAACATGATCGCGGCCTATCACCACGATCATGTCTTCGTGCCGCGCGAGATGGCCGGCCACGCCCTCGCCCTGCTGCGCGCGACGCAGGCGGCCGCGCGCTGAGGCTCAGAGCGCGGCGAGGCGGGCCTGGGCGTCGCGCAGGATCGCGAGTTCCTCCTCCTTCGCCTCGAGATTGGCGCGGGCCTCGTCCACCACCTCCTCCTTGGCATTGGCGATGAACTTCTCGTTCGCGAGCTTTTTCCGCAGCCCGTCCGCTTCCTTGTCGAGCTTCGCCATCGCCTTCGCCAGGCGCTCCCGCTCGGCGGCGATGTCGATCACATCGGCGAGCGGCAGGCAGAAGCTGCCGCCGTCGCGCGCGATCGTCACCGCGCCCTTCGGCGCCTCGGCCGCGGTCTCGAACCGCTCGATCCGGGCGAGCCGCGCCACCAGCGGGCGGTTGCGCTCCAGCGCCTCGGCCTGGCCTTGGCTGAGCGAGAGCTCGATCAGCGTGATCCTCGCCCCCGCCGGCACATGCATCTGCGCGCGGACCGAGCGGATCTCGTCGATCAGCCCGGTGATCCAGCCCATCTCCGCGTCGGCCGCGGCGTCGATCAGGTCGGCGCCATACTCCGGCCAGTCGCCGTGGACGAGCAGTTTCGGCCGCTCCGCGATCTGGCCCCAGAGGCTTTCGGTGATGAAGGGCATGATCGGATGCATCAGGATCAGGCACTGGTCGATGACCCAGGCCATGGTCGCGCGCGTCTCCGCCACCGCCGCCTCGTCCTGGAAGAGCGGCTTCGCAAGCTCGACGTACCAGTCGCAGACCTTGCCCCAGACGAAGGCGTAGAGCGCGTTGGCCGCGTCGTTGAAGCGATAGGCGGCGAGCGCGGCGTCGAGTTCCTCGCGCACCCGGCCGGTCTCCCCGACGATCCACTTGTTCGCGGTGAGCGTGACGGATTTCGGATCGAAGCCCGGAACCGGGCGGCACTCGTTCATCTCCGCGAAGCGCGCGGCGTTCCAGAGCTTGGTGCCGAAGTTGCGATAGCCCGCGATCCGGTCCTTCGAGAGCTTCAGGTCGCGCCCCATCGCCGCCATCGCGGTCAGCGTGAAACGCACCGCGTCGGCGCCGAATTCGTCGATGAGCTCGATCGGGTCGAGCACGTTGCCGAGCGATTTCGACATCTTCTTGCCCTTCTCGTCGCGGACGAGGGCATGGACGTAGACATCCCTGAAGGGCACCTCGTCGACGAGTTCGAGCTGCATCATCATCATCCGGGCGACCCAGAAGAAGATGATGTCGAAGCCGGTGACGAGGACGGATGTCGGGAAGTACTTCGCCAGTTCCGGCGTCCGTTCCGGCCAGCCGAGCGTGCCGATCGGCCAGATGCCGGACGAGAACCAGGTGTCGAGCACGTCCGGGTCGCGGCGGAGCGTGATGAAGGTGGTCTCGGGCTCCTCCGGCAGCGCCTCGGCTTCCTCGGGATCCTCGCCCTCGAAGCGGACGATCACGCGGTGGCCGATACGGGCGCGGTACCAGTTCTCGGCGTCCTCGCGCGCCGCGTCGGGGCCGGCGGCGCAGAAGGCGCGGACGAAACGGCCCTGGTCGTGGAAGACGGCCGGCTCGTCCGCCGCCGGAACGCCGCCCGCGCGGTGCGGGAAACGGCCCTCGGCATCGACGTAGTCGCCGTACCAGACCGGGATCTGATGGCCCCACCAGAGCTGGCGCGAGATGCACCAGGGCTCGATGTTCTCCATCCAGTGGAAATAGGTCTTCTCGTCGCGCTCGGGCAGGATGCGCGTGCGTCCCGAGCGGACCGCCTCCATCGCCTTCTCGGCCAGGCCTTCGGTCTTCACGAACCACTGGTCGGTCAGGAAGGGCTCGATCGCGACCTTGGAGCGGTCACCGTGCGGGACCATATGCGTCTCGGAATCGATCCCGTCGAGCCAGCCCTCGTCGCGGGCCATGGTCACGATCGCGTCGCGGACCTCGTAGCGGTCGATCCCGTCGAGCCCGGCGAGTTCCTCGGTGATCTCGATCCCGTCCCAGAAATCCTCGTTTTCCCGGAGCGCGATCTGGCCCCTGGTGCCCATCACGTTGATGACGCGGAGCCCGGCGCGCCTGCCGACCTCCCAGTCGTTGAAGTCATGCGCCGGGGTGATCTTCACCGCGCCGGTGCCCTTCTCGGGATCGGCGTAGTCGTCGGCGACGATCGGGACCGAGCGGCCGACCAGCGGCAGGCGGACGGTGTTGCCGACGAGATGCGTGTAGCGCGGATCCTTCGGATTGACCGCGACGCCGGTGTCGCCCAGCATGGTCTCGGGCCGCGTGGTCGCGACGACGAGATAGTCGCGCGTCTCATACGCGGTGGGCTTGCCCTCCGCGTCGAACTCGACCGGATGCTCGTAGGTCGCGCCGTTCTCGAGCGGATAGCGCAGGCGCCAGAGGCTGCCCTTCTCCTCGACCTGCTCGACCTCGAGATCGGAGATCGCGGTCTCGAAATGCGGATCCCAGTTCACCAGCCGCTTGCCGCGGTAGATGAGCCCCTTGTCGTAAAGCGCGACGAAGGCTTTCAGAACCGCGTCGTGGAAGTTGCCGTCCTCGCCCGCGGGCGCGCCCGGGGCGCCGGACATGGTGAAGGCGTTGCGCGTGAGATCGAAGGAATCGCCGAGCCGCCGGCACTGGTCGAGGATCGTGCCGCCCGACTTGCCCTTCCATTCCCAGACCTTCGCGGTGAAGGCCGCGCGGCCCATCTCGCGGCGCGAGGGCGCCTTGGCGGCGGCGAGCTGGCGTTCGACCACCATCTGCGTCGCGATGCCCGCGTGATCGAGGCCCGGCTGCCAGAGCACGTCGTCGCCCTTCATCCGGTGCCAGCGGGCGAGGATGTCCATCAGCGTGTGGTTGAACGCATGGCCCATGTGCAGGCTGCCGGTGACGTTGGGCGGCGGCAGCAGGATGGTGAAGGGTTCTCCACCGGGTTTCGCATTGGCGCCGGCCGCGAAGGCGCCCGCCGCGTCCCAGAGGTCGGCGATCTCGGCCTCGGCGGTTTTCGCGTCGAATGTCTTTTCCATGGCTCGCCCCGGGTCCCTCAAGAGGCCCGTTTCTTAGCGCCGCGACGGGGCGAGGAAAAGCCCCGTCGCCCCGGCCTCAGCCGCAGGCGCCGGTATAGCCGCAGGCGGTGCAGAAGTCGCAGCCGTCGCGTCGGACCACGGCGGCGTGGCCGCATTCGGGACAGACCTTGCCCGGCGTCTCGACCGCGGCGCCGGGCGCGGGCGCGTCGGTCCAGAGCCGGGCGCCGCCCGCGAGCGGATAGCCGTCGGGATCGAGTATGCCGAGCATCCCGAACCGGTGGATCAGCAGACGCGCGACATAGGCGATGGTCGAGGGCTGCACCGCCTGTTTCTCGCTGCCCGGCACGCGGGCGAAGAAATCGCCCTTCGCCTCGGGCAGGTCCTTGAGGCCGCGGAGCTTCTTGCCGATCCAGGCCGGATCGATCACCCGCATGTCGAGGCTGAGCGAGCGCGTCAACCCGTTGAATTCCAGCGGATAGGCGCCCGAGAGCCAGACCGAATAGGGCCGCTTCGACCCGTCCGGCAGCACGCATTCCTTGACGAACATCGCGAAATCGTCGCCGGTCGCGGGATTGAGGATGTCGACGGTCCAGGAGAGCGTGCCGTCGACACCCGATTTCGGCTCCTTGCGCGAGAACATCGCGTCGACGAGCGGCGTCTCGCCCTCGGGTCCGTCGAAGAGGCCGAGCGCCTCGCAGCGCCAGCGCACCACCTGGGCGAAGGCGCTGACATTGCCCGCGACGGGCAGCACGCGGCCATCGGGCGGCATCGGCACCGAATAGGGCGCGCCGGGGGTCTTGGCGAGGCTGTCGAGCTTGGCGGCGAGCCAGGCGCGGTCCTGCGCGCGCATGTCCATCGAGAGGTTCTTCGCGAGCGCGCCGAGGCCGCGCGGCGTCTGCTCGCCGTTGACCCAGACCTCGAAGGGCTGCGGCGCGCCGTTCTCGACATGGCCGACAAAGACCGCGAAGCGGTTCGAGGGGGCCTCGATCATGTAGGTCCAGGAGGGGGAACCGGCGGAGAGCTTCGGCCGGTGCGGCCAGCGCAGCGCCTGGAGCGCGACATTGGGCGCGTCGGTGATGCGGATGCGCCGCTCCGGATCGCTCTCGTCGAGATCTCGCGGCGCCTCCTTTTCGACCGAGAGCACCGAGCCCAGCACGCTGTTCGGGCGATAGGTGGTGATCCCCTTCAGCCCGGCGCGCCAGGCTTCGAGATAGAGGGTCTCGAATTCCTCGAACGGGTAGTCCTCGGGTACGTTCACGGTCTTGGAGATCGCGGCGCAGATGAAGGGCTGGATCGCCGCCTGCATCGCCATGTGGTCGCGCGCGCTGATCTCGAGCGCGTTCACGAAGGCCTCCGGCAACGCCGCGTCATTGCCGCGGCGCGCGCGCCAGAGCCGCCAGGCGTGATCCTCGACGCGGTATTCGCGCATCGAGCCATCCGCCTCGCGCTTCTTGCGGGTGTAGAACCAGGAATAGGCGGGCTCGATCCCGTTCGAGGCGTTGTCGGCGAAGGCGAGGCTGATCGTGCCGGTGGGCGCGATCGAGAGCAGGTGGCTGTTGCGCAGGCCGTGCGCGGCGATCTCGTCGCGGATCTCGCCCGGCAGGCGCCGCGCCATGCCGGAGGCCAGCAGCTTCGATGCGTCGAAGAGCGGGAAGGCGCCCTTCTCGCGCGCGAGCGCGACGCTGGCATGGTAGGCGGCGTCGCGCATCGCCCGCGTCCAGTCCGCCGCCGCCGCCCGCGCGGCTTCGGTATCGTAGCGCAGGCCCATCTGGATCAGCGCGTCGCCGAGCCCGGTGAAGCCGAGGCCGACGCGCCGCTTGTTCGCCGCCTCCGCCGCCTGCTGCGGCAGCGGCCAGACGGTCGCGGTCAGCACGTTGTCGAGCATCCGGATCGCGACGCCCACGGTCGCGGCGAAACCCTCGGCGTCGAACCGCGCCTCGGGGGTGAACGGGTCGAGGATGAAGCGGGTGAGGTTGATCGAGCCGAGGCAGCAGCAGCCGTGATCGGGGATCGGGATCTCGCCGCAGGGGTTGGTCGCCTCGATCCGCTCGGCGTAGTGGAGGTTGTTCTCGGCGTTGATCCGGTCGAGGAAGAGCACGCCGGGCTCGGCCGCCTCGTAGGTGTTGCGCATCACGACGCGCCAGACCTCGCGCGCCTTCACCGTCGCATAGACCCAGAGGCCGTCCTCGCGTTGGTGCGCGCCGCCCGCGATCCGCGCGGGCGAGGGTTCGGCCTTGTGGACGAGTTCGAAGAGCGCGTCCTCGGCGACGGCCGCCATGAATGCGTCGGTGACGCCGACCGAGATGTTGAAATTGTTGAGCCGGCCCGCTTCGCGCTTCGCGGAGATGAAGTCGAGGATGTCGGGGTGGTCGCAGCGCAGCACGCCCATCTGCGCGCCGCGCCGCGCGCCCGCGCTCTCGACCGTCGCGCAGGACTGGTCGAAGACGTGCATGTAGCTGATCGGCCCGGAGGCGGAACTGTCGGTGCCGCGCACGCGCGCGCCCTTCGGCCGGATCGCGGAGAAGTCGTAGCCGACGCCGCCACCCCGGCGCATCGTCTCGGCAGCCTCGCGAAGCGCGATGTAGATGCCGGGCTTGCCGTCCACCGTCTCGGAGATCGAGTCGCCGACCGGCTGGACGAAGCAGTTGATGAGCGTCACCTCGCGGATCTCCGCGCCCGCCGCCGAGTTGATCCGGCCGCCGGGGATGAAGCCGCGTTCCAGCGCCTCGAGGAACACCGGCTCCCAACGCGCGGGCTCCTCCTCGACCGCCGCCAGCGCGCGCGCGACGCGCAGCCTGACCGCGCGCGCCATCTCCGGCCCGTCGAGCTCGCGCTCCGCGCCCTTCGCGTATTTCTCGCGCAGCACGTCGAGGCTCACCTCCTGCCAGAGCAGGTCGAGGTGGGCGACGAAGGCCGCGGAGGCGGGCTTGTTCATGGGCGGCTCCGATGCGAGGGGAAGACAATTGTTAGGCGCCGCCCCGCCCCCGGTCAATCGCGCCCCGCCCGGAGCCGACCCGATCGGCCGGAAGAACCCGGCCCGTCCTTGCCCCCGGGGAGATGGGAGTTTAGGAGAGCGCGCGAACACCCGACCCGGACAAGCCTGACAGGACACGCCCACGATGGCCAAGGAGAAGAAGCCTCGCCGCCCGCGCGCCGAGACGCCGCGGGGCTTTCGCGACTATTTCGGCGCGGAAGTGCGCGCGCGAAACGCGATGCTCGCCCGTGTGACCGAGGTCTACCACGCCTACGGGTTCGACCCGCTGGAGACGAGCGCGGTCGAGACGGTCGAGGCGCTGGGCAAGTTCCTGCCCGACGTGGACCGGCCGAACGAGGGCGTCTTCGCCTGGAAGGACGAGGACGAGGACTGGCTCGCGCTCCGATACGACCTGACCGCGCCGCTCGCCCGCGTCTACGCGCAGTTCCGCCGCGACCTGCCGCTTCCCTACCGCCGCTACGCCGTCGGGCCGGTCTGGCGCAACGAGAAGCCGGGGCCGGGCCGGTTCCGGCAGTTCTACCAGTGCGACGCCGACACGGTCGGCTCCGGCAACGTGGCCGCGGACGCCGAGATCTGCGGCATGCTCGCCGAGGCGATGGAGGCCGCCGGCATCGCGCGGGGCGACTATCTGATCCGCGTCAACAACCGCAAGGTGCTGAACGGCGTCATGGAGGCGGCCGGCGTGCTCGACCCGGCCGATCCGGAGAAGGACGCGCATGCCCGCGGCATCGTGATGCGCGCGATCGACAAGCTCGACCGGCTCGGGACCGAGGGCGTCGCCGCGCTGCTCGGCGCCGGCCGCAGGGACGAGAGCGGCGACTTCACCAGGGGCGCGGGGCTTTCGGGCGAGCAGGCCGCGGTGATCATGGGCTTCATGGACGCGCGCCGCGGCGACGGCGCGGCGACCTGCGCGCGGCTGCGCGAACTCGTCGGCGCCTCGGCGGCGGGAACCGAGGGCGTCGCGGAGCTGGAGCGGATCGCGGAATTCCTCGACGCGCGCGGCCTCGGCTCCGAGCGGGTGGTGATCGACCCCTCCGTCGTGCGGGGCCTCGGGTACTATACCGGCCCGGTCTACGAGGCGGAGCTCACCTTCGAGATCCTCGACGACGAGGGGCGGAAACGCCAGTTCGGCTCGGTCGCGGGCGGCGGACGCTACGACGATCTCGTCAAGCGCTTCACCGGCGAGGCGGTGCCCGCCTGCGGCGTTTCGGTCGGCGTCGACCGGCTGCTCGCCGCGCTCACCGCGAAGGGCCGCGCCGCGGTGGCGGAGCCGGGGCCGGTGGTCGTCACCGTGATGGATCGCGACCGGATGGCCGGATACCAGGCGATGGCCGCGGAACTGCGCGCCGCCGGCATCCGGGCCGAGGTCTTCCTCGGCTCGGGCAACATGGCGCGGCAGATGAAATACGCCGACCAGCGCGGCAGCGCCGTCGCGGTGGTCGAGGGCGGCGACGAGCGGGCGCGCGGCGTGGTCCAGATCAAGGATCTCGCACTCGGCGCGCGGCTCGCCGCGGCGATGGAGAGCCACGAGGACTGGAAGGCCCAGCCGGCGCAGCGCGAGATCGCGCGCGGCGATCTGGTGGCCGAGGTCCGCGCGATGCTGGCGGGGCAAGGCTGATGGTCTCGGATCGGGCCTATCTCAAGGGCGCGCGCGTCGGCGCGGGGCTGGAGCGGCTGCGGGCCGAGGTGGCGCGCCTGCTCGACATCTTCCGCTCGGGCGGCGCGGTGCTGGTCGAGCCGGAGGCGCTGCAACCCGCGGAGGTGCTGCTCGACCTCTATGGCGAGGAGATCCGGGCGCGCGCCTTCATGGCTTCCGACGACCGGGGCGAGATGATGCTCCGCCCGGACTTCACGGTGCCGATCGTGCGGCTGCACATGGATTCCGGCGCCGAACCCGCGCGCTACGCCTATTGCGGCCCGGTCTGGCGCAAGCAGGAGGCGGGGTCGAAACGGGCGCGGGAATATCTCCAGGCCGGGTTCGAAGTGTTCGAATCGGGCGATCCGGCGCGCAGCGACGCCGAGGTGATGGCGCTGATCGCCCGCGCGCTCGACGGCGCGCCGGTCGATTTCGTCACCGGCGACATGGGGCTCGTGCTCGCCGCGATCGACGCGCTGGCGACGAACCCGGCGCGCAAGGCCGCGCTGCGCCGCCATGTCTGGCGCCCGGCGAAGTTCCACGCGCTGCTCCGCCGCTACGGCGTCGAGCACGCGGGGCTGGTCGAGCGGCGCGCGGCGATGATCCTCGCGCGCGACGAGGGGCGCCTGCCGGCCATGGCCGCCGCCGCCGGCCCGGCGATCGGGCTCCGCACGCTCGAGGACATCGACTGGCGCGCCGGGCGGCTCGCGATCGAGGCGGCGACGCCGGCGCTGAGCGCGGGCGAGGTCGACCTGCTCGAGGCGGTGCTGGGCGTCGAGGCGCCGAGCGGCGCCGCGCTCGACCGCTACCGCGACCTCTCCGCCGGAATGCCGGGGCTGCGCGCGGCGGTCGACCGCTTCGCCGCGCGGCTCGACGCGCTCGAGGCGGCGGGGCTCGACGCGGCCGCCCTGCCCTTCCAGGCGAGCTTCGGCCGGACCGCGCTCGAATATTACGACGGCTTCGTCTTCGGCGCGGTGGCGCCGGGGCGGCCGGACCTGCCGGCGATCGCGAACGGCGGGCGCTACGACGCGCTGACCCGGGTGCTCGGCCGGGGCCGCGGCATTCCCGCGGTCGGCGCGATCATCCGGCCCGAGGCGCTGGTCGCGCTGACGGAGGGCATGGAATGACGGCGCTGAAACTCGGGGTTCCCTCCAAGGGGCGGCTCCAGGACGCCACGATCGACTGGTTCGCCGCGCGCGGCATCCGCCTGTCGCGCTCCTCGCAGGGGCGCGAATACGCGGGCCGGGTCGAGGGGATCGACGGGATCGAGCTCGTGCTGCTCTCGGCGGGCGAGATCCCGCGCGAACTCGCGGCCGGCCGGCTCCACCTCGGCGTGACCGGCCAGGACGTGGTGCGCGAGCAGATCCCCGCCTGGGAGAGCCAGGTGGAGGAGATCGCGGAGATGGGCTTCGGATTCGCCGATCTCGTCGTCGCGGTGCCGGCCTTCTGGATCGACGTCGAGGACATGGCCGATCTCGATTCGGTCGCCGCCGAGTTCCGCGCCCGGCACGGCCAGAGGCTCCGCGTCGCCACCAAGTATCACGCGCTGGCGCGCGCCTTCTTCCGCCGCCACGGCGTCGCGGACTACCGGCTCGTCGACAGCCAGGGCGCGACGGAGGGGACGGTGAAGAACGGGACCGCGGAGGCGGTGGTCGACATCACCTCCACCGGCTCGACGCTGCGCGACAATCACCTGCGCGTCCTGCCCGACGGGCTGATCCTGCGCAGCCAGGCGACGCTCTTCGCGGCGCGCAACGCCCCCTGGGACGAGGAGGCGCGGGGGACGCGGGCCGAACTCGCGGCGCGGCTCGCCCGCGCCCCGGCCCCGGTGGCGGGCGGGAGCGCGTGAGCATGGCGGAACCCGAGAGCATCGTCCCGCATCACGATCTCGCGCCGCCGCGCGAGGGGCATCTGCTGTTTCTCGCCTGCCTCGCGCCGCTGATCGGCGTGGCCTCCGGCCTCGTCTGCGCGCTGTTCCGGCTGGCGCTCGAGGCGGCGGTGCATCTGCGCGTGGTGGCGGTGGGCGCGGCGCGCACGCTCGGCCCCGCCGGGCTGCCGCTCGTGATGCTGGTGATGGCGGTGCTGGTCGGCGCCGCCGCCTGGATGGTGCGCCGCTTCTCGCCCCATGCCTCGGGCAGCGGCATCCCGCATGTCGAGGCGGTGATCGAGGGCGAACTGCCGCCGGCGCATGGCAATCTGCTGGTCGTGAAGTTCATCGGCGGCGTGCTCGCGATCGGCTCCGGCCTCGCGCTCGGCCGCGAGGGGCCGAGCGTGCAGATGGGGGCGAGCATCGCCCATACCGTCGGCCGGCTGTTCCGCCGCGACTGGGCCGATTGCCGGGTGCTGATGGCCGCCGGCGCGGGCTCGGGCCTCGCCACCGCCTTCAACGCGCCGATCGCGGGCGCCGTCTTCGTGCTCGAGGAGCTGGTGCGCCGCTTCGAGCCCCGGATCGCGATCGTGATCCTCGCCGCGACCGCGAGCGCGATCTCGGTGGCCCGCGTCCTGCTCGGCGACGCGCCGGACTTCCACGTCGACGTTCTCGATTACGGCGACCCGCTCACGCATCTGCTCTACGGCGTGCTCGGCATCGTCGCGGGCTTCGCGGCGATCGCGCACAACCGGATGATCCTCGGCGGGCTCGCGCTCGCCGGGCGGCTCTCCTTCGTGCCGGTCGAGATCCGGGCCGGAACGGTGGGCGCGGTGGTCGGGCTGCTCGCCTGGTACCTGCCCGACATGATCGGCGGCGGCGACGGGATCACCCAGGCGGCGCTGCTCGGGCAGCAGGCGCTGATGATGATCCCGCTGATCCTCGTCCTGCGCATGGTGCTCGGCAGCGCGAGCTACGCCGCCGGCACGCCGGGCGGGCTCTTCGCGCCGATGCTGGTGCTCGGCGCGCTGCTCGGGCTCGGCGTCGGGCTGGTGCTGCATCGCCTGCTGCCCTTCGTCGACATCCAGCCGGCGGCCTTCGCGGTCGTCGGCATGGCCGCCTTCTTCGTCGGCGTCGCGCGGGCGCCGGTCACGGGAATCGTGCTCGTGACCGAGATGACGGCGAGCGTCGATCTGCTGGTGCCGATGCTCGGCGCCTGTTTCGCGGCGATGCTGGTGCCGACGCTCCTGAAGGATCCGCCGATCTATGACAGCCTGCGCGCGGCGACGCTGCGGCGCGAGGCGGAGCGGCTCTCGCGCGGCTGAGCCGGCGGCGGCGCGCTCAGCGCCCCGCCGCCCAGGCGTCGAGCCGGGTGCGCAGCGTGTCGCTGCGCCGGGTCGCGAAGAGCACGTTGTCGATCCGCGTCGTGCCGTCGGCGAGCGGCACCACCTCCAGATATTCGGTCCAGGCCGGCGCCTTGCCGCCCGGCATCGAGCGGGTGATCTGCACGATCGCGGCGTTGCGGGTCCGCGCCTCGCAGACCGGGACCGGGTTCAGGTAGCTCTGGAACAGGACGTTCGGCGCGGGCATCCGGGGATTGCCCGAGGCCGCGCGGATCTTCTCGACGAGCGAGGGCGTCAGGATGTCGCGGAGCCCGTCGAGATCGCCGGCGAGCGAGCGGGCGCAGAATTCGGCGCCGAGCGCGTCCCAGTCGTAGCGGCTCTTGCTCCCGGCGCTTGCGGCGGAGGTCGCGATCGAGACCGCGAGCACGGCGGCGGCGATCAGCGGGTGGCGGATGGACATGGGTTCAGACGACTCCGATCTGGTCGAGTTCCAGCGCGAGCGGCGCGGGAAGCTCGGGCTCCGCGGCCGCCGCGACATCGGGCGGCGCCTCGGCCGCCGGCAGGTAGCGCCAGCCCTGGAACGGGCGGCGCGGCCGGGGGGCGGTGCGCGTGACGACCGGATCGAGCGTGATCGCGCAACGCTCGATCCCGTCCGCGCCGGTCCGGGGGTCGAGCGACAGGATCCGCTGGCGGGCGAGGATCAGCCCCTTGAACACCCAGTAGAGCGAGCCGCCGTCGAGCAGTTCCTCCGCGCGCCTCGGCCACATCCGCGTCACATGGCTCGGCAGCGGCGTCCGGCCGGCGGCGCGCGCCTCCTCCATCCGGGCGGCCTGCCAGGAGACGAGATCCGACACCTCGGCGGCGCCGACGCAGAGTTTCACGAGATGAAGCGAGGCCGACATCCGAATTCCGTGGTGCGCGACGGGAACGGGGGGACACTATGCGCTCCGGCGGGGAGCGTCCAGTCGAGCCGGCGTGATCGCGGGGCGCGCCGGCGGCCGGGACTTGCCGGCGCCGGTCCGGCGCGGCAGGATCGGGGCGCCGGACCATCCCACCCCGGCGGGAGGAACGCCGAATGCCGAATGTGGCGACGCTCGCGGACAAGCGGGCCGTCGAGGCCGAGATGCCGGTCGAGCGCCGCTGGGAGGCCCGCGCGCCCTACGAGCAGCTTGTCAGGACCGCCGCCGCCCATCCCGCCCGGCCGGCGCTGTCCTTCCAGCTGCGCGCCCGGCCCGGCGACAAGGCGGTGCGTCTCGACTGGGAGGCGCTTCGCGCCGAGGTGACGCGCGCGGCCAACGCGCTGCGCCGGCTCGGGATCAGGCCCGGGGACGCCGTCGCCTGCGTGCTGCCGAACGGGATCGAGGCGCCGGTCGCCTTCCTCGCCGGCGCGACGGCGGGGCTGGTCGCGCCGATCAACCCGCTGCTTTCGCCCGAGCACATGGCCGCGCTGCTGCGCGAACTCGGCGCGAAGGTCGTGGTGACGCTCGCCCCCTTCCCGCGCTCGGACGTGGCCCAGACCGTGGCCGCGGCGCTCGCCTCCGCCCCCTCGGTCGAGACGGTGATGACGGTCGACCTGCGGCCCTACCTGCCGCGGCTGCTCGGCTTCGCCGCCGCGCTGGGCCGGCCGAAGGTCGCCTGGCCCGCGCGGGTCCGCGTGCTCGGCTGGCGGCGGGCGCTCGCGCGGGAGCGCGCGGAGGGGCTCGATTTCGAGGATGCCGAAACGGATCGCCCGCGCGCCGCCTTCCATACCGGCGGCACCACGGGCCTGCCGAAGCTCACCCGTCACCGCGCGCGCGGCATGCTCTACAACGGCTGGTGCGGCGCCTACTATCTGATCGGCCCCGAGGACGTGCTGTTCTGCCCGCTGCCGATGTTCCACGTCTTCGCCGTCTATCCGGTCTTCATGTCCTGCCTGATGTCGGGCGCCGAGATGGTGATGGCGACGCCGCAGGGCTACCGCGGCGAGGGGGTGTTCGAGAATTTCTGGAAGCTCGCGGAGCACTGGCGGGCGAGCTTCCTCGTCACCGTGCCGACCGCCGCCGCCCGGCTCGCCCAGGTTCCGGTCGACGCCGACCTGTCGCGCCTCCGCCTCGCGCTCTGCGGCTCCGCCGCGATGCCGCGCGAACTCTTCCAGCGTTTCGAGACCGCGACCGGCACCAGGATCATCGAGGGCTACGGGCTGACCGAGGCGACCTGCCTCGTTTCGGCCAATCCGCCCGCCGGCGAGCGGCGAATCGGCAGCGTCGGCCTTCCCTTCGCCTATACCGAGGTCAGCATCCGCGACCCCGAGCAAGGCGCGGTGGAGCTCGGGCCCGGACAGGCGGGGGAGATCTGCGTGCGGAACCCGGGCGTCTCCCCGGAAACCTATTACGACCCGGCGGCGAACGCGCGGATGCTGACGCCCGACGGATACCTGCGCACCGGCGATCTCGGCCGGATCGACGCGGAGGGCTATGTCTGGATCACCGGCCGGGCCAAGGACCTGATCATCCGGGGCGGCCACAACATCGACCCGGCGGTGATCGAGGAGGCGCTGGCCCGCCATCCCGCGGTCGCCTTCGTCGGTGCCATCGGCCAGCCCGACGCCCACGCGGGCGAGGTGCCGGCGGCCTATGTCGAACTGGTCGCGGGCGCCGCGGCCGAGGCGGCGGAGCTGCTCGCCTTCGCCCGCGCCGGGATCGCCGAGAAGGCGGCGGTGCCCCGGCATGTCGAGATCCTCGACGAACTGCCGAAGACCCCGGTCGGCAAGATCTTCAAGCCGGACCTCAGGCGCCGCGCGATCGGCCGCGTCTTCGACGCCGCGCTCGCGGAGGCGGGATCGGGCGCGCGCGTGATCGAGGTGGTGGAGGATCGCCGGCTCGGCCTCGTCGCGGAACTCGTCCCCGGACGGGCGGGACCGGACGAGGATCTCGACCGCGTCTCGCGCGCGCTCGGCGGTTTCGTGGCGCCTTGGCGCTGGCGCGAGGCCGGCGGCGGCGAGGCGGCGGATTAACCGCGGCAGGGTGCTTTCCCGCCGTGCCATCCTGCCCTAGCTTGCGCCCGGCGAGCGACGAGGAGCCGGCATGATCAACGGATATGTTCTGAACGAGGGCCGCCTGAACCGGCTGAAGGAGCCGATGGCGCCGGAGTCGCGGCCGATCTGGCTCGACCTGCTCAATCCGCTGCCCCACCACAGCCGCGACATCGACGCCCGATTCGGCATCGAGGTTCCGACGCGCGAACTCCGGGAGGAGATCGAGGAATCGAGCCGGCTCTACGCCGACGGCGAGGCCATCTACATGACGGTCTCGCTGCCGGTCCGGACCGAGCTCGACCTGCCGCTGCTCGTGCCGGTGACCTTCATCCTGACGCCCGAGATCCTCGTCACCGTGCACGACTACGAGCCGCGCGCCTTCCAGACCTTCCCGCAGCGCGCGCAGCGCCTCGACACCGGCTGCCGGGACTCGGCCACGCTGCTGCTCGCGCTGCTCGACGCTGTGGTGGACCGGCTCGCCGACATCCTCGAATCGGTCGGGCGCGAGATCGAGAAGCTCTCGCGCGAGGTGCTGCACGTGATCCCGGGCGAGAAGGCGCATGACTACCGCCTCGTGCTGCGCCAGATCGGCCACCATGGCGAGGTCGTCTCGCACGTGCTGCAGAGCCTCGTCTCGGTCGAGCGGATGCTGGTCTTCCTCGGCCCGGCCGCGAGCGCGCGGATGGCGACGAAGGAGGCCCGCGCGCGCCTCAAGTCGCTCGGCCGCGACGCGCGTCACCTGACCGAGCACGCGAATTTCCTCGCCCAGAAGATCAGCTTCCTGCTCGACGCGACGCTCGGCATGATCGGGATCGAGCAGAACGACACGATCAAGATCTTCTCGGTCGCGGCCGTCGTCTTCCTGCCGCCGACGCTCATCGCCTCGATCTACGGGATGAACTTCGTCGACATGCCGGAACTGAGCTGGTACTTCGGCTATCCCTTCGCGCTCGGGCTGATGATCTGCTCGGCCTGGCTGTCCTACTGGATCTTCAAGCAGCGCGGCTGGCTCTGACGCGCGCGCGCGATCAGGGCCGGTCCCGGCTCGCGGGGGCCGGCGCGGGGACGAGCCGCCGCCGTTCCGCCGTCAGGACCACGAGCGCGTCGTCGAGCCGCTCGGCCAGCGCGGGCATCCCGTTCGCCGCGGCGTAGACCCTGAGTTGGGACAGGATGTCGAACAGCTGATCGTCGTTCTCGGGCAGATACATGGAGACCCTCGGCGCCTTCCGGGCTTTGTTCCGCCATAGATCGAAGGCGCGGCCGATGCCAGCGACTTTTCGCGGCCAGCCGCCGGATCGGCGGATTTTCACTTGAAAAGTTAATGGCTTCGCGCCCTTCCCGCTCGGGTTTTGCCTTCGCTCCGCTTTCGTGCTGAGATGGGCGTCCGGCCCTCTCCGGGCCGGTCAGAAGGGAGGGCGCGCGATGGACGCTCTGACACCGGTCGCCGTGCAGGCGATCGCGGGACTGCTCGGCGGCGGGATCGCCGGCAACCTCATGGACGTGGCGGCGATCCGCACGCCGCCGAAGGTGCTCGTGAGCCTGATCGGCGGCGTCGCGGGCGGCGCGCTCGCCGGGCTGGCGCTCGGCGTGGGCGCGGTCGCGGTGGTCGCGCCCGATCCGGCGGTCACCGCCGACGTGACGAGCCGGGTCAATTTCGCCGGGCTCGGCGCCTGGGTCGGGGGCGGGTTGATCGGCGGCGGCCTGCTCACCACCGTGAGCGGCGCGATCGGGCTCGGCCGCTGAGGCTCACCAGTGCGGCGGCGGCTGGTTCGGATCGGGCGCCTCGTCCGGCAGCGCCGCCTCCGCCTGGGCGAGCCTCAGCGCCAGGACGCGGCCTTCCGCGCGCAGCCGGTCGATCACCTCGCCCTGGTCGCGGACGACGTCGGAAAGCTCCTCGACGCGAAGCTCGAGATGGGTAAGCGCGATCTCGAGCGCGGTCAGCCGGTCCGGATCCGCCGCCATCAGCCGGCCTTCGTGTCCGAGGCGGCCTCGGCCCGCTCGACGAGCAGCTTGTCGATGCGCCGCCCGTCCATGTCCACGACCTCGAACCGCCAGCCGAAGGCGGTGAAATCGTCGCCGGCCGCGGGGATCCGCCGCATCCTCTCGAGCACGAATCCGGCCAGCGTCGCATAGCCGTGCCCGCCGAACTGCTCGACCTCCAGCAGTTCGGCCACCTCGTCCACCGGCATGCCGGCGTCGAGCAGCCATGAGCCGTCGGCGCGCCGCACCGCCTCCGCCTCCTCGCCGGGCCCGCCGTCGGGCACGTCGCCGGCGATCGAGGTCAGGATGTCGGTCGGCGTCACGACGCCTTCGAGCCCGCCGTATTCGTCGACCACGATCGCCATGTGGACGGGGGTGACGCGGAACTGCTCGATGAGCTGGAGCGAGGGCATGTCGGGGCTGACATAGACCGGCTGGCGGGCGATCGAGAAGAGATCGCCCCGTCCGGTCTCCGAGAGGGCGAGCACGTCGCGCACGTGCACGACGCCGATCACGTCCTCCGACCCTTCCGAGGCGCGCAGCGGGTAACGCGAATGGCCATGCGCGCGGATCGCCTCCAGCGTCTCCTCCATCGAGTCGGAGGCGTTGAGCCAGCTCAGTTCGCGCCGCGGCACCATGATGACGCGTACCGGCCGGTCGGCGAAGCGGAGCACGCCCTCGATCAGCTCGCGCTCCTTGACCTCGAAGACCCCGCTCTCGGTCCCCTCGGCGATCATCGCCTTGACCTCCTCCTCGGTCACGGTGCTCTGGTCGCTCGCCTTCACGCGGAGCAGCCGCAGCACCGTCTCGGTCGAGAAGCGCAGGAACCAGACGATGGGCGTGCCGACGGCGGCCAGCATGGTCATCGGCCCGCTGACGACGGCGGCGATCCGCTCCGCGTGCTGGAGCGCGAGCCGCTTCGGGACCAGTTCGCCCACGATCAGCGACAGATAGGTGGTGACCACGACGACGAGCACGAAGGCGAGCGGATCGGACCAGCGCGCGAGGCCGGGGATCCGGTCGAGCAGTTCGGAAAGCGGCCCGGCGAAGGTCGCGCCGCTATAGGCGCCGGCGACGATGCCGATGAGGGTGATGCCGATCTGCACCGTCGAGAGGAACCCGGTGGGATCCTCGGCGAGGCGCAGCGCCTTGGCGGCCCCCCGGTTGCCTCCCTTCGCCATCTGTTCCAGCCGGACGCGCCGGGCGGAGACGATGGCAAGCTCCGACATGGCAAAAAAGCCATTGAGCAGGATGAGGAAAAGAACGACGAAGAGTTCCCAGACCGGCATTCGCTACCCGCGTCTTGCGCGGGCCTCCCTTGATCGCCCCCGAGCCGGGGCTGCCAGTCCTCGTATACGTGCTGCCCCGCGCGGCGCAAAGGCATGGTTGCAAAAGGTCGCGATGCTTCGCCGGATGGCCGGCGGGGATCGCGCGAAAGGAGAAGACGACGGTGCAGGCTTTCTCGCCACGCGATCTGCGCGACGCCCTGGGGCGGTTCGTGACCGGCGTGACGGTGGTCACCACCCGCGCCGAGGCCGGACCGCTCGGCATGACGGTCAACAGTTTCGCGAGCGTGTCGCTCGACCCGCCGCTGGTGCTCTGGTCCCCGGCGCGCCGGTCGAGCCGGTTTCCGGCCTTCGAGGCGGCGCCCTATTTCGCGATCCACGTGCTGAGCGCCGGCCAGCGCGACCTCGCCGAGCGCTTCGCCCGCCCGGGCGCGGCCTTCCCCGACATTCCCCACGAGACGGGAATGGGGGGCACGCCGCTGCTCGACGGCGCGGTGGCGCGGTTCGAATGCCGCCACGCCGCCGGCCACGACGGCGGGGACCATCTGATCGTCGTGGGCGAGGTGCTGAGGCTCGTCACCGCCGACCTGCCGCCGCTGGTCTTCAACCGGGGCGGCTTCACCACGCTCGGGGGGCTGGAGCCGCCCGGCGCGGGCGGCTAGGCTCGCGCGCGTCGAAACGGAGGGACGAAGATGGCGGTGGCGGATCAGTTCGCAAAGGTCGTGGCGATGATCGGCGCCGCGGCGATTCTCGCGCGGCGGCGCGGCGGCGGGGCGACGCCGCCCCAGGCCTTCGGCGCGGCGCCCGCGATCCCGGAGGCGCGGCCCCAGGGCATCCCGACGCTGAAGCTGCCGACGGCCACGGGCTGGCACGGCGGCCGGACGCCGGTGGCGGCGCCGGGGCTCCGCGTGAACGCCTTCGCCCGCGACCTGCGCCACCCGCGCTGGATCGAGACGCTGCCGGATGGCGACGTGCTGGTCGCCGAGGCCAGGGAGCAGAAGGGCACGGTCCGCGGCGCCTTCGACTATGCGATGTATGCGACGATGAAACGCGCCGCCGCCGTGGGCGAGAGCGCGAACCGGATCTCGCTCCTGCGCGACCGCGACGGCGACGGCGTCGCCGAGACCCGCGAGACCTTCCTCGACGGCCAGCGCCAGCCCTTCGGCATGGCGCTCGTCGACGGGACCTTCTACGTCGGCAATACCGACGGCATCATGGCCTTCGACTACGCGCCCGGCGCGACGCGGCTGAGCGGTCCGGGACGGCGGATGACGACCTTCAAGCCCGGCGGCCACTGGACGCGGAGCCTGATCGTGAGCCCCGACCGGCGCCGGATCTACTGCGGCGTCGGCTCGCTCAGCAACATCGGCGACAAGGGGATGGAGGCCGAGGAAGGCCGGGCGGCGATCTACGAGCTCGACCTCGCCACCGGCCGGTCGCGGATCTTCGCCTCCGGCCTGCGCAACCCGGTCGGCCTCGCCTGGGAGCCGGGAACCGGCGCGCTCTGGACCGTGGTGAACGAACGAGACGGGCTCGGCGACGAGACGCCGCCCGACTACCTGACCGAGGTGGTCGAGGGAGGCTTCTACGGCTGGCCCCACTGCTACTGGGGCCAGACGGTCGACGACCGCGTGCCGGCGAACCCGGCGCTGGTCGCCACCGCGCGCACCCCGGATTACGCGCTCGGCGGGCACACCGCCTCGCTCGGCCTCTGCTGGATGCCGGAGGGCACGCTGCCGGGCTTCGGCGCGGGCATGGTGATCGGCCAGCACGGCAGCTGGAACCGCTCGGTGCTCTCGGGCTACCGGATGATCTTCGTGCCCTTCGAGAACGGCCGCCCCGCCGGGCCGGCGCGCGACATCCTGACGGGCTTCCTCTCCGAGGACGAGAAGAGCGCCTATGGCCGGCCCGTCGGCGTCGCCCTCGCGCCGGGCGGCGGGCTTCTGCTGGCCGACGACGTCGGCAACGTCATCTGGCGGGTGACCGGCGCCTGAGACCGGCCCGTTCCGGGCGGTGGCGCCGCCTCCGGCGCGGCCCGCGCGCGGCGCTCCGCCGGCGGCCCGCTTCCTTCCCGTGCCTCATGCGGGCATGAAACATCGGGCAGTCCGTCCCGGCCAAAGGGCCGGGACGAGGGGCCCCGCCATCGGGCGGGGAGAAGGCGACTCCGGCCAGGGGGCCAGCCGCGGTAGCGGCTATTTCGCCGGGATGCGCAGCACCTGGCCCGGATAGATCTTGTCCGGATCGCTCAGCATCGGCCGGTTCGCCTCGAAGATCTCCTTGTAGCGCGCGCCCTCGCCGAGCGTCTTCTCCGAGATCGCCCAGAGCGTGTCGCCCTTGACCACGGTGTGGAACACCGGCTCGCCCGGATCCGGCGCGGAGATGTCGTCCTCGACCTTGGCCACGCCCTTCACGTTGCCGGTGGCAAGGATGATCTTCTCCTTCTCCTCCTGGCTCAGCGCCTTGCCCGAGACCTTGACCTTGTCGCCCTCGACCTCGACCTTCAGGTCGTCGGCCTTGAGCCCGAGATCCTCGATCTCCTTGCGGAGCGCGTCCGGCGTCGGCGCCTCCTCCGGCTCCTTCGCCTCGGCGGGGCCGATCCCGATCGCCTTGCCCGCGCCCTTCACGAAATCCCACAGTCCCATCGCGTCCTCCTCAGCGCCATGCCGGAAGGATAGAGCCACGCCGCGACGATCGGGGCAAGGGCCGCGCGGCTCAGGCCGCGCCGTCGGTGAATTGCAGCCGGGCGAGCCGGGCATAGAGCCCGCCCTCGGCGACCAGCGCGCCATGGGTGCCCTCGGCGATGATCTGGCCGTCCTGGAAGACGAGGATCCGGTCCGCGCGCTTCACGGTGGCGAGCCGGTGCGCGATGATGAGCGTGGTGCGCCCCTCCGCGAGATGGTCGACCGCGGTCTGCACCAGCCGCTCGCTCTCGGCGTCGAGCGCGCTCGTCGCCTCGTCGAGCAGCAGCACCGGCGCGTCGCGCAGGATCGCCCGGGCGATCGCGATCCGCTGCTTCTGCCCGCCCGAGAGCATCACGCCGCGCTCGCCGACATAGGTGTCGTAGCCCTGGGGCAGCCGGGTCAGGAAGTCATGCGCCGCCGCCGCGCGGGCCGCGGCCTCGACCTCGGCGTCCGAGGCGCCGGGCCGGCCGAAGCGGATGTTCTCGCGCGCGCTGGTGGCAAAGATGACCGGCTCCTGCGGCACGAGCGCCATCTGCGCGCGCAGATCGGCGCGGCGGAGCGCGTCGACGGGCACGCCGTCGAGCGTGACCCGGCCGGCGTCGGGATCGTAGAAGCGCATGAGAAGCTGGAAGATCGTGGTCTTGCCCGCGCCCGAGGGGCCGACGAGCGCCACGGTCTCGCCCGGCGCCACGCGCAGCGACAGCTCGCTCAGCGCCGCCGTCTCGGGGCGCGAGGGATAGCGGAAGGTCACGTCCTCGAAGACGATCTCGCCGCGCGCCCGCGCCGGCAGGCTCCGGGGCTCGGCGGGATCGGTGACCGTGTCCTCGGCGGCGAGCAGTTCGACCATCCGCTCCGTCGCCCCGGCGGCGCGCTGCAATTCGCCCCAGATCTCGGAGAGCGCGGCGGCGGAGCCCGCGACCATCACCGCGTAGATCACGAACTGCACCAGCTCGCCCGAGCTCATGATCCCCGTCCGCACGTCGCGCGCGCCGATCCAGAGCACGCAGACGATCGAGGCGAAGACGAGGAAGATCACGATCGCCGTCAGCACCGCGCGCGTCAGGATCCGCCGCCGCGCCGCGTCGAAGGCGGCCTCGGTCAGCGCGCCGAAGCGCGCGCGGCTCGCGAGCTCATGGGTATAGGCCTGCACCGTCTGGGCGGCGAGCAGGCTCTCGGAGGCCTGCGCGGTCGAGGTCGCGATCCGGTCCTGGCTCTCGCGGCTCAGCACCCGGAGCCGGCGGCCGAGCGCGAGGATCGGCACGATGACGAGCGGCACCCCGATCAGCACGAGGCCCGTCAGCTTCGGGCTGGTCCAGAAGAGCAGCGCGAGCCCGCCGATCAGCGTCAGGATGTTGCGCAGCGCGATCGAGACCGAGGAGCCGATGACCGAGAGCACCACGGTCGTGTCGGTCGTGAGCCGCGACAGCACCTCGCCGGTCATGATCTTCTCGTAGAAGCCGGGGCTGAGGCCGATCACCTTGTCGAAGAGCGCGCGGCGGATGTCGGCCACAACACGCTCGCCGAGCCGGGTGACGAGGTAGAACCGCGCCGCGGTGCCGAGCGCCAGCAGCGCGGCGATCGCGGTGGCGGCTCCGAAATATTCGTCCATCAGCCCGGCGGACTGGCTGAACCCGTCGATCACCCGCCGCACCGCGAGCGGGAGCGCGAGCGACAGCCCCGCCGTGACCGTCAGCGCGACGAGCGCGCCCCAGACCAGCGGCCGGTAGGGCGCGAGAAAGGGCGCCAGCCCCCGGAGCGGCCCGATGTTGCGGGCCTTCGCCCTGCGATCCCCGTCCTTCGCCCGCGCCATGGCTCACTCCCCGTTCGCTGACCGCGCAATAGCAAGGCGTTCCCGGCCCGACAAGCGACGCGGAAGTCGGGTGTCCCGGCGGGGGTGACTTTCGCGTGAGAGGCCGCCCGGCGGCTCAGAGCGGCTGGCCGCGCAGGAGCCGGGGCAGGTCGCCGGTGATGCCCGCCGCCTCGCGGATCAGCCGCCGGCGCAGCCCCGGCAGGTGGTTGACGATCCCGAGGCCGAGGTCGCGGCCGAGGCGGAGCAGCGGGTTGTCGTTCGAGAACAGCCGGTTGATCCCGTCGGTCGCCGCGACGAGCGTCGCGGTGTCGACCCGGCGCCAGTCGCGATAGCCGCCGAGCACGTCCGCCGCGCCCGGATCGAGGCCGCGGCGGCGCGCCTCGGCCAGCACCTCGGCGAGGGCGGCGACGTCGCGCAGCCCGAGGTTCAGCCCCTGCCCCGCCAGCGGATGGATCCCGTGCGCCGCGTCGCCGACGAGCGCGAGCCGCGGCCCCACGATCTCCTCGGCGAGCGTGAGCCCGAGCGGATAGGAGAACCGCGCGCCCGCGAGGCTGATCGGCCCGAGGAAATCGCCGAACCGGGGCCGGAGCGCCTCCAGATAGCCCTCGGGATCGAGGCGCTGGATCGCCTCGGCCACGCGCCGCCGCTCGGTCCAGACGATCGAGGAGCGGTTGCCCGGCAGCGGCAGGATCGCGAGCGGCCCCTCGGGCATGAAGAACTGGTGCGCGACGCCCTGATGCGGGCGTTCATGCGCGATCGCGCAGACGAGCGCGCTCTGCGCGTAGTCATGGCCGCGGCGCCCGATCCCGGCCCGCCGCGCCACGCCGCTGTCGCGTCCGTCGGCGCCGACGAGAAGCGCGCCGGTCAGCCGCGTCCCATCCGCGAGCGTCACCGCCACCCCGCCCGGGACGACCTCCTGCGCGACGACGCGCGCGCTCTGGCGCGTCGTGATCTCCGGCGCGGCGTCGAGCGCGGCGAAGAGCGCGGCGCGCAGGTAGCGGTCCTCGAGCATGTGGCCCATCGGGCCCTCGTCGATCTCGCCGCCGTCGAAGCGCAGGTACCAGGGCGCGGCGCCCTCGCCCGCGCGGCCGTCGCTGATCCTGATCTCGGCGATCACCCGCGCGCGGTCCGCGACCATGTCCCAGATCCCGAGCGCGGCGAGCATGCGCCGCGAACTCAGCGACAGCGCGTAGGCGCGGCCGTCGAATTCGGGATCGGCCTGCTCGGCGCGCGCGCCGGCGTCGATCAGCGTGGAGGACATGCCGGCGGAAGCGAGCGCGAGCGCGAGCGTCGCGCCGTTCAGCCCGCCTCCAACGATCAATACGTCGCAATCCCGCGCCATGCGCTTCCCATATCTCCGCGGCCGGGCGATTGTCCACCGCGCGGCGCGCGGCTAGGCTCGCCCGATCACGATCGCGGGAGGCTCGGCATGTCGGAAACCTGGCTCTGGATGGGCGCCGCGGCGCTCGGCCGGGAAATCGAGGCGGGGGCGATCGATCCGCGCGAACTGGCGGAGGTCTATCTCGGCGCCATCGAAAGCCATCCGCAGGCGCCGGCGATCTATGCGCGCCCGACGCCCGAGCGGGCGCGCGAGGAAGCAAGCGCGGCGGCGGAACGGGCGCGGGCCGGGCTGCGCCGCGGGCCGCTCGACGGGGTGCCGGTGAGCTGGAAGGATCTCTTCGACAGCGCCGGCGTCGCGACCGAGTCGGGCTCCGCGCTTCTCGCGGGCCGGGTGCCGGAGCGCGACGCCGAGGTTCTGGCGCGGGCGACGCGCGCGGGGCTGGTCTGCCTCGGCAAGACGCATCAGACCGAACTCGCCTTCTCCGGCCTCGGGCTCAACCCCTCGACGGCGACGCCGCCCAACATCAACGATCCCGAACTCGCGCCCGGCGGCTCCTCCTCGGGCGCGGCGACCTCGGTCGCCTTCGGCCTCGCCGCGGCCGGCATCGGATCGGATACCGGCGGATCGGTGCGGGTGCCCGCGGCCTGGAACGATCTGGTCGGGCTGAAGACCACGCACGGGCTGCTCCCGCTCACGGGCGTCGTGCCGCTCTGCCCCCGGTTCGACACGGTCGGCCCGCTCTGCCGCTCGGTCGAGGACGCGGCCCTCCTGCTCGGCATCCTCGGCGCCGCGCCGGCGCCGGATCTCGCGGGCGCGACGCTCGACGGGCGGCGCTTCCTCGTGCTCGAACACGAGGCGCTCGGCAGCCGGCCCGAACCCGCGGCCGCCTTCGAGGCGGCGGTGGCCGCGCTCGAGCGCGCGGGCGCCAGCGTCGCGCGCGGCGCGCCGGACGCGGCGATCGACTGCCTGAACCTCGCCCCCGTCCTCTTCGCGAGCGAGGCCTATGCGAGCTGGGGCGAGGCGATCGAGGACGCGCCGGATCTGATCTTCGCCCCGGTGCGCGAGCGGTTCCGGGGCGGCGCCGCCTTCTCCGCCGTCGACTACATCCGGGGCTGGTCGCGGCTCGGCGACTACCGCGAAGCCTATCTCGCGGCGACGGCGGCCTTCGACGCGGTGCTGCTGCCGACGACGGCGAACATGCCGCCGAATACCGAACGGCTGCTCGCCGATCCCGAGCATTTCGCCACCGAGAACCTGCTGACGCTGCGCAACACCCGCGTCGGCAACCTGCTCGGCCTCTGCGCGCTGACGCTGCCGACGGCGACGCCCTCGGCCGGGCTCATGATGATGGCGCCGCCGGGCGCGGAGGCCGCGCTGTCGCGGCTCGGCGCGGCGGCGGAGCGGGCACTGCGATGACGGGCGCCAAGATACTGGACCGCAAGGCCGCTTGCCGCTACACTCCGGCGCCAACGGGGCGTCCATGACCCCGAGACCTTGAGGCACAGCGATGCAGTTCCCCGCGCGGTTCTCCGACCTGCCGGAATACGCGTTTCCGCGTCTGCGGGCGCTCTTGCGCGACCATCCGGCGGGTGGGCCGGATCTCGCGATGACAATCGGCGAGCCGAAGCATCCGATGCCCGCGATGATCGCCGAGACCGTCGCCGCGCACGCGCATGAATTCGCGCTCTACCCGCCCAACGACGGCACGCCCGAACTGCGGGCCGCCATCGCGGACTGGGTGGGGTTCCGCCACGGCGTGCCGATCGATCCGGAGACCGGGGTCATGCCCCTGAACGGCACGCGCGAGGGGCTCTTCAACGCCGCGCTCGCGCTCTCGCCGGAGGAGAAGGACGGGCGGGCGCCGGCGGTGCTGATGCCCAACCCCTTCTATCAGGCCTATGGCGCCGCGGCGCTCGCGGTCGGGGCGGAGCCGGTGCTCGTCCCGGCGACGGCCGCGACCGGCTTTCTGCCGGATTACGCGAGCCTGCCCGGGGAAGTGCTTGATCGCGCGACGCTCTGCTATCTCTGCTCCCCCTCCAATCCGCAGGGCGCCATCGCCTCGGAAGAGTATTGGCGCGACCTGATCGCCCTCGCGGAGCGGCACGATTTCCGGATCGTCGCGGATGAATGCTACGGCGAGATCTATCGCGAGACCCCGCCCCCGGGCGGGCTCGCGATGGCGGCGCGGGCGGGCGCCGATCCCGAGCGGGTGCTGATCGTCCAGTCGCTTTCGAAACGCTCCAACGCGCCCGGGCTGCGCTCGGGCTTCGCCGCGGGCGGTCCGCGCTCGATCGCGGCGCTGAAACGGCTCCGCGCCTATGGCGGCGCGCCGCTGCCGCTGCCGCTGCAGCGCGCGGCCACCGCGCTCTGGCGCGACGAGGCGCATGTGGAGGCGAACCGGGCGCTCTACCGCGCGAAATTCGACCTCGCGGACCGGATCCTCGGCGATTTCCCCGGCTATGTCTCGCCGCGCGCGGGGTTCTTCCTCTGGCTCGACGTCGGAGACGGCGAGGCGGCGGCGCTGCGGCTCTGGCGCGAGACGGGGGTGCGGGTTCTGCCCGGCGGCTATCTCGGCCGGGCCGGGGCGGACGGGGTCAATCCCGGCGCCCCCTACATACGCGTGGCTCTGGTGGCGCCCGAGGCGGAGGTGGCGCGCGGTCTCGGTGCGATCCGCGACACGCTCGGCGCGGGCAGGTTTTCCGAGAAGGTGGTGTGAGAGATGGCAGCGCGCAAGCAGACCAAGGTCCGGGCCCGGCTCGTCGAGACCGATACGGAGATCGCGCTGCGCCGGCGCGGCGCCGAGCTCGTCGGGCTGGTCCTGATCGGCCTCGCCGCGCTCGCCACCGCGATCATCTGGACCTATTCGCCCGACGACCCGAGCCTCTTCAGCGCCACCGACGCCGCGCCGCGCAACGCGCTCGGCCTGATCGGCGCCTCGATCGCGGATCCGCTGCACCGCGCGCTCGGCTGGGCGGCCTACGGCCTGCCGGTCGCGCTCGCGGTCTGGGGGCTCCGGCTCGTCCTTCACAGCGGGGACACGCGGATCGTGACGCGCACGATCTTCACCCCGATCGCCATGCTCGTCGCCGCCGCCTTCGCCGCGACCCATGTGCCGCTCGCGTCCTGGACGCATGACTACGGGCTCGGCGGGCTGCTCGGCGACGCGGCGCTGGGCGCCATCCTCGGCGCCCTGCCCTTCGCCATGGCCGTCTCGCTGCCCTTCGTGGCGCTTGGCCTCGGCCTGCTGTTCCTCGCCGCCTCCGGCTTCGTCCTCGGCGTGACCTGGGCGGAATTCACCGCCTTCCTGCGGATGCTGCGCGACGGATCGGTCCTGCTCTACGCGGCCCTGCTGCGGCTGACCGGCCGCGCGGTCTCGACGGCCGCCGCCGGGGCCGCGGGCGGCGCGCGGGTCGCCCGCGAGAAGGCGGCCGAGGCGCGCGCGCGCCGCGCCGACGCCGCGCAGGCGTCGCGGGTCGCCACCCCTCCCCTGTCGCGCGCCGCGGGCATTCCGCCCTTCGACCCGACCGCCCTCGGCGGCGCGTCCGAGCCTCCGGCCCCGCCGCCGCTCCGGGCCGAGCCGGCGCCGCGCGCCGAGAGCCGCGCGGCGCCCCGGCGCGGGCGCCGGGCGGCCGAGCCCGCGATGGCCGAGGAAATCGACCTGCTCGACCCCGAGGACGAGGCGGTCCCGCCGCTCGCCGCGCGCATGGTTCCCGAGGCGCCCGAGGCGAAGCCCGCCGCGCCCCGGACCGGCAAGAGCCGCGCACGGGCGCGCGCGCCCGAGCCCGGCGCCGACTTCCTTCCCGAGGCGGAGTCCGATCCGGAAGCCGAATACCAGGCGCCGCCGGTGACGCTGCTGCAGAACCCGGCGACGATCATCCGCCAGCATCTCTCGACCGACCAGCTCGAGGAGAACGCGCGGATGCTCGAATCCGTGCTCGACGACTACGGCGTGCGGGGCGAGATCACCTCGATCCGGCCCGGCCCGGTGGTGACGATGTACGAGCTCGAACCGGCCGCGGGGCTGAAGGCGAGCCGCGTCATCGGCCTCTCGGAGGATATCGCGCGCTCGATGTCGGCGCTGGCCTGCCGCGTCTCGACCATCCCGGGCCGTTCGGTGATCGGCATCGAGCTTCCGAACGACTTCCGCGAGAAGGTGCTCCTGCGCGAGATCCTCGCCGCGAAGGGCTTCAGCGACTCGGCCCACGCGCTGCCGCTCGCCCTCGGCAAGGACATCGGCGGCGAACCCGTGGTCGCGAACCTCGCCCGGATGCCGCACCTGCTGATCGCCGGCACCACCGGCTCGGGCAAGTCGGTCGCGATCAACACGATGATCCTGTCGCTGCTCTACAAGCTCGCGCCCAGGGACTGCCGGCTCATCATGATCGACCCGAAGATGCTGGAGCTCTCGGTCTACGACGGCATCCCGCATCTGCTCTCCCCCGTGGTCACCGACCCGAAGAAGGCGGTGGTCGCGCTCAAGTGGACGGTCGCGGAGATGGAGGAGCGCTACCGCAAGATGTCGAAGATGGGCGTGCGCAACATCGACGGCTACAACCAGCGCGTGAAGGACGCGCTGGAGCGCGGCGAGGGGTTCACGCGGACAGTGCAGACCGGCTTCGACGAGGAAACCGGCGAGCCGATGTTCGAGACCGAGGAATACGCGCCCGAGACCATGCCCTACATCGTCGTCATCGTCGACGAGATGGCCGACCTGATGATGGTCGCGGGCAAGGAGATCGAGGCCTGCATCCAGCGCCTCGCCCAGATGGCCCGCGCTTCCGGCATCCACCTGATCATGGCGACGCAGCGGCCCTCGGTCGACGTGATCACCGGCACGATCAAGGCGAACTTCCCGACGCGGATCTCCTTCCAGGTCACCTCGAAGATCGACAGCCGCACCATCCTCGGCGAGATGGGCGCCGAGCAGCTTCTCGGTCAGGGCGACATGCTCTACATGGCGGGTGGCGGGCGCATCACCCGCGTCCACGGTCCCTTCGTCTCCGACGAGGAGGTCGAGGACGTGGTGACGCATCTGAAATCGCTCGGCAGCCCCGACTACGATGCGGGCGTGATCGAGGGGCCGGACAGCGACGAGCAGCAGGAACTCGACCTCGTGCTCGGCCTCGGCGGCAATACCGGCGGCGACGACGCGCTCTACGATCAGGCGGTGGCGATCGTCGCGAAGGACCGCAAGTGCTCCACCTCCTACATCCAGCGCAAGCTCTCGGTCGGCTACAACAAGGCCGCGAAGCTCGTCGAGATGATGGAGGACCAGGGCGTGGTCAGCCAGGCCAACCACGTCGGCAAGCGCGAGGTGCTGGTGCCGGAGCGCTGATGGGCGCTCCGGTCCCCCCTACTCCGCCGCCCTCGGCGGGGCGGCGGGGTTGTTCGGATGGGTGGTCCAGTTCGCGTATTCGCGCTCGACCACGCGGCCGGTGCGCGGATCGACCGTCCCGGGCGTCATCGCCTCCATCGAGATGCAGCCCTCCACCGGGCAGACGTTGACGCAGAGGTTGCAGGCGACGCATTCGTCGTCCTTCACCTCGAAGACCCGCCCCGGCTTCATCGCGATCGCCTGGTGCGAGGTGTCCTCGCAGGCGGCGTAGCAGCGGCCGCAATGGATGCAGAGATCCTGGTCGATCCGCGCCTTGGCGACGTAGTTGAGGTTGAGATACTGCCAGTCGGTCACGTTCGGCACCGCCCGGCCCCGGATCGCGTCGAGCCCGGCATGGCCCTTGTCGTCCATCCATTGCGACAGGCCGGAGATCATCTCCTCGACCACCCTGAAGCCATAGGTCATCGCCGCCGCGCAGACCTGCACCGATCCCGCGCCGAGCGCGATGAACTCGGCCGCGTCGCGCCAGGTGGTGATCCCGCCGATGCCGCTGATCGGAAAGCCCGCCGTCTCCGGGTCGCGTGCGATCTCGGCCACCATGTTGAGCGCGATCGGCTTCACCGCCGGGCCGCAGTAGCCGCCATGGCTGCCCTTGCCGTCGATCGAGGGTTCCGGGCTGAACGTGTCGAGGTCGACGGAGGTGATCGAACTCACCGTGTTGATGAGCGAGACCGCGTCCGCGCCCCCGGCCCGCGCCGCGCGGGCGGGATAGCGGATGTCGGTGATGTTGGGCGTGAGCTTCACGATCACCGGCATCCGGGTGTTCGCCTTGCACCAGCGCGAGACCATCTCGATGTATTCGGGCACCTGTCCCACGGCCGAGCCCATGCCGCGCTCGCTCATCCCGTGCGGGCAGCCGAAATTGAGCTCGATCCCGTCGGCCTCGGTTTCCTCGACGAGCGGCAGGATCGCCTTCCAGCTTTCCTCGTCGCAGGGCACCATCAGCGAGACGACCAGCGCGCGGTTCCGCCAGTCGCGCTTGACCTGCTTGATCTCGCGCAGGTTCACATCGAGCGGCCGGTCGGTGATGAGCTCGATGTTGTTGAGGCCGAGCAGCCGCCGGTCCGCGCCCCAGACCGCGCCGTAGCGCGGCCCGTTGACGTTGACGATATGCGGGTCGAGGCCGAGCGTCTTCCAGACCACGCCGCCCCAGCCCGCCTCGAAGGCGCGGCGGACGTTGTACTCCTTGTCCGTCGGCGGCGCGGAGGCGAGCCAGAACGGGTTCGGTGACTTGATGCCCACGAAATCGGTGGAAAGGTCGGCCATTGACTGCTCCTAGTTGCGCGCGCGGAAGATCATCTCGACCGGCTGGATGTCGCCAGACGAGACCGCCGCCATCATGTTCGCCACCTTGACCGGCGCCCCGTCGCCGAGCAGCAGGGGCAGGCCGACGGCCGGCGGCGCCTTGCCGGCCATCTCGTCGCGGATCCGGGCGAAGAAGGCCTTCGCCACCTCGCCCCGGTCGCGGCGCGCGGCGAGCTCGAATCCCGCCGCCCCGGCCGCGGCCAGATAGGCCTCGGGCGGTTCGAGGAACGAGGCGGAGGGCTCGCTCGCCCAGGGCAGCGGAAAGGCCGGATGATCGCCGAAGCGCATCACGTCGTAGACCGCGAAGGTCCCGCCCGGGACCAGCACGCGCGCGGCCTCCGCGAAGAGCCGGGGCTTGTCGGGCAGGTTCATGCCCACGTGGAGCAGCGTCGCGAGGTCGAAGCTCGCCGCCGGGAACGGCAGGTCGAGCGCGCTACCGGTGACGAACCGGGCCTCGATCCCGAGCATCTCGCAGAGCCGCCGCGCGGTCTCGACGAAATCCGGCGTCAGATCGACGCCGGTCACCTGCGCCCCGAAGCGGGTGGCGATCATCCGCGCCGGGCCGCCGATGCCGCAGCCGATATCGAGCACGCGCGTCTCCGGCCCGATCGCGAGCTGGTCGAGCAGCGCCGTCGTCGCCTCGGCGCCGCCGATGTGGAATTCGTCGACCGCCTTCAGATGCTCCGCCGTCACCTCTCCCGCCGTCACGCCCGCCTCGGCCAGCCGCTCGAGGATGCGCTCGTGCAGCCCGGCGCCGGCGTAATGGCGCGCCACGCGCTCCTCGACGCTCATCGCCCGCCCGCCCCCGCGCATCCGACCCTGTCCCGTTCCATGAGAGCCTCCGTCGCCAGTGTGGGGACGCAGGATATCACGCCCCTGGTTCGCGACGAAGCGGGCGCGCTCATCGCTCAGTCGCGCCGGATCAGCGTGAGCTCGACCGGCGCGAGCGTCCCGGCGCGGAACGCGGCGGCGAGGTTCACGAGCTTTCCGCGCATCGCCTCCGAGACCGGCCGGGGCTCCGCCGGGGAGAGCAGCGCCGCGACGAAGGCGACGCCTTCCTCGCGCCGCTCCACCCGCGCGGCCTCGGTGAACCAGGGCGCGGCGGCGGCGAGATAGGCCTCCGGCGTCTCCGCGAACGAGCTTTCCGGCCCGTCCGACCAGGGCTGCGGCTCGGCGATCGGGCCGGGGCCCGCGCGCATGATGTCATAGATCGCGAAGGTGCCGCCGGGCCGGATCACCCGCGCCGCCTCCGCCATCGCGCCGCGCTTGTCGGCGATGTTCATGCCGACGTGCAGCATCAGCGCGTGATCGAAGGCGCGGTCGCGATAGGGCAGCGCGCGCGCGCCGCCGACGGCGAAGATCCCCGGATCCGCGCCGATCATCCGGCTGAGGTCGCGCGCGACGGCGATGAATTCCGCCGTCAGGTCCACGCCGCGGGCGAAGGCGCCCCGGCGGGCGAGCGCGCGGACCGCGCCGCCGACGCCGCAGCCGATGTCGAGCACGGCGCGCCCCTCGAGCGGGGGCATCGCGTCGAGCAGGCGTTCCACCGCCGGGGCGCCGCCGACGTGGAAGGAGCCGTAGAGCCGCGCCCCCTCCGGCGACAGGTCGCCGTCGAAGCCGCGCCCGAGATCCTCCTCGATCCGCTCGACCAGCCCCATGCCGCCGTAATAGGCCGCGACCCGGGCCTCGACGCCCGAGAGTTCCACCGTTTCCGCCTCCATGCTCACGCCGGGGCCTCCCGTCCGTCGCGCGCGCCGGGGCTCAGCCCATCAGCGCGCGGTGAATGTCGATCGCGGCGTCGCGGCCCTCGGCCACCGCCGTCACCGTCAGGTCGTCGCCGCCCGAGGCGCAGTCGCCCCCCGCCCAGACGCCCTTCACGCTGGTCTGCCCCGGCCCGGTGACGCGGATCTTGCCGCCCTCGAGTTCGAGCTTGCCCGGCACGTCGGGTCCGAGCGTCTGGCCGATCGCGGTCAGGAGCTGGTCAGCCTTGAGCGTGAATGTCTCGCCGGTCTCGCGCAGGCCCTTCGGCCCTTCCTCGACATAGGCGCATTCGACCTCGCGCACCGCGCCATTGCCCTTCACCTTCACCGGGACGACGCCGCAGAGGATGCGCACGCCGTGGCCGGCGGCGAGATCCTGTTCGTATCCGGAGGCCGACATCTTCCCGCGGGACCGCCGGTAGAGGATCGTCACCTCCTCCGCGCCGAGGAGCTTCGACTGGACCGCGGCGTCGATCGCGGTCATCCCGCCGCCGACCACGACGACGCGCCGCCCGACCGGAAGCCGCGCCAGATCATCGGACTGCCGCAGCTCGGCGATGAAATCGACCGCCGGCCGGACGCCGTCGCGATGCGTGCCCTTCGCCGCCAGCGCGTTCACGCCGCCGAGGCCGATCCCGAGGAAGACCGCGTCGAACCGCGCGCGCAGATCCCTCAGCGTGAGATCCCCGCCGAGCGCCGCGCCGTATCTGACCTCGATCCCGCCGATCCCGAGCAGCCAGTCGAGTTCGGCCTGGGCGAAGCCGCCCGGCGCCTTGTAGGCGGCGATGCCGAATTCGTTGAGGCCGCCGCCCTTCGGGCGCGCGTCGTGGAGCGTGACGGCGTGGCCGAGCAGCGCGAGCCGGTGCGCGCAGGCGAGCCCCGCGGGTCCCGCGCCCACCACGGCGACGGCCCGGCCCGTCGGCGCCGC
The DNA here is from genome assembly GCF_006385685.1 of Amaricoccus solimangrovi. Classification (GTDB taxonomy): domain Bacteria; phylum Pseudomonadota; class Alphaproteobacteria; order Rhodobacterales; family Rhodobacteraceae; genus Amaricoccus; species Amaricoccus solimangrovi. The sequence continues at coordinate 224,313 of NZ_VFRP01000002.1, read as the reverse complement.
GCGCCGGAAGGGATGGCCGGGCCGCGCCATCGCGACGTCGGTGGCGTGGCGCTGCAGCCGGGCGATCTCCACCGGCCGCCCCTCGGCCGCCTCGCGCACGCAGGCCTCCTCGCAGAGCGTCTCGGTCGGGCAGACGCGGGCGCACATGCCGCCGAGGATGTTCTGGCTCAGGATCGTATGCGCCGCCGCCTCGGGCGTCCCGGTCGCGATCTGGCGGACGAAGAGCGGGATGTCGATCGCGGTGGGACAGGCCGCGACGCAGGGCGCGTCGTGGCAGAAATAGCACCGGTCCGCCGCGACCAGCGCCTCGTGCGGCGTGAGCGGCGGCGCGAGGTCGGCGAAATTCGCGGCGATCTCCTCGGCGGGCAGGCGTCCCGGGGCGATGCCCAGGGTCCTCGGTGTGGGTATCATGGACCTCTCCCGACGCGCGTGGCAGTCAACGGGCGACGCTGGCACAGGCCCCATTTTTGATCAACCGGTAAAACAGGCGCCTCGCGGCGCCGATCCGCGGCGGCTCGCGTCGCGAGCAATCCTGCCCAAATTCCAGGCAAAAGCCGATTCACGCCCGACTCCCGCGCCTTCGTGACTCGCCAGCCCGTTGCCTCGCGGACCGCGCCGCGCCTATGGCTTGGATCCCCGCAAAGGCCCGAGAGACCACCCCGATGCAGATGCGCCCGCCACCCCTTCGCCTCCAGCGCGCCCAGGGGCGCGCCGAGGTCGCCATGGAGGTCTCGCGCGGGGCCAGCCGGCTCCGCCGGCTCTACCAGGAGGGCTGCGCCAAGGCGCTGCTGCCGCGCGCGCACGGGCCGACGCCCGAGGCGATCCTGATCAACACCTCGGGCGGGATCACCGGCGGCGACCGGCTCGCCTACGCGGCGGCGGTCGGCGCGAGGGCCGAGCTCACCGTGACCACCCAGGCGGCGGAACGGATCTACCGCTCGACGGGCGAGGCCGGGACGCTCGACGTAACGCTCTCCGTCGGTCCCGGCGCGCGGCTCGACTGGCTGCCGCAGGAGACGATCCTCTTCGAGGGCGGCCGGCTCGTCCGGCGCCTCTCGGCGGAGATGGCCGAGGATGCGCGGCTCACGCTCCTCGAGACCGTGGTGCTCGGCCGCGCCGCGATGGGCGAGACGCTGCGCGACGCGTCGATCACCGATCACTGGCGGATCAGCCGGGGCGGCCGGCTCGTCCACGCCGAGGCGCTGCGGCTCGGTCCCGACATCACCGTCGGCTCGCGGGGCCGCGCCACGCTCGGCGGCGCGCGCGCCTTCGCGACGCTCGTCCATCTCGCGCCCGGCGCCGAGGACCGGCTCGGCGAGGTCCGGGCGCTGCTCGCCGGGGTCGATCTTCAGGCCGCGGCCTCGGCCAAGCCCGGGATCCTGATCCTGCGCTTCCTCGCGCCGGACGCGGCGCCCTTGCGCGAAGCGCTGTTCCGCCTTTTGATGGGCTTCCGCGGGACGCCGCTTCCCCGCGTCTGGTCGCTCTGAACCGAAAGCCGCGAAAGGCCCGACCCAATGAACCTGACTCCCCGTGAAAAGGACAAGCTCCTGGTCTCGCTCGCCGCCATGGTGGCGCGGAACCGGCTGGCCCGCGGCGTCAAGCTCAACCATCCCGAGGCGATCGCCCTCATCACCGATTTCGTCGTCGAGGGGGCGCGCGACGGGCGGCAGGTCGCCGAGCTGATGGAGGCCGGCGCCCATGTGGTGACCGCCGCGCAATGCATGGAGGGCGTGCCGGAGATGATCCACGACGTCCAGGTCGAGGCGACCTTCCCCGACGGCACCAAGCTCGTCACCGTGCACAGCCCGATCCGCTGATCCCGAAGCCAAGGAACCCGCCCATGCGACGCAGCCTTCCCCTTCTGGCCTTCCTTCTCTCGCCCGCGGCGGCGATGGCCCATACCGGGCTCGGGGCGCATGGCGCGCCCTTCGCGTCCGGCTTCCTTCACCCGTTCCTCGGCGCCGACCACATGCTCACCATGGTCGCCGTCGGCATCCTCGCCGCGATGACCGGCGGGCGCGCGGCCTGGGCCTATCCGGCGAGCTTCGTGGGCGCGATGCTGCTCGGCGGCCTCCTCGGCTTCGACGGCGCCGCCCTCCCGGTGGCCGAGCCGGCCATCCTCGCCTCCGTCGTGGTGCTCGGCGCCGCGGTCGCCTTCGCGTCGCGCCCGCCGCTGCCGCTCGCCTGCGGCGTCATCGGCCTTTTCGGCGTCGCGCATGGCTACGCCCACGGGCTGGAGGGGCCGGCGCTGGGTGGCCCCGCCTACGCGGCCGGCTTCGTGATCGCCACGGCGGCCCTGCATGGGCTGGGGCTCGGCCTCGGCTTCGCCGCCGGCGCGCTCGGACGGCCATCCCTCGCCCGGACGCTCGGCGGGCTGACCGCGGCCGCCGGCCTCGTTCTGGCGCTCGGCTGAGGGGGTGCCCATGATCCCCGGAGAGATCTTCCCCGCCGAGGGCGACATCGAACTGAACACGGGCGCGACGGCGATCAGCCTCACCGTCGCCAATACCGGCGACCGTCCCGTCCAGGTCGGCAGCCACTACCACTTCGCCGAGACCAACCCGGGCCTCGCCTTCGACCGCGAGGCGGCGCGGGGCATGCGGCTCGACATCGCGGCCGGAACGGCGGTGCGGTTCGAACCGGGCCAGACCCGCGACGTGCGCCTGGTGCCGATCGGCGGGGCGCGCAGGGTCTACGGCTTCAACCAGAAGGTCATGGGGCCGCTCTGACGCGCGCTCCGGGGAGGACGGCACCATGGGCGAGACCCGCGACTACCACGGCTCCTGCCAGCGCGGCGCCGCGGCCTGAGATGGCCGCCCGCGCGCTACTCCACGCTCGGCAGCGGCGGCAGGGTCCGCAGATAGAGGACCGTCGCCGTCAGGTCGTCGGGCGTCATCTTCGCGAGCCAGGCGTAGGGCATGGGCGGCAGCATCTTCGACCCGTCGGGGCGAACCCCCTGGGTGATCATCGTCCGGATCTCGTCGTCGGTGAAATCCGCGAGCCCGTCCTTGCCCGAGGTGATGTTGGCCGAGATCGAGACGCCCCAGGGGCCGGGGAACCTGAACCCGCCCTGACCGAGATGCCCGTCATACATCGGCCCCGTCGGTCCCATCGGCGTATGGCATTCGAGGCAGTGGCTGACCGGCCCGGCCATGTAGGCGCCGTATTCGGCGGTCGGACCGCGCGGAATGTCGGCGACATGCCCGACCGGCGGGCCATAGGCCGGCGGCAGCGGGATGTGATAGACCGACTCCGGCACCGTGTGCTCGATCGGCTTCAGCGTGCGCAGGAAGGCGACGATCGCGGCGACGTCGGTATCCGACAGGCCCCGGTAGAGGCTGATGGGCATGGGCGGGCCGATCAGGCCGCCGTCCGGGCGCAGCCCCTCGCGGATCGCGCGCGCCAGCTCCGCGTCGGTCCAGCCGCCGACCTCGCCCGCGGGGGTGATGTTGGGCGGATAGGCCGTCATCGTCTCGTCGTCGATCACCGGGCCGCCGCCGGCGAGCTCCAGGCTCATGTCCGGACCATTCGGCCCCTGGGGCGTGTGGCAGTTGCCGCAACTCATCGGCCCGCGCACGAGGTATTCGCCGCGTTCGACCGGCGTCTCGGCCCGCGCCGCCACGCCGAGGCAGAGACCGGCGCAGGCGCCGGCCAGCATCGATTTCCAGATCATCCGTCCCTCCCTGGCCGGGCTCGCCGCGACGCGGTCTCCCCGCGCTCCGCGACGGCCGCGGTTGGTCCGCGGATGCTAGCGCGATCGGCCGATTCCCGCCATCGGAGTCACGACGCGGCCCCCGAGCGGGCGGCCGCCTGAAATCCCGGCGGCGCGCAGGGCGCCCGCCTTCGCCCGAGAGGATCCCATGCCCCAGAAGATCTCCCGCGCCGCCTACGCCGACATGTACGGGCCGACCACCGGCGACCGGCTCCGGCTCGCCGATACCGACCTCTTCATCGAGGTCGAGCGCGACCTCACGACCTATGGCGAGGAGGTGAAGTTCGGCGGCGGCAAGGTGATCCGCGACGGCATGGGCCAGTCCCAGGCGACGCGGGCCGAGGGCGCGGCCGACACGGTGATCACCAACGCGCTGATCCTCGACTGGTCGGGGATCTACAAGGCGGACGTGGCGATCCGCGACGGCCGGATCGCGGCGCTGGGCAAGGCGGGGAACCCGGATACGCAGCCCGGCGTCGACATCGTCATCGGCCCCGGCACCGAGATCATCGCGGGCGAGGGCCGGATCCTGACGGCGGGCGGTTTCGACGCGCACATCCACTTCATCTGCCCGCAGCAGATCGAGGACGCGCTGCACGCGGGGCTGACGACGATGCTGGGCGGCGGCACCGGCCCGGCGCATGGCACGCTCGCCACGACCTGCACCCCCGGCCCCTGGCACATCGGGCGGATGATGCAGGCGGTCGACGGCGTGCCGATGAACATCGGCATCGCCGGCAAGGGCAACGCCTCGCTGCCGGGCGCGCTCGTCGAGATGGTCGAGGGCGGCGCCTGCGCGCTGAAGCTGCACGAGGACTGGGGCACGACGCCCGCGGCGATCGACTGCTGCCTCTCCGTCGCCGACGACATGGACGTGCAGGTGATGATCCACACCGACACGCTCAACGAATCGGGCTTCGTCGAGGACACGATCGCCGCCTTCAAGGGCCGCACCATCCACGCCTTCCACACCGAGGGCGCGGGCGGCGGCCACGCGCCCGACATCCTGAAGGTCGCGGGCCTGCCGAACGTCATCCCGTCGAGCACCAACCCGACCCGGCCCTACACCGTGAACACGCTCGAGGAACACCTCGACATGCTCATGGTCTGCCACCATCTCGACAAGTCGATCCCCGAGGACGTGGCCTTCGCCGAGAGCCGGATCCGGAAGGAGACGATCGCGGCCGAGGACATCCTGCACGACATGGGCGCGCTCTCGATCATCTCGTCGGACAGCCAGGCGATGGGACGCATCGGCGAGGTGATCATCCGCACCTGGCAGACCGCGCACAAGATGAAGACCCAGCGCGGGCGCCTCCCCGAGGAGACCGGCGACAACGACAACGCCCGCGTGAAGCGCTACGTCGCGAAATACACGATCAACCCGGCGATCGCGCATGGCGTCAGCCGCGACATCGGCTCGATCGAGCCCGGCAAGCGCGCCGATCTCGTGCTCTGGTCGCCGGCCTTCTTCGGCGTGAAGCCGGAGATGGTGCTGATGGGCGGCGTGATCGTCGTGGCGCAGATGGGCGATCCGAACGCCTCGATCCCGACGCCGCAGCCGGTCTATACCCGGCCGATGTGGGGCGCGATGGGCCGCTCGGTCGAGCGCAACGCGGTCATCTTCACCTCCGCCGCCGCCGCGGCCTCGGACCTGCGCGGCAGGCTCGGCCTCGCGAAGGAGATGCTCCCGGTCGAGAACACGCGCGGCGGCATCGGCAAGGCGGCGATGAAGCTCAACGACGCCTGCCCGGTGCTCGAGATCGACCCCGAGACCTACGAGGTCCGCGCCGACGGCGAATTGCTGACCTGCGAGCCGGCGCGCGAACTGCCGATGGCGCAGCGCTACTTCCTGTTCTGAGCCGGGCGTTCCGAAGGGCGGCGCGGGATCAGCCGCCCAGCGTCCGGTCCTGCTCGCCGAACCAGGCGAGGGCGGATCCGAACTGGTCCGGCTGATAGTCGGGCCAGTATTCGTCGCGCACGTAGATGTCGGCGTAGACGGACTGGACCGGAAGGAAGCCGCTCAGCCTCCGGCCGCCGCCCCAGCGCACGACGAGGTCGATCCGCGACACCGCGGCCGACTTCAGCCCGCCGTCGGCGAGCCCGGCGAGATCCCATTCCCAGCCGTAGTTGACGAGGAGATTGACCTTCATCCCGTCGCCCTGGCGCGTCAGGAAGCATCTCAGCTCCTCGGGAAACTGGGCGGACTCGGGATCCCCCACCACGAGCAGCGCGGCGCCCCGCCGCGAGACCTCGTTCGCGAAGGCGACGCAGGCGGCCCGGAACGCGCGGGACTGCGCGCTCGGGCGGCGGGTATTGTCCTGGGTGAAGCCGTAGATCGAGGCTTCCGGGATCCCGATCCTGCGGCATTCCTCGAAGAGGTGGAGGCCGGGCTCGATGCCATGGGCGTACCCCTCCTCCCGGGCGAGCCCCCGTCCATTGGCCCAGCGTCGGTTTCCATCGGGAATGATCCCGATATGCGTGGGGATCCGAGCTTTCGCCATGGTGAGCCTTCCGTTTCCAGCCCCGTCCAACCCGGCCCTCCCGGAAAGGTTCCCTCGCCCGCTCCGCCTCCGGGCCGATGGCCTGGGATGCCACGATGCCGCCATCGCGCATGCCGGCTATGCGCGATGTTGCGTTGCAGCGAGGGCGCGGACGCGCCATCTTCCGGGTCAAGGGAGGAAATCTCACCTGCCAATCAGGAGGTTTCCAAATGGCATACGAAATCACGTCTTCCGCCGCGCTCCGGCCCGGCATCCTCGCCCGGCTGGGCGACGGCCTCTTCGACGCGCTCGTCAGGATCGCGGAACGCTCCTCGCTCGCGGCCCGCGCCCGGCTCGCCGCGCGGCTCCATGAGAAGAGCGACGCGGAACTCGCGGAACTCGGCATCGACCGTGACCGGATCGCCCATTTCGCCTTCGGCGGCTACGCGATGCTCTGACACGACGGGGGAGCGAAGGGGCTCCGCCCCCTTCCCCCGGCCGAAGCCGCGCGTTTCCCCGTTCCCCGGCGTCGCGGTCCCGCCTATGCTCGAGTCGGTTTCAACGAAGACACCACAGGGGGACATCATGATCCGTCTTCGCATTTCCGCCGGCCGGGGCCTCTCGGCGGGGGCGGCGCTGCTCGCGCTCGGCCTCGTCGCCGGATGCCAGGACCAGCCGGCCGAGCTCGGGGCCGCCGCGCCGGAACAGCCGCAGGGCGGCGGAGCCGCGGCGACGATGGGCCCCGACTTCTGCGAGACGACACCGACCGATCCGACGCTCCAGAACGAATGGGATCGGATGTGCATGCCGAACCGGTAGCAGAGACGCGCTCCGGCGCACGTTTTTGTGCGTGCGCCGAAGTAGTCGCCCTCTCGACCGCGCTCGCTTCCGCTGGAATAATTGCCCGGTCTTTTCCGGAGGGGAATTGAGGATGCGATCCTTTCGATTGGTACTTCTCGGCTGCGTCGCCGCGACCGGCCTCGCGGCCTGCGCGCAGATCACGCCGGTGACCGACGCGGACCGGCAGACGCCGAACAGGGGCGGTTCCGCCGGCCAGATGGGGCCGGGCTACTGCCAGACGCTGCCCGCGGATGTGAGCGACCGCATGCAGTGGAACCAGCTCTGCTTCCCCAACGACTAGGCGCGCTGCCCGCGGGGGTAACGATGATGCCTCGCGGGCTCTCGACCCGGCGGCGGAAGGTTGCGATAGTGCCCCGGTCCCGTCCCAGCCTTCCGGAGCGCGAACAGCCCGCATGACCCGCCAGATCACCCGCCGCGTCGAGCGCGGCCTCGGCCCGCTGCCCGATGCCGACCGCGTCACGCTCGACTACGAGGGCCGCTTCCTGCGCCGCAGGACGCTCGCCACCGCCTCCGGCGCGAGCCTGCTCGTCGACCTCGCCGAGACCGTGTCGCTCGAGGCCGGCGACGCCTTCGTGACCGAGGACGGCGCGCGGATCGCGATCGAGGCCGCGGCCGAGCCGCTGGTCGAGGTCCGGACGGTCCCGGGCGGGCTGGCGCGGCTCGCCTGGCACATCGGCAACCGCCACACGCCGGCCGAGATCGCCGCCGACCACCTGCTGATCCGCCGCGACCACGTGCTCGAGGCGATGCTGACCCGGCTCGGCGCGCGGCTGACGCCGGTGCTCGCGCCCTTCCGGCCGGAGGGCGGCGCCTATGGCACCGGGCGGACCCATGGCCACCACCACGGCGGCGCGACCGACGATCCGCGCGGGACGGGCCACGGCCCCCGCGCCCATGCCTGAGAGCGCGATGGCCGATCCCGCGCCCGACGCGACGCGCGCCCTGCCCGATCCGGCGCAGATCCTCGCGAGCTGGTTCTCGCCCGCCTATCCGGTCGGCGCCTACAGCTATTCGCACGGGCTCGAATGGGCGGTGGAGGCGGGCGAGGTCATGGGCCGCGCCGGTCTCGCCGACTGGGTCGCGGACCTGCTCCGCCACGGCGCGGGCTGGAGCGACGCGGTGCTGCTCGCCGCGACCTTCCGCGCCGGGGATCCCGCCCCGCTCGCCGCGCTGGCCGAGGCGCTGGCGCCCTCCTCGGAGCGGCTCCTGGAGACGATGGCGCAGGGCGGCGCCTTCGCACGGACCACGGCGGCGGTCTGGGGGATCGCGCTGCCGCCGATGGCCTATCCCGTCGCCGTCGGCCGCGCCGCGCGGCTGCTCGGCCTGCCGCTCCGCCCGGCGCTGACGCTCTACCTCCAGGGCTTCGCCGCGAACATCGTCTCGGCCGGCGTCCGGCTCGTCCCGCTCGGCCAGACCGACGGGCAGCGGATCACGGCGGACCTGATGCCGCTCTGCGCGGAACTCGCCGCGCGGGCGGAAGGCGCGTCGCTCGACGAGATCGGCGGCTCGGCGCTCCGCGCCGATCTCGCCGCGATGCTGCACGAAACCCAGTACACGAGGCTCTACCGCTCATGACCGCTCCCGCGAAATCCCCCCACGGCCCGCTCCGCGTCGGCATCGGCGGCCCGGTGGGCGCCGGCAAGACCGCGCTGATGGACCAGCTCTGCAAGCGGATGCGCGACAAGTGGTCCGTCGCGGCGATCACCAACGACATCTACACCCGCGAGGACGCCGAATTCCTGATGCGGAGCCAGGCGCTGCCGCTCGAACGCATCGTGGGCGTCGAGACCGGCGGCTGCCCGCATACCGCGATCCGCGAGGACGCCTCGATCAACCTCGCCGCCGTCGACGACCTGGTGAAGCGCTTTCCCGATCTCGACGTGATCCTGATCGAATCGGGCGGCGACAATCTCTCCGCGACCTTCTCGCCGGAACTCGCGGACATCACGCTCTACGTGATCGACGTCTGCGCGGGCGACAAGATCCCGCGCAAGGGCGGGCCGGGCGTCACCCGCTCCGACCTGCTCATCATCAACAAGACCGACCTCGCGCCCCATGTCGGCGCCAGCCTGGAGGTGATGGAGCGCGACTCCCGCCGGATGCGCGGCGAGCGGCCGTTCCAGTTCTGCGAGATCAGGAACGGCGTCGGCGTGCCCGAGGTGATCGCCTTCATCGAGACCGCCGGCGGCCTCGGCGTCGGCGTCTCCGCCCCGGCGGAGTGAGCGCGGGCGGCTGGATCGCCCCGCCGCGCCCCGAGGCCCGGCCCGGCCCGGCCCGCGGCGCTAGAACGCCTTGAAGGTCAGCGTCGTCAGGCTGCGGTCGATATGGGGGATGTCGAGGATCCTGTCGTTGATGTAGCGGCCCACATCCTCGCCCTCGGGGATGTAGACCTTCATCAGCAGGTCGTATTCGCCCGAGGTCGAATACAGTTCGGAGACGAACTCGCGATCGTAGATGGCATCGGCGACCTCGTAGGTCCGGCCGGGGGCGCAGCGCAGCTGAATGAAGACCAGGGTCATCGAAGCTCTCCTCTCGGCGCCAAACTGCCGGGCCGGGAGGAGGAGTGCAATCGGGATTTCGCCGCTCAGCGCGGGCGTTCGACGCAGAGGCTCACCCGCCCGGTGCCGACGAGCCCGTCGCCGGTCAGCAGCACCTCGACCGGCGCGGGATGGCTGATGAAGCCGAGCGGGCTCGCGGTCGGGCCGTAGGCGCCGCTCTGGTGCACCGCGATCAGGTCGTCCTCCGCGAGCGGCGGCAGCCGCGCCCCGCGCGCCAGCCTGTCGATCGAGGTGCAGAGCGGGCCGGAGATGTCCACTTCCTCCGCCGGCCCCGCGCCGCCGACGACATGCATCCGGTAGTTCCGGGCGATCACCATGCCGAAATGGCCCGAGGCCGGCAGGTGGTCGTTCATGCCCCCGTCGCAGATCGCGAGGCTCCGCCCGCGCGAGCGTTTCACCGCGACGACGCGCGTCAGAAAATACCCCGCCTCGCCCACCAGATAGCGCCCGAGTTCCAGCGCCAGCCGCGTCTCCGCGAAGCGTGGCTTCGCGCGCAGCGCGTCGAGCGCGGGCACGATGCCGGCCGCGACCGCGCCGAGGTCGAGCGGCGCGTCCCCTTCGTGATAGGGAATGCCGAGCCCGGAGCCGAAGACGAGCCGCCGCGGCGCGAGATCGTGGCGCGCGCAGACCCGCTCGAAGATGTCGAGAAAGATCGCGTAGTTCTCGACGATCGCCTCGGCGCGCAGGCATTGCGTGCCGGAATAGATGTGCAGCCCCGCGAGGCGCAGGTTCGGCAGCGCCGCGATCGCGGGCAGCGTCGTGTCGATCTCCTCGACATCGACGCCGAAGGGGCTGGGCCGCCCGGCCATGTGATCGCCGAAGCCCTTCGGCACGCGGTCGGGCGAGATCCGGATCATCACGTCCTGCCGCCGCCCGAGCGCGCCCGCGATGGCATTCGCGCGCCGCGCCTCGCCCGCGGATTCGAGGATGAGTTCGCCGAGCCCGCCCGCGATCGCCTCGCGCAACTCGCCGTCGCGCTTGCCGGGCCCGGTGAAGCTCGCCCGGTCCGGCGCCCAGCCGGCGTTGCGCGCCCGGTGGAACTCCCCGATCGAGGAGACGTCGAGAAAGTCGATCCGCTCGCGCAGCCAGCCGAGCAGCGCCGGGTTCGGATTGGCCTTGACCGCGTAGCTGAGCGCGAACCGCCCGCCGAAGGCGGCGCGGAGCTCCGCGATCCGCGCCTCGATGGCCCGCGTGTCGTAGAGGAACTGCGGCGTGCCGAACCGGCTCGCCGAGCGCGCGAGCATCCGGTCGAACGGCTCGAGCCCGGACGCGGGGAGATCGCCGCCGTCCATCACGCGGCGGCCGCGTTGGCGAAGGCGACGATGCGGCCGGGCGTGTCGAAATTCTCGAGCGTCACCTGATCGGCGCGGACCTGGATCGCCGCCTGTTCCTCGACGAAGGCGATGAGGTTCATCATCGCCACGGAATCGAGCGCGCCGCTGGTGAAGAGCGCGCTCTCGGGCGTCACCTCGCCCTCGACGCGGAGCGCGTCCCTCAGGAACAGGATCAGTCGGTCGGCGGTCAGGCTCATCGGTCCGGTTCTCCCGTGACGGTGGATCGGAGGGGTGGGTCAGAGGGTCGGGTGGCGCGGCGTGTCGGCGGCGCTGCGCCTGATCACCTCGGGCCGGGCGAGCTTGCCGCTCGACGTGCGGGGCATCGCCTCGGGCCAGACATGGACGCGTCTCGGCACCATGTAGCCGGGCATCACCGCGCGGCAGTGCGCCATCAGCCCGGCGAGTTCGAATCCGGGCAGCGGCGTCACCGCGACATGGACGGCCTGGCCCAGATGGTCGTCCGCGACGCCGAAGGCGACCGCGTCGCCCACCATTCCCGAGCGGCAGACCAGATCCTCGACCTCGTCGGGGCTGAGGCGGAAGCCGCTCGTCTTGATCATCGCGTCGTCGCGCGAGACGAACCAGAGATCGCCGTCCTCGTCGACGCGCACCGTGTCGCCGCTGTGGACGACCGGCTCGTCCCCGATCAGCGCGCGCAGCGCCGGGCAGGGCCGGATCCGCTCCGCCGTCAGATCGGGCCGGCCCCAGTAGCCGAGGCTGACGAGCGGCCCGCGGTGAACGAGCTCGCCCTGCTCGCCCGGGCCGGCGAGGCGCCCGTCCTTCGTGATGACATGGACCTCGTTGCCCGGGATCGCCCGGCCGATGGCGCCCATCTTCGCCGCGAAGCGTTTCGGCGAGAGGAAGGTCGAGCGGAAGGCCTCCGTCAGCCCGTACATCAGGTAGATGTCCGCGCCGGGAAAGACCTCCGGCATGCGGTCGAGGATGTTGAGCGGGATCTTCCCGCCGGAATTGGTCACCCGGCGCAGCGCCGGGAAGGCGCGCGGCGCGTCGCCCAGCAGGCGCACGATCTGGCCCCAGAGCGGCGGCACCGCGGCCACGCCGGTCACCTCCTCGCGCGCCATCGTCGCCACCACCTCCGCCGCGAGCGGCACCGGCTGATGCACCACCGTGCCCCCGAGAAGCAGCATGGTGGTGAGCTGGTTCAGCCCGTAGTCGAAACTGTAGGGCAGGACGCCGAGCAGCCGTTCCTCCGCGCCGAGGCGCAGGTAGCGCGCGACCGAGCGCGCGCCGGCGAGGATGTTGCGATGGCTCAGCATCACCCCCTTCGGCCGCCCGGTCGAGCCGGAGGTATAGATGAGCATCGCAAGCTCGCTCTCGAGCCGCCGGACTTCCGGCCCCACGCAGCCCGGCGGCAGATCGGCCCAGCCGTCGAACCCGGGAAGCCGCGGCGCCTCCCCGTGGACGAGCACGCGCATCACCGATCCCGGCAGCCCCTGGCGGGCGAGCCCCGCCGCGGCGCGCGGCTCCACGATCATCACCCGCGCGCCGCAATCCCCGGCGACGAAGGCGAGCTGCTCGGCCGTCCATTGCGTGTTCACGTTGACGACGACGCCGCCGACCTTCGCGACCGCGAGCATGGCCGCGACCTCCGCCCGGCTCTTGCGCAGATGGACGATGACGCGCTCGCCCGGCGGCAGCCGCCAGGCCTTGAGATAACCGGCGAGCCGGTCGACCTCGGCGGCGAGCGCGCCATAGGTGATCCGCGCGTCGGGATCGACGAGCGCGACCTTCTCCGCCCGGTCGGGCAGGTTGTCGGCGAAGAGCTGGTAGAGCGTGGCGCTGAGGGCGTTCTTCATGCGAGGGCGGTGATGAGGGGGAGAAGGAGCGGCGAGAGGCCGGCGAGCGCGGCGGCGGGCGTTCGGAACGGAGTCAACCGGGGGTAGATCCGGGCCGGCGAGCCGACGACGACGCAATCGTCGGGCACATCGGTCGTGACGGCGGTGTTCGCGGCGATCCGCACGCGGTCCCCGATGCGAATCGCGCCGAGCACGGTCGAATTGACGCCGATGAAGACGTCGTCGCCGATCACCGGCGCGCCCTCGCCCATGTTGGTGCCGATCGTGACGTTGTGCATGACGCCGAGCCGCTTGCCGATCACCGCGTCGGGATGGATCGAAAGCGAGCCTTCGGCATGGACGATATGGAACCCCTCGCCCAGCGTCACCTGGGGCGGGATCCATATCTTGGTGATATTGCAGACGAAAATCGCGAGAAGCCCGTAGCTCTTGCTCGCGAGCCAGCGCGCCGGCCGCGTGGCGCGGGCGCGGCCCCAGCGGCCGTAGCGGTAGAGGGCGAGGGAAACGAAGGCGGGATCGGCGAGCGAACGCCCGTGACGCCGGTAGTCGGCCTTGATCTCGGAGAATGGCATTCGTCGTTTCCCGCGCCGGACGTCGCTTCGTCCACGAGAGCGGTGATCGCAGGGCGGCGTTAAAGGAGCGTTACAGACCCCGTCGCCGCGCGATCACGTCGAGCGTCGCCTCGACCTCGGCGGGCGGAACGTGGAACCCCCCGCTCCCGCCCGCGCCGAGGATGAGGGCGAAGCCCTGCCCGCGCCGGTCGGTCACGATCTTCAGGACCGAGGTCACCCGGTCCGGCGGCTGCAGCGTCAGCAGCGTCGCCTCCGGATCCATCGCCACCAGCCCGTGGCAGAGATGGCTGCCCTCGACCCCGGCGATGACGCGCGCGCCGGCGCAGGCCGCGATCAGCCCCCGCGCGTCGTGGGCGAGCGGATCGACGATGGCGAAGCCGTGCCGGTCCCGCAGCCGCGTCGCGATTTCCGCCTCGTTGATCAGGAGCCGCCGGTCGCCGCTCTCGCCCCGCGTCAGGAACACCCCCGGCCGGGGCGGCGCGTCGATCCCGGCGCGGAGCCGCGCGCTCATCCGCTCCGCCCGCGCCCGGCGGTCGGCGTTGTTGGCCTGGTCGTCGAGCAGGATCAGCTCGTCGAACCGGCGACGTGCGAAGCGGCGGGGGCTCTGGCCGAGCAGGTGTTCGTAGTCGCGCGCGTGGCCCGTCGGCGCGGGCGCGGTCGCGACGGGCGGGCCGAAGCATTCCGCGAGCGCGTAGGCGAGGCAATCGTCGGTGAGCCAGTTCCCGAACCAGCGGTTGCCGGCCCAGCTCTCGTAGAGCACGCCGCTGGCATGCTCCTCCGGGACCGGAGGCAGCAGCCGCGCCTTCGCCTCGGGGCGCAGATGGCGCCGGGCGCTCCCGGCGTAGAGCACGCCGTCGACGAGATCGACGCCGCGCAGCGCATGGCCGAGCGTCGGCCCCTCCCGGGTCTCGAACCCGCCCCGCAGGTGTCGGACCACCTCCGGGGCCGTGCCGAAGCGGGTGGCCCGGATCCGCTCGATCTGGCCCTCCAGGAACAGCGCGGGCGGCACGAAGCGGGTCTCGGGCGGCGCGATCTCCCAGCGCTCGCGCGCCAGCGCCTCGATCCCGCTCCCCCCGCCGACCAGCCGCCTCACGAGCCCCATCGCCGGCCGCCAGGACAACATCGCGCACCCTCCGTCTCCGATCCGAGCCGCCGACACTGGCGCCGGAAGCTTGCGGAATGCTTGACGGCCCCGGTCAGTCGTCCCCCTCCGGATGGTAGCAGGCGCTCAGGTGGTCCGCGCGGCCGGGCGCGGAGTCGCGCGGCGGGAAGGCGGTCAGGCAGATGTCGCTCCGCCGCGGGCAGCGGGCATGGAACGGGCAGCCCGGCGGCGGGTGGTAGGGATCGGGCAGTTCCGCCTCCCCCTCCTCCGGCGGCGCCACCGCCCGGCCCGGCGCCGGGACCGAGGCGAGCAGCAGCCGGGTATAGGGATGCCGCGGCCGGGCGAAGACATCCGCCACCCGGCCGATCTCGACCAGATGGCCGAAATACATCACCGCCACCCGGTCGCTCACGCTCTCGATCACGGCGAGGTCGTGGCTGATGAAGACATAGGTCAGGCCGAAACGCTCGCGCAGCCCGTCGAGGATGTTGAGCACCTGCGCCTGGACCGAGACATCGAGCGCGGAGACCGGCTCGTCGAGCACGATCAGGTCCGGCTCGGCGGCGAGGGCGCGGGCGATCCCGATCCGCTGCGCCTGCCCGCCGGAGAATTCGTGCGGATAGCGGTCGAGATGTTCGGGCGCGAGATTGACCGCCTCCATCAGGTCCGCGAGCCGCCTCCCGCGCGCCGCGCCGTCGAGGCCGCGCAGGTGGCGGAGCGGCGCCTCGAGGATGGCGCGGATCGTCCTGCGCGGATTGAGCGAGGCCACCGGATCCTGGAACACGTACTGGATCCGCCGCGCCAGCGCGCGCGGATCGCGCCGCGCCTCCGCGACGAGGTCGCGCCCGTCGAGCGTGATCCGCCCCGCCGTCGGCCGGTCGAGCCCGACGATCATCCGCGCGAGCGTGGACTTGCCGCAGCCCGACTCGCCGACGATGCCGAGCGTCTCGCCCCGCCGCAGGTCGAGCGTCACCTCACGCACCGCGTGCACCCCGGGCCGCGCGCGGCCGAAAAGCGTGCGCCCGCCGCCGAAGACCCGCTCCAGCCGGTCGATATCGAGGAAGGCCGCGCCGCTCACGCCCGCTCTCCCGGCGCGAGCGGGTGAAGGCAGCGCACCGCCCGTCCCCCGCCCCGGCCCCCGAGCGCGATCTCGCCCGCGCGGCAGTCCGCCGTCGCCCGCGGGCAGCGCGGCGCGAAGGCGCAGCCCTCGGGCAGCCGGTTCGCCGGCGGCGGCCGGCCCGGGATCGCGTCGAGCCGCCGGTGAGGCGCGCCGAGCACCGGAACGCAGGCGATGAGCCGCGCGGTATAGGGATGCGCCGGAGCCTCGAGAATCGCCCGCGTCGGCCCTTCCTCCACCACGCGGCCCGCGTACATGACCGCGACCCGGTCGCAGATCGTCGAGACAACGCCGAAATCATGGGTGATGAACAGGACCGCCGCGTCGCGCTCGCGCCGGAGCCGCTCGATCAGCGCGAGGATGCGCGCCTGCACCGTGACGTCGAGCGCGGTGGTCGGCTCGTCCGCGATCATCACCTCGGGATCGTTGGCGAGCGCCATGGCGACGCAGACCCGCTGGCGCATCCCGCCGGAAAGCTCGTGCGGATAGGCCCGCGCCCGCTCGGCCGGGTTCGGGATCCGGACCAGCCCGAGCAGTTCCTCCGCCCGCGCCTCGGCCGCGCGGCGGGTGAGCGGCGCATGGGCGCGGATCGCCTCGACGAGCTGCGCCCCCACGGTGAGGAGCGGATGCAGCGTCGAGAGCGGATCCTGGAACACATGCGCGACGGCCGCGCCGCGCAGCCGCCGGATCGCCTCGTCCGGCATGCCGAAGAGATCCTCGCCGTCGAGCAGCGCGGCGCCGCCCGCGATCCGGCCCGGCGGCGTCGGCACCAGCCCCATGATCGACATCGCCGTGACCGACTTGCCCGAGCCCGATTCCCCGACGAGGCCGAGGCATTCCCCCCGGCCGAGCTTCAGATCGACGCCGCCCGCGGCCCGGTGGACCTCGCCGCCGATCTCGAACTCGGTCTCGAGCCCCCGGACGTCGAGCACCGCCGCCGGGTCGGGCGTCAGGGCGGGCACCCGGCGCCGCGCGACCTTGGTCCGCGCCACCGGCCGCGTCAGAGCGCCCGATCTCAGCCGCGGGTCGAGCACGTCGCGCAGCCCGTCGCCCGCGAGGTTGATGCCCATCACGAGCGCGAAGATCATGAGCCCCGGCACCATCGCCACATGCGGCGCGGTGAAGAGCACGGCCCGCCCCTCCCCCAGCATCGAGCCGAGATCGGCCCGGGGCGGCTGCGCGCCGAGGCCGAGGAAGGAGAGCCCCGCGGTCTCGAGGATCATCCAGCCGATCGTGGTCGAGATGGTGACGACGATGACCGGCATCACGTTCGGGAGGATCTCCCCGAACAGGATCCCGGCGTGCGACCGGCCCGAGAGCCGCGCCGCCGCGACGAAGTCGCGCCGCGCGAGGCCGAGCGTCACGCCCCGGATGTTGCGCGCGAAGAAGGGTATGTTGACGAGCGCGATCGCGTAGAGCGCGTTCAGGAGCCCGGGGCCGAGCACCGCGACGATCGCGAGCGCGAGCAGGATGTAGGGAAAGGCCATCACCATGTCGACGCCCCGCATCAGCAGCCCGTCCACCCGGCCGCCCGCGTAGCCGGCGACGAGGCCGACGAGCGAGCCCGCGACCGCCGCGATCAACGTCGCGGAGAGGCCGACCGCGAGGCTGACGCGCGTGCCCCAGACGAGTCGCGAGAGGATGTCGCGGCCGAGCGCGTCGGTTCCGAGCGGGTGGCCCGGCGCGAGCGGCCGCGCCAGCCGCTCCGCCGGCGCGGTCAGGTCCGGATCCGGCAGCGGGAGAAGCGGCGCGGCGAGCGCCGCGACCACGATGAGGCCGAGGACGAGGAGCCCGGCCGCGGCCAGCCGGTTGGCGAGCAGGAGCCGCCAGAACCCCGGCCGCCCGCCGGTCCGCGCCGGGGCGGCGGTCGCGCCGGCCATCAGCGCAGCCTCGGATCGATGAGGGTCTGGGCGATGTCGGCGGCGAGGTTGAAGAGCACATAGGCCGCCGCGACCACCAGCACGCCCCCCTGCGCGAGCAGGATGTCGCGCGTCGCGATCGCATTGACGAGCATCGAGCCGATGCCCGGCCACTGGAACACCGTCTCGACATAGACCGCGCCGCCGAGCACGAAACCCGCCTGGATGCCGATCACCGGGATGACCGGGACGAGCGCGGCGCGGAACGCGTGGACCCGGATCACCCGCCGCTCGCGCAGCCCCTTGGCGCGGGCGGTGCGGATGTAGTCCTGGCGCAGCACCTCGAGCATCGCGGTCCGCGTCAGCCGCGCGATGACGCCGGTCGCGACGACGGCGAGCGTGAGCGCGGGCAGGACGAGGTGCCAGGCGAGATCCTTCAGATCGCCGCCGCCGTAGATCGCGTACATTCCGCTCGCCGGGAACCAGCGCAGCCGCACGGCGAACACGAGGATCAGCAGCAGGCCGAGGAAGAAGGAGGGCGTCGAGATCCCGATCAGCACGGCGAAGGTGACGGCCCGGTCCGTCCAGCCGAACTGCCGCGCCGCCGATACGACCCCGGCGAGAAGCCCCAGCAGCGAGGCGAGGACGAGCGCCGTCCCCGCGAGAACGAGCGTCGCCTGGAACCGCTCCAGCACCTCGTCGAGCACCGGCCGGTTCAGCGCGTAGGACCGGCCGAGATCCCCGTGGAGGATGTTGCCGAGCCAGATCAGGTACCGCCGCGGCGGCGGCTGGTCGAGGCCGAGGTCGCGGTTGAGCGCCGCGACGTTCTCGGGCGTCGCATAGGCGCCGAGGATCGCGGTCGCCGGATCGCCCGGGATCATCGCCATGATCAGGAAGACGATGACCGAGAGGCCGATCAGCACCGGTATCGCGGCCGCGAGCCGCTTCAGGACATGGAGGCCCATGCGCGCTCCCTTGGGCTGGACCCCGGCCGCGCGGGCCGGGGCGGCTGGCGCGTCAGGGTTTCGACACGTCGTGAAGCAGCAGGAAGAAGGAAGGTTCCAGCGCGAAACCCTCGACCGCCGCCGAGGTCACCGCGCTCTGCTTCCAGTTCGCGACGAAGAGCCAGGGCGCGTCGTCATGCACGATCCGGTCCACCTGACGGTAGAGCGCGCCGCGCGCCTCCTGGTCCGTCGCGCGCCGCGCCTCCGCGAGCAGCCGGTCCACCTCCGGGTTGGAATAGTAGCCGGAATTGAACCCGCCCTCCGCCGGCATCGCCTCGCTCCGGAGCGCGAGATAGGGCAGCGTGTCGGGATCGTTGGTCATCCAGGCCATCTCGGCCATGTCCGCCTGCCCCTCGAGCCCGCCGTTCACCTTGCCGAGGAAGGTGTTCCACTCGTAGGTCTCGATCTTCGCGGGCATGCCGACCGCCTTCAGATCCGCCTGGATCGCCGTTCCCATCGCCACCGGGTCGAGCATGCCCGAACCGCCGTCCGCGACGTAGAAGGTCACTTCCGACCCGTCGTAGCCCGCCTCCGCGAGCAGCGCCTTCGCCTTCTCCGGATCGTGGGGATAGGGCTCCACACCCGGATCATGCGCGAAGGCGAAGGCGGGCGGGATCGGCCCGGCGGCGACATCGGCCGTGCCCTGGAGCACGTTCGCGACCAGCCCCTGCTTGTCGACCGCGTAGTTCACCGCCTGGCGCGCCGCCTTGCTCGCGAAGGGCCCCTCCTTCGTGTTCAGGATCAGGAACCACAGATGCGGCCCGGCCTGCTCGTAGACCTTGACGTTGGGATCGTCGCGGAACTGGGCGAGCCCGTCCGGCGGCACCTCGACCATCACGTCGAGCCCGCCCGACATCATCTCCGCGAGCCGGGTATTGGCATCGGTGATCGGCCGGAAGATCGCCGCCTCCAGCTTCGGCGCGCCGTCCCAGTAATCCTCGTTCCGGCTGACGACGACGCGGTTGTTCGCCTGCCATTCCTCGAACCGGAACGGGCCGGTGCCGCTCGGGTGCCGGCCGAAATCCTTGCCGTATTCCTTCACCGCCGCCGGCGAGACGATGAGCCCGGTCGGATAGGCGAGGTTGGAGAGAAGCGGCGCGTAGGGTTCGGAGAGACGGAACTGCACCGTCAGCGGATCGACGACCGTCACCTCCGCGACCGAGGAGAAGAAGAAGGCGAGTGGAAAGGGCCCCGTATCGTGATAGGGGTGATCCTCGCGCAGCATCCGGTCGAAGTTGAACTTCACCGCCTCCGCGTCGAAGGCGGAACCGTCGTGGAACGTGACCCCGTCGCGCAGGTGGAACGTATAGGTCTTCGCGTCGTCGGAAATCTCCCAGCTTTCGGCCAGCGCCGGCTCGACCTCGAGCGTGCCGGGCCGGTAGCGCACCAGGCCGTCGTAGAGATTGACGAGGATCCGGAAGTCGTTGGAGGCGGTCGCGGCGTGCGGATCGAGCGACTTCGGCTCGGCGATCTGCCCGACGACGAGCACGTTCGGCGGCGTCTGGGCCAGCGCCGGCGCCGCGGCGGCGAGCGCCGACAGGACGGCCGAGGCGACCGCGGCCAGGATCATTCGCATCTTTTCCTCCCTTGACGCGGTTCAGGAGGGCGGCCGCCGCGAACGGAGCCGGCCGCCCGCCCCCCACACTAGGGACTGAGCCCGTCGCGTCCACCCCGGGCGCGGAGGTTTCGCCCGGAGGGCGCGGAAAGGAGGGGCCGCCGCGCCCGCGCCGCGATCAGCCGCGGCGTTCGATCACCGCGATCAGGTCGCCGACGCAGGAAAGCTCCGCGATGTCGCGGGCGCTGAACTTGATCCCGAACTCGTCCTCGATCGCGTAGATCAGTTCGATATGGCTGACCGAATCCCAGGCCGCCACGTCGTCCGCGGTCATTTCGCGGGTCAGCACGATGGCTTCGTCGCCGAAGGTGGATCGGAAGACCTCGGTCAGGCGCTCGACGACATCGGACACCGGGCAATACCCCTCAAGCTTCGGTCCAGTTGATTTCGATCGGAACCTCCGGCCGCGTCAAGGGCTCGGCCGGACCCGCCCAGCGGACCGTTCCGTCCGGGGCGCGTTCGATCTCCGCGAGGCCGAGCCGCGCGTAGAGTTCCGCGACCATGCCGTTGCGCCCGGTCGGGACATGAACCCCCTCGATCCGGGAGCAGCCCGCCGCGAGCGCGATCCGCGCGAGCTCGCCCACCACGGCGTCCTCGACGCCCCGGCCGAGCACGCGGCAGCTCATCAGGAGCGTGTCGATCTCGAGCACGCGCCCGGCGGGATCGTCGCGCTCGATCCCGATCGCGACCGCGATCAGCCCGTGATCGGCGAAGCGGTCGCGGAGCCGCGCCCAGATCCCGTGCGCCCCCGGCCGGCCGAGCAGGCGTTCGAGCTCGGCGGCGTTCCGGCGCCGGGTCGTCAGGTTGAACTGGTTGGTCTTGTTGATGAGCTGGACCACGCGGCTCATGTTGAGCGGATCGACACGGCCGAAGCTCGCCCGCATGTCGAGGCTCGCCTGATAGTCCGCGAGGGAGCCCGCCGAGGCCCTGAGCGTCAGCGCCTCGGCCCGCGCGCGATACTGCTCGGCGCGGGCGCGGTCGCTCGCGGTGAAGGCCGAGGGTTCGAAATACGGATACTGCTCGATCGCGCGGCGGTAGCCGGTCGGATCCTCGGGCAGGATCGGCACGTCGACCTCCGGCAGCGCGCGGCGGACCTCGGCCCGCTCGTAGGGGTTGTCGTCGAAGAAGGCGAGCGAATCGAGGCCGAGGTCGAGCCGGGCGGCCACGCTCCGCAGATTGTCCGATTTCGGCTGCCAGTTCACGACGAAGGCGGCGAAATCCTCCTCCCGGAGCACCATCTCGGGATGCTCCCGGAACGCCGCGCGCGCCACCGCCTCGTCGTTCTTGGAACAGGCCGCGAGCAGGATGCCGCGCCCGCGCAGCTCCTTCAGCGCGAGCTGGAAATCGGCGTAGGCCTCGCCAATGGCATTGCCGCCGAGCGTTATGCCCTCGACGCCGTCGTCGCCGATCACCCCGCCCCAGAGCGTGTTGTCGAGATCGAGCACCAGGCACCGCCGCGAGAAGCCGATCCGCGCCGCCAGCACCGCCGCGGTGTGCCGGGCGAGCAGCGGCAGCGCGTCCGGCCCGTAGGGCATCTTGGCCATGTACCAGCCCCGGTCGTCGAACCAGGCCTCCGCGCCGAGCCGCCCGGCCAGCGCCTGCACGTTCAGGAAGCCCACGTCCTCCGTGGTCGCGCGCTCGGCGAGCAGGCGGTTGACGCGCGCGACGATGGTCCGCCGCGCCCCGGCGAGGCCGGCGGCGTAATGCCCGAGCGGGTCTCCGCCCGAGGTGGCGAAACCGTGCTGGATGATGATCGGCGCGGAGCGCGCGCGCAGCGCCTGCCAGACCGCCGACCAGCGCGCCACCGCCGCCTCGGCATCGGCCTCCGGCGCGTCGGAAAAGGGCTTCAGCCCCAGCGCGCGCTGATCGGGCGCGAGCACGACCGCCTCGGGCTCCCAGGCGTGGAGCGCGGAGCCGGGATCGAGCGTCGCGTTGAAATACTGGCCGAAATCGGGCTCGTATATCTCGAGCGCGAGGCCGAGGCGGGCCGCGGCGAGGCGCAGCATCGCGCCGAAGGCGCTGGTGGTCCAGGTGCCGACCAGCGCGACCCGGAGCCGCCGGCGCACGCGCGGCCAGGTCTCGGGCGGGCAGCGGTCGAGGATCCGGGCCGCGCTGGCCCATGTCCGGAAGCTCGGCGCGGTATCGACGACGGGCATGAGCCAGGCCGCCGCCTCCTCGGGCCGGCCCGCCTCGAGATGCGCGCGCGCGAGGCGCACGCAGAGCCCGCCGCGCGGGATCTCGCTCAGGAGCGCCGCCTCCTCGTAGACGGAGGCCGCCTCGTCGAAGCGCCGCGCGGCGAGGAAACGGTTGCCGGTCTCCTTGAGGGCGGCGAGGGCGGGACGTGGCGCGACCATGCCTCAGCCGCCTCCCGCGGCGCGTTCCGCCCGGCGGGGCGGCGGGGCCATGATCCGGACCGGCGGCGCCGCGACGATGCTGCCGGCGGGCACGTCGCGCATCACGACCGCGTTCGCGGCGATCCTGACGTCGTCCCCGATCCGCGCCGCGCCCGCGACGATCGCTCCGGCGCCGACCTCGACCCGGTCGCCGAGCACCGGCACGCTGCCGGGGCCGCGGCTTCCGGCGAAGCCGATCGTCACGCCCTGGCGGATGACGCAGTCGTCGCCGAGCCGGGCGCGGGCATGGATGACGATGCCGCCCTGGTTCACGATCTTCAGCCGCCGCCCGACGCGCGACGAGGCGGGAAGCGCGATTCCGAAGCAGTTGCGGATGAAATAGACCGGCACCGAGAGCAGGCGGCGGATGATCGCGCGCGGCAGCCACGGCCGGCCATTGGCCCAGACCCCGATCCGGTAGAAGGCGACCGCGAGAAATCCCGGCTTCAGCGCCGTGACCTCGAGCGTGGTCGAATGAGTCGCGTAATCCTCGCGGAGATAGCCCCAGAGCTCGGCGAGCGTGCCGATCACGGGCAACGCGCGCGCGCCCGGGCCATCCGTCCCCCGTCTCTCCCCGCCCTCGGTCATCGACACCCGCTCGAACCGTCCCGATGCCCACAATTGGCGCCACGCGGCGCGAAAGCAAGGGAGCGGCCGATGGGAACGGCGCGGCCTCGGCGGGCGCGGCCGGCGAAACCCGTTGGGAATCCGCGCCGCCGGATGGCCCCGGCGGGACCGGACACGGAGTCTTGAATGATCGGAAAATGGAGGCGACGACCGGAATCGAACCGGTGTGGACGGATTTGCAATCCGCTGCGTCACCACTCCGCCACGTCGCCAACCGGCGGAAGCTATTTCACTTTTCGGAACGTGGCGCAAGGGCGCGATCGATGTTTTGCACATTGTTTTGCACATTCTCGATTCGGCCCGGATTCGTTCCATGGGTAGAGCGCCGGATTAGAAGTCCGCGCATATTTCGTGCGAAGTCAGTAGCTTAACCGTCCGAGAGTATCAGGACATAGCGTGATCGAAGGGAGAATCTGATACCATGGATCAAGGATGGAAATGCCCGGCTTGCGGCGCCGGAAATGCGCCTTGGGTCGCCCAGTGCCCTTGCGCCAAGGCCAAGGGCGCATCCGACGATTGGAAGGCATGGAAGGGCGAAGGGCCCCCTCCGCGCTATTGGTTCGTAACGGATCCGAGCACCGGCTCTCTGACGAAGGTCTATCGATCCTATGATGACTATGTCGGCTAACCCCGCCTAGGCATCAGGACAGCGACAGGGGGAGACCCGATGGACGATACGCGGACCAAGCTGGAGGTGGCGCTGGCGAAACCCCTACCGGGCGATGACGCGCCGATCGACATGGACGAGTTTGACCCGTGGGAGGATGTGATTCACGGCATCTACGGCGGCTACTCCTCGGAGAGCGACGCCATGATGATCGCGGCGCTCAAGGCTGTCCGCGACAAGACGCAGGCGGAGTTCATGGATCAATGGGGTTTCGCCGGGGAGTTCGCGCTTTACGTTCTGGCTGGGCACGGCCTCACCGAATATGGCACGTCTCCGCGCTACGCTTGGCCCTCTCCCGAGATCGCGGGCCTTTGGGATCAGATCATCGCGAAGTGGGAGGCATTCTCGGCAATCAGATGGCCCGCCTGACCCTAGCCCCTCCCCCGCGCCTGTGCTAAGGTGCGGGGGCGCGGAAGGCGGATAAGCTCCGCAGTAGGACTGGTGGGGGCAGGCGTCCGGAAGCCGTTCAATCCGTTGAGGCGAAAGCGACCTTGGCGGCTAAGTGGAAGCCCTCAGAGCCGGAGTAGCGCCCGGCCCGCGCATCACCCCTCGGTACTACCGAGGGTCATTCACACCGCCACCGCTCCACCCGCCACCCAGGCCTGACCTCGCGCGCGATCTCCGGCTGGGCGAGCATGCACGCGAGCATCGACGGCGCCGGATAGCGGTGCTCCTCGCACAGCAGGCCGGCGCAGAGGGTGAGGATCAGGGTCACGCGATCGTCCCTTCATCCTGCGACGGCAGGATCCAGAGCCGCACGTTGTCGACCAGCGCCGTGTCGTCGCGGATGCCGGTCACGCCATCCCACACGAATGTGAAGGTGAGCGTCCCGGCAGTCTCCGGCCGGAAGATGTGCATCCCGTAATACCAGTCGGTGAGGTTGCCCGCGCCGGGGGTGAGCGTCAGGTTGGTGGCGATGTTCTGCGCGTCGGCCGCGACAGAGGGGAACACCGTCGCCGTCCCCGCCGTGACGCGGATGCGGGGCTGCATGGTCCCCGCCGAGCCGAAGGTGGCCCCGACCTGCTTGTAGGCGAGCGCCGTCGTGATGCAGAGGAATTTGCCGACCAGGTGCTTCGGAATGTCGAAGGTCAGCGAGAAATTGGCCGTGCCCGACGAGCCCGTGCCGGTCAGCGCGAGCGCGCTCGTCCCGGAGATGAACTCCCCCGCCGTGCTCGAGATCGCCGCGGTGCAGACGTTGAGCGTGAGGCCCGCCGTTGAAGTCCCGTCGATCAGTTCCTTGACCAGCCGCAGGCCGTCGATGTCGATCGGGAGCCGGCCCTTGGTGAACGGCGTGTCGATGAACAGCTTCCAGTCGGTGAGCGAGAAGGCGTTCGAGTCGTTCGACCGCAGCGGCGGCATGCACGGGAGGGAGATCATCCCCTCGGTCTGCGTGGTGGCGATCCACTTCGATGCCTCGGCCGCGAAGGTCGCGCCGGTCGTGAACGGGATCTGATCGGCCTTCGGCGCATAGACCGTGCCGCTGTCGGTCACGAGGAACCCGCCATGCGAGACGAGCAGGCCGGCGGTAAACGCGGTCGTCGGCGCCTTGTCGACGGTGGCGAGCGCGCCGAGCTGCGACGTGCCGAGCGCGCTGAACTTCACCGCGCCGCCTCGGGGGGCGGAGATCCGCGCGCCGTCGTAGGCGGCCAGGAGGAAGGTGGCCTTCCGCCCCATCAGCTTCGAGCACGCGCCGATGTACATCTCGATGGCGCCCTGCGCGGCGATCGCCGGGCCGAGGCTCGCGTTGTTGACGCCGCCGGCATGGGTCAGGCCCGGGTTCTCGAAATAGCCGTTCGTCACGGTGATGACCGCCGGCACATAGTCGGTCGAGTAATTCGCCGCCATGATCAGGCCCTTGTGCCCGGTCTGGATGCGGCACATGTCGAGCGCGGCGTGGCCTTCCTCCCAGCCCGGCCCGCCGACGATGTAGAGCGAATACCCCGTCGCCGCGCTCATCTCGCATTGGGTGAAATGGTGGAAGCACCGCATCTCGACGCTATGGCTGTCCACGTCGATGATCGAGGCCGAGCCATCGCGATTGCCGGCGCGGCGGAAGATGCAGCCGATGGAGCGCCCGTTGGCATACTCCATGATGAGGCCATTCCGCTTCTTCGCGCCGTAGACGAAAAGCCCCTGCCCGAAATACCGGAGCGTGTCGCCCTCGACGCCGCCGCCGACCTGAAGCAGGATCTCGGCGGTGTAGTCCGACATGATCGAGAAGTCGCGAAGGTTGGTCCCGGTCCCGTCCGCCAGCACGCCCGCCGACGCGCCGGAGCACCAGAGCCCGGACTGCGCGTTGCCCGTGCCGATGATGGCCCGGCCGGCCGGGTTGATCGGGCCGGCGATGTTCGGCCAGCCGTCGAGATAGAGGTCGTACCCGGCGTCGAGAGCCGCCTGAAGCTTGTCCGTGGAATCGGCCGCGCTCACCGCCGCCGCCTGCGTCCGCGCGACCTCGCACCCGAGTTGCGAGGCCGAGACCATGCCATTCGGGTTGCGGACCGGGTTCAGGAGCAGGTTCGGCATGGCGAGGATGCCCGCCGGAGCCGCCGCATAGAAGAACGGCCCGCCGCGCAGCATCTGCCCTTCCGCGACCGCGACGGTATCGCCCGGGGCACTGGCGGCGAGCAGCGCGGCGGGGGTGTCGAAGGTGGTATCCTTCAGCCGATCCACATCCGCGATCGCGCCGTTGATCTTGGCCCGGATGTCCCCGCCGCCCTCGTCGTTTGCAAAGCTGCGGTCGGTCATCCATCGCTCCAGTTCGAGGTATCGTGCCAGGGGGAGTGATCGGACCAGAAGCCGATCGCGATCAGGTCGCCCGCGATGACGGTGAGGGGGTCAGTCTCGCGCACCGTCACGCCGTCCGCTCCGGTCGCTGTGACCTCCAGCGTGATCGCGGCGCCGAACAGCGCATCGGGGATGACCCACGACGCAGGCTTGTCGATCTCGGCGCCATCCGCGAGCCAGCGGAACGCGAGATCGGTCACGCTCCAGAGGCCGAGGTTCGCGCTGATCGTGCCGCCGACGCTGGGCGCCCCGAGGATGCCGGGCGTATAGGGCGTGCTGGGCGCGACGAGGCAGGCCGGCAGCTGCGGCCCCGCCTGCCCGCCGCCCGCCTCCGCGCCCCAAAGCAGGATCTTGCCCGGCCCCTCCGGCCCGCTCGGCAGGCCCTGCCGCAGGTAGCGCGCGAGCCGGTGCGCCGGGACCGGGCGGCCCCAATAGCCGTGCGGCTTCGCGGCGATCATTTCCCCGCGCCCTTCATCCGCGAGATTTCCTCGGCGCGTCGCGCGCTGCCAAGCGAACTCCCGAAATAGAAGTAGATGACCGCTGCCGAGAAGCCGCCGAACTGCCCCAGGATGTACATGGCCGTCGACGAAGGCTCCTTGCCCTCGGGCGTGACCTTGAAGATGTAGACGCTGAGGGCGACGGTGATCGCCAGGACGAGAGGCGCGAGAGCGGCTCGCATCCAGTCATCTACCCCTCGCGTCGCCCGCGCGTCCTGCACATCCGCGGTGGCAATCCGCGCCAGTTCCTCGGCGCTGTCCGCCGCCCGCGCCTCGCGCCGCTCGTCGACCTTCGCCATCTCGACCTCGAGCGCGCGCATCTGCGCCAGCGCCTCCGGGTCCGCCTCGAGCGCGTCGCGGATGACCTCCGGCGAGGCCTCGGCCGCGCCGATGCGCTTGGCGATCTCCTGCCCAGTCGCGAGCACCGCGCCCGGCGCGCCACCTACCAGCGCGCCCCCCACCGCCGACAGGCCGATGCCCCTCAGTTCCTCGCCCAGGTCCTGCCAGTTCATGCCTGCCCTCCGGGGATGGCGCCCAGCCACGCCAGCGCGCCCGGCGGGGCGCTGTTGATCCACGCCGCCCAGGCGCTCGCCTGCGCGTCTCCGGCGGGCTCCGGGGCCTGCGCCGGCTCCGGGCCATCCTCGGGCCAGCCAGCCGCCTCCAGCGCCCCCTCGAACGCCTCCGCGAGCCGCGCGACCTCGGCGGCCCTGTCGGTTCCGTTGATGATCCTGCGGTCGTCCTCGTAGCCGGGGATGCGCTCGGCATCCTCGAGGCTGATCCCGGTGAACCAGCCCTCTTCCATGCCGGAGAAAAGGATCGCGACGGCCGGCCCCATCTGCAGGGCGAGGTCGGGGGTCTGGACGAGCGGCAAGCCGAGCTCGCGCCCGGCGCGGGCGTAGTTGCCCCGCCCGGTCAGCTGCACCAGCCCGCGCCCGAGGAAGGTGTACCCGTCCGCCGGGCCGTTCCCGAGGCGCCCGGAATAGACCCGGTTCGCCAGCGCGCGCGGGTTCCTCACGAATGGCGTCGCGTCGCGGTCGGATTTGAACCGCGCCGGCCAGACTGCCCGGATCCGCTCCGCGCTCGTGTAGTAGAGATTCTCGCGCTTCGGCTTCATGTCGGCGCCGCATTCCCAGCGCGCCGTCGCGAGGATGTAGGCGAGATGCCGCAGCTTGGTCCCGCGCTTCTCCGCCTCGTCGAGGATCGCGTCGCACGTCACCACCGCCGGCGCGGGGATCGCCCGTCCGAACACCGGGCCGCCGCGCAGCGCGTCGAAGAAGGCCTTGCGGTTCATCTCTCGCGCGCCCTGCTTTCCTCGATGGACTTCCGCAGGTCGCGCACGTCAGCGCCGATGCCGGTCAGCTGCGCGCCGAGGCCCTGCAGCTGGGCCGAGACGCCGGCATACTGGTTCTCGGTCGCGCGCACCCGCGCCTCGAGGCCCTCGCGCGCGGCGCGGCCTGCCTTGACCGCCTCGTCGATGTATCGCTGGGTGTCGACCTGGCGCTGGTCCGCGCGCTCCTTGCCCTCGGCCTGCTCGGTCTGGATGGCGGCCGCGCGCTGCTCGAGCGCATCGACCCGGTAATAGAGCTTCGCACCCAGGGCGATGATGGAAACGAGGGCGATGACCGTCCCGACTGTCAGCCGGCGCTCGATCGTCCAGCCGCCGACGTGCCAATCCTGATCGGGGGGCGATTCAATGCGAGATTGCGTCAAGGGGGCTTATCCGGTGCTCACCCCGCGAGGGGAGATCGCGCGCCGCGCTGTCACCGGCTGCATCGGGCGCCGTAGCCCGCGCCGCTGATCCGCGCGGCGCACCCGTAGACCACCGGCGTCGCCGCCGGTCCCTTACCCTTATACCGCGAACCGCCTATCGCGGCAAGCGAAGGGCGGCCGAAGCCGCCCCCTGAGGCTCAGAGCAGGAAGCTATCCGCCCCGTAATCCGCCGCATGCACATCCGCGCCGTCGAGCAGCGCGATCGTCATCTCCGCGCGCCCCGTGTCGAGATGCACGAGCGTGGTGGTCTTGCCCACGTCCTCCAGCCAGACGCGCCCGGTGCCGTGCCAGTCGTCGGGGCCGGCGAACTGCCACTCCTGCGAGCCGGAGCGGTAGCGGTTCGCATCCGCGCCGGAGAGGTCGATCACGTCCTCGCCGATGTGGAAGTCCGCGATCCGGTCGCGCTCGCCGCTCCGGACGTAGCCGAACACGAACTCGTCCTCGCCGCCGTTGCCGGTCAGGTGGTCGTTGCTCTGTCCGCCGATCAGGCGGTCCGCGCCGTCCGAGCCGATGAGCGTGTCCGCGCCCTGGTTGCCGGTGAGGACGTTCCCGTCTCCGCCGGTGACGCTCATCCGGTCATTGCCAGCGCCGCCCTCCAGAGAGGCCAGCCCCGATTCAGTCGTGATGATCTCGACGCTGATCCGGTCGGCCCCTTCGCCGCCAGAGACGAGCACGTCCGCCGTCCGCCCCTCGGCCCGGCCGGAGATCTCATCGTCCCCGTCCCCGCCGTAGAGCGTGAGGTAGGCCCCGCCGCCATGGGCGTTGACCTCGCCGCGCATCACGTCGTCGCCGTTCCAGCCGTTGATGACGCAATCGAGGTAGTTCCCCGGCGCGGCATCGACCCACTCGAACGAGGCCGAGAGATGGTCGTTTCCGGCGCCGCCGAGGACAGATCCGGGGATGGCTACGCCGTCCTCCCCCGGGCCGTCGATCCGAAAGAACATGAAGATCGTATCGTCGCCGTCGCCGCCTCTGATCACTTGGCCCGGGTCGAGAGCCAGAATGTCGTCGTCGCCGTCGGTCCCGTCGAACTCGTTATACGAGCCGGTAATCGTGAACATGGATTCCACCCCAATCATTCAGGGGTAGAATTGTCCCGTGGCGACATGGGGTTGGTCAAGCGCCTTAGCTGGTGAAGTAGCTCGCCGGGACCTCCGTCACGGTCGATTTCCCTTCGACTATGGCAACCGCGCAATCGGCCATCGAAAACCAGGGGAGCAGGCCGTAGAGGTAGCTCGAGCCCAGCACGCGCTCGGTCCACGTCCAGTTCTTCGAATTCGAGCCGTCGCCGCCGTTGCGCGTGTCGTGCGCGAAATCGAGCCATCCGACCTTGTCGCGGGTGATCTCGCGGGTGAAGGCGTTCGCCACCTTCAGGCGGGCGGCGGATTCGATGACCTTGGGGTCGGTGCGCGACATGGCCCCGGAGACGAGCCCGGCGAGCAGCGCGTAGATGCCCGCGCGCCACGGCGAGGCGGCGTATTCCATCGACGAGCGCGGCCCCTCGGCGTCGACCCCGTCCATGTCGTCGTGCATGCCGGTCTGGCCGTCTCCGGCCGTCAGGGCGTTGAGCGCGCCCGTCGCCGTGCCCTTGATCTTTCCCCGGCCGTTGAAATCGCCCTTGTTCGGCTGGACCGGGTTCTGACACTTCTGCCCGAAGCAGTAATCGAGCTCGCGGCAGGTGATGCCGACCAGATCGGTGAGCGCCAGGCCGCCGCTGTCCCACTTCGCGCAGCGGTTCGCGATCTGCGCGTAGGTCGGGGCCGCCTTGCCGTTGTTCGGCCGCGTCGGGGCAAAGCTCTTGGCCGCGTTCGTCAGGCCGGCGTTGTTCAGTTCGTCGTAGAAGGCCTGCACCTTGGCGGTCGTGTTGACCGATTTCAGCACGTCGTCGCCGGCCTTTCCGCCGCCGAAGAAGCAGGCGCCGATGGTGACGAGCCAGCGCGGCGGGCATCGGAAGTTCGCCCGGCTGGTGAAGTTGGTCGGATTCGCATAGCCGAGCATGTCGCCCCAGGTGGCGCTGTCGTCGTCCCGCGCGACCACGGCGCCGGCGATCATCTGCGCCTTGACGAGCAGCGTAACCTTGTTCTTCTCGGCGCTGGTCAGGTCGCCCCACTGGTTCGGATCGTAGCGCGCGAACACCGCGGCGGCCGTGAACGCGATCTCGTGCTGGGCGCCATAGGATGCGACCGCCGGCGGGCAGGCCGACCCGACGAGGCAGGAGCGCAGCCACTTGAGCGCGAGCGCACGGAGGTTCGCATCCCCCGCCAGCGCGGCGTAGCCCGCCACGGGGCCGATGGAGCCTCGCGTCCCGATCCCCGTCGAAGAATCGTAGGCGGTGCGCGTCGAGGCAAACCCGGAGGTATCCCGGTAGAACGAGTTCCGCGCCTGGTTCGTCCCCGTCCCCGTCGCGAACGGCACCGGAAACGACGTCGCCGCCGGCGTGCTCAGCCCGACGATGTCGAACGGCGTCTTTGACCCCGCGAGGCGCATCTGGCCGCTGCTGTCATGCACCCACCAGAGACGCGGATAGGCCTTGCCCCCGACCGGGCGCTTGCCGGTGGTGTAGTAGGTCAGGCTCGCGGTGACGGCCACGCCATCCGCGCTCGGCGCCGGTTCTTCCCCGCTCATGATCTCGCGGCGCAGCGTGAAATCGCCCGAGGCCGTCGTCGCGGTCACGGTGATGTCGGCCGTCGTCGTCATCTTGAGGTGGCCGCTCTCGCCGCCGAAGCCCTGCGCGGTCGCGACGGCGGGATCGGTGACTTCCGAGACCGCCCACTTCGCATCCGGCACGTCGGCGGGCCAGGTCAGCCCGGAGGCGTCCTCGCTGCCCTTGATCTCGACCGCCGCCACGAACTGCACGCCGGAGCCCGCCGTGGTGACGGTGTGCGGCACGTCGTCGGCCGCCGCCCACGCCGTCGCCGGGGCCGCCGTCGAGCGCGAGATGGTCTTGCGGATGCCGTTGGTCGACTGCACGACCAGCGTCGCGTCGGGCCGCAGCCCGGGCGCCTGCGCGGTCTGCGCGGTCGCGTGAAAGGCGATGTCGAGCACGATGGAGTTCGCGCCCTCGAGCGTGAGCCCCGGGTGGTCGAGGTTGAGCCCGCCAGACTGCCAGGTAAGCGCCGACGGCGTGCCCTCGAGCGTGTTCGCGCCGATCGGGTCCGACCAGTCGACGCCATCGATCGAGATGTAGGTCGGGCGCCCGTCGCCCCAATCCCCGAGCGCGCCGTCGGCGCCATCGCTGGCGCAGCGCCGCCACGCGATGGCCTGCGACTGGCCCGAGCTCGTCGCGTTGATCAGCACGTTCCAGAGGTATTGCCCGGAGAAGGAGCCCGAGAGATCCGGCACCGAGAAGCCGCCCGCGCTGTTGAAGCGCACCGCGGCGAGGATCATGGAATCGGTAGCGTAGTCGGTGAAGTCGGCCGACCCGGCGGTATTCGAGCCGCCGACCGCGCGCACGGAGGGAACGGCGGCGGTTCCGACCGCCGTCACCGCGAGGTTGAAGCTGTCGGACACGGAGCCCCCCGAATTGGTCGCGGTGACGGTGACGGCGGTGGAGGCCAGCGCCTCGGAGACGTTGATGCTCAGGGTCTGCTCGTCGGCGTTGTAGGTGACGAGATCCGCGCCCCCGGAATCCTTCGGCCCGGCGACGGAGACGGTGTAACCCGAGCCCGAGAACACGCCCGAAATGTCGACGCTCTCGTAGGATCCGCTCTCCTGCGAAAGCGTCTGGTCCGAGATCGACCCGCCGAGCGTCGGAGCGGCGTAGGTGATCGACACGTCGGCCGTCACATAGGAGGTCGTCCCGGTGGCGTTGGTCGCCTTGACCCGGCAGGCGAGCTTGGTCAGGTCGTCGTCCGGGACCGGGGTATAGCTGCTCGCCGTCGCGCCGGGGATCACGACGCGATCCCGGAGCCACTCATAGGTGTAGCCGGTCGGGCTGTTCGTCCAGGTGCCGTTGCTGACGGCGTGCGCCGTCCCGATCTTGCCGAGCGCGGCGCTGGTGATGGCGGGGGCAGTGACGACCGCCGGGGCGCCCGAGGGGATCAGGCCTTGCACCGTGAACGACTTCTGCTCGCTCGCCTGATGCCAGATCGAGCCACCGGCCTCGCGATAGAGCAGGATGGCGAACTGCGTCTCCCCGACAGCCGCCCCGGTGGCGCCGAGGATGTTGCCGCCGGGCGCGATCGCCACCGCCGCTGCCTGAATCGCGGAGAGGTTCGCGGGCGCATAGGTCAGCGGCCCGAGATAGACGAAGGCCTCCATGTCCGCCGGGATGACCCGGGACACGTCGAGCGTGGCGCGCGGCAGGCCGACGACCGAGCCCGAGATCGTGCCGTCGCGCTCCTCGGCCAGCGTCCAGTCGTCGCCCGGGACGAAATAGCTGTCATCCTGATCGACCGCCACCGTCGAGGCCGCGCTGGCCGCGCCGACGCCCGCGCTCGAAACCGCGGCGACGCGGACATAGGCGTTCCACGACGCGACCGCCCATTGCCAGATCTCGGGGTAGAGCGCGGGGGTGAAGGACAGCGAATAGGGCATCGGCTGGCTCGCCGGGATCTCGACGACGAGCCCCGCGCCGTCGACCATGATCCGGTAGGCCGTGACCGGCTGCGACGAGGCCGGGGCCGCGAAGATGTTCACGTCGATCCGCTGGCCTTCCTCGAACTGCATCGGCGCCGAGAAGTTCGTCCCCGAGACCATCTGCGCGGGGAGGGCCGGGTTCGGCGTATCGACCACGGCCGAGGCGAGCACGGTGCGGCCGTCGTCCGAGACGAGGGAGAAATGGAATTCCGACCCGAGGCCCATGCCCCCGGTGTTCACCTGCAGGATCGCGTAGCCCTCGGCGGCCTTCACCAGATCGACCGGGAGCCCTTCGCCATCGTCGAGCGCGGTCCGCACCGCCTCGCCGCTCACGGTCATCCCGTTGGCCGCGTCGAGCGCGTCCTGCGCCGTCACCTTCGCGTCGTTCGCGACCGACTTCGCCGCGTTCACGTCGGCCAGCGTGGCCTTCTCGAGCAGCTGATCCGCCAGCGCGTCTATGGCCTCGATCGGGAGCCGATCCGACCCGGTGAGCTTGACCAGAGCCGCGCGGATCACCGCGCCGAGTTCGGAAAGCTGGACGATCTCGCTCATCAGGCCCCCACGGAAAGAACGATCGCGACCTGATCCGCCCCGTCGTAGACCTGGGCGCCGGCGGCGAAGACGAAGTAGATGGACGGGTCGCCCGCGACCGGGACCATGACCGGCGCGGACCACGGGCCGGGGCCTAGGTCGCTCACCGCGCGGACCGAGATCGGCAGCACCTGCCCGGCGTCGACGAGCGGGACCAGCACGAGGTATTCGCCCGGAACCGTCGCGCCGAGCGAGAAGGCCTCGCCGCCGTAGGTCCATTCCAGATCGATGATCCGGCCCTTGCCGTCGCCGTAGCGCGCCACGTCGCCCGCGTCCGGCAGGGCGTCGATGCGGATCGTGACCTCGCCGGGGCCGCTCACAGCGCCGGCCTCCCGACCGCGTGGAGCATGGCCGCCGTGACCTGGTTCCCCGCCACGAAATTGGGCGCGCCGAGCACGCGGCTGATGTAGACCTCCACCGTATCGGGATCGACCCAGCGCGAGCGGATGATGCCGAGCGCCGTCGTCTCGACACCGATCAGGGTCGACCCGGTGTTCGCGTCGAGCGAAACCGTCACCTGCGGCCGCTCGGAGAAGCCCTTCATCATGTTCCAGGTGAACACCAGGGAGCCCGCCGAGTTGAACTCGAACACGGCATTGCGGTGCCAGCAGTTCAGCGAGCCGGGCGTGCGCGTGTAGCTCTGGTACGAGCTGTTCGAGCCGGTCTCGTAGTCCCGCTCCCACGCCGACCACTGGCCGCCCTGCAGCGTCCGCCGCCACGGCGACGAGTTGGTCGTTTCGAGCGGGTAGTAGGTCTGATGGATGAAGGAGAAGCCGCGCACGGTCTGGCAGATCCCGCGCCCGGCGCCCGGCGGAACCCCCACCGTCGCGGCGTTCGCGGCCGAGACCAGCTGCCAGCCGGTCGGGATGTTCACGTCGTCGAGCGCCCCCGCGGTGCCCTTCTCCGGCACGGTCGAGCCGAGGCCGAAGGCGCCGACCGCCATCAGAGCGCCCGGCGTCTCGTCGGTGGCCGAGGCCTGCTTCGTGATCCCGAGCGCCGCGCGCGCGACGGAGGGGTCGAGCAGGTCGGTGAGGTTGTTCGCCGCGAGCAGCGCGCCCGGGTTGTCGGCCAGCGTCTCGCGCGTCGTCGAGTTGATCCGGTCCGCGTCGTAGACGATGGCGCCGTTCTGGTCCTTCACGACCATCCGGTAGGGGCCGGACAGGAACACCTCGCAGGAGCCGGCCGCGTCGAGTGTGGCCGGGTTCGGCCCGACGACGGTCCCGGCCTGGTCCGCGTAGACGGTGCGGAGCGTGGTGGTCTGCGCGGCGTAGAACGTGACGGTCCCGAAGCTGACCGGGCGGCCGGTCGCCGGGTTGAGCGCGACGAATCGCGGGGAGCTCAGGCGGGGAAGATTGAGATCAGCCACGGCCGGGGGCGGTGCTCCACTCGGGAGGCGCGCATCGCGCTTTCACCGGCTTTGGCGGGCCGTTGCCGAATTTATACCCGTTCGCAGCCCGCGCGGCAAGCTTGCAAGGCGGGCGGGTCCGGCCGCATAATGTCCGGCATGCGCGCAGCCATCCCCCTCGTCATCGTCGGAAACATCGGCTTCATGCTCGTGCTCGCGCGCGGGCTGAAAGGCCTCCTCGCGGATTACGGCTATGTCGGGATGGCCCTCGGCACCGTCGCGGTCATCGTCGGCTGTTTCAGCCTCGCCATGCTCGCGGACAGCCGGGTGAAGGACATGCGCGAGATGCTCGACCGGATCGAGCGCAAGCACCGCGTCAACCTCTGGGACGAGCGCGCCCGCCTCAATCGGTGACGGCGAGCTCGTTCCGGCCCGTGACCCAGGCGCCGGTCCCGAGCGCCTCCACCACCGCCCCCGCGATCTTCGCCGCCTCGGCGCTCTTGACCGGCTGGCCCTGCAGCAGCTTGTCGATGCCGTCGATCGCGATCCGCGCGCGCTGGCCCTTGACCTGCGTCAAGGCGCGCGCGAGGTCGCGGAAAACCGCGCTCTGGCGCGCCGCCTGCGCCTCCGGGGTCTGCCCGGTCATCAGCTGCGCCAGCCGCTTCACCGCCTCCAGCGGCCGCCCCTGCAGCAGCGTCCCGACCGCGCCGGGCGCCGTGCTGTCCTTGATCGATTCCTGCACCGACTGCCGCACCGCGGTATCGCTGTTCCGCGAGAGGTTCGCGCCGAGCTCGAACGCCGTCGATGCCGCGTCGAGCCGGGCCGCGAGGTGATCGGCCTCGGTCTTGCCGAGGATGAGCGCCAGCTTCTCCCGGGCCGCGCGCGACGAGAGATCCTTCACCGCCTTGATCGCCTCGCCGTTCTCGGTGCCGGGCTGGCTCATGATTCGGCGGACGTTGCCGAGCGCGTCGTCGATGCTCTGGCGGACCGACTGCTTCATGGTCTCGCGCTCGATCCTCGGCGCGCCATGGAGGGCTTCCTCGACGTCCTGCCAGCGCGTGCTTGGCCGCAGCACCATCGCGCCGAAGTCGCCGGCCTCCTTGATGCCGATCTCGGTCCCGGCCGCGTCGAGCGCCTTCGCATATTCCGGGTTCGCCTCGCGCACCGCCGCGCGGATCCTGCCCGCGAGCTTGCCGAAGATGCGGCCCTCGTTCGTGTTCCCGCCGAGCGCGCCCTTGCCGTCTCCCTTCTTCGCCACGTCGTTGAGCGCCCGGGTGATGTAGTCGAGTTCGATGGTGCTCGGCAGTTCGGAGAGCGTCGTTTCCTCCCGGAAGGCCGGGCCACCCCATGCGCCGGGCAGGTTGTCCGGCGTTCCGCCATAGGGGCCGGGCAGGTTCCCGCGGTTCCCGACCACGGCCGGCAGGTTGCCCGGGTTGCCGCCGGCGCGCGCCGCCACGGGCGCGGCGTCATCCACCGGCACGCGCGAGATCTTCGCCAGGATCTGCTTCTTGATGTCGTCGGGAATGTCCGGGTCCATCTCGATCAGGCCCCACGCCTTCCTGAGGTAGCTGCCCGGGACGCGGCTCATCAGCGCCTCGATCTTCTGGCCGGCGCCGGTCGTGTAGTCGATCGGCGTCCGGTACGCCGTGTCATAGAGCGCCTGCAGGTCAGCCTTCGGGCGCGGGAGTGTCGTGGCCGGAAACGCCTGGTCGAGCGCCGAGCGCACATCCGAGGCGCCCTGCGCCATGCGCCGGTCGATGGCGGTCTGCATGATCCGCGTGGCGTCGCCCCCGGACGCCGCGACGGCCTTCCCCATGGCCTGCGTCGCCGGTCCGGCCTCGACGAGCATCGCATCTTCGCCGCCGCGCGCGAGCCGCCGGATGGCCGCCTGCGGGTTCTCCGATGCGAGGCCCGCCTTGACCGCCTTCGCCGCGTCGTCGGAGATGCCGAGGATCTCCGCGATTCCCTTGACGTCGGTCCCCTTGAGCCGCTCGATCAGCGCCGCGCCGCCCTTGGCGAGCAGCGGGCCGGCCGCGCCGAGAGCCCCGCCGAGCGCGCCACCCACGGCCCCGCCGCGCATCGCCGTCTCGCCGCGCGTGTCGCCCTCGCCCGCGCCATAGCCGGAGACCGCGCCCTCGACCGCGCCGCCGACCGCGCCCGCGATGCCGCCCGCCGCCATGAGCGCGCCCGTGCCGCCGCCGAGCGCCGTTGCGACGCCGCCAGCGGCGGGGAGGGCCGCCGGGATGGCCGCCGCCGCGCCCACGAGACCGCCCCCCAGCCGCAGCCCCGCGCTCTGTACCGGGTGCTCGCGGTCCATCGCCGCCTGCACGTCGCGGACGTGCTGCTTCCGGTCCTCGCCGCCGATCGCGCCCACGGCCTCGTCCAGATACTCCCCGACGAAGGGGAAGCCCTGCACGAACTTCGCCGCCCGTGCCATGACCGGCTCCTGGCCGATCAGGTTCTGGTCCGCGCTGCTCTGGATGCCCGCCAGCGCCTGCGCGTTCGCGTCGCTCGGGCTGGGCGAGCGCAGGCCGGCCGCGCGCATCCGCTCACCACCCGGCGCCGAGGATCGGCCGAGCGCCTGATCGGCAACCTGCCGGATCGTCTCGGCGCTGGTGCCGGCCGGGAAGGTGATCGTGGCCCCGTTCGGCAGGGAAACGGTGATGTCGCCCATTACATGCGGTCCAGCGAGCCGGTTTCCGGGTTGTAGCGGTAGGCGCCGGGGTCGAGCGGCGCGGCCCCTCCGCCCGCGTCTGGCGCGCCCTGCGCCGGCCCGGTCGGCGCCAGCGGGTTCTCGACCTGCATCATCGCCGCGCGGCCCTCGGAGGGCGTCATCTCGCGGTTGGCGACGGCGTTCGCGATCGCCACCATCCGGGCATCATACTGGTTGATCTTCCGCATGGTCGCGATGATCTGCTGGTTCCCGCCGGGCTGGTTGATGATGCGCGGGATGCTCGCCTTGAACAGCGCCAGATCGGCGTCGGACATGGTGCCGGAGCCCGGCGCGCGCTGGCCCGGCACCATCTGGTTGATCAGCGCCTGCGCGGCCTGGATGTCGGAGAGCCCATCGGTCGGGATGCCCCACTCGCCCGCCATCTGCTTGAGCGCCGCGCCGCCGCCGGTCGGAACGTTCGCCAGCGTCTGCTCCAGAATGTCGATCTGTCGCCCGGTCCGCATGACCGCGGGGGCGCTCTCCATGATCGCGGCGATGTTCGTCCCGGCGCCCTCGTCGAGCTTCTTGTAGAAGGCCCCGGTCCCGCTCGGGTCCTCGCCCGTGTTCACGTTGATGTTCGTCGGCTGGTTCTTCTGGTTCAGGTAGCCCATGAAGCCCGGGTCGGACAGGCCAGCCTGGTAGTTCTGCATGTCCGCGGTCGGCTTCGGCGCCTCGGCCGGCGTGAACGTCTTGAGCAGTTCCCCGAGCATGGACTTCTGCGCCTCGGTCAGGTTCGGGTCCGCCGCCATCGCCATCAGCTGCGCGACGCGCGGGTTACTCATCGGATCGCCCGCGCCGGCCTGCGCGTCCCGCGCGCCCATGGCGAGGTAGTCGGAGAGCCGCGTCCCGTTCGCGTCGGCCGGATCGTACTGCCCGCCCGACTGGAGGAACTGCGCGAGGCCGCCCTGGCCGCCGAGGTGCGCGACGTTGATCAGGCCCTGTTCCGTCACCGGCACGCCGCCGATCTCCTGCCCGATGAAGCGGTCGAAGCCCCGGTCGCGGATGCCGCGCTTGATGTCGTCGACGTGCCACTGCTCGACGCGCTGCTGGGCGTCGGGCGAGGCCGTGAACTGCTCCGGCGTCATGTCCGCCGGGATCACGCCCGCGCGCTTGGCGTCCTCGAGGCGCCCGATGCTGAACTGCCCCCGGCCGAAGTGCCCGACGCCGCCCGAGCCCGGGACGTTGTTCCGCGCCGAGAAGCTTCCGCCGCTCTCGCTGCCGGCGAGCCCCGCCCCGAGCGGGCTCTGGCTGTCCACCGCGCCGATGATGCGCGGGTCGAGCCCCTTCGGGTTCGCGCTCGGCTGGATGGCACCCTGCGCGCCGCGCGGGTCGACCTGCTGCGGCGCGAAGGCCTCGCGCATCGCCGCCTGCGCCTGATCTGAGCGGCCCTGCGACAGGATGCTGTCGGTGTCCATCGCGCGGGCGAGCATGAAGTCGACGGTGCGCGGGTCGAACTGCTCCGGCAGCTTGTCGCCGCCGTCCAGGTTCTCGCGCGCCATCGCATAGCGCGCCGCCGCCTCGCCCTGATCGCCAGCCGCCTTGACCCACGCCATGGCCTTGCCGACCATCTCCGTCTGCTGGCGCATCTGCTCGACCTCGGCGTCGCGGCCCGCCTTCATGCGCGCGTCGCGGAACTCGGCCAGCGCCGCCGCTTCCTTCGGGTCCATCGTCGCCAGCGTCGCCAGCGATCCCGCGTCGCCCGACCACGCACCGGCCCGGGCCCCGCGCAACCGCTGCTCGTCCGCCAGCGCGCGGGAGCGGTCCTGCTGCGCCAGAGCCCGGTCCTGCTGCTTCCACTCCCGCTCCTGCGCGGCGTTCGCGGCGTCGATCTGCGCCTGCTGCAGCTGGTTGCCGTAGATCTGCTGCCGGAGCCGGGCGGTCTCGGCGTTGTCGATGCCCTCGTAGACCTGTGCGAGGTTGAACATTTCAGCCGGCTCCGTTCCACCAGTTCGAGATCGTGTTACCGATGTTGCCCGTCGAGTACGGGCTACCCGCCCCGCCGCCCTGCGATTCCGGCCGGGCCGACCACGCGGCCCAGTTCCCGGCGGCCCCATCGATCGTGCCGCCGATGTTGCCCCAGGCGTCGGCCGTCGCCTTGCCGGTGAGCAGCGCCGCATTGGCCTGCGCGTCGCCCTGCCGGCCATAGGCATTCGCGATCACGCTGGCGCCGTTCTGGATGGCCCCGTTCGCCGCGTTCGCGACGTTGAGCGCGCCCTGCGCCCGCGCGGCGCCCACGTCGCCGGCCCGCTGCGCCTTCACGTCCCCGCGATAGGTCGCCGCCGTCGAGAGCAGGTTGCCGCGCGTCGTCGCCTGCGTCGCCCGCGCCTGCCCGATCTGCGCCGCCGTGGTCGCGTTGTAGCCGGCGCGCTCCATTCGCCCGGCCGCGTGCGCGTCCCCGATGGCCGTCGTCTCGCCCGCGATCCGGTCGCCGTAGCCCGCGCGGATGGCGTTCGTGTCCCCCGCCGCCTGCTGGCCCCGATCCGCCACCGTCATCAGGTTGTTGAACTGGTTCTGCCGGTCGCTCTGCTCGCGCTGGTAGGCCGCCGCGTATTCCGTGCTCGCGAGGCCGGAGTTGAAATCGGTGAGCGCGGCCAGCTGCTGGCCGCTGAGGCTCGACCCGCGCGCCGCCGCCGAGCGTTCCAGCGCCTGCGCGCCCTGCTCCTTGCGGAACTCGTAGGAGGGATCGGCCTTGAAGTTCCAGCCGTCCATCGAGAAGTCGCCGCCCTTGAGCCCGGACGATACCGACTTGATCGCCTTCGCCCCAGCGTCGCGCCACGGCGCGAGCTCGGCCGTGCTCTGGTCCAGCATCTGCTGGAACATGTCGCGGTTCTTGCCGGCCGCGTAGACCTTCGACCCCTCGGCCTTCTTCGACCCGAAGACCATCGAATCGCGGGCATCCTTCGCCGCGCCCACCGTGGCCTCGGCGGCCTTGTAGTTGCCGCGCAGGAGCGCGTCTTCCGAGGCCAGCGACGCCTTCAGCCGCGAGCGCGCGCCGGTCTTGGCCGCCTTCGTGAGCGCGTTGGTCGCCTTGGTGTTGTACCGCTTCGCGTAGTCGATCGACCGCTCGGTCGCCTTGTCCTGCGCCTCGATCGTGCGGTCGGTGGCGTAGACCTGCGCCGACGCGGCGTCCTTGCCGGCGTTCTCGGTGGCCTTCGCCTGCCGGTTGCCGACGATGACGTTTCCGATGGTCGAGACCGCGGTTGCGACAAATGCCATCAGTCGGCCCCCTCTGCCGTCAGAAGCGCCAGTTCCGCCCGCTCGCGCTGCGAGAGCCAGGCGTCGGTGCGGTCGGTGTAGCGGTCCTCCAGCACCTCGACGTCGGTCTCGTCGTCGGGGTTCGGCAGGATGTTCATCCAGACGGTTTCCTCGAGCACCAGCGCGATCTTCCGGCCTGGCGGCGAGACGAACCGGAACGGCGCGGCGATCTCGCGGCGCACGCCGTCGCCGTCCACGACCGCGATCCTGCCCTTGAGCATGATGTTGAGCGTCGGCCCCCGGTGCGCATGGCCGATCACCAGCGCGCCGGCCGGCATCGTGATCTCGCGCAGGTAGAGGCCCGGCGGGAAATCGTGCGTGGTCGGGATCTCGACCTGCGGCATCTCGAGCAGCGCCGCCTCGGCCGCGTCGAGATCGGCGGCGAGGGTCGCGAGGTCGTTCATGGCTCCCACCCTTCCGGCAGCGCGCCGCTGTCGATCAGCGCCGCCACCAGCGCCGCGAGATAATCCGCGGTCGCGACCTCCGCCTCCGCCTGCCGGCGCATCCAGGCGAGCATCGTCGGGCTCGGCGTGCCGTCCTTGCGGGCGATCACCTCGACGGGTCCGGGCGTGCGGGGCTTTGCCATCGTCACATCTCCAGGTGCATCTGCGCGAGGATCGCGCGGCGGAACGGGTCGGAGATCGTGAAGCGGAAGCGCCAGTCGCGCCGCGCCCCGAGCTTGCGCCAGATCACCCGGCGGACGTAATCGCCCGTCTTGCCGATGCTCATCGGGCGGCGCGTGCTCCAGGCCTTGCCGCCGTCGCCGCTCACCTCCATCACCACCTCGTATTCCGCGCCGAGCGGCGAAAGGCCGGTGTCCATCTCGATCTGCACCGAGCCGATCGCCACATAGGCTCGCTGCCCGTGGATCGGCATCGAGACCACCTGCGCGATCAGCGGTTCGCCCGCGTCCTCGAACAGGTCCAGCGACTGTTCGAGGATCCGCCCGTCATCGGCCCCGACGAAGTGCTTGCCCCACGCCTCGGCATGACAGCGGCCGATCGCGCAGCCGCGCGAGTAGTTCGCGCGCTGGTGCCAGAAGCCGGTCGCGAGGTCATAGGCGAGCGTGAGGTTGCCGACGGTCAGGACGTAGAAGGTATGCCCCTCGTCGGTGTAGCAGTAGGCCCGCGCGCTCGCCCAATCGGCCTTCCGCTCCTTCAGAACGGCCTCGACCTGATCGTCGCTCACGCGCGACGGGCTCATCCCCTGCGCCATCCAGACCGTGCCCCCGGCGGTGAGCCAGAAGACGATGCCGTCGGTCTGCGCGGCGGCGGCGGCCGTGGCGCAGCCCTGCTCGATCGTGCTCCCGGGCACCCGCGCGAAGGGTGAGCCCACCGGGTTCGCGGCGTTGTACCAGATCTCGGTCGTCGTCTCCCCGAAGATGAACAGGGAATCCCCGGCCGCGAGCACGCCGACAGCATCGTCGGGCGATTTCTCGGCCTCCCCGAAGTCGAGCCCGCTGAATGTGCGCGAGCGGATGCCGGAGTTGAACACCTGCCCGGTGTCCGAGCGGTTCAGGATCAGGTAGCCGTCGAGACAGGTCACGCTGTCGGCGGCGTAGAAGGCCGTGGCGGTCGGGTAGACCGGATCGAGCCCGGCCGCGCTGATCCAGATCGCCCGGGCGCGCGAGCCATCGACGGCGATGAAGTCGATGCCGTTGGTCGCAATGCTGACCGGCTCTTGCATCACCCAGGAGCCGAGCCGCGTCACCGTGCCGGCGCTGCTGACCATGTAGACGGCATGCTCGCCCACGACGACGAGGCGGTCGTCCTTGTTCGAGTAGGCCATGGCGAGGATCTTGCCCTCGACCGTCTCGACGCCGGCATCGTTCGAGTATCGCAGCGTCGCGAAGTCCTTCGCGCCCGGAGCGCCGACGAGCACGATGTCGGCCTTCGCCCCGACCGGCGCGGACTGCGCGAAGAAGTTCACGAGGGAGCCCCCGCTCGCGATCGAGATCCGGCCGCGCGCGAAGTTGACGGCGAGGGGAACCGGCGTCGCCATCAGGGGCCGGTCCGGATGTCGTAGCCCCGGCGCCGGCCGGTCAGCACCGGGTCGAGCACCAGGTCGCGCGGCTGGGTGTTGTTGATCTTGATCAGCGCCTTCGCCCGCTCGGCCTGCGCCGCGATGATCGGGTCGAGCACCAGGCCCGCATACTCGGGCGCAAGATGCACCGCGAGGTTGTAGACGATGGCCGCGAGGTAGCCCGGCGGGAAGTCGATAGAGGTCTGGATGCCGGTCATCGTGAAGCCGCTCGGG
This sequence comes from Amaricoccus solimangrovi, assembly GCF_006385685.1. Classification (GTDB taxonomy): domain Bacteria; phylum Pseudomonadota; class Alphaproteobacteria; order Rhodobacterales; family Rhodobacteraceae; genus Amaricoccus; species Amaricoccus solimangrovi. Next base: position 180,803 of record NZ_VFRP01000002.1, on the reverse strand, counting down.
GAGAGCTTCTCCGGCGCCGCGGTTTCGCTGTAGGCCCGGTCGAAGTTGTCGAGCGCCGCCGCGTCGAACGGCTTCCGGCTTGTCACCAGAACGGCCGGCTCCAGCGGATAGGCGTTGAGTTCGACGAGGTAGAAAAGGCTGTCCTGCGAGCCCACCCACGCCGTCGGACAGCCTTCCTCGACCGTCGGCTGGTCGCGCAGCGCATTCGCGGAAAGCTGGGGGATGAAGCGCGTCCGGTCGTCGTCGGAGAGCATGCGGATCTGCTCGACCCGCGTCGGGCGCGACGTGTCCCAATCGCCTCCCGTGCCCATGGAATAGAACGCCTGCCCGGCGGTGAGGTCGAACCGCTCCGTGACGGTGAACGGGACCAGCAGCGCCTCGAGGCTCCAGGTGTCGAGCATCATCCGCAGGGCCGAAAGCGCCTCGGCGTGCTCGTCGGCGCTGGCCTGCTCGCCAATCCCGACGATGCCGAGCTTCCGGAGGCTCTGGTCGATGATGCTCTTGACGCTCGTCGCCACGCGGGCCTCCGGTTATGAGATGCGGCCGGCCCCGGAGGCCGACCGCGAGAGGGCCGAGGCCCCGGGGTGGAAACCCTTACGAGGACGCGCCGAGAATGCGCCGGGTGAGCTCGGGATAGAGGTTCTTTACCCCCCACAGCACATCGATGCGGTAGACCTCGCGGTAGTTCGTGATGTCGTACTGCGCGGTCATGGCCAGCGAGAGGCCGCTCTCCTCGTCGCGGACGCGCTGCTTGACCGGCGCCGACTGCGGCAGGGCGAGATCGACGATCGCCACCGAAACCGCGTCCTTGTGGATCAGGAAGTTCTGGCGGTAGGTCGAGCCACCGGTGCCCACGACAGTGATCGTCGCGCCGTCGCCCGGCGCCGCGCTCACGTTCTGGTAGGCGGCGAGGCTGACGGTGTTCCCCTCGGCGTCGACGTCGGTCAGCGTGCCGTCGTTGATCGCGGGCGAGATCGGGATGGTGGCCGGGCCGGTGGAGGCGCCGGAGTTCACATCCGCGGTCACGACGAACTGCTGCAGCTGCCCGGTCGACTGGTAGGTCTGCGGGTTGATCGAGTAGACGCCATCGATCGTGATCACGTCGCCGGCCTTCAGGATGCCGGTGATCGAGTTCGTCCAGCCGTCGGTCGCCAGCGAGGCGCCGGTCTGGCCCGCGCCGTTGGTCACGGGCGAGCCCGAGGCGGTGCCGACGGTGTGCGTCGGGATCTGCGCCGTCTCGAACAGCTTGTAGTTCGCCACCTGGCCGAGATAGGCCCGCTCGATCGCCTTGGTGACGAGCGTGTCGGCGGAAACCTGCGTCAGCGCCTTACGGTGCGCGGCGGCGTCGAGCGTGTTCAGGACGATGTTCGTCATCCCGTCGTCGGGGTGGCCGGTCAGCGTCTGGAAGGCGCGCGCGTCGATGATCTCGTTGTAGGTCGTGCCGTTGCCGGGCGTGCCGTTCGTGAAGAACGTCGACTTGGCGAGTTCCTGGTAGATCGAGAGGTCGACGGTGTGCGCGATCTGGACGATGCCGGACTTCAGGTAGCGTTCGGAGAACTCCTGAATCGCCAGAGTGCGGTCGTTCACGGTGAATTCGAGGCCGAAATGCTGCTGCCGGTCGACCTTCATCGCGACGGTCTGATCAACCATCGGCTGCTTGACCAGCACGCGGCCCGACGCGGACTTGGCGCGGTACGGCTTCTCCACGCTGATCGTGTCGCCCAGCTTCTTGTCGAAGTACCGCTCCTTCGAGCGGTTCACCAGCTGCAGGCCGACGAGTTCGTTCTTCAGGAGGCGGAGGGCTTCCTTCGCGATGACGTCATCGGTCAGGAGGATGTTGTTGTTGCCGTTCAGGTTGGGCATTGCGGAGTTCCACGGGATCGGGAAAGCGCGCTCGCGCGTTACCGGCCGTTCGGGCGCCGTGGCCCGCCGCGCTTGCAACCGAGCGCGGCCCCGTGGAAGTCCGAGGGCGAAACGGGCGCCCTCGTGCTCAGGAATATAGCAGGATCAGGCGGCTGCGATCAAGCGTTGAGGCTGACGGCCACCCTCACCACATCGACAGCCCGCGCCGCTTGTCCTCGGCGTTCCGGCGGGCCTCGAAATCGGCGTAGCTGGCCTTGTCGAGCGGCACCTCGCCGGTTCCGGTCCCGCGCACCGGGTCGATCGGCGCGGGCGCGCTGCTCTGGCGCTTGACGAACTTCCCGCTGGCGTCGCGCTCGGGCTCGGCCTTCGCCTCGGGCTCCGGCTCGGCCTTCTTCGGCTTCGGCGCCTCGGCCGCGAGAGCCCGGAGAGCGCGGCGGCGCGCGCGGGGCGGCATGTTCGCCACGTCCTCGCGGTCCTCCGGCGTGAGGTCGAGCCAGGCGCGCATGGCGGCCGGCGCGGCCTCGTCGAGATCCGCCATGGCCATGACCATCTGTTCGCCCAGGAACGCCTCCTCGGCCGGGATCTCGGCCAGCCGCTGCCAGAGCTTGCCATCGACCGAATCCGCCGCCTCGCGCAGATCCGCGATGGCCTCGGCCAGATCCGCGTTCGGCCGTGCCGAAAGCTTCCGCTCGCCCTCGTCCATCGCCTTCTTCGCCGCCTGGTACTCCGCGACCGTCTCGAAATCGTTCGGGTCGAGCCCGCCGTTGCGCTGGCGCCGGAGCTGCTCGATCATCCCCTTCGCGGTCTCGTACTTCTCCGCGAACTCGTCGCGCTCGCGGGCCGCGTCGCTCACCTTGCGCTTCTCGCGCGCGAGGCGCTTGCGAACCCACTCCGGGAGGCGCCCTTCCTCGTCGTCGGCCTTGGCGCCGTCGTCTCCCTTTGCCTCGGCTTCGCCGCCTTCCGCCGCTTCGGCCGCCGGCTTCTCGGCCTCGGGCGCCTCGGCCGGCTGCTGCTGATCGGGAAGGCTCCCGTCCTCGACCACGAAGCCGGCGGTCTCATCCTGCTGTTCCTGCTCGTTGCTCATGCTGGTATCTGTCCTGTGAGGGGTGGTGGTGCGGCCCGAAGGCCGCGCCAGAGGCTCAGGCGGCCGCGAGACGCTCGCGGAGCAGGTAGCCCTCGAACGCCCAGATCTTGTTCCGGGCGTTGTCGCGCGCGATCTTCCGGCCGATCTCCTCGTCGAAGTTCTCCGGCGACGCGGCCGCGCTCTCGCCCGTGACGATGAACCCGTTGCGCAAGGTCAGCGCGCAGACGGTCAAGGTCGTGCCAGGGAAGACATGGTACTGCTCGCCCGCGATCGCGGCATCGATCATCGCGGGGTTGAGGCGCGGGGCGTTGAGGCCCTTCGCCTGAATCTCGGCTTCGATCTTGGCTTCATCATCGGACATGGTGCGTTCCTCTTTGCTGGGGGTGGTCACTGCGCGGGCGGGGCCATCATCGGCCCGGCCGGGGGTCGCGGGGGCTGCGGCGCGCCCATCTCGGGCGGCTGCTCGATCGGCGCCGGGGGCATCGGCGCGGGCGCTCCGGGGGCGAAGCCGAGCGCGGCGAGCTTCGCCATGGCCTCGGCGGCCTTGGCCCGGGCCTCGAGCTTGTCCGCCTCGGCCTTCTCCATCTCGGCCTCGGCCTTGGCCTGCTCGACCCGCGCGCGCATCTGCATCGCCTGCTCGGCCATGGCCGCCTGCTGCTGCTCGGGCGAGGGCTGCGGCTGGCCGTCCGGGCCCGGCTGCTGCCCGGCCTTGGCCTCCTGCTCGATCTCGGCGCGCTCTTCCGGGCTGAGAAGCTTCGGGTCCATCATCCGGCGCATGCGGGCCGCGATCTGCGACGCCTGCGGCCAGTCCATGTTCTCGACCATCTTGTCACCGATGACCGGGAGCAGATCCGGCGCGGTCTGGCTGATCTGCATCATCCCGTCCGCCGCCGCCTCGCGCTGGGTCGCGAAGTTCGGGCCGGCCTTCACGCTCACGTCGAATTCGCCCTTGCCGAGCGCCTGCGAGACCGCGGGGAGGCCATCCGGGCCGGCGATCTGCTGGTTGACCGCGAGCCACACGCCCTTGCCGTCCTCGCCCAGCAGGCGCAGGACGCGCTCGGTGTCGTAGATGCGCGGGATCGCGTCGACGAGCAGCAGCCCGACGCGGCGGATCGCGCGGCCGAGGTTGTCGGGATAGGTGAAGTTCGTGGTCGAGCTCTGAACCTTCCGCGAGTTGATCGCCCGGCCGCTCGTCTCGTTCGAGGCCGCGCCGATGCTGCTGTCGTAGATGCCCGTGGCCGACTTGACGTTGTCGGTCATGATCGCGGCCATCTGGATTTCCGCGGTCGGGATCGCCGGGCCGTGGTCGCGCGTCGGGATCTGCGCGCCGTTGTAGCGCAGGAACGCGCGCTGGCCGCTGTTCGCCTCCTGCCACTCGTGCTCGTAGCCCTCGAACGCCTCGGCCGGCCCGACCCACGGCGCGTTCGAGGCGCGGCCCATGCGCTCGGTCGCCTTCGAATGCCAGTAGTTTTTCATCCGCTGCGGATCCTTGGCGAAGCGGATCAGGCTCGAATAGATCGTCTCGCCGTTGCGGCGGTCGCGCGCGCGGCCGAGCACCGGCACGATGGGGATCGAGCAGAACGGCAGCTCCAGACCCTTCACCCCGCCCTCGAGGATCGTGTGGCCCGTCACCTTGCGCCAAAGCACCTTCCAGGTGACGATCTTGCGCGCGCGGTCGACCCGCACCGGGCCTTCCTGCGTCGGCGGCGCGCCGATCAGCGCCCCGTCCGGCGCGAGCAGATCCTTGAGTTCGTCGCGGTAGAACAGCCGGCCATCGGTGAGCAGCAGGAGTTCCTGCTCGACCGCGACGCGCTCCATGTATTCCGCCACGCGCACGCGGCCGTCCTTCGCCCAGAACAGGCGCTGATCCTCGGGCAGGCCCGCGAACAGGTCGCCCGGCGCGGCGTCGGGATAGCGGCGCTCGAACTCGCGGCGCGGCATGTCCTCGGCCACCAGCGCATAGGGCATGTCCGAGCCGTCGAGTTCCTCGAACGGGCCGGTGAGCACCGACCAGCGGTTGCGAACGCTGGCGATCACCAGCTCCTGGTCGAAGTCCTTCCCGTTGGCATAGCGCGTGTAGACCCGGAGCCAGCCGAACCCGCCGTCGACCGCGTGGTTGAAAGCACGATCATAATGGGCCTCGGCGCCGCTGTTCGCTTCGATCGCGCGCACGATGCCCTCGTAGGCCTCGGCCTGCGACATTTCGACCTCGCGGCCGCTGTCCGTCGTCGCCTTGAGCTTTGCCCCCGAGCCCGCGAGATCCGTCGGCTTGACCGCGATGGCCGGGCGGCTCTGGCGGTTCTCGCCCACCACCTGCTCGACGAGCGTGTGCATGGTCGAGAGCGTGAGCCGGACGTTGTTCTCCGGCGCGCCGTCCGGCCACTGGTTCAGCCCCTCGACGAAATCGACGTCATCCTCGGCCAGGTCGAAATTGACGTCCCAGAGACCTTGCGCCTCGACCGACCGCTCGCGGATCAGCTGGAGCAGTTCCGCCTCGTCCCGCTTCTCGTCGGGCAGCGGCTTGCCCCTCATCGACAGCGCGTCCTTGTGGTCCGGCCGCTCGTAGCCCTGTTCCATGCTCGGTTCCCTCACCAGAATCTCCACCAGCGGCGCCGTCGCTCCGCCTCCCAATCGATCAGCCCGCGCGGCCACCCCGCGTTGATCGCCTCGTATTCGGTCATCGGTTCATCCATTCGTGTTGCCCGGCCGGGGCGCGGGGGGCGTTGACCGGCGGCGGGCTCGCTACCGGGCGGATCAGGTTCGGGAACAGCGCGGTGAGCGCCCACACCAGAGCGTCGAGCCGGTCGGGCGAGCGGTCCCCGAGGTAGCCTTGCGCGGTCATCAGCACCATCTGGTCCTCGAGGTCCGGGAAGGCGCCGACGTGGCTCACCCGGCCTTGCTCGTAGAGCGCCGAGATCGGCTCGGCCCGGACGTGCTTGCCGCGCGTCGCCCGCACCTCGAGGATGCGCGCGGTCGGCCGGACGCTGCGGATGGTCTGCGCCACCATCTCGCCGCCCTGGTTCACCTCGACGACGAGCGCGTCGCCGCCGCGCAGGTCCAGCGTCGAGATGGCGCGCGAGGCCCAGCCCTGCGGCGTGGCGACGAGCGAGGCATCCTCGAGCACGTAGGCCCGGCCGTCCTCCCCGAGCGCGGCGCAGACGATGCCGGTCTCGTCGGCTTCCTCGCCGCTCGTCACCGCGGGATCGACCGCGACGACCACCCGCTTGAAGTCCGGCAGCGCATCCTCGCGCACGCGGCATCCGTCGAGCACGCGGCGCGTCCAGAGCGCGCCCGGCACGTCGTCGACCACCTCGCCGTCGAGTTCCTGCCGGCCGAGGCGCGTCCCGGCGTATCGGTCATGCACGGCCTGCCAGAACGAGGCCGCGAGGTTCGCCCGGTTCTCGCGCGTCCCACCGCGCGTCACGACGACATTCGGCTTGGCGAGCAGTTCCCGGATCAGCGGGACCGGGCGCGGCGTGGTGGTGATCATCAGGCGCGGCTTCGACCCGAGGCGCAGGCCGAACATGATCTGGTCGAACGTCTCCTGCATGTAGCGCCACTTCGCGAGCTCGTCGGCCAGCGCGAGGTCGTGCTGCGGCCCGCGAAGCTGCTCCGGGTCCTCGGCGCTGTAGAGCGTCGCCGTCGCCCCGGTGTGGAAGGTCACGCGGCGCTTGGACGGCTCGTAGAGCGGCTTCTGCGCGGGCGGATAGATCGAGAGCAGGCCCGACGCGCCCTCGACCAGCACGTCGCGCGCGTCGGCCGCCGTGTCGGCCACGATGGCGATGCGGCTTGCCCGCTTGGCGTCCACCTCGGCGCGCACCCATTCGGCGCCGGCGCGGGTCTTGCCGAAGCCGCGACCGGCGAGCACCAGCCATATGTCCCAATCGCCCGGCGGCGGAAGCTGGCTCGGCCGCGACCAGAATTCCCAATCCCAGCGCAGCCGCGCGGCCTTCTCGTCCCCGAGCCGTGCAAGGGCTTCCTCGCGCATGTCCGGCGGCATCGCGGCGAGGCGTTCAGCGAGGGACGGCTCGAAGGTCAAGCTTCCCCCTCCTTCGGCAGGTTCGAGGCCATGCCGGTGAGAATGCCGCGCAGCTCTGCGGCGTCGGCGGAAACCTGAACCGGACCTTTGTCCGGGCCGGAGATCTCCTGCCGATCGGCAAGGCCGAGATCGCGGGCGATGATGCTGGGGACGAGGAGGCCGGCGGAGGCGCCCTCGAACTTCTGGCGCCGGATCACGGCCTCGGCTCGCGTGATGACCCCCGACAAATCCGGGCGCGTGGACCGCCAGTCGCGCCATGTCTGTTCCCCGATGTCGAGAAACATGCACAGGCCCGCGAGCGTCATGGCGCGCATCTTCGGCAAGTCCTCGACGGTAACCGCCCCCTCGTAGGCGAAGGCTTTCGCCTCGTAGAGCGGGTTCTCCGCGTTCCAGGAGAAGTACTCGCAGCAGGCCCTCCACAGTTCGTCAGGGCCAGAGAATTTCGGGTTCGGTCCGCAGGAACTGCGCGCCTCCCAGAACCGGTTGCCCGGGAGGAACCTGCCCGCATCGTCGCGCCAATCGCTCACGCCGACCTCATCATTTCCCGCCGCTGCGCCCGCTTCGCGCGGATCAGAGCGGCCACCCAATCCGGCCCGCCGCGATCGATCACGACGGCCTCCGCGACGGCGATCTGCTCGAGCGGGAGCCCGTGATGCATCGACCAGCGCACGCGGATGATCGACGGCGGCCCGATCTCGCGCGTCACGTCGAGTTCGACCGGCTCGTGACCGGACGCCTCGAGGCGGATGATCAGGATTCGCCGGAACACCTGGATGTTGATGCTGGGCTCGCGGGTCACAGCATCATCCCCGCGCCGATGAGCGCGACGCCGGCCGCGCTGCCGAGCGCCGACCAGACGCCGAAATAGAACGTGTCCGGGTCCATCGTGAGCCAGCACCCCACGATTGCGAGCAGGTAGCTCGCCGCGAGGATCAGCATTCCCAGCGTCATGATCGTCATTCGTCCTGCCCTCCGATGTTGCTGCCGTCGTGCTCCCCCTCGCCCCGCGCCCGATCCATCTGCGCGCGGCGGCTCTCCCGCTCGTCCTCGCGGGCCCTCCGCGCCTTGCGGGCGTCGCGGACGAGATCGGGGCCTGATTTTTTCTCGCTCATGCGCATTTCCCCCTTGCATTGCGCAACGTGGTTGCGTATATTGAGGATATAGAGAGGGAGACACGACGATGACCATCTACACCAAGACCGACACGATGCGGCGCCGGGGCGACCTCCAGGTCGGGGACATCATCAACGAAGACGGCGTGATGACGGTCATCGAGAAGGTCGAGCTTCGCGGCAGTTCTGACGGCCGCAAGCCGGTGGGCTTCTACGCGGCGATCAACGGAGAAACCGACCCGCTGCCCGCTGATTTCGAGCACACGATCTACACCGTAGCCTGAGGGGGACTGGCGATGACCAAGCACCTGCACATCGACACCAACGGATACGCCGACAGCATTTGGTGGACTGACGAGGCTGGCGTGTCCCATCGCCCGCTCCACGAGACCCGGGAGAACGGGATGGTGAGCCGGATGCGGATCGCGAGCCACCGCCTGCCGTTCCGCCTCGAAGACCTCGACTGCAAGCGGACCCCCGAGGGGTCGTTCTACGCGATCACCCCGGAGCACGAGCAGGCTCTCGACGAAATCGTCGCCGCCAAGCTCGCGGCCGGCAACTCCTGAGGCCATGAGATGACGACGATCTACCAGACCCCGAACAACATCATCATCCGCTGGGGACGTGGCCGCGCGTCCGTCGTGATCGGCGCCCGCTACCGCTACACCGAGGTTGACCAGATCACGGTCAGAGCCCCGTCTGTCTACGACGCCGCCGCGCCAAACCGGGTCGGAGGCTCCGGAGCGTTCGGGCGCATCGCCCCAGCCGAGCGCATTGAGGCAGCGGTCGCGACGCTCCGCAAGGCGTTCGGCCCCCTGCCCACGCAGTGCAACCTGCCCGACGATGACCTCGACCGCCCGCTCGCAATCGAGACCGTGGCGGACAGCGCCGCCGAGGCCCGGAAATGAACCGCAGCACCGAAATGCGGCGCCTGACCGAGGCGGGGTGGCAAGCCATCCCGCGCGGCTACCTGCCACCCGATGCGCTACGGCGCGTCGAGCGGCTGATCGCGGAGTGCGCGGACGAGCGGGAGCGCATCCTGGCGGAGCCGAAGCGCCCAGGGAAGCAGAAGCGCGAGAGGTGACGAGATCGGGGCCAGTCTTACGGTCGTCGCTCATGCATCCCCCTCCCCGAACACCACCCCCGTAGCGCCACGGAGCGCAGCGCACAGGCCCATCTCGTCGCAGGGGTCTCCCACTACCGGAAAATCCGCGCTTGCCCGCTCCTGCTGCCCCTGCTCGGCCTGTGGCACCACGCAGAGCGCCCGGCGCTGGAACGGCACCCGGGCGGTGCTCGGCCAGCCTCGGGCGGCGCGCTCGGCTTCGGTCATCATGCGAACCTCCTCGCGGTTGCCTCGAGCGCCCGAATGCGCCTGGCCTGCTCCGGGTCGGGTGGCGCGGCCGCCGGGATTTCGTCGGTCCAGCGACGGTTCTTGAGCCAGTTCGCTGGCTGCGGGATGTAGGTTGGATCCTTGCCTTGCTGAGAGGCCGCGAAGCGCCTGGCCGCCGAGATCACCACCTCGGGGTCGGCGCCGCGCAGCGTGGCCGTGATGAACTCGGCCTCGGCTTTGACCATGTTCGCCTTGAGCGGGTAGGCCCCCCAGAACTCCGGGAACCTCGACTGCTCGCCTGACCTGTCCGGAACCTCGAACGGCTGCTCGGAAACCGGCTCGGAACTTCGCGCGGAAGATTTCTGGGAGAGGGGAATATTCTCTCTTTCTGGCTTCTGGCTTCTGGCTTCTGGCTTCTGGGTTTTATCCCCACCCTTATCCTGAGGGTTATCCGGAGGCGTATTTCCCTTTGAATTACAAAGGATTGGGTTGCCGCCGTTTTTGCCGTTTTTCCGCGCTTGAGCGGACTTCTTGTCGTCCCGGGTCATCCTTCGCGAGTAGATGGCGCCCGATCTGGTGCGGGAGAACACGCCGGCCGATTCCAGTTCGCCGAGCAAGTCGGGGATCTGGTCGGACGGGGCGCCTGCCAACACCGCAAGTTGCGCGTCTGTCGGTGAGATGCCGGAGATCAGAAGGTGGCCATACGGCGTGGCCTCATGCATGAGCGCCAGCATCTCCATCCAGAGACCACGGGCGGCCAGGCTGCACATCCTCAGGCGCGGGTCGGCCCGCCAGTCCGAGGGGTAGAACTTCATCCATGGCTGCGTCACGCTCCGATCCCCCGGACAAAGTTCGTGGCAGGATCGAACCTGACGACCACCGTCCCGGTGTCGCCGTTGCGCTGCTTGTCCACGATGATTTCCATCTTCCCGCGCACGGCATCGAGGGCGGCGTAGTGCGCCTGGATCTCGATGCTCTCCATGTCGTCGGTGCTCTTGCGCGCCAGGTAATGCTCGGCGCGGTAGCAGAACAGGATCACGTCCGCGTCCTGTTCCAGCTGCCCGCTCTCGCGCAGGTCGCTGGTCATCGGCCGGTGGTCGTCGCGGTTGTCGACGCCGCGGTTCAGCTGCGAGAGCGCCAGTACCGGGACGCCGAGCGTCAGCGCCATCGACTTGAGCGCGATCGAGATCTCGGTGACTTCCTCGAACCGGGTTTTCCGGCCGGCGCGCACCAGCTGCACGTAGTCGACGACGAGCAGGCCCAGCGGCGTGCCGCGCGAGGCGAACAGCTTCTGCATGCGCTTCGCGGAGCTGTAGATGCTCTCGAGGTCGCGGCACTGCGGCGGGGTGAAGCTGATCGGCAGCTCGCTGATGTCCTTCGCCGCGCCCCTGAAATCGTCGAACTCGCGATCCGAGACCGTGCCGCGCCTGACAGCCGAATAGGGCACCGGCCGGTTCTGCAGCGCGGTCGCCTCGGAGATCGCCCGGGAGGCGAGGCTGGCCGCGTCCATCTCGAGGCTGATGAACCCGACGCCGTGGCCGCAGGTGGCCGCGTGCGTGGCGATGGAGAGCGCGAGGCTCGACTTGCCCATGCCGGGCCGGCCGCCGAGCACGATGAGCTCGCCCGCGTGGAACCCGCCGAGCATCTCGTCGAGCCGCTCGACGCCGGTCGGGACGCCGGGCAGCGTCTCCCCGGTATGCGCGGCGCTGGCCGCGACCACGGCCAGCCCCGCCGCCTTCATGAAGGAGATGATCTCCGCGCCGCCCCGGCGCTCCTGCGACAGGCCGAACGCCTCGACCTGCCCGAGGATCGCGTCGGCGTCCGCGTCGGCGTCCCCGAGGCCCTCCAGCGCGTCGGAGAGCATGGCCGCGAGCCGACGCTTCTTCGCGAGGCCCGCGATCAGGCGCGCGTAGTCGGGCGCGGCGAAGATCGAGATCGCCGCCCCGGCGAGGCGCGCGAGATATTCCGGGCCGAGATCGGCCAGCCCCGCGTCGTCGGCCATCATCGCCCGGAGCGTCACCGCGTCGGCCAGCTGGTCCTTCGCGGCCCGCGCCTGGATGGCCGCGAAGATCCGGCCATGCACCGGGTCCGCGAAGTCCTCCGCAGTGATCAGCCCGGAGACGCGCGGCAGCACGTCGTTGTTCAAAAGGATCGAGCCGAGCAGGTTCTGCTCGGCGCCGATGTTCTCGAGCGGGCTATCGGCCATCGCGTTGCTCCCCGGCTTTTCTCATGAGGCGGGCGATAACGGCGCCGATCGGCTCGAACCCTTTCGCCCGGCGCTCCGGGTGCATCGGCGGCGGCGTGTCTTCCAGATCATCTTTCGCCATGGTCTTCTCCTTCGGGCGCCCAGACGCCCGCCTCGATCGCGGCTTCGCAGAGCTCGCGCTCGGTCGGGCCCATGTGGCTGCGCCAGTCGGACATGTCGGTTCCCGCGCAGATCAGCGGGTGGATCAGCGCGCGGGCGCGGGCCGCCGGGCGCGCCAGGGCGTAGTTGCGATCGCAGTCCGCGCGGATGGCAGCGAGGAGGCGGTCCATGGTCAGCCTCCCGTGGCGGGTTCGATGGAGACGACCGTCTGCGCGTACTCGCCCCAGAACTTCCGGCACCGCGTGTCCACCACCTGGGCGTCGTCGTGGTAGGCGATGCCGTTGAGCGCGTCCTCGACCTGCTTCGCGATGTTCGAAGCGTCGGGCTTCTGAGCGTGGGGCGCCCCGAGCAGCGCGGCCCGCTTCTTCTTCGACCACGACTTCGGGATCTCGAAGTAGGCGACCACGTCGAGCATGACCGGGCCGTCATGGTGCGGCCCGAGGGGCGCCTCGAGGTTCCCGACGCTCGCCGCCGCGATCGCGTGTTGCGCCGCGACCATGGCGGGGAGCGTGAAGTGCCGGTTGCCGACCTTCCTGGCGCGCTGCCACGCCGTCGGCTTGCCCGGGATCATGAAGACCGAGGGCATGGGTCAATCCATCCCGAGCGCGGCTTTGTAGACTTCGAGGATTGCCTCCTCCTCCGACACGTCGGCCGGATCCTTCTTCCGCAGCGCGATCAGCTTGCGGAGAACCTTGGTGTCGTAGCCGCTCGCCTTCGCCTCGGCCATGACCTCCTTCATGTCCTCGGCGACCCCGGCCCTGTCCTGCTCGAGGCGCTCGTACCGCTCGATGAACTGGCGGAGCTCGGCGGCCGTGACGCGATAGGCCGTCGTCGCGGCCGCGTCGAAATCGGGATCCGCCTTCATGCCCTTGAGCTTGCCGGTCGCGGCCTTGAGATCGTCGAGCGTAAACGGGCCGGTCGTGGTGCCGTCCGGGAGCGTCATGGTCATGGTGGTTTCGTCGGGCATCACGAAATCTCCTACGAAACGAATTTCACGAGGCGCTTGAGGCGAGCGGCCGCGCGGGCCGCCCACCATTCGCCGAGGGCCGCGATCCGCAGACCGATGATGATCTCGTGCGCATAGACCGCGCGCCGCAGCCGTCCTTTAGGCATCGTCAACCCCCCAGGTGCCTCATGGCGCTCGCCGCCATGCTCGGATCCGTCATGGCCTTCGCGACGATGTGCCCGCGCGGGCCGCTGGTTTCGTCAAGCCAGTTCTGTGCTTGACGGGCGGTCACGCCGAAGCAGACCGCGATATGTTCGGGGGAGCGGAAGTTCTCCCGGAGGAAGTCTGCGAATTTACGTCTGAAAAAGGCTTCGTAAGACATTTCGACTTGTCCCCTCTATACTTGCTAGGCACTGCGTAAAGAGTTGGTCTCGGTCGAGTAATGGGTGGGGCATGTATCCGGGGCCGAGGGGGCCGGGCGCTGGGGGGAGCGCCCGGTTTTCGCGCGGGTCATGCCGCGTCTCCGGTGGCGGGCGCCGCCATGAAATGGAGGAGGCGGGCTCGCGTCTTCCCGCGGAGTTCCCGGCCCTTTTCCAGGTCCGAGACGAGGCGGCGGTCTTTCACCGCCTGCTCCCCGAACGCCCACTTGCTCATCCCCTCGCGCTCGCAGAATGCCGCGATGTCGGAGAGGAGTTCCTGGTTCGCCTGTATCGGATCGTACTGCATGGGCAGCACAATAATTGGAAATTGCCAACTCTACAAGCGGAAATTACCTTGTCGCCCACGCCGCGCGCGTAGGCTATTTCCTACTGCATGGAGAAAGACATCGACCCCGTGACGCTCGCCGTGATCCGCAATGTCAGTGCGATCATGGAGGAAAAAGAAATGAAGCCTGCCGACGTCAAGAGGGCCGGCGGGCTTGGCCAATCGACGATGCACGATCTCCTGGTGCGTCACCGGAGTCCCGGGGTTGACACCTTGGGTAGGATCGCGGCCGGCCTAAGCGAGGAGCCGTATGTGCTGCTACTAGAGCCGAGCAAGCGGGATGCGCTCCGCCGAGCTCTTCGCACTTTTGGCAAAGCCGACGCAGACGATCTCCTTCGGATCGAGGCGATGGTGGAGGCTTTTCTCGGCTCATCTGCCGCTCCGCAGCTTGGCGAAGAGCCTCGATCTGGCAAGGCCGCATCTGAATGAGCGACAGGACAATCTTCTTTGGGTTAGGCACTGCGCAGTCTCTCTCCCGGTGGGCAACCAATCGAACCCGGCGCCCTGATTCTGAATTATGCGGCGCAGCACTCATCCCTATGCATACCAGCGCCCCCGGTTCCAGACAGAAGTCGCCTTGCGATAAGGCAAATCGGCACGCGCCGCGCGCAATAATCGCCTCGGTTGCCGCGATAATCGCCTCGTGCGCACCGGTGCCGCCCCCGCCTCCCGATCCGGTCATCATGAAGCTCAACGAGATGTGCCAGGCCGGAGATGTTACCGCCTGCGCCGCGATTCTTGAGAAGAGAGACCGGGACAGCGCAGCCCGTGAAGCTGCGGCTGCGGCGTGGCGTCCGCCCTCGGCCGCCGCCCGGCCAGAGACACCGCCCCAGACCATCGTTTTCCAGCCCGTTTATCAGGCGCCGCGCCAGCCCGCCCTCGTCGCGATGAGCGTACTGCCGCCAAGCATCGGGCGTTAGCGGAGCAGCCACATCCCAGCGCACCAAAGCCCCGCCCCGCGCGGGGCTTTTTCGTGCCAAACCCACGAATCACCCCACATCGCAGAAAATTGGAAATTGCCTCCTCTTTCTTCTTGCAAGTTGGAAATTGCCAACTTATGATCTCCCCATCGCACCCCCGATGGGAGACCCGAGATGCCCAACCTGACCGACATGGACTGGAACTGTCTGCCGGGCGTCGCGCCCAACCCCGGCCATTATCCGGCCGGGTTCGCGGTCGCACCGTGCCGCACGGCGAAGATCGAATTCCGCGGCGTCGAGCAGCCGGAGACGTTGGAATGCGCGGAGGATGATGCCGAGTTCTACACGGTCTTCGGCCTCTGGGATTTCGGCGACGGCGAGGCGCTGCACGACGACACCCGCGAGGAGTGCGAGCGTCGCGCCGAGATGCTGCGGGAGTTCTCCTGATGAACCTCACCCTCAACATACACAACGTCCGCTCGGTCGAGACCCTGGACCTGCACCCGGCCTACGGGAACAGCAACGCGCTCACGATCCGGTTCGTCGGGGGCAGGCATCTCGAATGGCACGAGATCACCCTCTTCGACCTGTCCACGAACATCGCCACCGCGCTCGTCGATGCGATCCGCGCGCTCCCGCAGCCGCAGCCCGAACCCGCACCGCAGCACGACGACACGGAGGTGATCTTCTGATGCTCGACGCCACCCACTCCGAAGCCGCCACGCTCGCCGCGCAGATCCGCGCGTTCCCGACCTCGCGCGACCGCGTGAGCCTCACGCTCGACGCCCTCGCGGAACTGGTCGACGCGGAATGGCGCGATCTGATCACCGCCCTCCGCGACGCCCGCGAATGGGAGCACGACGAGGACGAGGCGGCGTACCACTTCGACCTCGCCGCCGGTGCCGCGACGAAGCTCTACGAGGATTGCCTCTACCACGCGGCCAATCCGGGGGAACGGGTCTGATGGCCCGCCTTACCCTCGCCGCGCTCTGGCTCGCGCTCGCCGGTCTCTACTGCGCCAGCCTCGCCCACGCGCTGCAGTCCGCGCGGACCGCGGTTCAGCAGGAATGGAGGGCACGCTGATGCGCATCGACCCGACCCGCGTCGCCCGGCTGGCGCTGATGCTCGCGAGCGTTGCCGTGGTCGGCGCGCTGATCTGGTGGGCGCTGCCATGACCGAGCAGCAGCAGGCCGAATACGAGGTCCGGGTGGCCGGCGAGACGCTCGAGGCGCGCATGATCGCGCTCGAGATCGCGCTGGGGCGCTACCGGCAGGCCATCGCCCGGCGCGAGAAGATCCGCGAGCGCGCGCCGTCCAACTGAGGTTCCTCCCTCGGCGCGCTGTCCTACTGCCTCGCGCGCCGTCACTGCCGGAGCGGCGATCCCACCCACGCCGCTCCGGCCTTTTCCAGAGGATTTGATCATGCGCATTGACCGCCCCGGCGTCTTCGACCTCAGCGACGAGCAATACCACGCCGACCCGGCTCCGCTCCCGTCGCTCTCGTCCGGGCTCGTCCGCCAGATCATCAATCGCTCGCCGCTCCACGCATGGACGGCCTGCCCCCGGCTCAACCCGGATTTCGCGCCTCGCCAGAGCGACGCTTTCGACGTGGGCCGCGCGGCCCATACGATGCTGCTCGGCAAGGGCGCCGGAATCGCGGTGATCGACGCCGACGACTGGCGCTCGAAAGACGCCCGGGCCGAGCGGGACGCCGCGCGCGCCGCCGGCAAGACCCCGATGCTCGTCGCGCAGTTCGAGGCCGCGAATGCGCTGGTGACAGCCGCGCGCCGGCAACTCGGCGCCTTCGGGATCGACCTGCTTCCGGTGGAGCGGAACGAGCTCGCCGCCTTCGCGCAGATCGATGGCATCTGGTGCCGCGCGCTCGTCGACCACGCGCCGGCCGACCCGCGCCGGCCCCTGGTGGATCTCAAGACCTGCGAGGACGCCTCCCCCGACGCCTGCATCAAGTCGGTGACGAGCTACGGCTACGCGGCGCAGGCCGCGCACTATCAGGACGTTTGGGAGGCCGCGACCGGCGAGCGCCGAGGCTTCCGCTTCGCCTTCATCGAGAAGGCCCCGCCCTTCGGCGTCTCGGTGATCAAGCTCCACGACGACGAGGCCGACGATGCCGACTGGATGCTCGACGCGCGCCACCAGTGCGCCGAGGCCCGCCGGATCTGGGGCGAATGCCTGCGGACCGGGCAATGGCCCGGCTACCCGCCGCGCGTCGCCGTCGTCGGCGCCCCCGCCTTCTACCGCCAGAAATGGGCCGACAAGGCCCCGATAGCCCCGGCGCCGACCCGCGCCGCGATGGAAGCCGCGCGCCAGATGATGGCGCCTCATGGAGACGCAGCATGAACCAGACCACCGCCATCAGCACGCAGACCGCCCCCGCGCCGGCGAAGGCCCCCGTGAAGGCCGGAGGCGCGATCGCGGCCTTCGCGCCGCAGACCATCGAAGAAGCCTTCCGTCTCTCGCAGGCGCTTGCCGGCGCCGGGGATATGGTCCCCAAGGCGTTCCAGAACCGGCCCGAGATGATCATGGCCGCGATCATGAAGGGGTCCGAAGTCGGGCTCGCGCCCATGCAGGCCCTCGCGCACATCGCGGTGGTGAACGGACGCCCGTCGCTGTGGGGAGACGCGATCCCCGGGCTCGTCATGCGCGCCGGGCACCACGTCGACGTCGAGATCTCCGGCGAGGGCGAGAAGATGGTCGCGACCGCGACGCTCACGCGCGGCGACAACGGCCGGGTGATCGTCCGCACCTTCTCCATGGCGGACGCCAAGCGCGCCGGCCTCGCGGGGAAGCAGGGGCCGTGGCAGCAGTACCCCGCGCGGATGCTCTCGATGCGGGCCAGGTCCTTCGCTGTCCGCGATGGAGCGCCCGACGCGCTGATGGGGCTCGAGCTCACCGAGGAAGTGCAGGACTACGGCCCCGACCGCGCGCGCGACGTGACCCCCGCCACACCGCGCCGGGGCGGCGTGATCTACCGCGACGAGCCCGCGCCGCAGCCGGCCGACGAGATCATCGAGCACAACGCGGACGGTGAGGTTGTGGAAGGCGCCCCCACCCCAGAGCAGATCGAGGCCGCGATGGCGGCGGCGAAGGCCGAGGCGGAGCGCCAGGCGCGGGACGAGGACGAGGGGTGATGGACGAGACGACGACACAGGCGGGGCGCCTCGACGGATACCGAAAGGAGATTGCCGCTCTCCGCGCCCAAGCCGCGAGGGACGCGGAGGCGGTGCGGGCGCTGCGGGAGGCGCTGATCGAGGCACGGCACTGGCATGACAGCCGTCGCGACGACCTCGGCAAGCAACCTCCGAACAATGACATCAATTGGCGCCGAATGGAGCACCGAGACGAAATCGATCGCATCGACGCCGCCCTCGCCGCCACGCAACCGGGGGAGCCGCGCGATGAAAAGCCCTAAGCCGGTGAACCTGACGCCGCCCGCTGAGATCCGAGCAGCCGGCTGGGAGGCCGAGGCCCGAGACGACGATGGGCACCTGATGACCACGCACGCGCCATTTTCGAGCGACGCCGAGGCCCTGCGGTATCTCAGGGAAAGCCTCGATGAAGGCTGGACGGTGACGATTTTTCCGAAGGGATCCGCGCGATGACCAACGACGCACTGCGGGAGAAGGTGGCGCGGATCATCGCCGCCGAGATCGGATGGCCGGAACCCACCCCAGAAGATGACTCTGTGATCTGGCAGGACTTCCTCCCCGAGGCAGACGCCGCCATCGCCGCGATCCGAGAGCACGACGCCGGGGCGGGGTGGATGCCGATCGCTACGTTCAGAAGCAACGGCAAGCCAGTGGACCTCTGGTGCGAAGGCCATCGCTGGACCGATATGTACTGGATCGACAGTTCCCCCGCTTACCCGTCTGGGTCGTGGGGGAAAGACCCTCTCGATTGGCCAAACGCCATCGCCCTCAGCCCGACCCACTGGTGTTCCGCCCCAGCCGCCCCCGACGCGGAGACAGAGCGGGAGGGCGGGCGATGACCCTCGCGGAGATCGACGCGCTGCTGGCGAAACTGCGCGGCGTGACCGAGGATGACGCATACGCGCTGCCTTGGACCTTCGGGGAGACGTGCCGATCCGCCGCCGATGCGCTGGACCGACTCCGCGCCCTGCTCGCCGCCGAGACCGAGCGGGCGGAGAAGATCCGCGTCGCGGCCGAGAATTTCGAGCGGTGCGCGTCGGCGGAGATCGAGGACAGCAACGCGGACATTGCCCGACTGAACGCCGCCCTCGCCGAGCGGGAGGCGGAGGTAGCGAGGCTGACTGCGGAGAACGAGCAGCGCGAAGCCTGGAACCGCGAGCACGCCGATCTGCGCCGGATCGAGCGCGGGATCATCCGCATGGCCTGCGGCGAGACCCTGATGTTCTCGACGCGGAATGCCATCAATGGCGCGAGCGGAGCGCCGATCACGATGGAGATGCTGGTAGCGAAGCGGCGCGAAATCCTCGGCGGGTTCGAGGCCGAGCGCATCGCCGCCCTCACCGAGAAGGAACCCCGCGATGCCTCGTAAGAACGCACGTCCAGCCGCTCGGAAGATCCGGGCGCGGCTCAAGGAAAAGATGCGCCCTCTGACGTGTAGGGAGCGGCGAGAGAAGGTGATGGCCGAGGCGGGCATCCGAAGGGCCAACGTCTTCGGCCTCCCCTTGGCTGCGATGGTGCGCCTGATTGAGGAGCCCCGCGATGGCGAGTGAAGCACCGGAGCGGATCTGGCTGGTGCCGGTCGGAGACGACGACGACCTAGCGTGGAATGAGGCCGCGACCGAAAACGGCGGCCGGCTGTTCGGCGCAGAGTACCTCCGCGCCGACCTCGCCTCCCCCCTCCCTCCTCCGGGCAGCGAGGCGGAGGCGGCGATGGTGGAGCTGGCGCTCAAGGCGGCTGTCGAGAGCGCGGGGTGGCCGTCCGCCGGCGAGAACCAGCTTTCCTACGGGGTCGGTGAACTGACCGCGAGAGGCGAGGCGGAATATGCGCGGCGGTTCGTCCTCGCCGCCCTCCGCGCCGCCCTCCGCGCCGCCCTCTCCCCTGCGCGCAAGGAGGGGAGCGACGATGGCGAGTGAGGACGAGCCGGTCGGCATGATCATCGTCTGCGCCGGCCCGCCGGTCTGTGGCCTTGAAGGCGACGAGGCGGTCGAGGCCGCGAACCGGGGCTGCCCGCATTGCAAGCGTCTGGCGATCTACGACGACGGCGAGGAAGTGGACCAGACGATCAAGGGAGGCCGAGCATGACCGACGACCAGAAGCGCGCCGCCGTGGAGGCGATGGCCCGGGCGATGACAAACCCGGAGGCGCAGGAGGAATGGCCCGCGCATGCGTTCCTCGCCGAGAAGCAACTCTCCGCCCTCCTCGCGCTCGGGTGGCGCGCGCCGGAGCCACCGAAGCGCGCCGAGACCCTGCGCGAGACCGTGGACCGCATCCGCGCGGCATCGGTGGACTGGCCCGCCGATCCGATCGGGGAGATAGAGCGGCTCAACGAGGATGATCGGTTCCGAGCCGGGGCGGAGGCCATGCGTGAGGCTGCGGCGAAGGCGTGCGAGGCGATGGAGCAGGAGTACGCGGACAAGATGCCGAGTGGGGCATTCGCGGCCGGGGACTGCGCCGCCGCCATCCGCGCCCTGCCCATTCCGGGAGAGGGAGGCGGGGATGGCTGACGCGCTGATAACCGACTGGAACATCGGCTGGACGATGGAACTCCAGCCCCGCCCGAAGCTGTTCGGGCTGATCCCGCTGCCGGAGCGCGCGGTCTACGTCGTCCGGGCGCAATTCGGCATCTTCAGCCTCACGTCGGAGTGCGCGACCCGCCGCGAGGCTGAGGAGCTGGTCGCGATCATCTCTCAGGCGCACGCCTGCGCTCTCGCCGACGCGCGGCAGGCGCCGAGTTGGGACCGCCCATGACCCCCGCCCCGATCCTCGCGAGCGAGACGACGGCGGCGCGGCCATGACCATGCGCCCCGCCGAACTGAAGCGGATGCTCAAGGCCGTGCGCGACGCGGGCGAGACCATCTACGCCGTCCGCACCATCTGGCGCCAGATCGACGGGCGCGACGTGCAGGAGGTCGAGATCGTGACGCGCGAGACCGGCCGCGAGCCAGACGACACGAAGGTGGAGCTGTGAAGCGCCCGGGCCTTCCCCACCTGTCCCGCACGACCTCGCGGGGCCGGGAATACTGGTACTTTCGCCGCCGGGGCTATCCCCTGGTGCGCCTGCCGGAGCCGACCGACCCGGGTTTCCTCGCGGCCTATGCCGAGGCGCGGGACGGGAAGCCGCAGCGGGCCGCGCCGGGGCGGACGAGCATCGCCGCGCTGATCGACAGCTACCAGTCGAGCCCGCGCTGGGACCGGCTCGCGCCGCGCACCCGGCGGGACTATGACAAGGTGCTGGGTCGCATCCGCCAGAAGGCCGGGCGCCACGACGTTTCGGTGATCACGCGCCCGGCGGTGATCGCCGCGCGGGACGCGAACCGCGAGACCCCGCGCCTCGCGAATTACATCTGCTCGCTCTACTCGATCCTGTGCGAGCACGCGATCGACATAGGCTGGATGCCGCGCAACCCGGTGAAGGGGATCGAGCACCTTCCGCTGACCGGGCCGGGCTATGCCCCGTGGCCCGAGGCCGACATTGCCCGATTCCGCGAGAGCGCGACGGGCCGGGCGCGGCTCATCTTCGAACTGTGCCTCGGGACCGGCCAGCGCATCGGAGACGTGCTGCGGTTCCGCTGGGCCGATCTGGACGCGGACGGGATCACGCTGGTGCAGAGCAAGGGCCGCCGCGCCGGCAAGGCAGACGAGACGATGTGGGTGCCGTTCGCGCCCGCGCTGGAGACCTATCTGGCTACGGTGCGCCGGGATGGCCTGACCATCGTGGCCGAGGCCAAGCACGGGCGCCCGGTCAGCTATCGGGCCGCGAACCAGTCCTTCAGCGACGCGCGGATCGCGGCCGGTCTTTCGGAGGATCGCTTCGCCCATGGGCTCCGCGCCAACCGCGCGTCAGAGCTCTACGAGATGGGGCTGACCGACGCCCAGGTGCAGGCGATCACGGGGCACAAGAGCGCGGTGATGGCCCGGAAATACGGGCGCGGCGCGCGCCAGCGGAAGCTCGCGGAAGCCGCGCGGGGGAAGGGGAAATAGCTTGGCACATTCACGGTTCGTTTCCGGAATGTCCGCCGATGCTGTGCGCGAGATTGGCTTGAGATTCAACGTGGTGCGCCGGATTTGCAATCCGCTGCGTCACCACTCCGCCACGTCGCCCCGGGTAACGTCGGGCAGCTTATAGGGGGCGGCCGGACGGGGCGCAAGGGCCTTCGCGGCGCCGCCCCTAACCCTGTCCGGAAGTCGAGATTGCCCCCCGCCCCGGTAACATGTGATAATTCCTCTCGGGGAAGGGAGGGGACTGGAAATGCGAGGGGATCAGACAATCAGGCCCGGCGGGGCCTTCGGCGGCATCTCGGCGGAACCCGCGGGAGCGCCGGGGGACGTGGTCGCGGCGGCCCGCGCGCGGCTCCGCCGCCGGACGGAGATCGCGATGGAGGCCGCCCGGCTCGTGCGGACGCGCGGACTAGAAGCCGCGCGGTTCATCGGCCGGACGCAGTTCCGGGAAGCGGAATTTCCGCTGTTCGAACGGCTCGCCGAACGCTGCGACCGCCGCCTGCGCGGATAGTCTTCAGGCGCGGGGCATCCGCGCGATCCGGGCGACCTCGGCGATCAGGCCCGGCCAGTCGTCGAGCGCGGCGAGCGGTACCCAGCGCGCCTCGGCGGCGTCGTCGCCCGCGACGGGATCACCCTCGCGCCAGTCGCAGAGCACCGCGACCAGCACGTAGTGCCAGCCGCCCTCCGAGATCGCGTCGAGGCAGTCGAGCACCCGGACCGCGGCGCAGCGCACGCCCGTCTCCTCGAGGCATTCGCGCTCGGCGGCGGCGCGCAGCCCCTCGCCAAGCTCGATCTTGCCGCCCGGAAACCCCCAGGCGCCCGCGTTCGGCGGACAGCCCCGGCGCACCAGCAGCACCGCGTCGCCGCGATGCACGACCGCGATCACGGCGGGAACCGGGCGCGGCTCCATCACTCGCCGAGGATGCCGGGCAGCCGCAGCCCGTTCTCGCGCGCGCAGTCGAGCGCGATCTCGTAGCCGGCGTCGGCGTGGCGCATCACGCCGGTGGCCGGATCGTTCCAGAGCACCCGCGCGATCCGCGCATCCGCCTCCTCGGTCCCGTCGCAGCAGATCACCATCCCCGAATGCTGCGAGAAGCCCATGCCGACGCCGCCGCCATGGTGCAGCGAGACCCAGGTCGCCCCGCCAGCGCAATTGAGCAGCGCATTGAGGAGCGGCCAGTCGGAAACCGCGTCCGATCCGTCCTTCATCGCCTCGGTCTCCCGGTTCGGGCTCGCGACGCTCCCCGAGTCGAGATGGTCGCGCCCGATCACCACCGGCGCCTTCAGCTCGCCGTTGCGCACCATCTCGTTGAAGGCGAGGCCGAGCCGGTGGCGCTGGCCGAGGCCGACCCAGCAGATGCGCGCCGGCAGCCCCTGGAAGGCGATCCGCTCGCGCGCCATGTCGAGCCACTGGTGCAGGTGCGGATCGTCGGGAATGAGCTCCTTCACCTTCTGGTCGGTCTTCAGGATATCCTCCGGATCGCCCGAGAGCGCCGCCCAGCGGAACGGGCCGATGCCCCGGCAGAACAGCGGCCGGATATAGGCCGGCACGAAGCCCGGGAACGCGAAGGCGTCCGAGAGCCCCTCCTCCAGCGCCATCTGGCGGATGTTGTTGCCGTAATCGAGAGTCGGCACGCCGGCGTTCCAGAAATCGACCATCGCCTTGACATGCACCTTCATCGAGGCGCGCGCAGCCTTCTCGACCGCCTTCGGGTCGCTCTCCCGCTTCGCGCGCCACTCGGCCATGGTCCAGCCTTGGGGCAGATAGCCGTTGACCGGATCATGGGCCGAGGTCTGGTCGGTCACGATGTCGGGCCGCACGCCCCGCTTCATCAGCTCCGGGAACACATCCGCCGCGTTGCCGAGCAGCGCGACCGACTTCGCCTCGCCCGCCGCGGTCCAGCGCCCGATCATTTCGAGCGCCTCGTCGAGGCTGTCGGTCTTTTCGTCCACGTACCGCGTGCGCAACCGGAAATCGATCGACTCCGGGTTGCACTCCACCGCGAGGCAGCAAGCCCCCGCCATCACGGCGGCGAGCGGCTGCGCGCCACCCATGCCGCCGAGGCCGGCGGTCAGGATCCACTTGGCCGTAAGGTCGCCGCCGTAATGCTTGCGCCCCGCCTCGGCGAAGGTCTCGTAGGTGCCCTGAACGATGCCTTGGCTGCCGATGTAGATCCAGGAGCCGGCCGTCATCTGGCCGTACATCATCAGCCCCTTGCGATCGAGTTCGTGGAAATGGTCCCAGGTCGCCCAGTGCGGCACGAGATTGGAGTTCGCGATCAGCACCCGCGGCGCGTCCCTGTGGGTGCGGAAGATCCCGACCGGCTTGCCCGACTGCACCAGCAGCGTCTCGTCGGCCTCCAGCGAGCGGAGCGAGTCGACGATCCGGTCGAAGTCGTTCCAGGTCCGCGCCGCCCGGCCGATGCCGCCATAGACGACGAGCTCGTGCGGGTTCTCGGCCACGTCGGGGGCGAGGTTGTTCATCAGCATCCGGAGCGGCGCCTCGGTCAGCCAGCTCTTCGCGGTGATCTCGGTCCCGGTCGGCGGCGTGACGACGCGGGCGTTCCTGCGGGGATCGGACATGGGCGAAACCTCAGAGTTCGGGAAAATCGACGGCCGCGGCGGCGGTCAGCGCGCCGTCGCGCACGAGTCGGGCGGCGGTTGCAAGCTCGGGCGCGACATAGCGGTCGCCCGCGAGGCTCGGCACTTCCTCGCGAAGCCGCGCGATGACGGCCCGGAGCGGCGCGCTGGTCGCAAGCGGCGCGCGGTACTCGACACCCTGCGCGGCGCAGAGTGCCTCGACGCCGAGGATGTGTTCGAGATTGGCCACCATCCGCGCGAGCCTGCGCGCGCCATGAGCGGCCATCGACACATGGTCCTCCTGGTTCGCGCTCGTCGGCGTCGAATCCGTCGAGCAGGGCGTCGCGAGATGCTTGTTCTCGCTCATCAGCGCCGCCGTGGTGACTTCCGCGATCATGTAGCCGGAGTTGAGCCCCGGATCGCGCGTCAGGAACGGCGGCAGGTCGAAGGAGAGCGTCGGATCGACCATGAGCGCCACGCGGCGCTGCGCGATCGCGCCGATCTCGGCGATGGCAAGCGCGATGATGTCGGCGGCGAAGGCCACCGGCTCGGCGTGGAAGTTCCCGCCCGAGACGATGCCGTCGGAGAGCACCAGCGGGTTGTCGGTCGCCGCGTTCGCCTCGGTCCCGAGCGTCGCCGCGACCCCGCGCAGCAGGTCCATCGCCGCGCCCGTCACCTGCGGCTGGCAGCGGATGCAATACGGGTCCTGCACGCGCTTGTCGCCCTCGCGGTGGCTCTCGCGGATCTCCGACCCGCTCATGACCCGGCGCATCGTCTCCGCCGCCTCGATCTGGCCGCGATGGCCGCGCAGCGTGTGGATCTCGGCGCGAAGCGGCGCGGTGGAGCCCATGACCGCGTCGGTCGAGAGCGCGGCGAGCACCAGCGCATTGCGCGCCGCGTTCCAGGCGCCGAAGAGCCCCGCGAGCGCGTGCGCCGTCGAGAACTGCGTGCCGTTGATGAGCGCCAGCCCTTCCTTCGCGGCGAGTTCCACCGGCGCGAGCCCCGCCCGCCAGAGCGCCTCGGCGCCGGGCAGCGTCTCGCCCGCGAACTCCGCCTCGGCCTCGCCCAGCATCACGGCGGCCATGTGCGCGAGCGGCGCGAGATCGCCCGAGGCGCCGACCGAGCCCTGCGCGGGCACGACCGGCGTCACGCCCTTGGCGAGCATCCCCTCGATCAGCTCGACGATCTCCCAGCGCACGCCCGAGGCGCCGCGCCCGAGCGAGAGCAGCTTCAGCGCCATCATGAGCCGCGTCACCGCGCGCGGCGTCGGCTCCCCTACCCCGGCGCAATGGCTCAGGATCAGGTTTCTCTGAAGCGTCGCGGTATCTTCCGGCGCGATCTTCACGCTCGCGAGCTTGCCGAATCCGGTGTTGACGCCATAGACCGCCGCCTCCCCGGCCGCGGCCGCCGCGATCCGGCCCGCCGCCCGCTCCACCGCCGGCCGCGCCGCGCGGTCGAGCATCGCGGGCGCGCCGTCGAGTACCGCCCTGAGCGCGTCGAGTCCGGTCTCGCCGGGGGTGAGCGTGATCATGCGTCTTCTCCGACCATCCGCTCCAGGAGCGGGTTGAAACCGATGCGATAGGCGAGCTCGCGCGGATGCGCGACGTTCCAGATGGCGAGGTCGGCGCGCATGCCAGGGCCGATCACGCCCCGGTCCGTCAGCCCGAGCGCGCGCGCCGCGTGGCGCGTCACGCCGGTCAGCGCCTCCTCGGGCGTCATCCGGAACAGCGTGCAGGCCATGTTCATCGCGAGCAGGAGCGAAGTGAGCGGCGAGGTGCCGGGGTTGCAGTCGGTGGCGACCGCGATCGGCACCCCCGCCGCGCGCAGCGCCGCCACCGGGGGAAGCCTCGTCTCGCGCAGCGTGTAGAAGGCGCCGGGCAGCAGCACGGCCACCGTCCCCGCCCGCGCCATCGCCGCCACGCCCGCGTCGTCGAGCCATTCGAGATGATCCGCCGAGAGCCCCCCGCGGGAGGCCGCGAGCGCCGCGCCGCCGAGGTTCGAAAGCTGCTCCGCGTGCAGCTTCACCGGCAGGCCGAGCGCCTTCGCCGCGTCGAAGACCCGTGCGATTTCATGCGGTTGGAAGGCGATCCCCTCGCAGAACCCGTCCACCGCGTCGACGAGCCCCTCGGCCGCGGCCACCTCCAGCGTCGGCAGGCAGACCTCGGAGAGATAGGTGGCGCTCCTTCCCCTGTATTCCGGCGGCACGGCATGGGCGCCGAGATAGCTGGTCCGCACCGTCACCGCCCGCTTGCGGCCGATGGCGCGGGCGACGCGCAGCATCCGGAGTTCCGCCTCGCGCTCCAGCCCGTAGCCGGACTTGATCTCGAGTGTCGTCACCCCCTCGGCCAGCAGCGCATCCACCCGGGGCAGCGCCTGGGCGAGAAGCTCAGCCTCCGAAGCCTCCCGCGTCGCGCGCACCGTCGAGACGATCCCGCCCCCGGCGCGCGCCACCTCCTCGTAGCTCGCGCCTTCGAGCCGCATCTCGAATTCCCGCGCGCGGTCACCGCCGTGGACGACATGGGTGTGGCAGTCGACCAGCCCCGGCGTCACCAGCGCGCCGCCGAGATCGCGCGCCGGGAGACCGGCGGCCTCGGCCGGCGCCTCGGCCTCCAAGCCGGCCCAGAGGATGCGCCCGCCGCGAATCGCGACCGCCCCCCGCTCGATCAGGCCGTAGCCGTCGGACATGGTCGCGAGTGTCGCGTTCTTCAGAAGGGCATCGGGCGCTTGCATGGCTTTCCTCGGGAGGCGGGCCGTGAGGGGGATGCGAATATGTAAATGCATATACACTTGACGCAGCGAATATGTAAATGCATATTTCGAGGGGAGGCGCGAATATGCATATGCATATCCGACGCGACCTGACACCGTCCGATGGGAGGCGCCGCCGTGGCCCGGAACCTGTTCGCCCCGCTCGCCCTGCTGCCGGAGGGCTGGGTACGCGACTTGAGACTGGAGATCGCGGAGGGGCGGATCCTCGGGCTGACGCCGAATTCCGATCCCCGGCCCGGCGACGATCTGCTGGCCGGGCGCGCGCTGCTTCCGGCGCCCTCGAACCTGCACAGCCATACCTTCCAGCGCGCGATGGCGGGCATGACCGAGCGGCGGGGGCCGAGCCCGGACAGTTTCTGGACCTGGCGCCGGCTCATGTACAAGTTCCTCGACCATCTGACGCCGGACCAGGTCGAGGCGATCGCGGCCTTCGCCTTCGTCGAGATGCTGGAGGCGGGTTTCGCCGCGGTGGCGGAATTCCACTACCTCCATCATCGCCCGGGCGGCGGCGCCTACGACAATCCGGCGGAGATGTCGGAGCGGATCGCGGCGGCGGCGGCGGCGGCGGGAATCGGGCTCACGCTCCTGCCGGTGCTCTACACCTATGGCGGCGCCGGGGCCGCGCCGCTCGACGGCGGGCAACTGCGCTTCGGCTGCGATCTCGACCGCTATCTCGCGCTCATCGCCGCCCGGCCCCGGCTGGCGGCGGACGGCGTCGTCGGGACCGCGCCCCATTCGCTGCGCGCGACGACGCCGGACGAGCTGCGCGCGCTCACCGCCTCGGGCGCGCCGGGGCCGCGCCACATCCACGCCGCCGAGCAGGTCGAGGAGGTGGCACAGATCAAGGCCTGGCTCGGCACGCGGCCGGTCGATTTCCTCCTGTCCGAGATCGGCCTCGATCCGCGCTGGTGCCTCATCCATGCGACGCAGATGACGGAGACGGAAACCCGCGAACTCGCCGTCTCGGGCGCGGTGGCGGGGCTCTGCCCGATCACCGAGGCGAGCCTCGGCGACGGGATCTTCAACGGGCCGGATTTCCTCGCCGCGGGCGGAACCTTCGGGCTCGGCACCGACAGCAACATCCAGATCGGCCTCTCCGCGGAACTGCGCCAGCTCGAATATTCGCAGCGCCTGCGCGACCGCGCGCGCAACGTCCTCGCCCCGGCCGGCGCCTCCACCGGCGCCGCGCTCTACGAAGGCGCGCTCCGGGGCGGCGCGCGCGCGCTCGGGCGCGAGACCGGGGCGATCCGGACCGGCGCCTGGGCCGATCTGGTGACGCTCGACCGGGAGCACGATTCGCTGATGGCGCTCGACGACGGGCAGCTGATCGACGGATTCATCTTCACCGATCCGCGCGGGGCGGTGCGCGACGTCTGGTCCGCCGGCCGCCACGTGGTCCGCGAGGGACACCACGTCGCGCGCGCCCGGATCGAGCGGGGCTGGCGCGAGACGATGACCACGCTCCGCGCCCTGATCTGAGGACGACGAGACATGACGACGACGACGAAACACCGCGCGATCCACGCCGAACTGCTCGGCCGCATCCTCTCGGGCGCCTGGCCGCCCGGCGCGGCGATCCCCCACGAGGCGGAACTCGCGCGTGAATTCGCGGTCACGCGGCCGACCATCGCCCGCGCGCTCGCCGATCTGGTCGGCGACGGGCTGATCGAGCGGCGGCGGCGCGCCGGCAGCCGCGTGGCCGAGCGCCGGCCGGCCGAGGCGGTGCTGCGCATCCCGCTCATCCGCGAGGAGATCGAGGCGGAGGGCCGCGCCTACGGCTACCGGCTCCTCTCGCGCGAGCGGGTCGAAACCCCGCCCGCCGCGATCGGCGCCGTCGTCGGACCCGATCCGGCGCTGCGCCTGCTCTGCCTGCACAGCGCCGACGGCGCGCCCTATCAGTTCGAGGACCGCTGGATCAATCTCGCCACCGCGCCGGCGGCGGAGACGGCGGATTTCGAGCGGGTGAGCCCGAACGAATGGCTGGTCGAGGCGATGCCCTTCAGCCGGGCGGAACAGGCGCTGACCGCGGAGGCGGCGAGCCCCGCGGAGGCGGACCGGCTCGCGATCGGGGAAGGCGCGCCGGTCTTCGTCATCACGCGGAGCACCTGGCTCGACGAGGCGCCGGTGACGCGGGCGCGGCTCGTCCATCCGGGCGCGCGTTTCCGGCTGATCGCGCGGGACCGGGGGCCGGCGGCTTAGCTCCGGATCGCGCGGGCCGCCGTCACGCCGGCGTCCATCAGGTCGAGAAGGCGCGCGACGTAATGCTCGCGCGCCGCGAAGCCGCCGCCCGCGCCATCGACGAACTGCCGATCCAGCGCGTCGATGAGGCGCAGCAAGCGGCGGCGGTGCAGGCCGAGGCCGCGCTGGACCGGATCGGCGATCACGCCGGCGAAGGCGGCGAGCACCGAGGCCGAGAGCATGAGGCCCGCCGTGGTGCTCGCCACCAGCGCGCCGGAGGCGGAGGCAGGGAACATCCCGTACCAGAGCGATCCCGCCGTGGCGCCGAAGGGAAAGGCCGCGATCGCCGCGCTCTGCGCCATCGAGGCGGCGAGCGCGGGGCCGAGGGCGAGCGCGCCGGGAGTGAGCTTGTTCAGGACCGCCGCCCCGGTGCCGAGCGTCGCGAGCGTCGTCGTGATCTCGCCGACGGCGGCGCGGGAGCCGACATATTCGGCGAGGCTGTCGCCGATTCCGTCTCCCGGCGCCTCGGCCAGCAGGCGCCGCACCTCGGGATCGGCCAGGATCGCCGCGGCGAGCGCGTCGCGCTTCGGCGCATGCGGATCGGGCAGTTCCAGCAGTTCGGTCGTCACCAGCCGTTCGACCTCGCGCATCACGTCGGTCTCGAGCAGCACCTGGCGGGTGCCGAGCCAGTCCGCCGCCCCGCGCGCGCCGAGGAGCCGCGCGGCGCCGGCGCCGAGGCGCGTGCCGGCATGGACGACGCCGAGGCCGAGATTGGCGGGCGCCCGGGCGATGTCCCAGCCGAGCGCGTGGCGGTGCAGCCTGAGGCTGCCCCGGACCGAGAACCACCGATCGACGAAGCCGTCCACCTTCGCGCGGCGCGCGTCGAAATAGGCGCGCGAGGCGGCGATGACCGCCGCCCGCGCATCGACCTCCCGGCGCGCCCGCGCCACCTGACCGGCCTTCGCCTGATCCGCCGTCACCTGCTCCGCCCCGTCCGTCTCCATCGCATCCTCCCGGCGGTAAGCGCCGCCGGGGAATATAGGTTGCGCGGACGGCGGTTTCAGCGGGAAGCCGCCGGATCCGCCGGTTGGAGATAGGGCGCGAGCAGCGGGCTCCGGTAGAGCACCGCGCCGACCGCCTTCGCGCCGGCCTCCGTCAGATGGTCGCCGTCGTGGCTGATGAGCGCGCCCTCCGGCGTGAAGAGCGCGCAGCTTCCGTCGGGGCAGAGCATCGCCTCGAGATCGACGAAACGCTCCGGGCCGAAGGCGCGCGCGAGCGCGGGCGTGCCGGCGGTCTGGAACGCGGTCGGCTCCACCCGGACGGCGGCGCGCCCGGCCGCGTCCCGGCCGACATAGCCCGGCAGCAGCACGTCGCCGAACCCCTTCGCGCCGACGACGATGACCTTCGTCGCGGGGGGCAGGCCGAGGTTCGCGACGCTGCCCTCCAGCCGCTCGGCCGCCCAGGGGGTCCAGCGGGTGACGAAGACGACCACGTCCGCCGCGCGCGCCGCCTCCTCGAACATGTCGGCGCGGCGGTAGTAGCGGCAGCGGCGCCGCGAGGTCGGCTCGACGAAGCGGTCGACGTTCTCGCGGCCGAAATAGGTCTGGCAGACCGTCGGAATGTAGCGCGTCGCGACCGCCCAGCCCCGGAAGGCGCCGTTCTCGACCGACATGTTCCAGAAGTCCTGCGAGAAGCTGTCGCCGATGATGAAGAGCCTCGGCTGGCCCGGCGCGGCGCCGGAGAAGTCGTTCGGCAGCGCGTTGTAGCGGTGGCGGACGTATTCGCCCCGGTCCTCGAAGGAGACGTCGAGCTGGGCGTCCTCGGGGGCGAGCGGATGGAGCCGCGCCGCCTCCCGCGCGACGAGCTGACCGAGGGCGGCCGTGGCGACGAGGGCGAGCGCCGCGAGGCCGAGCAGCCGCGTCCGGCTCATCCGCGCGCGCCGCGCCGGCTGTTCCACGAAGCGCCAGCTGAGCACGGCGAGGAGCGCGGAGAGGAGGCCGAGCGCGCCCATGAGCCAGGGCGAGGGTTCGGCGATGACCGAGCGGGCGAAGGCGAAGAGCGGCTGGTGCCAGAGGTAGAGGCTGAAGCTGACGAGGCCGATCCCGACGAGCGGGCGCGAGGCGAGGAAGGCCCGGGCCGGCGTGCCCTCGGTCGCGAAGGCGATGACGAGCGCGGCGCCGAGGCAGGGGATGAGCGAGAGCCAGGAGGGCATCGGCGCGTCGGCCGGGATGAGGAGCACCGCGCCGAGGATGAGCGCCACGCCGAGGAGCGCGAGCGGACCGTTCGCCGCCGAGCGCGGGAGCTCCCGCTCGCGCAGGACGAGCGCGAGGATCGAGCCGATTCCGAGTTCGAATGCGCGGGTCGGGAAGATGAAGAAGGCGACGCCCGGCCAGCGCTGGACGATCAGCGAGGCGCCGATCACGCTGAGCAGGCTCGCCGCGCCGAAGAGCGCCAGCATGATCCGCTGGCGCGCGCCGAGCCGCCAGACGAGCCACATGAGCGGCGGCACGAAGAGGTAGTACTGCTCCTCCACCGCGAGGCTCCACATGTGCAGGAGCGGCATCAGGTCGGCGCGCGGCGCGAAATAGTCGACGTGATCGAGGAAGAAGTGGTTGGCGTAGAAGAGCATCGTCGCCGTGATGCTCCGCCCGAAATCGTGGAGCGCCGAGGGAAGCAGGAAGACGGCGGCGAGCGGCACGCAGGCCAGCACCACGAAGATCATCGCCGGCAGGATGCGCCGCGCCCGCCGCTCGTAGAAGCCGAGGATCGAGAAGCGATCCTGGGCGATGTCGCGCATCACGAGCGAGGTGATGAGATAGCCGGAGATGACGAAGAACACGTCGACGCCGACGAAGCCGCCGGAGAAGGCGGAATAGCCGGCGTGGAAGAGCACGACCGGCAGGATCGCGAGGGCGCGCAGCCCGTCGATCTCGGGGCGGTAGCGGAAGGCGACGCCGGGGCGCGCCCGGGCGCGCTCATGGCCGGTCTCGGGAATGGCCGTTCCGGCCGAGAGGGCGTCGCTCATCGGGGGGTACTCACCTGAACCTTGGAAAGCGTCACGGGCGCGGAGGATACCGCGCGGTTCTCCGGGGCGGAAGGGCCGGCTTCCGCCCCGGAGACGGGGGTGGTCCCCCGGATCAGAAACCCGCCTGGGTGACGAGCTTGGTGTTGAGATAGGCTTCCATCGCCTCGGTCCCGCCCTCCGAACCGTAGCCCGAGTCCTTGATGCCGCCGAACGGGATCTCGGGGAGCGCGAGACCGAGGTGGTTGATCGTGACCATGCCGCTCTCGATGCCCGAGCCGAGCCGGGTCGCGGTGGCGGCGGAGCCGGTGAAGGCGTAGCTCGCGAGGCCGTAGGGCAGCCGGTTCGCCTCGGTGAGCGCGGCCTCGATGTCCTTGAACGGCGCGATCATCGCGAAGGGGCCGAAGGGCTCCTCGTTCATCGCGCGCGCGTTCATCGGCACGTCGGTCAGCACGGTCGGCTCGAAGAAATAGCCCTTGTTGCCGATCCGCCGGCCGCCGGTTCTGAGTTGGGCGCCCTTCTCGGTCGCATCCGCCACCAGCGCCTCCATCGCCGCGACCCGGCGGTCGTTGGCGAGCGGACCCATGGTCGTGCCCTCGGCGAGGCCGTCGCCGACCTTCACCCCGGCGGCCGCGGCCGTGAAGCGGTCGACGAATTCCTCGTAGACGCCTTCCTGCACGAGGAAGCGGGTCGGGGAGACGCAGACCTGGCCCGCGTTGCGGAACTTCGACATGGCGAGCAGCGAACTCGCCCGCGCGACATCGGCGTCCTCGAAGACGATGGCGGGCGCGTGGCCGCCGAGTTCCATCGTCGCGCGCTTCATGTGCTCGCCCGCCAGCGCCGCGAGCTTCTTGCCCACGGGCGTCGAGCCGGTGAAGGAGATCTTGCGGATCACCGGATGCGGGATCAGGTAGGAGGAGATCTCCGCCGGATCGCCGTAGACGAGGCCGATCACACCCGCCGGAACGCCGGCCTCCTCGAAGGCGCGGATGAGCTCGGCGGGCGAGGCCGGGGTTTCCTCCGGCGCCTTCACGATGATCGAGCAGCCGGCGGCGAGCGCGCCGGAGAGCTTGCGCACCACCTGGTTCAGCGGGAAGTTCCACGGCGTGAAGGCGGCGCAGGGGCCGACCGGCTCCTTCACGACGAGTTGATAGACGCCCTCGCGCCGCGCGGGCACGACCCGGCCATAGGCGCGGCGCGCCTCCTCGGCGAACCAGTCGATCGTGTCGGCGGCGCCGAGCGTCTCGCCCTTCGATTCGGCGAAGGGCTTGCCCTGTTCCAGCGTCATCAGCCGCGCGACGTCCTCGGCGCGGGAGCGCAGGATCTCGGCGGCGCGGCGCATGATCGTGTAGCGGTCGAAGGCGGAGACCGCCCGCCAGGTCTCGAACCCCCGCTCGGCGGCGGCGAGCGCCTGGTCGAGATCCTCGATCCCGGCATGGGCGACCTTGCCGATCACTTCCCCGGTCGCCGGATTCACCACCTCGATGACGCGGCCCGAAAGGCTCGGCCGCCATTCGCCGCCGATGAAAAGCTGCGTGTCCTGATACATCGTCCCGTCTCTCTCGTGCCGGCCGGCCCCCCGCGGGGCGGCCGCTGTCAGACCCCGCGCGCACCCTGTCAAACCGGGCGCGCCGGTGCAAGGCGCCGGCCGCGGGATCGGCGGGTGCCCCCTTAACGCCGGGCGCGGGAAGCGGTAGAGTCCCGCGCCCGCCGGAAGTCGGGCCACTGATTCATTGTGGGGTTCCTCCCACCTGCTCGCAGGACAGACCGATGACCTCTCCCGACACGAAGAAACCCGTCCGCTCGCCCGTGTTCGACCGGCTCGCCGCCCTGACGCGCGAGCGCATCCTGATCCTCGACGGCGCGATGGGCACGCAGATCCAGAGCCTCGGCTTCGGCGAGGAGGATTTCACCGGCCATGGCGCCTGCGCCTGCCACGGCCATCCGCAGCAGGGCAACAACGACCTGCTGATCCTGACCCAGCCCGAGGCGATCGAGGAGATCCACTACCGCTACGCGAAGGCGGGCGCGGACATCGTCGAGACCAATACCTTTTCCTCCACCGCGATCGCCCAGGCCGACTACGGGATGCAGGATCGGGTCTACGACCTGAACTTCCACGGCGCGCGGCTGGCGCGCGCGGGGCTCGACCGGGCGACGGCGGAGGACGGCCGGCCGCGCTTCGTCGCGGGCGCGCTGGGGCCGACGAACCGCACCGCCTCGATCAGCCCGGACGTGAACAACCCCGGCTATCGCGCGGTGAGCTTCGACGACCTGCGCCTCGCCTATGCCGAGCAGCTGCGCGGGCTGATCGACGGCGGCGCCGACGTGATCCTGATCGAGACGATCTTCGACACGCTGAACGCCAAGGCCGCGATCTTCGCCTGCGAGGAGATCTTCGTCGAGAAGGGCGTCCGGCTGCCGGTGATGATCTCCGGCACGATCACCGACCGCTCGGGCCGCACGCTCTCGGGCCAGACGCCGACCGCCTTCTGGCATTCGGTGCGCCACGCGGACCCGTTCACCATCGGGCTGAACTGCGCGCTCGGCGCGGCGGAGATGCGCGCGCATCTCGACGAGATCTCGGGCGTGGCGGACACCTTCGTCTGCGCCTATCCCAACGCCGGCCTGCCGAACGAATTCGGCCAGTACGACGAGAGCCCGGAATACATGGCGGCCCAGGTCGCGGAATTCGCGGCCGAGGGGCTCGTGAACATCGTCGGCGGCTGCTGCGGCACCAGCCCCGACCATATCCGCGCGATCGCGGAGGCGGTGTCGAAATACCCGCCGCGCGTGCCGCCGGAGCATAGGGCGCTGATGCGGCTCTCGGGGCTGGAGCCCTTCGTCAAGACGCCGGAAATCCCGTTCGTCAACGTGGGCGAGCGCACGAACGTCACGGGTTCCGCGAAGTTCCGCAAGCTCATCACCGCGGGCGACTTCGCCGCCGCGCTCGTCGTCGCGCGTGACCAGGTCGAGAACGGCGCGCAGGTGATCGACGTCAACATGGACGAGGGGCTCATCGACTCGAAACAGGCGATGATCGAGTTCCTGAACCTGATCGCCTCCGAACCCGACATCGCCCGCGTGCCGCTGATGATCGACTCCTCGAAATGGGAGGTGATCGAGGCGGGCCTGAAATGCGTCCAGGGCAAGCCGATCGTCAATTCGATCTCGCTGAAGGAAGGCGAGGAAGCCTTCGTCCGGCAGGCCCGGCTCTGCCGCGCCTATGGCGCCGCCGTGGTGGTGATGGCCTTCGACGAGACGGGCCAGGCGGATACGAAGGCCCGAAAGGTCGAGATCTGCGCCCGAGCCTACCGGATCCTGACCGAAGAGGTGGGCTTCCCGCCCGAGGACATCATCTTCGACCCGAACATCTTCGCGGTGGCGACCGGGATCGAGGAGCACGACAATTACGGCGTCGACTTCATCGAGGCGGCGCGCGAGATCACGGCCACCCTGCCCCATGTCCATATCTCGGGCGGCGTCTCCAATCTTTCCTTCTCCTTCCGCGGCAACGAGCCGGTCAGGGAGGCGATGCACGCGGTCTTCCTCTACCATGCGATCCACGCCGGCATGGACATGGGGATCGTGAACGCGGGCCAGCTTGGCGTCTATGACCAGATCGACGCGGAACTGCGCGAGGCCTGCGAGGACGTGGTGCTGAACCGCGCGCCGAAGGGCGAGGGCACGGCGACCGAGCGGCTGCTGGCGGTGGCCGAGCGGTTCCGGGGCGCGGGCGGCGGCGCCGCGAAGGAGAAGGATCTCGCCTGGCGCGAATGGCCGGTCGAGAAGCGGCTCGAACACGCGCTCGTCAACGGCATCACCGAGTTCATCGAGGCCGATACCGAGGAGGCGCGCCAGTCCGCCGAGCGGCCACTCCACGTGATCGAGGGGCCGCTGATGGCGGGGATGAACGTCGTCGGCGACCTCTTCGGCGCGGGCAAGATGTTCCTGCCGCAGGTGGTGAAATCGGCCCGCGTGATGAAGCAGGCGGTCGCGGTGCTGCTCCCCTACATGGAGGAGGAGAAGCTCGCGAACGGCGGGGCCGAGCGCCAGAGCGCCGGCAGGATCCTGATGGCGACGGTGAAGGGCGATGTGCACGACATCGGCAAGAACATCGTCGGCGTCGTGCTCGCCTGCAACAATTACGAGATCATCGATCTCG
Source organism: Amaricoccus solimangrovi (assembly GCF_006385685.1). GTDB lineage: Bacteria > Pseudomonadota > Alphaproteobacteria > Rhodobacterales > Rhodobacteraceae > Amaricoccus > Amaricoccus solimangrovi. Next base: position 144,499 of record NZ_VFRP01000002.1, on the reverse strand, counting down.
GCGTGATGGTGCCGGCGGCGCGGATCCTCGAGACGGCGAAGGCCGAGAATGTCGACATCATCGGCCTCTCGGGCCTCATCACCCCCTCGCTCGACGAGATGGCGCATGTCGCGGCCGAGATGGAGCGCGAGGGCTTCGACATTCCGCTGCTGATCGGGGGTGCTACGACGAGCCGGGTGCACACCGCGGTGAAGATCCACCCCCGCTACGAGCGGGGCCAGGCGGTCTATGTGACCGATGCGAGCCGCGCGGTGGGCGTGGTCTCGAACCTGCTCTCGCCCGAGCATCGCCCCGGCTATGTCGCGGGGGTGCGGGGCGAATATGCGAAGGTCGCGGAGAACCACGCGCGCGCCGAGCTCGAGAAGAAGCGCCTGCCGCTGGAACGCGCCCGGGCCAACGCGTTCCGGGCGAATTTCGAGGGCTACGCGCCGAAGGCGCCGAGCTTCCTCGGCACGCGGGTCTTCGAGAGCTGGGATCTCGCGGAACTGGCGCGCTATTTCGACTGGACGCCGTTCTTCCAGACCTGGGAGATGAAGGGACGCTTCCCGGCGATCCTGGACGACCCGGCGCAGGGCGAGGCGGCGCGGCAGCTCTACGACGACGCGAAGGCTATGCTGGCCCGCATCATCGGGGAGAAGTGGTTCGCGCCGAAGGCGGTGGTGGGCTTCTGGCCCGCGAACGCGGTCGGCGACGACATCCGGCTCTTCACCGGCGAGGACCGGGAGAAGGAACTCGCCACCTTCTTCACGCTGCGCCAGCAGCGGGCGAAGCGCGAGGGGCCGAACGTGGCGCTCGCCGATTTCATGGCGCCCGAGGGCACGCCCGACTATCTCGGCGGCTTCGTCGTCACGGCCGGAATCGAGGAAGTCGCGATCGCGGAGCGGTTCGAGCGGGCGAACGACGACTATTCCTCGATCCTCGTGAAGGCGCTCGCGGACCGTTTCGCCGAGGCCTTCGCCGAGCGGCTGCACGAATACGTGCGCCGCGAGCTCTGGGGCTACGCCGCCGACGAGGGCTTCACGCCGGAGGAGCTGATCGCCGAGCCCTACAAGGGCATCCGCCCCGCGCCCGGCTATCCGGCGCAGCCAGACCATACCGAGAAGGCGACGCTCTTCCGCCTGCTCGACGCGACGGCGGCGACGGGGGTGGAGCTGACCGAGAGCTTCGCCATGTGGCCCGGCTCCTCGGTCTCGGGCCTCTATCTCTCGCATCCCGACAGCTACTATTTCGGCGTCGCGAATGTGGAGCGGGACCAGGTGGAGGATTACGCGCGGCGCAAGGGGATGGACGTGGCCGAGGTCGAGCGCTGGCTCGGCCCGATCCTGAACTACATCCCCGGTCCCCGGGTCGAGGCGGCGGAGTAGCGCCGCCGCGCCCGCGCCGCTCGGCGCCGGCCCGGCCGCCGGGAGCCGCGCGGGAGAAAACCGGGCGGCCGGCCACGGTTCCGTCTGGTCAGCCTCTTCACCATTGTGCTACCTGAGGTTGAATTCTCGCGTCAGGCCGCGCCGGCATGGCCGCGTGGAGGGAGGCAGCGGAGCGATGGCGAACCCACCCGACCCGAGGATGCTCACCGCGCTGTTCCGGATGCTCGAGCCGCGGCTTCGGCTCCCGGGGCTCGGGCTGCTGCGCCAGCGGGGCGGCCGGGCCGAGCTCGTCCAGGCGACCCCGGCGCTGTCCCGGCTCTGGCCCTCCCCCGGCCCGGTCGCGGCGCCGCCCGCGACGGGCGGCGCGGTCGAGCCGGCGCGCTATGGCCTGCCGCCCGGCTTCGCCGCGCTCTGGCCGCTGGCGCCCCCTTTCGCGCTGATCGCCCATGACGGCCGCGCGCGCCGCCTCACCCCCGCGCTCGGCGCCGCGCTCGACGACGCGGCGCTGCTGCTCGAACCCCTGCTCGGGGCGGCCGCGCCCTGCCCCGCGCCGCCGTCGGCCCCGCCCGGGCATGGCCCGTGCCGGCGCGCGATCCTGCCCCGCGCCGCCGCCCACCGGGTGATCGAGGCCGCGCTCGGCGCCGCTCGCGCGGCGGAGGCGCCGGCGCCCGTGCTCCTGATGATCGGCCTCGACCGCTTCCGCTTCGTCAACGAGGCGCTCGGCCTCGCCGCCGGCGACGCGCTGCTCGCGGTCGTCGCCGCCCGGCTCGAACGCGCGCTCGGGCCGGACGACCGGCTGTCGCGGCTCGAAGGCGACCGTTTCCTCGTCCTCGCGCGGCGCGACGCCCGGACCGCCGACCGGCTCGCCGCCCGCCTTCTCGAGGTGATCCGCCAGCCGATCGCCTTCGCCGGGCGCCGCCTGGAATTGCGCGCGAGCATCGGCGTGATCGCCCCCGGCGGGGCCGTCATTCCGGCGCCCACCCTGCTCCTGCGCGCGGACAGCGCGATGCGGCGCGCCAAGATCGAGGGCCGGGGCCGGATCGCGGTCCACGAACCGGCGCTCGACGAGGCGACGCTCGAGGCGAGCCAGCTCGAGCTCGATCTCGCGAGCGCGCCGGTCACCGGCCAGATGCGCCTCGACTACCAGCCCTTCGTCGACCTTCGCGACGGCGCGTTGGCCGGGGCGGAGGCGCTGATGCGCTGGCGCCACCCGGTCCGGGGCGACATCGGTCCCGCCACCTTCATCCCACTCGCCGAGTCGACCGGGCTGATCCTGCCGCTCGGCCTCTGGGCGCTGCGCTCCGCCTGCCGCGCCGCGCTCCGCTGGCCCCCGGACGCCCTGCTCGCGGTCAACATCTCGGCGCTCCAGTTCCACCAGCGCGGCTTCATCACCGAGGTCGGGCGGACCCTCGCCGAGACCGGCTTTCCCGCCGAACGGCTGGAGCTCGAGATCACCGAGACGGCGCTGATGCGCGACGATCCCGAGACGCATGGCCAGCTCGACGCGCTGATCGCGAGCGGGATCCGCATCGCGCTCGACGATTTCGGCACCGGCTATTCCGCGCTCGCCTATCTCGCCCGGCTGCCGCACCACCGGATCAAGCTCGACAAGAGCTTCGTCGGCGACCTCGCCAATCCCGCGACCGCCGAACTCATCCGCGCGATCATCGCCCAGGCGCGGGCGAATGGCGTCGCCGTGACCGCCGAGGGGGTCGAGCGGCCCGAGCAGGTGGAGCAGGTCCGCGCGATGGGCTTCACCCATGCCCAGGGCTATGCGACCGGCCTGCCCGGACCCGAGCCCTTCCCGGAGCCGACGCGCCTCTCCCGGCAGCGACCATTTTAGCAGTTGGATCGGCCGCCGGTCCGGGAGTAGGAATACCCGCGTCACGCGTAGACCGGGACCAACATCCGGGCGGGACGCAAAAAGGCCGCGCTGCTTGCGCGACATGCGATCATCCTTGGCGCGTCCTCGCGAGGGAAGGCGCCATCAGCGAGGGACAGACTCACATGATGAAGAAACTGGCCGCGGAGCTGGTCGGTACGTTCTGGCTTGTTCTGGGCGGCTGCGGCAGCGCGGTGCTCGCCGCCGGCTTCCCCGAACTCGGCATCGGCTTTCTCGGCGTCGCGCTCGCCTTCGGCCTGACGGTCGTGACCGGCGCCTATGCCTTCGGCCCGATCTCGGGCGGACATTTCAACCCGGCGGTCTCGCTCGGCCTCGCCATCGGCGGCCGGTTCGAGTGGAGCGAGCTCGTGCCCTACTGGATCGCGCAGGTGATCGGCGGCTTCCTCGCCGCGCTGATCCTCTACGTGATCGCCTCGGGCCAGCCGGAATGGGTACCCGGCGGCTTCGCCTCGAACGGCTACGGCGCCAATTCGCCCGGCGGCTACGGCCTCGTCTCGGGCTTCGTGACCGAGACGGTGCTGACGGCCGTGTTCGTCATCGTGATCCTCGGCGCCACCGCGCCGAAGGCGGCGGCGGGCTTCGGCGGCCTCGCGATCGGGCTCACGCTGACGCTGATCCACCTCGTCTCGATCCCGGTCACGAACACCTCGGTCAACCCGGCGCGCTCGACCGCTGTCGCCTTCTTCGCCGAGACGGGCGCGGTGTCGCAGCTCTGGCTCTTCTGGGTCGCGCCGCTGATCGGCGCCGCGATCGGCGCCATCCTCTGGAAGGCGCTGCTCGCCGACGAGTGAGCCGCCTCGGGCGCGCGGCCTCGCGCCGCGCCCCTTTCGGCGCGGCGACCGCGGAGCGCGAGGGGGCGCCCGCGGCCGCTCAGTCGGCCGGGCCCGGCCTGGCCTCCGGTATGGGAACCGAACGGCTCGTCGTCGTCTCCTCCTGCTCGACCGCGTTCAGCAGGAAGAGATAGGCCAGTACCGTCGACATGGTCTTGCCCGGAAAATAGGTCGCGAAGGACGCCTGCGCGTCGGTCCGTCGGGAGAAGAAATCGTAGACCCCGCGCTGGATGACATCCGCGAGTTCGGGATCCTTCCTGAAGAGCAGCGCGTAGGGTTCGTAGGTCAGGATATCGGCTCCGTCGGTGTTCTCGACCGGGCAGTCGCCGTTGAGAATGTTCCAGGATCGGAGCTTGCCCACGATGATGTCCCGGTCCCCCATGTAGACAAGGTTCGTATCCGCGTTGAAACGGGGAGAACACAGCCACGAGATGGCATCGTTGTGGCTTCTCAGTGGACAGAATCGGTAATATATCCGTTCAAATCTCGTCGCGCCGTAGTTGTCGACGACACCGCAGTCCGGATCGTAGCCCAGCGAGAGGAATTCGCTCCTCAACTGCTCGAAACAGGCATCGGAGACGCATCGATCCCCGGAGGTGAGCTCGTCTCGTATGCTCTGCCAGACATGAACGCCTTTCCAGAGGTCGAAGAGCTCGTCCGACCGACGCTTGCCGACCGCCGCCTCAAGATCCACGCGCAGCGCGCTCGACCGCGTCCTCAGCGTATCGTCCCGCCCGCCCGGATCCGCCTCGAAGTTGTCCGCGAGCTTCCTCAGGATCTCCACGCATTGGCTCGACCCGTCGCCCGGACACGCCGACGCGGCGTCGGTGGCGCCGAGTTGCGTCTTCGCCCATCTCAGTTGCAGATCGGCGGCCAGGGCGAGGCCGCTGGCGAGCGCATCGAGATCGTCGTCTCCCCCCGCGTTTCCGCGCGCGTAGACGTAGCGGGCGATCGACCAGCTTGTCGCGCAGATGATCGGCAGGGTGTCGCGCTTCTTCGGCGGAACGATCGCGAACAGATCCACGTCGCAGGCGCGCCGGGCCACCTTGTCCGAGGTCGAGCCCTCGACATAGGCGATCTGCACGCGTGCGCCGGCGGCCCGCTGGAGGACGCGCAGGTAAGAGACGCCGGAGGCGAAGACGATCGGCGAGTAGAGACCCACCCGTTCCGGATCCGAGTAACGCATCGTGACGGGATCGCAGAGCACGTCGATCTTGTCCGGGTCGTTCTCGTGCTTCCGAAGCCTTTCGAAGCGATCCTCGGCCGTGACCGCGGTCTCGGTGACGATGAAGCCGGGTCCCGAGAAGATCCGGTGACACAGGTCGGCCACGAAGCCGGAATAGCGGAATCCGTCGCTGTCGTCCTTGTTGTTGTCACTCTTGAAGGAGAAGGGCTCCGCGTCCGTCCTGAAACCGAGCGTGACGCGCATCGGCTCCTTCGGAGGCTCGCGGCCCGGCGCGGGTGACACCGCCGGCGTTCCGGTGGTCTGGGAGAGCGCCGGCATGGCCGAGAAGGCGAGCGGGGCCAGGACCAGCAGGAGCGCCGTCGTGGCGGCGGAGGCGGGCCGGAGCGAGGCCTGCGCGGTCCTTCGCAGCTGACGCCGCGTCCTCCGCTCCGGATTGCCGAGGAAGACCGTCGTCAGGAACGTCAGCAGAGGATAGACGACGAAATCGAGGCCGCCATAGTTTGCGAAGCAGCCTTCCTGCTGCCAGAAGTCGAACAGGAACCAGCCCTTCGCGGCGCAGGCCTGGAAGCCGTACCAGAGGCCAAGCTGAAGATACTGGGCGGCGAAGACGAAGCCCGCGCCGACAAGGCCGAGGAACATGCCGCGCTTCCATCGCCGTCGCGCCCGGGCGTCGGCGCCGGCCAGCGCGCTCCAGACGGCGGGCGCGGAAATGATGAGCATGCTCGGATAGAACAGCAGGAAGGGCACGGTGCCTTTCAGCAGCAGATCCCGGAACCGCGCCTCGTTGATGGATTGCAGGAAGGCCCACAAGGGCGCGAGCGCGAGCAGCCCGATGAAGGCGGCGACGAGGCCCACCATGATCGCCGCCGTCTGCTCGCGCAGCACCTGCGTCGAATCGTAGCCGCGCCCGAGGTCGTAGATCCACCGGTCCTCGTCGATCAGGTACTGGCGCACCGAGAAGGCCGCCATGATCGGAAGCCAGAGGATGAGCGTGAGCCGCAGCGTCTCCAGGGCCGCCGACGTCAGTATGGTGACCGGCGCGTCGATCGAGGAGGCCGGAGCGAAGGCGGGATGCCATCCCCGCCACACGAAGACGGCGTAGACCGGAAAGAGGCAGAGGATCGCCAGCCCCAGCGCCAGTTCCGGTCCCGCGGTGACGGGGCTCGGTTCGGAGGCCAGGAGCAGGCCGTCGAGCGCCGCGTCCCTGATTTCGGACGCGCCGCGTTCGGTGGCGACCGCGCCGTCCTTCTCGATCTGGATCGGATCGCGTTCGACGAAGACGGCGAGGATGGCCGCCAGTTCGCCGCGAAGCCTTCGCATCTGCTTCAGCTTCGGGCTGAAGGCGGGGATCACGGGCGGGGATCCTCCGCTCCGCGCTTCGCGGAGATTCCGCTCGAACTCGTTGAGAAAGACCTCGGTCTCCTCCAGCACGCGGTTCTCGAGCGAGCGCACGGCCTCCGACACCTCGATCCCCGGCCAGGCGCCGCGCGCGCCCCGCGCCCAGAAGACGAGCGATTCGAGCTGCGTGTGCAGGGCGATGAACTCGTCGCGCCGATCCGCCCGGCCGAGCGCGGCGTCCATCCAGGTGCCGGACAGCCGCGTCCGCAGAAGCTCGCGCTTGTCCGCCAGCAGCTTTCGCAGCGCCCGGTTCTTCTTCCAGGCGTCCCGGTCGATCTTCCTCTTCCGCCCGGTCCTCTCCGCCGGCTCCTCGCTCGACGCGTGATCGAGGGCCGCGACGATCTTGCGCGCGGTCTTCTGGATCCGCGTCGGGATGCCGACCGCGCGATAGGCGCGCTCCCTCAGCCAGTCCTCCGCGATCCGGACGGGCGGGAGCAGCGGCCCCATTCCCGCGAGACCGAAGGCCACGGTGAGCGGCCAGGCGGGCTGGTCGAAGCGGATCTGGTTGAGATCGACGTCGATCCCCGCGACGGGCAGCTGTTTTGTCAGGCTGAAGATCAGCTTTCCGAAAAAGGTCAGGCCGAGATAGATGATGAGGATCACCGAGGCGTAGATCATGTAGGCCTTGCGCAGCGCGCTGGAACCGCCGAGGTCCTGCGCCTCGATCTCGGTCAGGACGAGGAAATTCTCGTCGGGTCCGCCGTTGCGCTGCTGCTCCATGAACCTCTGGCGCGCGAAGATCAGAAGGAACACGGCTCCGAGGCCCGCGGCGAGAAGGAAGCCGTTCGCGAACACGAGCCCCATCATCGGAACTTCCGGCACGGTCTTGAGCTCGAGCGTCTGGTAGGTCCAGAGAGAGGTGGGCACGTTGTCCGGCCAGACATCCGCCATCACAACATCCTCATGAAAAGACATGCGATATCGTGCCCGGCGCGGCGCGCCGCTCCGGTTCGGATCGCGGTCAGGCTCGGATGGTCAGCAGCTCTGGATGTTCGGGTTGCAGGCGCTGCCGGCCCGGACCTGGGATCCCCCAGGCAGCGTGACGAGCGAAAAGGCGGAAGCTAGCAGTATCAATACGGCGAGGCGCATGGCAGTGACCTCCGGTATAATGTTGTAAGAATATCACGCGGATCGCGACGGAACAACCGCCCACTCGCGCCGCGGCCGTGTCCCGCGCGCCACGGCGTCCCGCCCCCTTCCCCCCGGCGCCCCGCTCCGCTAGCTTCCGCGCCATGCCCGAGGATATCCGCACCCCGCCCGCCGACGACGCGCTCTTCCACGATCCGGAGGGCGGCGTGCCCCGGCTCGTCGCGATCATGGCGCGGCTCCGCCATGCCGAGCTCGGCTGTCCCTGGGATCTCGAGCAGGATTTCGCGACCATCGCCCCCTATACGATCGAGGAGGCCTACGAGGTCGCGGAGGCGATCGCCGAGGACGACATGCCGGCGCTGCGCGACGAGCTCGGCGATCTGCTGTTCCAGTCGGTCTATCACGCGCGCCTGGCCGAGGAGCGCGGCGCCTTCGATTTCGCCGATGTGGTGCGCGCGATCTCCGACAAGATGATCCGCCGGCACCCGCATGTCTTCGGCGCGGAGAGCCGGGAGAAATCGACCGAGCAGCAGACGCGGGACTGGGAGAAGATCAAGGCCGCCGAGCGCGCGGACAGGCCGGAGACGCGGAGCGCGCTCGACGGGGTGGCCGCCGGGCTGCCCGCGCTCACCCGGGCGGTGAAGCTGCAGAACCGCGCCGCGCGGGTCGGCTTCGACTGGCCCGATACCGGCGGGGTGATCGACAAGATCGTCGAGGAGGCGGGGGAGCTGCGCGAGGCGCGCGACGCGGGCGAGGAAGCCGCGCGGCTGGCCGAGGAATACGGCGATCTCCTCTTTGTGATGGCCAATCTCGGGCGCCATCTCGGGGTCGATCCCGAAGCCGCGCTGCGCGCCGCGAATGCCAAATTCACCCGCCGTTTCCATGCGATCGAGGCCGCATTGGCCGCGAAGGGGCGCTCGACGGCCGAAAGCGACCTCGCGGAGATGGACGCGCTCTGGAGCGAGGCGAAGGCGCGGGGCCTCTGAGGGGCCGCGCGGCTTCGCCGCGGCTGCGAAGGCGCCTGTTCACCCCGGCCCGGCGGTGCTAGAGAGGCCTCCGGGCAGCGCGGGATCGGCCCGCGGCCACGGCACAGGGACGCGCCATCCGCATGGAGCAATGGATCAACGACATCGTCGGGGCCTTCGGCTATCTCGGCATCTTCCTCCTGATGATGGCCGAGAACCTGTTCCCGCCGATCCCCTCCGAGGTCATCATGCCGATCGCGGGGATCTCGGTCGGCTCGGGCCAGATGAGCCTGTCGCTGGTCCTGATCTCGGCGCTCGCGGGGACGCTGCTCGGCAACCTGCCCTGGTATTTCATCGCCCGCGCGGTCGGACGCGAGCGGTTCATGGAACTCGTCGCGCGCTGGGGCAAGTACGTCGCGCTCAAGGTGAGCGACGTCGAGGCGGCGATCGCCTGGTTCGACCGGCACGGCGGCAAGGCGGTGCTGCTCGGGCGGATGGCGCCCGGCGTGCGCACGCTGATCTCGGTACCGGCGGGGCTGGCGGAAATGCCCCTCACGCGCTTCCTGATCCTCTCGGCGGTGGGCTCGGTCATCTGGATCGGCTTCCTGATCGGCGTCGGCATGTTCCTGCGCGCGAACTGGCACCTCGTCGCGGCGGTGATCGATCCGCTGGGCAAGCTCCTCCTCGTGCTCGCGGTGGCCGGCGCCATCGGCTGGATCGCCTGGCGCCGCTGGCGCGAGCGCGGCTCGGCGCGCGACGAGGCGGACGCCGACTGACGCGCGCCGTCCCGGGGGCGAAAGCGGCCCGCCCGGCCCACGCCCCCGCTTGACGCGCCCCGTTCCGCCGGGACCAATGGCGGCTCCCTTCCCGCCGGAGTCCGTCGATGACCGAATACGCCTTTCCCCCCGCGCCCCGTCCCGCCCTGCCGATCATGGGGTCCGATCTCATGTTCCCGGTCCGCCGGGTCTATTGCGTCGGCCGGAACTATGCCGAGCATGCGCGGGAGATGGGCCATGATCCGGACCGGGAGCCGCCATTCTTCTTCCAGAAGAATCCCGACAATCTGGTGACCGGGGGGATCTTTCCCTATCCGCCCCTGAGCGCGGACGTGCACCACGAGATCGAACTCGTCGTGGCGCTCGGCGCGGGCGGCCGCGACATTCCCGCGGAGGAGGCCGAGGAGAAGATCTTCGGCTACGCGGTCGGGCTCGACATGACGCGGCGCGACCTGCAGTCGCTCGCCAAGAAGGCCGGCCGCCCCTGGGAGGTCGCGAAGGCCTTCGAGGCCTCCGCCCCCTGCGGCCCGATCGTGCCCCGCGGCGCGCTCGGCGCGCCGCTCTCGACCGGGCCGGTGACGCTCGCCGTCAATGGCGAGACGCGGCAGAGAGGCGATCTCGCCGACATGGTCTGGTCGATCCCGGAGACGATCTCGAAACTGTCCGAGCTCTTCGAACTCGCGCCGGGCGACCTGCTGCTCACCGGCACGCCGGCCGGTGTCTCCGCGATCCACCGCGGCGACCGGCTGAGCGGCCGGATCGCCTCGCTGCCGCCGCTGGAGGTGGAGGTGCGATAAGGATCGCGCCGGGAGGCCGACAGGATTCCGGGCGCGATTCCAGCGGGTTGCCGCGCCCGGAAAAAAATCTCGCGCGAAGTGGAAAAAACGCCGGAGGCCCCCTTGTGCTCGTCGCGCGGGACTGTGTATATCCCCCTCCACAGGACGCGGGTGTAGCTCAGGGGTAGAGCACAACCTTGCCAAGGTTGGGGTCGAGGGTTCGAATCCCTTCGCCCGCTCCAGTAAACTCCGGCGGATGCCGGACCGATCCCAGGGCGCCATCCGGCGCCCTGATCCGTTTCAGGCCCATCCCTTCGCCCGGACCCGCCCGGAGCCGGCGCTTCGCGTGGTTCGGCGCGGTGTCACGCCGGAGCGCCGATTTCGGCGCCGCCGCCTTCAAACGCCTCTTGTGCTCGCCGCGCGGGACTGTATATACCGCCGCCACAGGACGCGGGTGTAGCTCAGGGGTAGAGCACAACCTTGCCAAGGTTGGGGTCGAGGGTTCGAATCCCTTCGCCCGCTCCAGTAAACTCCGGCGGATGCCGGACCGATCCCAGGGCGCCATCCGGCGCCCGGATCCGTTTCAGGCCCACCCGTTTTCGAGGGCCACCCGGATCAGACGATCCCGCCGCCTCCGCCGGTGACCGCCGGCCGCTCCCCCGCGACCCTCGCGCGATAGCCGGACCGGCGATAGGCCAGGACAGGATCGAGCGCGGCGCCCTTCCCAAGCCGGGCCATCGCGAGGATCGGCTCCACATCGGTGCGGAACGCCTGCCTGAGCGTCGTGGTCGCCATCAGCGCGTCGTTCGCCTCCTGGAAGCCTTCGAGGGCTCCCCGGTCGACGAGAAGCGCCTGGACATGGGCGCGCTGGATCTCCATCGCGCTCGTCATCAGGCTCTCGATCGGATCGGTCACGTTGTGCGACTGGTCGATCATGTGCGCCGGGTGGAAATCCGGGCCGGCGTGCCGTTCCGCGTCGACGAGTTCGTTGAAGACGAGGAAGAGCCGGTAGGGATCGACCGACCCGGCGTCGAGATCGTCGTCGCCGTATTTGGAATCGTTGAAATGGAAGCCGCCGAGCTTGCCGAACTGGATCAGCCGGGCGACGATCATCTCGATGTTCACGTTCGGCGCGTGGTGGCCGAGATCGACGAGGCAGAGGGCGCGTTCGCCCAATTCCCTAGCGATCAGGTAGTTCGTCCCCCAGTCCTGCACCACGGTCGAATAGAAGGCGGGCTCGTACATCTTGTGCTCGGTGAGGAGCCGCCAGTCATCGGGCAGATCGCGGTAGATCTCGCGCATGGCATCGAGATAACGCTCGAAGGCCCGCGTGAGATTCGACTGGCCGGGGAAGTTCGAGCCGTCGCCGACCCAGACGGTGAGCGCCTTCGAGCCGAGCGCCTGGCCGAGCGCGATGCATTCGAGATTGTGCGCCACCGCCTGGGCGCGCACGCCCGGATCGGTATGGCTGAGCGAGCCGAACTTGTAGCTGAGCTTCTGGCCCGGCGCGTCGGAGAAGGTGTTCGAGTTCATCGCGTCGAAGCCGAGGCCGAGGTCGCCGGCCTTCTGGCGCAGCGCCGCGGGATCGGCCTTGTCCCAAGGGATGTGCAGCGAGACGCGCGGCGTGGCGCCGGTCAGCCGGTGGATCACCGCGCAATCCTCGAGCTTGTCGAAGATGTCGCGCGGCTCGCCCGGACCGGGGAAGCGCGCGAAGCGGGTGCCGCCGGTGCCCACCCCCCAGGAGGGCACGGCGACGGCGAAGGCCGCGGCCTTGTCGCGGATCGCGTCGATCGCGACGCCCCGGCGGGCGAGGCGCTCGCCGAGCGCGTCGTAGTCGCGGCGAAGCTCGGCTTCCTCGACCGAGGTCGCGGCGGGGGCTTCCAGAACGCTCATGGCTTCCCCCTCAGCGCGTGAAGGCCTGGACGTTGCCGGCGTCCACGTTGACGATGTTGCCGGTCGACTTGGCGCTGGCCTCGGAGGCGAAGAAATAGGCGGCCTCGGCGATGTCCCCGGGCAGGACGGAGCGTTTCAGGAGCGAGCGCTGGCGGTACATCTCCTCCAGCCCCTCCTTGTCGGTCCTGTAGGTCGCCGCGCGCTGGTCGAGCCATTCGCCCTCCCAGATCTTCGAGCCCCGGAGCACCGCGTCGGGATTGACCACGTTGACGCGGATTCCGTCCGGCGCGCCTTCCAGCGCGAGGCAGCGCGCGAGATGCAGTTCCGAGGCCTTGGCCGTGCAATAGGCCGAGGCGCCGGGCGACGCGGCGAGGCCGTTCTTCGAGCCGATGAAGACGATGGAGCCGCCGATGCCCTGCGCGCGCAACACCCTGAACGCCTCGCGGGAGACGAGGAAATAGCCGGTCGAGAGGATCGCCATGTTGCGGTTCCAGAGCTCGAGCGTCGTCTCCTCCACCGGCGCCGAGGAGGCGATGCCGGCGTTCGAGACGAGGATGTCGAGCCCGCCGAATTCGACCGCGAGCTCCGCATGGGCCGCCGCGACCGCCTCCTCGGAGGTCACGTTCATCTCGACCGTCCGCACGACGTCGGCGCCGTGGCGCGCCGCGAAGGCCGCCGCCGTCTCGCCAAGCGCCGCCTTGTCGATATCGGCGAGCATGACGCAGGCGCCCTCGGCGAGGAAGCGTTCCGCCGTCGCCGCGCCGATCCCGCCCGCGCCGCCGGTGATGAGCGCGATCCGGCCCGCGAGGCTCTTCGGCCTCGGCATCCGCTGGAGCTTCGCTTCCTCGAGCAGCCAGTATTCGATGTCGAACGCCTCCTGCTCCGGCAGCCCCCGGTATTCCGAGATCGCGGAGGCGCCGCGCATCACGTTGATCGCGTTGACATAGAATTCCCCGGAGATCCGGGCCGTCGCCTTGTCCTTCGCGAAGGTGATCATGCCGACGCCCGGCACGAGATAGACGACCGCGTTCGGATCGCGCAGGCCCGGGCTGTCGGGCCGCCTGCGGCGTTCGTAATAGGCCGCGTAATCGGCGCGGTAGGCCTCCACCGCCGCCGGGAGCCCCGCGAGCGTCGCCTCGAGGTCGGGCGCGGCGGGATCGAAATCGACCACCAGCGGCCGGATCTTGGTCCTGAGGAAATGGTCCGGGCAGCTGGTGCCGAGCGCCGCGAGCGCGCGCATGTCCGTCGCGGTGACGAATTCGAGCACCGCGTCCTGATCGTCGAAATGCCCGACCATCCGGGTTTCCGTCGAGACGAGGCCCCGGATCACCGGCATGAGCCGCGCCGCGATCCGCCGCCGCTCCGCGGCCGGCGCCGCGGTCGTCGCCGGGCCGCCGAAGGCCGGCACGCCGGCGGTCCGCTCCCCGAGCCATTCGATCGCGCGGTTGATCACCGCGATCGTCGTCGCGTAGCAACCGCGCGCATCGTCGCCCCAGGTGAAGAGCCCGTGGCTCTCGAGCACGACGCCCTTCGCCTCCGGATTCTCGGCGCAGAACTTCGAGAGCCAGAGCCCGAGCTCGTAGCCCGGCCGCTTCCAGGGCAGCCAGCCGATCTCGTCCCCGAAGATCTCCCTGGTCAGCGCCCGCGAATCCTTCGAGGCGGCGATGGCGATGATCGCATCGGCGTGCATGTGATCGACATGCCTGCGCGGCACATAGGCGTGCAGCGGCGTGTCGATGGAGGCCGCGCGCGGATTGAGGTCGAAGGTGCAATGCGGCAGGTAGCCCACCATCTCGTCCTCGAATTCGACGCCGCGATAGATGCCGCGCAGCGCCTCGAGCTTCTCCATGTAGAGCGTCGCGAAACCGTCGAGCTTCATCGTGCCGACGTCCCCGCCCGAACCCTTGACCCAGAGCACCTCGACCGTCTCGCCGGTCAGCGGATCCGTCTCCATCACCTTGGCCGAGGTGTTGCCGCCGCCGTAATTGGTGATCCGCTTGTCCGCGCCGAGCAGGTTCGAGCGGTAGAGCAGCAGTTCCGGCTCGCTCATCCCCGCCGCCTTCGCCGCGTCCCACTGGTCCAAGAGCAGCCGAGGGGTCTTTTCGTCCAGCATGCGATCCTCCCAATTCCTGGCGTGGCCGCTTTCCGGCCCTTCGCGCGGCCTTCCGGCCCGGACTGGCCGCGAATTTCGCGCACGCTCCGATCATTGTCAATCATGTTGCGTCGCAATATGATTGATCTTGCACGCATTCGATCATCATATGATTGACAGAGCCCCGGTTCCTCGCCAGATTGACCGGAACGGGAGGCGCGGATGCACGAAAAGGAACGCTGGCGCGTGATACTGGCGGCGATTCAGGATCGCCCCGTGGTCACCGTGCAGGAGATGGTCGAGCTGACCGACGCTTCCGAGGCGACGGTGCGCCGCGACATCGCGGCGCTCCATCTGCAGAAGAAGCTCCGCCGGGTGCGCGGCGGCGCCGAGGCGATCTCGCCGCCGCAGTTCGTCGGCCTCGCCGGCCGGCCGTTCAGTCTCAATGAAGCGAGCCATCTCGCGCAGAAGAAGGCGATCGCGCGCGAGGCGGTGGCGCTTTGCGAGGATGGCGAGTCGATCATCGTCAACGGCGGCACGACGACCTTCCAGATGGTGCATCCGCTCGGCCCCCGCCGGTTGCAGATCCTGACCAATTCCTTTCCGATCGCCGAGCATCTGCTCAGGCATTCGAAGAACACGATCCTGCTGCCCGGCGGCACGATCTACCGCGAGCAGAACATCGTACTCTCGCCCTTCGAGAACGACGTGACGCGGAATTTCTACGCCCGGCGCATGTTCATGGGCGCGCAGGGGCTCGGCGCGCACGGGCTGATGGAGGCCGATCCGCTGCTGATCCAGGCGGAGCGGAAGCTGCTCGACCAGGCGGACGAGCTCGTCGTGCTGGTCGATTCCTCGAAATTCGAGCGGCGCTCGAGCCTGATCCTCTGCGGGCTCGACCGGATCGCCACGGTGATCACCGACGACCGGGTCGGGGACGCCGCCGCGCGGATGCTCGAGGCGGCCGGCGTCCGGCTGATCGTCGCGGAGGCGAAGGCGGAGCGGGTAGAGACCGAATCCGCCGGATAGCGGAGCAAGGGCCGGGAAACGGCCCGGGAACAGAACGAAGAACGAAGCGAACGACGACCAATTGGGAGGTCAGACATGAAACTCTGGAAATCGCTCCTCGCCGGAGCGGCCGCCGCCGTGGCACTCGCCGCCGCGCCCCTCGCCACGACGGCGGCGAACGCCGCCGATCAGACGCGGATCGCGCTGGTCGTGAAGGGGCTCGGCATCGGCTTCTTCGAGGCGGCGAACAAGGGCGCCGAGGAGGCGGCGAAGGAACTCGGCGACGTCGAGATCATCTATACCGGCCCGACCGACACCACCGCCGAGGGCCAGATCGAGGTGATCAACGCGCTGATCGCGCAGAAGGTCGACGCGATCGCGATCTCCGCCAATGACAAGGACGCGCTCGTCCCCGCGCTCAAGAAGGCGATGGACCGGGGCATCACGGTGATCTCGTGGGATTCCGGCGTCGCGCCCGAGGGGCGGGCGATGCAGCTCAACCCCTCCTCGACGCCGCTCATCGGCAACATGATCATCAAGCTCGCCGCCGACAACCTGCCCGATGGCGGCGACGTCGCGGTGCTTTCGGCCTCGGCGACCGCGACCAACCAGAACGCCTGGATCGCGGCGATGAAGCAGGTGATGCCGAACTATCCGAACATCAACCTCGTCGCGACCGTCTACGGTGACGACCTCTCCGACAAGTCCTACCGCGAGGCGCAGGGCCTGATGCAGTCCTATCCCGACCTGAAGGCGATCATCGCCCCGACCTCGGTCGGCATCGTCGCGGCGGCGCAGGCGGTCGAGGACGCGGGCAAGGTCGGCGAGATCAACGTGACCGGCCTCGGCCTGCCCTCCGAGATGGCGGGCCATGTCGAGAGCGGCGCCTCGAAGAGCTTCGCGATCTGGAACCCGATCGACCTCGGCTATTCCGCGACGATGATCGCCTACAACCTCGCCAAGGGGAAGGCGACCGCCGAGCCCGGGGCCGAGATCCCGATGGGCCGCATGGGGTCGGTGAAGCTCGACGAGAACACCGAGGGCGCGATGGCGGATCCGTTCGTCTACGACAAGTCCAACATCGAGCAGTTCAAGTCGATCTTCTGATCCCCTTCCCTCCCGGCCCGCCGGGAGGGATCGTTCCCCGCGAAGGAAGCTGTCCCATGTTGTCCAGTCGTCCCGAGCGCGACGGCCCGACCGCGCTCGTCGATGCGCCGCCGGTGCTGGCCCTCGAAGGCATCGCCAAGAGCTTTCCCGGCGTGAAGGCCCTCGACGGCGTGGCGCTCGCGCTCTACCCGGGCGAGGTCACCGCGCTCGTGGGCGAGAACGGCGCCGGCAAGTCGACGATCGTGAAGATCCTGACCGGCATCCACCAGCCCGACGCCGGCCGGATCCTGCTCGAGGGCGCGGAAACCGCCTTCCCGACCGCCGAGGCCGCGGCCGCCGCCGGCGTCACCGCGATCCATCAGGAGACGGTGCTCTTCGATGATCTCTCCGTCGCGGAGAACATCTTTCTCGGCCATGCCCCGCGCACCCGCTGGGGCCTGATCGACTGGCGGCGGATGAACGCGGAGGCGCGCGAGATGCTCGCCCGCGTCGGGGCCACCATCGCGCCCGAGACGCGGCTGCGCGACCTCGGCATCGCGAGCAAGCATCTCGTCGCCGTCGCCCGCGCGCTCTCGATCGAGGCGCGCGTCGTCATCATGGACGAGCCGACGGCGGCGCTCTCGCACAAGGAGATCGAGGAGCTCTACGAACTCGTCGAGCGGCTGAGGGCCGAGGGCAAGGCGATCCTCTTCATCAGCCACAAGTTCGACGAGATCTTCCGGATCGCCGACCGCTACACCGTCTTCCGCGACGGCGCGCTCGTCGGCGCGGGCCACATGGCCGACGTGACCGAGGACGATCTGGTGCGGATGATGGTCGGCCGCTCGATCGAGGCGATCTTCCCGGTTCGCGCGCACAACGTCGGGGACGAGGTGCTGAGGGTCGTCGGTTACTCCCACCCGACCGAATTCGCCGACATCAACTTCACGCTGCGCAAGGGCGAGATCCTCGGCTTCTACGGCCTCGTCGGCGCGGGGCGGAGCGAGTTCATGCAGGCGCTCTTCGGCGTGACGGAGCCCGCGAAGGGCGCGGTCCGGATCGACGGGAAGGTGGCGGTGATCCGCGACCCGGCGCAGGCGATCGCGAAGGGCATCGTCTATGTCCCCGAGGACCGGGGGGCGCAGGGGGCGATCCGGGCGATGCCGATCTTCCAGAACATTACCCTGCCCTCGCTCGCCCGGACATCGAAGGACGGGTTCCTCCGTCTCGCGGAGGAATTCGCGCTGGCGCGCAGATACGCGACGAGGCTCGACCTGCGCGCCGCGGCGCTCGACCAGGAACTCGGGCAGCTTTCGGGCGGCAACCAGCAGAAGGTGGTGATCGCGAAATGGCTCGCGACGCGGCCCCGCGTCATCATCCTCGACGAGCCGACCAAGGGCATCGACATCGGCTCCAAGGCGGCGGTGCACGAATTCATGGCGGAACTCGCCGCCGAGGGACTCGCCGTCATCATGGTCTCCTCGGAGATCCCGGAGATCCTCGGCATGTCCGACCGCGTGATCGTGATGCGCGAGGGCCGGATCGCCGGGGAATACGAGCGCGCGGGGCTGACGCCCGAGACGCTCGTGCGCGCCGCGGCCGGCATCGGGGAGGCGGCGTGATGGCCGACCGGCTGCTCAGGTCGCGCGAGATGATCCTCGCGGTGGCGATCGGGGCGATGATCCTGCTGATCTCGCTCCGCTTCCCCGCCTTCGCCGAGCCGGCCAACCTCGGCCGCGTCTTCAACGACACCGCGATCCTCGTCATGCTGGCGCTCGGCCAGATGGCGGTGATCCTGACGAAGTCGATCGACCTCTCGGTCGCGGCGAACCTCGCGCTGAACGGCATGGTCGTCGCGATGCTGAACTCCGCCTTCCCCGGCATCCCGATCCCGGCGCTGATCCTGCTCGCCATCCTGCTCGGCGCGGCGCTCGGCGCGGTGAACGGGCTCATGGTCTGGAAGCTCGACATCCCGCCGATCGTCGCGACGCTTGGCACGCTGACGATCTACCGGGGCCTCATCTTCGTCGTCTCGGGCGGCGCCTGGGTCAACGCGCACGAGATGAGCCCGGCCTTCAAGGACCTGCCCCGCGCCGCGCTCGGCCTGCCGGCGCTGAGCTGGATCGCGCTCGGCGTCATCGGGCTCGCCTGGCTGCTCTACACGAGGACCGCGACGGGCCGCGCCTTTCACGCCGTCGGCGGCAATGCGAACGCGGCGGTCTACGCGGGCATCGACACCGGGCGGACCCGCTTCGCGGCCTATGTGCTCTCGGGCGCCATCGCCGGGCTCTGCGGCTATCTCTGGGTCGCGCGCTACGCGGTCGCCTATGTCGACATCGCCGGCGGGTTCGAGCTCGACGTGATCGCCGCCTGCGTGATCGGCGGCGTCTCGATCGCGGGCGGGATCGGCTCGGTCGCGGGCGCGGTCCTCGGCGCGCTCTTTCTCGGCGTGATCAAGAACGCGCTGCCGGTGGTCAACATCTCGCCCTTCTGGCAGCTTGCGATCTCGGGCTCCGCGATCATCATCGCCGTGGCCTTCAACGCCCGGGCCGAACGGAGAAAGGGCCGGGTCATCCTCAGAACGGCGGAGCACAGGGCATGAGCCGCGAAACCCCCGAATCCCGCCTTGAATCCCGCCCCGACTCCCGCCGCGCGATCCCCGACCGGCTGAGCACGCCGGGCGCGCGGCTGCTCCGCAGCTGGGAGGCGCTCCTGCTCGCGGTGGCGGTGGCGATCTTCGTCGCGAACTGCTTCGCCTCGCCCTATTTCCTCGATCCGTGGAACCTCTCGGACGCGACCTTCAACTTCACCGAGAAGGCGATGATCGCCTTTCCGATGGCGCTCCTCATCATCGCGGGCGAGATCGACCTCTCGGTCGCGGCGATCATCGCGCTCGCCTCGACGATCATGGGAATGGCGGCCGAGGCCGGATTCGGCACGCCCGCGCTCGTCCTCGTCGGGCTCGGCGTCGGCCTCGTCTGCGGCGCGGTGAACGGCACGCTCGTCACCCGCTTCGGCCTGCCCTCGATCGTCGTGACCATCGGCACGATGAGCCTCTTCCGGGGCATCGCCTACATCATCCTCGGCGACCAGGCGTATACGAGCTACCCGCCCGGCTTCGACTATTTCGGCCAGGGCTATGTCTTCTGGGTGATCTCCTTCGAATTCGTCCTCTTCGCCGCGCTCGCGGTCCTCTTCGGCGTCCTGCTGCGCCGGACGAGCTTCGGGCGCATGGTCTACGCGGTCGGCAACAATCCGATGGCGGCGCGGTTCTCCGGGCTCCGGGTCGGGCGGATCCGGTTCCTGCTGTTCCTGATGACCGGCCTGCTCTCCGGCGTCGCGGCCATCTGCCTGACCTCGCGGCTCGGCTCCACGCGGCCCTCGATCGCGCTCGGCTGGGAGCTCGAGATCGTGACCATGGTCGTGCTCGGCGGCGTCTCGATCCTCGGCGGCGCGGGCACGATCGCGGGGGTGGTGATCGCGGCCTTCGTGCTCGGCATGGTGACCTTCGGCTTCGGGCTCCTGAACGTGCCCGGGATCGTGATGTCGATCTTCATCGGCCTGCTGCTCATCGCCGTGATCGCGCTGCCCCGGCTCGCCGCGCGCCTCGCGCCCCGGAGGGCCTGATGGAGAAATACGCCTTCCGGATGCGGCTCCTTCCCGGGCGGGAGGAGGAATACCGCCGCCGCCACGACGCGATCTGGCCCGAACTCGCGCGACTGCTGCGCGCCGCCGGGATCTCGGACTATTCGATCCACCTCGACCGCGAGACCGGCGCGCTCTTCGGCGTCCTCTGGCGCGCCGACGGGCACGGGATGGACGAACTCGGCGCCCATCCGCTGATGCGGCGCTGGTGGGACCACATGGCGGACATCATGGAAACCAACCCGGACCATTCGCCCGTGGCGGTCCCGCTCGAGACCGTGTTTCATCTGGAGTGAGCGATGGCGCGCAAGATCCTCGTGATCGACATCGGCAAGACCAATGCGAAGCTCGCGCTGGTCGATCTCGCGACGCGGACGGAGATCGCGACGCGGAGCACGCCGAACACCGTCCTGCCCGGCCCGCCCTATCCCCACGCCGATGTCGAGCGGCTCTGGGCCTTCATCATCGAGGGCGCGCGGAGCATCGGCGCCGCGCACCGGGTCGACGCGATCACCGTCACCACCCACGGCGCGACGGCGGCGCTGCTCTGCGAGGACGGGAGCCTGGCCCTGCCGATCCTCGACTACGAGTTTCACGGCCCCGACACGCTGCGCGCCGATTATGACCGGGCGCGGCCGCCCTTCGCGGAGACCGGCTCCCCCCGGCTGCCGCTCGGGCTCAACCTCGGGGCGCAGCTCTTCTGGCAGACGCGGAACTATCCGCAGGCCGCCCGGGCCACCCGGCTCCTGCCCTATCCGCAGTACTGGGCCTATCGGCTGAGCGGCGTGATGGCGACCGAGGCGACCTCGCTCGGCTGCCATACCGACCTCTGGGCGCCCCGCGCGCGCGGCTTCTCGACGCTGGTCCGGCGCCAGGGCTGGCTGCCGCTGATGCCGCCGCTCCGCGCCGCCTCCGACCGGCTCGCCCCGATCCTGCCCGCCGTCGCCCGGGCCACCGGGCTCGATCCCCGGACGGCGGTCCATTGCGGCATCCACGATTCCAACGCCTCGCTCCTGCCGCATCTGCGCGCGCGTCCCGCGCCCTTCGCCGTGGTCTCGACCGGGACATGGGTCGTGTCGATGGCGGTCGGCGCCTCGCCCGACGGGCTCGATCCCGCGCGCGACACGCTCATCAACGTCGACGCCTTCGGCGCGCCGGTCCCCTCCGCGCGCTTCATGGGCGGGCGCGAATGGGAATTCCTGACCGCGGGCCGCGAGACGGAGATGCGCGAGGCTGACCGCCGCGCCGTGCTCGCCGGGGGGCTCATGCTGCTTCCGGCCGTGCAACCGGGTTCCGGCCCGTTCCAGGGCCGGACCGCGCGCTGGAGCGTGCCCGAGAGCCGGCTCGCCGACGGGGAGCGCGCGGTCGTGGTCTCGTACTATCTCGCGATGATGACCTCGGTCTGCCTCGGCGAGATCTCCGCCGCCGGGCCGATCCTCGTCGAGGGGCCCTTCGCGCGGAACCCCTGCTATCTGGCGATGCTCGCCGCGGCGACCGGGCGCCCTGTCCTGGCACCGGCCGCGGGCGGGACCGGCACCAGCGTCGGCGCGGCGCTGCTCGCCGCCGGGGACGGGGCGCGGGGCGCGCCGCCCAGGGAGGCGGAAGGCCCGCGTCCCGATCCCGCGCTCGCCGCCTACGCGGCGGCCTGGATGGCGCGGGTCTCGCGCGAACCGGCGCGCGCCGGCTGAGATCAGGCCGCCGGGGCCATCTCGGCGGCCCGCGCGAGCAGCGCGGCGACCATCGCCCGCGCGCGCTCCGGCGTCGCCGCCTCGGCGTAGCAGCGCAGTTCCGGCGCGTTGCCGGAGGCGCGCAGATGCGCGATCTCGTCGCCTTCGAGGCTCATCCGCGGCCCGTCCGTCAGGTCGATCCCGGTCACGGAGGCGCCCAGCACGGAGAGGAGCCCGGCCCGCGCCGCGTCATCGGCGCAGAGCGCGGCGAGCAGCGCCTGGCTGCGTTCCGGCGCGAATTCGGTCAGCCGGTCGCTCGCGGTGAACCGCGGCGGCAGGTCGGCGGCGAGCGCCGAGAGCGGGCGCCCCAGATCCGCCGCCATCGCGAGGATCGCGAGGATCGGCAGCATCGCGTCCCGCGTCACGAGCGGCGCCAGCGTCGCGCCCGTCGCCCCGGTGACGGCCCCGCCGAGCAGGAAGCCGCCATTGGCCTCGTAGCCCGCGACGAGATCGGCGCCCTCCTCCGCGAGCGCCTGCATCGCCTCGATCACATAGGGCGAGCCGATGCGGGTGCGCCGGATCCGCGGGAACCAGCCGCTCCGCTCCAGCACGCTGTTCGAGGAAACCGGCGTCGCCACCGCGTCGGCGCCGAGATAGCGGGCGGCGAGCACGCCCACCACGTCGCCGCGCAGGAAGGCGCCGGTCTCGTCGCCGATCAGCGGCCGGTCGCCGTCGCCATCGGTCGAGACCACCGCGTCGAGCCCGTGCTCGGCGCACCAGTCCCGCGCCGCCGCCTCGTCCTCCGGCCGCACCGCCTCGGTATCGATCGGAACGAAGGTCTCCGTCCGGCCAAGCGGGATCACGTCGGCGCCGAGCGCGCGTAGCGATTCGAGCACGATGTCGCGGCCGACCGCGCTGTGCTGATAGACGCCGATCCGCTTGCCCGCGAGCGTGCCGGCGGGGAAGAAGCCGATGCCCCGGCGCAGGTAGAGCCGCTCGGCCGCGCCATCGTCGGAGGTGATCTCGCCCGGCGTCGCGGCCGGGCTCCCGGTGTCGAGGCGGGCGATCATGCCCTCCTCGTCCGCCTTGGTGATCTCGCCATCGGCGCGGTAGAACTTCAGCCCGTTGCGGTCGAACGGGATATGGCTGCCCGTCACCATGATCGCGGGCAGGCCGCGGCCCGCCGAGGCGAGGGCGAGCGCCGGCGTCGGCAGCGCGCCGCAGTCGATCGCGGCCACGCCCCGCGCCGCGACCGCCGCCGCGCAGGCCTTGGCGATCCGGGGCGAACTCGGCCGCAGGTCGCGGCCGATCAGCACCGCCTCCGGCGCCTGACCCGCCGCGCGCAGATGCTCGACGAAGGCCGCGACATAGCGCGCGCAGACCTCGTCCGTCATGTCCGACACCAGGCCGCGCAGGCCGCTCGTTCCGAATTTCATGCCAATCGTCTCCAGGCCAGACCCACGCGCGCGTCACAAGCGCCAACTCCGGGCGCAGACTAACCGTCCCGGCGGAAGGTTCCATCACTAATCGCACCGCCCGCGCATGCCTTGCCAGCCCGGCGCCGATCCGCTAGGCGCGGCGCGATGGAAAGGGAGGTTCCGATGATCACGCTCCACGGGATCAAGACCTGCGACACGGTGCGCAAGGCCCGCGGCTGGCTCGACGCGCGGGGCATCGCGTACCGCTTCCGCGATTACAAGACCGAGCCGCCGGGCGCGGCGGAACTCGCCGCCTGGTCCGACCGGCTCGGCTGGGAGGCGCTGCTGAACCGCAAGGGGACGACCTTCCGCAAGCTGCCCGAGGCGGAGAAGGCCGATCTCGACCGCGCGAAGGCGATCTCTCTCATGATCGCGCATCCCTCGGCGATCAGGCGCCCGCTGCTCGAGAGCGGCGAGACGCTCCGCCTCGGATTCGAGCCGGAGGATTACGCCGCGCTCCTCGCGCCCGGCGCCTGAGGCCTCTCAGAGCACCGAGGCCCCGTGCCGGCCCGGGGGCAGGCCGAGATGGGCGGCGAGCGTCTCGCCCACGTCCGCGAAGCCGATGAGCCCCAGCGCCCGTGGCTCCGCCCCCGGAAGAACCCCGAGCACCGGCACGCGCTCCCGCGTATGGTCGGTGCCCCGGAAGGTCGGATCGTTGCCATGATCGGCCGTGACGATCATCAGATCCCCCGGCCGCAGCGCCGCGATCAGCTCCGGCAGGCGCGCGTCGAAGGCCTCGAGCGCGCGGGCATAGCCCGAGACGTCGCGCTGGTGGCCGTGGAGCGTGTCGAAATCGACGAGGTTGGTGAAGACGAAGGCCCCGTCCGGCGCCTCGGCGAGCGCGGCGAGCGTCGCGTCGATCAGCGCCGCGTCGTTCCCGCCCTTCGCGAGGCGCGAGATGCCGCGATGGGCGAAGATGTCGCCGATCTTGCCGATGGCCCGGGTCTCGCCCCCCGCCGCGCGCACCCGGTCGAGAAGCGTCGGCTCCGGCGGCGGGATCGCGATATCGCGCCGCCGGGGCGTGCGCTGGAACGTCTCGGGGGTCTCGCCGACGAAGGGACGCGCGATCACCCGGCCGACGCGCATCGGATGGACGATCTCCGCGGCGATGGCGCAGATCTCGTAGAGCCGTTCCAGCCCGAAATGCTCCTCATGCGCCGCGATCTGGAGCACGCTGTCGGCGGAGGTGTAGAGGATCGGCTTGCCGGTCGCGATATGCTCGACCCCGAAGTCGCGGAGCACCGGCATGCCCGAGGAATGCGCATTGCAGAGCGTCCCCGGCAGATGCCCCCGGGCGACCAGCGGCGCCGTGACCTCCGCCGGGATCGCCGGATCGGTCCGCGGGAAATAGTGCCAGTCCCAGGGCACCGGCACGCCGGCGAGTTCCCAGTGGCCCGAGGGCGTGTCCTTGCCGCGCGAAACCTCGGTCGCCGCGCCCCAGAGCCCTTCCGGCGCCTCGTACCAGAGCGGCACGGTCAGGCCCGAGGCGAGGCGGATCGCCGAGGCGAGGCCGAGCCGGCGCAGGTTCGGCACCGCGAGCGGCCCGCTCCGCCCCTCCTCCGCCCGCCGCTCGACGCAGGCGAGCGCGATATGGCCGAGCGTGTTGGCGCCCGCGTCGCCGAAGTCCTCCGCGTCGGGCGCGCCGCCGCAGCCGACGGAATCGAGCACGATCAGGACCGCGCGGGGCATCAGACGACCCGCTCGACGACGAGCGGCAGTTCCTCCGGCGCCGTCTCCCCGATCTCGTAGGCCGCCCGGACCCGGGCGCTCGCCGCGGCGAGCCCGGCCTCGGTCGCGGCGTGGACGCGGGCGAGCGGCGTGCCGGGCTCGACCGCGAGGCCAAGCCCTTCGAGCATGTCGAAGCCGACGGCCGGGTCGATCGGGTCGGTCGGCCGCCGCCGCCCGCCGCCGAGTTCGACCACCGCGAGGCCGAGCGCGCGCGCGTCGATCCGGGTCACGAAGCCCTCGCGCTCCGCCAGCACCTCGCCCACCACCGGCGCGCCGGGCAGATGGCCGTCGAAATTGTCGAGGAAATCCTTCGGCCCGCCGAGCGCGGCGACCATCTCGCCGAACTTCTCCGCCGCGGCGCCGGATTCGAGCACCATCCGCATCCGCTCCGCGCCGTCCTCCGGATCGGGCGCGACGCCCACCAGCGCCAGCACCTCGGCGCCGAGCGCGACCGTCAGATCCCAGAGCCGCGAATCGACCGCGTCCCCGCGCAGGAACCGCGCCGCGTTCGCGACCTCGAGCGCGTTGCCGGCGGCCGTCGCCAGCGGCTCGTTCATGTCGGTGATGAGCGCGCGCGTCCGGCAGCCGGCGTCGTTGGCGACATCGACCAGCGTCCGCGCCAGCGCGCGCGACTGCTCGATGCCGGGCATGAACGCGCCGCTGCCGGTCTTGACGTCGAGAACGAGGCCCTTGAGCCCGGCGGCGAGCTTCTTCGACAGGATCGAGGCGGTGATGAGGTCGATCGATTCGACCGTCGCCGTCGTGTCCCGGATCGCGTAGAGTCGCCGGTCGGCCGGCGCGATATCCGCCGTCTGGCCGCAGATCGCGCAGCCGACGTCGCGCACCACGGCCTGGAACCGCTCGGCGCTCGGCCGCGTCGCATAGCCCGGGATCGCGTCGAGCTTGTCGAGCGTGCCGCCGGTATGGCCGAGGCCGCGGCCCGAGATCATCGGGACGTAGACGCCGCAGGCCGCGAGCGCCGGGGCGAGCATGATGCTCGTGTTGTCGCCGATCCCGCCGGTCGAATGCTTGTCCACCACCGGCCCGGGCAGTTTCCATTTCAGCGTCGCGCCGGAATCGCGCATCGCGAGCGTCAGCGCGACCAGTTCCTCGGTCTCCATGCCCTTCAGGAGCACGGCCATCGCGAAGGCGGCGGCCTGCCCCTCGGTCAGCGTCTCGGCCGTGAGGCTCGTGACCAGAAACCGGATCTGGGCGCCGGTGAGCTTCCCCCCATCGCGCTTCAGCGCGATCAGTTCCTGCGGCAACATCGCAGGTCTCCTTCTTCAGTACGGCGAATCGCCGTCCGCCTTCTCGCCCGCGGCGCCGCCTTCGTCCAGCGTCGCGAGCAGCGCGTCGAGCAGGCCGGAGGCGCCGATCCGGAACCGCTCCGGCACCGGCCAGTCCGCGCCCATGACGCGCTCGGCCAGGTCGAGGTAGATCGCCGCGTCCCGCGTCGTCCGCACGCCGCCCGCGGCCTTGAAACCCACCGGGCGCCCCGCGTCGCGGATCGCGCCGAGCATGATCTCCGCCGCCTCCGGGGTCGCGTTGACGGGAACCTTGCCGGTCGAGGTCTTGAGGAAATCCGCCCCGCCCGCGAGCGCCTCGCGGCTCGCCCGCGCGACGAGGTCGGGCGCGCCGAGCTCGCCGGTCTCTAGGATCGTCTTGAGCGGCGCCGCGCCGCAGATCGCCTTGACCGCGCGCGTCAGGTCGCGCGCGCGCTCCCCCTCGCCGCGGGCGAGCGCGCGCCAGGGCAGCACGAGGTCGATCTCCTCCGCGCCGCCGGCGAGCGCGCGGGAGGTCTCCGCGATCACGGTGGCCATCGGATCCTCGCCGCGCGGAAAGTTGACCACCGTCGCGACCCGGACCCCGGAGCCCGCCAGCGCCGTGCGCGCCTGGGTGACGAAGGCCGGCCAGACGCAGACCGCCGCGACCGGACCCCGGGGCGTCCGCGCGCGGGCGCAGAGCGTCTCGACCGCGGCGGCGTCGCAACGCTCGTCGAGATTGGTGAGGTCGAGGCAGGCGAGCGCGCGCCGGGCGATGTCGCGAAGATCCCTCACGACCCGGCCCGCGCCATGTGCGCGGCCGCGAAGGCGCCGGGGAGCAGCGCGCCGAGCGTCGTGCGCGCCCGTTCGCCGCCGAGATCGGCGAGCACGACCACGGTCTCGGCCGCGCCGAATTCCGCGAGCTTCTGCCGGCAGCCGCCGCAGGGCGTCACCGGTTCCGGACTGTCGGCCACGACCCAGACCTCGGCGATCTCGCCCCGGCCCGCGCAGACCATCGCCGCGACCGCGCCGGCCTCGGCGCAGGTTCCCTCGGGATAGGCGACGTTCTCGACATTGCAGCCGCCATGGGCGCTGCCGTCGGCGCAGCGGATCGCGGCGCCGACCTTGAAGCCGGAATAGGGCGCGTAGGCATTGGCGCGCGCGGCGAGCGCGAGTTCGAACAGGTTCATTCGGTGATCCGGAAAATCTGGCATGCGCCCGACTATGAGCCTCCGCCCGGCGCCAATGCAAGCAAGCCGAACATTCCGCCCGCGCTCAGGCCCGCCGCTGGCCGATGCCCCAGGTCTCGAGCTTGCGATAGATCGTCGAGGGCGAGAGTTCGAGCATGCGCGCGGCCCGCGGGATCGAGCCGCCGCAGGCGGCGATCGTCGCCTCGATCAGTTCGCGCTCCACATCCGCGAGCGGCCGGCCGATCAGCGGCTCCACCAGCCCGCGCAATTCCCCCTCCGGCGCGCGCGGCGCCTGCGCCGGCAGGGTCGCGACATTGGTCGCCTCGGGCGCGAGCGGAAGCGGCGCGATCTCGCCGGGCAGCATCTCGGGCCGCACCAGCGCGCCGTCGTGCAGCACGACCACGTTGCGGATCACGTTCAGGAGCTGGCGCACGTTGCCCGGCCAGGGCCGTTCGGTCAGCGCCCGCTCCGCCTCGGCGGTGAAGCCGGTGAAGCCGCGCCCCTCCTCGCGCGAGAAGGACGCGAGGCTCGCCCGGGCGATGTCGAGAATGTCCTCGGGCCGCGCGCGCAGTGGCGGCATGTGGATCGGCACCACGTGCAGCCGGTAGTAGAGATCCTCGCGGAACCGCCCGCGGCGCACCTCCTCCGCCGGATCGCGGTTCGTCGCGCAGACGATGCGCACGTCGACCTGCGTCGGCCGGGGCGCGCCGACCGGCTGGATCGTCGAGGTCTGCAGGAAGCGCAGCAGCTTGGTCTGGAGCGAGAGATCCATCTCGCAGATCTCGTCGAGAAAGAGCGTGCCGCCATCCGCCACCGCCGCGGCGCCGGGCTTGTCGGAGAGCGCGCCGGTGAAGGCGCCCCTGAGATGGCCGAACACCTCGCTCTCCAGCAGATCGCGCGGGATCGCCGCGCAGTTGAGAGGCACGAAGGGATTCCGCGCGCGGCTCGACACGGCGTGGATCGCGCGGGCGCAGACCTCCTTGCCGGTGCCGCTTTCCCCGGTGATGAAGACCGTCGCCGTCGACCGGCCGATCGCGCGCACCATCCGGTAGATCTCGCGCATGGAGGCGGAGCCGCCGATGAAGCCCTCGAACCCCTCGGCGTCGGCCTCGGTCGTGCCGCCGTCGTCGACCTCGGCGGGGCCGCGGGCGGCGAGCGCGTTCTCGACCGCGCCGACCAGCCGCGATTCGTCGAAGGGTTTCACGAGGAAGTCGAAGGCGCCCGCGCGCATCGCCTGTACCGCGCGGTTGATCGAGCCGTTGGCGGTGATCACGATGACGCGGCAGCCGGTCCCGGCGAGGCTCGCGAGCAGTTCCAGCCCGTCGCCGTCGGGCAGCTGCAGATCGAGGAGCATGAGCCGGGGCAGGCCCCGGGCGCAGAAGGCGCGCGCCTCCGCGAGGGTCGCCGCCTGCGCCACCGGATGGCCGGCCCGCGCGAGGACCGCGCTGTAGAGCATCGCCAGCGACGGCGTGTCCTCGACCAGCAGCAGACGTTCCATCCCCTCGCCCTCCCCCTCACCCGTCCTTCGCGAGGAAGGCCAGGACCGCGCCGATTTCCGCGACGCAGCCATCGAGCGCCGCGTCGAGCGGCGCCCGCCCGTGCGCCAGCCCGTTGACCGCGCGCGCCTGGCTCTGCAACCCCACCGCCCCGATCGCGCCCGCGACCGAGATCAGGATATGCGAGGCGGAGCGGATCAGCGCCAGATCCCCCGAGGCCCGTGCGGTCTCCAGATCCGCGCGGGCCGCGCCCAGGTCGGCGATGACCTTCTCCACGAGTTCGCCCATCAGCTCCGTCCCGATCGCCTGCGCCAGAGCGTCGTAGATGGCCTGATCGACCACCGGATCGCCGGCGCCCGGCTCCTGGGGCGCGCGGGCGCGGAACCCGGGCGGCAGATGCGCGACCAGCGCGCGGCCAAGCTGTTCTATCCCGCCGATCGGCTTCGAGACCAGCCCGTTCGCGCCCGCCTTCGCGATCCGCTCCTGATGCTCGCGCATCGCATAGGCGGTCAGCGCCACGATGGGCAGGTTCGCGCGCCTGTCGCCGCGCGCCCGGATCCGCCGGATCACGTCGAGCCCGGAGACGCGCGGCATCTCGATGTCGAGCACCACCATGTCGAAATCCCCTGCCTCGAACACCGCGAGCGCCTCCGCGCCGTCCCCGGCCACGGTCACCTCGGCGCGCAGCGCCCGCAGCATCTGCGCCGCGACCATCTGGTTGGTCGGATTGTCCTCGGCGAGCAGGATGCGCGCGCCGTCGAGATCGGCCTCCGGTTCCGGCGCCACCGGTTCGCAGCGCGAGCAGATCTCCGGCGGCAGTTCGATCAGCGCCTCGAACCCGCCCGCGGCGCGGTCGCGCAGGACGAGCCGCGCCGGGATCAGGTCCGCGAGGCGCCGCGCCCGGCGCAGTCCGGCGTCGCGCGGCGTGGCGGGCGGATCGGTGCCCTCCGGCGCCGCGTCGGCGCGCAGGCGTTCGAGCACCTCCTGCCCGACGCCCGGCCCGGAATCGGAGAGATGCAGCAGCACGCCGCCCCGCCGCGTCGCGCTCGCGACCAGTTCGACGCCGCCGCTCCCGCAATGCCGGACCGCCTCGCCGACGAGATGCCCGAGCAGGCGCGCGAGGGGCAGCGGGTCGAGATCGACGCGGGAGGGCGCGTCCGCCTCCGAGACGACGCGCAGCGACAGGCCCTTGCGCCGCGCCTCCGCCGTCCAGCGCCGGCGCTGCGCATCGAGCAGTTCCGCCACGTTGACGGCGGCGGGTTCCCCTGCCTCCGCCGGCTCCGCGCCGACTTCCTCGAAGACGAGGCCGAGCAGGGCGTTCACCCCCTCGGCCGCCGCGGCGACGCGCTCCAGCTCCTCCCGCGCCTCGCGCGGAAGCGCGTCGGCGTCGATGGAGGCGAGGCCGTCCAGCATGCCCCGCAGCTCCGCGCGCAGATCATGGGCCAGCATGGGCTGGTCGAATTCGCCCCGCCACGCGCGCGCCCGCGCCGTGCGCGCCGGCTCGGCACCGAACGGCGAGGCGATGATGCTCATTCCAGCTCCTCCCGACCCGCGCCGCCGTCGGCCCCGGAGCCGGATAAACCCCAAGTTGCAAACGTTCCGCTGAGTTCAGCGTATGATACGCGGGACCGGGCGGTTTGGCAAAGGCTCATCCTCACGACGCCAGCCGGTCCATGATGCGCGCGCGCAGCCCCTCGAAATCGTTCGGCTCCTCCACCACCTCGTCGAAGGCCGCCGGATGGCCCGGCTGGCCGAGCGCGACGAAGAGCGCCTTCGGATGGCGCGCGCGAAGCTCGCCCATCACCGCCTCCTCCTCCGCCCGCGCCGCGTCCACCAGCACGAGATCGACCGCGCCGGGCCCGGCCGCCTCCTCGAAGATCACGTCGTCGGAGCGCAGCGCCGCGCGATAGATCGCCGCCAGCGCCTTCGAGCGCGTGTCGAGAAAGACCCGGACGCGTTTCAGCGCGAGTTCGCGCGCGGGCACGCTCACCACGATCCGCCGTCCGCCCTCCGCCTCCGCCTCGATCGCGAGCGCGCCCCCGAGCGCGGACAGGAGCCCGCGCGCGATCAGCGGGCGGAGCGCGTCGCTCTGCACCTGTTCCGGATCGCCGGCGTCGAGTTCGCGCAAGAGGTCGAGCTTGCGCTCGAGCCCGGCCCCGTCCGCCAGCCGCAGAACGCCGACGAGCGCGCCGGCGCGGTAGGCGAGCCGAAGCGAGAGCGCGGCCGGGTCGCAGCTTTCGAGCAGGTATTCGGCGAGATGGACGAAGATCTGGCTCAGGCGGTCCGGATCGCCCTGGACGACGCCCGGCGTGTCCTCCGCCACCTCCACCCGGAGATCGGCGCCGGTCGAGCCGCGCACGTGCGTCCGGATCATCTCGGCGAGCGCCGTGACGCGCGTCGGCGCCGCCCGGGCCGCGAGGCCGCCGTCCTGGATCTCCGCGTAGTCGAGCAGGCCCGCGACCATCTGCGACATCGCATTGCCCGACTGGCTCGCCTGCTCGATCAGCCGCCGCTGGCGCGAGCCCATGTCGCTCTGCCCGAGCAGCGCGAGGGGGCCGAGCACGCCGTTGAGCGGGTTGCGCAGCTCGTGGCTCATCATCGAGAGGAAGCGCGACTGCGCCCGGCTCGCCAGTTCCGCCGCCTCCGCCGCGCGCTGGCTCATCCGGGCCATGGCGCGCTGGGACCGGTTGTCGCGCATCAGGAAGAAGAGCGACATGAAGGCCGCGAGCAGCGCGAGACCGCTGATCGAGACGATGACGCGGGCGCTCCAAGAGATCCTGTCGCGCAGCTCCGCCGATATCTCGGCATCGGCCTGCATCACCCTCAGCGTATAGAGACGCAGCGGCCGGTGCAGCGCCTCGAGCCGCCGCAGCATCTCGGCCACGCGCGCGGGATCGTCGGGGCGCAGTTCCGCGATCACGGGATCGATCTCGCGCAGGAGCGCCGCCAGGTCGCGCACCGCGCCCGGTCCCTCGTCGTATTCGCGCAGCCGGGCGCCGATCGCGCCCGTGCCGATCATCGTGACGCGGCTCCAGAGCGCGTTGAAGCTCTGGCGCGCCGCGTCGGCCGCCGCCTCGGTCCGGACCAGGCGCAGGTCGGCGAGCCTGAGTTCGAACTTCAGCATGTCGATCTCGGTCTGCGCCCCCCACCAGAGCATCGCGCCGCGCCCGGTGTCGTCGAGCCGGCCCGCGTCGTGACGCATCGCGTCGTAGCCGAGCGCGGCGACGGCTCCGGCGGCGAGCAGCATGACGACACCGAGGTAGCGGGGGAGCCGGCGCATCCGCTCAGCGCGCCTCGATCCGGATCAGTTGCCAGATCAGGCGCTGGTTGTAGATCGGCGCGTCGAGTTCGGGATGATCGGTCTGCGGATAGATGATCCAGAGCGGGCCCGTCTCCCGCGGCGACAGCGGCGCGCCATCGGCCTCCATGGCGAGGATGACGTCCCAGTCGCGGAAATCCGCGGTCGGGATCTCCACCTCGTAGTCGTTGAGCGCCACGCAGATCACGGAGTCCGCGCCGTCGAGCCCCAGCCGGGCAAGCACGTCGCGCATCAGCGGACCGGCGTAGGCCACGACCCCGTCGTTGTAGAGGTTCCGCGTCGAAACGGTGGTCCAGGGCATCGCGCGCAACTCGGCGAGCGAGAGGCTCGTCTCGGCGCCCGATTCGCCCGGGGAGGCGGTGAGCGCCGCGGTCTCCGCCTCCCGGGCCAGGACCGGCCCCGGACCCGCGAGACCGCCCGCCAATCCCAGCCCGAGAGCGACGGCCAGCGCCATCAAGGACCGTCCGAACCGATGGCCGCCCATCACCGCCATTTCCCCTCACCCGTTCGCGCCATCGCGGGGTGGCATCCCACCCCGCCGCCAGCAAACACCATGCTGGGTTGAAATCAAGATGATTTCAATCGGATAAGCCGCGCTCATCCCCTTTCCCGACGGAATGCCCGGGGAAGGCGTCCGATCAGGTGGTTTCGGCGCGCTTCGCGTAGCCGATCCGGCTCAGGCTCTCGGTGATCTCCTCGAGGATGACGGGATCGTCGATCGTGGCCGGCGCCTTGTAGTCCTGGCCGTCGGCGATGCGGCCCATCACCGCGCGCAGGATCTTGCCGGAGCGCGTCTTCGGCAGCCGGTCGACCACGATCGCCTCCTTGAACGCCGCCACCGGGCCGATCTTCTCGCGCACGAGCTTCACGCATTCGCGCACGATCTCGTCGTGGTCGCGCGCGCATCCCCGATTGAGGCAGAGGAAGCCCATCGGCAGCTGGCCCTTCAGCGGGTCCGCCACGCCGATCACCGCGCATTCCGCGACATCGGGATGGCTCGCCAGCACCTCCTCCATCGCGCCGGTCGAGAGGCGGTGGCCCGCGACGTTGATCACGTCGTCGGTGCGCGCCATGATGTGGAGATAGCCGTCCTCGTCGATGATCCCGGCGTCGCCGGTCTCGTAATAGCCCTCGAAGGTCGTGAGATAGGATTTCACGAACCGCGCCTCGGCGTTCCAGAGCGTCGAGAGCGTCCCCGGCGGCAGCGGCAGCCGGATCGCGACGGCGCCGAGTTCGCCCGCGGCGATCGGCTCGCCCTCCGAGGACAGGATCCGCACGTCATAGCCCGGCATCGGCACGGTCGGCGAGCCGAGCTTCACCGGCAGGCGCTCGATCCCGACCGGGTTGGCGCAGATCGGCCAGCCGGTCTCGGTCTGCCACCAGTTGTCGATCACCGGCACGCCGAGCAGCCGGCCGGCCCATTCGACCGTGTCGGGATCCGCGCGCTCGCCCGCGAGGTAGAGATTGCGCAGGCTCGTCGTGTCGTAGTCCCGCAGCCGGTCGCCGATCGGATCGTCGCGCTTGATCGCGCGGAGCGCGGTCGGCGCGGTGAAGAAGCTCACCACCCCGTACTCCTCGATCACCCGCCAGAAGGCGCCGGCGTCGGGCGTGCCGACCGGCTTGCCCTCGTAGACCACGGTGGTCGCGCCATGAAGCAGCGGCGCGTAGCAGATGTAGGAATGGCCGACGACCCAGCCCACGTCCGAGGCGCTCCAGAACACCTCTCCGGGTTTCACGTCGTAGACGTTCGGCATGGTCCAGAGCAGCGCCACCATGTAGCCCGCCGAGGGCCGCACGACACCCTTCGGCTGCCCGGTCGTGCCGGAGGTATAGAGGATATAGAGCGGATCCATGCCGCCCACCGGCACGCAGGGCGCCGGTTCGGCGGCGGCCACGGCCTCGGCCCAGTCCTCGTCGCGTCCCTCGACCAGCGCGGCGTCTCCCGGCGCGCGCTGGAACACGAGGCAGAATTCGGGCTTCACCTTCGCGAGCTCGATCGCGGCGTCCACCATCGGCTTGTAGGGCACGACCCGCCCCGGCTCGACCCCGCGGGAGGCGAGCAGGATCGCCTTCGGCGCCGCGTCGTCGATCCGGACCGCGAGTTCCGGCGCCGCGAATCCGCCGAAGACCACCGAATGCACCGCGCCGATCCGCGCGCAGGCGAGCATCGCGACCAGCGCCTCGGGCACCATCGGCATGTAGATCACGACCCGGTCGCCCTTCGTCACCCCGCGCGCGGCGAGCGCGCCGGCGAGGCGCGAGACCTGGTCGAGCAGTTCGGCGTAGGTGATGCGCGTCTTGGCGCCGGTGACCGGGCTGTCATGGATGATCGCGGCCTGGTCGCCCCGGCCCGCGGCCACGTGCCGGTCGACCGCGTTGTGGCAGACGTTGCAGAGGCCGTCGGCGAACCAGCCGTAGATCGGCGCGCGGCTGTCGTCGAGCGCCCTGGAAGGGGGGCGGATCCAGTCCGCGGCCTCCGCCGCCCTGAGCCAGAATCCCTCCGGATCCGCGCGCCATCCCTCGTAGATCTCCTGGTAGCCCATGGCTTCCCTTCCCTTCCGCTTCTTCTGAGTTGGCTACGATCAACCCTCATCGAAGCTTCCGGCAAAGGAAGACTTACGTCGGGTGGGCGGCCGCCGTCGCGGCCGCCCGCGCCCCGGGTCAGCCGTAGGTATGCACCGGCGCCCCGGCGAGGGCCGCGATGTTCAGGAGGCCCCGCGTCGTGATCGACGGCGTGACGATATGCGCCCGGTTCCCCATTCCCATCAGGATCGGCCCGACCTCGAGCCCGCCGGAGACCATCTTGATGATGTTCCTGACCGCGCTCGCCGCGTCGGTATTGGCGAAGACGAGCACGTTCGCCGCCCCCTCCATCCGCGAATTGGGGAAGATGCGCGCGCGCAGCTCCGGATCGAGCGCGAGATCGGAATGCATCTCGCCCTCGTAGATGAAATCGACCTCGCGCGCGTCGAGGATCTGGAGCGCCTCGCGCATCCGCCGGCCGGAATCGGTGTCGAGATTGCCGAACTGGGAATGCGAGCAGAGCGCGATCTTCGGCTCGACGCCGAAACGGCGGGCGTGGCGGGCGGCCGAGATCACCGTCTCCGCGATCTGCGCCGCGGTCGGCTCCGGATTGACCTGCGTGTCGGCGACGAAGAGCAGCGTCTTCTCCGCGATCATCAGCGACAGCGCCCCCACCGGCGTCAGCGCCGGGGTCGCGAGCACCTGGCGCACGTAGTTGAGGTGCCACAGGAACTGGCCGAAGGTGCCGCAGATCAGGCTGTCCGCCTCGCCGCGCGCCACCATCACCGCGCCGATCGCCGTGGTGTTGGTGCGCATGATCGCGCGGGCGAGATCGGGCGTCACGCCGCGGCGCTGCATGATCTGGTGATAGGTGCGCCAGTATTCGCGATAGCGGGGGTCATCCTCGGGATTGACGAAATCGAAGTCAGTCCCGACCTTGAGCGGCAGCGCCGCGCGTTCGCAGCGCAGCGCCATCACGTCGGGACGGCCGATCAGGATCGGCACGCCGACGCCCTCCTCGCGCATCGCCTGGGCGGCGCGCAGCACGCGCTCGTCCTCGCCCTCGGCGAAGACGATCCGGCGCTCGGCGGTGCGGGCGACCTCGAAGACGCGGCGCATGATGAAGGAGGAGCGGTAGACGGAGGCGTTGAGCCTGGCCTTGTAGGCCTCGATGTCGTCGAGCGGGCGCGTGGCCACGCCGCTCTCCATCGCGGCCTGGGCGACCGCGCCGGCGACGATCGCGAGCAGCCGCGGGTCGAAGGGCTTCGGGATCAGGTAGTCGCGGCCGAAGGAGAGCCGCTCGCCCTGATAGGCCGCCGCCGCCTCGGCGCTCGAGGAGGCGCGGGCGAGCTCGGCGATGCCCTCGACGCAGGCGACCGCCATCGCATCGTTGATCTCGGTCGCGCCGACGTCGAGCGCGCCGCGGAAGATGAACGGGAAGCAGAGGACGTTGTTGACCTGGTTCGGATAGTCCGAGCGCCCGGTCGCCATGATCACGTCCGGATTGGCGGCGCGCGCCTCGGCCGGGTCGATCTCCGGATCGGGGTTGGCGAGCGCGAGCACGATCGGATCCTTCGCCATCGCCCGCACCATGTCGGCCTTCAGCACGCCCTTGCCCGACAGGCCGAGGAAGAGGTCGGCGCCCGGGATCACATCGGCGAGCGTCCGCAGATCCGTCTTCTGCGCGAAGGCCGCCTTCTCGGGGTTCATGTCCACCTCGCGGCCCTCGTGGACGAGGCCGTGGATGTCGCAGAGCCAGACGTTCTCGCGCTTCACGCCGAGCTTCAGCAGCATGTTGAGGCAGGCGATGCCCGCCGCGCCGCCGCCGGTCGAGACGACCTTTACGTCCTCGAAGCGCTTGTTCGCGACCTTGAGCGCGTTCACGGCGGCCGCGCCGACCACGATCGCCGTGCCGTGCTGGTCGTCGTGGAAGACGGGGATGTTCATCTTCTCGCGGCAGAGCCGTTCGACGACGAAGCAGTCCGGCGCCTTGATGTCCTCGAGATTGATCGCGCCGAAGGTCGGCTCCAGCGAGGCGACGATCTCGGCGAGCTTCACCGGGTCGGTCTCGTTCACCTCGATGTCGAAACAGTCGATCGCGGCGAACTTCTTGAAGAGGACCGCCTTGCCCTCCATCACCGGCTTCGCGGCGAGCGCGCCGATGTTGCCGAGCCCGAGCACCGCCGAGCCGTTGGTCACCACCGCGACGAGGTTGCCGCGCGCGGTGTAGCGCACGCTGTCCGCCGGGTTCGCCTTGATCTCGAGACAGGCATCCGCCACGCCGGGGCTGTAGGCGCGGCTCAGATCGCGCTGGTTCGCCATCGGCTTCGTCGCGCGGATCTCGAGCTTACCGGGGGTCGGAAACTCGTGATAATCCAGCGCCGCCGAGCGGCCCTCGCTGCTCCCCTCGCTCATGTGGATGCCTCCCTTCTCCTTGTTGGGCCGGGCCCCCTACGACTTCCGTAGGGGGGCCCTCGCCACGCTCATGCTCTGGCGGCATGGAGAAGGTCAAGGATCTCGCGCGCCGCGCGAGGGATATTCGTCCCGGGCCCGAAAATCGCCGCGACGCCGGCCTGCTTGAGGAAGTCGTAATCCTGCTGCGGAATGACGCCGCCGCAGATCACGAGGATGTCACCGGCGCCCTGTTCGCGCAGCGTCTCGATGAGCTTCGGCGCCAGCGTCTTGTGGCCGGCGGCCTGGGACGAGATGCCGACGATGTGCACGTCGTTGTCGATCGCGTCCCGCGCCGCTTCCTCCGGCGTCTGGAAGAGCGGCCCCACGTCGACGTCGAAGCCGATGTCGGCGAAGGCGGTGGCGATCACCTTCGCACCGCGGTCGTGGCCGTCCTGGCCCATCTTCACGACGAGCATCCGGGGCCGCCGCCCCTCCTCCTCGGCGAATTTCGCGACATCCGCCTGGATCTGCGCGAAACCCTCGTCGCCCTCGTAGGCGGCGCCGTAGACGCCCGCGAGCGTCTTCACCTCGGCGCGGTGGCGCCCGAATACCTTCTCCATCGCGTCCGAGATCTCCCCGACCGTGGCGCGGGTCCGCGCCGCCTCGACCGCGGCGGCGAGCAGGTTGCCCCCCGACCGCGCCGCCTTCTCGAGCGCCGCGAGCGCCGCGTCGCAGGCCGCCTGATCGCGCGTGGCGCGGATCTCGGCGAGCCGGGCGACCTGGGACTCGCGGACCTTGACGTTGTCGACATCGAGGATGTCGATATGGTCGTCCTTCGCCGGCTTGTACTTGTTGACGCCGACGATCACCTCGGCGCCGCGGTCCACCGCCGCCTGCCGCCGCGCCGCCGCCTCCTCGATCCGGAGCTTCGGCATGCCGCTCGCCACCGCCTTCGTCATGCCGCCGAGGCTCTCCACCTCCTCGATCAGTTCCCAGGCCTTCGCCGCGATCTCCGCTGTCAGGCTCTCGACGTAGTAGGAGCCCGCGAGCGGATCGACGACATGGGTGATCCCGGTCTCCTCCTGCAGGATGAGCTGGGTGTTGCGCGCGATCCGGGCCGAGAATTCCGTCGGCAGGGCGATGGCCTCGTCGAGCGCGTTGGTGTGCAGGCTCTGCGTACCCCCGAGCGCCGCCGCCATCGCCTCGTAGGCGGTGCGGATCACGTTGTTGTAGGGATCCTGCTCCTGCAGGCTGACGCCGCTCGTCTGGGAGTGCGTCCGGAGCATCGAGGATGCCGGCTTCTTCGGATCGAACTCCGCCATGATCCTCGCCCAGAGCATCCGGGCGGCGCGCATCTTGGCGATCTCCATGAAGAAGTTCATGCCGATCGCCCAGAAGAACGACAGCCGTCCGGCGAAGACGTCGACGTCCATCCCGCTCGCGATCGCCGCGCGCACGTATTCGCGCCCGTCCGCCAGCGTGAAGGCGAGTTCCTGCACCAGGTTCGCGCCCGCCTCCTGCATGTGATAGCCGGAGATCGAGATCGAGTTGAACTTCGGCATCTCCGCCGCCGTGTAGGCGATGATGTCGGAGACGATCCGCATGCTCGGCTCGGGCGGATAGATATAGGTGTTGCGGACCATGAACTCCTTCAGGATGTCGTTCTGGATGGTCCCCGAGAGTTGCGCCCTCGGCACGCCCTGTTCCTCGCCCGCGACGATGAAGCTCGCGAGGACCGGAATGACCGCGCCGTTCATCGTCATGGAAACGCTGATCTTCCCGAGCGGGATGCCGTCGAAGAGGATCTTCATGTCCTCGACCGAGTCGATCGCCACGCCAGCCTTGCCGACGTCGCCGACGACGCGCGGGTGGTCGCTGTCATAGCCCCGGTGCGTCGCGAGGTCGAAGGCGACCGAGACGCCCTGCTGGCCGGCGGCGAGGTTGCGCCGGTAGAAGGCGTTCGATTCCTCCGCCGTCGAGAAACCCGCGTATTGCCGGATCGTCCAGGGCCGGCCCGCGTACATCGTGGCCCGCGGGCCCCGGGTATAGGGCGCGAGGCCCGGCAGGGTTCCGAGATGGTCGAGCCCGTCGAGATCCTCGGCCGTGTAGAGCGGCTTGACCGCGATCCCCTCGGGCGTCTGCCAGGTCAGGCTCTCGGGCTCCGCGCCCCTGAGTTCGCGCTTCGCGACCTCGCGCCATTCGTCGAGACTTGCCTTGCTCATCACCACGCCCCCGCCGTATCCCTGTTTTCCGCGCGCAAGCTCTCGCATCCCCGCCCGGATCGCCTATCTTGGGTCGAGGAAGACGACAGAATGATACTCCGCCTCCTCCTGATCGCCCTCGTCCTCGCCGCGCCGGCCCCGGCGCAGACCCCCGGCGCGCCCGACGCGCCGGAGCTTTCCGATCTGCTCTGGACCGCGCGCCCGCTCGTCATCTTCGCCGACAGCGACCGCGATCCCCGGTACATCCAGCAGATGCGCGCGATCGAGGGCGGCATGGGCGAACTGACCGAGCGCGAGGTGGTCGTGCTGACCGACACCGAGCCCGAGGCCGAGGGCCCGCTCCGCCGCGACCTCAGGCCGCGCGGCTTCGGCGTCGTGCTGATCGACATCGACGGCAAGGTCGCGCTGCGCCGGCCCGCGCCGATGCAGGTCCGCGAGATCACCGCCCTCATCGACCGCATGCCCTCGCGCCGCGACGAGACCGGCTCGCGCCGGCCGTGAGCCATCACTCGAACTCCATGATGACGTCGTCGACCGCGAGGCTGTCGCCGGGCCGAGCGAGGATCTTCGCGACCTTCGCCTTGCGCTCGGCGCGCAGCACGTTCTCCATCTTCATCGCCTCGACCATCGCGAGCGGCTGGCCGTCGTAGACCTCGTCGCCCTCGGCCACGCTGATCTTCACGACGAGGCCCGGCATCGGGCAGAGCAGCAGTTTCGACGTGTCGGGCGGCGCCTTCTCCGGCATCTGCGCCGCGAGTTCCGCGTGGCGCGGCGACAGGACGGAGACCTTCAGATCCGCGCCCCGGTGCCGGATCCGGAAGCCGCCCGGGATGGTCCGGACCTTGGCGACCAGCGCGTGCCCGCCGACCGTGGCGCGCGCCAGTTGCTCGCCCGGCTGCCAGGTCGAGAAGACCCGGGTGCCCGGCCCGTCGGGGAAGGCCACCAGCGTGTCGAACCCGTCGCGCTCGGTCGAGACCTCGAACCGCTCGCCGCCGAGCTGCACCACCCAGTCGCGCCCGATCCTGCGCCCGTGGTTCTGGATCGCGCCGAGGATCTTCGACGCGCGCTCCTCGTTCAGCACATGCGCGTGCGCGGCGAAGGCGGCGAGCCGGCGCAGCGTCTCGCGGCCGAGCGTCGCCCCCGCGAAACCCTCGGAATATTCCTCGGCGATGAAGGCGGTGGTGAGCGCGCCCGCGACGAAGCGCGGATGGTCCATCACGGCGGAGAGGAACGGCAGGTTGTGCCCGATCCCCTCGACCTCGAACGCGTCGAGCGCGCCGCGCATCGTCTCGATCGCCGCCGCCCGGTCCGGCCCCCAGGAGCAGAGCTTGGCGATCATCGGGTCGTAGTACATCGAGATCTCGCCGCCCTCGAAGACGCCGGTGTCGTTGCGGACCGCGTGGCCCGAGCCCGCCTCCTCGGCCGGCGGGCGGTAGCGGGTGAGCCGGCCGATCGAGGGCAGGAAGTTCCGGTAGGGATCCTCGGCGTAAAGCCGGCTCTCCATCGCCCAGCCGTTCAGCCGCACCTCGTCCTGGCCGAAGGAGAGCGCCTCGCCCGCCGCCACGCGGATCATCTGCTCGACGAGGTCGATGCCGGTGATGAGCTCGGTCACCGGATGCTCGACCTGCAGGCGGGTGTTCATCTCGAGGAAGTAGAAGTTCCGCTCTCCATCGACGATGAACTCCACCGTCCCCGCCGAGCAGTAGTCGACCGCCTTCGCGAGCGCGACCGCCTGCTCGCCCATGGCCTTGCGGGTCGCGGCGTCGAGGAAGGGGCTCGGCGCCTCCTCGATCACCTTCTGGTTCCGCCGCTGGATCGAGCATTCGCGCTCGCCGAGATAGACGCAGTTGCCGTGCCTGTCGCCGAGCACCTGGATCTCGATATGCCGCGGCTGGGTGACGAATTTCTCGATGAAGATCCGGTCGTCGCCGAAGCTCGACGCCGCCTCCGACTTCGAGCGTTCGAACCCCTCGCGCGCCTCCTCGTCGGACCAGGCGATGCGCATGCCCTTGCCGCCGCCGCCGGCGGAGGCCTTGATCATCACCGGATAGCCGATCTCCTTCGCGATCTTCACCGCGTGCTCGGCATCGTCGATCAGGCCCATGTAGCCCGGCACCGTCGAGACCCCGGCCTCGGCGGCGAGCTTCTTCGAGGTGATCTTGTCCCCCATCGCCTCGATCGCGCCGACGGGCGGGCCGATGAAGGCGACGCCGACCCTGGCCAGCGCCTCGGCGAATTCCGCGCGCTCCGACAGGAAGCCGTAGCCCGGATGCACCGCCTGCGCCCCGGTCCGCCGGATCGCGTCGAGGATCTTGTCGATGACGATATAGGACTGGTTCACCGGCGCCGGGCCGATATGCACCGCCTCGTCCGCCATCTCGACATGCAAGGCGCCGGCGTCGGCGTCGGAATAGACCGCGACGGTCTTGATGCCCATCTTGCGCGCGGTCTTGATGACCCGGCAGGCGATCTCGCCCCGGTTCGCGATCAGGATCTTCTCAAACATGGGTCCTCTCAGGGCAGTTGGTCGCGACCGGACGCGCGCGACGCGCCGCCCGGATGGCTCCGGGCGGACGGGTCTCCGCCTCGGCGGTGAAGAAGTTCCGGGACCGCGCGCGGCTAGCGCAGGGCGCCGGCGGCTCCGCCGATCGCCGCGCCGGCCAGCGGCTCGCCCGCGATGACCTGGCCGGCGACGGCGCCGCCGGCCGCGCCGGTGACGGCCCGCTCCGTCCGTGTGGAGCCACAGGCCGCGAGCAGCAGCGTGACCCCGAGAACAGCGACGCATCCCAGACCGCGCATGTCAGTTCCTCCCTGGATTCCCCGGGGACGCCGACGACGCGGCGCGCCCGGCCGTCCGCGCCCGACGCGCGGACCGGGAGAAAACGCGCGGGAAAGCCAAGCGATCCGTGGCTATTCGACCACGTCGCCGGTGCCGTCGTTGATCGCGTTGGAATCCTGAGGATCGTCGCCCGCGGCCTGGGCCGAACTCGCGTCGAGCGGGTCGCCGCCGAGTTCGAATCCGCCGCCGCATCCGGAGAGCACCAGAAGGGCGAAGAGGCCCCCCAAGATCCTGCCAGCCATGTCCCGTCTCCCTGTCCCATGCCCGCGCGCCGGAGCGGGCACCCTGTCTCGGCGCGTCCCGATCCTGACCTATTCATCGTCGAAAATCTCCGGAAACGAGGCGCGCGCGCGCTCGATGTCGACCCGGAGCAGCGCCTCGTAGCTCGCCGGATCGAACGGATCCTCGGCCGGGACCACCTCGCGGCCGAAGAGGAAGTTGATCCGGCCCGCGTCGAGATTGCCGCGCTCGAACGGCTCCTCGCCGAAATGCTCGATCAGCGCGCGCAGGAATTCGCGATCCGCCGCCTTCTCGATCGGCCGGCGGTCGGCGAAACGCTCGCGCGCCTTCAGCGCGGTGGCGCCGTCCTTGCTCGCGCGCCGGATCACGAACTGCAGGTCCGAACTCGGCAGCCGCCCGGGAAAGCCGCGATGCTTCAGCATGGCAGGGCCCCCGGAATGCGCGTCAGTCCTCGCCCAGACCCATCACCGCGATGCCCATCGAGACCGCGCCGAAGGTCATCGCGGTCTGGAAGAACAGAAGGAAGGTCGCGAGCCCGCTCGGATCCCGCGCGACGATCCCGCCCACCCCGGCGAAATCGGTCCAGATCGCGAGAAGCAGCGCCGAGCAGCCGATCACCATCCCGTTCGCGACATGCGTGAGCATGAAGCGGATGAGCCGCGGCAGCGACATCCAGAGCCTGCGTATCATCGCCCCGGCCCCTCCCGGCGGCATGCGGATTCCAACCCATCGCAGTCTACTCCCTAAGGCCGCGGCTTGCGAGCGCCGCGCGCCCTCCGCCTCAGAGCGGAATGTTGTCGTGCTTCTTCCAGGGATTGGCGAGCCGCTTCGTGCGCAGGCTCGCGAAGGCGCGCGCGACGCGGCGGCGCGTCGACTGCGGCATGATCACCTCGTCGATGAAACCCTTCTCCGCCGCGACGAAGGGATTGGCGAAACGCGCCTCGTAATCCTTGGTCCGAGCCGCGATCTTGTCGGGATCGCCGAGTTCCGAGCGGTAGAGGATCTCGACCGCGCCCTTCGCGCCCATCACGGCGATCTCGGCGGTGGGCCAGGCGTAGTTGAAATCGCCGCGCAGATGCTTCGAGCTCATCACGTCGTAGGCGCCGCCATAGGCCTTGCGCGTGATCACCGTCACCTTCGGCACCGTCGCCTCGCCGAAGGCGAAGAGGAGCTTCGCCCCGTGCTTGATGATGCCGCCGTATTCCTGGCCCGTCCCCGGCAGGAAGCCCGGCACGTCGACGAAGGTCAGGATCGGGATCTCGAACGCGTCGCAGAAACGCACGAAGCGCGCGGCCTTGCGCGAGGAATCGATGTCGAGACAGCCCGCGAGCACCATCGGCTGGTTCGCGACCACGCCCACCGTCGAGCCTTCGAGCCGGATGAAGCCGGTCAGGATGTTCTTCGCGAAGTCCGCCTGGATCTCGAAGAAATCGCCCTCGTCGGCCACCTTCGTGATCAGTTCCTTCATGTCGTAGGGCGTGTTCGCATTCGCCGGGACGAGCGTGTCGAGGCTCGTCTCCACCCGGTCGGGCGCGTCGTGGAACGGGCGCACCGGCGGCTTCTCGCGGTTCGAGAGCGGCAGGAAATCGACGAGCCGCCGCACCTCGAGGAGCGCCACGAGGTCGTTCTCGTAGGCGCCGTCCGCGACCGAGGATTTCGACGTATGCGTCTTCGCGCCGCCCAGTTCCTCGGCGGTGACGATCTCGTTCGTGACCGTCTTCACCACGTCCGGCCCGGTCACGAACATGTAGGAGGAGTCGCGCACCATGAAGATGAAGTCGGTCATCGCCGGCGAATACACCGCGCCGCCCGCGCAGGGGCCCATGATGACGGAGATCTGCGGCACCACACCGGAGGCCATGATGTTGCGCTGGAACACGTCGGCGTAGCCCGCGAGCGAGGCGACGCCCTCCTGGATGCGCGCGCCGCCGGAGTCGTTGAGCCCGATCACCGGCGCGCCGTTCTGCATCGCCATGTCCATGATCTTGCAGATCTTCTCGGCATGGGTCTCGGAAAGCGAGCCGCCGAAGACCGTGAAGTCCTGGCTGAAGACATAGACCTGGCGGCCGTTGATCGTGCCCCAGCCGGTGATCACGCCGTCGCCGGGATAGCTCATCTCCGACATGCCGAAATCGACGCAGCGATGCGTCTTGAACATGTCGAACTCCTCGAAGGAGCCCTCGTCGAGCAGCACCTCGACCCGCTCCCGCGC
Source organism: Amaricoccus solimangrovi (assembly GCF_006385685.1). GTDB lineage: Bacteria > Pseudomonadota > Alphaproteobacteria > Rhodobacterales > Rhodobacteraceae > Amaricoccus > Amaricoccus solimangrovi. The sequence goes on along the minus strand of NZ_VFRP01000002.1, from coordinate 99,918 downwards.
GGTGAGCTTGCCCTTCCCGTGCTGCGACCTGACGCGGTTCTCGCCGCCGCCGAGCCGCGCCTCCGCCCGCCGGACCTCGAGCTCGTCCAGGATATCCTTCATGGCGCCGCCCCCCTAAACTTGGCGTGTTTGGCGGTTTTGTGGCAGATGCGAAGGCACCGGACAAGCGCGCAGCGGCGAATTTGCAAATGAGATTGCAAACCGGCGCCGCGAATTGCAAAGTTGCGAAACCATGGCCCAGCCCCGCAAGCTCTACATCGGCGCGAAGCTGCGCGAGATCCGCGCGCGGCTCGCGCTCACCCAGGCCGAATACGCCGCGAAGCTCGGCGTTTCGGTCTCCTACCTCAACCAGATGGAGAACAACCACCGGCCGGTCTCGGCCCGGGTGGTGCTGTCGCTCGCGCAGGAATTCGGCATCGACGTGACCGAACTCGCGACCGGAACGAGCGAGCGGCTCGTCGCGGACATGCGCGAGGCGCTGGCCGATCCGGTGTTCGGGGACGCGGCGCCGCCGCTCTCCGACCTGCAGCTCGTCGCCGCGAACGCGCCGAACCTCGCCCGCGCCTTCCTCACGCTCCATCGCGCGCACCGCCAGGACCGCGATCGCCTCGCGCGGCTCAACGAGACGCTGGGACGCGAGGACAATCCGCTGACCCCGCTGCCCTGGGAGGAGGTGCGCGACTTCTTCCACTATTGCGACAACTACATCGACGCGATCGACCGCGCCGCCGAGCATTTCGCCGCCCGGCTCGGGGCGGGCGAGCGGCTCGGGGCGGGCGAGCGGCTCGCCGCGATCGAGGGCTGGCTCAGCGCGCGCCACGGCGTGACGCTCGTCCTCGCGGCGGGCGCGCCGCTCCGGCGCTACGACCCGGCGGCGAAGGCGCTGACGCTCGCCGCGCACAGCGGCCGGGCGACGCAGGCCTTCCAGGCGCTGCACCAGATCGCGCTCATCGAGCACAACGACCTGCTGGAGGCGACGCTCGACCTCGCGCGCTTCTCGACCGAGGCGGCGCGGGCGATCTGCAAGACCGGGCTCGCCAACTACTTCGCCGGCGCCGCGCTCCTGCCCTACGGGCGCTTCCTCGCCCGCGCGCAGGAGTTACGCCACGACCTCGAGGCGCTCTCGGGCGAGTTCCAGGCCTCGATCGAACAGGTCGCGCAGCGGCTCTCGACGCTCCAGCGCGTCGGTGCGAAGGGCGTGCCCTTCTATTTCGTCCGCGTCGATCAGGCCGGAACCATCACCAAGCGGCATTCCGCGACGCGGTTGCAGTTCACCCGGTTCGGCGGCGGCTGCCCGCTCTGGAACGTGCACCAGGCCTTCGAGACCCCCGGCCGCTTCCTGCGCCAGCTCGCCGAGACGCCCGACGGCGCGCGCTACGTCTCGCTCGCGCGCGACGTCTCGAAACCGGGCGGCAGCTTCCACGCGCCGGTCCGGCGCTACGCGATCGGCCTCGGCTGCGAGGTGGCGCACGCGGCCTCGCTCGTCTACGCCGACGATCTCGACATCCGCGACGCGGCCGCCTTCCAGCCGATCGGCGTCTCCTGCCGGATCTGCGAGCGCCGCGCCTGCCCGCAGCGCGCCGTCCCGCCGATGGAGCGCGGGGTCGAGGTCGACCCGAACGAGCGCGACCTGCTGCCCTATGTGATCCGATGAAAAAAAGGGCCGGCCCCCGAAGGAGCCGGCCCGGTCTTCCCGTGGGAGGGAAAGCTGGAAACGCTCAGAAGTGGTAGGAGGCGCCGAACAGGACGTCGACCGTGTCGTAACCGCTCTTGAACGAGAAATCCGAATTCTCGACCGTCTGGTCGTTGATCGTGAAATACCGCGTCTCGCCGAAGATCTGGAACTGCGGGGACACGTCGTAGCTGACGCCGCCGATCAGCTGCCAGGCGAAGTCGTAGTCGGCGTCGAGCGTCTGGCCGACGTCCTTCACCTTCTGGTCGGCGATGCCGATGCCCGCGCCGGCGTAGGGGTGGAAGGCGCCGGTCGCGCCGAGGGGCTGGAACTTGTAGAGGGCGTTGACCATCCAGGCGTTGGACTCGGTCGTCCCCTTGTCGTCGCCCGCGACGTCGCGGAACCGGGCGTCGGCGTTGCGATAGACGTATTCGCCCTCGATCGCCAGCGTCGGCGAATATTCGTAGCCGACCGCGGCGCCGAGCGCGTAGCCGGTGTCGAAATCGAACCCGCTCGAGCCGCTGACGTCGTTCGTCTTGTCATTGAGCTGGAAATTGTCGTCCTGCGGGATGGTCCAGCCGCCGAAGCCCTTCAGGTAATATCCCTGGGCGCTCGCCGCGCCGGCCATCAGAGCCACGGCCGCCAGCGCGCCACCCGTCACCACGATCCTGTGCTTGATGCTCATCCGTCGCCTCCGAATCGAACTGTCGTCATCGAGGTATGCACCCCGCGCACCGGCTTGTCAGCGCATGAGATCAATTCACGCGCGAAAACGTGAGAGTCCCGCGGCGCGCGGCCACGGCGCCTCAGTCGCCGCGATAGGCGGTGACCTCGATCTCGACCTTCATCTCGGGCCGGATCAGCGCCGCCACCACGGTGGAATTCGCCGGCCTGACCTCCCCCAGCGCCGCGCGCAGCGCCGGTCCGATCGCGGGATGATCGGCGGGATCGGTGAGGTAGATGACCGTGCGCACCACGTCCTTCATCGCGAAGCCGGCTTCCTCGAGCGCGCCCGCGATCGTGCCGAGCGCGTTCGCCGCCTGCTCGCCCGCGTCCTCGGGCATCGACATCGAGCGGTAGTCGTAGCCCGTGGTCCCGGCGACGAAGCACCAGTCGCCCTGGACCACCGCGCGGCTGTAGGCGAATTCCGCCTCGAAGGGCGATCCGGTCGTGATCAGTCTGCGCATGGCCTTCCTCGCCGCGATGTCCGGGCTCATCCTTCCCGCGCCGCCCGCCGCCGGTCAAGCGCCCGCCGGGCCGGAAAAGCGGCGCATTTCGCGACACCCCGGCCCTTCGGCCCGCGCCTTTCCGGCGGGATGCCGCGCCTCGCGACTTATGGACGGTTGCGGGCCGGGCGCCGCTCCCTATGATCCGGACCGATTCCGCCAGGGCCGACCGATCTCCGGAAGCCGGACGTGGAACGGAACGAAGAACCATCTGGATTGGGTTGGAAATGCGAAACAAGATTCTCGTCGCCCTCACGCTCGCGGCCGGCTGCGTCGCGGTTCCCGCGCTCGCCCAGGACGATCTCGCGGCGCAGGGCGAGAAGGTCTGGAAGCGCTGCGCGGCGTGCCACATGATCGGCGACGGCGCCGAGAATCGCGTCGGGCCCGAGCTCAACGGCCTCATCGGCCGCACCGCCGGCACCGTCGAGGATTTCAAGTATTCCGACGCGATGAAGAAGGCGGGCGAGGACGGGCTCGTCTGGGACAACGACAAGCTCTTCGCCTATCTCGAGAACCCGAAGGCGATGGTGCCGGGCACCAAGATGGCCTTCGCGGGTCTGAAGAAGGAAGAGGACCGCCACGCCGTCGTCGCCTATATCGACACGCACGGCGGCGAGCAGTAACCTCCCCCGCGATCCCCGCGCCGGCTTCCCGCGCCCGGGAGCCGACGCGGGCGGGGTCCGTGCGCGCGGCCTTCAAACCGCGCGCTGAATCGGGTATGGGCGCGGGCATGAGCATCAACCCGCCCGACTTGCGGCCCGACCGGGCGCCGCGTCCCGTCATCACCGAAGCCGCCCGGCCCGGGCAGCCCCGGATCGGCATGGTCAGCCTCGGCTGCCCGAAGGCGCTCGTCGACAGCGAGCGGATCCTGACCCGGCTCCGGGCCGAGGGCTATGCGATCTCGCCCGATTACGAGGGCGCGGACGCGGTGATCGTGAACACCTGCGGCTTCCTCGACTCGGCCAAGGCCGAGAGCCTCGAGGCGATCGGGGAGGCGCTCTCCGAGAACGGCCGGGTCATCGTCACCGGCTGCCTCGGCGCGAACGAGGATTACATCCGGGGGGCGCATCCGACCGTGCTCGCCGTCACCGGGCCGCAGCAGTACGAGCAGGTGCTCGACGCCGTGCACGACGCGGCGCCGCCGGCGCCGAACCCGTTCATCGACCTCCTGCCCGCGACCGGCGTGCACCTGACGCCGCGCCACTACAGTTACCTCAAGATCGCCGAGGGCTGTAACCACAAGTGCAAATTCTGCGTGATTCCCGACATGCGCGGCCGCCTCGTCTCGCGCCCCGCCCACGCGGTGCTGCGCGAGGCGGAGAAACTCGTCGAGGCGGGCGTGCGCGAGCTTCTCGTCATCAGCCAGGACACCTCGGCCTATGGCCTGGACCGCAAGCACGACACGCATCCGTGGAAGGGGGGCGAGGTCCGCTCCCACATCACCGATCTCGCACGCGAACTTGGACGGCTCGGCGCCTGGACGCGGCTCCATTACGTTTATCCCTATCCGCATGTGCGCGACCTCATCCCGCTGATGGCCGAGGGGCTGGTGCTGCCCTATCTCGACATCCCGTTCCAGCACAGCCATCCCGACGTGCTCCGCCGGATGGCGCGGCCGGCGGCGAGCGCGCGGACGCTCGACGAGATCGCGCGCTGGCGCGCCGATTGCCCGGAGATCACGCTGCGCTCGACCTTCATCGTCGGCTATCCCGGCGAGACCGAGGCGGAGTTCCGGCACCTCCTCGACTGGCTCCACGAGGCGCGGCTCGACCGGGTCGGCTGCTTCAAGTACGAGAATGTCGAGGGCGCGCGGGCCAACGCGCTGCCCGATCATGTTCCCGAGGAGGTGAAGCAGGAACGCTGGGAGCGGTTCATGGAAACCGCCCAGGCGATCAGCGCCGGGAAGATGGAGGCGAAGGTCGGCACCCGTGTCGAGGTGATCGTCGACGCGGTCGACGCGGAAGGCGCGACCTGCCGCACCTGGGCGGACGCGCCGGAGATCGACGGCAACCTCTTCATCGACGCGGAATTCGAGGGGCTCGCCCCCGGCGACATCCTGACCGTCGAGGTCGAGGAGGCGGCGGATTACGATCTCTGGGGCCGCCCGGTCTGAGACCGCGGCCCCGCGCCTTTTCCGTTGCCAATTCGCCGCGTCGCGCCACCATTTCCGGCGAGGATCCAAGGGAGATCGAGATGGAGACGAAACCTGTGTCAGTGACCGTGCACGTGATCGGCAAGGTGCAGGGCGTTGGCTTCCGCGCCTGGACCGAGCGGGTGGCGCGCGGGCTGGGGCTGACCGGCTGGGTCGGGAACGACCCCGACGGCTCGGTGCGCGCGGTCTTCACCGGGACGGACGAGGCGGTCAATGCGATGCTGGACCGGCTGAGGGAAGGCCCGCCCGCCGCCCGCGTCGACCGCGTCACGACCGAAGCCGCCGATCCGGCCGATACCGAATACGACTTCCGCGTGATCGCCTGAGCCGGTCACGGGGCGGAGCGCGGGGCCGGCGGAGGCCGGTCAGGGCGAAGCCGCCCCCTCCCGCGGGAGTTCCGCGCCGCCCTGCCAGACCCGGCGCGCGCGGAAATCCGCGTCGAGATGCACCAGATCGGCGGCGCCCCCGGGCGCGAGCCGCCCGCGGCTCCGCGCCCCGATCAGCCCCGCCGGATTGGCCGTCGCCATCGCGAGCGCCCGTTCCGGCGCGACGCCGACGCCGCGGAGGACGCGGAGCGCGCCGGGGATGTCGATATCGGCCCCCGCGAGCGTGCCGTCGGCGAGCGTCAGCCGCCCTTCGCGCCGGAGGATCTTCCGGCCGCGCAGCGTGAATTCGTCGAGACCGGTCCCCGCCACCGCCATCGCGTCGCTGACGAGAAAGACGCGCTCCGTCCCGCCGGCGCGGAGCGCGATCCCGATCACCTCGGGCGCCACGTGGATCCCGTCCGCGATCAGCCCGACCCCGATGCCGGGCGTGCTCAACGCCGCGCCGACCAGCCCGGGCTCGCGATGGCCGAGCGGGCTCATCGCGTTGAAGAGATGCGTGACCGCCCGCGCGCCCGCCGCGAAGGCCGCCCGCGCCGCCGCCGCGCCGGTATCGCTGTGGCCGAGGCTCACCACCGCCCCCGCCCCCGCCAGCGCCGCGATCTGCGTCTCCGTCGCGCTTTCGGGGGCGAGCGTCACCAGAAGCGCGGGAAGGCGCCGCGCCGCCTCGGTGAGCAGCGCGAGATCGGCCTCCTCCATCGGACGGATCAGCGCGGGATCATGCGCGCCGTGCCGCCTCGGGTCGAGATGCGGCCCTTCGAGATGCAGGCCGAGGAAACCCGGCACGCGGCCGGCCGCGGCGATCCCCGCCTCGACCACCGCGCGGGTGATACCGGGGGTATCCGTGATCAGCGTTGGCAGGATCCCGGTCGCGCCGAGCCCCGCGTGGGCGGCGCAGATCGCCGCGATCTCCGCCACGCCGGGATCGGCGCCGAGCATCCGCCCGGCCCCGCCGTTCACCTGAAGATCGACGAAACCCGGCGCGAGGATCCCGCCGCCGAGATCCTCCGCCGCCATCGCGCCAAGGCCCGCCTCCGGGACGAGCGCCGCGATCTCGCCGCCCTCGACGATCAGCGCCATGCCCTCGCAAAAACCGGTCCCGTCGAAGAGACGCGCGCCCCTGAGGGCGAAGGATCCCGCCCCGCTCATAGCGTCGAGGTGACCTTGCGCAGGTTCGGCGGCTCGTCGGGATCGAGCCCCCGCCGCCGGGCCAGCGCCTCGACGAAGACGTAGAAGGAGACGATGAGCGCGAGCGGCGCGAGGCGCCGGTGCAGCCCCCCGACGCCCGGCAGCGTCACCGCCCCGGCCGCGGCGCCGCCGGTCAGGTAGACATCCGCCCCCTGGCCCGCCAGCCGCTCCGCCGTCCCGACCACCTGGGGCAGCGCCTCGTCCTCGACCCCGAGCGCGAGGATCGGAAACCGCGCCCGGACCAGCGCCGCGGGGCCATGCATCACCTCCGCCGCGCTGTAGCTCTCGGCATGGACGCCGCAGGTCTCCTTGAACTTGAGCGCGATCTCGCTCGCGATCGCGAAGCCCGGCCCCCGGCCGAGCACGAAGAGCGAATCGGCCTCCGCGAGCCGGTCGGCGAGCGGCCCCCAGTCGCAGTCGAGCGCGCGGGCGAAGGCCTCCGGCGCCGCCGCCACCGCGCGGGCGAGCGCGCCGTCGCCCTGCCATTCCGCGAGCAGCGCGAGCCCCGCGAGCACCGAGACGACGAAGGTCTTCGTCGCCGCGACGCTCCGCTCCGCCCCGACGCGGAGCGCGAGCGTGTGATCGACCGCGCGCCCGACCGGGGATTCGGCGAAATTCGTGATCGCGAGCGTCAGCGCGCCGCCCGCGGCCGCCGAGCGCATCATCTCGACGATGTCCGCGCTCTGGCCCGATTGCGAGATCCCGATCGCCGCCGCCCGGCCGAGCCGGAGCCGGCGATGATAGATCGAGGCGACCGATGGGCCGACCGAGGCGACGGGCAGGCCCGCGCCGAGCTCGGCCGCGTATTTGAAATAGGTGGCCGCGTGATCCGAGGATCCGCGTGCCACGGTGACGAAGAGATCCGGGTTCCGGTCGGTCAGCGCGGCAGAGGCGGCGCGAAGCTCGCCCCGCGCGCCATCGAGGAAGCGCGCCGCCGCCTCCGGGATCTCGAGGATCTCCGAGCGCATGAAGCTCGCGGCCTCCCCGCTCATGCCACCCCCCGCGCCATCGCGAGCGCCCCGTCGAGCGCGGAGCCCTTCGGCGCCCGGATCCGTTCGCTGTAGCGCCGGGCAAGCTGCTCCTCGAAGAGCCGGCCGACGCCGCCGACGAAGCAGATCGGGAGCGGTTCCTCGGCGGAGAGCAGGTCGATCGCCGCGACGATGTCGCCCCGCGCCTTCGCGATCACGTCGATCGCCGCGGCGTCGCCGAGCGCGGCGGCGGCGAAGATGCGCGGCACCAGGGCCGCGAAATCGCGCGGCGTCGCGCCATGGGCGAAGGTGACCAGCCCTTCCGGCCCCTTCGCCTCGACGACGAGCGCGTCGAGCAGACCGGAGCGCGGGCGCAGCCCGTCATGGGCGAGCAGCGCCGCCTCGAGGATCGCCTGCCCCAGCCGCGCGCCGCCGCCGAGATCGGAGAGCCGGAAGCCCCAGCCGCCGACCTTGCGCACCATCCCCTCGCGCTGGGCCGCGAAGATCGAGCCGGTGCCGAGCACCGCGACGATCCCGTCCTCGGCGCCGAGCGCGCCCTTGACCGCGATCGTGACGTCGCTCTCGAGCCGCACCCGGGCGAAGGGCAGGTCGCGCTCCATCCGCCGCGCGGCGGCCGCGACATTGGCGCCGGCGAGGCCGAGCACGGCGGCGAGATCGCCGAACCCCGCGCCGAGCCCGGTGGCGCGCAGCGCCGCCTCGGCCGCGGCCAGGATGTTGCGCCGCGAGACCTCCGGATCCGTCATGATGTTGGCTGACCCGGCCTCGCCGAGGCCGAGGACCATTCCGCCCTGATCGGCGATGGCGGCGCGGCAGTTCGTGCCGCCGCCATCGACCCCGAGAAACAACTCCATCGCCACTCCCCGCGCGAACGATCCCCTCCCGATTTACCAGACGCGCGCGCGCCGCGCCAAGCAACTGGAATCGTCTGGACAATCGATCGCCGTTCGGCATCATCGCCCTGCCAGGGGAGACGCCATGACATCCGCGCCGCGCGATCCGCGACCTTTTCCCGCTCCGTCCGCCGCCCGGGCGCGCGCGGAACGTCCGGCGGCCAGAGGCCCAGAAACGGAGAGGAAACGATGACTTTCAACGCCTTCGACGGCTCTTTCGCCGTGCCGATCCGGACCCTGGGCGCGCTCGGCCTGCTGGTGGCCGCGGGCTCCGCCGCCTCGGCGGAGGACGTGACGCTGACGATCGAGAGCTGGCGCAACGACGACCTCACGATCTGGCAGGACAAGATCATCCCGGAATTCGAGGCGAGCCACCCGGGGATCAGGCTCAGGTTCAACCCGACCGCCCCGACCGAGTACAACGCCGCGCTCAACGCGAAGCTCGACGCCGGAACGGCGGGCGACCTCATCACCTGCCGCCCCTTCGACGCCTCGCTCCAGCTCTTCGAGAAGGGCCAGATCACCGATCTGACCGCGATGCCGGAGATGGAGAACTTCGGCCCGGTCGCGAAGGCCGGCTGGTCGACCGACGACGGCTCGCAGACCTTCTGCGTGCCGATCGCGAGCGTGATCCACGGCTTCATCTACAACAGGGACGCCTTCGCGGAACTGGGCCTCACCCCGCCGAGGACCGAGGCGGAGTTCTTCGCGGTGCTCGACAAGATCAAGGCCGACGGCACCTACATCCCGATGGCGATGGGCACCAACGACCAGTGGGAAGCCGCGACGATGGGCTACCAGAACATCGGGCCCAACTACTGGCACGGCGAGGAGGGGCGGCTCGCGCTGATCGCGGGCACGCAGAAGCTCACCGACGACGACTGGGTCCAGCCCTTCCGCGAGATCGCGAAGTGGAAACCCTATCTCGGCGACGGTTTCGAGGCGCAGACCTATCCCGACAGCCAGAACCTCTTCACCCTCGGCCGCGCGGCGATCTATCCCGCCGGTTCCTGGGAGATCGCGGGCTTCGGCGAACAGGCGGCCTTCGACCTCGGCGCCTTCCCGCCGCCGCTGCCCGCGGAGGGCGATACCTGCTACATCTCCGACCATGTCGACATCGCGATGGGCATGAACGCCAAGACCGCGCATCCGGAGGCGGCGAAGGCCTTCCTCGCCTGGGTCGCCTCGCCCGAATTCGCGACGATCTATTCGAACGCCCTGCCCGGCTTCTTCTCGCTCGCGACCGCGCCGGTCGAGCTCGACAACGACCTCGCCAAGGAGTTCGTGAGCTGGCGCGAGACCTGCCAGTCGACGATCCGCTCCACCTACCAGATCCTCTCGCGCGGCACGCCCAATCTCGAGAACGAGACCTGGACCGCCTCGGCCAACGTCATCCGGGGCACCGAGACGCCGGAGGAAGCGGCGGCGCGCCTGCAGGAGGGCCTCGCCTCCTGGTACGCCCCGCAGCAGGGCAACTGACCCCCGGGGGGCGCGGGTCCGGGCCGGATCCGCCCCCCTCGCGAGCGACGGGAGGCCGCGCATGATCGCCGTCATCTTCGAAGTCTGGCCCGCGGAGGGTTGCCGCGAGGACTACCTCGCCCTCGCCGCGCGGCTTCGCGCCGATCTCGAGCGGATCGATGGCTTCGTCTCGGTCGAACGCTTCGAGAGCCTGACCAATCCGGGCAAGCTCCTCTCGCTCTCGATCTTCCGTGACGAGGCCGCGCTCGACGCGTGGCGCCGCCTGCCCTCCCACCGCGCCGCGCAGGAGACCGGGCGTCGCGCCTGGTTCGCCGACTACCGCCTGCGCGTCGCCTCGGTCCTGCGCGATTACGGCATGACCGATCGCGCCGAGGCGCCGGCGGACAGCAAGGCGCACCACGCGGCGGCGTCCTGAGCTCCGATGACACCCGATCAACTCGCGCAAAGGCACCCCCATCTGTTCCACGTCACGGGGGTGGAAGCTGTCCCCTCCGTGCTGGAGCGTGGACTGCTTTGCTCTGCGGACATCGTGGATCAGTGGGAGGTGCCGCCGGAAGATCGCGACGCCCTGCTGTCAAGGCGGCGCCCTTCCCCGGTCCCGCTCTCGCATCCCCGGTTCGGCCGGATCGTCATCAATGACAATGCACCGCTTAGCGAGCCCAAGCTGGCCAGGGTGCTGGATGACGGACTCACACCGCCGGAGTGGCTCCGCATGCTCAATCAAAGAGTGTTCTTCTTCACTGACCGGAAGCCTCTGGAAGCGCTGCGAGGCGCCCGGCTGAATGAGAAGCGCCCGAAAAGCGTGATCGTGGTCGACACCCGCGCTCTGGCAGAGGCTTACGGCAGGCAGATGGAAATCGCGCCTATCAATTCGGGTAACACGAACTACGCCGCCGCCAGACGCGGATTATCGACTTTCGCGCCGCTTCCGCAGACCGATTTCAGCGTTTGGCGAACCGGTCGGGGCAGGAAGAATCCGGATCGTATCAGGGAGGTGGCCGTCCGGGGTTCGGTCCGCGATCTGGCGCGATTTGTGGTAGACGTGCAAGAAGGAGCGGCCGCGTGAGGCGGCGTTTCCGCCCCCATATCCTCGTCTTTCTCGCCCCGGCGGTGCTGATCTACACCCTGGTGATGATCCTGCCGCTGATCGGCACGCTGAACCTCTCGCTCTTCAACCGCGTCGAGGGCGCGGAAAGCTTTGTCGGGCTCGGGAACTTCCGGACGCTGTTCGGGGATCCGCGCTGGTCGGCGAGCTTCTGGAACGCGCTCGGCAACAATACGTGGTTCTTCCTGATCCACATGCTCGTGCAGAACCCGATCGGCATCGCGCTCGCGGCGCTCCTCTCGACGCCGGGGCGCCGCTTCGCCTCCGCCTACCGGACCGCGATCTTCGTGCCGACGATCCTCTCCTTCGTCATCGTCGGCTTCGCCTGGAAGCTCATCCTGTCGCCGATCTGGGGCATCGCGCCGACGATGCTGGCATCCGTCGGGCTGAAGTCGCTCTTCGCGCCATGGCTCGGACAGGAAGCCTCGGCGCTCACCACGCTCGCGCTGATCTCGGTCTGGCAGTTCGTCGGCATCCCGATGATGCTGATCTACGCGGCGCTGCTCTCGATCCCGGAGGAACTCATCGAGGCGGCGGAACTCGACGGGATCACCGGCTTCGCGCAGTTCCGGAAGATCAAGCTGCCGCTGATCCTGCCCGCGGTCGGTATCGTCTCGATCCTGACCTTCGTCGGCAATTTCAACGCCTTTGACCTCATCTATGTCACCCAGGGCGCGCTCGCGGGGCCGAATTTCGCGACCGACATCCTCGGCACCTTCCTTTACCGCACCTTCTTCGGGTTCCAGCTCCAGCTCGGCGACCCGCATATGGGTGCCACGATCGCGAGCGTGATGTTCCTCATCATCCTCGGCGGCGTCTGCCTCTATCTCTTCGGCGTCCAGACGCGGCTTCGCCGCTACCAGTTCTGATGGCGCGCCGGGGGAGGCTCCGCGCGTTCGGCGCCCACGCCGCCCTGCTGACCTACACGGCGATCGCGCTCTTCCCGGTCTTCGTGATCGTCATCAACGCGTTCAAGTCGCGCAAGGCGATCTTCGGCGCGCCGCTCGCGCCGCCCACGCCCGAGACCTTCGACCTCGCGGGCTTCCGCGCGGTCCTGACCCAGGGCGATTTCGTGCTCTATTTCCAGAACAGCCTGATCGTCACACTGGTCTCGCTCGCCCTCGTGCTGCTCTTCGGCGCGATGTCGGCCTTCGCGCTTTCGGAGTACCGCTTCCGGGGCAACACCCTCCTCGGCCTCTATCTCGCGCTCGGGATCATGATCCCGATCCGGCTCGGCACGGTCGCGATCCTCGAACTCATGGTCGCCACCCACCTCGTCGACACGCGGACCGCGCTCATCCTCGTCTATACCGCGCAGGGTCTGCCGCTCTCGATCTTCATTCTCGCGGAATTCATGCGCCAGATCTCGGACGACCTGAAGAACGCCGGCCGGATCGATGGGCTTTCCGAATACGCGATCTTCTTCCGCCTCGTGCTGCCGCTCACCCGGCCCGCGATGGCGACGGTGGCGGTCTTCACGATGATCCCGATCTGGAACGACCTCTGGTTCCCGCTGATCCTCGCCCCCTCGGAGGCGACGAAGACGGTGACCCTCGGCGCGCAGGTCTTCATCGGCCAGTTCGTCACCAACTGGAACGCGGTGCTCGCCGCGCTCAGCCTCGCGATCCTGCCGGTGCTGATCCTCTACCTCATCTTCTCGCGCCAGCTCATCCGCGGCATCACCTCGGGAGCCGTCAAGTGACCCGTCCGCTCAGAACCCTCGTCGTCGGCCTCGGCAACATGGGGCGGTCGCACGCGCTGGCGTATCACGCCAGTCCCGCCTTCGAGATCGTCGGCCTCGTGAACCGCTCCGCGCCCGATCTGCCGGCGGCGCTGCGGTCCTACCCGCTCGGGTCCGACTACGACGCGGCGCTGGCCGAACTCAGACCAGACCTCGTCTGCGTCGCGACCTATACCGATTCACACGCCACCTGCGCGCTGAAGGCGCTTCAGGCCGGGGCGCATGTCTTCGTCGAGAAGCCGCTGGCCGAGACGATGGAGGAGGCGCGCCTTCTCGCGGGCGCCGTCGAGGAGAGCGGGCGCAAGCTCGTGGTCGGCTACATCCTGCGGCATCACCCGAGCTGGCAGCGGCTGATCGCCGAGGCGCGCGCGCTCGGTGGGCCTTACGTGTTCCGGCTGAACCTCAACCAGCAATCCTCCGGCCCGACCTGGGAGACGCACAAGGCGCTGATGCGAACCACCTCGCCCATCGTCGATTGCGGCGTGCATTACGTCGACGTGATGTGCCAGATCACCGACGCGGCGCCGGTCGAGGTGCGCGGCATGGGGCTGCGCCTCAGCCCGGAGATCGCGGAGAGCATGTACAACTACGGCCATTTCCAGGTGATCTTCGCCGATGGCTCGCTCGGCTGGTACGAGGCCGGCTGGGGGCCGATGATGTCGGACACCGCCTTCTTCGTGAAGGACGTGGTATCGCCCGCGGGCGCCGTCTCGATCCGGATGCCCGAGAGCGCGCGCTCCGACGACATCGAGACGCATACGCGGACCGCGACGCTGCGGCTCCACCGCGTCGGCCAGCCGGACGAGGATCTGTCGATGGCCGACGAGCCCGACCACCAGGCCCTCTGCGACCGCGAGGCCGCCTTCGTCGCGCGGGCGATCGCGACCGACGCCGATCTTTCACGCCATCTCCGCGACGCCCTCGCCTCGCTCGCCGTCTGCCTCGCCGCGGACCGGAGCGTGCGCGAAGGTGTCCCGGTCAGGCTCTGAGGGTCCACGCATGGGTTCGCTGACGCTGCGCGGCATCTCGAAATCCTTCGGCGCGACCGAGGTACTCCGCGACATCGACCTCGAGGTGCACGACGGCGGCTTCACGGTCTTCGTCGGCCCCTCGGGCTGCGGCAAGTCGACGCTCCTTCGCATCGTCGCGGGGCTCGAGGAGCCGAGCGCGGGCGACGTGCTGATCGAGGGCGAGCGCGTCAACGACCGCGCCCCGGCCGATCGCGAGATCGCGATGGTGTTCCAGTCCTACGCGCTCTATCCGCACCTCACCGTGCGTGACAACATGGCGCTCGGTCTGAGACAGGCGCGCACGCCGAAGGCGACGATCGAGGCGCGCGTGGCGGAGGCGGCGCGGATGCTCTCGCTCGAACCGCTGCTCGGGCGCCGCCCGGCGGAGCTTTCGGGCGGGCAGCGGCAGCGGGTCGCGATCGGGCGCGCGGTGGTGCGCACGCCGAAGCTCTTCCTCTTCGACGAGCCGCTCTCGAACCTCGACGCGGCGCTCCGCGTCAATACCCGCGTCGAGATCGCGCGGCTCCGGCGCGAGCTTCGCGCCACGATGATCTACGTCACCCACGACCAGACCGAGGCGATGACCCTCGCGGACCAGATCGTGGTGCTGAACGCAGGCCGCATCGAGCAGATCGGCGCGCCGATGGAGCTCTACCGCGATCCGGCGAACATCTTCGTCGCGGGCTTCATCGGCTCGCCCCGGATGAACTTCCTCGACGGCGCCCGGCTCGGGCTTCAGGCGGCGACGCTCGGCATCCGCCCCGAACACCTGCGCCTCGACCGCGTGGCCGGCGAGTTCGAGGGCCGCGTCAGCCATGTCGAGCATCTCGGCGGCGAGACCAACATCTTCGTCCAGGCCGGCGCGCATGGCCTGCTGACCGCGCGGCGCTTCGACGAGGAGAGCTTCGCGCTCGACGAAAGGGTCTGGCTCACGCCCGACCCGGCCCGGCGCCTCCTCTTCGACGCCGAGGGCCGGCGGCTCCGGTGAGCCGGGCTCAGAGCGTGTAGAGCGCGCCGTACTTGCGCCCGAGATAGTCGAGCAGCGCCGCCTCGCTCGGCGCCCGGCCGCAGGCCTCGGCGATGAGTTTCGCGGGCGGAAGCAGGCGTCCCTTGCGGTGGATGTTGGCGCGCAGCCACTCCACCACCGGCCAGACGTCGCCCGAGGCGAGCATCCGGTCGAGACCGGGCAGCGCCGCGCGCAGCGCCACGTTGAGCTCGGCCGCGTAGACATTCCCGAGCGCGTAGGTCGGGAAATAGCCGAAGAGCCCCGCCGACCAGTGCACGTCCTGCAGCGCGCCCAGCCGGGGCTCCGGCACCTCGACGCCGAAATCGGCGAGGAAACGCGCGTTCCAGGCCGCCTCCAGATCCGCCACGTCGAGCGTGCCCGCGATCAGCTCGCGCTCGAGATCGTAGCGCAGCATGATGTGGAGATTGTAATGCACCTCGTCGGCCTCGGTCCGGATGAACCCCGGCTCGACGAGATTGACCGCCGCGTAGAATGTCTCCGGCATGTCGACGCCCGTGGCGCCGAACTGCGCGCCGAAGGCCGGGCACAGCCATTCGCAGAAGGCCCGGCCGCGGCCGAGCTGGTTCTCGAACAGCCGCGACTGGGATTCGTGCACCGCCATCGAGGCGGACATTCCCACCGGCAGCAGCGCCTGCGCCGGATCGAGTCCCTGCTCGTAGACCGCGTGGCCAAGCTCGTGGATCGTCGCATAGGCGCATTCGCGCGGGTCGTATTCGTTCACCCGCGTCGTGATGCGCACATCCCCGCCCGAACCCGAGGACGAGGGATGCACCGCGAGATCGAGCCGCCCGGCCTGCCCGTCGAAGCCGAAGACGTCGCAGAGCCGGCGCGACAGCGCGAGCTGCCCGGCCCGGGCGAAGGCGCCGGTGAAGCGCGGCATCCGCCAGCCCGAACCCGCGATCCGCTCGGCGAGCAGCGTGAGCTTCGGGCGCATCCGCCCGAACATGCCCGAGAGCTCGGCCTCGGTCATGCCGGGCTCGTATTCGGCGAGCAGCGCCTCGTAGGGGGTCTCGCTCCCCTCGACGAGGCAGCGCGCCTGTTCCCGCTTCAGCGAGACCACGCGTTCGAGCACGGGCGCGAAATCCGCGAAACTGTTTGATTCCCGCGCCGTCTGCCAGACCGTCTGGGCCAGGGCGGAGGCGCGCGCCAGTTCCGCCGCGAGTTCCGCCGGCACCCGCGTCGCCCGGCGCGAGATCCGCCCGGCCTCCGCGACGTTCACCGCCTGGGCCGGATCGAGATCCGCGCCCTCCAAAAGGCCGACGAGTTCCGCGAGACGGGGCGCGGTCGCGAGCGCGTGGGCGGCGCGGGCCACGGCCGCGCACTGCTCGGCGCGCTGCGCGCTGCCCTTCGGCGGCATCTGCGTTTCCTGATCCCAGTTCAGCAACCCTGCCACCTGGTCGAGCGCGCCGAGGCCACGCAGGTGATCGGCGAACTCGGCGTAAAGGGTGGCAGTGTTCAAGGGTATCTCTCCGCCTCGTTCCGCGTCTGCGAACTGGCCGCGGCCCGCGCGCCGGTTCCGGCCCGCTTCCCGGGGGGCCTCGACCTCTTTAGTGCCCGATTCCCCGCCCCGCAACCGGCGGCGGCCTCACGCGGGTACGGGATGCCGCGCCCGGCGCCGCGCGCTCTCGCGGCCGCGGAAATTCTGTGCCAACGTCCGCGCGTCGCGCGCCCGGTCCCGAGCAACCGACCGATCGTCCCGCGCGCGCCCCGCGCCCTGCCTGGAACCGCCATGACCGACCTGCCCGCCACCCCCCCGATCTTCGACGGCCACAACGACCTCCTGCTCCGGCTCTGGCGCGCGGCGCCGGAGGATCGCGACCGGCTCTGGCTCCGGGGGAACGGCCGGGGCCATCTCGACCTGCCGCGGATGCGCGCGGGCGGCTTCGCCGGCGGGTTCTTCGCGATCTACATCCCCTCGCCGATGCCGGGCGGGCTCGACATCGACGCGATGATGGACAACCCGCCCTACGATCTCGCCCTGCCCGACCCGGTGCCGGTCCAGACGGCGCAGCCGATCGCCCTCGCGATGGCCGGGATCCTGCGGCGGATGGAGCGGGTCTCGGACGGCGCCTTCCGCGTCTGCCTCACGGCGGGCGAGGTCGAGCGCTGCCTCGCCGGAGGCGTGATCGCCGCGATCACGCATATGGAGGGCGCCGAGGCGATCGGCCCCGATCTCGACGCGCTCCATGTCTTTCACGCCGCCGGCCTCCGCTCGCTCGGCCCGGTCTGGAGCCGGCCGACGATCTTCGGCCACGGCGTTCCCTTCCGCTTCCCGGGCGACCCGGATACCGGCGACGGGCTGACCCCGCTCGGCCGCGACCTCGTCCGCCTCTGCGGCGAGCTGCGCGTGCTGGTCGACCTCTCGCATCTCAATGCGAAGGGATTCGACGACGTGGCGGCGCTGTCGGACGCGCCGCTCGTCGCCACCCATTCCTGCGCCCACGCGGTCTCGCCCTCGACGCGCAACCTCACCGACCGCCAGCTCGACATGATCCGCGAGCGCGACGGCATGGTCGGGCTCAATTTCGCCACCTGCTTCCTGCGCCCCGACGGCCGGCGCGGCGCCGATATCGGCTGGGAGCCGATCCTGCGCCACCTCGACCACCTGATCGGCCGGCTCGGCGAGGACAAGGTGGGCTTCGGCTCGGATTTCGATGGCGCGATGGTGCCCGACGGCATCCGCGACGTGGCGGGCCTGCCCGCGCTCCGCGCCGCCCTCGCCGGCCATGGCTACGACGCGGCGCTGATCGAACGGCTCTGCCACGGCAACTGGATCCGCGTGCTCCGGGCCACACTCGGCGCCTGACCGCGCACCCGCCGGCGCGGGGGGCTGGCGGCGGACCCCGGCCCGCGGTAACCAGTTCCGGACGCGGCTCTTGACCGGGCGCCGGCCGGCGGGCTGAGATCGGCGGAGCGGAAGGATGAGAAGACACATGCTCGAACGACGCGAATTCCTCAAAGGCACCCTCGGGGCGCTCGCCACCTTCGCGCTCGGCCTGCCCGCGGCGCGGCTCCTCGCGGCGGAACCGGCCTCGGCGCTGGCCGCCAGCCAGATCGGCCCGGGGCTGCATCTCGTCGACGGCTGGATCCTGACCACGGCCGACCTGCGCGCCATCGCCGCCCATGAGGTTTGACGCGAAGGCCGCGGACCGCGGCGGCTTCGAGGAGGTCTACGACGTCTGCGTGATCGGCGGCGGCCCGGCGGGCATCACCGCCGCCCGCGTGCTCGCCCGCTCCGGCGCGCGGATCGCGCTGATGGAGGCCGGCGGGCTCGAGATCGAGGTCGAGTCGCAGGACCCCTATGTCGGCGAGAACGTCGGGCTCGACTATTTCCCGCTCGACACCTCGCGCCTGCGCTTCTTCGGCGGCACCTCGAACCACTGGGCCGGCTGGTGCCGCGCGCTCGAACCGGTCGATTTCGTGCCGAAACGCTACAACCCGCTGAGCGGCTGGCCGATCACCAAGCTCGACCTCGATCCCTACCGCGCAGAGGCCGACCAGATCCTCGACGTCCCGAACGAATCGGAGGCGCCGAACCTGCCCTTCGCGCAGAAGGAATACCGCTTCCACCGCTTCCAGTTCCGCTGGAGCCCGCCGACCCGCTTCGCCGAGAAATATCTCGACGAACTCACCGCCTCCGACCGGATCGACCTCTGGCTCAACGCCAATCTCGTCGCGATGCCGATGGACGAGGCCGGGACTAAGGTGCTCGGCGCCACCTTCAGGTCCTACGCGCCGGACGATCCCGGCTTCACGGTCAAGGCGCGCTACTACGTGCTCGCGACCGGCGGGATCGAGAACGCCCGGCTGCTGCTCGCGCTCGACCAGCAGTTCCCGGAGGGGATCGGCAACCGCGCCGACATGGTCGGCCGCTTCTTCTGCGACCACCCGCATTTCGTGATCTCCGACGTCGTGCTGCGCGCGCCGAGCCAGGAGCGCGAATATTTCATGCCGACCGAGGAATTCCTCTACGAGAACGAGATCCTGAACTTCGGCCTGCGGCTGGAGCCGGAATACTACCCTCCCGAGACCGGCCTGACCGACGCGCTGATCCGTGGCGCCGGCTGCGGCCGCGACTTCGGCGAGCGGCTGGCGGAGAAGGTGCTGGGGCGCGAGCTTGCCAACTGCGACCTCGGCGGGGTCGGCGCCTGGTGGGAGACGCGGGGCGCGCCCCGGCCGGAACCGCTCGCGATCACGCGGATCGCCTTCGAACAGGCGCTGAACCCCGACAGCCGCGTCCGCCTCGGGACCGAGCGCGACGCCTTCGGCCTGCGCCGCCCGATGCTCGACTGGCACATGTCCGAACGCGACATCCACACGATGCGCACCGCGGCCATGGCCTATGGCGCGCATATCGCCGAGCAGGACATCGGACGGCTGAAACTGCGCGACTGGCTCACGGCGGAGCCGGCGGAGATCCCCGGCACCGACAAGGACGAGGTCGGCGGCAAGCATCACATGGGCACGACCCGGATGTCCGCCGACCCGCGCGACGGCGTCGTCGACGCCGACTGCCGGGTGCACGGGACCGACAACCTCTATGTCGGTGGCTCCAGCGTCTTCTCGACCCCGGGGCATTCGAACCCGACCTATACGCTGACCCAGCTCGCGCTTCGTCTCGGGGATCACCTGACCGGGCGCCTCTCCGCCTGAGCCGCCCGGCCCGGAGCAGGCCCTCCGGGCGGTGGCGCCGCGTCCGGCGTTCCGCGCGTGGCAGCGTGGCGTCCGCGGCGCGTTTCCGGACCTTCGCCCGTGGCGGGCGGCACCCGCCGGCTCTTCGCCCCGCCGGGTGGTCCGCCGACGCTCGCTTCCTCCCATGTTTCATATGGGCATGAAATCTATCGGGCAGTCCGCGCAGGAGCCGTCAGGCTCCGGAGCGAGGGGCCCCGCCAACAGGCGGGGAGAAAAAGGACTCGCGGCCAAAGGGCCGCTCCGCCGCGTCCCGGAGGGACGCGCCTATTCCATCGACAGGATGTGGTTGCGCACCACGGGATAGATCTCCCGTTCCCAGCGCCCACCGTTGAAGAGCCCGTAATGGCCCACGTTGGCCTGCAGGTGATGCCGCTTCAGATGCGGCCGCAGCGAGGAGCAGAGGTCATGCGCCGCGCTGGTCTGGCCGAGGGCGCAGATGTCGTCCCGCCCGCCCTCGGCGGTCAGCAGCGCGGTCTTGCGGATCGCGCCCGGATCGACCTTGCGCCCCCGGTAGGTGAAGTCGCCGGTCGCGAGCTCCGCCTTCTGGAAGATCCGGTCGATCGTCTCGAGATAGAATTCCTCGGTCAGGTCCAGCACCGCGAAATACTCGTCGTAGAAATCCTTGATCTTGCGCGCCTCCTCCGCCTCGCCCCGCGCGAGGTGCTCGTGGAGCCTGCGGTGCTGCTCCCGGTGGCGCTCGATGTTCATCATCACGAAGGAGGTCAGCTGGACGAAGCCAGGATAGACCCGCCGTCCCGCGCCGGCGTAGCGGCCGGGCACCGTCCCGATCACGTTGCGCTCGAACCAGCCGAGCGGCTTCTCGTTCGCGAGGTCGTTCACCGTCGTCGGGCTCTCGCGCACGTCGATCGGCCCGCCCATCAGCGTCATGGTGAGCGGCGTCGACGGATGATCCTCCTCCGACATCACCGCGACCGCGGCGAGGCCCTGCACGCAGGGCTGGCAGACGGCGAGGATATGGGCGCGCCCGCCGATCTCCTCGAGGAAGCGGATCACATAGGCGATGTAATCCTCGACGCCGAATCGCCCCGCCCCGACCGGCACGTCGCGCGCATTGGTCCAGTCGGTGATGTAGACGTCGTGATCGCTCAGGAGCGTCCGGGCCGTGCCCGCGAGCAGCGTCGCGAAATGGCCCGAGAGCGGCGCCAGCACCAGCACCTTCGGCTGCGGCGCGTCGACGTCCTTGGCGAAGTGGAGGAGCTTGCCGAAGGGCAGGTCGAGGACCACCTCCTCGGTCACCGGAACCTCGCGATTGCCGACCGTCACCGGCCGGATGTGAAAGTCCGGACGGGTCTGCGTCAGCCGGAAGCGCTGGATCAGTTCCAGCGTCGCGTCGAGCCGGCGCATCGGCGCGCAGGCGCCGCCGCCCCAGGCCAGCATCGAGCGGAACCATGTCGCCGCGTACCTGAGCTGCCCGATCAGATCATCCTGCATCTGGTATGTCTGGTAGAGCATCCGACACTCCTCGCTGACGGGCGCCGGCCCGGGGCGGTTCACGGGGTCGTCGGCGCGTGACAGTGAAAAAGCTAGTGCAATCGCTTCGGCGATGCGAGATGTTTGTTGCATTGCAACGACGATCCGGGAGCCGCTGATGTCCGACGCCATCCTGACGATATCCTCGAAGAACTACTCCTCCTGGTCGCTGCGGGGCTGGCTGCTGTGCAAGATGGCGGGTCTCGACTTCACCGAACAGCCGGTCGACCTCAGCCACGCCGCCTCGCGGCAGGAGCTTCTGCTGCTCTCCCCGTCGGTGCTGGTGCCCCGCCTCTCGCATGACGGGGTCGAGATCTGGGACACGCTCGCAATCGCGGAATATCTCAACGAGGTCTTTCCGGAGGCGCATCTGTGGCCACGCGACCGCTTCCGCCGCGCCCATTGCCGCGCGGTCTCGGGCGAGATCCATTCCGGCTTCTACAACCTGCGCTCGGCGCTGCCGATGAACCTCAAGGCGCGGCACGAGAAGTTCAAGGTCTTCTCCGGGGCGCGGCCCGACGTCGAGCGGATCCGGACGATCTGGACGGAATGCCTCGAATCCCATGGCGGGCCGTTCCTCTTCGGCCGCCCGACCGTCGCCGATGCGATGTACGCGCCGGTCTGCGCGCGCTTCCGCACCTACGCGGTCGACCTGCCCCCGGCGCTCCAGGCCTATTGCGAGACGATCTTCGACTGGCCGCTGATGCAGGAATGGACCGAGGGCGCGATGGCCGAGCCCGACGAGATCATCGAGCTCGAGGTCGAGTTCTGAGCCCGATCCGGCCTCAATAGGCGCCGCGCTGGTTCAGGAGCCGGAACGGCGTCAGCAGCAGGATCCGGAGGTCGAAGCCGAGCGACCAGTTCTCGATGTAGTAGAGATCGTGCTCGAAGCGCCGGCGCAGCTTCTCCGGGTCGTCGACCTCGCCGCGCCAGCCCTCGATCTGCGCCCAGCCGGTCATGCCCGGCCGCATCCGGTGGCGCGCCGCGTAGCCGTCGACGATCTCGGCGAAGGCGATCTGCTGGCTCGTCAGCGCCACGACCGCGTGGGGCCGCGGCCCGACGAGCGAGAGCTCGCCCCGCAGCACGTTGAAGAGCTGCGGCAGTTCGTCGATCGAGTATTTGCGAATGAACCGGCCGACGCGCGTCACGCGCGGGTCGTCGCGCGTCACGATCCGGCGCGCCGCGGGGTCGCAGGCCTCCGCGTACATCGAGCGGAACTTCCAGACCGGAATGGGGCGGTGGTTGAACCCGTGGCGGGGCTGGCGGAACAGCGCGGGCCCCCGGCTCTCCAGCCGGATCGCGAGCGCGACGAGCGCCATCGGAACCGCGAGGAGCAGGAGGGCGAGGCTCGCGCCGAGGAGATCGACCGCGCGCTTCAGGATCGCCCCCCGGTCCCCGAGCGGGCGCGCGCCGAGCGCGCGCAACCCGTCGCCCGCGCCCCGGCGGAACTCCATGTCCGCGCTGTAGGTCGAGAGCCGGATATCGAGCGGCAGCACGGAGAGCGGCGCCAGGATCTCCCGGATCCGCGCGGTGGCGGCGAGCGGCAGCGCGATGATCAGCATGTCGATCTCGGCCGCGCGGGCGAAGGCGAGCAGTTCGCGCGTGGTGCCGAGCCGGGGGATCCCCGCGATCACCGGGGCCGCGCGGCCATCGGCGCGGTCGTCGAAGAGCCCGCAGACGCGGATGTCGTTGTCGGGATTGGCGGCGAGGCCCGCGATCAGCCGCTCCGCCTCGGGCCCGCCGCCGACGATGACCGCGCGCCGTTCGGTCAGGCCGAAATCCCGGACCCAGCCGCTCAGCACCGCCGAGAGCGCGCGGGCCGGCGCGCCGAGAAGCGGCGGGAGCGCGAGCAGCGCCCAGGGCCGCGCCGGGCCGAGGCCGAAGGCGCGGCCCGCGCCCCAGGCGAGAAGCGCGGCGAGCCAGAGAAGCCCAAGGCCGCGCCCGAACCGGCGCAGCGCCGCGAGCCGGTAGCCCCGCGCCGCCCGGACGAGACAGACGACGGCCAGCCCCTGCCCGGCGGCGCCGAACGCGTCGCCCGGGGCGAACGCGCCGGGTCGCTCCAGCAGGACGGCGATCGAGAGGGCGAGCGTGACCGCCGCGAAATCGAGACCGGCGGCGATCAGCGCCGGTTCCGCGGGGGAGAGCGAGGCGCGCCGGAGCGTCCGGGCGACGCCGCGCGCCGCCGCGCTCATCGCCGCTTCCTCCGCGGCGCCCTCGGGCCGCGCATTTCCGAAATCGACGTCCTTCATGCGCCTGAGCCTCCACCCCGTTCGGGGCGGGACTATCGGCGCCGGGCGTTAAGGGGAGATTTCCTCGCCGGGCCCGATGGCCTCAGCAGTGGCCGACCGCCTTGGCGAAGACGCTCGTCTCGGCGTCGTCCTCGGCTTCCTCGAAGAGCGCGTCGAGTTCCGCGTTGCTGATGAACTCGGCCCCGGCCAGCGCGACCGCGACCACGTGCTCGCGCAGGATCAGCGCGGTCTCCCGCTCCTTGCCGTCGATGAGCGTCAGCCAGTCGCCGGCCTCCCGGACGGCGCCCTGGAATTCGCCCAGGGTGGTGATCACGCGCAGCCGCTTGCCGCTCCACGCGGTCAGGATCTTGGAAAGGGGGTCCGTCATGCTCGATTCCTTCCGCCGCCGGCCGCCTTCCCGTTGTTCCGAAGGGGTCTCACGCCCATGAGAATCGGATCGGCCCGCCCCGTGCAATCTGGGCATCCCGGGGCGCGCCGGCAAGGCCGGCGGCGGAACTTGACGATTTCTTGCACACGGCGCCCGGGACCGCCCGCCTCAGCCATCCCCGGGCGGCACCTCCCGCGCCGGCCTCGGCCGGGGCACGATCTCGATGATCTGGTCTCCCTCGCGCAGGAGCGCGGCGCCCTCGGTCCAGAAGCCGAAGGTCTCCTCGCCCCGCGTCACCCGAAGCCCGAGCCCGGTCCGGATCGCCGAGAGGGGCTGGCCGATCTCCCCGGCCGCCACCGCGCGCTCGCGCATCAGCACGTCGCCGCCGATCGCGGCGAGATCGGCCATGTATTCGGCGATATGCGGGCCATGGGCGGAACCCGCGAGCAGCAGGCCCGCGAGGCTCGCGGGGTTGATCACGGTGTTCGCCCCCGCCTGCCGGGCGAGCGGCTCGTTGTCCTCGGCCCGGACCACGACGCTGATCGGCAGGCGCGGCGCGAGGCCGCGCGCCGTCAGCACGATCAGGATCGAGGTATCGTCGCGCCCGGCGGTGACCGCGAGGCATTTGGCGCGGTCGATCCGCACCGCCTCGAGCGTGGTGTTGCGCGTCCCGTCCCCCTCGAGCACCGCGACGCCATGCTCGGCCGCGGCCGCCGCCGCCGCGGGGGAGGAATCGATCACCACGATGTGCTGGGGCGGGACGCCGCTCCGCAGCAGTTCCGTCACCGCCTCCGCGCCGCTGATGCCGAAGCCTACGACGACGATGTGATCGTGGAGATGCGACTGGATCCGGCCCATGCGCCATTGCTCCCAGACATTGCGAAACAGGAGTTCATAGGCCGTCCCGAGGAAGATCAGCCAGACGAAAAGCCGGATCGGCGTCACGAGGAAGGTGTCGAAGAGCCGCGCCCGGTCGGTGACGGGCACGATGTCGCCATAGCCGACCGTGGTGACGGTGATCATCGTGAAATAGAGCACGTCGACGAAGGAGATCTCCCCGTCGATATTGTCCTGGAGCCCCGCGCGGTCGAACCAGTAGAGCGCGAGCGTGAGCAGGATGAGCCCGAGGACGATCCCGCCCCGCAGCAGCACGCGGCGCCACTCCGGCCCGTCGCGGCGCCTCAGACGCGGCCGGACGCTCACCATCGGCCGCGCCTGGCCGCCGCGCATGGCTCAGGCGACGTGATCGGCGACGTAGGCGCCGCGCCGTCCCATCGGCCGGGGCGGTCCGGTCGTCGTGTCATGCTCGGTCTCAAGCTCCATCTCCGCGTTCAGCTTGGCCCCGAGCAGCACGACGAAGGCCGAGAGATAGAGCCAGAACAGGAGCGCGATGATCGCGCCGAGCGAGCCGTATGTCTCGTTGAAATTGCCGAAGCGGGAGATGTAGGTCGAGAGCAGATAGGAGGCGAGCACCCAGGTGATCGTCGCGATCACGGCGCCCGGCGTGATCCAGCGCTTGCGCGCCGGCGCCCGGTGCGGACCCATCCGGTAGACGACGCCGATCACGAAGACGACCGCGACGCCCAGCACCAGCAGCGGCAGCACGCGCGCGAGCCAGGCGCCGAGCGCGCCGATGCCGAGCTGGTCGAGATGGAGGAAGGTCATCACCGCCGGCAGCGCCACGACGACGACGAGCGCGAGGATCGCGAGCGCGATCACGATGACCGTCAGGAAGAGCGAACTCGCGTATTGCCAGACGATGTTGCGGGTGTCGCGCTCGCGATAGACGATGTTGAGCCCCTCCATCAGCGCGGCGACCCCGGCGCGCGAACTCCAGAGCGCGAAGAAGATCGCGATCAGCGAGGCGAGGCCGAGACTGCCGGTGCCCGCGGCGAGCAGCCGGTCGACCTGCCCCTCGAGCAGCGAATAGGCGTCGCCGGGCAGGATGGGGCGCACGCGCTCCAGATTCTGCGCCACCGCGTCGGGATCGGCGAAGATCCCGTAGATGCCGATGAGCGCGGCGAAGGACGGCGCGACCGCGACCATGCCGAAGAAGCCGACCCCCGCCGCGATGATGGAGAGGTGATCCTCCGCGATGCCGTTCCAGACCCGGAGCAGCACCTGTTTCCACGAACGTTTCGTCAGATCGGTCGGGCGGCGCGCCTCCCGGCCCTCGTCGCCCGAGGGCCGTGTCGACGCGCCCGCGTGGCTCTCGCGATCCTCTTCCCGCCAGGCGTCCGGAGCCTCGTCGGTCTCCTCGGCCCGCTCCCGCGCATCCTCGGCCATGGCATCCCTCCTTCGTCTCCGGGCGGATCCGGCGGAGGGAGTTCACCGGACCCGGGGCGCGCCGTCACTGCATGAACCAGCCGTGGCTGACGACGACGGACTGGCCCGTCATCACGCAGTTCCTCGCCGCCGCGAGGAAGAGCACCGCGTCGGCCACGTCGTCGGTCGTCGTGAACTCGCCGTCCACCGTCTCCTTCAGCATGATGTTCCTGACCACTTCCTCCTCGGAAATGCCGAACTCCCGCGCTTGTTCCGGAATCTGCTTCTCGACGAGCGGCGTCCGCACGAAGCCGGGGCAGACGACATTCGCGCTGACGTTGTATTCCGCCCCCTCCTTCGCCAGCACCTTGGCGAGGCCGAGCAGCCCGTGCTTCGCCGCCACATAGGGCGCCTTGAGCTTCGAGGCCTCCTTGGAATGGACCGAGCCCATGTAGATCACCCGGCCGTATTTCGCCTCGTACATGTGGCGCAGGCAGGCCCGCGTGGTGAGGAAGGCGCCGTCGAGATGGATCGCCAGCATCTTCTTCCAGTCGGCGTAGGTGAACTCGATGAGCGGGGCGACGATCTGGATCCCCGCGTTCGAGACGAGAATGTCGATCTTGCCATATTTCTTCGCGACTTCCGCCACCGCCGCGTCGACCTCGGCCTCGTCGGTGACGTTCATCGCCACCGCCATCGCCTCGCCACCCTTGCCGCGGATCTCCTCGGCGGTCCTCTCGGCGGCCTCGACGTTGAGGTCGGCGATCACCGGAATCGCGCCCTCGGCGGCGAATCTGAGCGCGATCTCCTTGCCGATGCCGCTCGCCGCCCCGGTGACGATCGCCACCCTGCCATCGAAACGAGCCATTCGCGGGTCTCCTTGATCCTGATCCAAATTTCCCGGCGCGGGCCACGGGGCCGCCCGGTCAGCGGGAAGTCGCCGGTCCGCCGTATCAGCTACGGGCGCGGCGCCGAAATCAAGGCCCGATGCCGCGAGCGCGCGCCCGGCCGCGATTGCGCGCGGCCCGGCGCTGTCCTAGCCTTCCTCCATGTCAGACGCGCGAACGCCCCGTCGCGGATCCGGACGCGACCCCTCGCCGGGGTCCGGGGACGGCGACGCGCTCGAGACCTATCGCCGCAAGCGCGACTTCGGCCGCACCGCGGAACCCGCGGGCGGCGCCGCGCCGGCGGCGGGGCATCGCTTCGTCGTGCACAAGCATCACGCGAGCTCCGCCCATTACGATCTCCGGCTCGAACTCGACGGCGTGCTGCTGAGCTGGGCGGTGCCGAAGGGCCCCTCGCTCGATCCGGCCGACCGCAGGCTCGCGATCCGGGTCGAGGATCATCCGCTCGACTACGCCGATTTCGAGGGCGTGATCCCGGAAGGCTCCTATGGCGCGGGCCCGACCCTCGTCTGGGACGCGGGCGAATGGGCGCCCGCCGGCGACGCGCGGGCCGATCTCGACAAGGGGGCGCTCAAGTTCCGCCTCGCGGGCGAGAAGCTCCGGGGCGGCTGGATGCTCGCCCGGATGAAGCCGAAACGGGGCGAGCGCCGGATCCCCTGGCTCCTGATCAAGGAGAAGGATTTCGCCGCCGCCCCCGGCTCCGACATCCTGGCCGAGCGGCCGGAGAGCGTGAAATCGGGCCGCCGGATCGAGGATCTCATCGCCCCCGCTCCCCCGCCCGCCCCGGCGAAGGCCCCGCCGCCCCGGCGGCTTCGCCCCGGCGCCTCGAAGGGCGCGCGCAAGGCGGCGATGCCCGCGACGCTCCCGCCCCAGCTCGCGACCCTCGCCGATGCGCCGCCCGACGGACGCGACTGGCTGCACGAGATGAAGTTCGACGGCTACCGGACCATGGCCTTCGTCGAGGAGGGCGCGGCGCGGCTCGTCACCCGGGGCGGGCTCGACTGGACCCGGCGCTACGGCGATCTCGGCGCCGCCTTCGCCGCGCTCCCCTGCCGCGCGGCGGTGATCGACGGCGAGGTGGTCGCGCTCGACGAGAAGGGCGTCAGCCGCTTCGCCCTCCTGCAGAGCGCGCTCTCCGACGGCCCCGGGGGCCGGCTCACCTTCTTCGCCTTCGACCTGCTCCATCTCGATGGCTGGGACCTGACCGAGGTCCGGCTCGAACGCCGCAAGGCGCTGCTCGCCGCGCTGCTCGGGCCGGCCCCGCCCGCGGCGATCCGGCTGAGCGACCACGTCGCGGGCGACGGCCCCGCCTTCTTCGCCCGGGCGGGCGAGATGGGGCTCGAGGGCGTCGTCTCGAAACGCGCCGACGCGCCCTACCGGCCCGGACGCTCGCGAAGCTGGCTCAAGGCCAAGGCGCCGCGCACGGGCGATTTCACGATCGCGGGCTATACCGCCTCGCCGCGGGCGGGCGGGCTCGGCGCGCTGGCGCTCGGCGAATGGGACGGCGACGAGCTCCACTATCGCGGCAAGGTCGGCACCGGCTTCGACGAGGCGGCGATGGCCGACCTCCTCGCCCGACTCGAGCCGCTCCGCGCCGGCGCCCCGCCGCTGCCGGAGGCGCCGCGCGAGGTGATCCCGGTGCGCCCGGTCCTGACCGCGCGGATCCGCTACGCGAGCCGGACCGGGAACAATTGGGTGCGCCACGCCGTTTTCCTCGGCCTGCGCGGCGCCGCCACGGGCAGGAAGGCCAGCGCGCCCGCGCGGGGTACGAAGGAGCGCATGATCACCGAGGCCGATCTCGCCACGATCTCGATCACCAATCCCGACCGGCGGCTCTTCGGCCGTTCCGGCCCGACCAAGCTCGACGTCGCGCTCTACTACGCGCGGATCGGCGAGGCGATGCTGCCGCATCTCCTGCGCCGCCCGGTCTCGCTGGTGCGCTGCCCCTCCGGCAAGTCGGAGGACTGCTTCTTCCAGCGCCACCCGTTCACCGGCATGCCGAAGGCGCTCGGCAAGGTCGCGATCGGCGATTCCGACGGCGAGTCGAAGATTTACCTGACCATCGACGACGCGGCGGGCTATCTCGCGCTCGCGCAATTCGGCGTGGTGGAGTTCCACTGCTGGGGCGCGCGCAAGGACGACGTCGAGCATCCGGACCGCGTGATCCTCGACCTCGACCCCGGCGCGGGGATCGGCTGGCGCGAGATCGTTCACGCGGCGACCCATGTCGGCGCGGAACTGCGCGCGATGGGCCTCGTCCCCTTCGTCAAGACCTCCGGCGGCAAGGGGGTGCATGTCGTCGTCCCGGTCACGCGCAGGCTCGGCTGGAAGGCGACGCACGCCGCCAGCGCCGCGATCGCGGAGGCGATCGCGAAGACCGCGCCGGAGACCTTCGTCACGGTCATGGGCGAGAGGAACCGCCGCAACCGGATCTTCATCGACTTCCACCGCAACGCCCGCGCGGCGACCGCGGTCGCGCCCTATTCGCTCAGGGCGCGCGGCCCGCTGCCGGCCTCGGCGCCGCTCGACTGGGCGGATCTCGAGACCGTCGAGGGGCCGGAGGATCTGAACCACGCCACGCTGCCCGGCCTCGTCGCGGCGGCGGGCGATCCGTGGGCGACTATCGAGGATGAGGCGCGCGACCTGCCGGAGGGCGCGCGCGACCGCTGAGGGAGAGGCGCATGGCACCCAGAGCCACATGGAAGGGATACCTGAAGCTCAGTCTCGTCAGCTGTCCGGTCCGGCTCTACCCCGCGACCACGACGGCGAACCGCGTGAGCTTCAACCAGCTGCACAAGGACACGCACAACCGGATCAACGTCAAGCCGGTCGATCCGGAACTCGGCCTCGTCGAACGTTCCGACCTGGTGCGGGGCTACGAATACGAGGACAGGAAATACGTGATCATCGAGGACGCCGACCTCGAAGCCGTCCAGATCGAGTCGAACCACACGATGAACATCGAGGCCTTCGTCGACGCCGCCGAGGTCGATCCGATCTGGGAGGACACGCCCTATTACCTCGCCCCCGACGGCGCGATGGCCGAGGAGACCTTCATCGTGCTGCGCGAGGCGCTGCGCGACGCGGGCAAACTCGCCATCGCCCGGCTCGTGCTCTCGAGCCGGGAGCGCGTGGTGACGATCGGCGCGCGCGAGAAGGGCATGTTCGTCCAGACGCTGCGCAACCCGACCGAGGTGCGCGCGACCTCGGCCTATTTCGACGCGATCCCCGACCAGAAGCCCGATCCGGAGATGCTTGGGCTCGCCGAGGCGCTGATCGCGCAAAAGACGACGAAATTCGACCCGGCCGACTATCCCGACCGCTACGAGCAGGCGCTGATGGCGATGATCAGGGAGAAGCTGAAGGGTCACAAGCCCATCGTCGCCGCCGCGCCGGAGCGGGGCAACGTGGTGAACCTGATGGACGCGCTGAAGGCGAGCCTGTCGCAGGCCAAGCCCCCGGCGAAGAGCCGGGCCAAGGCGAAACCGGCCGCGGCGGAGGAAGAGGCCGCGCCGGCGAAGCCGCGCCGGGCGGCGGCGGGCGGGCGGAACTCCCGCGCCTCGCCCCGCGCCGCCGCGACGAAGGCCAAGGCGAAATCGTGAGCGGCGCCGGAGCGGGCGGGCCGGAGCCGCTCGCGCTCGGCCTCGTCGGCGCGCTCGAGTCGCTGCCCCGCCGCCTCGCCTCCCGCGCGCTCGCCGCGCGCGGCGGCACGCTGCACCGGGGCATCGTCCGGCGCGCCCGCGTCGTGGTCTTCGGCCGCTCCCTGCTCCGCCGCCTCGGCCCCGACGAGATCGCGGCTGAGGTCGCGCGCGCCGGCGACCGGCGGTGCCTCGGCGAGAACGGCTTCCTGCGCCTCGTCGCCGATGTCGCGCCGGAGCAGGAGCGCGCGATCACCCGCGCCGAGATCCTCGCCCGCTCCGGCCTCGCCGGACGCGACCTCGACCTGCTCTCGCTCTTCGACGCCTTCGCGGCCGAGGCGGAGCCCTATGCCTTCCGCGACGTGATCCTCGCGCGCAAATACGCCGGGCTGATCGCCGGCGGCGCCGACTGGGCCATGATCGCGCGCTCGGTCCACCGGCACGGGCCGGCGGTCTCGCTCACTGCGAAGTCGCTGGAACTCGGCCCCGACCGTGCGATCTACCTCCGTCACGGGACCGGGCTGAGCGAAATCGACGGCCAGCTCCTGCTCGGCCTCGACGGGCCGGGTCCCGAGGCCGACGCGCTCTTCGCCGAGGCGGAGGCGCGGGAGGCGGCGGGCGACCACGCCGCCGCCGCCGCGCTCTACGCCCGCTGCCTCGCCGCCGATCCCTCCGACAGCGACGCGGCCTTCAACCGCGCGAACTGCCTGCGCGCGGCCGGGCGCCCGCGGGAGGCCGAGCAGGCGCTGCTCCGCGCCCTCTCGATCGACCCGGATTTCGTCGAGGCCTGGTTCAACCTCGCCGGGCTCATGTCCGCGCGCGGCCGGGTGGCGCGGGCGCGCGACTATCTCGCACGCGCCATCGCGATCGATCCGGGCTACGCCGACGCGGTCTACAACCTCGCCTCGCTCGAATTCGACGCGGGCGAGTTCGCCGCCGCCCGGACCTGGTGGGAACGCTATCTCGAGCTCGACTCCAGTTCCGAATGGGCGCGGCGCGCGGCGCGCGGCATCGCCTTCCTCGGCGCGCGCGGGGGCGCGGCGGGCTGATGCCGGATTTCCTCCTCGACGGACCGCCCGGCGCGCCCACGCTCCTGCTCGCCCATGGCGCGGGGGCGGCGATGGACTCGCCCGCGATGACGGCGCTGGCCGCCGCGCTCGCGGGCGCGGGGCTGCGCGTCGCCCGGTTCGAATTCGACTACATGGCCAGCCGGCGCCGGGGCACCGGCCGCAAGCCCCCGCCCCGCGCGGAAAAGGTCATCCCCGAATACCGCGCCGCGGTCGCGGATCTCGCGGCCGAGGGGCCGGTCCTGATCGGCGGCAAGTCGATGGGCGGGCGCGTCGCCAGCATGATCGCGGACGAGCTCCGCGCCGAAGGCCGCGTCGCCGGGCTCGTCTGCCTCGGCTATCCGTTCCATCCGCCGGCGAAGCCCGAGCAGAGGCGGACCGCGCATCTCGAACATCTCGCGACCCCCGCCCTCATTTTCCAGGGCACGCGCGATCCCTTCGGCACGCGGGCCGAGGTGGCGGGCTATCGCCTGTCGGAGCGGATCGAACTCGTCTGGCTCGAGGATGGCGACCATGACCTGAGGCCGCGCAAATCGGTCTCCGGCCTCACCGCCGCCGATCACCTCGCGACCGTGGCCGCGCGAACCGCCGCCTTCGCCGCCGCGCGGGCCTGACGCGGATCGCGACCTTCAACGTCAACGGCCTCGCGCGGCGCCTGGAAAACCTGCTCGACGGGCTCGCGGCCATCCGGCCCGACCTCGTCCGCCCCGCGGGAACTCAAGGCCGCGCATGACCGCTTCCCGCGCGAGGCCCTGGCCGAGACGGGCTGTGCCGCGCTCTGGCGACTACACCATCGCGTCGGAGCCGCGCGGCATCCATCCGACCCGCTTCCACGACGGCGCCACGCCGATCCCGCCCGCGCCGCGCCGGTTGAGGACCGGTTTTCATCCGCCCCGAACCGCGGTAGAGCGAGCCCGACGCGCGAAACGGGGGAGAGCGACGTGAGCGAAGGGCCGAAGGGGCTGACCTATGCCGACGCCGGCGTGGACATCGACGCGGGCAACGCGCTCGTCGAGCGGATCAAGCCGGCGGCGAAGCGGACCGGCCGCGCCGGGGTGATGGCCGGGCTCGGCGGTTTCGGCGCGCTCTTCGACCTCAAGGCCGCCGGCTACGACGATCCGATCCTCGTCGCCGCGACCGATGGCGTGGGCACCAAGCTCCGCGTCGCGATCGAGAGCGGCGCGCTCGGCACGGTCGGGATCGACCTCGTCGCGATGTGCGTGAACGATCTGGTCTGCCAGGGCGCCGAACCGCTGTTCTTCCTCGACTATTTCGCCACCGGCAAGCTCGACCCCGCCGAGGCCGCGACCGTGATCGAGGGCATCGCCGAGGGCTGCGTCCAGGCCGGCGCCGCGCTCGTCGGCGGCGAGACCGCCGAGATGCCCGGCATGTACGCGGAGAAGGATTTCGACCTGGCGGGATTCGCGGTCGGCGCGATGTCGCGCGAGGCGAGCCTGCCCAGCGGTGTCGCCCCGGGCGACGTGCTGCTCGGCCTCGCCTCCTCTGGCGTGCATTCCAACGGCTACAGCCTCGTGCGCCGGGTGGTGGAACGCGCGGGCCTCGCCTGGGACGCGCCCTGCCCCTTCGGCCCCGGCACGCTCGCCGAGGCGCTGCTCGCGCCGACCCGGATCTACGTGAAGCCCGCGCTCGCCGCGATCCGCGCCGGCGGCGTCCACGCGCTCGCCCATATCACCGGCGGCGGCCTCACCGAGAACCTGCCCCGCGTCCTGCCCGAGGGGATCGGCGCGGAGATCGACCTCGACGCCTGGACGCCGCCCCCCGTCTTCGGCTGGCTCCGCGACACCGCCGCGATCTCCGAGCCGGAGATGCTCAAGACCTTCAACTGCGGCGTCGGGCTCATCGTCGTCGTCGCGCCCGACCGCGCCGAGGCGGTGACCGCCGCGCTCGCCGGGGCGGGCGAGACCGTCACCCGCGTCGGCACCCTCGCCGAGGGCGCGGGCGTGCGCTACGCCGGCGCGCTCTGAGCGGAAGCCGCCCCGATGCGCAAGACCCGGGTCGCGATCCTCATCTCCGGCGGCGGCTCCAACATGGTCGCGCTGACGCGCTCCATGCTCGGGGATCCCGGCCATCCGGCCGAGCCGGTGCTCGTCCTCTCGAACGACCCGGCCGCGAAGGGGCTCGAACACGCCGCGGCCCTCGGCGTTCCGACGGCGGCGGTGGACCACCGCCCCTTCCGGGGCGACCGCGCCGCCTTCGAGGCCGAGATGGCGAAGCCGATCCGCGAGTCGGGCGCCGAGCTCATCTGCCTCGCGGGCTTCATGCGCGTGCTCACGACCGGCTTCATCGAGAGCTGGCGCGGGCGGATGCTGAACATCCACCCCTCGATCCTGCCGCTCTTCACCGGGCTCCACACCCATGCCCGCGCGCTCGAGGCCGGGATGGCCGTGCATGGCTGCACCGTGCACGAGGTCACGCCCGAGCTCGACGCCGGGCCGATCCTCGGCCAGGCGGTGATCCCGGTCCTGCCGGACGACACGCCTGAGACGCTCGCCGGCCGGCTGCTGCCGGTCGAGCACCAACTCTACCCCGCCGTGCTGCGCCGCTTCGTCGCCGGGGACCGGCGGAAGCTCGCGATCCTCGCCGCGGGCGACGCCCCCGGCTGAGACGGCGCTTCACCCGCGGGCGCGCTTGGGCTATCAGCGCGGCATGACCGCGCCGCTCCACCGCCTGCCCGGCCTCGCCCCGTCGCCCGATCGCGCGCGCCCGCCGCGCGCGAAGGGCGGCGTCCGCGGGCGGCCTGGTCTAATCCGCGCTTGCCGGAACGATGGAACCGCTGGAATCATTGATCCCGGCACGCGCCCGGCCGCCGTCGGGCCTCACGCGGGCAAGCACAACCGGAAGAAGGCCCGAGCCGCTCGGGCAAGCAAAGGACCAAGGACCATGAAGGCGAAGCTTCTGCTGGTGGCGCTCGCCACCGCCGCCACCACAGCCCTGCCCGCGCTGGCGGAGGATTTCACCGCCGGCACGCTGACGGTCGTCCATCCCTACATCATCGCCACGCCGAAAACGGCCAAGACCGCCGCCGGCTATTTCAGCGTCACCAATTCCGGGACCGAGGCCGACAAGCTGCTCCGGATCGAATCCGATCCGCATGCGATGCTGCACGACACGGTGACCGACGCGGGGGGCGTCGCGAAGATGACCGATGTCGACGGCCTGGAGATCAAGCCCGACGAGACCGTGACGCTGCGCCCGCGCGGCATGCACGTGATGTTCATGGGCCTCTCCGAGCCCTTCCTGATCGGCGACAAGTTCGATGCCACACTGGTCTTCGAGAAGGCCGGCCCCGTCCAGGTGGTCTTCGACGTCCAGGGCCGCGCCGGCACCGCGCCGGCCGGCACGGGTCTGGGCGCCGGCACGGGGATGGGCGCCGGCACGGGGATGGGCACCGGCACCGGGATGGGCACCGGACTGGGCGCGGGCACCGGGACGGGCACGGGGATGGGCGCGGGCTCCGGCTCCCCCGCGAACCAGGGAACCCAGCAGGGGAACACCGCGCGCGAGGAGCGGTCGCATCAGGGTGCGATGCCGGGCAATGTGGAGCCGGGCAGCCGGGCGCTGCGCCAGATGATGAACCAGAACCCGATGCCGGGGATGGACTGACCCCCGGAAACGAGAACACCGGACGCCTCGGCGCCCGGTGTTGCCATCCGGTGACGGAACGGATCGCCCGTCAGCCGACCAGTTCGAGGCCGGAGAAGAAGTAGGCGATCTCCTGCGCCGCGGTCTCGGGACCGTCGGAGCCGTGGATCGAGTTCTCGCCGATCGAGAGGGCGAATTCCTTGCGGATCGTGCCCGGCGCCGCGTCGGCGGGGTTGGTCGCGCCCATGACCTCGCGGTTCTTCAGGACGGCGTCCTCCGCCTCCAGAACCTGGGCGACGATCGGGCCCGAGCTCATGAATTCGGTCAGCTCGCCGAAGAACGGGCGGTCCTTGTGGACGCCGTAGAAGGTCTGCGCCTGCGCCAGCGTCAGATGGATGCGCTTCTGCGCAATGATGCGCAGCCCCGCCGCTTCCAGCTTCGCATTGATCGCGCCGGTCAGGTTGCGCCGGGTGGCGTCCGGCTTGATGATCGAAAAGGTCCGTTGAAGAGCCATGAGCTTCCCTCATTTTATCGACGCGCCAGTTAGCACGCGCGCGGTTTTGGTGGAAGCGAAAACGGGCGCGGGCGGAATCGTTTCAATCCGCGCATGTCCGACCCGCGCGGCGCTCGGTTGACAAGATCGGGCGCGCGGGCCAAATCAGCCCGATGCTCGCGCTCAAGAACATTTCCTTCACGCTCGAAGGCAAGAAGCTCTTCGACGACACCTCGGCCCTGATCCCGGCCGGGCACAAGGTGGGATTCGTCGGCCGTAACGGTACCGGAAAGACCACGCTTTTCAAGCTGATCCGGGGCGAGCTGTCGCTCGACGGCGGCGAGATCGAGGTGCCGCGCCGCGCCCGCATCGGCGGCGTGGCGCAGGAGGCGCCGGCGACGCGCGACAGCCTCGTCGACACCGTGCTGATGGCCGATACCGAACGCGCGGGCCTGCTCGCCGAGGCGGCCACCGCGACCGACCCGGCGCGCATCGGCGAGATCCACGCGCGGCTGACCGACATCGACGCGCATTCGGCCGAGGCGCGCGCCGCCTCGATCCTGAGCGGCCTCGGCTTCGACGGCGAGGCGCAGGCCCGGCCCTGCGCCGATTTCTCCGGCGGCTGGCGGATGCGCGTGGCGCTCGCCGCCGTGCTCTTCTCCCGGCCCGACGTGCTGCTCCTCGACGAGCCGACGAACTATCTCGACCTCGAAGGCGCGATCTGGCTCGAAACCTTCCTCAAGACCTATCCGCATACCGTGCTGGTGATCAGCCACGACCGCGACCTGCTCAACCGCTCGGTCGGCGCGATCCTGCATCTGCACCGGCGCAAGCTCACGCTCTACCAGGGTAATTACGACACGTTCGACGACACCCGCCGCGCCCGGCTGGAACAGCAGGCGGCGGAGAAGAAGAAGCAGGACGCGGCGCGCGCGCACATGCAGTCCTTCGTCGACCGCTTCCGCGCCAAGGCCTCGAAGGCGCGCCAGGCGCAGAGCCGGATGAAGGCGCTCGAACGGATGAAGCCGATCGCCGCGGTGGTCGAGGACAATGTGACCGGCTTCAACTTCCCGACGCCGGAGGAACTCTCGCCCCCGATCATCCGGCTCGAGGACGTCGCGATCGGCTATGGCGAGCGCGCGGTGCTCGCGGGGCTCGACCTCCGGATCGACCAGGACGACCGGATCGCGCTCCTCGGCGCCAACGGGCAGGGAAAATCCACGCTTTCCAAGCTGCTGGCCGACCGTCTGAAGCCGATGCGCGGGCGCAAGTACGCCTCCTCGAAACTCCGCGTCGGCTATTTCGCCCAGCATCAGGTCGATGAGCTCAACCTCGACGAGACGCCGCTCCAGCACATCGCCGCGCTCCGCCCCGAGGAGCCGCCGGCGAAGCAGCGCGCCCGGCTCGCCGCGGGCGGGATCGGCCCCGACATCGCGACGACCGAGGTCGGGCGGCTCTCGGGCGGGCAGAAGGCGCGGCTCTCGCTCCTGATCGCCACGATCGACGCGCCGCACATGATCATCCTCGACGAGCCGACGAACCACCTCGACATCGAGAGCCGCGAGGCGCTGGTGCAGGCGCTGACCGAATACGGCGGCGCGGTGATCCTCGTGAGCCACGATCCCCATCTGGTCGAACTCGTCGCCGACCGGCTCTGGCTCGTCAAGGACGGCCGGGTCCGCCCGTTCGAGGACGACATGGAAGCCTATCGCCGGCTCCTTCTCTCCGAACGCGGCGGCGCGAGCGTGAGGCGGGAGGAGAAGAAGGAGGAGAAGCCGCGCGCGCCGAACCGGAGGGCCGCGAACGCGCCGCTTCGCGCCGAGGTGGCGAAATGCGAGGAGCGGGTGAAAAAGCTCGAGGAGATGCGCGAGAAGATTGACAGCCGTCTCGCCAATCCGATCCTCTATGCGCGCAGCGACGCGGGCGAGATGGCCCAGCTTCAGAAGAAGCGGGCCGAGGTGCTCGAAGGGCTCGAACGGGCCGAGGCGCTCTGGCTCGACGCGCTCGAAAGGCTGGAGGCAGCGGGGGAGAACGCCTGATGACGACGGAGCAGCTGGTCACGACCTTCGTCACGCTCTTCGTCGTCATCGATCCGATCGGCCTCGCCCCCGTCTTCGTCTCGCTCACCCGCGGCATGGCGCCGGAGAGGCGCGACGCGGTCGGGCTTCGCGCCACGCTCGTGGCCTTCGGCCTGCTCGCGGTCTTCGGCGTGGCGGGCAAGCCGATCCTCTCCGCGATCGGCATCGGCCTGCCCGCCTTCCGGATCTCGGGCGGGCTGCTCCTGTTCCTGATCGCCGTCGACATGCTCTTCGAGAAGCGCAGCGAGCGGCGCGAGAAGCACGTGGCCGAGGCGACCGCCGACAATCCCCGCCCGCCCGCCGCCCCCGAGGACGACGCGCCCGATCCTTCGGTCTTCCCGCTCGCGACCCCGCTCATCGCCGGACCCGGCGCGCTCGCGACGATGATCCTGCTCGGCGGACGGGAACAGGGCGATCTGCTCGGCACCGCGGCGCTGCTCGGCGTCATGATCGCCGTGCTCGTCCTCACCTACGCCTTCTTCCGCGCCGGCGGCCTGATCGCGCGCGCGCTCGGCCACAACGGCGTCGTCGTCGTCACCCGGCTCTTCGGCATCCTGCTCGCGGCGCTCGCCGTCCAGTTCGTGCTCGAAGGGCTCCACACGCTCGGCGTGATGCCCGCCCCGC
Source organism: Amaricoccus solimangrovi (assembly GCF_006385685.1). Classification (GTDB taxonomy): domain Bacteria; phylum Pseudomonadota; class Alphaproteobacteria; order Rhodobacterales; family Rhodobacteraceae; genus Amaricoccus; species Amaricoccus solimangrovi. The sequence continues at coordinate 61,584 of NZ_VFRP01000002.1, read as the reverse complement.
CGTCATGAGCGGCGACGAGATCGCCCGCGCGATCTATCTCGGACTGCTGCTGCTCTTCCTGCTCGGCGTCTTCGGCCTCGGCGGCCGCGCCAGCCTCAGGGGGCTGCGCGACATGCTGCTCTGGGCGATGATCTTCCTGATGGCGATCCTCGCCTATTCCCAGCGCGAGACGCTGCGCGACAACCTCTTCCCGGCCACGACCCGGTTCGAAGGCGGCGCGATCGAGCTTCGCCGGCAGGCCGACGGGCATTTCTACGCCGCGCTGAAGGTCAATGGCGCGCCGGTGACCTTCATGATCGACACCGGCGCGACGCGGATCGTGCTCTCGCGGCCAGACGCGGAGGCGGCGGGGATCGACGTGGCGGGGCTCGACTATCTCGCGCGCGCGCAGACCGCGAACGGCCTCGCCCGGCTCGCCCCGGTCCGGCTGCGCCGGATCAGCCTTGGCGAAACCGGGGTCTCGAACGTGAAGGCGAATGTCAGCGCCGGCGGGCTCGGGATCTCGCTGCTCGGCATGGATTTCCTCGACCGCTTCTCGAAGATCGAGATCGAGGGCGACCGGATGCGGCTCGTTCCCTGAGGGGCGAATAAGCATATGCATATCCGCGCGCTTCGGCGGCCCGCCGGTGAATATGCATATGCTTATCCGCGGCGTCAGGTCGTCGCCTTCTGGGTCCAGCGGCCCTTTTCCTGCGCCCAGTACTTCGCCGGGATCCCCGCCTCGCGGACCGCGCGCCAGTCGCGCCGGGCGGCCTCGACGGCGGCGGGGTCGGCGCCGTCGAAGATCAGGCAGGCGCGGGTGAAGCCCGCGATCTCCGCCGCGCCGGCGCGCGCGCCGTCGACGAGCATCAGCACGTCGGCCCGGTTCGGATTCTCCGCGCCGAGCGTCAGATAGACCGGTTGGAGCGCCGCGTGCGGGCTTCGCGCGGTGCCATGCGGCAGGAAGGCGTCGTCGCGCCAGGTCCAGAGCCGCTCGTCGAGCGCGGCGAGCCCGGCCTCGGACCCGCAGCGCACCAGCGCGCGCCAGCCGCGCGCCAGCGTCTTCTCGAGCAGGTCCGGCAGGCTCTGTTCCAGCGACGAATGCGTCAGGTGGTAGAACAGCGCCTCCGCCATCGCTCAGTGCTCGTAGCGGTCCCGGATCAGCCGGTCGAGCGCGCGCACGCCCCAGCCGGTCGAGCCCTTCGGCGCGAAGTCGGTCTCCTTGTTCACATAGGCCACGCCCGCGATGTCGAGATGCGCCCAGGGCGTGCCCGGCACGATGAAGCGCTGCAGGAACTGCGCGGCGGTGACGGCGCCGGCGGGGCGGCCGCCCACGTTGGCGATGTCGGCGATCCGGCTCTTCAGCGCCTTGTCGTAGCCGGGGGCGAGCGGCATGCGCCAGGCCCCCTCGCCCTCGACCCCGGCGGCGGCGAGGAAGGCGCCGGCGAAGGCGTCGTCGTTCGAGAACACGCCCGCCTTCTCGTGGCCGAGCGCGATGATGATCGCCCCGGTCAGCGTCGCGAGGTTGATGACGCCGGTCGGCTTGAAGCGCTGCTGCGCGTACCAGAGCACGTCGGCGAGCACGAGCCGGCCCTCGGCGTCGGTATTGATGATCTCGATCGTGTCGCCCTTCATCGACTTCACGACGTCCCCGGGCCGGGTCGCCTTGCCGTCGGGCATGTTCTCGACGAGGCCGACGAGGCCCACGACATTGGCCTTCGCCTTGCGCGTCGCGAGCGTCTTCATCACGCCGGAGACGACGCCCGCGCCGCCCATGTCCATCGTCATCTCCTCCATGCCGGCGGAGGGCTTGATCGAGATGCCGCCGGTGTCGAAGACGACGCCCTTGCCGACGAGGGCGAAGGGCGCCTCGTCCTCGCCGCCCTTCCACTGCATGACGACGACCTTGGTCGGGCTCTCCGACCCCTGCCCGACCGCGAGCAGCGTGCGCATGCCGAGTTCCTCGAGCTCCGGCTCCTCCAGGACCTCGACCTCGACGCCGAGCTCGCGCAGTTCGGTCAGCCGGTTCGCGAATTCGGTGGTGGTGAGCACGTTCGCCGGTTCCCAGGTCAGGTCGCGGGTGAAGAACACGCCCGCGATCTGCGCGGCATAGGGCGCGAAGGCGGCCTCGACGGCGGCGGGATCCTTGACGTGGAAGGTGACCGCGCCGTTCGGCGCCGGCGCGTCCTCCTCGACCTTGCGGTACGTGTCGAAGGCATAGGCGCGCAGCCCGAGGCCGAGCGCGATCTCGGGCGCGGTCGCGAGCGGCCCGGCGAGCACATGCAGCGGAACGGAGGCGTTGAAGGCGGCGATCGCGGCGCCGGCGACGCGCGCCTCGGCCTGCGTGGCCTTTTTCGGCAGTTTCACCACCAGCAGGGATTCGGCCGCGAGCCCGGCCGGGAAGGCCAGCGCATGGGCCGAGCCGGTCTTGGCCTTGCCGAAGGCCGCGCCGGCGATCAGCCGGGAGACCGCGCCCTTCGCGAGCCGGTCCACCTTGCGCGCGAGCGGCGGAAGCGTTCCGGTCTCGTCGGCGAATATGACCATCCGGCCGTCGATCTTCGCGATATCGGCCTGATCGACATCGACGAAAGCGGTTTGCAGTGGCGTGGTCACGGCGGTCTCCGTAAGCTGCGGTCTCGAAACGCAAGGACTAGCGGCTTTCCCCGGGCTTGACCAGCCGAGGGCCGCGCGCCGGGAACGAGGATCCCTTGAAGCGACTGGACAGCTATATCCTGGCCCAACTCCTCGGGGCGCTCGGATTCTTCGTGCTCGTCTTCACCGGCGTCGTCTGGCTCACCCAGGCGGTCCGGCTGATCGACACGGTGATCGCGAGCGGCCAGGGCGCGGCGATCTTTCTCACCTTCTCGGCGCTGGTGATGCCGCAGGTGCTCGTGATCGTGCTGCCGCTCTCGGCGATCGGGGCGGCGCTCTATGCGATCAACCGGCTCTATGGCGAGAGCGAGCTCGTGGTGATGATGGCCGCGGGGCTCGGCCCGCTCGGCCTCATCCGGCCGGTGGCGATCTTCGGCGCGATCATGGGCGCGGCGATGGCCGCCGTGCTGCTCTTCCTCGTGCCCGCCGCCGGGACCGCGCTCGCCGACCGCACCCAGGCGATCCGCTCCGACCTCGCGCAGGCGCTGATCGTCGAGCGGCAGTTCATCCATCCGATGCCGGGCATCACCCTCTTCATCTCCGACACCAGCCGGCAGGGCGAGATGGCGGGGATCTTCCTCAACGACCAGCGCGAATTCGCCCGGCCCGTGACCTATTCCGCCGAGCACGCGATCCTCGTGCGCGAGGGGATGGAGGCGCGGCTCGTGATGCGCGACGGGGTCGCGATCACGCTCGACGCGCGCAGCCAGCAGATCAACACCGTGAAATTCGACCAGTTCGTCTTCGACCTCAGCGACCTGCTGAGGGAGCAGAGCACGCGGATCCCGCGGCCTTCCGAATACTGGGTGCTCGACCTGCTCCGGCCGAGCGCGGAGATGCTCGCCTCCGGGCGCTACAGCGCCGGCGATTTCGTCGCGGAAGGGCATTACAAGCTCACCCTGCCGATCCTCGCGGTGATCTATCCGCTGATCGCGCTCGTCACCATCCTCGCGGGCGGCTACCGGCGCAGCGGGTTCGGCCGGCGGGTGATCGTCGCGGTCGGCGTGGCGCTGATCCTGCAGATCCTGACCTTCGCGACGCGCTCGCAGGTGCAGGAGCGGCCGATGGCCTGGCCGCTCATGTATCTGCCGATCCTGCTCGGCTTCGCCTATGTCGCGATCCTGACGCGGCGGCTGTCGCGGCCGCGGCGCCGCTCGCGCCGGGCGGAGGCGCCGGCATGACGCTCTGGCGCTACGTCCTTCGCCGCTTCCTGCGCGCGATCCTCGCGGTCTTCCTGATCATCGCGATCCTGATCCTGCTCTTCGGCGCGGTCGAGAACCTGCGCCGCTTCACCGACGCGGGCGCCTCGGCCGGCGACGTGATGCGGATCACGCTGCTCGAGGCGCCGGAGACGCTCTACCAGGTGTTCCCGCTGGTGCTGATGCTCGGCAGCCTGCTGACCTTCCTCGGCCTCGCGCGGACGAGCGAGCTCGTCGTGATGCGCGCCGCCGGGATCTCGGCGCTGCGCCTGATCCGGGTGCCGATCGCCGCGGCCGTGGTGATCGGCATCGTCTTCGTCGCGGCGGTCAATCCCTTCGTCGCCGCGACGATCAAGCGCGGCCTCGTGCTCGAGGACGATTTCCGGGCCGGCGGCGGCAGCCAGATCTCCTTCTCCGCCGATGGCGTCTGGCTGCGCCAGGCGGACGAGCCGGGCGGCCAGACGGTGATCCAGGCGGCGCGCACCAACGCGGACGGCACGATCCTGAGCCGGGTCCGGATGTACCGGTTCGACGGCGAGGGCACGATCTATTCGCGCATCGACGCGCTCGCCGCGCGGCTCGTCCCCGGGCAATGGGTGCTCGAACAGGCGACGCGCTGGGACAAGGACGCCGACGGCCGCTTCGACCGGGTGGTGACGGGGGAGCGGATCGTGCTGCCCTCCACGCTGACCTCGGCGCAGATCCTCGACAGTTTCTCGCCGCCGGAGGTGGTGGGATTCTGGCATCTCGGCACCTTCATCGCGACGATGGAGGAATCGGGTTTCTCGGGGCTGCGCCACCGGCTCTTCCTGCAGAGCGAACTCGCGAAACCCGCGCTCTTCGCGGCGATGGTGCTGATCGGGGCGGCCTTCGCGCTCAGGCCGGCGCGGTTCGGACAGACGGGGATCATGATCCTGCTCGCCGTGCTCGCGGGCTTCGCGCTCTACTTCCTGAAGAACTTCGCGGAATCGCTCGGCGCGGACGGGCAGATCCCGATCCTCGCCGCCGCCTGGACGCCCCCGATCGCGGCGATCCTGCTGTCGCTGGGCTTGCTGTTGCACCTCGAAGATGGCTAAGCAGGCGGCGAGGCAGCGGGGACGGCGCGTGAGGCGAGGCGGATCAATCTTTGCGCTGGCGCTGACGCTGCTCGGGCTCGGCGCCTCCGGAGCGGGGGCGCAGGACGGGAGGGCGTCGGACGGGGGCGCGCCGGACGACCTGCCCGCGACGCTGATCGCCGACAGCGTCAGCTACGACCGCGAGACCAGGCGGCTGACCGCGACCGGCGATGTCGAGGTGCTCTATCAGGGCCGGGTGCTCCGGGCGCGGGCGATCACCTATGACCAGGCGGCGGACCGGATCGAGGCGACGGGTCCGATCTCGCTCACCGATCCCGCGACCGGCGTGCTGCTCGCGGGCGGGGCGGCGCTGACCCCCGATCTCAGGGACGGGCTGATCGAGAGCGCGCAGGTCCTGATCGGCGAGAAGCTCCAGATCGCCGCGGCCGAGGCGCGCCGCAGCGAGGGGCGGTTCACGACGCTCTACCGCACGGTGGCGAGTTCCTGCGAGATCTGCGCCGGGAGCCACACGCCGACCTGGTCGATCCGCGCCTCGCGCGTCACGCGCGACGAGGTGGCCCAGCGGATCTATTTCGAGAATGCGACGCTGCAGCTCCTCGGCTGGCCGGTCGCCTGGCTGCCCCGGATGAGCGTGCCCGATCCCGGCGTCAACCGCGCGAGCGGGGTGCTGGTGCCGATGGCGCAGCATTCCAACATCTACGGTTTCGGCGTGAAGGTGCCCTATTTCCGGGTGCTCGGCCCCACGTCGGACGCGACGCTGACGCCGTTCCTGACCACCACGGGCGCGAAGCTTCTCGAGGGGGAGTACCGGCGGCGCTTCGACAGCGGCGGGTTCGACTTCAACGGCGTCTTCGCGCTCGACGACGGGCTGGACGGCGAGTTCGGCCGCGGCGCCGCCTTCGCGACCGGGGCCTTCGCGCTGCCCGACTTCGGGCTCGGCGCCGGCTTCACCACCGATTTCAACCTCGCGGTGGCGAGCGACGACGCCTTCCTGCAGCAGTTCGACTATTCCGACGCCGACCTGCTCACGAGTTACGCGCGGATCACGCGCACGCGGACGAGCGACTATTTCGAGCTCGGCTCCGTCGCCTTCCAGAGCCTGCGCGAGGATCAGGCGAGCACGACGCTGCCGATCGTGCCGCTCGATTTCGTCTATCGCGAGCTCCTCGCGCCGCGCGGCCTCGGCGGCCAGCTCGCGCTCGAGGCGCAGGGGCTCGGGATCCTGCGCGCGGACGGGCAGGACACGCTCCGCCTCGGCGGAGACGTCGACTGGCGCCGGGGCTGGACCCTGCCATGGGGGATCCTCGCGAGCGCGGGCGCGCTCGGCGATTTCGACGTCTACCGGGTCTGGGACGACCCGACGCTGCCCGATTCCGCCGTCGTCCGGGCCGAGCCCAACGTCAATGTCGAGCTGCGCTGGCCCTTCGCGCGCGCGGTCGCGACGCCGGCGGGCGTGGTGAGCCATGTGATCGAGCCGATCGCGCAGGTGATCTATTCCGACACGATCGGCGAGTCGGACGTGCCCAACAACGACTCGACCCTCGTCGAATTCGACACGACCAACCTCTTCTCGATCGACCGCTTCCCCGGCGAGGACCGGGTCGAGACCGGGCTCCGCGCGAACCTCGGCATCGGCTATACCCGCTACGACCCCGCGGGCTGGTCGCTCGGCGCGACGGTCGGCCAGGTGATCCGCGCCGAGCCGGACGACGAATTCTACGAGAGCACCGGGCTCGCCGGGAAATGGTCCGACGTGGTCGCGGCGCTCCGGCTCGACATCGGCGAGGCGCTGAGCCTCGTGGACCGGGCGCTGTTCGACACCGACCTGACCTTCAGCCGCAACGAATTCACCATGGCCTATGTCGGCGCGACCGCGGGGGTCCGCGCCTCCTACGTCTTTCTCGCCGAGAGCGACAATCCCTATTACGGCCCGCAGCCGGAGACGAACGAATTCGGGATCGACGCGCGCTACCGCGTGCTGCCGAACTGGGAGGTGCGCGGGCTCTGGCGCTACGACGTGACCGCGCGCGACAACCTGCGCGCGGGCGGCGGCGTCATCTATGGCAACGACTGCGCGCAGTTCGACCTTTCGGTCTCGCGCCGCTACACGTCATCCACTAATGTGCCGCCCTCCACCTCGATCGGCTTCAGCGTGCGGCTCGCCGGACTCGGAGGGGGGAGCGAAGGCGATTGGCCGGCGGCGCGCGTCTGCGCCGCGCAGCCGAGTTGAATGACCCCGGGAGGGTGACGTGCGGTTCAAAGGGACGATATTCGCGGCGATGCTGATCGGCGCCGGGCTGGGCCTCAGCGGGGGGGCGCGGGCCGCGGACAATCCCTACGCGCCCGCGCTGACGGTCAACGAGGGCGTCATCACCAATTACGACATCGAGCAGCGCATGCGCCTGCTCGACGCGCTCGGCGCGACCGGGGATCTGCGGAAGCTCGCGATCGAGCAGCTGACCGAGGACCGCGTCAAGGTGCAGGCCGCGAAGGCGATGGGGATCGAGCTTCGCGAGGGCGCGATCGACAACGGCCTCGACGAATTCGCGCGCCAGCGCGGGCTGAAGCCCGAGGACGTGACCCAGGTTCTCGACGCGCGCCAGATCGACCGGCAGACGATGAACGACTTCGTCGAATCCGGGCTGATGTGGCGCGAGGTTCTGGTGCAGCGCTTCCGCTCGCGCGCCTCCCCGAGCGAGGAGGAGATCGACCAGGCGCTGGCGCTCCAGGCGCGGCAGCCGAAGGAGATGGTGACGCTCGCGGAGCTCGCCATTCCCTTCGCCGAGCGGGGCGAGCCGGAAACCCTCGCCCTCGCCGACCGGCTCTACCGCCAGCTCTCCCGCGGCGGGGATTTCGGCGCCGCCGCGCGGGAATACAGCCGCTCGGCGACCGCGCCCGAGGGCGGAAGGCTGCCGGCGATGGAGATCGACCAGGTGCCGCCCGCCGTCCGCAACCAGGTGGCGCTGATGCGCCCCGGCCAGGTCACCCGGCCGACGCCGGTGGCGGGCGGGCTCGCGCTCATCAAGCTCATCTCCGTCCATGACGCGCCGCCGGGGCCGCCGCCCGATCCGAAGGATCCGGAGGTGCGCGACGCCGTGCGCCAGAAGCTCTTCTCCGACCGGATCAACAGCTTCGGCCAGGGCTTCCTGCAGGAACTGCTCAGCGACGCGCTGATCTCCCGGCGATGATCCCCCCGATCGCACTGACGCAGGGCGATCCGGCCGGGATCGGACCCGAGATCGCGCTCAAGGCCTGGACCCGCCTCGCGGGCGAGGTCGCCTTCTTCGTGCTCGGCGACGCCGACCACATGACCGAGGTCGGCCGCGGCCTCGGCGTGCCGGTCCGCCCGATCGCGGATCCCGCCGAGGCGGGCGCGCGGATGGCCGAGGGGCTGCCGGTGCTGCCCCATCCGATGCCGCGCCCGACCCCGCCGGGCCGGCCCGATCCCGCGAACGCCCCGGCGGTGGTCGAGATCATCGCCCGCGCCGTCGCGCTCGCCCGATCCGGCGCCGCGCTCGCGGTCTGCACCAATCCGATCAACAAGAAGGCGCTCCAGGACGGCGCGGGCTTCGCCTTCCCCGGCCATACCGAGTTTCTCGCGAGCCTCTGCGGCGCGCCGCTGCCGGTGATGATGCTGGCCGCGCCCGCGCTCCGCGTCGTGCCGGTGACGATCCACATCCCGATCGCCGAGGTGCCGCGCGCGCTGACCGCCGATCTGCTGGAGCGGACGCTGCGGGTGACCTGGGACGGGCTGCGGCGCGATTTCGGCGTCGCGCGCCCCCGGATCGCCGTCGCCGGGCTCAACCCCCACGCGGGCGAGGGCGGGGCGATGGGCCGCGAGGAGATCGCGCTGATCACCCCGGTGCTCGACCGGCTCCGCGCCGAGGGAATGGATCTGTCCGGGCCACGCTCGGCCGACACGCTCTTTCACGCCGCGGCGCGGGCGAATTACGACGTGGCGGTCTGCATGTATCACGACCAGGCGCTGATCCCCCTGAAGACGCTCGATTTCGACGGGGGCGTGAATGTGACGCTCGGCCTCGATTTCGTCCGGAGCTCGCCCGACCACGGCACCGCCTACGACATCGCAGGCCAGAACCGCGCCAATCCGTCGAGCCTGATCGCCGCGCTCCGCCTCGCGCGCGAGATGGGGCTGGCGCGGGCGCGCGCGGCATGACCGGCGGGCTCGACGCGCTGCCGCCGCTGCGCGAGGTGATCGCCGCGCACGGGCTCTCGGCGCGCAAGGCGCTGGGGCAGAACTTCCTGCTCGACCTGAACCTCACCGGCAAGATCGCGCGCCAGGCGGGCGATCTCCCGGCCTGCGACGTGCTCGAGATCGGGCCGGGGCCGGGCGGGCTCACCCGCGCGCTGCTCGCGGAGGGGGCGCGCCACGTCGTGGCGGTGGAGCGCGATCCGCGCTGCCTGCCCGCGCTCGCGGAGATCGCCGCCGCCTGCCCCGGCCGGCTCACCGTGCTCGCGGGCGACGCGCTCGCGATCGATCCGGGCGCGCATCTGACGCCGCCGGTCCGGATCGTCGCCAACCTTCCCTACAACGTCGGGACCGAGCTTCTGGTGCGCTGGCTGACGCCCGCGGTCTGGCCGCCGTTCTGGCAGAGCCTCACGCTCATGTTCCAGCGCGAGGTGGCCGAGCGCATCGTCGCGGCGCCGGGATCGAAAGCCTACGGGCGGCTCTCGATCCTCGCGCAGTGGCGGACGGTGCCCCGGATCACCTTCGACCTGCCGCCGCGCGCCTTCACGCCGCCGCCGAAGGTCACGAGCGCGGTGGTGCATCTCGCGCGGCTCGAAGAGCCGCGGTTCCCGGCCGACGCGGCGACGCTCAGCCGCGTCGTGGCGCTCGCCTTCGGGCAGCGGCGCAAGATGCTGCGCGCGAGCCTGAAGCCGCTCGGGCCCGATGTGGAGGATCTGCTGCTTTCGGTGGGCATCCCGCCGACCGAACGCGCCGAGCAGGTATCGCTCGAAGCCTTCTGCGCGCTGGCGCGCGCCGTCGCCGCCGCCGGACGCTGACGCCGGACGCTGACGCCGGAACGGGAAACGCCGCCGGATCGCTCCGGCGGCGTCTCGATTCCGCGACCGTGGCCCGCGGCTACATCTGCTCGGCGGGCTGCGCCTCGGGCGCGTCGTCCGAGGGGGCGGGGGTCTCGGCCTCGGCGGCGGCCTTCGACTTCCGGCTCGGCTTCTCCTCGCCTTCCGCCTTCGGCTTGCGCCGGGTGCGGGGCCGCTTCGCCGGCGCGGCCTCGGCCGCGGGTTCCGCGGCCGGCTGTCCGGCCGGCGCCGCGTCCGCGGGCGCGGCGGCCTCGGCCGGGGCGACCGGTTCGGGCTCCGCGGCGGGTTCCGGCCGGGCCGGCGCCTCGGCGGCGGGAGCGGGCTTCGCCTCCTCCCCCTGGCCCGTCTCGGCGGAGGGCGCGCCCTGTCCGGCGCGGGACGGCGAGGCGTCGCGCGGATCGCCGCCGATGCCCTCGGGCTGCTGGTAGTCGGCCGCCGGCGCGCTCAGACGCGGCTGCGGGTCGCCGTTCTCGGGGGTCGGGATCGGCCCGAACTCCGCCTCTTCCGGCTCGAACGTCTGCAGGCCGAAGCCCGACACCGGGCGCGGCTGCCGCGGGGGCTGCCCGCCGCCCTGGCGCTGATCGCCCTGGCGCTGGTCGCGCTGCTGGCGCTCGCCACCGCCCTCGCCGCCCGAGGCCTGCTGCGCGCGTTCGGACCCCTGGTCCTCGCCGCGCTGCTGCGATCCCTCGTCGCGATCCTGGCCGTAGCGCTGCTCGTTCTGCTGGCGCTGCGCCTCGCCGAGGAGGCGGGAATAGTGCTCGGAATGCTGCAGGTAGTTCTCGGCCACGACGCGGTCGCCCGACACCTGCGCGTCACGCGCCAGCGCCTGATACTTGTCGATGATCTGCTGCGGCGTCCCGCGCACCTTGCCGTCGGGTCCCGCGCTTTCGAAGACGCGGTTCACGATGTTGCCCATCGGGCGGCGCTGGTTGTTCTGGCCATTGTTTCCAGGCTTGTTCCTGGATCGCGACTTGTTCGAAGATCTCATGCTCTGGAATTCCGCCATTTTCGGCTTCTCTACGGGCTCCGCGCGACACCGCGCGAAGCGGCGAACGCCGGACACCGATTGGTCATCATGTCACCAAATCCCCGCCGCGGTTCCGGGAGGCTAGTCCGACACACACAGTCGACGGGATCCTGGCCAGTCTATACGGGCGCGTTTCCAAATGACAAGCGGAAATGCCCGATTTCCGCTTCTACCCGATCGTCAGCACCCGCTCCCTGCCGTCGAGATCGCGGGCGAAGCCCAGATCGCGGAAGCCCCGGGCGCGGAAGAGCGCGGCGATCGCCGCTCCCTGCCCCGCGCCGAATTCGAGCAGCGCCCTTCCTTCGGGCGCGAGCAGCCGCGGCAGGTCGGCCGCGATCCGTTCATAGGCCTCGAGCCCGCTCGGCCCGGCGCTGAGCGCCGCGCGCGGCTCCCACTCCCGGACCTCGGGCGCGAGGGCGGAGACATCCGCCTCCGGTATATAGGGCGGGTTCGAGACGATTACATCGAAGGGGCCCGAAATTCCCGCGGCCCAGTCGGTCCGGTGGAAGGCGGCGCGCTCGGCGACGCCGTGGCGCGCCGCGTTCTCGCGCGCGACCCGGAGCGCCGCCTCGCTGAGATCGGTGCCGATCCCGGTCGCGTCACGCCATTCGGCGAGCAGCGTGACGAGCAGGATCCCCGATCCGGCGCCGAGATCGAGCAGATGCCGCCCCGGCCGCCCTTCGAGCGCGCGCGCGATCAGCGTCTCGGTCTCCGGCCGGGGGTCGAGCACGTCGCGGGTCACGCGGAACTCGCGGCCCCAGAAGGCGCGGCGGCCGAGGATCTGGGAGACCGGCCGGCGCAGCGCCCGTTCCGCGAGGAGCGCGTCGAAGCGATCCGCCGCCGCCGCGGGCACGGGATCGCCCAGCACCAGCGTCAGCCGGTCGGAGGCGACACCGAGCGCCTCGGCGAGCAGGAGGCGCGCGTCGCGCGCGGGATCGGCGACGCCCGCGGCCGCGAGCCGCGCGACCGCCCCGGCCAGAAGCGCCCGCGCCCCGCTCACGCGTCGAGCTCGGCGAGGCGGCTCGCCTGGTCGGCGGCGATCAGCGCGGCGATCACCTCGTCGAGGTCGCCCTGCATCACCTGGTCAAGCTTGTAGAGCGTGAGGCCGATCCGGTGGTCGGTCAGCCGCCCCTGCGGGAAGTTGTAGGTCCGGATCCGCTCCGACCGGTCGCCGGAGCCGACCTGGCCGCGCCGGCTCGCGGCGCGGGCCGCGTCGAGCTTCTGGCGCTCCAGGTCGTAGAGGCGCGCGCGCAGCACCTGCATCGCCCGCGCGCGGTTCTGATGCTGCGACTTCTCCGAGCTCGTCACCACGATGCCGGTGGGCAGGTGGGTGATCCGCACGGCGGAATCGGTCGTGTTCACATGCTGGCCGCCGGCGCCGGAGGCGCGCATCGTGTCGATCCGGATGTCCGCGGCCGGAATGTCGATGTCGACCTCCTCCGCCTCCGGCAGCACGGCGACGGTGGCGGCGGAGGTGTGGATGCGCCCGCCGCTCTCGGTCACCGGCACGCGCTGCACGCGGTGGACGCCGGATTCGAACTTCAGCTGCGAGAAGACGCCGGGGCCCGAGACCTCGGCCACGAGCTCCCTGACTCCGCCGAGCTCGGTCGGCGTCTCCTCCACCACGTCGAAGCGCCAGCCGCGCGCCTCCGCGAGGCGCTGGTACATGCGGGCGAGATCGGAGGCGAAGAGCGCGGCCTCGTCGCCGCCGGTGCCGGCGCGGATCTCGAGGATCGCGGAACGGTCGTCGGCCGCGTCGCGCGGCAGCAGCGCGAGGCGCATCGCATGCTCGGCCTCGGGGAGCGCCGCCCGGATCCGCGCGAGTTCCTCCTCGGCCAGCGCCTTCATCTCGGGATCGGCGAGCATCCGCTCCGCCTCCTCGCGGTCCGCGAGCAGGCCCCGATAGGCCTCGATCCCGGCCACCACCGGCCGGAGCGCCGCGTATTCGCGCGAGAGCGGCGCGAGTTCCGCCGGCGCGGCCCCCTCGGCGAGCTTGGCCTCGAGAAATTCGAAGCGGGCGCGGATCTGGTCGAGTTTGTCGAGCGGGATCATGTCACATCGGTCCTGTCCGGCGCGTCCTGCGCGAGACCGGGGGAATGCGCAAGGGGAAACGGGCGCGGGAGGGGGTGGCGGACCGAGGTCCGCCCTACGGCGTCGCGTGAGGAATGCGCCTCATCACCCTGAAAGAGTAGGGCAGATTATTCCGCCGCCTGCCCCGCCGCCTCGGCCTCGGCGGCGCGTTCGGCCTCGATCTCGGCGGCGCGCTTCTCGACGAGTTCGACGATGTGATCGACCATGCCCTCGTTGCCGAGCTTGTGGTGCTGACGGCCCGCCATGTAGACCATGCCCGAACCCGCGCCACCGCCGGTGAAGCCGAGGTCGGTCATCAGGGCCTCGCCGGGGCCGTTCACCACGCAGCCGATGATCGAGAGCGACATCGGCGTCTTGATGTGTTCGAGCCGCTTTTCAAGCACTTCCACCGTCTTGATCACGTCGAACCCCTGCCGCGCGCAGGAGGGGCAGGAGATGATGTTGACGCCGCGATGCCGCAGGCCGAGCGACTTCAGGATCTCGAACCCGACCTTCACCTCCTCGACCGGATCGGCCGAGAGCGAGACGCGGAGCGTGTCGCCGATCCCCATCCAGAGGAGGTTGCCGAGCCCGATCGCGGATTTGACCGTGCCCGACATGAGCCCGCCCGCCTCGGTGATGCCGAGATGGATCGGCGCGTCGGTCGCCTCCGCGAGGCCCTGATAGGCGGCGGCGGCGAGGAAGACGTCCGAGGCCTTCACGCTGATCTTGAATTCGTGGAAGTCGTTGTCCTCGAGGATCCGGATATGGTCGAGCCCGCTCTCGATCATCGCCTCCGGACAGGGTTCGCCGTATTTCTCGAGCAGATGCCGCTCGAGGCTGCCGGCGTTCACGCCGATCCGCATCGAGCAGCCGTGGTCGCGCGCGGCCTTGATCACCTCGCGCACGCGCTCGGGGCTGCCGATGTTGCCGGGGTTGATCCGGAGGCAGGCGGCGCCCGCCTCGGCGGCCTCGATACCGCGGCGGTAGTGGAAATGGATGTCGGCGACGATCGGCACCGGGCTCTCGCGCACGATCTCGCGGAGCGCGCGGGAGGAGTCCTCGTCCGGCACCGAGACGCGGACGATGTCCGCGCCCGCCTCGGCGCAGCGCAGCACCTGCTCGACGGTCGCCTTGACGTCGTGGGTCAGCGTGTTGGTCATCGTCTGCACGCTGATCGGCGCGCCGCCGCCGACCGGAACGGGTCCGACATGGATGCGGCGCGATTGGCGCCGCTCGATATTGCGCCAGGGGCGGATGTGATTCTGCGTCATGGGGTCCGGGTCCGTGATCCGGTCCGGAACATAGGCCGACGGCGGCCGGAAGTCACCCCGGCCCCGCCGGGGCCGCGCCTCACTGGATCGCGACCGTCGGCACGAGGGCGGTATCCGTGTCGAGGCTCTGGGAAACCACCTCGGGCACCTGCTCGACGACCGGATAGAGTTCCGTGAGCGCGGAGGCGACCAGCGGCACGTCGCGCGCGGCGCGGGTTCCGCTGCCGAGGGGGCCCCGCAGCGTGTCGCCGACGCGCACATAGACCGATCCCGAATTGCCGGCCCAGATCTTCGGATCCGTCAGCCCCTCGGGCGGGGAATAGGACTCGCCCTTCTCCAGGATCCGCTCGAAGACGATCGTGCCGCTTGCGAGATAGACGCGGATCCAGGCGGCGCGTTCGGCGACGATGGTGAGCTTCTCGCCTGGTCCGGCGACGGCTGGCGTCGCCGCCGCTCCCGAGCCCGCGACATTGGCCGCGACGGCGGCGGCGATGAGCGCGGCGGTGTCGCCCGGTTCGGCGGCGGCGATCCCGGCGGGGACCGCCGCGGGCGCCATCGCGGCGACGGTATCGAGCACGGGCGGCCCGGCCCGTTCGGGCACCGGGCCGCGGCTCTCGGGATCGATCGCGGCGATCGGCCCGTCGCGCGGTGTCAGGATCGGCACCGAGGCCTCCTGGTCGCGGTAGAGATCGGCGAGCGCGGTCGCGGTCACGGGGCGCGCGAGATCGCCGGGATCGGGTTCCGCCCCCGCGCTCGCGGCCGGCGCGGCGAGATCATCGACCTCCGCGACCGCGACCGGCGATTCCTCGACCGGCGCGAACTGCACGCGCTGGATGTTGCGCACCACGGTCCAGCCGCCGTAGCCGAGCCCGCCGACGAGCGCGGCGAGCGCGAGCACCGAGCCGATGGCCGAGAGCGGCGGAAGCGGAAGCGCGAACCCCGCGCCCCGCCGCGGCGCCAGCGGGAAGTCCGGGCGGAAGGCGCCGATCACCGGGGCCTTGCCGGCGCGGCCGGCCTTCGGGACCGCGCCGAAGGTCGCCGCGGAAAAGCCGAGCTGGGCGCAGAAGAGGCGGTAGACCTGTTCCGGTTCGAGGCCGAGATAGCGCGCGTAGGAGCGGACATAGCCCGGGATCACGCCGCGGTTCGCGAAGGCGTCGAGATCCATCTCCTCGATCGCGGCGATATGGGCGGCCTTGACGCGGAGATCGCGCTGCACATCGAGCAGCGAGCGGCCGAGCGTCACCCGCTCGCCTCTGAGCAGATCGCCCACCGGGTAATCGAAACCCTCGGGCACCCCTTCGACGGGGTCCTTCATCGTCGTCGTCATGGATCCGCCTCAAGACCCCGAAATCACACTCTTCCGCCTGCTCGACGATTGCGAATCAATGCCCGCGGCTCGCCTTCTTTTTTCAAATAGATACCATCTTTCTAGGCGCTTGGGCAGCGTCGCGCACAAGCGCGTCCGGAAGGGTGGCAGAAAAGGCGCGCTTCCCGCCGGGGCGGCGCGCCGCCTCCGCCGCGCGGAACGCCGCGCGGCCCGCGCGGCTCAGTAGATGTAGCGGATCTGATCGCTCCAGTAGCGTTCCATCCGCCTCAGGCTCGTGTTCATCTCCGGCAGGCGCGCGCCGCCCAGCACGTCGCGGCTCAGGATCCCGTCGGCGTGGCGCTGGAAGAGCTGGGCGATGATCTCGCGGATCGCCCGGCCCTTCTCGGTCAGCCGCACCCGGACCGCGCGCCGGTCGACGCCGCATTTCTGGTGATGCATGTAGCCGTATTCGACGAGCTTCTTGAGATTGTAGGAGACGTTCGAGCCCTGGTAGTAGCCGCGCGTCTTCAGTTCGCCCGCCGTCACCTCGTTGTCGCCGATGTTGAAGAGCAGCAGCGCCTGGACCGAATTGATGTCGATCACGCCGAGGCGTTCGAACTCGTCCTTGACCACGTCGAGCAGCAGGCGGTGCAGACGCTCCACGAGGGCGAGCGTCTCGAGATAGGAGGCGAGGAAGCCCGGGTCCCCGTTCGGCGCCGCCGTCCCGGCCGCGGCCATCCTTGCCTGAACACTCATGCTGTCTCTCCGCTGTCACCTGATGCGAAGAAACTCCGGCAATTTCTTGTACAAGGCGTTAACGCCCGCGCGCCCTCAGCCGAGGCCGTGGAAGGCGCGGATCTCGCGCAGCGCGGCGAGATGGCCTTCCGGCAAACCCTCTCCCCGGCTGACCCAGAGATAGAGGTCCTGGTCGTTCTCCTCGAGCAGCGCCTCGTAGCGGTCGAGCGCCTCGGGGGCGAGGCCGCCGAGCCGGGCGTCGGCGTAGGGGCCGAGGATCAGGTCCATCTCCTTGGTGCCGCGGCGCCAGCTCCGCATCCTGAGGCGCCGCAGCCGGTTCTCGCCCGTTTCCGTCATGTCTTCCTCCAGAACGACCGCCGCCGGGCATAGCGCGCGCCGCCGCCCGCGCCAAGGCCGCGCCCGCTTTCGCCCTTGCGAAACGGAGAGGCGCGGCACTAGATCGGCGCCGGACCCGCGAACGACCGGAGCATCCCCATGTCCTTCCTTTCCTCGGCGCTCGGGCGGATCAAGCCCTCGGCGACCATCGCCATTTCGACCCAGGCGCGCGAGCTGAAAGACGCCGGCCGCGACATCATCAGCCTCTCCGCGGGCGAGCCGGATTTCGTGACGCCCGACAACATCCGCGCCGCGGCCAAGGCCGCGATCGACCGGGGCGAGACGCGCTATACCTCGCCCGAGGGGATCATCGAACTGCGCCGCGCGATCTGCGCGAAGTTCGGGGCCGAGAACAATCTCGACTACGCGCCCGATCAGGTCGTGGTCTCGACCGGCGGCAAGCAGGTGCTCTACAACGCGCTGATGGCCACGGTGAACCCCGGCGACGAGGTGATCGTGCCCGCGCCCTACTGGGTGAGCTATCCCGACATGGTGATGCTCGCCGGCGGCACGCCGGTGATCGTCGTGGGCGAGATGGCGACCGGCTACAAGATCACGCCCGAGGCGCTCGAGGCGGCGATCACGCCCCGGACCAAGTGGTTCATCTTCAACTCGCCCTCGAACCCGACCGGCGCGGGCTATTCGCGCGACGAGCTCAAGGGGCTGACCGACGTGCTGACGCGGCACCCGCATGTCTGGGTCATGTCCGACGACATGTACGAGCACATCAGCTACGCGCCCTTCGAGTTCTGTACTCCGGCCGAGGTCGAGCCCGCCCTCCACGAGCGCACGCTGACGGTGAACGGCGTCTCCAAGGCCTATGCGATGACGGGCTGGCGCATCGGCTACGCCGCCGGGCCGAAGCCGCTCATCAGGGCGATGGTGACGATCCAGAGCCAGTCGACCTCGAACGCCTGCTCGATCAGCCAGTGGGCCGCGGTCGAGGCGCTGGAGGGGCCGCAGGACTACATCTCGACCTCGCGCGAGGCCTTCCGGCGGCGGCGCGACCTCGTGGTCGGTCTGCTGAACGAATGCCCCGGCATCGTCTGCCCGACGCCCGAGGGCGCCTTCTACGTCTATCCCTCGATCGCGGGCGTGATCGGGAAGAAGACGCCGGCTGGCAAGGTGATCGCAACCGACGCGGATTTCGCGAGCGCGCTTCTCGACGCGGAGGGGGTCGCGGTCGTCTTCGGCGCGGCCTTCGGCCTCAGCCCGAACTTCCGGATCAGCTACGCCGCCTCCGACGAGGAACTGACGGAAGCCTGCGGCCGGATCCGCCGCTTCTGCGAATCGCTCGTCTGAGCGCCTCCGCCGGCCCGGGCGACGGGCCGGCGCGGCGCGCCCCGCCTCAGTTCGCGGGCGGGGCGGCGGGTTCGGGTGTCTCGGGAGCGTCGTCGCCGGTGACCGCGTCGGTCACGTCGCGGGCCACGTCGCCGATCGCCTTCGCCGCGTCGTCCGCTGTCTCGCCGAGCGTCCCGAGCCCCTGCCCGACGCCTTCCTTCGCCGCCCCGGCCGCGTCCCTCACCGCCTCGCCCGCCGAGGTCGCGGCGTCGCCGGCGGAAGTCGCGGCGTCGCGCGTGGCCTCCGGCCCCGCCGGAGCGGCCGCGGGCTCCTCCTGATGGGCGCGGATGTAGTAGAAGCCGAGCGCGGCGATCACGACGAAGAGGATGACGGTGGCACGTCCCATTGGCATTCACTTTCCTGAAGTCACTCCGGCGTCCGGGTCCTGGCCCGGCGGCGGCCACGAGGCAAGGTCCGAACTGTCGCATGCCGGTTCCGGGTCGTCCCGCCGCGCGCGGCGCCGGGCGAATCGGGTCAGGGCCAGCGCGAGAAAGACGAAAAGGATCAGAAGATGGGTCACCGCCGCCTCCGGCCGGCCCGCGCGCCGATTCAAAATCGGCGCGGAAACGGGCAGGCATCTTCACTTATTGCTCAACTTGCACTATCTTGACCGAGGAACCGGGGCGCTGCTCCGGTTTTTTATCAGAGCAACGATCAAAAGGATGTAACGGCCATAGCCCGCAGACCCCATAATGCGCCCCCGACGCGCGACACCGGCCCCCGTGTCAACGAGCGCATCCGCGCGCCCGAGATCCGCCTGATCGGCGCCGAGGGCGAGAACGTCGGGGTGATCACCCCGGAAAAGGCGCTGGTACTCGCGGAAGAAGCTGGGCTCGACCTCGTCGAGATCTCGCCCAATGCCACCCCGCCGGTGTGCAAGATCATGGATTTCGGAAAGTACAAGTACGAAACCCAGAAAAAGGAATCCGAGGCGCGCAAGAAGCAGCACGTCATCGAGATCAAGGAAATCAAGTTCCGCCCGAACACCGACACGCATGACTACGACGTCAAGATGCGTTCGGTCTTCAAGTTCCTCGAGGGCGGCGACAAGGTGAAGGTGACGCTGCGATTCCGGGGGCGCGAGATGGCGCATCTGGAGCTTGGGCGCAAGCTGCTCGAGCGCGTGGCGGAGGACGTGACCGAACACGGCAAGGTCGAGGCGATTCCGCGTCTCGAGGGCCGGCAGATGGTCATGATGATCAACCCGACCCGACACTGACCCTGCCCCTCCGGGATGGGGCGCTCCCGTCCGCGACAATCCGGCGCCCGGGGGCGCCGGCTTCCGCCGCGGGGGCGCCGACCTGGAGAGAGACAATGCCGTGCCTGCCCCGCGCCGGCTCCGAATCGGAGCCGGCCAGATGACGATCCTCGACGACCGGGCGCCGCTCGCCGCGCCGCGCGCATCCCTCGCCGCGCGCCTGCCGCGGCACTGGAGCGCCCTCTTCCACCTCTCCTGGCCCGTGGTGCTGAGCCGCGCCGGCCTCGTCGTGCTCTCGCTCGCGGCCATCGTGCTCGCCGGGCGCCATGACACGCTCGACCTCGCGCATCTCTCGCTCGGCTACGCGGTGTTCTTCCCGCTGGTCACGACCGGCGTCGGCGCGCTCGTCGGCATCATCTCGCAGACGGCGCGGGAGAAGGGCGCCGGCGCGGCGGATCTGACGCCGATCTTCCGCCGCGGCCTGCGCTGGGCCGTGCTGGTCGGGGGCGCGCTCACGCTGCTGCTGCTCCTCTCGGAGAAGGCGCTCCTTCTGATCGGCCACGAGCCGGCGATGGCCGCTGCGGCGGGCCGCGTCGCGGTGATCCTCGCGCCCGGCGCGCTCTTCCAGACCGTCTTCGTCGCGGCGGGTTTCTATCTCGAGGGCACCGGGCGGATGAAGCCCGGGCTCGTCGCGATGATCGCCGCCAATCTGGTGAACCTCCTCCTCTGCTGGCTGCTGATCGGCGGCCGGTCCGGCCTGCCCGCGCTCGGCGCCGAGGGCGCGGCGATCGCGGGCACGGCCGCGCGCTTCGTCATGGCGGCGGGGCTCCTCGGCTGGATGGCGCGGCTGCCGGAATTCCGCGCCGCGCGGGATCCGGGCGGCCTCTGGGGGCCGGGCGGCTGGGCGGCCGGCGCCGAGATGCGCCGGATCGGCCTCGCGGGCGGGGCGGCCTATTGTTTCGAGACCTTCGCCTTCGCCACGATGGCGCAGGCCGCGGGCCTGCTCGGCGCCTCGGCGCTCGCCGCCTACACGATCGCGCATAACGTCGAGACGATCGTCTTCATGATGGCCCTCGGCATCTCGGTCGCGACGGCGGTCCGCGTCGGGCAGACCGCCGGCGCGGGCGACGTGGCGGAGGCGCGCGCCGCCGGAGTCGCGGGCGTCTCGGCCTCGATGGGCCTCATCGGCCTCGTCGGCCTCGGCCTCTACGCGATCGCCCCCTCCGTCGTCGGCTTCTTCTCGAACGATCCGAGCCTGATCGCGCGGGGCGCCCCCTTGATCGGGATCCTCGCCGTGTCGATGATCTTCGACGCGGGCCAGGTGGTGCTGGGCCAGTCGACCCGCGCGCTCGGGGACAGCTGGGGAACGACCCTGATCTTCTTCATCGCCTTCTGGTGCGTGATGATCCCGCTCGGGCTCGTCCTCGCCTTCCACGCCGGCCTCGCCGAGGCGGGACTCTTCATCGGCACGGCGGCGGGCTGCCTGACGGCGGCGGTGCTGCTCTCGCTCCGGCTCCGGGTGCTGCTCGCGCGGCGGGGCGCCTGATGGCGAAGGCGAAGTCCCGGACCGCGAGCTGGCTCGCCTATCTGCCGCAGGCGGCGCTGCTCGGCCTCTTCCGCGCGCTGCCGGCGGGGCCGAGGGGGGCGCTTGCCTCCCGCGTCGGGCGTTTCGCGGTCAACCGGGTGCCGAGGCTCCGGAACCGCGTCGAGAACAACCTCCGGCTCATCTTCCCGGAGAAGGACGCGGCCTGGCGCGCCGGGGTGCGCCAGGAGGTCGGCGACAATTTCGGCCGCACGATCATCGAGACGATGACGATCCGCGATTTCCAGCGGCGCGCGCCCTGGACCGAGCCCGAGGGGCCGGGCTGGCAGGTGATGCTCGACACGCTCGCGACCGGCAAGGGCGTGTTCCTCGTCTCCGGCCATTTCGGCCAGTGGGAGGCGGTGCGCGGCCTGCTGCTCTCGCGCGGGATGGAGACGGGCGGCATCTTCCGCCCGATCAAGAACCCCTTCCTCAACGCCGATTACACCGCCTGCCTCGAGGCGGGCGGCAGGCCGATGGTCGACCGCGACGCCGCCGGCCTGCGCGAGATGATCCGCCATGTCCGGAAGGGCGGGATGATGTCGATCCTGATGGACCAGTACACCAAGCGCGGCGCCGAGATCGACTTCCTCGGCCATCCCGCGCCGAGCGGCACGATGATCGCGGAACTCGCGGTCAAATACGACCTGCCGATGATCCCGGCCTATGCGACGCGGCGCGCGGACGGCTCGATCCGGATCGAGTTCGAGGCGCCGCTCGCGCGCGGGACGGCGCTCGAGATGACGCAGGCGGCGGCCGACAGTCTCGCCGCGCGGGTGCGTGCGACGCCGGGCCAGTGGTTCTGGCTGCACCGGCGCTGGGTGAAGGAATTTCCCGGGGAGAACGCGGGGGCCTGATCAGTCCACCCTGGCGGCGGCGAGGATGCCGCCGAGGCCATGGCGCTGCACCAGCACGGCGAGCGGGCCTTGGGGGACGGGGCCGAAATCGAACTCCAGCTCGCTCTCCCCGTCCCATTGCGCGAGCGTGTTCCACTGGGTCACGACATTGGTGTAGCGCACCGTCTGGCCGGCGTTCTGGCCGGCGGTGATCTCGACCTCGGCGCTCGGCATGTAGGCGAAGAGATTGACGTCGGCCTGCCCCACCTCGCCCGCGGCGGGGGCGAGCGTGACGCGGAGCGAATCCTCCTCCCCGCGCTCGACGCCGAGGCGGACGGTGGGGGCGAGGCCGCGATGCGCGTCGATCCGGTCGGTGACCGTCTTCGCGTCGCGCCCGATCAGCATGTCCTCGCCCTGGATGATCATCTGCGGCGTGAAGAGCGTGCGCTGCCGCATCACGCGGGCATAGGCCTTCTGCCGCAGGTCGAACTCGGGCTTGCCGAAGATGTCCGCCCAGCCGAGATAGTCCCAGTAGGTGACATGCATGGCGAGCGCGATCACGTCGCGATCCTTCGCGATCTCGCCGAAGAGCGCGTCGGCGGGGGGACAGGTGACGCAGCCCTGGCTCGTGTAGAATTCGACCACGACCGGAACCCGGCCCGCGTCGTCGAGCGGCGGCACGCTCGCCTCCGCGCTCTGCTGGGCGCGCGCGGAGCAGGGCACGAGGCCGGGCGCGGCGATCAGGAGCGTCAGGAGGCAGGCGAGAAGGCGCATCGATTTCCCCGGGGTCAGCCTCCCGTACCTAAGGCGAACCGAACCGGCGAGACCAGTCAAGCCTTCGCGATCTTTCCGCGACGTTGCCGAGGCGCAACGAAACCGCCCCGCCGCGGGGGCGGAGCGGGCGGTACCCCGGGGCGCGTGAGGGCGCCGGCTACATCGGCGCGCGGTCGAACTGCGAGGGGCTCGCCTCGGTCTCGAGCGGGAGATCCTCGTCCGGCGGCGCCCCGGTCCCCGCTTCGGGGAAGACGTCCGGCGCGCCGGAGGTTCCCGCGAGCCGGCCCTCCGTCGCCTCGACCACGTCGCGCTCCGGCGCAGCGGCGGCGGCGACGCGTTCCTCGGCCTCGACTTCCAGCCGCGCCTCGTCCCAGTGGCGCCCGTGCGCGCCCTCGGGACGTCCCTCGCGCTCCCAGATCTCATGGGCGCGGGCGCGTATGCGATCCTCGATCGCCCGTTCGTCTGTCATCTCCGGCTCTCCCTGCTCGCGGCGGCGCCGGTGGTCTCCGGCCCGCCCGGGACAAACGCCCGCGCGCCTTCGGGGTTGCCGCGCCCGATCGGGATTCCCGTCGCCCGGAATAGGTGCCACACTCCCGCCCCGGCGCCGGAAAGGAGCGCCGGCCGCGCGTCCGGACGCGAGACGACGGGCGGAAGGGAGCATGGCGACGGATCGCCCGCCGGGCTATCGCGTTGCAGGAACGACGGAAACGGAAGGGAGCATCATGGCTGACGGCGAGATGGCGGGGACGGGTATCGCGGGGCTCGACCAGATCATGAACGGAGGTCTTGCCAAGGGGCATCTCTACCTGATCGACGGCGAGCCCGGCAGCGGCAAGACCACCGTCGCGCTGAGCTTCATCCTCGAAGGCGCGCGGCGCGGCGAGACCGGGCTCTACATCACCCTTTCCGAGACCGAGGCGGAACTGCGGCTCAGCGCGCGCTCGCATGGCTGGGAGATCGGCCCGCTCGTGACGGTGCGCGAACTGGTGCCGCCCGAGGCGCTGCTCGCGGCCGGGCCGGCGCAGTCGCTGCTCTACCCCTCCGATTTCGAGCTCGGCGAGACGACGCGGATGATCTTCGAGCTCTTCGAGGAGATCCGGCCGCAACGCGTCGTGCTCGACAGCCTGTCCGAGATCCGGCTGCTGGCGCAGAACTCGCTGCGCTACCGCCGGCAGATCATGGCGATGAAGCAGTATTTCGCGCGGAGCGACGCCACCGTGCTGCTGCTCGACGATCTCGTGACCGAGCGGGGCGACAGGACGGTCCACAGCCTCGTGCACGGCGTGGTGAACCTCGCCCAGATCACGCCGGAATACGGCCCCGAGCGGCGGCGGGCGCGCGTCCTCAAGTACCGGGGCAACGCCTATGCCGGCGGCTATCACGACATGCGGATCCGGACCGGCGCGGTCGAGGTCTATCCCCGCCTCGTCGCCCAGCACCACACGCGCGACTTCGACCGGGAGGCGACCTCGAGCGGCATCCCCGAATTCGACAGGCTGCTCGCGGGCGGGATCGAGCGCGGGTCGAGCACGCTGGTCCTCGGCCCGAGCGGCGCGGGCAAGACGCTCGTCGGGCTCCAGTTCCTGCTCGCGGCGATCGGCCGGGGCGAGCGGGCGGCGATGCTGAGCTTCGACGAGGAATTCGGCCTGCTCGTCCGCCGGCTGCTGCTGCTCGGCATCGATCTCGAGGCGGAGATGAAGCGGGGTCTGCTTAGGATCGACCATCTCGACACCGCCGAGATCACGCCGGGCGAATTCGCCCAGCTCGTGCGGCGGCGCGTCGCGGATTGGGGGGCGCAGGCGGTGCTGATCGACAGCCTGAACGGCTATCAGGCCTCGATGCCCGACGAGGCGGCGCAGCTCGCGCACATGCACGAACTGCTGCAGTATCTGAACCGCCAGGGGGTCACCACTTTCCTGACCATCGCCCAGCATGGCCTGGTGGGCGACATGAAATCGCCGGTCGACATCACTTATCTGGCGGACACGGTCATCCTCCTGCGCTACTTCGAGGCCATGGGACGGATGCGCCGCGCGCTCTCGGTGATCAAGAAGCGCATGGGCGGCCACGAGCACACGATCCGGGAGTACCGGATCACCGAGGCCGGGCTTGTCCTCGGCGAGCCGCTGGAGGAATTCCAGGGGGTTCTTCGCGGTGTTCCGGTCTTCGTCGGGCAGGACCTGACGCGCCTGATGGGAGGCTGACTTGCCACGTTCCGTGATCGACCCGCACGCCCTGATCCTGACCGCGAGCCGTCCGGATAGCGAGATCGCCGCGTCGCTCCTGGCCGAGATCGGCATCAATTCGAGATCCGCCGCCGATGTCGGCCAGTTCGCGCGCATGCTGGCCGACAACGTGCTCTTCACCGTGGTGGCCGAGGAGGCGCTGCGGGGGTCGGATCTGCGCGCGATCTCGCTCTGGACCCAGCATCAGCCGAGCTGGTCGGACCTGAACTTCCTGTTCCTCACCCATCACGGCGGCGGCACCGAGCGCAATCCGCTCGCCGCGCAACTCTCCGACGCGCTCGGCAACGTCACCTTCATCGAACGCCCGTTCCACCCGACCACCTTCTTCAGCGTCGCGCGCACCGCGCTGAAGGCGCGGCACCGCCAGTACGAGGGCCGCTCGGCGATGGAGGCGGTCGCGGAGGCGGGCGAACGGCTCGCGACCGCGCTCATCGCCGGCAAGCTCTCGGCCTGGGAGCTCGACCTCGACACGATGGCGCTCGTCGCCTCGGCGGACCTGCGCGCGGTCTTCGGCCGCGGGCCGGCGGTTCCGTTCGGCTACGCCGAACTGCTCGCGAGCATCCATCCCGACGACCGCGGCCGGGTCGCCGAGGCGATCGGCCGCGCGGGCGGCGGCGAGGATCTCGCGGTGGAATACCGCACGCTCTGGCCCGACGGGGGCGAGCACTGGGCCGAGACCCGCGCCCGGCTCGTCCGGACCCGGGGCCGGCGCAAGCTCGTCGGCGTCTGTTCCAACGTGACCGAGCGCAAGACGGCCGAACGGGCGCTCCGCAGCGAGAACGAGACGCTCGAGGCCCGCGTCGCCGTCCGCACCGCCGAGCTCGAACAGGCGCACCGGATGGCGCTCGAGCAGATCGCGCAGCGCGAGGCGGCGGAGCGCAAGCTGGTGCAGTCGCAGAAGATGGAGATGATCGGCCAGCTGACCGGCGGCGTCGCGCATGATTTCAACAACCTGCTGATGGCGGTGCTCGGCAATCTCGACGTGCTGCGCCGGCATCTCGGGCACGATCCGAAGGCCGCGCGGCTCATAGAGGGCGCGCTGCAGGGCGCGCAGCGCGGCGCGTCGCTGACCCAGCGCCTGCTCGCCTTCGCCCGCCGCCAGGAACTCTCGATCGCCGTCGCCGATCTCGCGGAGCTGGTGCGGGGCATGACCTCGCTGATCGAGCGCACGATCGGCCCGATGGTCGAGCTTCGGGTCGACCTGCCCGAGGCCCCCGCGCGGGCGCTGGTCGATTCGAACCAGGTGGAACTCGCGCTCCTCAACCTCGTCGTGAACGCGCGCGACGCGATGCCGGGCGGCGGCGCGCTGACGCTGACGCTCGACACCCTTCCCGCGCCCGAGGGGGGCGACGATTTCGTCCGCCTCGCCGTCGCCGATACCGGCATCGGAATGGACCGCGCCACGCTCGAACGCGCGACCGAGCCGTTCTTCACCACCAAGGGCGTCGGCAAGGGGACCGGGCTCGGCCTCTCGATGATCCAGGGCCTCTCCGAGCAGCTCGGCGGCCGGCTGCGCCTCTCGAGCGTCGAGGGCGAGGGAACGCTGGTCGAACTGCTCTTCCCGGCCGTGACGGCGCAGACCGCCCCGGCCCCGCTCCGCCCCGAACCCGAGCCGGACGCGCGGGCGGAGCCCCTCGCCGCGGCGGCGGAGGAAGAGGCCGCGGGCCGGCTGCGCATCCTGCTCGTCGACGACGACAGCCTGATCTCGATGAGCACGGCCGACATGCTGGAGGATCTCGGCCACGACGTGCTGGAGGCGAATTCCGGCGAGGCCGCGCTGCGCTATCTCGACGCGGGCGAGGCGATCGACCTGATGATCACTGATTTCGCGATGCCGCGCATGAACGGCGCCCAGCTCGCGCAGGCCGCGCGCGAATTGCGCCCCGACCTGCCGATCCTGCTCGCCACCGGCTACGCCGAACTGCCGCCCGGCGCGGAGATCGACCTGCCCCGCCTCGGCAAGCCCTACGACCAGCGCCAGCTCGAAGCGCAGATCGAGGCGCTCAGGATCGGACCGAGGGAGGTCTGCCCGGCGGCCCGCGGCCGCTGAGGCCGCGCGCGGCCCGCATCCCCCTTGGCTCCGGCTCCGAAGCCGATCATCTTCCCGCCATGCTCTCGCCTGCGCGGAGGATGGTGATGGGAGGATCGGGGATGAGCCGGCGGGATGTGCTGGGCGGCGGCGTGGCGCTCGGGCTGGTCGCGGCCCTGCACCGGTCCGCGCGGGCCGAGGCGCGGGTGGCGGATCTCGTCGCGCGGATGACGCCCGAGGAGAAGGCCGGGCAGCTCACGGTCGTCAACGACCCGTTCCGCTGGCGGCCCGGCGGCGTGAATCCCGGCGATTTCGACCGCGACCAGGCCCGGATCGCGGCGGAGATCCGCGCGGGGCGGCTCGGCGCGCTCTTCAACGGCGTCGGCGCGGAGGGCGCGGCGGGGGTGCAGCGCATCGCGGTCGAGGAAAGCCGGCTCGGCGTTCCGCTGCTCTTCGCCGCCGACATCCTGCACGGGCTGCGCACCGTCTTTCCCGTCCCGCTCGCCGAGGCGGCGAGCTTCGATCCCGGCCTCGCCGAGCGGACCGCGCGGGCGGCGGCGCGCGAGGGCGGCGCCTCGGGGATCCACCAGACCTACGCGCCGATGGTCGACATCGGGCGCGACCAGCGCTGGGGCCGCGTGGTCGAGGGCGCGGGCGAGGACGTGCTGCTCGGGCGCCTCTTCGCCGCCGCGCGGGTCCGGGGCTTCCAGGGCGACAGCCTCGCCGATCCCCTGTCGCTTCTCGCGACGCCGAAGCATTTCGCCGCCTATGGCGCGGCGGAGGGCGGGCTCGACTACAATTCCGCCGATCTCTCCGACCGGACGCTGCGCGAGGTCTACCTTCCGCCCTTCCGCGCGGCGCTCGGGGCGGGCGCGCTCTCGGTCATGTCGGCCTTCAACACGATCGACGGGGTGCCCGCGACGGGCAATCCCTATCTCCTGACCGGGATCCTGCGCCGGGAATGGGGTTTCGCGGGGTTCGTCGTCGCGGATTACACCGCCGATCAGGAGCTGATCGCGCATGGTTTCGCCGCCGACGGGCGCGACGCGGCGCGGATCGCGATGCTCGCGGGCGTCGACATGGTGATGATGAGCGATCTCTACGTCAGGCACCTGCCCGGCCTCGTCGCCGAGGGCGCGGTGCCGATGGCCCGGCTCGACGAGGCGGTGAGCCGCGTACTCTCGGTCAAGGCCGCGCTCGGGCTCTTCGAGACCCCCTACCGGGGGAGCGATCCGGCGGTGGAGGCCCGCGAGATCGGCGCGGCGGGCATCCGCGCCCTCGCGCGCGAGGCGGGGCGGCGCTCCGCCGTGCTGCTGAGAAACAGCGGCGTCCTGCCGCTCCGCCGCGATGTCCGGATCGCGCTGGTGGGCCCGCTCGCCGCCGAGAGCGTGAACGCGGCCGGTCCCTGGTCGCTCTTCGCCGATCATGCCCGGGTGGTGACGATCGAACAGGGGCTGCGCGCGGCGCTCTCTGATCCGGGGCTCCTGAGCGTCGCGCGCGGAACGGAGGTCGAGGCGGAGATCCCCGGCGGGATCGCCGGGGCGCTCGCCGCGGCCGAGGCGGCGGAGGTCGTAGTGCTCGTCGCGGGCGAGAGCGCCTTCATGTCGGCCGAGGCGCAGTCGCGCGCCACGATCGACGTGCCCGCGCCCCAGCGCGCGCTGGCGGAGGCGCTGGCCGCGACCGGCAAGCCGCTGATCGTTCTCCTCAAATGCGGACGGGCGCTCGAGCTTTCCGGCGCCATCGCCGAGGCCGAGGCGATCCTCGTGACCTGGTTCCTCGGCTCGGAGGAAGGGAACGCGGTGGCGGATCTGCTGTTCGGAGACGCCGCGCCCTCGGGCCGGCTGCCGGTCAGTTTCCCGATCCGCTCGGGCCAGGAGCCCTATTACTACGCCCATCTCTCGACGGGCCGGCCGGAGAGCCCGGAGAGCGCCGCCTACAAGGCGCGCTACCGCGAGGCGCCGAACCGCGCGCTCCATCCGTTCGGCCACGGGCTCGGCTACGGCGTCATCCGCTATTCGGAACCGCGCCTCTCCGCTGGGACGCTCGGCTGGGAGAGCGCGCTGACCGCCCGCGCGACCCTCACGAACACCGGCGCGCGCGCGGTGGAGGAACTCGCCCAGCTCTATGTCCGCGACCGGGTGGCGCGCGTGGCGCGCCCGGTCCGGCTTCTCGCGGGGTTCGAGCGGGTGAGCGTTCCCGCGGGCGGCGCGGCTGAGGTCGCCTTCACGCTCCGCCGGACCGATCTCGGCTATCTCGATCCCGAGGGGCGCCAGACGGTGGAGCCGGGCGAATTCGACCTCTGGATCGCGCCGGACGCCGAAAGCGGCCTCCCCGCGCGGTTCACCCTCGCGCCCGGCTAGGACGGCGCGAGGCTCAGAAATGCCGGAGGTTGTCGAAGGCGTTCCGCGGGAAGCCGAGCCGTCGCAGATCCTCGGCCGCCGGGCGCCGATGGGCCCCCACCGCCGAGGCCACGCGCGCGGCGGTCGCCACGGTCGCGAGGACATCTCCCAGGGCGCGCAAGGCGCCGGCGATCGTTCCGGTCAGCATTCCATTCACTCCATTCACGATTTCACCGCGCCAACCTATGCCGAAGCCCGCGCGCCGGTCAGGGGCGCCGGCACATTTCCGCCATGCGGGCGCGGCATGGCACGGCCGGTTTGTCCCCGCCTGACGCGGCGATTGGAGTATGATGCGGCGGGCGGTGATATGGGGAGGGGTTGGCGATGGCGGAGCAAGACGCGATCCGGGCGGCGCTCGACGCCCTGGCCGACGCGTTCAACGCGCATGACATCGACGCGATCATGGATTTCTTCGCGGAGGATTGCGCGCTCGATCTTCCGCGCGGCCCGGAGCCGCACGGAAGCCGCTACATCGGCCGCGACGAGGTGCGGCGCGGGTTGATGACGCGGTTCGAGACCACGCCGGACGTGCATTACGGCGAGATCGAGAATTTCGTCGCCGGGGACACCGGCATCTCCAGATGGCTCCTGACCGGCACGACGCCGGCCGGGGAGAAGGTCCGGGTCAGGGGGTGCGACTTCTACACCTTCCGCGCGGGGAAGGTGATCCGGAAGGATTCCTACTGGAAGATCGTCGCCCGCTGACCCGCCCGGAAGGCGGAACCGGCGCCCGGGACGGGCGCCGGCCGCGCGGTCAGTGCTTCGCCGCGGCGCGCTGGCGGGCCAGCGTGTTGAGGAACTCGACCAGCGCCGAGAAGGCCATGGCCGAGTAGATGTAGCCCTTCGGCACGTGGAAGCCGAAGCCGTCGGCGATCAGCGTGGTGCCGATCATCAGCAGGAAGGCGAGCGCCAGCATCACGATGGTCGGGTTCTTCTCGATGAAATTCGCGAGCGGCGTCGCGGCGAGCAGCATCGCGGTGATGGCGACGATGACGGCGATGTACATGATCGCGAGCTCGTCGGTCATGCCGACCGCGGTGATGATCGAATCGACCGAGAAGACGAGGTCGAGCAGCAGGATCTGGAAGATCGCGCCGCCGAGCGTCACGCTGACCGTCCGGCCGACCGCGTCCTCGGTCTTGTCGGCCGGGTCGACCGCGTGGTGGATCTCCTTCGTCGCCTTCCAGATCAGGAAGAGGCCGCCCGCGATCAGGATCAGGTCGCGCCACGAGAAGGCATGGCCGAAGGCGGTGAAGAGCGGCGCCGTCATCGCGACGATGTAGGAGATCGTGGCGAGCAGGAGCAGGCGCATGATCAGCGCCGCCGAGATGCCGAGCCGGCGCGCCCGCACCCGATGCTCCGGCGGCAGCTTGTTCGTCAGGATCGAGATGAAGATGAGGTTGTCGATCCCGAGCACGATTTCCATCACGACGAGGGTGACCAGCGCCGCCCACCCCTCGGGACTCGAGAGGAAGGCGAAATGGGCGAGGAAATCGGGCATCGACGGGGTTCCGGTCCTTGTTGCGGTGCATGGCGCGACGGCGCCTCCGCCGATGTAGGCACGGAATCGGCGCGCGGGACACCCCGCCCCGCGGCGGATCGTCGCGGCGGCCTCAGACCGGGGCGCCGCGCCAGTCGAAATGTTCGGGCACATCGATCTCGCGCGACTGGACGCCCAGCATGTAGATCCGCAGCACCGCGTTGATCCGGGCCGCGAAATCGGGACCGAGCGCCTCGAACCAGCCGAGCACCTCCGGGTCGAGGGCGAGGGTCATGCGCGTCTTCGCCGGCCCGGCGGGAAGATCCCAGCCGAGCGCGTTCCAGGCCCCGGGCAGGCCGCGCTCCTTCAGCCGCCGCTCGGCGTTCCAGATCTCGAGCGCCTCGATGTCGCGCCGGATTTCCGCGTCCGGTTTCTCGGGGGCGCCCTTCGCGCGGCGCGCGCGTCCTCGCTCGGTCATGGCCGGCGGTCCTCCTCTTCTCGGAAAGCCCGCAGCCTAGCCCGGCCGCGGTTAACCGATGGTGACGCTCAGCCGTCCGCGGGCGGGGTGACGCGCAGGAGCGGCATCAGCCGCGCCATTTCCGGCCCGTGGTCGAGCCCGGTCAGCCAGCGCCGCAGCGGCTGGAACAGCGCCCTGCCCCCGCGCCCGGTCGCGGCCTTCACCGCGCCGGTCCAGGCCGCCCAGGTTCCGCCGTCCCAGGGGCGTTCGGGCAGGAGCGCGCGGGCCTCGGCGAGGAAGGCGGCTTCCTCCGCCGGCGGCGGCGCGGCCGGGCCTTCGCGGCAGATCCGCCACCAGCCGGAGAGTTCGGCGCGGGTCGCGACATTGCCCCGGACCGCCTCCCAGAAGGCGCCGCGCTCCGCCTCCGGCACGCCCAGCGCCGCGAGATCGCCCGAGACGGCGGCGAGATCGAGGCTCCGCAGCGTCCGCGCGCCGAGGGCCACGAGTTCCGCCGGGTCGAATTTCGTCGGCGCGGCGCCGAACCGCGCGAGGTCGAAGCCCGCGGCGATCTCCGCGAGGCTCGCCCTCGGCTCGACCGGATCGGAGGAGCCGAGTCGGGCGAGCAGCGAGAGGAGCGCGAGCGGCTCGGTCCCGGCCGCGCGCAGGTCGCGCAGCGCGAGGCTGCCGAGCCGTTTCGAGAGCGCCTCCCCCTCGGGACCGGTCAGCAGCGAATGATGCGCGAAACAGGGCGGCGTGCCGCCCAGCGCCGCGATGATCTGGATCTGGGCGGCGGTATTGGTGACGTGATCGGCGCCCCGGGTCACGTCGGTGATCCCCATCTCGAGATCGTCGACCGCGCTCGCGAAGGTGTAGAGCACCTGGCCGTCGCCCCGGATCAGCACCGGGTCCGAGACGCTGCCCGCGTCGATCGAAACCGGGCCGAGGATGCCGTCCGCCCATTCCACCCGCTCCCGGTCGAGCCGGAAGCGCCAGTGCCCGCCGCGCTCGGCGCGCAGTCGGTCCTTCTCGGCGGGCGCGAGCGCGAGGGCGGCGCGATCGTAGACCGGCGGGCGTCCGGCGGCGCGCGCGATCCGGCGCTTCACCTCCAGCTCCTCCGGCGTCTCGAAGGCCTCGTAGAGCCGGCCCGAGGCGCGGAGCCGCTCGGCCGCCACCGCGTAGCGGTCGAGCCGGTCGGACTGCCGCTCGATCCGCGCCCAGTCGAGGCCGAGCCAGCGCAGATCCTCCTCGATCGCCGCCGCGTATTCGGGCCGCGACCGCTCGCGGTCGGTGTCGTCGAGGCGGAGCAGGAAGGTTCCCCCCGCCCGCGCGGCGATCAGCGCGTTGAAGAGCGCGGTGCGCAGATTGCCGACATGAAGATAGCCGGTCGGCGACGGCGCGAAGCGGGTGACGGTCATGGGCGGCCTCCTTGGCGCGCTCCCTTACCCCGGCGTGGCGCGAAACGCCATTTGCCTCTTCCGCCGGGCGGCGCTACGGCGGGGGGAAGGAGGCGCCGATGACGACCGATCCCCTCTCCGCCGAGGCGCCCGGCCTCGCCGAGTTCGAAGAGCTGGCCCGCCGCGCGCTCGCCGCCCTGCCGCGCGAGGTCCGCGCCGCCTGCGCCGATCTCGCGATCCGCGTCGCCGATTTCGCCGAGGAGGCGGTGCTGCGCGAGATGGGGATCGAGGATCCGTTCGATCTCACCGGCCTCTACGACGGCGTGCCGCTGACCGAGAGATCCGTCTTCGACCAGCCGACGCGGCCCGACACCGTCTGGCTGTTCCGCCGCCCGATCCTCGAGGAATGGATCGAGCGCGGCGACGTGGCGCTCGACCATCTCGTCGCCCATGTGCTGGTGCACGAACTCGCCCATCATCTCGGCTGGTCCGACGACGACATCCGCGCCGTGGACGACTGGACGCTCTAGGCCCGCGCGGCCGGTCCGCCCGAGGAGTTGTGAGCGCGAAGCCCATTGTCGCGCGCGCGCCCCCCTCCTAGACTGCGCCCCAAGCCGGCGGGAGAACCCGCGAGCCGAGGCGACAGAGAGCAGAACGACGGCGCGCCCGCGCCGCCCCGCGCGCGGGCGGAGGAACGCGGCGCGTCCCCCCGGGAGAAGCGCAACAGTGACGAGACACGCCGGCATCCTCGCCGCCGCCGCCCTCGCGGTCCAGATGTCGGGGCCCGCGCTGGCCCAGACCCGCGAGCTGACGAAGGAATACGACAACGGCGGGATCTATACCGGCACCTTCCTCGACGGGCGCCAGCACGGGCATGGCACCTACAAGCTGCCTTCCGGCTACGAATACAGCGGCGAATGGGTCGATGGCCGGATCGAGGGTCAGGGCACCGCGCATTTCCCGAACGGCGCGGTCTATGTCGGCGAGTTCCGCGACGGTCGGCCCGATGGCCGGGGCAGGATCACCTATGCCGATGGCGGCACCTACGAGGGGGAGTGGAAGGCCGGACAGATCTCGGGCCAGGGCGTGGCGGCCTATGCCAACGGCGTGCGCTACGAGGGCGAGTTCGCGGACGGGCTCCAGTCCGGCACCGGCGTCTCGACCGAGCCCGGCGGCACGGTCTACGCGGGCGGCTGGGTCGCGGGCGAGAAATCCGGCGAGGGCAGGATCACCTATCCCGACGGCTCGGTCTACGAGGGGGCGATGGCGAAGGGGCGGCCCGAGGGCAAGGGCGGGCTCACGATGGCCGACGGCACGACCTATGTGGGCGACTGGGTCGCCGGCCGGATCGAGGGCGAGGGCGTGCTGACCCAGCCGGACGGCGCGCGCTACGAGGGCGCCTTCGTCGACGGCGCGCGCGAGGGGCTCGGCCGCGCGACCTCGGCCAATGGCGATCTCTACGTCGGCGGCTTCGTGGCCGACCATCGCCAGGGCGCGGGCACGCTGACGACGAAGGACGGGCTGCGCTACACCGGCGACTGGGCCGACGACCGGTTCGAGGGTCAGGGCAAGGCCGCCTATCCCGGCGGCATGGTCTACGAGGGCGCCTTCGTCGCGGGTCAGCGGCAGGGCAAGGGCAAGCTCACCTATCCCAACGGCGCGAGTCTCGAGGGCCAGTGGCGCGCGGGCGCGCTGAGCGGCCCGGGGACGGCGGTCTATCCCGACGGGCAGACCTATGCCGGCACCTTCGCCGACGGCAAGCGCGAGGGCCAGGGCAAGCTCACCTATCCCGACGGCTCCAGCCTCGAAGGCCAGTGGTCGGACGGCGCGCTCTCCGGCCGCGGGATCGAGCGTCACGCGGACGGCACCGTCTACGAGGGCGATTTCGCCGCCGGCGTCTGGCAGGGCAAGGGCAAGGTCGTCTATCGCGACGGCTCCTCCTACGACGGCGACTGGGTGGACGGGGTGAAGTCCGGCGAGGGCGTGGAGCGGCACGCCGACGGCACGCTCTACGAGGGCGCCTTCGCCAACGACCGCCGCCAGGGCCAGGGCAAGGTCACCTATCCCGACGGCGCGACCTACGAGGGCGGCTGGGTCGCGGGCGTCATTTCCGGCGCCGGCGTCGCCTCCTACGCCGACGGCGGCCGCTACGAGGGCGCGTTCCGCGACGGGCTGCGCGACGGCCAGGGCAGGATGACGACGAAGAACGGCGCGGTGTTCGAGGGGACCTGGAAGGCGGGGCAGCTCGATGGGCCGGGCAAGGCCACCTACGCCAATGGCGACGTCTACGAGGGGAATTTCGAGAACGGCAAGCGCGTCGGCCAGGGCCGCATGACCTTCGCGAACGGCGAGGTCTACGAGGGGCTCTGGGTCGACGGCCAGCCCGCGGCCGGGGCGCCCGCCGAGGCTCCCCCCGCCTCTCCCCCGGCCGCGGACTGAGCGCGCGCGGCCCGCCGCGTCAGCAGTACATCTCCGGCCCGACCCAGCCTTCCCGCGGATAGCGGTCGCCATGGGCCCAGCCCGCCGGCAGCGTGGTCTCGATCCGCGCCAGATCCGCCTCCGAAAGGGTGAGCTTCGCCCCGGCGACGAGTTCGCGCAGATGGGCGACCGAGCGCGTGCCGGGGATCGCGAGGCTCTCGGGCGCGCGCGCCAGCACCCAGGCGATCGCGAGCGCCGCGGCGCTCGTCCCCATCCCGGCGGCGAGCGCCTGGAAGCGGGCCACCTCGACGAGATTGGCCGCGTAGTTCGGCTCGGCGAAGCGGGGCGCCGTCGAGAGGAAGCCCGAGGCGTCGATCGCCGCCCGGCTCGGCGGATGATCGGTCAGGAGCCCCCGCCCGACCGGCGAGAAGGCGACGAGCGCGGTCCCGAGCGCGGCGCAGCTCCGGATGAGGCCGAGTTCCGGCAGGCGCGTCGAGAGCGAATATTCCGACTGGACCGCGGCCACCGGATGCACCGCCGCCGCCCGGCGCAGCGACGAGGGCGCGATCTCGGAAAAGCCGAAGGCGCGGATCTTGCCGGCGCGCACGAAGCCCGCGAGCGTCTCCGTCACCTCCTCGATCGGGAGCGACGGGTCGCGGCGGTGCACGTAGTAGAGATCGACCGTCTCGAGCCCGAGCCGCCTCAGGCTGCCGTCGAGTTCCGCCTCCAGATGCGCGCGCGAATTGTCGAAGCACCGCGCCCCGGTCGCGGGATCGCGCGTGATCCCGCCCTTGGTCGCGATCCGGAAGAGGTCGCGGCCGGCCTTGCCCTGCTTCGCGAGGAAGCTCCCGATCATGCGTTCGGACAGCCCCATGCCGTAGATGTTCGACGTGTCGAGATGATCGACGCCGAGATCGAGCGCCGCGGCGAGCACGCCATGCGCCTCCGCCTCCGTCGCCTCGCCATAGACGCCCGCGAAGGACATCGCCCCGATCCCCACCGCCGAGACCAGCGGGCCGCCGGCGCCGAGCCTGCGTCGCAACATCGCCTTCTCCTCTTCCCTGGCCCGGGCCGCATAGCCCGCGGGGCGCCCGTTGTCGAGGCGGGCGCGCTCCGGGGATCCCGCGCGCCGGGCGTTGCCGCTTGACAGCGGCGCCCGGTCGGCATGGAATGTATATTCCAAAAACGCACCGCCAGAGACGCGGGCGAACCAGAACAGGGAAGCGCCAGGCCATGGTCCCAGAGCTGAACGAATCCGCCCCGGCGACGCTGGAGGAACTGTTCCGGCGGCTCTCCGAACGGGCGGAGACCATGCCGAAGCGGCTGCGCCAATGCGCCGACTTCATCGCCCAGTATCCCGACCGGGTCGCCGTCTCCACCGTCGCGGAACTCGCGGCGGCGGCGGAGGTGCAGCCTTCCGCGATGATGCGCTTCTGCCAGGAGCTCGGCTTCACCGGATTCAGCCAGTTGCAGCGGCTCTTTCGCGAGGAATACGCGCGCAACTGGCCCGATTATGCGACGCGTCTCACCAACCTGCGCGAGCTTGGCGCCGAGAGCCCGGCCGCGATGCTGGCGGAATTCGTCGAGGCGGGCCGCGCCTCGATCGAGAAGCTGATGACGACCGTCTCGCCGGAGATGCTGGAACGGGCCG
Source organism: Amaricoccus solimangrovi (assembly GCF_006385685.1). Classification (GTDB taxonomy): domain Bacteria; phylum Pseudomonadota; class Alphaproteobacteria; order Rhodobacterales; family Rhodobacteraceae; genus Amaricoccus; species Amaricoccus solimangrovi. The sequence goes on along the minus strand of NZ_VFRP01000002.1, from coordinate 25,001 downwards.
TGGCCGTGCTCGGGACGGCGCCGCTCATCCATATCGTCGGGTTCCGCCGCGCCTTTCCCGTCGCCTGCTATTTCGACTACGCCTTCGAGAAGATGCGGGTGCCGAGTTTCCTGCACACGGGCGTGGGCAAGCTCAACACCGCCCATGCGCTGCGCGAGGGCGAGGCGGTGCTCGCGATCACCTTCGCCCCCTACAGCGCCGAGACCGTCGCCTTCGCCGAGAGCGCGGGCAAGGAAGGCCTTTCGGTCGTCGCGATCACCGACTCTCTCTCGAGCCCGCTCCAGCGGCTGGAGGCGATCCCGCTGCTGGTCTCCGAACTCGACGTCGGCGCCTTCCGCGCGCTCTCGGCGACCTTCGCGCTCGCGATCGCGCTCGCGGTCGCGGTCGGCGCCCGGCGGGAAAACGGCTGACCGCGTCGATTTCCGGTTTCCAAAACAGAACAAATATTCTATTTATTCTGACAGATCGAACATTCTGATTCGGAGACTCGCGGCGGCGAGCGAAGGGGGGAGTTCAGGCATGCCAAGCCTCGACGTGATCACGATCGGCCGGTCCTCGGTCGATCTCTACGGCGCCCAGATCGGCGGGCGGCTGGAGGACATGGCCTCCTTCCAGAAGTACATCGGCGGCTCGCCCACCAACATCGCGGCGGGAACCGCGCGGCTCGGCCTGAAATCCGGCCTCATCACCCGCGTCGGCGACGAGCACATGGGCCGCTTCATCCGCGAGACCCTCGCGGCCGAGGGGGTGGACACGCGCGGCGTCGTCACCGATCCCGAGCGGCTGACCGCGCTGGTGCTGCTCGGCATCCGCGACCAGCACCAGTTCCCGCTGATCTTCTACCGCGAGAACTGCGCCGACATGGCGCTCTGCGAGGAGGACATCGACCCGGCGCTGATCGCCGACACCCGCGCGGTGGTCGCGACCGGCACCCATCTCAGCCATCCCCGGACCGAGGCCGCGGTGCTGAAGGCGCTCAACCTCGCCCGCGAGAACGGCGCGCGGACCGCGCTCGACATCGACTACCGCCCGAACCTCTGGGGACTCGCCGGCCACGAGGCGGGCGAGGAGCGCTTCATCGAGAGCGCCGAGGTCACCCAGAAGCTCCAGTCCACGCTCCATCTCTTCGACCTGATCGTGGGCACCGAGGAGGAATTCCACATCGCCGGCGGCTCGACCGACACGATCGCGGCGCTCCGCGCCGTGCGCGCGGTCTCCAAGGCCACGCTGGTCTGCAAGCGCGGCGCGGCGGGCGCGGTCGCCTTCGAGGGCGAGATCCCCGATAGCCTCGACGACGGCCAGACCGGTCCGGGCTTCCCGATCGAGGTCTTCAACGTGCTCGGCGCGGGCGACGGCTTCTTCTCGGGGCTGCTCAAGGGCTGGCTCACAGATTGCGACTGGCCAACCGCGCTCAAATACGCGAACGCCTGCGGCGCCTTCGCGGTCTCGCGCCACGGCTGCACGCCCGCCTATCCGTCCTGGGCCGAACTCCGGTTCTTCCTCGACCGCGGCATCAAGGAAAAGGCGCTGCGCAAGGACGCGGAGCTCGAACAGGTGCACTGGGCGACCAACCGGCTCCACGACTGGCCGGAGATGCATGTCTTCGCCTTCGACCACCGGATGCAGATCGAGGCGGTCTGCGACGAACTCGGCGTCGATCACGCGAGGATCGACGACTTCAAGCTGCTCTGCCTCCAGGCGGCGAAGAAGGTCGCGGACGGCCGTCCCGGCTACGGCATCCTCTGCGACGGCCGCGTCGGCCGCTCCGCGCTCTACGCCGCCGCGGGCTCCGGCCTCTGGATCGGCCGGCCGGTCGAATATCCCGGCAGCCGTCCGCTCCGGCTCGAGGACGCGGTCGAGCCCGACTACGGCTCCGCGCTCGCGGAATGGCCGCTCGAACACGTGGTCAAGGTGCTCTGCTTCTATCATCCCGACGACACGGCCGAGATGAAGGCGGAGCAGGAGGCGACCGTCTCGCGCCTCTTCCGCGCCTGCCGCGCGAACCGGCTGGAATTCCTGCTCGAGATCATTCCGTCCAGGGTCGCGCCCGTCACCGACACGACCTCGGCCGAGATCATCCAGCGCTTCTACGACATCGGCGTCTATCCCGACTGGTGGAAGCTCGAGCCGATGAAGACCGACACGGCCTGGAAGAACGCCTGCGACGCGATCACCCGCAACGATCCGAACACGCGCGGCATCGTCGTGCTCGGGCTCGAGGCGCCGACCGAGGAACTGGCGGCGAGCTTCGCGGTCGCGGCCCGGCACGAGCTCGTGAAGGGCTTCGCGGTCGGCCGCACCATCTTCGCGGAGGCCGCCCGCGGCTGGCTCGGCGGCGAGCTCACCGACGACGAGGCCGTGGCCAACATGGCCGGGAAATACGAACGCCTCTGCCGGCTCTGGGACGAGGCGCGGGGCAACGGAAACGCGCGCAAGGGAGCGGCGGCATGAAGACCATTCGTTTGACGGCGGCCCAGGCCCTGGTCCGCTACTGCTCCACCCAGCTCAACGAGGACGGCGTGCCCTTCCTCGCCGGCTGCTGGGCGATCTTCGGCCATGGCAACGTCGCGGGCATGGGCGAGGCGCTCTACGCCGCGGGCGACGATTTCCCGACCTGGCGCGCGCATAACGAGCAGGGCATGGCCAACGCCGCCATCGCCTATGCCAAGGCCTCGAACCGGAAGCGGGCGATGGCCGTCACCACCTCGATCGGCCCGGGCGCGCTCAACCTCGCGACCTCCTGCGCGCTCGCGCATGTGAACCGGCTGCCGGTGCTCTTCGTGCCTGGTGACGTCTTCGCGAACCGCGCGCCCGATCCGGTGCTGCAGCAGCTCGAGGATTTCAACGACGGCTCGATGTCCGTCAACGACGCCTTCAAGCCGATCAGCCGCTATTTCGACCGGATCCAGCGGCCCGAACAGCTCCTGACCGCGCTGCCCCGCGCCTTCGCGGTGATGACCGACCCGGCGGAATGCGGCCCGGTCACGCTCGCCTTCTGCCAGGACGTCCAGGCCGAGGCCTACGACTATCCGGTGGAATTCTTCGCGCCCCGCGAATGGCACCGCCGCCGGCCCCGGCCGGGCCTGCGCGAGGTCAAGGTCGCGGCCGATGCGATCCGGGGGGCGCGACGTCCGCTCATCATCGCCGGCGGCGGCGTGCTCTACGCCGGCGCGACCGAGACGCTGCGCGACTTCGCGGAGAAGCACAACATCCCCGTGGGCGAGACCCAGGCGGGCAAGTCCTCGCTGCCCTGGGATCATCCGCTCAACCTCGGCTCGATCGGCGTGACCGGCTCGGCCGCGACGAACGCCATCGCCGCCGAGGCCGATGTGCTGATCGGCGTCGGCACCCGCTTCCAGGACTTCACCACCGGCTCCTGGTCGCTGTTCCAGAACCCGAACCGGCGGATCGTCTCGATCAACGTCGCGCCCTTCGACACGCACAAGCACAATTCGCTGCCGCTGGTCGCGGATGCGAAGCTCGCGCTCGAGGAGATCGACGAGCTCCTCGCCGATCACAAGGCGCCCGATTTCGACGCCTCGCTGAAATCCGACTGGATCGCCGCGGTCGACAAGGTGACGGCGGCGCCGAAGGACGGCAACGCGCTTCCGACCGACATGCAGGTGATCGGCGCGGTCCAGCGCGGGCTCGACGAGAACGGCGTCGTGGTCTGCGCGGCGGGCGGGCTGCCGGGCGAGTTGCACAAGCTCTGGAAGACGGCGCGGCCGAACGGCTACCACCTCGAATACGGCTTCTCCACCATGGGCTACGAGATCGCGGGCGGTCTCGGCGTCAAGATGGCGCTGCCCGATCGCGAGGTCGTCGTGATGGTCGGCGACGGCAGCTACATGATGCTGAACTCCGAACTCGCGACCTCGGTGATGCTGGGCCAGAAGATCATCGTCGTGCTGCTCGACAACCGCGGCTATGGCTGCATCAACCGCCTCCAGATCGCCTGCGGCGGCGCGCCCTTCAACAACCTGATCGACGACACCCGCCACGCCGTGCCGTCGAACATCGACTTCGCCGCGCACGCCGCCTCGATGGGCGCGACCTCGGAGAAGGTCGACTCGATCGGCGGGCTCGAAGAGGCGATGACGCGCGCCCGCGCCTCGGATACCTCCTACGTGATCCTGATCGACACCGACCCGATGCCGACCACCGAGGCCGGCGGCCACTGGTGGGACGTCGCGGTGCCCGAGGTCTCGGGCCGCGCCGAGGTCGTCGAGGCGCGCAAGGGCTACGAGGCGAAGCGCGAGTTGCAGCGGGTGGATTGATCGCCCGCGCTCCGCTATCCCCTTGCGAACCGCGCGGGCGCCCGCGCGGTTCGTCCACCTTCATGGACAGGGATCGTTCCGATGACTTCCAGACTGCTGCGCAAACCTTCCGGCACCACCGGCAAGGTCCATGATATCACGCCCGAGACCGCCGGCTGGGGCCATGTCGGCTTCGGCCTCTACCGCCTCGCCCCGGGCGAGACCGTGGCCGAGCAGACCGGCGGGACCGAGGTGATCCTCGTGCTCGTCGAGGGCAAGGCGAGGATCGGCGCGGGCGACGAGGATTTCGGCGAACTCGGCGAGCGCCTCTCGGTCTGGGAGCGCACCCCGCCCTGGAGCGTCTACGTCCCGAACGGCGCCGCGTGGTCCGCCACCGCCACCACCGATTGCACCCTCGCGGTCTGCGCCGCGCCGGGCAAGGGCGGCCACGCGGCCCGGGTGATCGGCCCGGGGGACGTGGACGCCGCGACCCGCGGCAAGGGCGCGAACACGCGGCATGTCTTCTCGATCGCGATGGAGAACCAGGATTTCGCGGACAGCCTGCTGGTGACCGAGGTCTTCACGCCGCAGGGCAACTGGTCCTCCTACCCGCCGCACCGGCATGACGAGGACGATTTCCCGCGCATGACCTATCTCGAGGAGACCTACTATCACCGGCTGAACCCGGCGGCGGGTTTCGGGCTGCAGCGGGTCTTCACCGAGGACGGCTCGCTCGACGAGACGATGGCGGTGGCCGATCACGACGTGGTGCTGGTGCCGAAGGGCCACCACCCCTGCGGCGCGCCCTACGGCTTCGACATGTACTATCTCAACGTGATGGCCGGCCCGCTCCGCAAGTGGCGCTTCGCGAACCACCCGGATTTCGACTGGATCTACCAGCGCGACCTGAAGGCGGACTAGCCGCGCGAGGCCCCCGCCGGGGAGGCTTCGGAGAGATCGAGATCCCCGGCGGGCTGGAACGGGAAGAAGGCGCCGCCGGACCAGAGGCCGAACTGCGCGACGCCCTCGACCGTTTCCTCGACGCAGAGATCCACCAGCCGGTAGAAGCTCTTGCGGTCGATCAGCGCCTCGAGGTTCGAGCGGACCAGCACATAGGGCGCGGGCTCGCCCGTCCCGGGATCGCGGCTGAGCCGGATCGGCCGGTCCGGCCCGGCCGTCGTCTCGTCGCCCGTCAGCGTGGTGAAGGTCAGCGTCTGTCCCTCGCCCGCGCCGAGGGCGGTGAAATCGACCGCGAGGAAGGGCGCGTCGTCGACGGTGATGCCGACCTTCTCGACCGGCGTCACGAGATAGTAGCGATCCCCTTCCCGCTTCAGGATGATCGAGAACAGCCGGACCAGCGCCGGCCGACCGATCGGCGTGCCGAGGTAGAACCACGTGCCATCGCGCGCGATCCGCATGTCGAGATCGCCGCAGAAGGGCGGGTTCCACAGATGCACCGGCGGCAGGCCCTTCCGGCCCGCCGCGCGGGCGGCGGTGGCGATCGTGTCGGCGCTCGGCGCCTTGTCCGGTTTGTGATCCTGATTGACCATTGTCGCGGTGGCGAGTGACGATATTCTCGTTCAGAGTGTGATTGTCCGGCCGCGGCCGGATCGCTTGGGTCCGTCGAACGGACAATAGAACCGGGGGGAGAGGCGGACAACACCGGTGCGCGGCTTTTCGCGCGGAAAGGCGGAGCAATGAGTGCTGACATGAGTGACCCGGATGGCCTTGTCGCCGAAATCGAGGCGGTGGGGCCGCGGCTCGCCCGCGCCCGGGAGATGGTGGGGCGCCGAATCATCGGTCAGGACGCCGCCGTCGAGCAGGTGCTGATCGCGATCCTCTGCGGCGGCCACGCGCTGCTCGTGGGGGTTCCGGGCCTCGCCAAGACCCGGCTCGTCGAGACGCTCGGCATCGTGCTCGGGCTCGACGCGCACCGCATCCAGTTCACCCCCGACCTGATGCCCGCCGACATCCTCGGCGCCGAGGTGCTGGAGACCGGCGCCGACGGTACCCGCGCGTTCCGCTTCATCGACGGGCCGATCTTCTGCCAGCTGCTGATGGGCGACGAGATCAACCGCGCGAGCCCGCGCACGCAATCCGCGCTCCTGCAGGCGATGCAGGAGAAGGAGGTCTCGGTCGCCGGACAGCGGCGCGGCCTGCCCGCGCCCTTCCACGTGCTCGCGACGCAGAACCCGATCGAGCAGGAGGGCACCTATCCGCTGCCCGAGGCGCAGCTCGACCGCTTCCTGCTCCAGGTCGATCTCGACTATCCGGACCGCGAGGCGGAACGCCGCGTGATCCTCGCCACGACCGGGATCGACGATGCGACGGCCGAGCCGGTCTTCGACGCGCCCTCGCTCATCGCCGCGCAGCGGCTGGTGCGCCGGCTGCCGGTCGGGGACGCGGTGGTGGACCGGGTGCTCGATCTCGTGCGCGCGGCGCGGCCCGGCACGGCGGACGCGCATCCGCTGGTGACGAGCCAGGTGAGCTGGGGCCCCGGCCCCCGCGCGGCCCAGGCGCTGATGCTCGCGGTCCGCGCCCGCGCGCTGCTCCAGGGCCGGCTCGTGCCCGACCTCGCCGACGTCGCGGCGCTCGCGCGGCCGGTGCTCATCCACCGGATGGCGCTCGGCTTCGCGGCGCGCGCGGAGGGCCGCACGCTCGACGAACTCATCGCCCGGCTCGTCGCCGACGTGACGCGGATGGAGGCGGCGGCGTGAGCCAGCCCCTCCTCCGGGGGAGGATGAAGCCGCAGGGTCCGGTCGGCCTGCGGCGCGACGCGGAGAAGGTGGCGGGCGCGCTGCCGCCGCTCCTCGCGGAGGCGGAGGTGCTGGCCGCGACGGTGGCGATGGGCGTGCACGGGCGCCGGCGCGCGGGGCATGGCGAGAATTTCTGGCAGTACCGGCAGGCGGTGCCGGGCGACGCGCGCTCGATGGTCGACTGGCGCCGCTCCGGCCGTTCGGACCAGCAGTTCATCCGCGAGATGGAATGGGAGGCGGCGCAGACCGTCTCCTTCTGGGTCGACGACGCGCTCTCGATGGACTACCGCGGCTCGGACGACGCGCTGGCGCGCTCCAAGGCGGAGCGCGGGCGGCTGCTCGCGCTGGCGCTCTCGGTGCTGCTCATCTCGGGCGGCGAGCGGGTGGCGCTGATGGGCACGGCGGCGCAGCAGCCGCGCGGCGGGCGGACCCAACTCAACAAGATGGCGCTCGCCCTCGCCGGCGCGGAGCGCGAGGACCGGCCCGATTACGGCGCCCCGCCCCCCGACCGGCTGCCGCGGGGCGGCCGCGCGATCTTCTTCTCCGATTTCCTCGGGGATCTCGACGCCTACCTGCCCGCGCTCGGCCACGCCGCCGACCAGGGCGTGCGCGGCTGTTTCGTCCAGGTGCTGGACGAGACCGAGGAGACCTTCCCCTTCGACGGCCGCGTCGTCTTCGAGAGCATGGGCGGCGAGACCGAATTCGAGACCCAGCGCGCCCGCGCGCTGCGCGAGGCCTATGTCCGGCGCCTGGCCGAGCAGCGGGCGCGGATCGACGATCTGGCCCGCGGCCTCGGCTGGCGCGTGCTGCGGCATCTGACCAGCCAGCCGCCGCGCACCGCGCTGCTCTGGCTCTACATGGCGGTCGGAGAAAGGATCTGAGCGGAAGATGATCGGATCGCTCGCCTTCGCCGCGCCCTGGCTTCTCGCCGGGCTCCTCGCGCTGCCGGTCCTCTGGTGGCTGCTCCGGGCCGTGCCGCCCGCGCCGGGCCGGCGCGCCTTCCCGGGCGTCAGGCTGCTTCTCGGGCTCGAGGATCCCGAGAAGATGCCGGAGCGCACGCCCTGGTGGCTGCTCGCGCTGCGCATGCTCGCCCTCGCCGCCGCGATCCTCGCCTTCGCGGGGCCGGTGCTGAACCCGCGGCCGCGGGCGGGCGAGGGGCCGCTCGTCGTGCTCTTCGACGGCGGATGGGGCGACGCGCCGGACTGGGCGGGGCGGATGGCGCGCGCGGGCGCCGCGCTCGATGAGGCGGCGCGGGCCGGGCGGCCGGCCGCGGTCCTCTCGATGGCGCAGCCGGTGCCGCCGGGCGAGACGCCGCCCTTCCGCGCCGCCGGCGACTGGACCGAGCGGCTCGCCGGGTTCGCACCGCGGGGCTGGGGGCCGGACAGGAACGCCTGGGCGGAGTGGTTCCGCGCGGCGGAGGGGGATTTCGAGACCTTGTGGATCACCGATGGCGTCTCCGACGGCGCCGAGGCGGCGCTCGGCGCCGCGCTCATCCGCCACGGGGCGGTGACGATGGTGGCGCCGCCCGACGCGGCGCTGGCCCTGACCCCGCCCCGGCTCGAAGCCGGCGCGCTCACCGTCACCGCGCTCCGCGCCGGCGCGGGCGCGGCGCGGCCGGTCGGGGTGGCCGCGATCGGACCCGATCCGAACGGGGTCGAGCGCACGCTCGGCACCGGATCGGGCGCCTTCGCGGAGGGCGCGGATACCGCGGAGATCGCGCTCGACCTGCCGGCGGAACTGCGCAACCGCGTCGCCCGGATCGCACTGACCGAGCGGCGCTCGGCGGCGGGCGTCGCGCTCGCCGACGATTCCGTGCGCCGGCGCAAGGTCGGGCTGATGTCGGGCGCCGCGCCCGGCGAGGCGCAGGATCTCGCCGATCCGCTCCACTACCTGCGCCAGGCGCTCAGCCCCTTCGCCGAGGTGATCGAGGCGCCGCTCGCCGAGACGCTGAACGCCGCGCCCGACGTGCTGATCCTCGCCGATGTCGGCGCGCTCAATCCGGCGGAGGAACAGGAGCTCGGCGACTGGGTGAAGCGCGGCGGCCTGCTCATCCGCTTCGCCGGTCCCCGGCTCGCGCAATCGGGCGTCGGCCAGGCGGAGGAGGATCCGCTGCTGCCGGTCCGGCTGCGCGCCGGCGGGCGCTCGGTCGGCGGCGCGATGTCCTGGGGCGCGCCGCGCAGGCTCCGCCCCTTCCCGGAGGCGAGCCCCTTCGCGGGCCTCCCCGTGCCCGACGAGGTGCGGATCTCGTCGCAGGTGATGGCCCAGCCCGATCCGGACCTGCCCAACCGGGTGCTGGCGACGCTGGAGGACGGCACGCCGCTCGTCACCGGCCACGCGCTCGGCGACGGCCGCGTCGTGCTCTTCCACGTCACCGCCAACGCCGACTGGTCCAACCTGCCGCTCTCCGGCCTCTTCGTGCGCATGCTGGAGCGGCTGACGCAAAGCGCGGGCGGCCTCGCCACCTCGGCCGAGGCGGTGGCGGGCTCGGTCTGGACCCCGTCGCAGGTGCTGAACGGCTTCGGCGACCTGGAGCCGCCGAGCCTCGTCGCCGGCGTTCCCGGAGAGCGGCTGATCGCCGAGCGCCCCAGCCGCGCGATGCCCCCCGGGATCTATGCGAGCGCCGACCGGCGGGTGGCGGTCAACGTGATGCGCGCGGGCGACAGGCTCGCGCCGCTCACCGGGCTGCCGGCGGGCATCCGGATCGAGACGATCGCGCAGCCGCCGGAGATCCGCCTCGGCCCCTGGCTCCTCGCCGCCGCGCTCCTGCTGCTCACGCTCGACGTGCTCGCGACGCTGCGCGTCTCCGGACGGCTCGGCCGGCTCCGCGCGCGGGGCGGGGCGGCGGCCGCGGCCGCGCTGCTCGCCGCCGCGCTCACGCTCCCCGGCCAGGGCGCGCGGGCCGAGGGCGGGATCCCTGCCTATCCCGGCCGGCCGGACCGGATCGAGCGGGCGCAGGGTTACGGCGCCCCGGGCTACGGCGACGGCTATGGCGGGGGCTACCGCGATCCGGGCTTCGGCCCGCGCCCGGCGCCCGGACCGGGCGCGAGCGCGGACGACAAGGCGCGCTACGCGGCGACCGAAACGGTGCTGGCCTATGTCCGCTCCGGCGACGGCCGCGTCGACGAGATCAGCGCGGCGGGGCTGCGCGGCATCAGCGAGGCGCTCTACGAGCGCACCGCGATCGAGCCGGCGGAGCCGGTCGGCGTCGATCTCGAGGCCGACGAGATCGCGATGTACCCGCTGCTCTACTGGCCGATCACCGAGGGCCAGCCCAGCCTCTCGGACGCCGCCTATTCGCGCCTCAACGATTATCTCCGCTTCGGCGGCATGATCCTCTTCGACACGCGCGACGCCGATCTCGGCGCCTCGATGGGCGCCACGACGCCGAACGGCCGGGTGCTCCGGCGCATCGCGACCCGGCTCGACATCCCGCCGCTCGAACCGATGCCCGAGGACCACGTGCTGACGCGCACCTTCTACCTCCTGCGGGACTTCCCGGGCCGCTGGGCCAACAATCCGGTCTGGGTCGAGTCCTCGCCCGAGGCGGAACAGGTCGAGGGCATGCCGTTCCGCAACCTCAACGACGGCGTGACGCCGGTGGTGATCGGCGGCAACGACTGGGCCGCGGCCTGGGCGATCCGGCCCGACGGCTCGGCGATGTTTCCGGTAGGCCGCGGCGTCGCGGGCGAGAGGCAGCGCGAGATGGCGCTCAGATTCGGGATCAATCTCGTCATGTATGTCATGACCGGCAATTACAAATCCGATCAGGTCCATGTTCCGGCCCTGCTCGACCGGCTGGGGCAGTAGATGTTCGAGGCGGTGAGTTTCGACCCCACGCTGCCCCCGCCGGTCCTGCTGGCGCTCGCGGCGCTGGCCCTGCTCGCGCTGGCGCTCGCGCTCTGGCGCGGCCTCGTCGGCTGGTGGCTGCGCGCGCTCGCCGCGCTGGTGCTCCTCTTCGCGCTCGCTGGCCCGTCGCTCCGGCGCGAGGACCGGACGCCGGTGCCCAACATCGCGCTCGTCGTGCTCGACGACAGCGCGAGCAACGCGCTCGACGACCGCCGCGAACAGCTTTCCGCCGCGCTCGACGGGCTGAGGGAGGAGCTGCGCCGTCTCGACGAGACCCGCCCGCTCGAGGTGCGCGAGATCCGTGTGACCGACAAGGGCGCGGACGGCACGAAGCTCCTGACCGCGCTCGGCGACGCGATGGCCGAACTGCCCGCCGACCGGATCGCCGGCGCGATCCTCGTCACCGACGGCCAGATCCACGATCCCGAGGCGCTGACCGCCTTCCCCGCGCCGGTCCAGGTGCTGCTGACCGGCCACGCGACGGACTGGGACCGCCGGGTGGTGGTCGAGACCGCGCCCGCCTTCGCCATCGTCGACGAGGCGGTGAGCCTGACGCTCCGCGTCGAGGATCTCGGCGCCGCCCCGGCGGAGGGCGGGACCGCGACGCTCTCGCTCGCGCTCGACGGCGACGCGCCCCGGGACTTCCAGGTGCCGCTCAATCAGAGCGTGACGCTGCCGGTGACGCTGAAGCGCGGCGGCCTCAACACGCTCCGCGTCGCGACCCCGGCGCGCGCGGGCGAACTCACCGACCGCAACAATTCCCGCATCGTCTCGATCAACGGCGTCCGCGACCGGCTGCGCGTCCTCCTCGTCTCGGGCGAGCCCTATCCCGGGGAACGCACCTGGCGGAACCTGCTGAAATCCGACGCCTCGGTCGACCTGGTGCATTTCACGATCCTGCGCCCGCCCGACAAGCAGGATTTCGTACCGGTCTTCGAACTCTCGCTGATCGCCTTCCCGACGCAGGAACTCTTCATGGAGAAGGTCGACGAATTCGACCTGATCATCTTCGACCGCTACAAGCGCCGTGGGATCCTGCCCAACACCTATTTCGACAACATCGTGCGCTACGTCCGCGACGGCGGCGCGCTCCTGATCGCGAGCGGCGCGGATTTCGCGGGCGCGGAAAGCCTCTACCGCTCGCCGCTGCGCGACGTGCTGCCGGTCGAGCCCACGGGGCGGGTGATCGACGGCGGCTTCACGCCCCGGATCCCGCTCGTCGGCGAGCGGCACCCGGTCACCGCGGGGCTCGGGGACCACGCGCCCCATCCCGCCGCTCCCGACGGGACGCCGGGCTGGGGCCGCTGGTTCCGCGCGGTCGAGGTGAAGGCGAGGGGCCCGGTGATCATGGAAGGGCCGGAGAACACGCCGCTCCTCGTGCTCCAGCGCGAGGGCGAGGGCCGGGTCGCCGTGCTGACCTCGGACGAGGCCTGGCTCTGGAGCCGGGGCTACGAGGGCGGCGGGCCGCAGATGGAACTGCTGCGCCGGCTCGCGCACTGGCTGATGAAGGAGCCGGAACTCGAGGAGGAGGTGCTGCTCGGCAGCGGCGACGAGGGCGCGGTGATCGTGACCCGGCGCACGCTCGGCGACACGATCCCGGAGGTGATCGCGACGAGCCCTTCCGGCGTCGAGAGCGCCGTCCCGATGACCGAAGTCACGCCGGGCCGCTGGCAGGGGCGGATCGAGAACGCCGAGAACGGCGCCTGGCGGCTGGCGAACGGCGATCTCGCGACCACCGCCGTCGTCGGCCCCGCCGCGCCGAGCGAGTTCCGCGATCCGGTCTCGACCGGCGACATCCTCGGCCCGCTCGCCTCCGGGACGCGGGGCGGCGTCAAGCGGCTCGAGGACGGGCTGCCCCGGACGCGGATGGTGCGCGAGGGGCGCGTGGCGGACGGGCGCGGCTGGATCGGCCTCGCCGACCGGCGGGCCTATCAGCTGCGCGACATCCGCCAGGTGGAACTGGCACCGGGCTGGGCGATGCTGCTGCTCTCGGCGGGACTCGTCTTCGCGGCCTGGCGGCTGGAGGGGCGGTAGCACCCCCGGCGGTGGCGCGCGGTCAGTCGACGATCAGCACCGTCGCCCCCGCCGTCTCGCGCGCCTCGAGCGCGCGATGCGCGGCGGCCACCTCCGAGAGCGGCAGCCGGTGGCGCACCCCGGCGGTGATCTCGCCCGCGGCGACCGCGGCGAAGAGATCCGCCGCCCGGGCGCGCAGCTCCGCGGGCTCGGCGATGTAGTGGAACAGCACCGGCCGGCAGGCGCTGAGCGATCCCCGGGCGAGATCGGAGAGCGCGAAACCCTCGATCATCCCCGAGGACTGGCCGAAGTTCACGAAGGTCCCCCGCGTCCGGAGACAGGCGAGCGAGCCCCGCCAGGTGTCGCGCCCCACCCCGTCATAGACCACGTGCACGCCGAGGCCGCGGGTCAGTTCGCGCACCTTCGGCATGAAATCCCCGGCGCGGTAGTCGATCACATGCGCGTAGCCATGCGCCAGCGCGAGCGCCACCTTCTCCGGCCCGCCCGCGGTGCCGATCGCCGCCACGCCGCGGGCCCCGAGCCACTGGCCGAGGATGAGCCCGACCCCGCCCGCCGCCGCCTGCACGAGCACGCTCATCCCCTTCTCCACCCGGAAGGTCGAGAAGATCAGGTAATGCGCCGTCAGCCCCTTCAGCATCAGGCTCGCCGCCTGCTCGTCGCTCACGCCCTCGGGAATCGGCACCAGCCGGTTCGCCGGAATGACGCGCGCGCTCGCATAGGCGCCGAGCGGATGGGTATAGGCGACGCGCTGCCCGGGCTCCACCTCGCCCACCCCGTGCCCGATCGCCTCGACCACGCCCGCGCCCTCGGAGCCGGGGATCAGGTCGCGCTCGACCGCCCAGGGGTAGAGCCCGCCCCGGTGATAGACGTCGAGGAAATTGAGGCCGACGGCGGTCTGGCGCACCAGGACCTCGCCGGGCCCGGGCCTCGGCGTCTCGATCGCGCGGCGCTCGAACTTCTCCGGCCCGCCCGGCTCGGTCACCACCATCGCATAATCGCTCATCGCTCTCTCCGTCGGAGCGGCGGACTCAAGGCGCCCCCATCGGCCCCCGCCGCCATGCCGATGAAGGAACCCGGCTCCGGCGCGCAGGGCAAGGGGGACGTTGCTCGCGGGACGCGCGCGGGGCCGGACACGGCCTCGCCGGCGCGCGATCCTCAGGGCGCGGCCCGGGAGGCTACCGAAGCGAATCGATCGGGCTGGCGGAAGCGGTGAGATTCGAACTCACGAACGGTTGCCCGTCGCCGGTTTTCAAGACCGGTGCAATCGACCACTCTGCCACGCTTCCGGACGCCCGTCTTAGCCGGGGCGCGTGGCGGCGTCCAGCGGCCGGATCCGCGCGGCGGGGTTTCCCTCGCGGCCGCCGGGGACTAAATCAGCGGCGGGATCAACGGCCGGCGCGCCGCCTCCGCCGGGGGCGCGCCGCGGGGAGGGCAAGGGATGGCTCGCGCGGCGAAGGCATGGTTCCGCGGCATCGCGCTCGCGCTTCTCGCGGGATGCGCGGCCGCGCCCCGGGCCGATCAGGGCGGACTCCGGGCCGGGCCGGCGCGGGGCGGCGGATTCGAGCGGGCCGGAGCCGCCACCGCCCCCGCCCCCGGGGCGGCGGGGGCCGAGGCCTTCGCCCTCTCCTTCGACGACGCGCTCGCGCCCGGGATCTACCAGAGGGACCTGCTCGGCCGCCGCGATCGTCCCAAGGGCACCCAGGGCCTCTGGGCGACCGTCCCGGACCTGCGGCGCGCGGAGCGGGCGCGGCTCGTCAACCTCGCCACAGGCGCGACCGTCGACGTGGCCCTCTTCCGCGGGTCCGTGCCCGCCGGCGAGGCGCGGATCTCGAACGCCGCCGCCGCGCTGCTCGGGATCGGCGCGGAGCCGGCGCGGCTGCGCGTCACCGCGCTGCGGCGCGAGCCGGTCCTCGTGGCGCCCTGATCCCCGCGCCGGCGCCGCCCGCCAGAGGCCCGGCGCCCGCCACGCGCCGCGCGCGCGAGACCGGCCACCGGCGGAACGCCCGACGCGGCGCCGCCCGCCCGGAGGGCCACCTTCCACCGCCCGGTGTTGCGCGGCTGCCAGTATCGGGCGGTGCCCCGCACGCATAGCGTGTGCGTTTTTGACAGGCCCCGGCGCATCTTCTAACCTTCCCGGGCCCGGGCCGCCGTCCGGAACGGGCGGGCTGGCCAGACCGGGAGAAACCGCACATGCCGCTGAAGACGCTCGCGCTGACGCTCCTCATCGGCCTCCTGCTGCCCCCCGCGGCCGGTTTCGCCTACGAGACCGGCGCGCGGACCGCCGTCGTCGTCGACGACGCGACCGGCGCCGTGCTGCTCTCGAAGAACGCCGAGACACCGGAGCCCCCGGCCTCGATGTCGAAGCTCATGACCGTCTACATGCTCTTCGAGGCGCTCCGCGACGGGCGGGTCACGATGGAGACGACCTTTCCGGTCAGCGCCCGCGCCCATGCGATGGGCGGCTCGCGCATGTTCGTCGAGATCGGCGAGCAGGTTCCCGTCAAGGCGCTGATCCAGGGCATCATCGTGCAGTCGGGCAACGACGCCTGCGTCGTGGTCGCCGAGGGGCTCGCGGGGAGCGAGGAGGAATTCGCCGCGCAGATGACGCGGCGCGCGCATGACCTCGGCCTCTCCTCGGTCGAGATGAAGAACGCCTCCGGCTGGCCGGCCGAGGGCCATGTGATCAGCGGCGCGGATCTGGTCGCCCTCGCCCGGCTGCTGATCCACGAATTTCCCGAATACTACCGCTTCTTCTCCGAGACCGAATTCACCTGGAACGGCATCACCCAGCCGAACCGCAACCCGCTGCTCACCATGGGGATCGGCGCGGACGGGCTGAAGACCGGCCATACCAGCGAGGCGGGTTTCGGCCTCGTCGGCTCCGCGGTCCGGGACGGGCAGCGCATCGTCTTCATGATGTCGGGGCTCGACAGCATGGCCGCGCGGGCGAGCGAGACCTCGGCCCTGGTGCGCTGGGCCTTCGGCGCCTTCGACACGGTGAGATACTTCTCCGCCGGCGACGCGGTGACGGAGATCCCGGTCTGGCTCGGCGACGCCGCGACGGTGCCGGTCGTGGCCCCGCGCGACATCTCGCTGCTCGTGCCCCGCGCCGACCGCGCGGCGATGACGGCGAAGGTGGTCTACGACGGCCCCGTCGAGGCGCCGGTCGCGAAGGGGAGCAAGGTCGCGACGCTCCTCGTCGCCGTGCCGGGCCGCGAAACGGCGCGATTCGACCTCGTCGCCGGCGCGGATGTCGCCCGCGGCGGGCTGATGACGCGGATCGGGGCCGCCGCCCGGTTGACGCGGGACCGCGCGATGGGGATGTTGCCGCACCGGAGCGGCGACTAGGCGCCGCCCTGAGGCCGCCCCGGGGCGGGAGCGCGGCGGAGCATGGCAGGCGGACGGTTCATCACTTTCGAGGGGATCGACGGATCGGGCAAGACGACCCAGATCCGCGCCCTCGCCGCGCGGCTGCGCGAGCGGGGCGAGGCCGTGGTCGAGACCCGCGAGCCCGGCGGCGCGCCCGGCGCCGAGGAGATCCGCCGGCTGCTCGTCGAGGGCGCGCCGGGACGCTGGTCGCCCGAGACCGAGATCCTGCTCTTCACCGCCGCGCGGCGCGACCATCTCGAGCGGGTGATCGCGCCCGCGCTCGGCCGGGGCGAGACGGTGCTCTGCGACCGCTATGTCGATTCGACCCGCGCCTATCAGGGCGTCGCCCGCGCCGATCTGCGCTCGACCGTCGACGCGCTGCACGACCGGATGATCCGGCGCGAGGCGGATCTGACGCTGATCCTCGACCTCGATCCCGGCGAGGCGGTGGCGCGCGAGCGCGCGCGCGGCGGCGCGGAGGACCGGTTCGAGCGGTTCGGCCCGGAATTCCAGGTCCGGCTCCGCGCCGCCTTCCTCGGGCTCGCGGCGGAATTCCCGGCGCGCTGCCACGTCGTGCCGGCCGGGGAGGCCCCGCCCCGCGTCGCCGCCCGCATCGCGGAGATCGTCGGATGAGCGAGGCGGAATCCGACCGGCTGGAGGGCGCGCCGCATCCGAGGATGACCGCGCGGCTTCATGGCCAGACGGAGGCGGAGGCGCGTTTCGTCGAGGCGCTGCGCTCCGGGCGCCCGCCGCATGGCTGGATGATCACCGGGCCGCGGGGCATCGGCAAGGCGACGCTCGCCTGGCGGATCGCGCGGACCCTGATCGCGGGGGGCGCGGTCCCGGAGGACGGGACGCTCGACATGGATCCCGCCCATCCGGTCTTCCGCCAGGTCGCCGCGCTCGCCGCGCCCCGGCTCTTTCTCTGCCGCCGCCCCTGGGACGAGAAGGCGAAGCGGCTCCGCGCCCAGATCACCGTCGACGAGGTCCGCGCGCTCAAGGCCTTCTTCCAGATGTCCGCCGCCGAGGGCGGTTGGCGCGTCGCGATCGTGGACGCGGCCGACGAGATGAATACCGGCGCCGCGAACGCGCTCCTGAAGGTGCTGGAGGAGCCGCCCGAACGCTCCGCGCTGCTGCTCGTCTGCCATCAGCCGGGCCTGCTGCCGCCGACGATCCGGAGCCGCTGCCGCGTGCTGCGCTGCGCGCCGCTCGGCGCCGAGGATCTCTCTCGCGCGCTCGCGGAGGCCGGGCTCGCGCCGCCGCCCGGGGAGGCCGCCGCGCTCGGCGCGCTCGCGGGGGGCTCGGTCGGCGCGGCGGCCGGGCTGATCGCGGGTGACGGGCTCGCGGTCTACGCCGAGCTTCTCGCGCTGCTCGCCCGCGCGCCCGGCATGGACCGGCGGCGGCTCGGCGCGCTCGCGGAAAGCTGCGCCGCGCGCGACGCGGGCGAGCGCTACCGGATGGTGCTCGACCTCATCGGCCTCGCACTGTCGCGGCTCGCGCTCGCGGGCGCGGGCGGCGCGGTCGCGCCGGTCTCGGAGACCGAGGCCGCGGTCTGGGAACGGCTCGCGCCCGGCCCCGGCCCCGCCCGGCTCTGGGCCGCGACCGCCGCCGAACTCCTCGCCCGCGCCGCCCATGCGCGCGCCGTGCATCTTGACCCGGCGCAGGTGATCCTTGATACCTGCCTGCGTATCGACACGGCGGCGACGGAGGCCCGGGTTCCGGCGCACTGAGTCCCCGGTATCGCGCGCGCCCGCGCCCTGTTCAGAAGTCGCTCATGTCCATGCCCGCCTCCCTCGTCGACAGCCATTGCCATCTCGATTTCCCCGATCTGGTCGCGGAACTCGACGCGGTCGTCGCGCGGGCGAGGGCGGCGGGGGTGACGCGGATGGTCACGATCTGCACGCGGCTGCGGAGCGAGCCTTCGGTGCGCGCGATCGCCGAGGCGCATGAGGGCGTCTTCTACGCCGCCGGCACGCATCCGATGCACGCGCATGAGGAGCCGCTCGCGATGGTCGAGGCGCTGGTGGCGCTCGCGGCGCATCCGAAATTCGTCGGCGTCGGCGAGACCGGGCTCGACTACCACTACACCGCCGAGAGCGCGGGCGTTCAGGACGAGAGCCTGCGGATCCATATCGAGGCGTCGCGCCGGACGGGCCTGCCGCTCATCATCCATTCCCGCGACGCGGACGCGGACATGGCCCGGATCCTGAGCGAGGAACACGCCGCCGGCGCCTTCCCCTGCGTGATGCACTGCTTCACCTCCGGCGCGGCGCTGGCGGAGACCGCGCTCGGCCTCGGCTTCTATCTCTCGATCTCCGGCATCGCGACCTTCCGGAGCGCGAAGGCGCTCCGCGAGATCTTCGCCGCCGCGCCGCGCGACCGGCTGCTGGTGGAGACCGACAGCCCCTATCTCGCGCCCTTGCCCCATCGCGGCAAGCGCAACGAGCCCGCCTTCGTCGCGGAGACGGCGCGGGCGATGGCGCCGGTGCTGGGGATGGAGCCGGACGAGGTCGCCGCGCTCACCTCGGCCAATTTCGACCGGCTCTTCACCCGGGCGGCCGGCTGATGGCGCGGCTTCGGGTCACGATCCTCGGCTGCGGCTCCTCGGGCGGCGTGCCGCGCCTCGGCGAGCTCTGGGGCGCCTGCGACCCGAAGGAGCCGCGGAACCGCCGCCGCCGCTGCTCGATCCTCGTCGAACGGATGGACGGCGAGGCGGCGACGCGCGTGCTCATCGACACCTCGCCCGATCTGCGCGCGCAGTTGCTCGACGCGGGCGTGGGGCTGCTCGACGCCGTCGCCTATACCCATCCGCATGCCGACCACGTGCACGGAATCGACGACCTGCGGATGATCGTCTTCAACCGGCAGTCGCGCCTGCCTGTCTGGGCGGACCAGCCGACCTCGGAGTCGCTGCTGACCCGCTTCGGCTACGCCTTCGTCCAGCCGCCGGGCAGCCTCTATCCGCCGATCCTCGACCTGCGGCGGATCGAGGGCGCCTTCACCGTCGACGGCGCCGGCGGGCCGATCGAGTTCCGGCCCTTCACGGTCCGGCACGGCCGGATCGACGCGCTCGGCTTCCGGATCGGCCATTTCGCCTATCTGCCCGACGTCTCGGAGATCCCGGAGGAGACTTGGCCCGCGCTCGCCGGGCTCGACATGCTGGTGATCGACGCGCTGCGCTACACGCCGCATCCGACCCACGCGCATCTCGAACGCACGCTTCAGTGGATCGAGCGCGCGCGGCCGAGGGCGGCGGTGCTCACCAACATGCATATCGACCTCGACTACGCGACACTGGCCGCGGAAGTGCCGCCGGGCGTCACCCCCGCCCATGACGGTATGGTGCTGGACCTGGCGCCTTGATCGCCACCATCCTCAACGTCGTCCTGCCGGTCTTCATCGTGATGGGCGCGGGTTTCGCCGCCGCCCGGACACGGCTCTTTCCCGCGCCGGCGGTCGACGGGCTCATGGTCTTCACCCAGCTCGTCGGCGTGCCCTGCGTGCTCTTCACCGCGATCGTCGATCTCGACCTCGGCGCGGCCTTCGACCCGAAGCTGCTGCTCTCCTTCTACACCGGCGCGATCACCAGTTTCGCGATCGGCGTCGTCCTGATGCGGCGCGTCTTCCGCCGCCGGCCGGGGGAAGCCGTCGCCATCGCCTTCGGCGCGCTCTTCTCGAATTCGGTGCTGCTCGGCCTGCCGATCCTCAGCCGCGCCTATGGCGAGGGGCCGCTGGGGCCGAATTTCGCCATCATCTCGGTCCACGCGCCGATCTGCTATCTCGTCGGCATCACCACGATGGAGATGGCCCGCGCCGATGGCCAGAGCCTCGCCGCGACCGCGCGCGCGATCGGCCGCGCGATGTTCCGCAACGCGCTGATGATCGGGCTCGGGCTCGGCTTCCTCGTCAACATCGGTCATCTGCCCTATCCCGAGGCGCTGCGAAGCTCGGTCGAGATGATCGCGCGCTCGGCGCTGCCGGTCGCGCTCTTCGGCCTCGGCGGCGTGCTGTCGCGCTACCATCTGCGCGCCTCGCTCGGCGAGGCCGGGACGATCTCGGGCCTGTCGCTGATCCTGCACCCGCTGATCGCGCTCACCCTCTCGCATTACGTCTTCGACCTGCCGCCCGATTTCGTGCGCGCCTGCGTGGTGACCGCCTCGATGGCACCCGGCGTCAACGCCTTCCTCTTCGCGAGCCTCTACCGCCGCGGTCAGGCCGAGGCGGCGAGCACGGTGCTGCTCGCCACGCTCCTCACCATCTTCACCGCCTCGGCCTGGCTCGTCCTGCTCGACACGCTGCTGCCTCCGGGCTGACCGGGGCCGAGCGGGCGGGCCTCAGTAGTCGCCGAGCCCCTCGAAATCCATCGCCTCGAGCAGGGTCTTCTTCTCCTCGGCCGAGGCGTCGCCGGAGACGCTGACGAGCACGCGGTTGTTGACGAGGCCGCGAAGCTCGCCGTCGGTCTCGCTGAATTCGACGCGCTTGATCCGCATCGGCTTCGCGCCGGTGAGCTGGGCGAGCCCGCCCATCATCGCGCCGAGGCTCGTCACCATCGGCGAGTCGGCGAGCAGCGTGATCTGCGCCTCCGCGCCTCCGTTGGCATAGGAGGCCGAGACCGTGGTGCCGCCGCCGAGCATCGCCATGCCGACGCCCTCGTCCTCCGGCGCCTGGTCCTCGCGGGTCCAGCCGGCCGGCGCGGGCGGCAGGAACTTCGCCAGCGCCTCGGCCTTCTGGCTCCCGAGGAGCTTCGTCGCATAGGAGAGATCCTCGTCCGCCGCCTTCACGTCGCCTTCCCTGTAGGCCTTGAGCGCGCTCTCGAGCGTATCGGTGAATTCGTCCGCCCGAACGGGCAGCGCCGCGCAGAGGAGCAGCATGGGGACGAGGGCGAGACGGGACATCACGGGAAATTCCTCCTTCGGGTCGCGGGGAGCGCGGGAGCCGCTCCGTGCCCCGGTTTATAGGCCGGCGGCCGGGGCCGCGTCAGCGAAAATCGGCGGCCCGCGCGCGGGCGAGGACGCGGGCCAGCTCGGCATGCAGGCTCTCGCGCTCCTCCGGGCTCAGGAAGGCGCCGAGCTCTATCTCCCGCCCGCCGCCGGAAAGGGTGAGATAGCGTTCCACCGGCCCGTCGTCGCGGAGCGCGAGCCGGACCCAGTGCGGATTGGCCTGCCAGCGCCGTATCCCGCCGCGCGGCTCCCGCCGCTCCACGGCGACGAGATCGGGCCAGACCCGGATCCGCTCGGTCAGCCGTCCGTCGGCGTAGCTGCGCCGGATCGCGAAATAGAGCGCCGCGAACGCGGCGAGCGAGAACGGGATCACGCCGAGCGCGAGGCGGGTGCCGAGCAGCGGGACGATCGGCGCCGCGAGCCCGACGGCGACGATGCCGAGCACCCAGGCGAAGCCGCGCCGGCTGAGCGAGCGGTTCGGCCAGAGCGTGAGGTCGAGCAGCGGCGGATCCTTGCGCGCGAACGGATCGGGGGCGCGCGTCGAACCGCCCGCCCCCGTCGTATCGGCCATGTCACCGACCTTTTTTCACCGCCCCCCGCGCGGGGGCCGCCGCGCCTCAATGGGCGCGGTGATCCCACATCTCGGGCGTCGGCAGGGTTTCGAACGTGTGCTCCGGCGGCGGGTTCGACAGCGTCCATTCGAGCGTCGCATCCGGCTGCGGCCCCCAGTAGGCCGGATCGGTCACCCGCGCGCCGTGACGCAGCGTGTAGTAGATCACGCCGAAGAAGAACAGGAACGAGATCCCGGAGATGAAGGCGCCGATCGAGGAGACGAAGTTCCACTGCGCGAACTGCTCGGGATAGTCCATGTAGCGCCGCGGCATGCCCTGGCGCCCCAGGAAGTGCTGCGGGAAGAAGGTCAGGTTGGCGCCGATGAACATCAGCCAGAAGTGGACCTTGCCCGCCCATTCCGGATACTGCCGGCCGGTCATCTTGCCGATCCAGTAGTAGATGCCGGCGAAGATGCAGAAGACCGCGCCGAGGCTCATCACGTAGTGGAAATGCGCCACCACGTAGTAGGTGTCGTGATAGGCCCGGTCGATCGCCGCCTGCGAGAGCACCACGCCGGTGACGCCGCCCACGGTGAAGAGGAACAGGAAGCCCATCGCCCAGAGCATCGGCGTCCGGAACTCGATCGAGCCGCCCCACATCGTCGCGATCCAGGAGAAGATCTTGATGCCGGTCGGCACCGCGATCACCATGGTGGCGAGCATGAAGTAGCTCTGCTGCGTCGGCGACAGGCCGACGGTGTACATGTGGTGCGCCCAGACGACGAAGCCGAGCGCGCCGATCGCGATCATCGCATAGACCATCGGCAGGTAGCCGAAGATCGGCTTCCGCGCGAAGGTCGAGATCACGTGGGAGATGATCCCGAAGCCCGGCACGATGATGATGTAGACCTCCGGATGGCCGAAGAACCACAGGATGTGCTGGTAGAGGATCGGGTCGCCGCCGCCGTCGGGGGCGAAGAAGGTCGTGCCGAAGTTGCGGTCGGTCAGCAGCATCGTGATCGCGCCGGCGAGCACCGGGAGCGCGAGCAGGATCATGAAGGCGGTCACGACCACCGACCACGGGAAGAGCGGCACCTTGTGCAGCGTCATGCCCGGGGCGCGCATGTTGAGGAATGTGGTGATGATGTTGATCGCGCCGAGGATCGACGAGGCGCCCGAGAGGTGCACCGCGAAGATCGCGAGATCCATCGACATGCCGGATTCATGCGTCGAGAGCGGCGGATAGAGCACCCAGCCCACGCCCGCGCCGTTGAGCCCGTCGCCGCCCGGCGTGAAGAGCGACACGACCGCGAGCGAGGTGCCGGCCACGTAGAGCCAGTAGCTGAGGTTGTTCATCCGCGGGAAGGCCATGTCGGGCGCGCCGATCATGAGCGGCATGAAGTAGTTGCCGAACCCGCCGAAGAGCGCCGGGATGACGACGAAGAACATCATCAGGATGCCGTGACCGGTCACGAGCACGTTCCAGATATGCCCGTTCGGCACGCCGTCGAGATTCATGAACTGCACGCCCGGCTCCATGAGCTCGAGCCGCATGTACATCGTGAAGGCGACCGAGACGAGGCCGACGATCGCCGCGGTCACGAGGTAAAGGATCCCGATGTCCTTGTGATTCGTGGACATGAACCAACGGGTGAAGAACCCCGGCCTCGGGTGATCGGCGTGGCTGTGGACGGCGGCGTCTGCCATGAAATTCCTCCTGTCAGCCCGACGGTTCCGGTCACGTCGGTGCTACGGCTGCCATGATCTGTAACCGTCGCGTGAGCGCGCCTCAAGCCCCCAAAGGTCGCAACGGGGCCGCGCGGTTGACCCGGGCGCGGGCGCGCGCCAGTCTCGCCGCCATGACCGCCGCCGACCGTCCCGGGGAGAGCCTGCCCGCCATGCCCGGCCAGCGCCTCGCGCGCGGGGTCTGCCGCCATCTGCGCGGGCTCGATTTCGCGAGCCTCGTCGAGTTCATCCCGGCGCCGGGGCTCCGCGTCGACGTGATGGGCCTCGGACCGCGGGGCGAGATCTGGATCGTCGAGTGCAAGTCGAGCCGGGCCGACTTCACCTCCGATCGCAAGTGGACCGGCTATCTCGAGTGGTGCGACCGTTTCTTCTGGGCGGTGGACCTCGACTTCCCGTCCGAGATCCTGCCCGCCGAGGCCGGGCTGATCGTGGCCGACGCCTTCGACGCCGAGATCCAGCGCTGGCCGGAGACCCGCCCGCTCGCGGGCGCGCGGCGCCGGGCGCTGATCCAGCGCTTCGGCCGGGTCGCGGCCGGCCGGCTCGGCGCGCTCCTCGATCCCGGGCCGGCCGGCGCGCCGCCCCGCCCCGATCTCGCCTGAGCCTCAGCGGCGCTTGCCGCCCTTCTCCTTCCCGGCCGCGCCCTTCATCGCCCGCGCCCTGGCCGCGGAGGCGCGCAGCTCCTCGGCGATCTCCTCCGCCTCGTCGGGATCGAAATCGAGCGGCAGCTCGACCGTCTCGGTGGCGATGTAGAGCCGGACCATGCCGAGGCTGGTCGGCCCGATCTGCAGGTTCGCCGCCACGTCGCTCTCGCTGTCGATGCCCATCTCTCTCCGGCCCTCCCGCCGCCCGCCGCTTCATGTCCAGGGGCGCCATTCTGGGTCCGCGCGCGCGCCGCCGCAAGGGTGCGCGAAAGTGTCGCGAGCCCCTTGCATTCCCCCGAGCCCCGCTGTAACTGCTCGCCTCACGGTGCCGGCGTAGCTCAGTTGGTTAGAGCGCCTGATTGTGGATCAGGAGGTCCCCCGTTCAAGCCGGGGCGCTGGTACCAAAAAATCAAAGACTTAGCAGCCTCCTCGCCCTCCCCCGAACCTGCGGGGACAAATTGGGGACAAGACGAGGAGGTGGAGCCGGGACAACGGGGACAAGTGTTCCTGTCCCCGCCGTGTCGATCAGCGAAACCTTCCGGGCTTCCTCAGCGCCACCTTCGCAGAGGCGCTACGCCCGCCATCGGCGGAATGCGCTGTGCGCCAGTCGCTGACGAGCTTCCTCGCCTTGGCTACTCCTTCCCCCCGGGCAATCGCTCGGGCCGCCTGACGGGCCGCTGAGAGGCGCTGCGGGTCAGCGTTCAGCCATGCGTCATAGGCCCGCTGCTCGGCGGGGTCGGTCATGCCGCAGGCTTCGGCGGCGGCGGCCCGCATTCCCTCGATTGCCTGGGACACACGGGCCGAGGCGTCCTCAGGGGAAACCCCAAGGTCAGCCGCGAGCTTCCCGATGGAGGCAACCGAG
>NZ_VFRP01000019.1 GCF_006385685.1 Amaricoccus solimangrovi | reverse complement strand
CAAGACCTGCGACATCAAGGATCCCGCGCAGAACATCAACTGGACCACGCCCCAGGGCGGAGACGGGCCGAATTACCCCAACATGTGATGGCGCGGGCGACGCGGGGATAATCGGTGCGATTGCATGCCGGGTCGGGGCGGAATAGGTTTCCGCCCGACACATCGGGGAGAGCCGACCATTGCCGACGATCAACGCGAAACTGGCCGCGGGCATCCTGAGCGGCCTTCTCGCCGCCTCCCCGCTCGCGCCCGCGCTCGCCTCCTCGCTGTCCGGCGCCTATCTCGCGGCGATGCAGGCGGATTTCCGTGACGACTATCCCGTCGCCGCGGAATACTACGATCGCGCGCTTGCCACCGATCCGACGAATTTCGCGCTGATGCAGAACGCGCTCGTCGCGCGCGTCGCCCTCGGCGACATGGAGATCGCCGGGCCGCTCGCCGACAAGCTCGCCCAGGCGCAGCCGGAGAACCAGCTCGCGGGGCTGGTGCGCCTCGCCGCGGCGATCCACGATAACGATTTCGACGGCGCGGCGCGGCTCCTCGCCTCGGCGCCGCCCCGGGTGTACAACCCGCTGCTCGCGGGGCTCGTCGCCGGCTGGATCGAGGTGGGGCGCGAGGATTTCCCCGCCGCGAAGGCGAAGTTCGACGCGATGACCGCGAATGACGCGATGGCGGCCTACGGCCAGTATCACAAGGCGCTCGCGCTCGCGATGGCGGGGGATTTCGTCTCCGCCGAGACCATCCTCGCGGGGGGCGAGCAGGGGCCGCTGCATCTGACCCGTTCCGCGCTGATCGCCCATGCCGAGATCCTCGCGCAGCTCGGCAAGGAGCAGGACGCGCTCGCGATGCTCAACCAGGCGATCGACGGCGGGTTTCCGGATGCCACGCTGATCGCGCTGCGCGACCGGCTCGCCCGGGGCGACGAGGTGGCCTTCGACCAGGTGACCGAGGCGAAGGACGGCGTGGCGGAAGCCTATCTGACCCTCGCCGAGGCGCTCAACACCGACAATACCGAGCGCGTCGCGCTGCTTCACGCGCGGCTCGCCGCCTATATCCGGCCCGGGCTGATCGAGGCCGACCTGCTCGCCGCCGAACTCCTCGAGAACGAGGAGCGCTACGCGCTCGCGACCGAGGTCCTGTCGGAGGTGCCCGAGGACTCGCCCTGGTACGTGACCGCGGAGATCCGCCGCGCCAGCACCCAGCGGGACTCGGGCGATGTCGAAGGCGGCATCGCAACGCTCGTCGCGCTGGCCGCGACGCATGGCGACCAGATCGAGGTGCAGTCGGAACTGGGCGACGCCTATCGCTCGAACGAGCAGTTCGGGGAGGCGGTCGCGGCCTATACGAAGGCGATCGACCTGATCGGGACGCCGCAGAAGATCCACTGGGTGCTCTACTATACCCGGGGCGTCGCGAACGAGCGCGCGGGCGACTGGGCGGCGGCGGAAGCCGATTTCCGCGAGGCGCTGAAACTCTCGCCCGACCAGCCGCTGGTCCTGAACTATCTCGGCTATTCGCTGCTGGAGCAGGGCCAGGACTATGACGAGGCGCTCGACATGATCCAGCGCGCGGTCAAGGGGCAGCCCGACGACGGCTACATCACCGACTCGCTCGGCTGGGCCTATTACCGGCTCGGCCGCTACCAGGACGCGGTCGCGCCGATGCTGCGCGCGGTCGAGCTCACGCCGGACGATCCGGTGATCAACGATCATCTCGGCGATGTGCTCTGGATGGTCGGGCGCAAGCGCGAGGCCGATTTCCAGTGGCACCGCGCGCTCTCCTTCGGTCCGGCGGACGACCTCGACATGGACCGGATCCGGCGCAAGCTCGATGTCGGGCTCGACAAGGTGCGGAGCGAGGACAAGCCCGGCTCCGACGGCTGACCGCGATGCCCTCCCCGGTGATCGAACCCCCGGTGATCGAACGTGCCCGCGCCAAGGTGAACCTGTGCCTGCACGTCACCGGGCGGCGCGCGGACGGCTATCACCTGCTCGACAGCCTCGTGGCCTTCGCCGAGATCGGGGACGAGTTGCGCGCGGAGCCGGCGGAGACGCCGTCGCTCGCGATCGGCGGACCCTTCGCGGCGGGGCTCGACGCCGGGCCGGACAACCTGGTGCTGCGCGCCGCGGCGCTGATGGGGGGCGGGGCGGCGTTCACGCTGGCGAAGAACCTGCCGGTGGCGAGCGGCATCGGCGGCGGTTCGGCCGACGCGGCCGCGGCGCTCCGCGCGCTCGCGCGGCTCCGGGGCCAGCGCCTCCCCGCGCCGGAGGCGGTGCTCGGGCTCGGCGCGGACGTGCCGGTCTGCCTCGCGGGCGTCCCGACGCGGATGTCGGGGATCGGCGAGGTTCTGGCGCCGGTCCGGCTGCCGCCCTTCGCGATGGTGCTGGTCAATCCCGGCGTCGGCGTCGCGACGGGCGCGGTCTTCTCCCGGCTCGCGCGGCGGGACAATCCGCCGCTCGGCGCGATCCCCGATTTCACCGCGAGCGGCGATCTCTTCGCGTGGCTCGCGACCCGGCGCAACGACCTCGAGGCCCCGGCGGCGGAGGTGGCGCCGGTGATCGGCGGGGTGATCGCCGCGCTCGGCGCCTCTCCGGGCTGCGCGCTCGCCCGGATGTCGGGCTCGGGCGCGACGGTCTTCGGACTTTTCGAGACCCTGGGGGCGGCGGAGGCCGCCGCCGCGCGGCTTCGCATCGCGGAGCCCGATTGGTGGGTGGCCTCGGCCCCGGCGGCCGGGCCGGCCTCAGCAGGGCTCTAGCGTCTCGATCTCCGCGCGGCGCAGGTCGCGGCCGCCGATGCCGAGTTCCGCCCAGCTTCCGCGCCAGAGGCGGAAGTGTTCGGCGGCCCGGTGAAGTTCGAGCGCGGCCTCGTCGCGCCAGACCTCGAAGATCCGGATCAGCCCCGGTTCGAGGATGTCCTCGGCGAAGGAATAGGCGACGCAGCCCGGTTCCGCCCGGCTCGCCTCGACGATGCGCGCCATCGCCGGCCGCGCCTCCGCGAGCCTCCCGGCCGCCACGCGGATCGTTCCCTCGATCAGGATCATTTCCGAACCCCTCGATTCAGCCGGGCCTCAGTTCAGCCGGGCCACCACGAAATCGGCGAGCTGGCTCAGCAGGTCGCGCAGCTCGCCCTCGGGCACCGCCGCGAGCGCGGCGCGGGCGCGGGCGGCGTGGTCATAGGCGGTCTCGCGCGTGCTTTCGAGGCTGCCGTGCCGGCGCATGAGCCCGAGCGCGGTCTCGAGATCGCCCTCGCGCTGGTCGCCCTTCTCGATCACGCGGGTCCAGAAGGCGCGCTCCTCCGTGTCGCCGGCGGCGACGGCGCGGATGACCGGCAGCGTCATCTTCCGCTCGCGGAAGTCGTCGCCCACATTCTTGCCGAGCGCGGCGCTGGCGCCGCCATAGTCGAGCAGGTCGTCCGCGATCTGGAAGCTGACGCCGAGCGCGTCGCCATAGGCGCGCATCGCGGCCACGACGGGCTCCCCGGCGCCCGCGATCACCGGCCCGACCTCGGTCGCGGCGGCGAAGAGCGCGGCGGTCTTGCCGCGGATCACCTGGAGATAGATGTCCTCGGTCGTCGCGAGGCTCTCGGCGCTCGCGAGCTGCAGCACCTCGCCCTCCGCGATCACCGCGGCCGCGTCGGAGAGGATGTGGAGCGCGCGCAGGCTCCCGGTCTCGACCATGAGCTGGAAGGAGCGGGCGAAGAGATAGTCGCCGACGAGCACGCTCGACTTGTTGTCCCAGAGCAGGTTCGCGGTGGGCCGGCCGCGGCGGCGGTCGCTCTCGTCCACCACGTCGTCGTGGAGCAGCGTCGCGGTATGGATGAATTCGACCGTGGCGGCGAGCTTCACGTGATCGGCGCCCGCGTAGCCGCAGAGCCGCGCCGCCGCCAGCGTCAGCAGCGGCCGCAGCCGCTTGCCGCCGGCCTCGACCAGATGGGCGGTGACCTCGGGAATGCGCGGCGCGTGCTCGCTCGCCATGCGCTCGCGGATCAGCGCGTTCACGGCCGCCATGTCGTCGGCGAGCATGTGCTGGAGCTGTTCGATCGGGTTCAGGACGGGGCCGGGCGTATTCACGCGGAGTTCCTCTCGACCGCGGCGCATCCGCGCCTTAGGCTTCGGAGAATGAAGGAAATCCTGCGCACGACAGACCCTACCATCATACCATTTTCCACCGCCTTGCTGCGCGCGGAGGGTATAGACTGCTTTGTGATGGACGTCCATATGAGCGTGCTCGAAGGCGGGATCGGCCTGTTTCCGAAGCGCCTTCTCGTCGCGGAGCGGGACGCGTTCCGCGCCCGCGCGATCCTTTCCGACAACGACGTCGAGGGGCTCGTGCGCGAATGAACGCCGGGCCGGGGGAGGAGTACCACAGCGAGGATGAGGAGTACCACAGCGAGGATGCCTTCCTCGGCGGACGGCTCACGATCCGGCAGCCCCGCGCCGGCTACCGCGCGGCGACCGACCCCGTCCTTCTCGCCGCCTTCACGCCCGCCCGCCCGGGCGAGCGGGTGCTGGAACTCGGCTGCGGGGCAGGGGTCGCGGTGCTCTGCCTCGGCGCGCGCGTCCCGGGGATCGAGCTGCGCGGGCTGGAGACCCAGCCGGCCTACGCCGCCCTGGCGCGGGAGAACGCCCGGGCGAACGGGATCGCGCTCACGGTGCATGAGGGTGACCTGCGCCGTCCGCCGCCGGAGCTTCGGGCGCTGGTCTTCGACCATGTCATCGCCAATCCGCCCTTCTACCCGCGCGGCGCCGCGACCGCGCCGCGCGACCCCGGCCGGGAGACCGCGCATGTGGAGGAGGCGACGCTCGGCGACTGGATCTCCGCCGGGCTGCGCCGGCTGCGCGACGGCGGCTGGCTGACGCTGATCCACCGGGCCGAGCGGCTCGGCGGCATCCTCGCGGCGCTGGAGGGGCGGGCCGGCTCTGTCCTCGTGCTGCCGGTCGCACCCCGCGCCGGCCGGCCGGCGGGCCGGGTGCTGGTCCGGGCCCGCAAGGGCGCCGGCGGGCCGCTCGTCCTCGCCTCGCCGCTCATCGTGCATCGCGGCGAATCGCACGGCGCCGACGGCGGCGGATACGCCCCCGAAACCGAGCGCGTGCTGCGCGAAGGGGCGGCGCTGGAGCCCGGGGACGCGGCGAAATATCGCTAACTTTACGCCTCCGTCTGTGAAATCTTCGGAAATCCGGTGGGCGAGAGCGCGCAATCACGTATCGCGGCGCCGATGACAGCGCGATGACAGGAGGCTAAGTGCCTGTCACGAAAATGTCTTGACCATGCTGCGCCGCAACAGAAAATTCGCGCGCGCGGGATGATCTCGCAGCGTGTCACCTCGGCGCGAGGCGCGGCTTCTGCGACCTCGGTTCGCGTGACAGGCGAGACGTTCGATGCTCTACTGATCGGGTTGGAAACAGCTGAGTAGGAGACGACTCATGAGCCTGGGTTCTCACCTGACGGAACTCCGCAAGAAGCATCAGGCCCTGTCGGATGTGATCGACACGGAGCAGCGCCACCCGGCCTGCGACGATCTGAGCCTCAAGCAGCTCAAGCTCAAGAAACTTCACCTCAAGGAGGAAATCCAACGGCTCGAGGCGGCGGAGGCATAGGGCTGGAACCCGTCCCGGACGAGGAATAGACGACGCCCGCGCGTGATCCGGACACGCGCGGGCGTTCCCGTCTCAGGCGAGAAGGCCGGCGACGGTTTTCCCGATCAAATCAAGACATTCCGGCGTGCTGAACCGGTGATCCGCGCCCTTGACGAGCGTCAGCCGCATGTCCGCGCACTCGGCGTGGGCGAGCAGCCGGAGCGCGACCGAGGGATCGACATCGGTATCCGCGGTCCCCTGCAGCAGCCGGACCGGGAAGGGCAGCGGCAGCGGGTCGCGCAGCACGAGATTGGCCCGCCCGTCCTCGATCAGCCGGCGCGTGATCACATAGGGCTCGTCCGCGTAGTCGCTCGGAAGCTCGACCCGGCCGGCGGAGGCGAGCGCCGCGCGCTGCCCGGCGTCGAATTCGCCCCACATCGAATCCTCGGTGAAATCGGGCGCCGCCGCGATGCCGACCAGCGCGTGAACCCGCTCGGGTACACGTTTTGCGAGCAGCAGGGCCATCCACCCGCCCATGCTGGAGCCGACGAGAACCTGCGGCCCCTCGGTGAGCGCGGTCACCGCGTCGAGCGCGTCCCGCGCCCAGTCGCCGATCGCGCCGTCGAGGAAGGCGCCGGAGGAGGCGCCGTGCCCGGTATAGTCGAACCGCAGGAAGGCCCGGCGCTCGGTGGCGCACCAGGCCGCGAGATGCTCGGCCTTGGTCCCAGTCATGTCCGAGCGGAAGCCGCCGAGAAAGACCACGCCCGGCCCGCGCCCGGGCTGGCGGCGATAGGCGAGGGAACGGCCGTCGGGCAGGTCGAGGCGGGTTTCCGTCATGTCATGGGCTCTCCGTCTTGTCGGGTTCCGGTTTGGCCCGGGACGGCCCGGCCGCGCAAGCCGGGCCGCGACGCTGCCTTGACACGACGGCGCCCTGACACGACGGCGCCTTGACTCGGACCCGAGGCGGGACTAACGGCGGAACCTCCCTGAGACCCGGGCGCGCGGTAGGCGCCAAAACCCAAGGAGACGACCATGAGCGACGCGGCCGAGGCCATTCGCGAGGTCCGGATCACCCTCCCCGACGGCGCCGTGCGCGCCTATCCCGCCGGAGTCACCGGCGCGGGCATCGCGGAGAGCCTGTCGAAATCGCTGTCGAAGGCCGCGATCGCGGCGACGGTCAACGGCCGCCTGACCGACCTCAGCCAGCCGATCACCGAGAATTCGGCCGTCGCGATCCACACGATCAGGGACGAGGAGATCGCGCTCGGCCTCATCCGGCACGACGCGGCGCATATCATGGCGCGCGCGGTGCAGGAGCTCTGGCCCGATGTGAAGGTCACGATCGGCCCGGTGATCGAGAACGGCTGGTACTACGATTTCGACCGCGCCGAGCCCTTCACCACCGAGGATCTGGCGCTCATCGAGAAGAAGATGCGCGAGATCATCGCGCTGCGCGACCCGGTGACGACCGAGGTCTGGGACCGCGACCGGGCCGTGCGCCATTACGAGGCGCTGAACGAGCCCTACAAGGTCGAACTCGTCGGCATGATCCCGGAGGGGCAGCCGATCCGGATGTACTGGCACGGACACTGGCAGGATCTCTGCCGGGGCCCCCATCTCGCCCATACCGGCCAGGTGCCGGCCGACGCCTTCAAGCTCATGAGCGTCGCGGGCGCCTACTGGCGCGGCGACAGCGACCGGCCGATGCTGCAGCGCATCTACGGCACCGCCTTCCGGACGAAGGACGACCTGAAGGCGCATCTCTTCCGGCTCGAGGAGGCGGCGAAGCGCGACCACCGCAAGCTCGGCCGCGAGATGAAGCTCTTCCACATGCAAGAAGAGGCGCCGGGCATGGTGTTCTGGCACCCCGAGGGCTGGACGCTCTACCGCGCGCTCGAGGATTACATGCGCCGCCGGCTGCGCCACGCGGGCTACAAGGAGATCCGCACGCCGCAGGTGGTGGACCGCAAGCTCTGGGAGGCCTCCGGGCACTGGGAGGCCTATCAGGAGCACATGTTCCTCGTCGAGGTCGAGGAGGAGGCGGCGAAGGAGAAGCGCGTCAACGCGCTGAAGCCGATGAACTGCCCCTGCCACGTCCAGGTCTACAACCAGGGGCTCAAGTCCTATCGCGACCTGCCGCTCCGGCTCGCGGAATTCGGCGCCTGCCACCGCTATGAGCCCTCCGGCTCGATGCACGGGCTGATGCGCGTGCGCGGCTTCACCCAGGACGACGCGCACATCTTCTGCACCGAGGACCAGATCGAGAGCGAATGCGCCGCCTTCATCGCGCTGCTGTCGAGCGTCTACAAGGATCTCGGCTTCGAGAAGTTCGACATCAAGCTCTCCACCCGGCCCGAGGTCCGCATCGGCTCCGACGAGACGTGGGACAAGGTCGAGGGCGCGCTCGAGAACGCGATCCTGCAGGTCGGCGCGCCCTATCAGGTCGATCCGGGCGAGGGCGCCTTCTACGGGCCGAAGCTCGATTTCAAGCTCACCGACGCGATCGGGCGCGAATGGCAGTGCGGCACCTTCCAGGTCGACGCGCAATTGCCCGAGCGGCTCGGCGCGGAATACGTCGGAGAGGATGGCGACAAGCACCGGCCCTACATGCTGCACCGCGCGATCCTCGGCTCGTTCGAGCGTTTCACCGGCGTGCTGATCGAGCATTACGCGGGCAGGTTCCCGCTCTGGCTCGCGCCGCGCCAGGTGGTGGTCGCGCCGATCGTGTCGCAGGCGAACGACTACGCCGATCAGGTGGTGATGGCGCTGCGGGCGAAGGGCGTCCGGGCCGAGGCGGATCTGCGCAACGAGAAGATCAACTACAAGGTCCGCGAGCACAGCCTCGCCAAGGTCCCCGTGATCCTCGCGGTGGGCGCGCGCGAGGTCGAGGAGCGCACCGTCTCGATCCGCCGGCTCGGCGAGCAGCGGACCGAGGAGCGGCCGGTGGATCTCGCCATGGCGGACCTGATCGCGGAGGCGACGCCGCCCGATCTGGCGCGCACGGCTTGATCCGGATCAAGCTTTTCGCCGGAAGGCCGGGAACGGGGTTGAGGCTCGCGGGTTCACTTCCCATATCCTTGACAGCGAAGTGAACCGGCATCCGGAGGAGGACAGAGGCATGGAAGCGCAGCGTGGACCCGAGTGGATGGACCGGGTGATCGCCTGGCTCTCCGATGTCCTGTTCGGCCCGGCCCCGGCGCCGAGGCCCGTCCCGGTCCGGCGCGATCCGCCGCCGGGCGAGCGCCGCCCGCGCGGATACTGACCCCCGATCAAGATTGCCCTGACACGCGCCCCTTTCCGGGGCGCGTTCGCTTTCGGGGATCCGGTCCCGCCGCTTCCCGTCAGGCTCCGGGCGTCGGGCCGAAGACCGCGTCGAAGGCGCGCGCCAGCGCGAGGTCGAGATCGGCCATCGTCACCGGCAGGCCGAGATCGACGAGGCTCGTGACGCCGTAGCCGCGGATCCCGCAGGGGACGATGCCGGAGAAATGCGTGAGATCCGGCTCCACGTTGATCGCGATGCCGTGGAAGGTGACCCAGCGGCGGATGCGCACGCCGATCGCCGCGATCTTGTCCTCGGCGGGGGAGCCGTCGGGCAGGGGCGGGCGATCCGGCCGGACGACCCAGACGCCGACCCGGCCCGGCCGCCGCTCTCCGGTCACGTTGAACTCGGCCAGCGCCCGGATCACCCATTCCTCCAGATTCCAGACATAGGCCCGCACGTCCCGCCCCCGGCGGTTGAGGTCGAGCATCGCATAGGCGACCCGCTGGCCGGGCCCGTGATAGGTGTATTCCCCGCCCCGGCGGGCCGGATAGACCGGGAAGCGGTCGGGCATCAGCAGATCCTCCGCCCGCGCCGAGGTGCCGGCGGTATAGAGCGGCGGATGCTCGAGCAGCCAGACGAGTTCCCCCGCGCGACCGGCGATCAGCGCCTCGACCCGCGCCTCCATCGTGGCCAGGGCTTCGGGATAGGGGACCGGTTCGCTCGCCACGCGCCATTCCGGACCGGGCCCTGAATTGTCCGGATCGAAGTCGATTCCGGCGGTTTTCGGTTCGGCTGCTTCGCCGACCTCTGCTAGAATCTCGCCCATTCGTGATGACATTTGCCGATTCTCGGGAGGAATTCTCATGGTCGTGCATAGATTTCTTAGAACCATCCTGATGTCCAGCGCGATGCTCGGCGCGCTTTCGGCCGGCGGGGCGCGGGCGAACGGCTTCTGGGACAGTTTCGGCGGCAGCGTGGCGGGGACGGTGGTCGGCAATGCGATCACCAATCACGTGACCCAGCCGAGGCGCACCTATGTGCGGACCGAACGGGTCTATGTCGCGCCCCGGGTCGATTCGGCGCAGCGCGCGCAGAACCGCCGCGTCCAGACCGCGCTCAACTATTTCGGCTTTCCCGCCGGCGCCCCGGACGGCGTGATCGGGCCGGGCACGCGCGCGGCCTCGGCGACCTACCAGGCCTACATGGGCTATCCCTCGACCGGCTATCTCACCGATCCCGAGGCCGGGACGCTGCTCGGCGCCTATGACTGGGCGGTGGCCGGTGGCCCGGGGGTCAATCAGGCGCTCGCCTCCGGCCAGGGCGGGCGCGGCCTGCTGGTCGCCTATCGCCAGATGCTGGCCGGCGCGCCCCAGGCGCCGGTCGCGCCGCAACCCGCGCCGATCGCGGCCGCGGCGCCCGCGCCCGTGCCCGCCGCCGCTCCGGCTCCGGAGCCCGAACCCGCGCCCGTGGCGGCCGCGCCGGAGCCGGAGCCCGCAGCGCCGGCGCTGCCGACCTTCATCGCGGCGACCTCCCCGGCCCCCTCGATGGCGGGAGCCTGCGGCAAGGTCGCGGTGGCGACGAGCGCGAATGGCGGCCCGCGCACGCTCGGGGCGGGGCTCGACACCGATCAGATGCTCGCCGAGCAGTTCTGCCTCGGCCGCAGCTATGCGATCGACCAGGGAGAGAGCCTCGCGGCGACGGTGGCCGGTGTCTCGCAGGATGACATCACCGCGCAATGCGTCGCCTTCGCGCCGGCGCTGCGCGATTACGTCGCCCGGCTGCCGGGCGCGCGGGTCGATACGATGCTGGCCGACCTGCGCCAGTTCGTCGCCGAGACCGGCTATCCGCCGGAACAGCTGAGCGCGAATGCGCGGATCTGCCTCGGGGTGGGCTACCGGATCGACGACGCCTCGGTCGCGCTCGCCTCGGCGATGGTGCTCGCCGGGCTGAACGAGGCCGCCTATGCCGAACTCATCGGCGAGCAGCTCCGGATGGGGCTGGGCGTTCCGGCGCGACGCGAACTCGGGCTCGAATGGGTCGCGGCGGCGGTGGACGGGCTGCGCCAGGGGGCGACGCCGCTCATCTCGGCGAATGCCCAGGACAGGCTCGCGCTGCTTTCCGCCGCGATGCCCGCCGCCGGCTCGGCGGAGCGGCCGGTGCCGGTCTCGGCGAAGCCGGCGGCGGGCTTCGCCCTGCCGATGGCGAAGGAGAACTGAGCGGGGCGGATTCGCCCCGGAAAACCTTCTCCGGGTAGGGGAATGGGGCCGCGTGAAACTCCTGCGAAATTCCTTCGCGGAAAGCGCGGTTTCGCCCTTTACCCGCCCGTGGGGCTTTGCTAGAAGCCGCGCCACGCGGTCGTGGCGGAATTGGTAGACGCGCAGCGTTGAGGTCGCTGTGGGCTAACCCCCGTGGAAGTTCGAGTCTTCTCGACCGCACCAGACGCCCTATTTCGGGCGCATCCGAAATCCGGCGGGTTCCGACCCGCCGGATTTTGGCGTTTCAGGGGCATCGCGAACGGGGTGGCGGTCCGGCCCTTCGGCCCGGACCGCGCGGAGCGGCCCTTTGGCCGCGAGTCCGGTTTCTCCCCGCCTGTTGGCGGGGCCCCTCGCTCCGGCGCCTGACGGCTCCTGCGCGGACTGCCCGATAGATTTCATGCCCATATGAAACATGAGGAAGAAGCGAGCGTCGGGGGAGCGCCCGGCGGGGCGAACAGCTGGCTGGCGCGACGGGGGGCGCGGCCCAGCCGTCAGCCGACCGATTCGACCAGGCGTTCGGCGGCGGCGAGGTCGACGGAGACGAGCTGGCTCACCCCCTGTTCCTGCATCGTCACGCCGAAGAGCCGGTCCATCCGGCCCATCGTCACCGCGTGGTGCGTGATGACGAGGAATCGCGTCTCGGTCCGCTCGATCATCTCGTCGAGCAGGTCGCAGAAGCGCGTCACATTCGCGTCGTCGAGCGGCGCGTCGACTTCGTCCAGCACGCAGATCGGCGAGGGATTGGCGAGGAATACGGCGAAGATGAGCGAGAGCGCCGTCAGCGTCTGCTCGCCCCCCGAAAGCAGCGACAGCGTCGAGAGCTTCTTGCCCGGCGGCTGCGCCATGATCTCGAGCCCGGCCTCGAGCGGATCGTCGCTCTCGACCAGCACGAGATTGGCCTCACCGCCGCCGAAGAGATGCCGGAACAGGGTCGCGAAATTCCGGTTCACCTCGTCGAAGGCCGCCAGAAGCCGCCCGCGGCCCTCGCGGTTCAGCCCGGCGATGCCGAGGCGGAGCTTCTTGATCGCCTCCTCGAGATCCGTCCGCTCCCCGATCAGCGTATCGAATTCGATCTGAAGCTCGCGCGCATCCTCCTCGGCGCGCAGGTTCACCGCGCCCAGCCCGCCGCGGGCGCGGCGCAGCCGCGCGACCTCGGTATCGAGCTCGGCGGCCTTCGGGACCGCGGCGAGATCGGTGCCGAGCCCGGCGAGCAGGTCGGCCGGGGCCTGGCCGGTCTCCGCCGTCAGGCGTTCGGCCTCGGCCTCGGCGCGGGCGCGGGCGGCCTCGGCGCGCGCCTCCGCGCCGGCGCGGGCTTCGCGCGCCTCGCTCGCCGCGCGTTCGGCGGCGCGGGAGGCGGTCTCGGCGTCGCGCAGCCCGGCCTCGGCGCGGGCGAGCGCCTCCGCCGCCCGGCTCCGGCGCCCCTCGGCCTCGTCGAGTCCGCGGGCGAGAGATTCGCCCCGGGCGTCGAGTTCGGCCGGGCGGTCGCGCGCGGCGTCGAGCGCCTCCTCGGCGGCCTCCACTCGGGCGTCGAGCCCGGCGAGGCGGTCGGAGGCATTGGCGCGGCGCGCCGTCCAGCCGGCGCGGTCGCGGTCGATCTCGGCGAGGCGCCGTTCGCGCGCCTTGCCGGCGCGTTCGAGTTCGTCGGCCTCGGCGCGGCGGGTCAGCATGGTGAGCCGCGCCGCCTCGACCCGCAACCGCTCCGCCTCGACCTCGGCCCGGGCGGCGGCGGGATCGGCGAGCGTCGCGAGCGCGGCCGCGGCCTCCCCGGCCGCGGCGCGCGCCTCGGCGCCCTCCGCGGCGCGGCGGGTGCTGGCAGCGCTGAGCGTCGCGAGCCGCGTCTCGATCGCCTCGGCCGCCGTTCCGGCGCGGCCGAGCGCGCGCTCGGCCTCCGCCGCGGCCGCCTCGGCGGCCTTGCGGGTGGCGCGGGCGGCGGTTTCGGCGGCGGTCGCGGCGGCGAAGGCCGAGGCCGCGTCCTCCCCGACCGCGCGGGCGGCCTCGGCGCGCTCCTCGGCGGCGGCTTCCTGCGCTTCCAGTTCCGTCAGCCGGTTGCGCTGACGCAGGCGTTCCGCCGCGGCCGAGGGCGCGGCGCCGGCGGCGACGCGCAGCCCGTCCCAGCGCCAGAGATCGCCTTCGAGGCTGACGAGCCGCTGGCCGGGGCGCAGCAGCGGCTGGAGCGCGTCGCCCGCGGCGCGCGGGGCGATGCCGACGGCGGCGAGGCGGCGCCCGAGTTCGGCCGGGCCGGCGACGCGGGGCGCCAGCGGCTCGGCGCCGGGGGGCAGGGGCTCGGGCGCCTCGCAGGGGGGCAGGTCGAGCCAGCCCGAAGCCTCCGTCCCCGCGACGGGGGGCAGCGACAGATCGGCGCCGAGCGCGGCGCCGAAGGCCGCTTCGAAGCCCGGGGCGACCTCGACGAGATCGACGATGCCCTGGCGCGCCGGGGCGGAGCGTTCGATCAGCTTGCGCAGGCTCGCGGCTTCCGAGGCGAGGGCGCGGGCGGCGCCTTCCGCCTCCGACCGCGCGGCGCGGGCCTCGGCCTCGATCCGGCGGCGCTCGGCGGCGCGGGCCTCGGCCTCGGCCAGCGCATCCTCCGCCTCGGCGGCGCGCGCCTCGGTCAGCGCGGCCGTCTCCTCGGCGGCCTCGCGGTCGGTGGCGGCGCGCGCCTGCTCCGCCTCGGCCGCGTCGCGGGCCTGTTCCGCCTCGGCGAGGCCGCGTTCCAGCTCTTCCGCGCGCCGGCTGGCCTCGGCCGCGGCGCGGGTCGCGGCCTCGTGCGCGGCGGTCAGCCGCGCGGCGGTCTCGGCGCGGGCGGCGAAGGCGGCCTCGGCGACGCCGAGCGCGCCGCCGGCCTGCGCCGCGGCGTCCCGCGCGCCCGCGAGCCTTGGCCCATGCGCCTCCTCCTCGGCCATGAGTTCCGCCGTCTCGGCGGCGAGGCGCTCCATCATCGTCCCGGCATCGGCGTCGAGCGCGGCCTCGCGGTCGCGGTCCTGGGCGAGCTGGCGGATCTGGCCTTCCAGCGCGCGGATCGCCTCGGCGGCGGCGCGGACCTCCGCTTCGTGGCGGTCGCGTTCCAGAACGATCCGCTGCGCCACCGCGGCGGCGATCGCATCCTCCTCGCGGAGCGCGGGCAGGCCTTCCTCGGCCGCGGCGCGCGCGCGCGCCGTCTCCGCCGCGCGGGCCTCGGCGGCGGCGGCGGCGCGTGTCGTGTCGGTGAGCGCGATGGTCGTCGCCATCCGCTCCTCCTCCGCGTCGCGCCAGAGGCGGCAGAGCAGCATCGCCTCGGCCCGGCGCAGCGCCTCGGCGATCTCGCGATACCGCGCGGCTTGCCGCGCCTGGCGCGACAGCTGGGCGAGCTGGGTCTCCAGCGCCTCCAGCACGTCGCCGACGCGGGCGAGATTGGTCTCGGTCGCGCGGAGCTTCAGCTCCGCCTCGTGCCGGCGCTGATAGAGGCCGGAGATGCCGGCGGCTTCCTCGAGCACGCGGCGGCGGGCGCGGGGCTTCGCGTTGATGAGCTCCGAGATCTGCCCCTGCCGCACCAGCGAGGGCGACTGCGCGCCGGTCGAGGC
Source organism: Amaricoccus solimangrovi (assembly GCF_006385685.1). Classification (GTDB taxonomy): domain Bacteria; phylum Pseudomonadota; class Alphaproteobacteria; order Rhodobacterales; family Rhodobacteraceae; genus Amaricoccus; species Amaricoccus solimangrovi. The sequence continues at coordinate 79,326 of NZ_VFRP01000019.1, read as the reverse complement.
GTCGGCGAAGAGCATCTGCACGTCGCGCGCCCGCGCCTCCTTGCCGTTCGCGCGATAGGCCGAACCGGCATCCCGCGTGATCCGGCGCACGACCTCGAGCGTGTCGGCCTCGTTGAAGCCCGCCGGCGCGGTCCGGTCGCGGTTGTCGAGCGTCAGCGTGACCTCGGCGTGGTTCCGCGCCGGGCGCTTGCCGGAGCCCGCGAAGATCACGTCCTCCATCCCGTCGCCGCGCATCACGCTGGCGCGGGTCTCGCCCATCACCCAGCGTAGCGCCTCGAGCAGGTTGGACTTGCCGCAGCCGTTCGGGCCGATCACGCCGGTCAGGCCGGGCGCGATCGTCAGCTCCGTCGGGTCGACGAAGCTCTTGAAGCCGAGAAGGCGCAGCCGGGTGAAGTGCAAGGGCCTGTCCTGCTCCGACGGTCCATTATGTTTTCCGGCGAATCATCCGGGGACCGGGCGGCGCTGTCAATTGCTTTCCGGGCGGCGCGTAGCGGCGATCCGCGCCAGATGCTCCGCGATCGAGAAGCCGGGCGGCATCAACGGAGCCTCGCCCGCGACGAGGGCCGCGAGGATCTCGCCCACCAGCGGCGCCATGCCGAAGCCGGTGCGGAAGGCGCCGGCGGCGAGAAAGAGCGTCTCGCTGCCCGGCAGCGCGCCCAGCATCGGCTCCGGCCGGGGCCCGCGCGGGCGCAGTCCCGCCCAGCGGCGGACGACCTCCGCCCCCGCGAGTCCGGGCAGCAGCGCGGCCGCGCGGGCGAGCAGGTCGTCAAGCCGGGCATCGGTGCCAAGCGGCTCGGCGTAGGCGTTCTCCGCCGTCGCGCCGATTCCGGCGGTGCCGTCGGCATGGGGGACGACATAGAGCCCGTCGGCGTAGACAAGCGCCGCGGGCAGCGGCGCGCTCGGGATCACGCGGGCCGCCTGGCCCTTCACCGCCTGGAACGGGTCGCAGCCGAGAAAGCGCGCGGCGAGCGGTCCCGCCCCGGTTCCGGGCGCGAGCAGGATCGCCCGGGCAGCGATGGCGCCGGCTTCGGTCTCCGCCACACCCTCGGCGACGCCGAGGACCCGGTGCCCGGTCAGGAGGCGCGCCCCCCGCGCCGCGAGCGCGTCGGTCAGCGCGGCGATGGCGCGGGGCGGGTCGATCCGGGCCGAGAGCGTCTCGAAGACCGCGCCATGCGGGGCCTCGAAGGACAGCGCGTCGCGCGGCGGCAGCGTCCAGCGGAAGGGCGCCGGCCAGAGATCGACCGCGTTGCGCGCATGCGCCTCCGCCCGGGCCCGGGCCGCCTCGGAGGCAAGCGGGATGTAACGGCCGACGCGCCCGTAGCCGGGATCCCGGCCCGAAAGCCGGGCGATCCGGCCCCACCAGGCCTCCGCCCCGGCGAGGGCGCGAAGCTGCGCGGCCTTCTTCTCGTTCCAGCGGTCCGGCGGGTGCGGCGAGAGCGCGCCGACCGGCCCGCCGCTCGCGCCGCCGCCGGTCGGGCCGGCGTCGATCAGCGTGACGTGGCGGCCGCGGTCGAGGCAGGCATGGGCGCAGGCGAGGCCGAAGATTCCGCCGCCGACCACCAGAATATCCGCCGCCTCGCTCTTTCCCATCACCCGCCGCCGCACTAAGACTGCCCGGAATTCCAGCGTGAGGGTTAGACCATGGAACGCCCGCCTCCGCGAGAGGCCGAGGTGATGTGGCGCGATGGCGACGTTCCCGTCTCCACGCGCCATGGCGAGGCGTATTTCGGCGACGCCGACGCGCTCGCCGAGGCCCGGCACGTGTTCATCGCCGGCAACGACCTGCCCGCGCGCTTTCGGGAACGGCGGGAGGCCTTTCCCGATCCACGCCGCCGCCGCCCGTTCCAGATCGCCGAACTGGGCTTCGGCACCGGCCTCAACGCGCTCGCGGCGACGCTCGCCTGGCGCGCGGCGGGGAGCGGGGACACGCTGCGCCTCACCTCCTTCGAGGCCCATCCGCTCCCGGCGGAGGACATGGCCCGCGCGCTCCGCCCCTGGCCGGAGCTCGCGCCGCTCGCCCGGGAGCTCGTCGCGGCCTGGGGCGCCGGGGAACGCGCCTTCCGGCTCGGCGAACCGGGATCCGGCGCGGTGGAGGTCGAGGTGATCATTGGCGACGCGCGCGAGACCCTGCCGCTCTGGCCGGGGCGGGCGGATGCGTGGTTTCTCGACGGCTTCAGCCCGGCGCGCAACCCCGAGCTCTGGGAGCCCGCCCTGCTGGCGGAAGTCGCGGAGAAGAGCGCCGGCGCCGCCACGCTCGCGACCTACAGCGCCGCCGGATCCGTTCGGGCCGCGCTGGAGGCCGCCGGTTTCGCGGTGGAGCGCGTGGCCGGCTTCGGCCGCAAGAAGCACATGACGCGCGCGATCCTCGGCCCGCGCGCGCCGCGCCGGGTGATCTGCCCGCCCCGTCCCCTGGAGTAAGTTCGTGACCGACAAGAGTAACCCGCGGCTGGGGATCCTGCTGATGATCCTCGTCTCCTTCATCTTCGCGCTGCAGGACGGGATCTCGCGCCATCTCGCGAGCAGCTACCACGTGATCACCGTGGTCACGCTGCGCTTTTGGTTCTTCGCCCTCGTGACGGTGATCTGGTCGGCCTCGCGCGCCGGCGGGCTGCGCCGGGTCGCGCGCTCGGCCCATCCCGCGCTCCAGATCACCCGGGGCACGCTGCTGATCGTCGAGATCTGGGTGACGGTGATCGCCTTCGTGAAGCTCGGCCTGATCGCCGCGCATTCGATCTTCGCGGTCTATCCGCTGCTCGTCGCCGCGCTCGCCGGGCCGATCCTCGGCGAATATGTCGGCTGGCGCCGCGGGGTCGCGATCCTTGTGGGGCTCTTCGGCGTGCTGGTGATCCTGCGGCCGGGCCTCCAGGTCTTCGATCCGGCGGCGATCTATCCGCTCGCGGGGGCGCTCATGTTCGCGGTCTACGCGCTCCTGACCCGCCGGGTCGCCTGGGAGGACGACGCCGACACGACCTTCTTCTATACCGGCGTCGTCGGCGCGCTCTTCTCGACCCTCGTGGTGCCCTTCTTCTGGACGCCGATCGCGGGGGCGGACTGGTTCTGGATGGCCACGCTCTGCGTCAGCGCGGTGGCGGGGCACTTCCTGCTCATCAAGGTCTACGAATTCGCCGAGGCGAGCGTGGTCCAGCCCTTCGCCTATTTCCAGCTCGTCTTCGTCGGCATCCTCGGCATCGCGCTCTTCGGCGAGCGGCCGGACGGGTTCACCATGCTCGGGGCGGGGCTGATCCTCGCCGCCGGGCTCTACACGCTGCTGCGCCAGAAGAAGCTCGGCATCCAGCCGCCGGAGAGCGAGGCCGCGGCGGCGGTGGGCGACTGAGAGGCTTGATCGGCGGCGCGATTGACGTTCCAATCCCGCCCCGGCGGCGAGGGAGGAGCGATTGCGCGGCGCGGTGATTGGCGGACTTCTCGGACTCGCGGCCTGCTCGCGCGGCGACCTGCCGCTGCCCGCGGTGCCGGGCCTGTCGCTCGGCTCGGCCGAGGAGGCGGAGATCACCGACCGGGTCTGGCTCGACGAAACGCCGGGCGCGCCCCGGGGCGCCTTTCTCGCCTTTCTCTCCGACGGCACCCTGATCCAGGACAGTTGCGGCGAACTCTGGCGGCTCTCTCCCTGGCGCCGCGTCGATGCGACGACGCTGGTCTGGGAGGAGGACGGCGCGACCATCCGCGCCGAGATCGCGCTGGCGGGCGACAGCGAACTCGCGCTCGCGATCGCGCCGCCGGGAGGCGAGGCGGAGACGGGCGGCGGCATGACCCGGCGGTTCCGCGCCGCGGAGGCGCCGATGGTCTGTCCGGAGCCGGGCTGAGGCCGGGCGCCGAGCCTTTCCGAGGCGACCGTGCTGATCGAGCGCGCGTTTCGCGCCCCGCTCGCCTGACGCGTCAGAGCACGAGGTCGATGCTCCAGAACCGCCGGATCTGGTCCTCGCAGGCCGCGCGCGCTTCCTCGGTATCGCCGCTCACCCGCTCGACGCGGAAGCCGAACCGCTCGAAGCCCGAGCGGTCGACATGCGACAGCACCACCACCTCGACGTCGCGTTCGAGCGCGAAGGCGGTCACGCGCATCGCGCGGTCCGCGACATCGGCGGGCTCCTCGGTCACGCGCAGCCCGATCGCGACCGCGTCCTCCCGGCGGAACCCGGCGCGCGGCAGCAGGCAGCCCTCCACCTCGGGGAAGATGTCGCGCCCCGGCACCGCCGCGCGCGGCTCGAAGGCGGCGGCGATGTCGTCGATGTCAGCCGCGTCCCGCGGGTCGATCCGCGACAGAATCTCCGTCCAGCGCGCATGATCCATCGGTGAACTCCTCGATGAGCCGGGCCGCCTCGGCCGCGCCCGGCGCGGGCAGGTCGAGCGCGGCGAGCCGGGCCCGGAACGTCTCGCCGAGCCCCTCGTCGAGCACCCGGCCGATCTCGCGGTCGAGCGCCATCAGCGCGTGCGGCTCGACCATCGCGGCGACGCCCCGGTCACGCGCCGCCCGCGCCCGCGCCCGCTGGTCGTCCATGAAGGCGGCGGTCTGCGGCACGAAGATCGTCGGCACGCGGTTGTAGAGCGTCTCGTGAAAGGTGTTGTAGCCCGCCGCGCCCACGCAGAGATCGGCGGCCGCCACGATCACCCCGGCCCTGTCGGTGCGCACGACGCGGGAATTGCGCCAGGAGAACCAGGCGGGCCGCGTCGCCCCGGTCGGCCAGACCACGATCAGGTGCAGCGTGTCCTCCCGCCGCTCCATCATCCCGCAGAGCGCCTGGATCTGCGCGCCCCGGTCCGCCGCCACGCCGCCGCCGAGCAGCGAGACCACCAGCCGCTCGAACGGCCGGCCGAACCGCGCCGCGAGTTGTTCGCGCAGCGCCGCTCGCGCGGCGGGATCGGGCGCGCGCGGGCGCACGATCGGCCCCACCTCGCGGATATGCTCGCCATGGGAGTAGGAGGCGTTGAGCTCGGGAAAGGCCTCGCAGGGCACGATCACGCGGTCGAACACCTTCTCCCGGTCGAGCGCGATCGAATTGTCCTGCCCGCTCTGCCAGAGGCCGCGGCGGATCCAGAGGCCGCGCAGCCGGTTCTCCAGGATCGTCCGGTATACCGAATCGAACACATAGCCGCCATCGAAGACCAGCGCCCCGCCGCCCGCCGTCAGCGCGCGCAGCCGCAGATAGTTGGCGAGATCGTTTTCATGCGGCTGGGCGTGATGCGCGCTGCGTCCGATGAGCGGCGCCACGTCGAAACCGTAGCTCTTTACCAGCCTGAGGCAGCTTGGAAACGCGGCGAAGACCGGGCGCGTCGCGGTCATCTCCGAGGCGATCAGCCCGCAGCGCTGGGCATGGCCGAGGCCGACGCCGTTCGTCGGCATGAAGGCGACCACCGGCTTCGCCCCCTCCGGACGCGGCCGGGGCGCGGCACCGATCGCGCGCAGGAACGGACCGGGATCGGCCTGCCGCGCGAGTCGCGAGTCGCGGGTCGCCTCCCCGAGCGCCGCGCGGCGGGGCAGGATCGTCTCGACGAGGAAGGCGTGCAGCGCCGGCGTCCGGAGCGGGCCGCGGACGAAGGCGGGCTCGCGCGCCGCGAGCAGGTGCCCCTCGGTCGCGTCGATCAGCACGCCGCCCGTCACGGCGAGATTGGCGATGAGGCTCCGCAGCCGGTAATTGCCGTTCGGCGGCGCGCGCAGCACGCAGATATCGGCCACCGCCGCGAGGTCGAGCGGCAGTGCCTCGCCATAGTGATAGATCCGGAACGCCGCGCCCCGGCTGGCGCGCCATTCGTCCTTGCTCCGTCCGTCGGTCAGGACCGCGGTCTCGAAGCTCGGCGACAGCGCGAGATCGGCGAGATCGCGCGCCTCGCCCGCGTCGGAGAGATCGGGCGCCACGACGAGCAGCCGGGGCCGGCGCCGCCCGACGGCGGGACGGGGCGCGACGCCGATCACCGGGCAGCCGGCGTCCCAGCCCGGATCCGCCGCGTCGGCGAGGTTCAGGATCGCCGGTTCCGCGCCGAGCACATAGCCGAGCCGCGCGCCCGACTGGATCCGTCCCTGCCGGTCGCGGAAGGCGCCGCAGGCGCGAGCCTCGCCCGCGTGGCCGGCGAGCCGGCGCAGCCCGGCGAGCCCCGCGTCGGAGGCGCGCTGCGCGGCGGTGACGAGGAGCCGGTCCGAGGGAAGCGGCTTCGTATCGGTGAGATAGGGCGCGAGGTCGAACTGCACGTTGCGCGCGAGGCCCGGGGGAATCCCCCGCGCGTCGATCCGCGCCTCGACCCCGAGCCCGGCCAGCTGGCTCACGAAGACCGCGAGTTCCTCGATGTCGCGCGCCGCCGCGCTCGCGGTCTCACAGCGCAGCATGGGGAGCCGTCGCGGGCATGTCGATCAGCGACAGGAACTGGCGCGCGAAGACCTCCGGCCGGAACCGCGCGAGGCTCGTCTGCGCGGCCCGCGCGAAGCTCCGGTAGCGCGCGGGGTCGGCGACGAATTCCGCGATGATCCGGTCGAGATTCTCGCCCCGTCCTTCCTCCGGATCGGCGATCACCGCCGGACCGAAGGCGGCGGCGGTGCCGGGATCGGTGATCACGACCTTGCCGGCCGCGATCGCCTCCGCGATCACCCGCCCGAAGCTCTCCTGCCAGAGCGGGTTGGTGAAATAGACGAAGAAGTCGATCTCGGATAGGAACCGCGCCGGCTCCATCGCGCCGAAGCGCATCAGCCGCCAGTGTTCCGGCGTCCCGGCGCCGCCCATCAGGTTGTCCGCGCCGAGTATCGCGCAGCTTTCCGCGTGGGCCGGAAACTGCGCCCTGAGCCGCTCGAACGGCGGGAATTTCTCGAAGCCGGGGCGCGAATGCCGGCCGCGGCGGTCGCGCGGCGCCTCGCTCGGGGCGGTGGCGGCGAGGTCGATCACGTTGAACCAGTCGAGCGGCGCCACCGGCCAGTCCGCGCCGGGCGCCTCCGTCTCGCGCGTCTGCCAGCCGAGCACGCCTTCGCGGTTCCAGGGCGAGATCGGGGCGAGGATCGGCGTTCCGCAGGCCAGCCCCGCCTCGATCTGCCCGAGGCAATGGCCGACGTCGAAGCCTTCCGCCCCGCCCGGGCGGAGGAAATTCTCGTGGCAGACCACGAAGGCGCGGGCCGCGCTCAGCCGGGGCGCGAGGCCCCGGTCCCGCTTCAGGCTCGACGGATTGTGCAGCACGATGGTTTCGGCCCGGATCACCGGCGCGTCCTCGACCAGCGTCAGCCCGAGCGCCTCGAGCGTGGCGGCGAGGCGCGGGTTGACCGGGCGCTCGCGGAACATCCGCGTCCTGAGCGCGTGGACCTCGATCGTCGCGTGCGGGGCGAGGGCGGCGATCTCCGCCGCGACGGCGCCCGCGGTGCCGCCGGGAAACCGCGGATCGACGACGATCGCGACTTCCGGCCGGCCGCGCCGGCGCGCGGAACGGGACCGGGCCGGGTCGGGCGCGTTGGCGGCGAAGCCGACCGGCCGGGTGGCGCGGCCCGGGGCGCGATCGGAAGCAGGATCCCGCGGCGCGTCCGCTCCCATCAGTAGAGGCTCGCCCCTCCGCCACCGCCGGGGGCGCTGTCGGTCGTGCTGGAATCCTGCGAGCTGAACCGGCGCAGCGCGTCGTTGAGGTCGCTGTCGAGTCCGCTCGCGGCGCTGTTCGAACCGGCGAGGAACTGGCGGAGCAGCCCGGCGAGCGTCGTATCCTCGATCAGCAGCTCGGGATGCGCGCGCAGATAGGTCCGAAGCCCGGAATAGTCGTCGGAGGAGAGCAGCGAGGCGATCTCGCGCAACTCGTCGGCGCTCGGCTGTTCGGCCTTCGCCGGGCTGCCGAGCTGCGCGCCGAGGATCATCGCCGATACCAGAATGCCGATTTGCCGGTGCATGATTCTCCTGACCCTCTGGGGCCCGATAAATGCCTTCGTCCTTCGAGGCGGTTCTTTATGCGAGGTCGCGGCGGGAGGAAAGCGCCTCGGATCGCGAGTGGGCGCGACGGCGGAGCCCCGCCGTCACTGCCCCGCGCCGCCCTGCTGGCGCAGCATGCGCTCGACCTCCCGGCTGAGCAGCATCCGCTCCACCGCCTCGGCCTCGAGATCGCGCCCCCGTGTCTGGGGTTGCGCCTGGGCCCGCGGCGCGGCCGTCACCGGAGCCGGGCTTCGGGCCGCGACGCCTCCGCCGGACGAACCGGTGCCCCTCAGCCAGATCTCCACGACGCCGGGCAGCGGCTGCGGGCGGAAATTGGTGAAGTCGCGCGTCTCCACCGGGCCCGCTCCCGAGGCCAGCGCGGCGACGGCCAGCGCGGCGGCGCGGTCCTCGGGGTGATAGTAGCGCACATTGGTGGAACTCACCGAGAAGCCCGCCGGCAGGACCGCCGCCGTTCCGGCGCCGGCGTCGCGCAGGGCGGCGGCGAGTTCATTGGCTGTGCCGGCCGCGCTCGGCGGGTAATGGACCGAGACGCGGGCCTGCGCGAGGGTGGCCTCGTCCGGCGGCGTCGCGGCCGGCGGCGCGACGGGCGCGCTCACCTGGCCCGCCGGGGCCTCGGGTTCGGGCGCGCTCGGATCGGCCGGAGGCGTCTCCGTCGCCGCGCGCGGCATCGCAGGGCGGAGCGCCTGCGGCGCCTCCGGCACGGGCGGCGTGGCCGCGGCCTCGTCCGCCGCCTGATCCGGCGCGAGTTCGGGAAGGCGCAGCGGCCCGATCGCCGCCCGGGCGTCCGGCGCCGCGAGTTCGCCGAGCGGCGCGGCGCTGGCCAGCGTCCCGGTCTCCCCGTCGCCGGGGGCGGACAGTTTCGGGGCCGGCGCCTCTTCCTCCGCCCCGGCCCGGGGCGCGCCGGGCGAATCGGCCATCGCCTCGGGCGGCGCGCCGGCGGTCACCGCCGCCTCGTCCCGCGCGGGTTCTTCCTCCGGCGCCGTCGCGGATGGCGCCGGAACCGGACGCGCGGTGATCGCGGCGGTCCCGGTGCCGGGCGCTTCGGGCGCGGGGGTGCTCTCCGGTTCGGGCGCGCGCGCCTCCGTGTCTGGGGCGGCCAGGCCGGGGGCGGGCAGGTCGGAGGCGGATTCGTCGGCGGCGGTCTTGTCGGGGGCGGAGGCCGGAGGCGCGATCGCCTGCGCGATCCGCGCCCGGAACGAGGGCGGCGCGAAGAGGACGGCGGCGCCGCCGCCGATCAGGCCGATGAGAAAGATGGCGAGCAGCAGCGCGGGCAGGCCGTTGACGCGGCGCGACCGCTCCTGCGTCCAGGTTTCGATCGGTTCCGGCGGGTCCACGGCCACGTAGCGCGCGGGCGCCACGAGTTCCGTCGGTTCCGGACGTGGAGTCGGGGTCGGATTCGGGCTCGCCGGTTCGGGCGGCGTCGGGGCTTCCCAAGTGCGTCGCATCGGCGCCGCCGCGGGCTCATCCGCGTCCCGCGCGGGTTCGGCGGGAGGCGCGACCGGGACGCTCCGGTTCTCGGCGGCCGCCGGCCGGCCCCAGGCCGGGCGCGGCGCGGAAGCCCCGGCGTCCTCCGCCGGCTCGAGGCCCGGCCGCGCGATGGGTGGCAGGCCGCGCGTCGGCGGCGCGGACCGTTCCGGCGCGGCGGGCGGCGCCATCCATTCCGGGCGCGGAAGGCGGTTCGGGATCTCCGGCCCGTCGGCGGGCAGCGCCACGGGGCGCGGCCCCGGACGCGGCGGAACCCGCGCCACGTCGGGCCCGTCCCCGGCTGTCGCCAGCGCGGCCGCGCGTTCCTCGCGCGCGCGGATCGCCTCCACGCGCCGCTCGCGCGCCTCGCGCAGCTTGCGCTCCAGCGCCGCCGGATCCAGCAGTTCGGCCATGCTCGGCTCTGTCTCCGCCGCGCGGTCCGACGACCGCTCCGGCTGGACGGATTTCGACATGCATCAACTCCAAGCGCGGCCCAAATCATGCGATTCGGCCGCCTATCCCCCGGACCCTGGCGCGGCGCGCGGATCCATCCTCGGGGCGAATCTACCGGGAAAAGCCGCCGCATGCCAGCGCGGCCTCCGCCCGGAATCGCCCGCGGAGCCGGACGGGCGGAGTCTTGCCGGTCCGGGCGGGCGGAAAATCGCGGAGGAACAACGCGCTAGCCCCTCGCTCGCCTTTCGGGACCACGCGAATGTGAGACCCGCCTCAGTCCAGACGCCCGCCGGAGAAATAGTCATCCAGGATCCGGCGGTAAACCGCGGCGAGCGTTCTCACATGGGCGACGGCCACGCGCTCGTCGACCTTGTGCATCGTCTGGCCGACCAGGCCGAATTCGACGACGGGGCAGATGTCCTTGATGAAGCGCGCATCCGAGGTGCCGCCCGAGGTCGAGGCCTCCGGCCGGCGCCCGGTCTCGGCCTCGACCGCGCGGGCGACGAGATCGGAGAAGGGCCCCGGCGGGGTCAGGAAGCTTTCACCCGAGATCTGGAACCGCGCGGCGATCCCGACGCCGAACTGCTTCGCGATCCGGTCCGCCTCCTCCTCGATCCAGGCCGAGAGCGAGCCGGAACTGTGCGCGTCGTTGAAGCGGAGGTTGACCACCGCCCGCGCCTCGCCCGGGATCACGTTGGTCGCCCTGTTGCCGGTGTCGACCGAGGTGATCGCGAGCGTCGAGGGATCGAAATGCCGCGTCCCCGCGTCGAGCCGGTGCCGCGCGAGCCGGTCGAGCAGATGGACGAGCGCGGGAAGCGGGTTCCGCGCCCGGTCGGGATAGGCGGAATGGCCCTGGGTGCCATAGGCGGTGAGGAAGGCGGTCATCGAGCCGCGGCGCCCGATCTTCATCATCTCGCCCATCTCTTCCGGGCAGGTCGGCTCGCCGACGAGGCAATGGTCGATCCGCTCACCCTTCTCCGCCATCCAGTCGAGGATCGCGCGCGTGCCGTCGATGCTCTCCCCCTCCTCGTCGCCGGTCAGCATGACGACGACGCTGCCCTCGGGCGGGGTCTCGGTCACGAAGTCGATCGCCGCGGCGACGAAGGCGGCGACGCCGGATTTCATGTCGCAGGCGCCCCGGCCGTAGAGATAGCCGCCCTCCTCCTCGGCGGCGAAGGGCGGGTGCCGCCAGGCGTGGGCCTCGCCCGGGGGCACGACGTCGGTATGGCCGTTGAAGCCGAGCACCGGCCCCGCGTCGCCCCAGCGGGCATGCAGGTTCCGGATCCCGCCGCGCTCGATCCAGGCGACGCGGAAGCCGGCGTCGCGCAGGAGCGCCGCGACATGCTCGAGCGCGCCCGCGTCCTCCGGCGTCACGGAGGGGCAGCGGATCAGCGCGGCGGTCAGGGCGACGGGATCGGTCATCGGGCTTCCTTCATCCGCGGCGGTCGGTCCTGGGGCGCGTCGCGCACAGGACCTTGTAGCCGCCTTCCTCCGAGAGACGTTCCCATTGCCGGAAGCGCGCGTCCAGCGCCGCCTCGTAGGGAAGCTGGCGGTTCGCCACCATCAGGAACTGGCCCGAGGGCTTCAGGAGGCGCGCCGCCGCGGCGATGAAGGCCTCGCCCAGCGCGGGCTCGGCGGCGCGGCCGCGATGGAAGGGCGGATTGGCGATCACGCGGTCATAGGGCGGGATGCCCCGGCCGAGCGCGCCGACGTCGCTCCAGTGAAACGACGCGCGCGGATCGGAGACGTTGAGCCGCGCCATGTCGAGCGCGCGCGCCTCGGCCTCGTAGAGGTCGATCTGGCTCACCTCCGGGCCCGCCGCGAGGGCCTGGAGCGACAGCCAGCCCCAGCCGGCGCCGAGATCGGCGACGCGTCCCTTGATCCGGCCGGGCAGGATCTCCGCGAGCCGGCGGCTGCCGGGATCGATTCCCTCGGCGGAGAAGATGCCGGGCTCGGTGAAGAAGCCGTCGGCGTTGCGCGCGGGCCGCGCCGCCTCGGCCCAGCGCGTCACCGCCTCGGGAAGTCGCGCGGGGCGGCGCGTCCAGAAGACGCGGCCATGCGCCTTGGTGAACTGGCCCTCGAGCGGCAGGACCGCGCCCACCTGTTTCGCGAGGCTGTCCACGCCGTCGGTCTTCGCCCCGTCGACGACGAGCAGTCCTCCCTCGGGCAGGAGCGCGAGGGCGCGGGCGATGTTGCCGAAATTCTCGACCCGCGCGCGCGTCAGTGCGACGATCGCGGCCGCCGCCGGATCGGTCGCGCGCGGGACGACCTCGAAACCCTGCTCGGCCAGCGCGTCATGCGCGGGGCGCAGGCTCTGCTCGCAGCGGAGCCTGCCGGAGCCGATCAGGGCGAGCGCCGGGCCGAAGGTCGCGCGGATGAAGACGATCGGCCCGGTCTCGGGCAGGTCGAAGGCCTGCGACGCGATCGCGGTCGCGAGGCGGTCTGACTGGGACATGGCGGTCGGGTCGGAGCCCTATTCCTTTTCCATCGTGCACTGCAGGGGGTGCTGGTTGCGCCGCGCGTAATCCATCACCTGGGTGACCTTGGTCTCCGCGATCTCGAAGGAGAACACGCCGACCACGGCGAGACCCTTGCGGTGCACCGTCAGCATGATCTCGATGGCCTGCTGGTGGTTCGTGCCGAAAAACCGCTCGAGCACGTGAACCACGAATTCCATCGGCGTATAGTCGTCGTTCAGGAGCAGCACCTTGTAGAGCGGCGGGCGCTGCGTCCTGGTCCGGGTCTTCGTCAGGAGGCCGGATTCGCTCTCCGGAGGTTTCTTGTCCGAGCCTGTCATTCCCGTGGTGCTTCGGTTCTCGTTCGTGTTCAAATCCGCCCAAGAATATATGCGTTCGCCCCGGCTTGGAAAGGGCCGCGGCGGCGCTTTCGGCGGGCAACGCGGCTCCGTGCCGGCCTGTCGGCGCCAGAGACCCGCCAAAGAAAAATGGGCCCGACGCTGCCGCCGGGCCCGGAACTGGTTACTCGCCGGCGCGCGGGACCGCGCGCCTCATACCGATCGCGTCGCTCAGAGCGACAGCGACTTCAGCTTCTCGGTCGCGGCGGTCACGCGCGCGCCGATCGGGGCGCTGATGTCCTTGGCGGCGGCCGAGTAGATCTCGTTCATCTTGGTGGTCTGCTGCATCATGCCTTCGAAGGCGCTCTGGCAGTAGGCGGTCTGCTTCTCGAACAGCTCGGTCATCGTCTTGGCCGAGGCGATGTCCTGGGCGGCGGCGACGCCGTCCTCGAAGAACTTCTTCGAGTAGGAGGAGATTTCGGTGCCGATGCCCTCGGCGGCCTTGGCGGCGATCTCGGAGGACTTCACGAGCGCGTCGACGTTCTCCTGCGAGAAGGCGGTCAGACCCTCGAAGCCCTTCGTGAACTTCTCGATCTGCTCGGAAACGGTTTTCTGCGTGTCAGCGACCATGGTCTCAACTTTCGCGGTGGCGTCCTGGACGGCGGATGAAATGTCGGTGGAAATCTCGGCGGTCGTGGCTTCGACGGTTTCCGTCGGAGCGGCTTTGGCAGTGCGGGGCGCGGCCATGTCTCTCTCTCCTGTTTCCAACTTGCGCCAGTGATACGCCCTTCGCTGCGACGCGTCAAGATTTTTGTTGCGCTGCAGCAAGGGCGCTGGGGCACGGGAGCCACATGTCAACGCCTGCCCGGCAGTCATTGATACAAAAGTGTTTTCCCCTCAGGCGACTCATGCTAGCGTCCATGAAAAATCAACGGGGTGCGACATAGCGTTCCGATAAATCCGAGGCAGTGGCGCGAATCGGCGCCGGAGGCAGTGATGACCAGCACCCAAGCCCGCGGGGCATTCCTCGCGCTCGGCCTATCGCTACTTGCGACCATGGCGCACGCGCAGCAATTCGCGTCCTATGTGATGGATGCGCGCACCGGCCGCATGATTCAGGCGACGAACGCGGAGACGCCGGTTCCCCCGGCCTCCCTGACCAAGATGATGACGCTCTACATCGTCTTCGACCAGATCAGGCGCGGCCGGATGTCGCTCGACCAGAAGATCACCATCAGCCCCCACGCCGCCGCCGAGCCGCCCTCCAAGCTCGGGCTCCGGGCCGGGCAGCGGATCGAACTGCGCTACCTGATCCGCGCCGCGGCGATCAAGTCGGCGAACGACGCGGCCACGGCGATGGGCGAGGCGGTCGGCGGCTCGGAGGCCGGCTTCGCGAAGATGATGAACCAGTATGCGCGGGCGATGGGGCTGAGCCACACGACCTTCAAGAACGCCAACGGCCTCACGCGCGCCGGGCACCTGTCCTCGGCCCATGACATGGCCGAGCTCGGCCGGCGCCTCTATTACGACTTCCCCCAGTATTACAACATCTTCAGCCGGGTGGCGACCTCGGCCGGGCTGAAGACGGTGCGCAACACCAACCGGCGGCTGCTCGACAGCTATCCCGGGGCAGATGGAATCAAGACCGGCTATACCCGCGCGGCGGGGTTCAACCTCGTCTCCTCGGCGCAGCGCGGCAACGAACGGGTGATCGTCGCGGTGCTCGGCGCCCGCTCCAGCGCGGCCCGCAACGCCGAGGTGGCGCGGCTGATGGACCTCGGCTTCTCGAAGATGCCGAGCCAGGCGCGGATCGCGATGCCCGCGCCGCTCGATCTCGGCGGCACGCGGGTCGCCTCCGCCGCGGCGCCCGCGCGTCTCGGCGCGACGCCGCCGCCGGTCGAGCGTCCGGCGCTCGCCACCCAGCCCGGGGGCGAGCGCGTGATCGCCGCGCTGCCGCCCGGGGATCTCGGCTTCGACGCCGGCCGGCCGATGCCCCGTGTGATCAGTTCTGACGCCGCGATCACGCGCGACAGCGCGAGCATCGCCGCCGCGATCGCCGAGGTGAACAGCGAGCTGCGCGCCAATCGCGCCGTCGACATCGCCGCGCTGACCGAGGCCGGGCGTCCCGCGCCGCGTCCGGTCGAGCCCGACACCCTCGCCGCCGCCGCTCCGGCCGCGGGCGTCGCCGCCGCCTCGACCTTCGCCGCCGTCGCGCCCGCCCCGCCCCGCCCGGACGAAGCCGGGGGAACCCGCGTCGCGAGCAACGACCTCGGCGTGGTTTCGGACGCGAGCGCCGGCGAAGGCGGCGGCTGGGGGGTCCAGATCGGCTCCTTCCGCTCCCGGGGCGACGCGGAGCGGCAGTTGCTGACCACCGCGCTCCAGGACGTGCCGGAGCTCAACGGCGGGCTTCGCCGCGTGCAGGCCGCCAAGGTGCAGGGCGTGACCATGTACCGCGCGCAATTCGTCGGCCTCAGCCGGGGCAGCGCGCTCGGCGCCTGCGAGACGCTGAGCCGGCGCTCCACCGAATGCATGCCGCTCGCGCCGGGGATCTGAGTCGCGGCGATCCGGGCGGGGGGGGGCGGGCTTCGGCCCGCCCCTTTTTCATGACTCGGAACCTTGCATGACCCGGAACGAAAAAGCGCGCCCGAGGGGCGCGCTTCGTGGTCTGCGACGGGGATCCGGCTCAGAAGCCGAGGCCCTCGTACTTCTTCTTGAACTTCGACACGCGGCCGCCGGTGTCGAGCAGCTTCGCCGAGCCGCCGGTCCAGGCCGGATGCGCCGAGGGATCGATCTCGAGCGTCAGCGTGGCACCCTCCGCGCCGTAGGTCGAGCGCGTCTGGTAGGTGGTGCCGTCGGTCAGCTTGACCTCGATCATGTGGTAGTCGGGGTGCACGTTCTTCTTCATCGCGGCGCTCCTCAGGCCTTCGCGTCGGCCGGGACGGCCTTGGGGCGGTAGTTGGTCTTCTCGACGATACGGGCGGATTTGCCGCGGCGCTCGCGCAGGTAGTAGAGCTTCGCGCGGCGAACCTTGCCGCGGCGGACCACGGTGATCGAATCGATGTTCGGCGAGTGGAGCGGGAAGACGCGCTCGACGCCCTCGCCGAAGGAGATCTTGCGGACGGTGAAGCTCGCGCCGATGCCCGCGCCGCCGTTGCGGGCGATGCAGACGCCCTCGTAGGCCTGGACGCGGGAGCGCGTGCCCTCGGTCACCTTGTAGCCGACGCGCACGGTGTCGCCGGCCGCGAAATCGGGAATGTCCTTGGCCAGAGCGGCGATCTGCTCGGCCTCGAGTTGCTGCAGCAGGTTCATGTCAGTCGTCCTTCTGAGGCTCGCCTTTGGCGGCGATGGTCTGCGCGTCCGAGAGCTCCGCTTCTCCCGCCGGGTCCGCGCATGCCGCTTCGACATGGGCCCGCCAGAGATCGGGACGACGTTCCTTGGTCAGCCTCTCCGCCTGGCTCCGTCGCCACTCGGCGATACGTCCGTGATGGCCCGAGAGGAGAACCTCGGGTATCCGCAGACCTTCCCAGTCGGTCGGGCGTGTGTATTGCGGGTATTCCAAAAGCCCGTTCGAGAACGATTCCTCGACGGACGACTCGGCATTGCCCAGGACGCGGGGTATAAGCCGGACGCAGGCGTCGATCAAGGCCATCGCCGCGATTTCGCCGCCCGTCAGCACGAAATCCCCGAGCGAAACCTCGGTGATGTCCCGCGCCTCGAGCACGCGCTGGTCCACCCCCTCGAACCGGCCGCAGAGCAGCGTCATCCCCGGCCCCCGGGCGAGGCGGCGCGCCATCGCCTGGTCGAATCGCGCGCCCCGGGGCGAGAGATAGAGCACCGGGCCGGGGCAGGGGGCGGCGTCGAGCGCGGCGGCGACGACGTCGGCCCGAAGCACCATCCCCGCGCCGCCGCCCGCGGGACTGTCGTCCACGCTCCGGTGGCGGTCGGTCGCGACGCTCCGGATGTCGAAGGGATCGAGGCTCCAGAGCCCGTCGCGAAGCGCCCGGCCCGTCAGCGAGGCGCCGAGGGGGCCGGGGAACATCTCCGGGAAGAGGGTGAGGACGCGAGCGGTCCACGGCGTCGTCATCGCAAGGCCCCAGGCACGCCTCCGGCGGCGCGGCTATTCGCGCTCGGGGCCGTCGAGCCCCTCGGGCGGATCGGCGATGATCCGGCGGCCGGGAAGATCGACCGTCGGGACAACCGCGCGGGTGAAGGGCAGGAGCAGGTCGGGCCGGCCCGGCCGCGCGATCTCGAGGATGTCGCCCGCGCCGTGGTCGAGCACCGCCTTGACCTTGCCGATCGGCGCGCCGCCGGTGTCGAGCACGGCGAGGCCGATCAGGTCGGCGTGGTAGAACTCGTCCTCGCCCGGATTGGGCAGGCGCTCGCGCGGCACGTAGAGCCGCGTTCCCTTCATCGCCTCGGCCTGTTCGCGCGTCGAAACGCCGGTCAGCCGCGCGGCGAAGGCGCCCGAGAGCGCCCGCGTCACGCGCAGGCCGAAGCTCCGCCCGTCCTCGGTGAGGAGCGGCGCGTAATCGGCGATCGCGGCGGGATCGGCGCAGAAGGACTTGAGGCGCACCTCGCCCTGCACGCCGAACCCGCCGGCGATCGCGCCGACGCAGACCAGACCCTTCGGATCAGCCATCGCGCATCCGCCCTCGGGAGGGAGCCGCCGATTACTCGGCGGGAGCTTCCGCGGCGGCGGCCTTCTCGGCGCGCTCCTTGGCGCGGGCGACGGCGGCCTTGCCCGGCTCACCCTGCTTCGGGTTGTTGCGGGTCTTCTTCTCGGTGACGCCGGCGGATTCGAGGAAACGGGCCACGCGATCGGTCGCCTGCGCGCCCTCGCCGAGCCAGTACTTCACGCGCTCGACATCCATCTTCACGCGGTTCTCGTTGTCCTTCGGCAGCAGCGGATCGTAGGTGCCGAGCTTCTCGATGAAGCGGCCGTCGCGGGCATAGCGCGAATCGGCGGCGACGATCGAATAGTGGGGACGCTTCTTGGACCCGCCGCGGGCGAGCCGGATCTTCATGGCCATGGGTTTCAGCTCCTGTTCATGGTCTGGTCTTGGGCTTCGTCAGCCCCGTTCTCGAGATGCTTCTCGTGATGCCTGATGACTTCGGAAATGATGAAGTTCAGGAATTTCTTCGCGAAGGCGGGGTCGAGATCCGCCTCCTCGGCCAGCCGTTCCAGCCGCGCGATCTGCTTCGCCTCGCGCGCCGGATCGGAGGGCGGCAGGTTGTGCCGGGCCTTGAGCACGCCCACGCCCTGCGTGTGCTTGAACCGCTCCGCGAGGGTGAAGACGAGGATCGCGTCGAGCCGGTCGATCGACTCGCGATGCCCGCGCAGCAGGTCGGCCGCGCGGCGGATGTCCTCGGAGGAGGCCGCGACACGCCAGTCCTCCTCCCCGGCCCCGGTCGGAAGTCCGGCGCTCATTTCTTCTTCCCCAGCCCCGAGAGACCGGGGGGCAGCGTCAGGCCCGGGGGCATCCCGCCCGGTCCCGGCATCCCCGGCGGCAGCCCGCCCGGCATCGGCGGCATCCCTCCGGGCATGCCGCCGCCCTTGCCGAGCAGCGCGCCGAGGCCGCCCCTGAGCAGGCCCTTCTTGCCCATGCCGCCCATCTTCTTCATCACATCGGCCATCTGCCGGTGCATCTTCAGAAGCTTGTTCAGATCGGAGACCTCCAGCCCCGCGCCCGCCGCGATCCGCTTCTTGCGGCTCGCCTGCAGCAGGTCGGGGTTCCGGCGCTCCTTCTTCGTCATCGAATCAATGAGCGCGATCTGGCGGCGGAGCATCCGGTCGTCCAGCCCGGCCTCGTCGAGCTGCTTCGACATCTTCTGCATGCCGGGCATCATGCCCATCAGGCCGGACATGCCGCCCATCTTGATCATCTGCTCGAGCTGGCCCTTCAGGTCGTTCATGTTGAACTGACCCTTCTGGAACCGCTTCATCATCCGCTCGGCCTGCTCGGCCTCCAGCGTCTCGCGCGCCTTCTCGACGAGGCTGACGATGTCGCCCATGCCGAGGATGCGGCCGGCGATCCGCTCGGGGTGGAATTCCTCGAGCGCGTCCATCTTCTCGCCGAGGCCGACGAAGCGGATCGGCTTGCCGGTCACCGCGCGCATCGAGAGCGCGGCGCCGCCGCGGCCGTCGCCGTCCATCCGGGTCAGCACGACGCCGGAGATCCCCACCCGGCCGTCGAACTGCTCGGCGACGTTGACCGCGTCCTGCCCGGTCAGGCCGTCGACGACCAGCAGCGTCTCGCGGGGCTTCGCCGCGTCGCGGACCGCCTCGACCTCGGCCATCAGCTCGTCGTCGATGTGAAGCCGGCCGGCGGTGTCGAGCATCACCACGTCGTAGCCGCCGAGCGTCGCCTGCTGCTTCGCGCGGTTCGCGATCTGCACCGGGGTCTGGCCCGGCACGATCGGCAGCGTGTCGACGCCGACCTGGGTGCCGAGCACCGCGAGCTGCTCCATCGCCGCCGGGCGCCGCGTGTCGAGCGAGGCCATCAGCACGCGCTTGCCCTCGCGGTCCTTCAGGCGCTTCGCGAGTTTCGCGGTGGTGGTCGTCTTGCCCGAGCCCTGCAGGCCCACCATCAGCACCGGCGCGGGCGGGTTGTCGATCCGGAGTTCCGGGCTCTTGCCCTCGCCCGCCAGCACGTGGACGAGCTCGTCATGGACGATCTTCACCACCTGCTGGCCCGGCGTCACCGATTTGGTGACCGCCTGGCCCCGGGCCTTCTCCGTGACCGACTTGACGAAATTCCGGGCGACGGGCAGCGAGACGTCCGCTTCCAGAAGCGCGACGCGGACCTCGCGCAGCGCGGTCGCGATGTCGTCGTCGGTCAGCGCGCCCTGGCGGGTGAGCTTGCCGAAGACGCCGCCGAGGCGGTCGGACAGATTCTCGAACATGGCCCCTCCAACGCTGATCGCGCCGGTGGGCGCGACGCGCTGACCGACGGCGATCCTGGGACGACACACAGGACCGGAGTGCTTTCACGCTCCGGAGATTGGGGAGGCATTACGCGAACGGGGCGGTCGGGTCAAGGGCGGGGCGGAACCGGTCCGCCCCGGCCCAGCGTCAGATGTTGCCCTTCGAGAGTTCGCCCGCGATATGATCCGCCTGACGGATCGCGAGCGCGACGATGGTCAGCGTCGGGTTCTCCGCCGCGCCGGTGGTGAACTGGCTGCCGTCGGAGACGAAGAGATTCGGGATGTCGTGGCTCTGCCCGTAGCGGTTCACCACGCCGTCCCGCGGATTCTCGCTCATCCGGTTGGTCCCGAGATTATGCGTCGAGGGATAGGGCGGCGTCGGGAAGATCCGCGTGGCCCCGGCGGCGCGGTAGAGCTCCGCGCCCTTGCCATAGGCGTAATCGCGCATCGCCTCGTCGTTCGGATGATCGTCGAAATGCACGTTCGGCACCGGCAGCCCGTTCGCATCCTTCACGTCCGGATTGAGCGTCACCCGGTTCGTCTCGCGCGGCATGTCCTCGCCGACGATCCAGAGCCCGGCCATGTTCTCGTAGCCGTCGAGCGCCGAGGTGAATTCGCGCCCCCAGGCGCCGGGATCGAGGAAGGCGGCCATGAAGGGCAGGCCGAGCGACAGCGTCTCGAACTCGAACCCGCCGACGAAGCCCCGGCTCGGATCATTCCGCCGCTCGTCGCCGATATAGCCCGCCATCGTCGTGCCGCGCCACATCCGCACCGGCTTGTCGAACACCGCGTAGACCGATCCCGTCGTGTGGCGCATGTAGTTCCGCCCGACCTGGCCCGAGGAATTCGCGAGCCCGTCCGGGAACATCGACGAGGCGGAGTTGAGCAGGAGCCGCGGGCTCTCGATCGAGTTGCAGGCGACCGAGACCAGCTTCGCCTTCTGCCGCTGCTGCTTGCCCTCCGCGTCGAGATAGACGACGCCGGTGACCCGGCCCGCGTCGTCATGCTCGATCCGGAGCGCGAAACAGCCCGAGCGCACCTCGAGATTGCCGGTCTCCTCGCCCCGCGGCACGTCGGTATAGGCGGCGGACCATTTCGCGCCCCATTTGCAGCCCTGGAAGCAGAAGCCGGTCTGCTGGCAGGACATGCGCCCGTCGTATTCGGCGCTGTTGATGCCCATGTGACCGGTCGAGACGTCCTCGTAGCCGATCGCCCGCGCCCCCGCCTCGAAGACCTTGAAGTTGTTGTTGCCGGGCAGTCCCTCGCGCCCGCCGGTCCGCGTGACGCCGAGCTTGGCCTCGGCCTTGTCGTACCAGGGCGCCATCTCGGCGGAATCGATCGGCCAGTCGAGCAGGTTGGCATCGGGAATGTTACCGTAGGTCGTCCGTGCCTTCCATTCATGGTCCTGGAAGCGCAGGCTCGCGCCCGCCCAGTGGATCGAGGTGCCGCCCACCGCCTTCACGATCCAGGTCGGCAGGTTCGGGAAATCCTGCGCCACGCGCCAGTTTCCCGAAGTCGTGCGCATGTCCGTCCAGGCGAGCTGCTGGAAGCTCGCCCATTCGTCGTTGATGTAGTCGTCGGGCAGATAGCGCCCGCCGGCCTCGATGGAGACCACCTTCACACCCTTCTGGGCCAGTTCGTTCGCCAGCACGCCGCCGCCGGCGCCGGAGCCGACGATCACCACCACGCCGTCGTCGTTGAGATCGAACTTCGCGACCATCTCGCGTCCCCCTCAGAGCCAGTTGATGTCGTCGAAGCCGCGGTGGAGATACCCGCCCTGGCTGTAGCTCTCGCCCTGGTAGCCGAAGATCGGCCAGATCTCCTTCTGATTGTAGAGTCCGGTCACGAGCCCGCCCCGGATCGTCTGGAAGAACGGGCTCGCCTCCTGCGTCCTGAGGATCGCGACCCGGTCGCTCTCCCAGCCGACCGAGAGATAGTCGTCGAAACCGGCGCCCTGGGCGGCGGCGTTTAGCGCGGCGATGCCCGCCTCGATCGCGGGCGCGTCCTCGGGCGTGTCGTAGCCCTTCACGGCGACGGCGTAGAAACTGTCGGCCACGCGGTCGTGCGGATAGATGTCGCGCGCCATCTGGATCAGCGTCGCCATCGTCTCGGGCCTGATGTTCTCGAGTTCGAGCGCCCAGGCCGCGTCGGGCGCGGCGACGAAACCGGCGCCGATCGCGAGCGCGGCGCTCGCCATCGCGGCCCGGCCGAGCAGGGCGCGACGCGTCAGCCCGCGCAGAGCGGGGTCCTTTGCCATTCCTTTTCCTCCCATTGGCTTGTTTCTTGTCTGGCTGGCGGGGCGGGGTGCTAGCTCATCCGAAGCGCCCCCCGCGCTGGATCACCTCGATCTGGTAGCCGTCCGGATCGGCGATGAAGAAGAACCGCGCCAGCGTCTTCCCGTCGTGCTGGAAATCGACGAGCTTGCGGGGGGCGAGCCCCGCCTCGGTCATCCGCGCGTGTTCGGCGTCCACGTCGTCGACGACGACGGCGAGATGGCCGTAGCCGTCGCCGAGGTCATAGGGCTCGGTCCGGTCCTTGTTGACCGTGAGCTCCAGTTCGAAGGGCGATTCCGCGTTGCTGAGGTAGACGAGGGTGAAGCTCTCGAAATCGAGCCGGTCCGCCACGTCGAGGCCGAAGGCCTGCCTGTAGAACGCGAGCGAGCGCGCTTCGTCGAGCACGCGGATCATCGAGTGGACCGTCTTGGCCATCGGCCTCTCCCTTCCATGTCAGTCGAGGAAGGAGACTAGCCTCCCGGAACGGGGGGCCGGGTAGTATCCCGATACTACGTTCCGGCCTATTCCGCGGCCAGCGCGGCGGCGTAGGCCGGCGTTCCCGCGCCCGCCACGTGCAGCAGGCAGGAGCAGCGCAGGAGCGAGCTGAAATTGGCCGCCTCGCCCCGCTGCCGCAGCACCTCGTCGTGCAGTTTCGAGATGAAGGCGGGGGTGCTCATCCCCTGGTCCGCCGCCATCGCGTCGAGGATGTGCCAGAAGGCGGCTTCGAGGCGCAGGCTCGTGCTCTGGCCGTTGAGGCGCAGCCGTCGCGTCTCGGGCGTGTATTCGGACGGATCCTGTCCGGAGAAGATGCTGCACATCCGACGGGCCCTCCCGATCGCCCCGCTTTTCCCGCAGAATGGCGCCGCGCCGCCCCCGATGGCAAGCCCGCCGCCACCAAGGTCGGGGGCGCCCGCCTCAGGCGGGGAGCGCCGCCGGCCGTTCGCGGATCGGCAGATGCACCAGCGCCGAGAAGGCGCCGACGCCCACGCCGATCCACCAGACCGCGGTGTAGCTGCCATAGGCGTCGTAGAGCCGCCCGCCGAGCCAGACGCCGAGGAAGGCGCCGATCTGGTGGCTGAGAAAGACGATGCCGTAGAGCGTGCCCATGTAGCGCAGCCCCCAGATCTGCGCGACGAGACCGCTCGTCAGCGGCACGGTCGCGAGCCAGAGCGCGCCCATGATCAGCGAGAAGAGCAGGACGGTCGCCGGCGTCATCGGCGTCAGGATGAAGGCGGCGGAGACGATGGTGCGCGCGGCGTAGATCTGCGCGAGCAGGTACTTCTTGCGGAAATGCCGCCCCAGCGCGCCGGCGAGCAGCGTGCCGCCGATATTGGCGAGGCCGATCACCGCGATCGAGAAGGCGCCGAGCGCCGAGGTGGTGCTGATCCCGAGGCTCGCGAGCAGGCTGCCCGAGGGGATCGGCGCGCAGACCTCGGTGATGAAGGCCGGGAAATGCGCGGTGATGAAGCCGAGCTGGTAGCCGCAGGAGAAGAAGCCGATGAAGATGAGCGCGAAGCTCGGATCGCGCAGCGCCTGGCCGACGATGGCGGCCATGCCCGCGTCCCCCGCCGCCGGCGCGGCGCGCTCGCCGCTCCCGAGGAAGGGCAGCGCGAGCAGCACGGCGAGGATCGCGACCGCGAAGACGACGAAGACCGAGGGCCAGGCCATCTGTCCGAGCAGGAGTTCCGCGACCGGGGGGCCCAGCACCTGCCCGGCCGAGCCCGCGGCGGTGGTGATGCCGAGCAGGAGCGAGCGGTTCTCGGCCGAGGCGGCGCGGCCGACGATGGCGAGGATGACGCCGAAGCCGGTGCCCGCGATGCCGAAGCCGATCAGCACGTTCAGCATCTGGTGCCCGACCGGCGTCACCGCCTGCGCCGAGAGCAGGAGCCCCGCCGCGTAGAGCAACGCGCCGAGGATGATCGCGCGGCGGTCGCCGAAGCGTTCCGCGATCGCGCCGAAGACCGGCTGGCCGATGCCCCAGGCGAGGTTCTGGATCGCGATGGCGAGCGAGAACTCGGCGCGCGGCCAGCCGAATTCGCTGGCGATCGGGATCTGGAACAGCCCGAAGCTGGCCCGGATGCCGAAGCTCACGAGCAGGATCAGGCAGCTCGCGACGAGGATCGGCGTGACGATTCGCGACGAGGACAGGGCCTCGGGCTGGGCTGGCGCGGCCATGGCAGGGACTCCGCTGCGGTGAAGCGGCGGCCACTCTCCCCCGCGCGGGCCGCGGGGTCAAAGCACTTTATGTGATGGCGCCCATCACCGATTCTGAACCGAGGCGCTCACTCCTCGGCCGGCGCGTCCTCCCCGGGCGTCTCCTCCGCCTCCGGAACCTCGCCGAGGACGGCGGTGTAGCGGATCGGAAAGCCGGTGTCGGTCGTGAAACCGTAGGGGCCTTCCGTCAGTTCCGCGAGGTCCAGCGCCGCGGCGCGGAAGTCGGAGCCGAGCGAACAGGCCACCACGTCGGCCTCGCCGAGATGGCGCGAGGCGAGCCGCCGCAGCAGTTCCTTCACCTCGCTCTCCGCGATCTGGTCGACCGGGACGACCTGTTGGAAGAACGCGTCGCCGCCATTGAGGCCTGAGATCGTCCAGCTGCGATCCGACATCGAGAAACCCCCGCTCCAGACGCCGAACCCCGGCGCGATACCGACACTAGCCCGGTTCGCAGCGCGGGAAAAGCCGCGCGGGCGGCCCGCCGTTGACCTGACCGGCGGAGATGATAGGGAGGATGCCGCCGGCATTCCCGTCTCCGGAGCCCCCATGACCGACCGCCTTCTCCGCCCCCATCGCGCCGCGCGCGCCCGCTCCCGGAAAGCCTGAGGCATGGCGGAGACGAAGGGGCCGATGGCCGTCTACCGCGCCCGCGTCGCGGAGGGGAAGCTCGACAACGATCCCGCCCAGCGCCTCGCGGTGGAGAAGCTCCAGCTCCTGCACATGCGCCTCGTCGACTACAACCCGGCCCGGCCGAAGCGGGTCGGCCTCGGCTTCTTCGGCTGGGGCCGCGAGCGACTCGAGGAAAAGGCGGTGCCCGGCCTCTATCTCTACGGCGGCGTGGGGCGGGGGAAGTCGATGCTGATGGACATCTTCTTCGACTCCGCGCCGCTCCGCCCGAAGCGGCGGGTGCATTTCCACGCCTTCATGCAGGAGATCCACGCCGCGATCCATGTCGAGCGCGGGAGGGGCGTGAAGGATCCGCTGCGCGTTGTCGCCGACCGGGTGGCGGATGGCGCGACGCTGCTCTGTTTCGACGAGATGCAGATCACCGACATCACCGACGCGATGCTGGTGGGCCGGCTCTTCGAACGCCTCTTCGAACGCGGCGTGGTCATCGTCACCACCTCGAACCGCGCGCCGGACGAGCTCTACAAGGACGGGCTGAACCGCCAGCTCTTCCTGCCCTTCATCGCGCTCATCAAGGAGAAGCTGGAGCTCCACGAACTCGCGAGCCATGTCGACCACCGCCAGGACCGGGTGACCGGGGCGAAGGTCTATTTCGCGCCGCTGGGGCCCGAGGCGGCGGAGGGGGTCGAGGAGGTCTGGCGGCGGCTGACCACGGGTCCCGGCATGCCGCTCGTGCTCGACGTGCAGGGCCGCGAGGTCCGGCTCCCCGCGCACGAGGGCCGGGTCGCGCGCGCGGGCTTCGCCGATCTCTGCGCGAAGCCGCTGGGCCCCGCGGATTATCTCGCGATCGCCGACACGCTCGATTGGCTGCTGCTCGAGGACGTGCCGGTGCTCTCGCCCGCGAAGAACAACGAGGCGAAACGCTTCGTCACGCTGATCGACGCGCTCTACGAGGCGCGGACCCGGCTCGTCATCTCCGCGGCCGCCGAGCCGGAGCGGCTCTACGCCGAGGGCGCGGGCGCCTTCGAATTCGAACGCACCGCCTCCCGCCTCCAGGAAATGCGCGGCTCCGACTGGCTCCACTGAGGCCGTCGGCCCGCGGATATGCATATGCATATGCATATTGGCCGGGCGAGGCATCCGCCGGGATCGGTCGGGGAAATATGCATAGACATATTCCCCCGCCGCGCCGCTACCGCAGCCGCTCGAGCAGGGAGGCGGTGGCGAAGCCGTCGGGCGTCATGCCGCGCGCGCTCTGGTAGCCCCGGATCGCATTGGTGGTGTCGGGGCCGATCACCCCGTCGGTCGAGCCGGGGTGATAACCCGCCGCCATCAGCCGCTCCTGCAGCTCGACCTTCTCGGTCCGGCTGAGTTCGCGCTCGTCGCGCGGCCAGGCGGCGACGAAATCGGACGCGCCCGCGATCCGGTCGCCGAGATGGCCGACGCCCATCGCGTAGGATGTGGCGTTGTTGTAGCGCTTGATGACGTAGAAGTTGCGGAACACGATGAAGGTCGGCCCGCGCGCCCCCGCCGGGGCGATGATCGCCCCCTCGCCATGATCGGGCAGCGGCCGGCCGTCCATCAGCGTCACGCCTCGCGCGCGCCAGTAGGAGACCGGCTGGCGGTTCTTCTGGTCCGCCCGCGCGTAGTCGAAGCCCGGCGGCATGTGCACCTCGAGCCCCCAGGGCTGGCCCGGTTCCCAGCCCGAATGCGCGAGATAGTTCGCGGCGGAGGCCAGCGCGTCGGTCGGATCGTCGGACCAGACGTCGCGCCGCCCGTCGCCGTTGAAATCGACCGCGTAGGCGAGATAGCTCGACGGCATGAACTGGGTATGGCCCATCGCCCCGGCCCAGGAGCCGACCATCCGCGCGGGCGTCGTGTCGCCCGATTGCAGGATCCGGAGCGCGTCGACGAGCTGCTCCTCGGCGAAGGCGCGGCGGCGGCCGTCATAGGCGAGGGTGGCGAGCCCCTCGATCACCGGGATGTCGCCCCGGTTCCTGCCGTAATTCGTCTCCATCCCCCAGATCGCGAGCACGGCCTGCCCGTCGACGCCGTAGCGCGCCTCGATCGCATCGAGCGTGGCGCCGAGCCGGGCGGCGTTGGCGCGGCCGGTCTCCACCCGCGTCGGCGAGGCGGCGCTGTCGAGATAGTCCCAGATCGGCTTGGTGAATTCGGCCTGTTTGCCGTCGAGGCGCACCACGGTCGGATTGACGCCGACGCCGGCGAAGGCGGCGTCGAACACGCCGGGCTCGATGCCCTGCGCGATGGCCTGGCGGCGGAACTGGTCGCGCCAGGCGATGAAATCGGAAGGTTGCGGACTGGGCTGGCTCCGGGACGCCTCCGGGCCCGGTCCCAGTTGCGAGGTCGCTCCGCCACCGCAGCCCGCCGCGCCGAGAACGACGACGAGCGCGGCCAAGGATAGATGTCTCAAGGGCCTGCCTCCGGCTCGATGTTCGTTTTCCTCCGAGGCTACCGCGGGAGGCCGCGCCTGCGAAAGCGATTCTGGCGAATTTCCGCCGACCGCGGCGCATTGACCGGGCCCGGCCGCCGGGCGAGGCTCGGCGATCCGGGCAACGAGGCGGGAGGTGGGACATGCGCGTCGCGGTCTTCAGCGGCAAACCCTATGACGAGGCGTCGCTCCCGAACGCGCCGGGCGCCGGGCGGCACGACTGGCATTTCTGGGGCGAGAAGCTCTCGCCCGCGAGCCTCCGTCTCGCCGAGGGCCGGGACGCGGTCTGCGCCTTCGTGAACGACGACCTCTCGGCGCCGGTGATCGAGGGGCTGGCGGCGCGCGGCGTCCGGCTGATCGCGCTGCGCTGCGCGGGCTATAACAACGTCGACCTGGCCGCGGCCGAGGCGGCGGGCGTCGCCGTGGGCCGCGTGCCCGCCTATTCGCCGCACGCGGTCGCCGAGCACGCGGTGGCGCTGATCATGACGCTGAACCGCAAGACCCATCGCGCCTACAACCGGGTGCGGGACGGGAATTTCGCGCTCGACGGGCTGCTCGGCTTCGATCTCGCCGGCAAGACGGTCGGCGTGGTCGGCACCGGGCTCATCGGCGCCGTGCTGACGCGGATCCTGACCGGATTCGGCTGCCGCGTGCTGGCCGCCGACCCGGTCGAGAATCCCGAATGCCTGGCGCTCGGCGTGCGCTACGTCCCGGTCGGGACGCTGTTCGCGGAAAGCGACGTCATCTCGCTGCAATGCCCGCTGACGCCCGGGACGCATCATCTGGTCGACGACGCGGCGATCGCGCGGATGAAGCCGGGGGTGATGATCGTCAACACCAGCCGGGGCGCCATCATCGACGCCCGCGCCGCGATCCGGGGCCTGAAGCGCGGCGTCATCGGCGGATTGTGTCTCGATGTCTACGAGGAGGAAGCGGGGATCTTCTTCGAGGATCTCTCCGGACGGATCCTGCAGGACGACGTGCTGGCGCGGCTCATGACCTTCCCGAACGTGCTCATCACCGCGCATCAGGGCTTCTTCACCGCCGAGGCGCTGGCCGCGATCGCCGAGACGACGGTAAGGAACCTCGACGCCTTCGAGGCGACGGGGGTGCCCGCCCATCCGCTGAGGACGGGCTGAGCGCCCCCGGGTTTCAGGCCCGGGCCTGGTGGTTCCCCCGCGCGAGCACGCGTTCCGCCGCGATGCCGAAGCCGATGCCGAGCACGGCCCAGACCACGGCGCGGATCGCGAGCGAGGCGAGGCGGAACTCCCACAGCGTCCCGGCCGGGAAGCCCGAACCGGAAACCTCGTCGAGCGTGGGCATCATCAGCATGACAAGGGCCACCAGGACCACATAGGCCCCGATCCCAACGAGCCACGCGGTCCAGGCGCCATGGGCCGCCGTCAGGTGCCGGGCGATCATCACGCCGAGGATCATGGCGCCGACCGAGAAGAGCAGCATCATGAAGAAGGTGGCGGTGCGGATCCCGATCGTCTCCGGACTGCCGACCGCGGGCGGATTGGCCGGATACTTGAGCCCCGGCACCAGCACCAGCGCGACGAAGCCGCCGAGCGCCAGCAACGCGACGGTCGCCCGCGGGCGCAGCGCGCTGAGGCGGCCCTGAACCCCGGCGAAGACGAGCGCGAGGACGCCGCCGAGCGCCACCCCGTAGACCGTCGTTCCGGTCAGCAGGCCGATACCGGCCTGCGTGCCCCGCGAAATGCCCGCGCCGGGATCGTGCGCGGCGTCGTGGTCATGCTCCCCGGCCTCCGCCTCGCCGTGATGGTGCCCGCCCTCGCCCTCGAGCGCGACGGCGCGCGCGACCTGCGGTTCGCCGAACACGCGGGCGAAGCCGAAGGCGAGCAGGCCCGCCAGGATGCCGACCAGCATCCCGCGCAGCAGCAGCTGTCCCATCATGTCAGTGGCAGGGGAAACCGAGCAGGTGGCGCCCGTCGTGGACGAATTCGTGCACGCCCATGCCGGAGAAGACCGCGGTCGCCCCCTGCTCCGCGCCGATGAAATAGAGCGCGATCAACGCGAGCAGCCCGGCGAAGACCGCCCAGGGCAGGATCTCCCCGACCGGGATGGGCCCCGGAAGAGAAGCGGCGGGGAAGGCGGCGGTCTCGGCCATGCGGTGTCTCCTCGGGAATGCGCGCCCGGATGTCTCTGTCTCGAACCGGCGGGGTCTGACTTCCAACCGTCGCGGATGGTCACAGCGGCGCGACCGTGCCAGACTCGCACTGGCTTCCCGTCCGTTCACGATCACGGTAGGGCGCCGCCGAGCCCGCGTCAATCAGCCCCGCGCCAAGGGAAGGACCATGCGCCTCTTCCTCGTCTGCCATTGCCCCACCTCCGCGACGCGTGTGGCCGCCTTCCCGGAGGACGAGCCGCCGGAAGCGGATTCGCTGGCGCGCGCCGCGAAGCTCGGCGCCGGGCTCGGCCGGGTCGAACGGCTCTGGCACGGGCCGGAGCGGCGCGCGGTCGAGACGGCGTCGGCGCTCGGGCTCGGAGCCGCGCCGGAGGCGGAGCCGGCGCTGCGCGACATCGCGGTCGGCGCCTGGGCCGGGCGGAGCCTCGGGCAGGTCCAGCGCGACGCGCCCGAGGCACTGCTCGCCTGGCTGAGCGATCCCGAGGCGGCGGCGCCCGGCGGCGAGAGCGTGGCGATGGTCGTGGCGCGGACCGCGGCCTGGCTCGCGGCGGTGCCGGAGGCGCGGCGGGGCGTCGCGGTCGTGCCGCAGGCGATCTTCCGCGCGGCGGTGGTGAGCCTTCTCGGCGCGCCGCCCGCGAGCTTCTGGCGCATCGACGCGCCGCCGCTCGCGCGGGTGGCGCTGAGCCGGCGGGACGGGCGGTGGTCGGTGCGGTTCTGAGGGGGTGGGGGGCGGGTGGCGGACCGAGGTCCGCCCTACGGCGGGGGTGGCGGACAGATGTCCGCCCTACGCGCGGCCGCGTTTGCGGGCGAAGCTCCGGCTCTTCGCGAGTTTCGGGCGCGGGGTCCGGCTCGTCGGGCTCCGGCCGCTTCGCGGCATCGCGCGGCCCTCGATCGAGAGCAGTTCGAAGAGGAGGCCGCCCGTCACCGGCGCGGCCTCGGCGAGGCGCACCACGACGCGGTCGGCGAGGCCGATCCGGCGGCGGCTCTTCTCGCCGGTCAGGGTCTGGCTGTCGGGATCGTAGGTGAAATATTCCCGCCCCAGCATCGAGATCGGGATGAGCCCGTCCGCCCCGGTCTCGTCGAGCTTCACGAAGAGGCCGAAGCGCGCGACGCCCGAGACGCGGCCCTCGAATTCGGTGCCGACGCGGTCGGCGAGATAGGCGGCGAGGTAGCGGTCGATCGTGTCGCGCTCCGCCATCATCGAGCGCCGCTCCGTCATCGAGATATGCTCGCCGATCTCGGGCAGGTCGATCTCCTCCTGGCCGGTCAGCCCGTCCACCCTGGGGTTGGGACCCCAGCCATGCGCCCGGATCAGCGCGCGATGCACGATCAGGTCGGCGTAGCGGCGGATCGGCGAGGTGAAATGGCCGTAGCGCGGCAGGTTGAGGCCGAAATGGCCGAAGTTCTCCGGCGCGTAATAGGCCTGCGTCATCGAGCGCAGCACGGAGATGTTGATCATCTCGGCATGCTCGGTCCCCGCCACGCCGTCGAGCAGGCGGTTGAGATGCGCGGTTTTCAGCACCTGCCCCTTG
Source organism: Amaricoccus solimangrovi (assembly GCF_006385685.1). Taxonomy (GTDB): domain Bacteria; phylum Pseudomonadota; class Alphaproteobacteria; order Rhodobacterales; family Rhodobacteraceae; genus Amaricoccus; species Amaricoccus solimangrovi. The sequence continues at coordinate 48,546 of NZ_VFRP01000019.1, read as the reverse complement.
GCGAGCACCTGGCCGACGCTCTCGGCCGTCTCCCGGAGCGCGTCGAGCTTCTCGGGGGAGGGTTCCTCGTGGACGCGGTAGAGCAGGCGGGTCTTCTTCGCCTCCAGCGTTTCAGCGGCGCAGACATTGGCGAGGATCATGAAATCCTCGATCACCTTGTGCGCGTCGAACCGGTCGCGGAAATTGACCGAGACGACCTTGCCCTCGTCCGAGAGCACGATCCGCCGCTCCGGAAGGTCGAGGTTCAGCGGCGCGCGCCGGTCCCGCGCCTTGTGCGCGGCGCGCCAGGCGGCCCAGAGCGGCGCGATGACGGTCTCGACCAGCGGCGCGGTCTCGGCGTCGGGCGCGCCCTCGGCCGCGCGCTGCGCCTGTTCGTAGGAGAGCGAGGCGGGCGAGCGCATCAGGCCGCGGGTGAAGCGGTGCGAGAGCTTCTCGCCCTCGGCGCTCAGCACCATGCGCACGGCGAGGCAGGGCCGGTTCTTGCCCGCGACGAGCGAGCAGAGGTCGGCCGAGAGCGCCTCGGGCAGCATCGGCACGACGCGGTCGGGGAAATAGGTGGAATTGCCACGCCGCTTCGCCTCGCGGTCGAGCGCGGAGCCGGGGGTGACGTAATGGGCGACATCGGCGATGGCGACCCAGACGACATGGCCGCCCGGGTTGGTCGGGTCGGTGTCGGCATGCGCGCAGACCGCGTCGTCGTGGTCGCGCGCATCCACCGGGTCGATGGTGACGAGCGGAAGCTCGCGCAGGTCCTCGCGCGCCTTGCCCGCGCGGACCGGCTTCGCCGCCTCGGCTTCCGCCAGCGCCGCGTCGGGGAAATCGTCGGGGATGCCGTGCTCGTGGATCGCGATCAGCGAGACCGATTTCGGTGCCGAGGGATCGCCGAGCCGGGCGACGATCCGCGCCCGCGGCAGTCCGTGGCCACGCGGCGCGCCGATCTGCTCGGCCTCCACGAGCTCGCCCTCGCGCGCGCCGGCGCGGTCGCCGGGCTCGACGCGCCAGTCGCGGTCGGTCTTCTTGTCGATCGCGGCGACGCGGCCGCCGGATTCGCTCTCGTGATAGATGCCGATGACGCGGCTCGGCCCCATGCCGATGCGCCGGATCACCCGGGCGGCGGGCGGCGCCTCGGGCGTGTCGAGCGCGATCCGCCGGCCGAGCAGCCGGTCGCCCTGGCCGAGCGCGGGATCGTCGCGGCGGGTCTGGATCAGGAAGCGCGGCCGGGGGCCGTCGATCTCCCATTCCTCCGGCTCGCCCCAGAGCTCGCCCTCGGCGTCCACCTCGGCGACGCGGAGCACCAGGACGGGCGGCAGTTCGCCGGCGGGGCGCGCGCGCCGGCCCTTCTTCTCGATCTTCCCCTCGCGAGCGAGCCGGGCGAGCATCCGCTTGAGCTCGACCTTGGCCGCGCCCTTGAGGCCGAAGGCGCGCGAGATGTCGCGCTTCGTCGTGGTGGAGGGATTGTCGCGCAGCCAGTCGAGCAGTTGCGCCTCGGAGGGAAGGTCTCTCATGGGATCGCGTTAGCACGGGCCGCGGCGCGCGTCGCGGGAAATCGGGGGGCGCTCCGAGGGGGACCGCCCCCCGGTCCCTCAGCTTGTCGGATACCAGGCGCCGCGCACCACCTTCGTCGGCGCGCCGGAGGCTTCCAGCGCCTTCTCGAAGGCGTCGAGATCGCTTTCGCCGTAGTGATAGGGATAGACCACCTTCGGCGCGAAGGCGGCGACGCCGGAGGCCGCCTGCTCCACATCCATCGTATAGGGCAGGTTCATCGGCACGAAGGCGATGTCGATGTCCTCTTGCGCGCGCAGTTCCGGAATGTCCTCCGTGTCGCCCGCGATGTAGATCCGCTGGCCGCCGATCGTGAGCACATAGCCGTTGTCGCGGCCCTTGGGGTGATACTGGAGCCGGTCCGGGGTCGTGTTGTACGCGGGCACCGCCTCGATCCCGATGTCGCCCGCGGTCGCGCTTTCGCCGTTGGCGAGCGGCGTCGCCTTCATCCGGAGCGCCTCGGGCAGCTTGTCGTGGACGGAAGGGTTGGTGACGAGGCGGGTATCCTCGCCCACGAGCGCGGAGAGCGTCTCGGGGTCGAAATGGTCCTTGTGCTCGTGGGTGATCAGGATGAGCCCGGGCCGGGGCAGCCCGTCGTAGAGCTCCGCGCCCCAGACCGGATCGCTGTAAACGACGAGCCCGGGCGTCGTCATCACGAAGGAGGCGTGGCGTACCGGGTGGATCATGATCTCGCCCGCTTCCGTGTCATAGCTGTCGCCCTCCATCGCCCAGGCGGCGCGCAGGCCGGCCAGCGTGGCCCCCGCGAGCGCCGCGAAGCCCAGGGCCTTCCGTCGGGAATAGGACATCGCTCGGCTCCCTCTCATGCGTTGCCGGGGGAGAGCTTAGCGCGGCGCGCGGAAGTTGACAGGGGCGCGACGCCGCGGGGGGCTTAGCGCGGGGTTAACCGCCAGGCGACTATCCCCGGAGGCCAGGAGGTGCGCGCATGACCGAGGATCCGGAGGGCCCCGCGGGGCCCGAACCGCCCGCGTCGCGGGAGGAGCTGATCGACTGGCTGCGGCTGGCGCGGTCCCGCCGCGTCGGTCCCGTGACGTTCCTGCGGCTGACGCGGGAGCACGGCTCCGCCGCCCGGGCGCTGCGCGCGCTGCCGGGCCTCGCCTCCGAGGCGGGGCTGCGCGACTACGCGCCCTTCCCGCGGGAGGCGGCCGAGGCGGAACTCCGCGCGGGCGCGGCGCTGGGCGCGCGGCCGCTCGCGCTCGGCGCGGCGGATTATCCGCCCCGGCTCGCGCGCATTCCGGACCCGCCGCCGCTCGTCTGGGCGCTGGGCGATCCGGCGCTGGCGGCGCGGCCCGCCGTGGCGTTGGTGGGCGCGCGCAACGCCTCCGCGCTGGGCTGCCGGATGGCGGCGCGGCTCGCGCGCGATCTCGGCGCGGCGGGGTTCGTCGTCGTCTCGGGGCTGGCGCGCGGGATCGACGCGGCCGCGCATCGCGCCGCGCTCGACGGCGGGACGGTGGCGATCCAGGCGGGCGGGGTGGACGAGGTCTATCCGCCCGAGAACGCCGAGCTCGCGGCGGCGATCGGCGCGGGCGGGCTCCGGCTCTCGGAAATGCCCATGGGGCATCCGCCCCGGACCCGGGATTTCCCGCGCCGCAACCGGATCATCTCCGGCCTCGCGCTCGGCGTCGTCGTGGTCGAGGGCGCGCTTCGCTCCGGCAGCCTGATCACGGCGCGCGCCGCGCTCGATCAGGGGCGGGAGGTGATGGCGGTGCCGGGCAATCCGCTCGATGCCCGGGCGGCGGGCTGCAACGCGCTGATTCGGGACGGGGCGCTGCTCGTGCGCGACGCCGGGGACGTTCTCGAGGCGCTCGCGCCGGCGGCGGCGCGGCGCGGGGTGATTCGGGTGCCCCGGCCCGCCCCCGCCGCGCCGCCGCCGGAGGGCGGCGAGCTCGGCTCGCGGCTGCTCGCGCTGCTGGGGCCGACGCCGATCGCGGAGGACGCGCTGATCCGGGATCTGGGCGGCCGCGCGGCGGAGGTGGCGGCGGCGCTGCTCGATCTCGAACTCGCGGGCCATGTGCTGCGCCACCCGGGCGGCGGCGTCGGCCTCGCCCCCGGAGCCGGCTGACGGGGCGTCACGGAGCTTGCGCGCAAAAAAAAGCGGGCGGACACGAGGTCCGCCCGAGGCAGCTGGCCACGTTAGTGGCCGGGAGTAACGCTATTCCGCGGGATGCGCGCGGGCGCCGGCGATCTCGGGGTCAAGCCCGGCGGTCTCCGACAGCTGATGATGACGCCGGAGCAGGGGCCGCAGCACGAGGACGGCGCAGATGGCGGCGGAGATGTCGAGCACCGACATGGTATAGAGCACGCTCGACCAGCTTCCGGTGGCTTCCATCAGGATGTTGCCGAAGGGGACGAGCAGCGCGGCGATACCCTTGGCGGTATAGAGCGCGCCGTAGATCTTGCCGATGTGCTTGGTGCCGAAGGCGTCGCCCGCGGTGGCGGAGAAGAGCGAGTAGACCTCGCCCCAGGCCAGGAAGACCACGCCGGAGAGCAGCACGAAGAGGACCGGATTGCCGCCGAGATGGGCGAGGGCGAAGATGCCGGTACCCTCGATCGCGAAGGCGAGGAACATCGTGTATTCGCGGCCGATGTGGTCGGAGATCCAGCCGAAGAGCGGGCGCGAGATGCCGTTCATCAGCCGGTCGATCATCAGCGCCATCGGCAGCGCGGCCATGGTGAAGAAGTAGAAGTTGACCGGGGCTTCCTTGACGCCGAGGTCCTCCGCCATGACGCCGAGCTGCGCCACCGCCATCAGGCCGCCGGTGACGGTCGCGGTGAACATGCCGAGCATGACCCAGAACACCGGGGTGCGCAGCGCCTCCTGCAGCGTGTAGTCACGCCGCGACTGCGCGACGTTGGCGGCGTAGCCGGCGGTGTCGCTTTCCTTCGGGGCGCGCAGGAAGGTGGCGACCGCGAAGATCACGATGCCCTGGATGAAGGCGAAGACGAAGAAGGTGTGCTGGTAGCCCGAGGTCTCGAGCATGTGGGCGATCGGCAGGATCGTCAGGATCGTGCCGGAGCCGTAGCCGCCCGCCGTGAGGCCGACCGCGAGGCCGCGCCGGTCCGGGAACCATTTCAGCGCGTTGTTGATGCAGGTCGAGTAGACGCAGGCGACGCCGAGGCCGCCGATCGCGCCGCCGACGTAGAAGCCGGTGAGCGAGCCGGCGTAGGAGTTGATGAGCCAGGCGATGAAGATCGCGACGCCGCCGAACATCACCACGTTGCGCGGGCCGCGCGTGTCGATGAAATGGCCGACGACCGGCGTGCTCCAGGTCTGGACGAGGACGAAGATCGTGAAGGCGGTCTGGATCGCGGCCCGGGTCCAGCCCGTGGTCTCCTGGATCTCGGGGACGAACAGGGTCCAGGAATACTGGATGTTGGACGCGGCGACCATGCAGGCCACGCCGAGCGCGAGCTGGGCCCAGCGGTTGGTCGCAAAGCCTCCCTGTCCGCCGCCGAGGGCGACGGCGCGTTGTTTATCCATCGGTAAGTCTCCTCCAGGGCGCCGTCCATCGGTCTCGTGCCAATGATCCGGTGCGCCGTCTCTGTTGTATGTCAGCCAGCGGTTGTTCCACCAGCTTGATCGAAGGACACAATAAAGCCTCCGGCGAGTCAACGTATTTGGCATGCCAAACCAAGTATACCAGTCTAGTTGCGACACAATGACGCAGTTCCGGACGCCGGGAAGCTGGAATCCACGTCCGTCGAGGGAGAAATCGCGACAGTATGTCGCAGGTATCGCGGCCCGAATGCCGGAAACGGGGTCTTCCCACGCCGTCGAATCCCTTCGTGGTGGATGAGGGGCGCGCGCCCGGCGGAGAGTCGAGTCGCGGCCGCGGGCACCCGCCGCGCTCCTACCCCGGGGGCGCCGGACGCCGCCACTCCCGGAGGAACGTGAGTCTCCTCCCGAGCCTCGCGCGGGCCGAGCGCGGCGGCGCGAATCGTTGACTGCTTCTTGGCGAATGATAAAATTTTACCATTATCGATTGAGCCGTCCGCCAAAAGGTCGGGTCAATGCCACCCAATCTTCGAATTGGCGAAAGTAATTGTCCGGTCGCGCCGTTAGGTGCGCGGGCTGGAATCGCATTCTCTGTTTTCAGTGGGGCGCGGCCGCGGCCGCTTTACGACATGGAGGGGGCCATGGCGCGCATTATCGGCGACCATGACGACAATTTCATTTCCGGAAGGGGAGGTGACGACTGGCTGCGCGGGCGCGGCGGTGATGACACGCTGCGCGGCAACGCGGGCGACGACACCCTGCTTGGCGGCGACGGGAACGACGTGCTGCGCGGCGGCGCGGGCGACGACGTACTGCGCGGGGGGCGGGGCGACGACACGCTGGTCGGCGGGACGGGCCATGACCTGCTCCAGGGCGGCTCCGGCCACGACGTCTTCCGGTTCGGCCCGCTGCATGCCGGCGACTTCACCATCGGGCAGGCGGACGAGATTCTCGACTTCTCCGCCGAGGACACGATCGACCTGCGCCCGCTCGGCCTGCTCGGCCTCTACGAAGGCTACGGCGCGGAACCGTCGCGCGGCGAGGGCTCCGTGTGGCAGGCCAATGGCGACACCTACATCACGTGGAACGCCGGCGGGAGCTTCCATGACATCAAGCTCGTGGGCGTCACCGGCGACATCATGAGCCAGATCACCTGGTACGACGATGATTACGGCGCCTCCCCGGACCGGGCCGGGAGCCTCGCGGAGGACACGCCGGTTCAGGGCAACATCGAAATCGCGTCCGACTCCGACTGGTTCGCGATCAATGTCGAGGCGGGCCGGCTCTACACGATCGACCTCAGCGGCGTGGACGGTGGCGGCGGGACGAACGCCGATCCGTATATGGATCTCCTCAACGCGGACGGGGACTGGATCAACGGCGACGACGACGGCGGAGAGGGACTCGACGCGCATCTCGTCTTCATCGCGCAGGAGACCGCGACCTACTACGTGGCCGCCACCAGCTATTCCACCTCCACCGGGACATACACGCTGGCAATGACCTCCGATGTCTATGTCGACGACCATGGCGACACGACGGAGACGGCGACGCCGCTCGCGGCCGGCGAGACCGTCTCGGGATTTCTGGGCACCCCGGAGGACACCGACTGGTTCGCCGTGACGCTCACGGCGGGCGAGACCTATGCCTTCGACATGCGTGGGGCGGACAGCGGGTCGGGCACGTTGTACGATCCCGTCATGGAACTCCGCGACGCCGGGGGGAACCTGATCGACGAGAACGACGACTGGGAGACCTACGATTCCCACCTGGAGCACGAGGCGGAGACGACCGGGACCTATTATGTCGTGGCCCGGGACTGGGGCGGCACGGGAACCTACGAGATCAGCTACGACACGACCGCGGCGGGCTCCGCGACGGCCGCGGATCTCATCCTCTGAGCGGGCGAGGAAGGCGCCTCCGGGGGCGCCCGCTCCCGGGGCGGCGGCGGGCCGATGTTGACAAGCCCGCGGCGGGGCCACATTTAAGCCGCCGTCGCGGCGCCGGCCCAACGGCCCGCGCGAGGGGTAGCGCATGGCCGTAGTCGTCGTCGAGTCGCCCGCCAAGGCGAAGACCATCAACAAGTATCTCGGGCAGGACTATATCGTCCTCGCCTCCTACGGACATGTGCGCGATCTGCCGCCCAAGGACGGGTCGGTCGATCCGGACCACGACTTCGAGATGAAGTGGGAAGTCGCCTCCGACAGCCAGAAGCACGTCCGCGCGATCGCGGAGGCATTGAAGGACGACGACAAGCTCATCCTCGCCACCGACCCCGACCGCGAGGGCGAGGCGATCTCCTGGCACCTGCTGGAGGCGCTGACCAAGCGCAAGGCGATCCGGAAGGATACCGAGGTCGAGCGCGTCGTCTTCAATGCGATCACGAAGAACGCGGTGACGACGGCGATGGAAAATCCGCGCCAGATCGACATGGAACTGGTCGAGGCCTATCTCGCGCGGCGCGCGCTCGATTATCTCGTGGGCTTCCGCCTCTCGCCGGTGCTCTGGCGCAAGCTCCCCGGCGCGAAATCGGCGGGCCGGGTGCAGTCGGTCGCGCTCAGGCTCATCGTGGAGCGCGAGATGGAGATCGAGGCCTTCAGGGCCCGCGAATACTGGAGCGTGAAGGCGCTGCTCGGCACGCCGCGCGGCGACGCGTTCGAGGCGCGGCTCGTCACGCTCGACGGCAAGAAGCTCGACAAGTTCGATCTCGGGGACGAGGCGGCGGCGAGCCGCGCGGTCGCCGAGATCAACGGGCGCGACCTCGCCGTGGGCTCGGTCGAATCGAAGCCCGCGAGCCGCAACCCGGCCGCGCCCTTCATGACCTCGACGCTGCAGCAGGAGGCGAGCCGCAAGTTCGGCTTCGGCGCGCGGCAGACGATGAACGCGGCGCAAAGGCTCTACGAGGCCGGGCACATCACCTACATGCGGACCGACGGCATCGACATGGCGCCCGAGGCGGTGATGGCCGCGCGCGAGGAGATCGGGCGGCGCTACGGCGCGGATTACGTGCCGAAGAGCCCGCGCATGTACAAGAACAAGGCCAAGAACGCGCAGGAAGCGCATGAGTGCATCCGGCCGACCGACATGGGCGCGAGCCCGGAGAAGCTCCGGCTCGAATCCGATCAGGCGCGGCTCTACGACCTGATCTGGAAGCGATCGCTCGCGAGCCAGATGGAGGCGGCGCGGTTCGAGCGGACCGTGATCGAAGTCACCTCCGCCGATCAGGCCGTGGGGCTCCGCGCGACCGGTCAGGTGGTCACCTTCGACGGTTTCCTGAAGGTCTATACCGAAGGCCGCGACGACGAGGATTTCGAGCTCGTCGACGACGAGGACGGCGGCCGGCTGCCCCGGATCGTCGCGGGCGAGCCCGCCGACAAGCGCCGGGTGACGCCGGAACAGCATTTCACCCAGGCCCCGCCGCGCTATACCGAGGCGACGCTGGTGAAGCGGATGGAGGAGCTCGGCATCGGCCGGCCCTCGACCTATGCCTCGATCGTCTCGACGATCCAGGAGCGCGACTACGTCTGGAAGGACAAGAACCGGCTGCTGCCCCGCGACAAGGGGCGGCTGGTGACGGCCTTCCTCGAGAGCTATTTCGGCCGCTATCTCGACTACAACTTCACCGCCGACCTCGAGGAGGATCTCGACAAGGTCACCACCGGCGCCGAGGACTGGAAGGCGCTGCTGGCGCGGTTCTGGAAGGATTTCTCCGCCGCGCTGGGCGAGACGGCGGAACTGCGCATCACCGACGTGCTCGAGAAGATCAACGAGGTGCTGGAGCCGCATCTCTTCCCGGTGACGCCCGAGGATCCCGAGCCGCGGCGCTGCAAGGCCTGCGGCACGGGCCGGCTCTCCTTGCGCACCGCGCGTTCGGGCGGGGCCTTCATCGGCTGCTCGAACTATCCCGAATGCCGCTATACCCGGCCGCTCGCGGGCGAGGTCGAGGGCGGCGACGCGGCGGGGCCGGACGGCAAGCTGCTCGGCTATGACGACGACGGGACGCCGGTCTCGCTGCGCGTCGGCCCCTACGGGCTTTATGTCCAGCTCGGCGAGGTGACCGAGGAGACGCCGAAGCCGAAGCGCGCCTCGATCCCGAAGGGGATGGATCCCTCCACGGTCGATCTTCGGCGCGCGCTCGACATGCTGTCGCTGCCGAGGCTGATCGGCATGCATCCGGAGGATGGCGAGAAGGTCGAGGCCTCGATCGGCCGCTTCGGCCCCTATGTGAAGCACGGCAAGGTCTATGCGAACATCAAGGATCCCGAGGAGGTCCTGACCATCGGCATGAACCGCGCGGTGGAGCTTCTGGCGCAGAAGGCGGCGCGGGGCGGCGGCCGGGCGGCGGTGAAGCCGATCCGGGTGCTGGGCGAGCATCCCGAGGGCGGCGAGATCGGCCTCTACGAGGGGCGCTACGGGCCTTATGTCAAATGGGAGAAGGTCAACGCGACCGTCCCGAAGGAGACCGCGCCCGAGGCGGTGACGCTCGACCAGGCGCTGGAACTCATCGCCGCGAAGCGCCCGGCGAAGAAGACCGCCGCGCGCAAGACCGCCGCGAAGAAGGCGCCGGCGAAGAAGGCCGCCCCGAAGGCGGCCGCCCGGCCGAAGAAGGTCGCCTCGGGCGAGTGATCAGGCGCTGCCGCCCACGGTCAGCCCGCCGATGAGCAGCGTGGGCTGGCCGACGCCGACCGGCACCCACTGCCCGTTCTTGCCGCAGTTGCCCATCCCGGGGTCGAGCGCCATGTCGTTGCCGATCCCCCGGATGTGGCGGAGCGCGGTCGCGCCGTCGCCGATCAGCGTCGCGCCCTTGACCGGGGCGCCGACCTTGCCGTCCTTCACGCGATAGGCCTCGGTGCAGGAGAAGACGAACTTGCCGTTGGTGATGTCGACCTGCCCGCCGCCGAAGCCGACGGCGTAGATCCCGTCCCGGAGCCCGGCGAGCAGATCCGCCGGATCGGTGTCGCCGCCGAGCATGATCGTGTTGGTCATCCGGGGCATCGGCGCGTGGGCGAAGCTCTCCCGCCGGCCGTTCCCGGTCGCCGCCACCCCCATCAGCCGGGCGTTCTGCCGGTCCTGCATGTAGCCGACGAGAATGCCGTCCTCGATCAGCACGGTCCGGCCCGAGGGCGTGCCCTCGTCGTCGAAGGAGATGGAGCCGCGGCGGTCGGGAATCGTGCCGTCGTCCACCACCGTCACGCCCGGCGCGGCGATCCGCTCGCCCATCAGGCCCGCGAAGGCCGAGGTCCGCTTCCGGTTGAAATCGCCCTCCAGCCCGTGGCCGATCGCCTCGTGGAGCAGGATGCCGGGCCAGCCGGGGCCGAGCACCACGTCCATCACGCCCGCGGGCGCGGGTTCCGCGCGCAGGTTCACCTTCGCGACCCTGAGCGCCTCGCGCGCCACCGCCTTCCAGTGGTCGGTGCCCATGAGCGGCGCGAGCCCGTAGCGGCCGCCGCCGCCCGCGCTGCCCGATTCGCGCCGGCCGTTCTCCTCGACGATGACGGAGATGTTGAGCCGGACCATCGGCCGCGCCTCGGCGAGCCGGCCGCCTTCGGGGCGCAGGATCTCGATCTCCTGCATCGAGGCGGCGAGGCTCGCGGTCACCTGCGCGACGCCGGGGTCGAGTTCGCGCACATAGGCGTCGATCTCGCGCAGCATCTCGACCTTCACGGCGAAGGCCGCGTCGTCGAACGGGTCGTGGTCGGTATAGAGGCGCTGGTTGGTCGCCTTCGGCGGCGCGGCGAGCACCCCGCCCCCGGCGCCGACGGCGAGCCGCGCCGTTTCGCCGGCGCGGGCGAGGGCGGCCTCGGAGATCTCGGTCGAATGGGCGTAGCCGACGGTCTCGCCCCGCACCGCGCGCAGGCCGAATCCCTCGGCCGCGTCATAGCTCGCGGTCCTGAGCCGCCCGTCGTCGAAGAGAAGCGCCTCGCCGCGGCGGCGCTCGAGGAAAAGCTCGCCGTCATCGGCGCCCGCGACCGTCAGCCGCAGCTCGGCGAGCGCCAGACCCTCGTCCAGATGCGTCTCGAAAGGCCTGAAACGGGGGGTCGCGGGCATGGTCTTGCCTCCTCTGGCTTCGCGAGCGGCGCGCGCCGGAGGCAATAGGACCAAAGGCGCGTCTTGTTCTCGCGGCCTTAATATGGTTCATCCGTATTCGGTTACAACACGGCTCGCAGCTGTCCCGGGACGCGGATGCAACGGCCGTACGGGGACGGACAAGCCATGAAGCAGATACGGATCGCCCTTTGGATCGGCCTTGCCACGCTGATGTCCGGAGGCGCGGTCTTCGCGCAAACCGCGGGGGAACCCACCGATCTGCCCGTCGTGGGCGCTCCGGTGCCGGGCGGCGTGAACTATCAGCCGGCCGTCACGCCCGTCGCCCACGACATGCACTGGCTGTCGGGCATGCTCCACTGGATCATGCTCTTCATCGTGCTCTTCGTCGTCGCGCTGCTCGCGATCGTGGTGGTCAAGTTCAACCACAAGGCCAATCCGACGCCGGCCTCCTTCACGCACAACACCAAGATCGAGATCGCCTGGACGCTCGTACCGGTCCTGATCCTGATCATCATCGGCTCGTTCTCGCTGCCGATCCTGTTCAAGCAGCTCGAGGTTCCGACGCCGGACCTGACGATCAAGGCGACCGGGAACCAGTGGTACTGGAACTACACCTACGCGGAGAACGACTTCTCCTTCGACAGCCTGCTGCTCGCGAAGGAGGATCTCGAATCCTACGGCTACGCGCCCGATCTCTACCTGCTCGCGACCGACACCGCCGTGGTGGTGCCGGTCGATGCGACCGTGCGGCTGCTGACGACCGGCGCCGACGTGATCCATTCCTGGGCGATGCCGGCCTTCGGCGTGAAGATGGACGCGGTGCCGGGCCGGCTCAACGAGACCTGGTTCCGGGCGGAGAAGGTCGGCGTCTATTTCGGCCAGTGTTCGGAGCTCTGCGGCAAGGATCACAGCTACATGCCGATCACGGTCAAGGTGGTGACGCCGGAGCAGTACAAGTCCTGGCTCGACTGGGCGATCAACGAATATGGCGGCACGCCGACGCCGGTGGCGCAGGCCAATTGACGCGGCCGGGCGGGGCGCTGGCCTCGGGCCGAGCGGGGAGAGAATGAGCGAAACGGGCTGGATCGAGAATGCTCCGCCCCGGGAGGCGCAGTTCGGCGACTATGTCGAGCTGCTGAAGCCCCGGGTGATGCGGCTGGTGATCTTCACCGCCGCCGTCGGGCTCATCTGCGCGCCGGTTCCGGTCCATCCGGTCGTCGCGCTCGCCGCGATCATCTGCGTCGCCGTCGGGGCCGGGGCCTCGGGCGCGCTCAACATGTGGTGGGACTGGGACATCGACGCGGTGATGCGCCGCACCAAGGGGCGGCCGATCCCCTCGGGCCGCGTCGGCCGGGACGAGGCGCTGGCGATCGGGCTCACGCTCTCCGTCTTCTCTGTGGTGATGCTCGACCTCTTCGCGAACCATTTCGCGGCCGGGCTGCTCGCCTTCACGATCTTCTTCTACGTGGTCGTCTACTCGATGTGGCTGAAGCGCTGGACGCCGCAGAACATCGTCATCGGCGGCGCGGCCGGGGCCTTCCCGCCGATGATCGGCTGGGCGGTGGCGACCGGGGGCGCCTCGCTCGAGAGCGCGCTCATGTTCCTGCTGATCTTCCTCTGGACCCCGCCGCATTTCTGGGCGCTGGCGCTGTTTCGCAACGACGACTACGCCAAGGCCGGCGTGCCGATGCTGCCGGTGACCGCGGGGCCGCGCGCGACGCGCGACCAGATCCTGATCTATTCGCTGATCCTCGCCGTCGTGGCGATCCTGCCGGCCTTCACCGCGATCGGCGGTCCGGTCTATCTCGCGGGCTCGGCGGTGCTGAACGCGCTGCTGCTGCGCGGGGCCTGGCGGATCTGGCGCCGGGAGGAGGCGGCGGCGGAGGCCGACCACCACATCGTCGAGAAGCGGTTCTTCGGCCTCTCGATCGTCTATCTGTTCCTGCATTTCTGCCTGTTCCTCGCCGAGGCCGGGCTGCGGGCCGGGGGCGTTCTCGCGCATCTCGGCTGGCCGGTTCTGTTCTGAGGAGGGCGGGGTGATGCGGCCCGACAGTCACGAGATCTACGGCCGGCGGCGCAGCCGCAACCTCGGCGTCGGGCTGGTGCTCGCGGCCTTCGTCGCGCTGGTCTTCGCGGTGACGGTGGTCAAGCTCAGCGAGGGGGCGGCGATCGGCCATCCCGAGGCCGGGCCGCCCCGGTCGCAGCTGCTGCCCGAAGGCGGGAACTGAGCCATGGCATTCGGCGCCGACAGGAACAGCCGCCTCGCGCTCCGCCTCTTCGCCGTGGTCGCGGTGATGGTGAGCCTCAGCTTCGCGGCGGTTCCCTTCTACAGCTGGTTCTGCCGGACCACCGGCTACGGCGGCACGACCTCGGTCGCGACGCAGGCGCCGAAGGACGTGCTCGACCGCGAGATCATCGTGCGTTTCGACGCCAACGTGGCGAAGGACATGCCGTGGAAGTTCCGGCCGAAGCAGATGGAGATGAAGGTCCGCGTCGGCGAGACCGGACTCGCCTTCTTCGAGGCCTACAACCCGACCGACCACGTCACCGCCGGGCAGGCGGCCTATAATGTCACCCCGGACAACGCCGGCAAGTTCTTCGACAAGATCGCCTGTTTCTGCTTCAACCTCCAGGTTCTGAAGCCGGGCGAGCGGGTGGACATGCCGGTCAGCTTCTTCGTCGATCCCGAGATCGTGAAGGACGCCGATGCCTCGCAGCTGAAGGCGATCACCCTCTCCTACACGATGTTCCCGACCGAGGTTCCGGAGGAGGAGCGCGCGGTCGGCGCCGATCAGGATTCCGCCGGCGCGTCGCCGGCCACCCGCCTCGCCGTCGGGCCAGGGGCGGCTTCCGACCAGACGCTCGAACAGTAGAAGGACGCCGAGATGGCCGGCCACAAGAACCACGACTACCATATCCTCCCACCGAGCGTCTGGCCCTTCATGGGCGCGGTCGGCGCCTTCGTCATGCTGCTCGGCGCGGTGCTGTACTTCCACGACCACGGGCCGTGGATCGGGCTCATCGGGCTGCTGATGGTGCTCTACACGATGTATGCCTGGTGGGCCGACGTGATCGCCGAGGGCGAGATCGGCGATCACACGCCGGTGGTCCGGATCGGCCTGCGCTACGGCGTGGTGCTCTTCATCGTCTCCGAGATCATGTTCTTCTCGGCCTGGTTCTGGTCCTTCTTCAAGCATGCGATGTACCCGATGGGCACGATCGAGGGCGTGAGCGTCACGCCCGGGGTCTGGCCGCCGGCGGGGATCGAGACCTTCAATCCGTGGCACCTGCCGCTCATCAACACGCTGATCCTGCTCTGTTCGGGCTGCGCGGCGACCTGGGCGCACCATGCGATCGCCGAGGAGAACGACCGCGAGCAGATGAAATACGGGCTCTGGCTCGCGATCCTGCTCGGCGTGCTGTTCACGACCTTCCAGATCTACGAGTACAGCCACGCGGAATTCTCCTTCGCCGGCAACATCTACGGCGCGAACTTCTTCATGGCGACGGGCTTCCACGGCTTCCATGTGCTCGTCGGCACGATCTTCCTCGCGGTCTGCCTCGCGCGGGTCTACGCGGGCCAGTTCACCCAGGACCAGCACGTGGGCTTCGAGGCGGCGGCCTGGTACTGGCACTTCGTCGACGTGGTGTGGCTGTTCCTCTTCGCCGCGGTCTACATCTGGGGCGGCGGCAACTACGCCGCGCATTGATCGGGCCTGGCCCGGTGGCACGGGCATGACGGGCGCGGCGCCTTCGGGCCCGCGCCTTTCTCTTGGAAGGATCCGATGATCCGACGCATGATCCCCGCGCTCGTGATCGGCCTCGCCGGCTGCGCGGTGCTGGTCTGGCTCGGTGTCTGGCAGGTGCACCGCCTCGCCTGGAAGACCGAGATCCTCGACCGGATCGGGACGCGGCTGGCGGCGGAGCCGGTGACGGTGCCGCGCGACCCCGATCCGGCGCGCGACGCCTATCTGCGCGTGCTGGAGGCCGGCCGGATCGAGCCGGGCGAGCTGCATGTCTATACCTCGGTCCCGTCGGAGGGCGTCGGCTACCGCGTGATCGTGCCGTTCCGCCTCGCGGACGGGCGGCTGATCCTGCTCGACCGCGGCTTCGTGCCGATCGCCGAGAAGGACGCGCCGCGGCGTCTGGGGCCGATCCGGGTGCGGGGCTCGCTGCTCTGGCCCGACGAGACCGACGGCTTCACCGATCCGCCGGATCTCGCGAAGAACATCTGGTTCGCGCGCGACGTCGGCAGGATGAGCGCGGCGCTCGGCACGGATCCGGTGATGCTCGTCACCGAGGCGAGCGACGACGCGGCGGCGCCGCTGGCCTTGCCGGTGACCATCGACATTCCAAATGACCACCTGCAATACGCGGTCACCTGGTTCGGGCTCGCGATCGCCTGGGCGGGGATGACTCTTTACTGGCTCTGGCGTATCAAGCGGCGGACCGATTGAACGGATACCATTCCACGATGCGATACATCTCGACGCGCGGCGCGGCCCCTGAGCTCGGATTCGAGGATGCGATGCTGGCGGGGCTGGCGCGCGACGGCGGGCTCTATGTCCCGGCGAGCTGGCCCCGCTTCTCCGAGGCGGAGATCGCCGCGCTCGCCGGCCTGCCCTACGAGGAGGTCGCCTTCCGGGTGATGTGGCCCTTCGTCGGCGAGGCCTTCTCCGAGGCCGAGTTCCGCGACATCATCGCCCGCGCCTACGCCGGTTTCGACCATGTCGCCCGCTGCCCGCTCTCCCAGATCGGGCCGAACGACTGGCTGCTCGAACTCTTCCACGGGCCGACCCTCGCCTTCAAGGACGTGGCGATGCAGCTGATCGGCCAGCTCTTCGAGGCGAGCCTGAAACGCTCCGGCAAACGGATCACCATCGTCGGCGCGACGAGCGGGGATACCGGCTCCGCCGCGATCGAGGCGTTCCGGGGGCGGGAGGGCGTCGATGTCTTCATCCTCTTCCCCGACGGCCGGGTCTCCGAGGTGCAGCGGCGGCAGATGACGACGCCCGGGGATGCGAATGTCCACGCGCTCGCCATCGCCGGCGATTTCGACGACGCGCAGGCGCGCGTGAAGGACATGTTCAACGACCATGCCTTCCGCGACGCGGTGGGGCTCGCCGGGGTCAATTCGATCAACTGGGCGCGGGTGCTGGCGCAGGCCGTCTACTATTTCACCGCCGCCGTCGCGCTCGGCGCGCCCCATCGCAAGGTGAGCTTCACGGTTCCGACCGGGAATTTCGGCGATGTCTTCGCGGGCTATGTCGCCAAGCGGATGGGCCTGCCGATCGACCGGCTGGTGATCGCGACGAACCAGAATGACATCCTGCATCGTACGCTCGAATCGGGCGCCTATGTGAAGGGCCGGGTGGAACCCTCGATCAGCCCGTCGATGGACATCCAGGTCAGTTCCAATTTCGAGCGGCTGCTCTTCGACCTCTACGACCGCGAGGGGCCGGCGGTGACGGAGCTGATGGGCGAGCTCGGCACGCTCGGCCAGTTCGCGCTCTCGCAGGGCGCGGTGGACCGGCTGCGCGCCGAATTCGACAGCGCCCGGGTCTCGGAGGAGGAGACCAGGGCCGCGATCCGCGAGACGCTGGCCGGAACCGGCAAGGTGATCTGCCCGCATACCGCCGTCGCCGTCCACGCCGCGAAGGCGCGGCGCGGCGATCCCGCCGTGCCCATGGTCGTGCTCGCGACCGCGCACGCGGCGAAATTTCCCGACGCGGTGGAGGAAGCCTGCGGCGTCCGGCCCGCGCTGCCCCCCTTCATGGCCGATCTCCTCGACCGGCCGGAGCGGGTGACGCCGGTGCCGAACGACCTCGCCGCGATCGAGGCCATCGTCGCCCGGGAGAAGGTCGCGTGAGCGTCGGGATCCACCGCCTGCCGAACGGGCTGCGCGTCGTGACCGAGCTGATGCCGGGCCTGCATTCCGCCGCCATCGGCGTCTGGGTGACCGCGGGCGGCCGGCACGAGCGGGTGGAGCAGAACGGCATCGCGCATTTCCTCGAGCACATGGCCTTCAAGGGCACGCCGACGCGCACCGCGCTGCGGATCGCCGAGGAGATCGAGGATGTCGGGGGCTACATCAACGCCTATACCGGCAAGGAGATGACCGCCTATTACGCGCGGGTGCTGAGCCAGGACGTCGAACTCGCGATGGATCTGCTGAGCGACATCGTGCTGCGTCCGGTCTTCGCGGCGAACGACATCGAGGTCGAGCGCGGCGTGATCCTGCAGGAGATCGGCCAGGCGCTCGACACGCCCGACGACATCATCTTCGACTGGCTGCACGAGGCGGCCTTCCCGGACCAGCCCTTCGGGCGCACGATCCTCGGCCTCTCGGAACGGGTGGCGGGGTTCGGGCGCGCGGATCTCGCCGGCTTCGTGCGCGAGCATTACGGGCCGAGCCAGATGATCGTCGCCGCCGCCGGGGGGATCGACCCCGAGGCGGTGGTGCGCGCCGCCGAGCGGCTCTTCGGCGATCTGAAACCCCGGCCGGGCCTCGCGGTGATGCCGGCGCGGTTCCGGGGCACCGAGCACCGGGAGGTGCGCGATCTCGAACAGGCGCATCTCGCCCTCGCCTTCGAGGGGCCGAACGTGCGCTCCGAGGGCGCCTATGCCGCGCAGATCTACGCCACCGCGCTCGGCGGCGGCATGTCCTCGCGGCTCTTCCAGGAGATCCGGGAGCGCCGGGGGCTCTGCTACACGATCTTCGCCCAGGCGGGCGCCTATGACGACACCGGCATGATCACCCTCTATTCCGGGACGGGCGCGGAGGAGGTCGGCAATCTCTCGACGCTGATCGTCGACGAGCTGCGCCGCGCCGCGGACGGGTTCAGCGCCGCGGAGCTGGACCGGGCGCGGGCGCAGCTGAAGGCGGGCCTGCTGATGGGGCTCGAAAGCCCGACGGCGCGGGCCGAGCGGCTGGCGCGGATGATCTCGATCTGGGACCGGGTGCCGAGCGTCGAGGAGACGGTGGCGAAGATCGACGCCGTGGATCTCGACCGCCTCCGCGCCTTCGCGGAGGGAATCGCGGCCCGGGCCGAGCCGGCGCTGGCGCTGCTGGGACCGGTCTCCCGGGCGCCCGATCGCGCGGAACTGGCGCGGCGGCTCGCCGCCTGAGAGGTCCGGGGGTGCTGCCGTTCCGCCGACCGGCCCCGCTGGTGCTCGAGACGCCGCGGCTGGCGCTGCGGCTGCCGGAAATGTCCGACCACGCGGCCTGGGCGCGGGTGCGGCAGGCGGGGGCGGATTTCCTGCGCCCCTGGGAGCCGAGCTGGTCCGCCGACCACTTCACCCGCCGCGCCTTCCGCAACCGGGTCTACTGGGCGCAGCGCGCGCGCGAGGACGGGCGCGCGCTGGCCTTCTTCCTGATCCGGCGCGAGGACAACCGGCTGGTCGGCGCGATCACGCTCGACAACATCCGGCGGGGACCGGCGCAGACCGCGCAGGTCGGCTACTGGATCGGGCCGGATCACGCGCGCCAGGGCTACATGTCCGAGGCGCTGGAGGCCACGATCCGCTACGCCTTCGCGATCCTCGATCTCAGCCGGATCGAGGCGGCCTGCCTGCCGGAGAACGACGCCTCCCGGGGGCTCCTGGAGCGCGCGGGCTTCCGCCTCGAGGGCATGGCCGAGAAATATCTCCAGATCGACGGGCGGTGGCGCGATCACGTGCTCTACGCGACGCTGCGCGGCGATCGGCGCGACAGTGGGGAGCGACCATGAGCATGCCTGGCGAATTGCGGGACGCCGACGGCGGCCTGTTCGAACGGATCTCGGCCGCGCTCGGCCCCGGCGTGGTCGCCGCCGCCGAGCCGCGCTATCTCGAGGAGCCGCGCGGGCGCTACCAGGGCCGCGCGGCCGCGGTGCTGCGACCGGGGAGCACGGCGGAGGTCCGGACGATCGTCCGGCTCTGCGCCGAGGCGCGGGTGGCGATCGTGCCCTATTCCGGCGGCACCGGCCTCGTCGGCGGGCAGGTGATGGCCGAGGGGCCGCTGCCGGTGCTGCTCTCCTCCGAACGGATGCGGGCGATCCGCGACATCGATCTCACCGACGACGTGCTGGTCGCGGAGGCGGGGGTGATCCTCGCCGAGGCGCAGGCGGCGGCGCGGGAGCGCGACCGGCTCTTCCCGCTCTCGCTCGCCTCCGAGGGGTCGGCGCGGATCGGCGGGCTGCTCGGCACCAACGCGGGCGGGGTGAACGTGGTGCGCTACGGCAACGCCCGCGCGCTCTGCCTCGGGATCGAGGCGGTGATGGCGGACGGGAGCCTGGTCAGCGACCTGACGCGGCTGCACAAGAACAACATGGGCTACGACCTGCGCGACCTGCTGATCGGCTCGGAGGGCACACTCGGCATCATCTGCGCGGCGAGCCTGCGGCTCTATCCGGTGCCGGCGGAGACGGCGACGGGCTGGATCGCGGTCGACTCGCCCGCCCGGGCGCTCGACCTGCTCGGGCTCGCGCGCGACCGGCTCGGCACGGCGATCCAGGCCTTCGAGCTCATCGGCGCCGCCGGTCTCGACTTCCTCGCCGAGAAGCAGCCGGAGGTAGCGATTCCGCGCACCGAGGCCTCGCCCTGGTTCGTGCTGGCCGAGGTCGGCGACGGCGCGGGTTCGGAGGTGGCGGCGCGGTTCGAGGCGCTGCTCTCCGAGGCGCTCGGGCGCGGTCTGGTCACGGACGCGCTGATCGCGCAGAGCGCGGCGCAGCGCGACGCCTTCTGGACGGTGCGCGAGCGCATCCCGGAGGCGAACCGGCTGATCGGCTCGGTGTCGAGCCACGACATCTCGGTGCCGCTGTCCCGGCTGGTCGAATTCATCGAACGCGGCGGACCGGCGGTGCATGCGATCGACCCGGAATTCCGGATCAACTGCTTCGGCCATCTCGGCGACGGCAACCTGCACTACAACGTCTTTCCGCCGAAGGGCCGCGCGCGTTCCGATTTCGACGCGGTCCGGGGCCGGGTAAAGGGGGCGGTGCACGATCTCGCCCACGCGCTCGGCGGCTCGGTCAGCGCGGAGCACGGGATCGGGCGGCTCAAGACCGGCGACATGACCCGCTACGCCGATCCCGGGCGCCTCGCCGCCATGCGCGCGATCAAGGGCGCGCTCGATCCGCTGGGGATCCTCAATCCGGGGGCGGTGCTGCCCTGAGGGGAGTCGCGGCGCGGGTGGTGGCGGACCGAGGTCCGCCCCGCGGCGGTGGGAGGGGGATGCGCCCCCTTCCTGGGGGGAGGGAAGGGGGCGGCTGATCCAGACTGGAGGGTCTGTCGGGTTTGCAAGCAACGTCCCAACTGCCTGGGCACCCCCAATCTCGCCCGTCATCCTTACCGGAAGATTAACGGGGAAAGTTTTGTTCAACCTTTGGTAGAGATTTCCTGTGCGATCAGCCGGGGCGGCGCAGCGGGAAGATTTCCGACACGGCGGCGTAGTCGCGGTAGCCGAGGCGCGAGAGCGGCTGGTAGAGCGTGACGTCGAAGATCCCGTCGCGCAGCATCGCCTCATCGATATGCACGCCGACGACCTCGCCGATCACGAGGATGTTCGCTTCGCCGGGCAGGTCGATCGTCCGCCACAGCCGGCATTCGAGCGAGGCCGGCGCCGCGCGCACCCGGGGCGGGGCGACCACCTCGCAGGGCGCCTTCTCGAGCCCGGCCACCTCGAATTCGTCGACCCCGTGCGCCAGCGCCGCGGAGCAGGCGTTCATCGCGTCGCGCAGCGCCATCGGGACGATGTTCACGACGAATTCGCCGGTGGCGCGGATGTTGGCGACCGTGTCCTTGCCCTCGCTCCCGCCGCCCTTTCCGCCCGTGCTCGAATAGGCGACCATCGGCGGCTGGTCCGCGATCGCGTTGAAGAAGCTGTAGGGCGCGAGATTGGGCAGGCCCGCGGCGTCGAGCGTCGAGATCCAGCCGATCGGCCGCGGCGAGACGATGGCCTTGAACGGGTTGTGCGGCAGTCCGTGGGGGTCGAGACCGGGGCGGTAGAACATGGGACCTCGCGGCGATTTGCCTTTGCCCCCTTCCTAGGGGCGTGGTACGGCGAAGTCGAGCGGGCCGGGCCCCGCGGTTTCGAGGATCCGCGTCTCCCGACTGATGTTTCGCATATACAAGGAAACACCCCTGGACCTCCCCGAGGTCGAGTATCTCTACGATCTCGCCTTCGCACCCGGGCGGACGGCGCTCTCCTCCTATCGCCTGCGCGAGGGCGTGGAGCCGCTGGCGGATCTCTGCCTGATGGCGCGGGACGACTACGACGCGGTGTCGGGCGCGATCCGCTACTGGCCGATCCGGATCGGCGCGGCCGATCATCCCGCGCTGCTGCTCGGCCCGGTCGCGGTGCATCCGACGCGGCAGGGCGAGGGGCTCGGGGCGATCCTGATCACCGAGAGCCTGCGGCGCGCCTTCGAACTCGGGTGGACGCGGATCGTGCTGATGGGGGACGAGCCCTATTACAGCCGGTTCGGCTTCCGGCGCGATCTCGCCCGCGGCATCGAGTATCCCCCGCCCTACAATCCCGACCGGCTGCTCGCCCGCGCCCTCGTCCCGGGGGCGTTCCGAGGCGTGTCGGGGATGGTCCACAACTGGAACGAGCGCCATGCGCGCGAGGCCGCGGCCGGAGGCGCCCAGCGCCGCTAGATCTGGAAGCCGCGCTCCTCCAGCCAGCCTTCGAGCGCGGGGCGGAAGCTGCGATGGCCCTCGGCGCGGGTCTCGTCGAAGAGCGCGCGCAGTTCGGCGATCTCGACCTGGCGCAGCAGCGCCTTGACCGGCCCGATCGAGGCGGGGCGCATCGAGAGGTTGCGGAAGCCGACGATCGCGAAGGCGAGCGCCTCCACCGGCCGCCCCGCGTCCTCGCCGCAGAAGGAGAGCGGCGTGCCATGGGCGGCGCAGCGTGCGACGATCTCCTCGAGGAAGGTCAGGAAGCTGACGCTGAGCGTGTCGTAGCGGCGCCGGACCTTCTCGTTCTCGCGGTCGGCGGCGAAGAAGAACTGCTTCAGGTCGTTGCCGCCGATCGAGATGAAATCCGCGAGCTCGAAGAACTTGTCGGGCGCGTAGGCGAGGCTCGGCGTCTCGAGCATCGCGCCGATCCTGAGGCTCGCGGGCGGGACATGGCCGAGCTCCCGCTCCCGCGCGGCCTCGCGCAGGACAAGCTCGCGCGCCGCCTCGAACTCGGTATATTCGGCGACGAAGGGGAACATGAGGTGGAGCGGCCGGCCCTTCGAGCCGCGCAGCAGCGCCTGCACCTGCATCCGGAGGATGCCGGGGCGGTCGAGCCCCACCCGGATCGCGCGCCAGCCGAGCGCCGGGTTCGGTTCCTCGCCGCGCTTCATGTAGGGCAGGACCTTGTCCGAGCCGATGTCGAGCGTGCGGAAGATGACCGGCTTCGTCCCCGCGGAATCGAGGATATGGGCGTAGAGCGCCGCGAGATCGGTGCGCTTCGGCACCGTGGTGCGGATCAGGAACTGCAGTTCGGTCCGGAACAGCCCGACGCCGACCGCGCCGCATTTCGGCAGGCTCGGCAGGTCGGCCATCAGCCCGGCGTTCATGTGCAGGCTGAGCGTGACCCCGTCGCGCGAGGTCGCGGGCTTGTCGCGCAGCGTGGCATAGGCGTGCTGCGCCTCGGCCCGCATCTCGATCTTCTCGCGGAAGGCGCGGGCGACGGTCTCCTCGGGCCGCAGATGCACCGCGCCCTGGTCGCCGTCGACCATGATGACGTCGCCGTTCAGCGCCTCGCGCGTGATCCGCGCCGCCTGGATCACCAGCGGGATGGCGAGCGCGCGGGCGACGATGGCCGCGTGGCTGCCGACCGAGCCCTCCTCCAGCACCACGCCCCTGAGGCCGCGCCCATAGTCGAGCAGCTCGCCCGGGCCGATGTTGCGGGCGACGAGGATCGCGTTCGGCGGGATCTCGCGGCCGTTGTTCGCATCGACGCCGGCGAGCATCCGGAGCAGCCGGTTCGAGAGATCGTCGAGATCGTGCAGCCGCTCGCGCAGATAGGGATCGGCGACGCGGCTCATCCGGGCGCGGGTCGCGGACTGCTCCTTCTCGACCGCGACCTCGGCGGCGAGGCCGCTCTCGATCGAATCCTCCATCCGCCGTACCCAGCCCTTGTCATGGGCGAACATCCGGTAGGCCTGGAGCACGTCGCGATGCTCGCCCGTCGCGGTCAGGTAGTCGGCCTCGAGCATCTGGTCGACCTCGGCGCGCAGGCCGACGATCGCCGCGCGCAGCCGCGCGCATTCGCGCGCCGGATCGTCGCTGATCGGGTTGTTCACCAGCACCTGCGGCTCGTGCAGCAGCACGACCCCCTCCGCGACGCCCTCCTGCCCGACGAGGCCGCGCACGAAGAAGGGCATCTTGTGCGGCCGGGCGATCTCCATCGCGCCGGGGCCGACGAAGGCGCCGAGCTCGGCCATCTCGGCGATCACCATCGCGACCACCTCGAGCGCGTAGATCTCGTCGTCGGTATATTCCCGCGCCTGGCGGTTCTGCACGACGAGCACGCCCAGCACCTCGCCCAGCCGCTGGATCGGCACACCGAGGAAGCTCGAGAACACCTCCTCGCCGGTCTCGGGCATGAAGCGGAAGCCCTTGGCGCCGGGCGCGTTCGGGGTGTTGATCGGCTCCGCCTGCTCGGCGATGCGGCCGACGAGGCCCTGGCCCACTCGCATCCGGGTCTGGTGCACCGCGGCCGGGTTGAGCCCCCGGGTCGCGCAGAGCTCCAGCATCAGGTCCTCGCGCTTGAGGTAGACCGAGCAGACCTCGGCCACCAGCCCGTCCGCGATCAGGTTCACGATGCGGTCAAGCCGCTCCTGACCCTCGCCGGGTTCCGCCAGCGTGGCGCGCAAACGCGTGAGGATAACCCGGCTGTCTACCGCGTCGGAAAAGGACATGAGCCGTCCAGGGGTCAAGGAGTTCTCAGCTGGCTTTTTCCAGCTCGAAGGCATCATGCAGCGCCTGCACCGCCAGTTCCAGATATTTGCGGTCGACGAGCACCGAGACTTTGATCTCGGAGGTGGTGATCACCTTGATGTTGACGCCCTCGGCGGCGAGGGCCGCGAACATCTGATGCGCGACGCCGGCGTGGCTGCGCATGCCGATGCCCACGATGGAGACCTTCGCCACCTCCTCGTCCACGTCGAGGCCGCGATGGTCGATCTGGCCGCCCGCGACCGCGTGTTCGAGCGCCTTCCTCGCGCGCGGCACCTCGTCGACCGGGCAGGAGAAGGTCATGTCGGTGCGGCCGTCCGCGCCGATGTTCTGCACGATCATGTCGACGTTGACCCCGGCCTCGGCGAGCGGGCCGAAGATCGCGGCGGCGATGCCGGGGCGGTCCTGGACGCTGATCAGCGTCAGCTTCGCCTCGTCGCGGGAATGGGCGATGCCGCTCACCACTCTGCTTTCCACGATTTCCTCCTCGTCGCAGACGAGCGTGCCGGGCCCGTCGGAAAAACTGCTCAGCACCCGGAGCCGCACCTTGTAGCGCATCGCGAGCTCGACCGAGCGGGTCTGGAGCACCTTGGCCCCGAGGCTCGCAAGCTCGAGCATCTCCTCGTAGGAGATCTTGCCGAGCCGGCGCGCCTTCTTCGTGATCCGGGGATCGGTCGTGTAGACGCCGTCGACATCGGTATAGATGTCGCAGCGCTCCGCGCCGAGCGCGGCGGCGAAGGCGACGGCGGAGGTGTCGGAGCCGCCCCGGCCCAGCGTGGTGATCCGGCCCTCGGGGGAGATGCCCTGGAAGCCCGCGATGACCGCGTGCAGCCCCTCCTCGAACTTCCGGTCGAGGTTCGTCGTCTCGATCGACTCGATCCGCGCGGCGCCGTGCATCGAGTTGGTCCGGAGCGGCACCTGCCAGCCCTGCCAGCTGCGCGCCGGGACGCCCATCTCCTGAAGCTGGAGCGCCATCAGACCCGCGGTCACGTTCTCGCCGGAGGCGACGACGGCGTCGTATTCGCGCGCGTCGTAGAGCAGCGAGGTGTCGCGCACCCAGCCGACGAGCTCGTTGGTCTTGCCCGACATCGCCGAGACCACGACGCAGACGTCGTAGCCGTTCTCGACTTCCTGCTTCACCCTGGCGGCGGCGTTGCGGATGCGGTCGATATCGGCGACGGAGGTGCCGCCGAACTTCATCACCAGTCTGGGCATTTCCGGCCCCTCGATGCAAATTCGCGCCCTCTTATCCCGCGCCGTCCCGCGCCGCAAGGCGGGGCGGGGTTGCGCGCCGGGGGCGGGGCCCTCATGCTGCGCCGGCTTGCGCGCGCCCCGGTGGCGCGGGCCCATGGGAGACAGACATGCCGGTTCGTCCGCCGCTCATCGCTCTCGCGCTGCTCGTTCTCGGAACGGGCACGGCGCGCGCCTATACGCTCGAGATCCTGCATTTCAACGATTTCCACAGCCGGATCGAATCGATCAACAAGTACGATTCGACCTGTTCGGGCGAGGACGAGGCCGCGGGCGCCTGTTTCGGCGGCGCGGCGCGGATGCTGACCGAGATCGATGCGCGGCGCGACGCGGCGAAGGCGAAGGACGAGGCGGTGCTCGTGCTGAACGCGGGCGACGTCTTCCAGGGCTCGCTCTTCTTCACCACCTATTCCGGCAAGGCCGAGCTCGACTTCATGAACCGGCTCGGGCTCGACGCGATGGTGGTCGGCAATCACGAATTCGACCTCGGACCCGGGCCGCTCGCGGAATTCATCAAGGGCGCGAATTTCCCGGTGCTCTTCGGCAACGCCACCGTCACGGAGGATCCGATGCTGGGCCCGCTCGCCGAGGGGCCGCGCGTGCTCGAGGCGGGAGGCGAGAAGATCGGGATCGTCGGCGCCGTCACGCCCGAGACCGCGACGATCTCGACGCCGGGACCGACCGTGCGCTTCGAGGATCCGGCGGTGACGATCGCCCGCGACGTCGCCGCGCTCGAAGGCGAAGGGGTGAACAAGATCATCCTGCTGAGCCATCTCGGCGCGCCCGAGGACATCCGGATCGCCGGGAGCGTGGCGGGGATCGACGCGGTCATCGGCGGCCATACCCACACGCTCTTCTCGAATTCGGAGGGCGCGCCCTATCCCTATCCGCTGATGGTGGACGGGCCGGGGAACGCGAAGGTGCCGGTGGTCTCGGCCGGGGCCTATTCCAAATATCTCGGCGACCTGACGCTCACCTTCGACGACCAGGGCGCGGTGACGGCGGCGGGCGGGGACACGATCCTGCTCGACCGCTCGGTGACGCCCGATCCGGGGGTGCTGAAGGACATCAAGACCTATTCCGGGCCGATCGAGGCCCTGAAGGCGAAGCGCGTCGGCGAGGTCGGCGCCGATATCGACGGATCGCGCGAGAGCTGCCGGGCGCGGGAATGCGCGATGGGCGATCTGGTCGCCGATGCGATGCTCGACCGGGTGAAGGGCCAGGGGGTGACGATCGCGCTGCAGAACGGCGGGGGCCTGCGCGCCTCGATCGGCGCGGGCGAGGTCAGCATGGGCGAGGTCCTGGCGGTGCTGCCTTTCCAGAACACGCTCTCGACCTTCAACATCTCGGGCGCGGGCATCGTCGCGGCGCTCGAGAACGGCGTGAGCGAGGTCGAGGAAGGCGCCGGCCGCTTCCCGCAGGTCGCCGGGCTCCGCTTCACCTGGGATCCGGCGGGGGCGCCGAACGGCGGGCGGATCCGGGAGGTGCTGGTCGCCGAGGGCGACGGCTGGGCGCCGATCGATCGGGCGAAGGTCTATACCGTCGTGACCAACAACTTCATGCGCAACGGCGGCGACGGCTATGCCGTGCTCCGCGACCAGGGCGACAACGCCTATGACTACGGGCCCAATCTCGAGGATGTGCTCGCGGATTACCTCGCCGCCCGTCCGGGCTACACGCCGCCGCCCGCCGACCGGATCACGCGGGCGGAGTGAGGCTCAGCAGCGCAGGTTGCCGAAACTGTCGGGCTCGCAGACCCGGGGGCGGGGCCGGCCGGTCGTCGTCTCCTTCGCGGTCGGATAGGTGTCGCCGAAGGAATTGGTCCGCGCCTCGGGAATGCGGGCCTGGGGCGGCGGCGCGGTCCGGGTCCGGGGCGGGAACGGGTCGATCGGGTCGAGCCCGTGCGTGGGCTGCCCCCGGCAGACCACCTGGCCGAGCGCGTTCTCCGAGCAGATCTCGATCGCGCCGGCGGGCAGGGCCGGCGCGAGGGCGATGAGGAGGGCGAGGGCGGCGAGCGGCGCGCGCATCGCTCAGGCGGCCCCGCCGTTCTCGGGGGGGATGTCCACCGCGATCACCTCGAGCTCCACTTCGCGCGGCCCGAGTTTCAGCGTGACGCTCGCCCCCGGCTCGACGCCGGTCAGCGCGCGGGCGACGGGGGCGGTATAGGCGATGCGTCCGGAGGCCGGATCCGCCTCGTCCTCGCCGGTGATGATCACGGTCTTCCGCTCGCCCTCGTCGGTCTCGTAGGTCACGCGGGCGCCGAACTGGACGGCTTCCGTCTCCGGCGCGGGATGCGTCAGCCGGGCCGTCGCATGGCGCAGGTTCCAGTAGCGCAGGTCGCGGCGGAGGCGGGCGGCCGCGTCGCTTTCGGGATCGGCCTCCGCCAGCGCGGCGCCCAGCCGGTCGATCTCCGCGGCGATCAGGCCGAGCCCGCGCGGGGTGACCAGATTGGGCGCCGCGCTGACCGGGATCTCGGGCAGCGTCTCGGGGCGTGATCCATCGTCCTCGCGCACGAAGGCACGGCTCATTTCGTCTTCTCCCTCTCCGGCGGGGCGCCGCCGGTCCGTTGCTGTTTCACACCGCTCATATGGGGATGCTTCGCCGCTGGCCAAGCGGGGGGATGGGGGGCATGCTCCTTCGAAACGGCGGGAGGAGCCAGATGCCCCATGACGACGACGGCGCGCCGCGCTGGAAACACGACGGGGTCCGGGTGATCCGGGGCGACCAGCTCGACCCGAACACCGCGCAAACGCCCGGCATGTTCCGGCAGGCGGCGATCAACCACGCCCGGGTCGGCGCCCGCAAGATCTGGGCGGGCACGGTCGCGATCGAGCCCGATGCGAAGACCGGCGTGCACCATCACGGCGCGCTCGAGAGCGTGATCTATGTCGTCCGCGGCCGAGCGCGGATGCGCTGGGGCGAACGGCTGGAATTCGTGGCCGAGGCGGGGCCGGGAGATTTCATCTTCGTGCCGCCCTATGTGCCGCATCAGGAGATCAACGCCGATCCCGAGCAGCCGCTCGAATGCGTGCTCGTCCGGTCCGACAACGAAGCGGTGGTGGTGAACATCACCGATATCGAGCCGGTGGAGGCGCCGGAGACGGTCTACTGGGTCGATCCGATCCACGCCGCGCCGAAGGAGTGAGGCGGGGGCCGGCCGCGCCCCGTTTCCTCAGCCGAGCGTCCCCTCGATCCGCATCGCGGGATGGCCGTCCCCGGTCAGCGCCAGCAGGCGGAAGGCGTCGCCGTCGACGCGGCCGACGAGGTCGAAGGGCGCGGGCGCGTAGAGCGGGCGGAGCGCGGTGACCTGGAAGTCGCGCGGCATCGCCGCCGGCAGGTTCGCGCCGAGAAGCTCCATCAGCATCGTCGCGGTCAGCGGACCGTGCACGACGAGGCCGGGATAGCCCTCGACGCCCGTCGCATAGGGGTGGTCGTAGTGGATCCGGTGCGTGTTGAAGGTCGCGGCCGAGTACTGGTAGAGCAGCACCGCGTCGGGCGTGATCCGCCGCCGCCACATCGGTTCGAAATCGGGGCCGGGCCCCGGCTCGGCCGGCGCGGCCGCGGCGCCCGCGGCCCCGCGATAGGCGATGGTCTGGATCTCGGTCAGCCGCGCCGCGCCGCCCGCGGTCAGCCTGTGCTCCACGGTGACGAAGCAGAGCCGGCCGGTGCGGCCCGACTTCTCCGCGACCTTGGTGATGGTCGAGCGGCGCGAGACATGCTCGCCCACCCGGATCGGCGTCTCGACGAGGATGCGCGATCCGCCCCACATCCGCCGGGGCAGGTCGATCGGGGGCAGGAAGCCGCCCCGGGCCGCGTGGCCGTCCGGCCCGGTCGCGTCGTGGCGCAGCGCCGGCCAGAACAGCGCCCAGATCCAGCAGTGCGGCCAGACCTCGCCCGCCTCGGGCGCGTCGCGGTCGAGCAGCCCGGCCATGCGCCGGGCGAGCAGCGGGGTGGCGTCGTCCTCCGCCGTCTCGGACCGGCCGATCCAGCCGGCGACATCCGCGGGGGCGATTTCCATTTCGGGCACGGTTCCAGGTCTCCGTCGGCTTGCCCCGGGGGGCGGGGGCAGAATGGCGGCGCGGGCGGGGCGGGCGCAATGGCACATTGGTGGCAGGGGAGCGCGCGAAGGAAAGCCCTATCTCGCGCCCCGCTCCTGTGGGAACGTCGCGCGGGCCGCCGGTGGCGCGGCGAGGGAGCGGGGCGAGGGATGGCGCGGATCTTCCGGAACGAACTGCACGAGGAACTCGGCACCTGGGCGCTCGGCTACGCGCCGGCGGGCGGCGCGGACTATGGCGAGGTGGTGGCGATCGCCGAGGCCGTCGGCCATGGCGGCGACGACGTCTTTCACGACGTCTGGCGCGCGGCAGGGGAACGGATGGTCTCCGGCGCCGTCGCCGCGCTCGAGGCCGGGCACCGCGCGAGCGCGCGGGATCAGTTCCTGCGCGCCGCCGTCGCCTATGGAACCGCGTATCGCCCGCTCTACGGCGCGCCGGTGGACCCGCGGCTGCGCGCGGCCTTCGATCATCAGATCGCGGCCTTCGAACAGGGGCTCGCGCTCGGGGATCCGCCGGTGGCGCCGATGCCGATCCCCTTCGGCGAACATCCGATGACGGGCTATCTGATCCCGGCCGCGGGCGAGGCGGGAACCAAGCCCGGCCCGCTCCTCATCCTGACGGACGGCTACGACGCGACCGTCACCGACCTCTACTTCGCCTCGGCCGTCGCGGCGGTCCGGCGCGGCTATCACGTGCTTCTCTTCGACGGGCCGGGGCAGGGGGAGATGCTGATCCGCCGGGGCATCCCGATCCGCCCGGACTGGGAGGCGGTGATCGCCGCCGCCGTCGACGCGGCGCTCGGCTCGCCGCTGGTCGATCCCGGACGGATCGCGCTGATGGGCTGGAGTCTCGGCGGCCATCTCGCGCTCCGCGCCGCCACGGGCGAGCACCGGCTCGCGGCGGTGATCGCGGACCCGGGCATGTGGGACCTCACCGGCGGCTTCCGCGAGATGGCCGCGCGCATCCTGCCCGCCCATATGGTCGACCAGGCGCTGCGGGGCGAGTCGCGGCCGCTCGACCGGCTGGCGCGGGTGCTGATCGACCAGTCGCCCCGGCTGCGCTGGCTGGTGGTCCGGCGCGGCTTCTTCGTGCACGGGGTGGCCGATGTCGGCGCCTATCTCGCGGCGACGAGCGCCTTCACCCTCGACGGGCGGCTCGGGTCGATCCGGTGCCCGGTCCTGCTGACACGCGCGGAGAAGGATCCGCACGCGGCCTCGGCCGAGCGGATCAGCGAGGCGCTGGGGGGACGCGGAAGGATCCTGCGCTTCGCGGCGGCGGAGGGGGCGGGAGATCATTGCGAGATGATGAACCGCTCGCTCCTGAACCGGCGGGTTCTCGACTGGCTCGATACGGTGCTGGCGCGGGAGTGAGGGACGCGGCGGAGCGGCCCTTTGGCCGCGAGTCCGTTTCTCCCCGCCTGCTGGCGGGGCCCCTGGCTCCGGCCCGTCGGGCGGGCGCGGACTGCCCGATGGATTTGATGCCCGTATGAAACGGGGGGAGAAGCGAGCTTCGGGCCGAGTTCTCGGCGCGGCGAAGAGCCGACGGGTGCGACGCCCGCCGTGGCGCCGCCCTCGTTCCTGAAACGAAGAAGGGCGCCCCTCGCGGGGCGCCCCTTTTTTTTCAGCTCCGGCGCGCGGACCGGCCGCGCGCGGGACGCGGTCACTCGGCGTCGAAGACCGCCGCGGCGGCGGGTTCGTCGACCGAGAGCGCCTCGGCCGCCTCGTCGCGGCGCTCGGCGATGATCTTGTGGTCGCGTTCCATCGCGACCCGCTTGATCTGGTGCGTGGCGCCGCCGGTGCCCGCCGGGATCAGCCGGCCGACGATCACGTTCTCCTTCAGCCCGACGAGCCGGTCGCGCTTGCCCTGCGTCGCCGCCTCGGTCAGCACGCGGGTCGTCTCCTGGAACGAGGCCGCCGAGATGAACGAGCGCGTCTGGAGCGACGCCTTGGTGATGCCGAGCAGGATCGGCGCGCCCTTGGCGGGCTCGCGACCGGCGGCGATCGCCTTCTCGTTCTCCTCGTCGAACTCGATCTTGTCGACCTGCTCGCCCTTCAGCAGGGTCGTGCCGCCGGACTCCTGGATCTCCCACTTCTGCAGCATCTGGCGGACGATCACCTCGATGTGCTTGTCGTTGATCTTCACGCCCTGCAGCCGGTAGACCTCCTGCACCTCCTCGATCAGGTAGTCGGCCAGCGCCTCGATGCCCATGATGGCGAGGATGTCATGGGGGGCGGGGTTGCCGTCCATGATGTACTCACCCTTCTGGATGAAGTCGCCTTCCTGCACCGGGATGTGCTTGCCCTTCGGGACCATGTACTCGACCGGCTCCGCGCCCTCTTCCGAGGGGACGATGGCGATCCGGCGCTTGTTCTTGAAGTCCTTCCCGAAGTGCACGGTGCCCGAGATCTCCGCGATGATCGCGTGATCCTTCGGACGGCGCGCCTCGAAGAGCTCGGCCACACGCGGCAGACCGCCGGTGATGTCCTTGGTCTTCGCGCCCTCGCGCGGGATACGCGCGAGCACGTCGCCCGGACGGACTTCCTGGCCGTCCTCGACCGAGAGGATCGCATCCACCGACATGGCATGCACCTCCGGGTTGCCGTTCGCGAGGCGAACCGGCTCGCCGGTGAGCGCGTCCATGACGATGATCTCCGGCTTCAGGTCGTTGCCGCGCGGGGCGGCGCGCCAGTCGGAGACGATCTTCTGGCTGATGCCGGTCGCGTCGTCGGTCTCCTCGCGGACGGAGAAGCCCGCGATGAGGTCGACGAATTTCGCGACGCCGGTCTTCTCGGCGATGATCGGCAGCGTGTAGGGATCCCATTCGGTGAGCTTGTCGCCGCGCTTCACCTGGGCCCCCTCCTTCGCGAGGAGCTTCGAGCCGTAGGTCAGCTTGTGGACCGCCCGCTCGACGCCGTTCTCGTCGATGATGAGGAGCTCCATGTTGCGCGCCATCACGATCTGCTCGCCGTCGGCGTTCTCGATCATGTTGGCGTTGCGCAGCTGGAGCTCGCCCTCCTGGCTCGCCTCGAGGAAGCTCTGCGAGCCGCCCTGGGCGATGCCGCCGATGTGGAAGGTCCGCATCGTCAGCTGCGTGCCCGGCTCGCCGATCGACTGCGCCGCGATGATGCCCACGGCCTCGCCGGGGTTCACCTTGGTGCCGCGCGCGAGGTCACGCCCGTAGCACTGGGCGCAGATCCCGTCGTCGGCCTCGCAGGTCAGCGGCGAGCGGATCTGGAACTCCAGCACGCCGGCGGCCTCGATCATGTCGGCGGCGCGCTCGTCGATCAGGTCGCCCTGGCGGAAGATCACCTGCTGGGTCTTCGGATCGAGCACGTCCTCCGCCGCGACGCGGCCGAGGATCCGCTCGGAGAGCGAGGCCACGACCTCGCCATCCGCGATCGCCGCGCGCGCGGTGATCGAGCGGTCGGTACCGCAGTCGTCGATCTTGACGATGCAGTCCTGCGCCACGTCGACGAGACGACGGGTCAGGTAACCCGAGTTCGCGGTCTTGAGCGCGGTGTCCGACAGGCCCTTGCGGGCGCCGTGCGTCGAGTTGAAGTACTCGAGCACCGTCAGGCCTTCCTTAAAGTTCGAGATGATCGGCGTCTCGATGATCTCGCCCGAGGGCTTGGCCATCAGGCCGCGCATGCCGCCGAGCTGCTTCATCTGCGTGACCGAGCCGCGGGCGCCGGAATGGGCCATCATGTAGACCGAGTTCGGCTCCATCTCGGCGCCGTCCTCGTCCCGGCGGTTGGCCGAGATGGTCTGCATCATCGCCTCGGTGACCTTGTCGTTGCACTTCGACCAGGCGTCCACGACCTTGTTGTACTTCTCACCCTGGGTGATCAGCCCGTCCATGTACTGCTGTTCGAAGTCCTTGACCTGGTTCCGGGTCTCCTCGACGATCGGCCATTTGGCGTCCGGGATCACCATGTCGTCCTTGCCGAAGGAGATGCCGGCCTTGAACGCCTCGGTGAAGCCGAGCGACATGATCTGGTCGCAGAAGATCACCGATTCCTTCTGGCCGCAGTGGCGGTAGACGGTGTCGATGACCTCGCCGACCTCCTTCTTGCGCAGGAGCCGGTTC
Organism: Amaricoccus solimangrovi; assembly: GCF_006385685.1. GTDB lineage: Bacteria > Pseudomonadota > Alphaproteobacteria > Rhodobacterales > Rhodobacteraceae > Amaricoccus > Amaricoccus solimangrovi. The sequence continues at coordinate 15,119 of NZ_VFRP01000019.1, read as the reverse complement.
ACGATGTCGAACGGCGTCTTGAAGTTCTTCGGGAGCAGCGCGCCGAGCCGCAGGCGGCCGGGCGTGGTCTCGTAGCGCTTCGTGATCGTCTCGCCGTTCTCGTCGATCTGCTCGATCCGGGCGGTGATCTTCGTGTGCAGGTTCACGAAGCCGTTCTGCAGCGCGTGGTCGACCTCCTCGATCGAGGAGAAGACCATGCCCTCGCCCGGCTGCCCCTCGCGCAGGATCGAGAGGTAGTAGAGGCCGAGGATCATGTCCTGCGACGGCACGATGATCGGCTTGCCGTTCGCCGGGCTCAGCACGTTGTTCGTCGACATCATCAGGACGCGCGCTTCCAGCTGCGCCTCAAGCGAGAGAGGCACATGGACCGCCATCTGGTCGCCGTCGAAGTCGGCGTTGAAGGCCGAGCAGACCAGCGGGTGCAGCTGGATCGCCTTGCCCTCGATCAGCACCGGCTCGAAGGCCTGGATGCCGAGGCGGTGCAGCGTCGGGGCGCGGTTCAAGAGCACCGGATGCTCGCGGATCACCTCGTCGAGGATGTCCCAGACCTCCGGGCGCTCCTTCTCGACGAGCTTCTTCGCCTGCTTCACGGTCGAAGAGAGGCCCTTCGCGTCGAGCCGCGAATAGATGAACGGCTTGAAGAGTTCGAGCGCCATCTTCTTCGGCAGGCCGCACTGGTGCAGCTTCAGCTCCGGACCGGTCACGATCACCGAACGGCCGGAGAAGTCGACGCGCTTGCCGAGCAGGTTCTGGCGGAACCGGCCCTGCTTGCCCTTCAGCATGTCGGAGAGCGACTTCAGCGGGCGCTTGTTGGTGCCCGTGATGACGCGGCCCCGGCGGCCGTTGTCGAAGAGGGCGTCGACCGATTCCTGCAGCATCCGCTTCTCGTTGCGGATGATGATGTCCGGCGCGCGCAGCTCGATCAGCCGCTTCAGGCGGTTGTTGCGGTTGATCACGCGGCGGTAGAGGTCGTTCAGGTCCGAGGTCGCGAACCGGCCGCCGTCGAGCGGCACGAGCGGACGCAGCTCGGGCGGGATCACCGGAATGACGGTGAGGACCATCCATTCCGGGCGGTTGCCGGACTCGCGGAAGGATTCGACGAGCTTCAGCCGCTTGATGATCTTCTTCGGCTTCAGTTCGCCGGTGGCTTCCGCCAGATCGGCGCGCAGCTGCTCGGCCTCGGCGTCGAGGTCGATCGCGGCGAGCATCTCGCGGATCGCCTCGGCGCCGATGCCGGCGCGGAAGGCGTCCTCGCCGAAGCGGTCCTGCGCGTCGAGATATTCCTCCTCGCCGAGCAGCTGGCCGTGCTTGAGATCGGTGAGACCCGGCTCGACGACGACGTACTGTTCGAAATAGAGGATGCGCTCGAGGTCACGCAGCGTCATGTCGAGCATGAGGCCGATGCGGCTCGGCAGCGACTTCAGGAACCAGATGTGCGCGACGGGCGAGGCGAGTTCGATATGGCCCATGCGCTCGCGGCGGACCTTCTGCAGCGTGACTTCGACGCCGCATTTCTCGCAGACGACGCCGCGATACTTCATCCGCTTGTACTTGCCGCAGAGGCACTCGTAGTCCTTGATCGGCCCGAAGATCCGGGCGCAGAACAGCCCGTCACGCTCCGGCTTGAAGGTGCGGTAGTTGATGGTCTCCGGCTTCTTGATCTCGCCGTAGGACCAGGAAAGGATCCGTTCCGGCGAGGCGAGCGAGATCTTGATCTCGTCGAAGGTCCGCATCGGGGCGACCGGAGCGAACGGATTGGTGAGTTCCTGATTCATGACGCAGTCTCTTCCATGATTTCGCCGCGGTTCGGCATGCGGTCGAGGCTCAGCACCTGACGCCACGCTCCGAAGTCCACGTTGAGCGATACTTCCCGCGCGATGGACGCGCTTCTGTTCGCCTCGGCCATGCCCGATGCCCGGCCGAAGATGTCTTCGAGATCGGGGAGCGCCGCGGGGTCCACCCCGAGGAACTCCCAGATCTCCCTCAGGCCTTCGCGACGCAGGAAAAGGCCATCGTATTCCAGGAGCAGGTAGGGCTTGCCCCGTCGCGCGTAGGCGAGGATGTTCGCCATCGCACGGTTGAAGTCCTGCACCGCCGCCTGGAAGTCGCGATCCGCGGGCCAGCCACCCTGCTGGCTCCGCGCCCGCGCGTCGAAGCTCTTCGCCACGCCGAAGGGCTCGCGGACGATGAAGATCACGCGCGCGTCCGGAAAGACGTCGAGCTGGTCGAGCGCGTCGACGAGATGAGGAATCTTGTCGCCGACGACCCTGGCCGCGTGCGCCTTGTTCAGCACATGCGCGCGCTTCTCCATCCCGGCGTAGGACTTCCAGCTCCCGTCGCCCTCGCGGAAGTCGCGAAAGCGATCCGGCTCGAAGAGCTCCGGCCTCAGCCCCCCGGCCTGGGCCAGGAGGCGGTAGCGCTCGTAGCCGATCGCGACGTCGGGATGACGGTTGACGAGCTGCGTCAGCGCCGTCGTGCCGCTGCGGCTGCACCCGGTGAGGAAGGCGTAGGTGCGCGCCCCCTCATACGCGGGCCGCGCACGCTCGGTTTCCGGATCGCTCTCGGTCCGGACCGCGCGCGGGCGGTCCGGGGAGATGAAGCGAAGCGCGCGCCGTGCCAGCCCCCTGGGGAGGAAGGCATGGTTCATTCGCCGGCCTCCGAGTCCAGGAGCTCGATGTTGAGGCCGAGCGAGCGGATCTCCTTGACGAGAACGTTGAACGATTCCGGCACGCCGGCCTCGAAGTTGTCCTCGCCCTTGACGATCGACTCGTAGACCTTGGTCCGGCCGGCGACGTCGTCCGATTTCACGGTCAGCATCTCCTGCAAGGTATAGGCCGCGCCGTAGGCTTCAAGGGCCCAGACCTCCATCTCGCCGAAACGCTGGCCGCCGAACTGCGCCTTGCCGCCCAGCGGCTGCTGGGTGACGAGCGAGTACGGGCCGGTCGAACGCGCGTGGATCTTGTCGTCCACGAGGTGGTGCAGCTTCAGGAGATACTTCACGCCCACTGTGACGGGACGCGCGAACTGCTCGCCGGTGCGGCCGTCGAAGACGATCGACTGGCCCGAGGTGTCGAAGCCCGCGCGTTCCAGCGCGTCGTTCACGTCCTTCTCCTTGGCGCCGTCGAAGACCGGGGTCGCGATCGGCACGCCGCGGGTGACGTTGCCGGCCGCCTCGAGGAAGTCGTCCTCGGGCATCTCCGACAGCACCTCGTTGTAGAGCTGCTCGCCATAGGCGACTTTCATCGCCTCGCGCGTGGGCGTCATGTCACCAGTGCGGCGGTACTCCTCCAGACCCTGGTCGATCGCCCGGCCCAGACCGCGCGCGGCCCAGCCCATGTGCGTCTCGAGGATCTGGCCGACGTTCATGCGGCTCGGCACGCCGAGCGGGTTCAGCACGAAATCGACCGGGGTGCCGTCCGCGAGGAAGGGCATGTCCGCCTCGGGGACGACGCGGGAGATGACGCCCTTGTTGCCGTGACGGCCGGCCATCTTGTCGCCCGGCTGAAGCTTGCGCTTCACCGCGATGAAGACCTTGACCATCTTCATCACGCCCGGGGGCAGGTCGTCGCCGCGGCGGACCTTCTCGACCTTGTCCTCGAACCGCCGCTCGAGCGCCTTGCGCTGGATGTCGAACTGGCCGTGCAGCGCCTCCTGGCTCTGCGCGTCCAGATCGTCGCCGAGGGCGAGCTGCCACCACTGGCCGCGCGAGAGCGTGCCGAGCAGTTCCTCGGTGATCTCGGTGCCGGCCTTGATCCCCTTCGGACCCTTCACCGCGGTTTTGCCGAGGATGAGGGTCTTGAGGCGCGCGTAGATGTTGCGCTCGAGGATCGCGAGCTCGTCGTCGCGGTCGCGCGAGAGGCGCTCGACGAGTTCACGCTCGATCTGCAGCGCACGCTCGTCCTTGTCGACGCCGTGGCGGTTGAAGACGCGGACCTCGACGATCGTGCCGTAGTTGCCCGGCGGCAGCCGGAGCGAGGTGTCGCGCACGTCCGAGGCCTTCTCGCCGAAGATGGCGCGGAGGAGCTTTTCCTCCGGCGTCATCGGGCTCTCGCCCTTCGGCGTGATCTTTCCGACGAGGATGTCGCCCGGGCCGACTTCGGCGCCGATGTAGACGATGCCCGCCTCGTCGAGGTTGCGCAGCGCCTCCTCGCCGACGTTCGGGATGTCGCGGGTGATCTCCTCCGGCCCGAGCTTGGTGTCGCGCGCGGAGACCTCGAACTCCTCGATGTGGATCGAGGTGAAGACGTCCTCCTTCACGATCCGCTCGGAGATCAGGATCGAGTCCTCGTAGTTGTAGCCGTTCCACGGCATGAAGGCGACGAGGACGTTCTTGCCGAGCGCGAGTTCGCCGAGGTCGGTCGAGGGACCGTCCGCGATGAATTCGCCCTTGCGGACCTGATCACCGACCTTCACCAGCGGGCGCTGGTTGATGCAGGTGTTCTGGTTCGAGCGCTGGAACTTGCGCAGCTTGTAGATGTCCACGCCCGGGTCGCCCGGCTGCAGGTCGTCGGTGACGCGCACCACGATGCGCATCGCATCGACCTGGTCGATCACGCCGCCGCGCCGCGCGGTGATCGCCGCGCCCGAGTCGCGCGCCACGATCTCCTCGATGCCGGTGCCGACATAGGGCGCCTCGGCGCGCAGGAGCGGCACCGCCTGACGCTGCATGTTCGAGCCCATCAGCGCGCGGTTCGCGTCGTCGTTCTCGAGGAACGGGATCAGCGAGGCCGCGACCGAGACGAGCTGCTTCGGCGAGACGTCGATCAGGTCGACGTTCGCCGGCGGGTTCAGCATGAAGTCGCCGGCCTTGCGGGTCGAGACGAGGTCGTTGACGAAGCGGCCCTCGCCGTCGAGATCGGCGTTGGCCTGGGCCACCGTGTGCCGCATCTCCTCGGTCGCGGACATGTACTGGACCTCGTCGGTGACCTGGCCGTCCACCACGCGGCGGTACGGGGTCTCGATGAAGCCGTACTTGTTCACCCGCGCGAACGAGGCGAGCGAGTTGATGAGGCCGATGTTCGGACCTTCCGGCGTCTCGATCGGGCACATCCGGCCGTAGTGGGTCGGGTGCACGTCGCGGACCTCGAAGCCCGCGCGCTCGCGCGTCAGGCCGCCCGGCCCGAGCGCCGAGAGGCGCCGCTTGTGCGTGACCTCGGAGAGCGGGTTGGTCTGGTCCATGAACTGGCTGAGCTGCGACGAGCCGAAGAACTCGCGCACCGCGGCCGCCGCCGGCTTGGCGTTGATCAGATCCTGCGGCATGACCGTGTCGATCTCGACGGAGGACATGCGCTCGCGGATCGCGCGCTCCATGCGGAGCAGGCCGACGCGGTACTGGTTCTCCATCAGTTCGCCGACCGAGCGCACCCGGCGGTTGCCGAGATGGTCGATGTCGTCGATCTCGCCCTTGCCGTCGCGCAGTTCCACCAGCGCCTTGATGACGGCGATGATGTCCTCGTTGCGCAGCGTGCGCACGGTGTCGGCCGCGTCGAGGTCGAGGCGCATGTTCATCTTCACCCGGCCGACGGCCGAGAGGTCGTAGCGCTCCGCGTCGAAGAAGAGGCCGTCGAAGAGCACGCTCGCCGCCTCCACGGTCGGCGGCTCGCCCGGACGCATGACGCGATAGATGTCCATCAGCGCCTGGTCGCGGTTCATGTTCTTGTCGACCGCCATCGTGTTGCGGATGTAGGCGCCGACGCTGACGTTATCGATGTCGAGCGTGGGGATCTCCGTCACGCCGTTGTCGAGCAGCGTCTTGAGCGTACCGCCGACGAGGTCGCCGGTCTTCGCATCGATGTCCCAGGTCAGCTCGTCCCCGGCCTCGGCCCAGATCCGGCCGTTGGACTCGTCAATGATGTCCTTGGCGGAGAAGCGGCCGATCACGGTCTCGAACGGGACGAGGATCTCGCTGATCTCGCCCGATTCCTGCCATTCCTTGACCATGCGCGGCGTGATCTTCTTGCCGGCCGGGGCGACGGTCTCGCCGGTCGCCGCGTCGATCAGATCATGCGTCGGCTTGGTGCCGCGCAGCCGCTCCGGGAAGAAGCGGGTCGCCCACATGTCGCCTTCGCGGCGGTAGGTGACCGTGTCGTAATAGGCGTCGCAGATGCCTTCCTGGTCGAGGCCGAGCGCGTAGAGCAGCGTCGTCACCGGCAGCTTCCGGCGGCGGTCGATGCGCGCGAAGACGATGTCCTTCGCGTCGAACTCGAAGTCGAGCCAGGAGCCGCGGTAGGGGATGATGCGGCTGGTGAAGAGCAGCTTGCCCGAGGAATGGGTCTTGCCGCGGTCGTGGTCGAAGAACACGCCCGGGGAGCGGTGCATCTGGGAGACGATGACGCGCTCGGTGCCGTTCACCACGAAGGTGCCGGTCTGGGTCATGAGCGGCATGTCGCCCATGTAGACGTCCTGCTCCTTGATGTCCTTCACGGAGCGCGCGCCGGTTTCCTCGTCCACCTCGAAGACGATGAGGCGCAGCGTGACCTTCAGCGGCGCGGCGTAGGTCATGTCGCGCTGCATGCATTCCTGCACGTCGTATTTCGGGGCCTCGAGCTCGTATTTCACGAATTCGAGGACGGCGGTGTCGTTGAAGTCGCGGATCGGGAAGACCGACTGGAACACGCCCTTCAGGCCCTCGCCATCCTGGGGAATGTCCTGGTCACCCGACTGCAGGAACAGGTCGTAGCTCGACTTCTGGATCTCGATCAGATTGGGCATCTGCGCGACTTCGCGGATGTGCCCGTAGAATTTCCGAATGCGCTTGTGACCGGAATGCGTCTGAGCCATGCTCTCTCGTACCCTCTGCCGCGAGCGGTCCCGGCGGGGAACGGGGCGCTCGCTCTGCCCGACGATCCAATCCCATGCTTGCGCGGAGTCCCAAAGCCGCGCACCCGGATGTGGATGCATCTGTCAGGGGGCCCGCGAATCGGGCCACCGGAAAGAGGCATCGGTCGCTGAAGGGGGTTAAGTCATTGACCTCGTTTTGAAACCGATAGGGGACCGGGCCCGCGTCCCCGCGGGTCCAGCCCCCATTTTCATGATCTCGCTCGCACCATATAGGCGCGAAGCGGGATTACTTCAACTCGACTTCGGCGCCGGCGTCGGTCAGCTTCTTCTTGATGTCCTCGGCCTCCGCCTTGGACACGCCTTCCTTCACGGCCTTGCCGCCGGCCTCGACGAGGTCCTTGGCTTCCTTCAGGCCGAGACCGGTGATCGCGCGGACTTCCTTGATCACGTTGATCTTCTGCGCGCCGGCCGACTTCAGGATGACGTCGAACTCGGTCTGCTCCTCGGCGGCGGCGGCGGCTTCGCCACCGGCGGCCGGGCCGGCCATCATGACCGCGCCACCGGCGGCGGGCTCGATGCCGTATTCGTCCTTGAGGATGTTCTTCAGCTCGGCGGCCTCGAGAAGGGTCAGGCCCACGATCTCTTCGGCGAGTTTCTTCAGATCAGCCATTTTATCCGTTTCCAATCAGGTTCGTTCTGTCCGGTATCGGCGGTTTCGCGCCTCTCCGGCCCCAGGGTTGCTTCGCTCAGGCCGCCTCACGCTCTTCGAGCGTCTTGAGGATTCCTGCGATGTCGCTCGCGGGCGCGCCAATGGCCGCGACCAGGTTGCCGGCCGGGGCACCGATGCAGGCCACGACGGAAGCGATGAGCTCCTCGCGCGACGGCATCTGGGCCACGGCTTTCACACCGGCCTCGTCGAGCGGCGTCGCCCCCATGGCACCCCCAAGGACAACAAGCTTCTTGTTGTCCTTGGTATAGGCCTCCACCACTTTCGCGGCGGCGACCGGGTCCTCGGAATAGGCGAGCACCGTCATGCCCTTCAGAAGATCCCCCATCTTCTCGGCGGGGGTCCCTTTCAGGGCGATCTTGGCGAGCTTGTTCTTGGCGACACGGACCGCTCCGCCGGCGCTCTTCATGCGCAGGCGGAAATCGGTCATCTCGGCAACCGTGAGGCCTTCGTAGTGCGCGACCACGACGACACCAGAGTCCGCGAAGATCTGGCCGAGTTCACCGACCACAGCTTCTTTCTGGGCTCTATCCACAGTGTTGCTCCAAGTTCATGGCGAGGGAGTCCCCCGCCGGCTCAGTTTCGCCGAGGCGGGAGCCCCGGCGTCTCGGGTCCGTGTCAGGGTCCCGCCAAAACCGCCCCGGGGCCCATCGGCCCCGCTTCGATCCTGATCGTTTCCCATCTCGGGCAGGACTTAGCGCCACTGGATTCGCATCCGGGGGCAGCCCACCGTCTCGGACAGAAGAGCGGACCGATCCCGGGCCGCCCCGTATTCCGCCGGGGTTTCCCCCGGGCGGAAATTCGTCGCCGGGCGATCCCCGGCGCATTCAAGGTTACTCGGCGACCGCGTTCGCGACGTCGACGCTCACGCCCGGACCCATGGTCGAGGAGAGCGAGATCTTCTTGAGGTAGGTGCCCTTGGCGCCCGCGGGCTTCGCCCGGTTCACCGCCGCCACGAAGGCCTTCACGTTCTCGACGAGCTTCGCCTCGTCGAACGAGGCCTTGCCGACGCCGCCATGCACGACGCCCGCCTTCTCGACGCGGAACTGCACCTCGCCGCCCTTGGCGTTCTTCACCGCCTGGGCCACGTCCATCGTCACCGTGCCGACCTTCGGGTTCGGCATCAGGTTGCGCGGGCCGAGGATCTTTCCGAGCCGGCCGACGATCGGCATCATGTCCGGGGTCGCGACGCAGCGGTCGAACTCGATCGTGCCGCCCTGGATCGTTTCCATCAGGTCCTCGGCGCCGACGACGTCGGCCCCGGCTTCCCGCGCCTCGTCGGCCTTGGCGCCGCGGGCGAAGACGGCGACTCGCACGGTCTTGCCGGTGCCGTTGGGCAGGTTGACGACGCCCCGGACCATCTGGTCGGCGTGGCGGGGATCGACGCCGAGGTTCAGCGCGATCTCGAGCGTCTCGTCGAACTTCGCGGTCGCGTTCGCCTTGACGAGGGCGACGGCCTCGGCGACGGCGAGGTTCTCCTTGCCGGCGAAGGCTTCGCGGGCGGCCTTGGTGCGCTTAGCGATCTTTGCCATGACTCAGCCCTTCACCTCGATGCCCATCGAGCGCGCGGAACCGGCGATGATGTTCATCGCGGATTCGACGTCGTTCGCGTTGAGGTCCTTCATCTTGGCCTCGGCGATCTCGCGCAGCTGGGCCACCGTCACCGTGCCCGCGGTCGCCTTGCCCGGCGTCTTGGACGCGGACTTCAGACCGGCGGCCTTCTTGAGATAGTACGACGCCGGCGCCGTCTTGATCTCCATCGTGAAGGACTTGTCGGTGTAGTAGGTGATGATCACCGGGGTCGGGACGCCGACTTCCATCTCCTGCGTGCGCGCGTTGAACGCCTTGCAGAATTCCATGATGTTGATGCCGCGCTGACCGAGCGCCGGACCCACGGGCGGGGACGGGTTCGCCTTGCCGGCGGGCACCTGCAGCTTCAGGCTGCCAGCTACCTTCTTGGCCATGATGGCCTCCTTGCCATGCCTCCGGGTCGCGACCCTCGGGCGTTTCTAGGGGTGGTGCGGTCCGACCGGCGCGCCGGTCTCGCCTCCCACCTGGGATGCACGTCAGGACGCTTTCGAGACCTGCGTGAATTCAAGCTCGACCGGGGTGGCCCGGCCGAAGATCGAGACGGAGACCTTGAGCCGGTTGTTCGACTGGTCCACTTCCTCGACGAGGCCGGCGAAGCCCTCGAACGGGCCGTCGGTCACGTTGACCTGCTCGCCGGTCTGGAAGGTGATGATCGAGCGCGGACGCTCCTGGCCCTCGACGACCTGGTTCAGGATCCGGGCCACTTCCTCGTCCTTCATCGGCGAGGGCTTGCCCTGCGGGCCGAGGAAGCCGGTCACGCGGTTGATCGAGTTGATCAGGTGATAGGAGCGGTCGTTGAGTTCCATGCGCACGAGCACGTAGCCGGGCATGAAGCGCTTCTCGGTCTGCACCTTCTTGCCGCGCCGGATCTCGATCACTTCCTCGGTCGGCACCATGACCTCGGTGATCTCCTCGCCGAGATTCTGCTGCTCCACGGCTTCGCGGATCGCCTCGGCGACCTTCTTTTCGAAATTCGAGAGCACGCTCACCGAATACCAGCGCTGGGCCATGTCGTCCGTCACCTCAATCAGGGAGCGGACAGCGCCGCTCGCACATTCGCCCGCCGGGTATCGGACCCTTCGGACATCTCCCGGACAAAACGAAACGGCGCACGACCGAATCGACGTGCGCCCCGTCAGTCTCGAGAGGGCGCCCCCATACCGCCGGGGGGCGCGGAATTCAAGAGGCCATCTGGAGCACCGCCTCGAGCCCGAAGCGGATGATCAGATCGACCAGGAAGAAGAACGCCGCGAAGAGGCCGGCCATGATCATCACCATCACCGTGGTGAGCATCGTCTCGCGGCGCGTCGGCCAGGTGATCTTCGCCGTCTCGGCGCGCACCTGCTGGATGAACTGGAGGGGGTTGGTCCGGGCCATGGCGGTCTCTTTCTCGGTTGCCCGCACCTAAGTCAGCCGGTCGTCATTTGCAAGTCCTTGCCTTCGGCCCGGGGCCCGGCCAAGCATCGCGCCCATGTCCACCGCGCCGACTTCCCCGATCCATCCGGACGGCCTGCCCGTCCCGCGCCGCTATTTCGCGATGCTCGCCATCGCGATCGGCATCACGATGGCCGTGCTCGACGGCACGGTGGTGAACGTGGCGCTGCCGAGCATCACGCGCGAACTCGGCGCCACGCCCTCGGCCGCCGTCTGGATCGTCAACGCCTATCAACTTGCCATCGTCGTCACGCTGCTGCCGCTCGCCGCCCTCGGCGAAAGGCTCGGCTACCGGCGGGTCTATCTCTGGGGGGTGGTCGTCTTCACGCTCGGCTCGCTCTGCTGCGCGCTCTCGGGCAGCCTCGAGACGCTGGTGGCCGCCCGCGTGCTGCAGGGGCTCGGCGGCTCGGCGATCATGAGCATGAACGGCGCCCTCGTGCGCCACACCTATCCGCACGCGCAACTCGGGCGCGGCGTGGGGCTGAACGGGCTGGTCGTCGCGGTGGCCGCCGCCGTGGCGCCCTCGCTCGCGGCGGCGATCCTCGCGGTGGGCTCCTGGCCCTGGCTCTTCGCGGTCAACGTCCCGGCGGGGCTCGTCAACCTCTGGCTCGGCCTCCGCGCCCTGCCGCGCGCGGAGACCGGGGACCGGCCGCTCGACCTGCCGGGCGCGCTGCTCGGCGCGGCGATGTTCGGCCTCTTCTTCATCGGCGCGGACGCGCTCGCACGCGATGGCGGGCCGCTCGGCTGGGCCGCGCTCGCGGCCGCGCTCGGCTCCGGCGTCCTGCTCTCGCGGTGGAGCCGCGCGGCGGAGGCCCCGATGATCCCGCTCGACCTGCTGCGGATCCCGGTCTTCGCGCTCTCCGTCACCGCCTCGGTCTGCGCCTTCGTCGCCTTCATCATCGCCTTCGTGGCGCTCCCCTTCCATTTCGAGGACGCGCTCGGCTTCGACCAGGTGCGGACCGGACTGCTGATGACCCCCTGGCCGGTCGCGCTCGGCCTCTCCGCGCCGATCGCGGGACACCTGTCCGACCGGGTCTCGGCGGGCAATCTCGGTCTCGGCGGGATGCTGCTGGTCGCGCTCGGGCTCGGGCTCATCGCGTTGCTGCCGGCGGAGGCGACCGCCTTCGACATCGCCTGGCGCATGGCGCTCTGCGGCTTCGGTTTCGGCTTCTTCCAGGCGCCGAACAACCGGACGCTGCTCGCCTCGGCGCCCCGGACTCGGGCGGGCGCGGCGGGAGGCATGCTCGCGATGGCCCGCCTGCTCGGCATGACCTTCGGCGCGGCGCTGACGGCGATCGTGTTCCACGCCGCGCCGGACGGGGCCGAGCGGATCAGCCTCGCGATCGCGACGGGCTTCGCGCTCGCCGCCGCCGCCGCGAGCCGGGCGCGGCGGATGTGATCGTGCCGACGGGAAAGCGTCTGGCGTACTGGCAGGGGCGATAGGACTCGAACCTACGACCCTCGGTTTTGGAGACCGATGCTCTACCAACTGAGCTACACCCCTAAGGGCCGGTACGCGGAGGCTCTGATATGGGGATTGCGCGGGATCCGCAAGAGGTTTCGACGCGCCCGCTAGGTCGGGACGCGCCGCCCCGTTCGCGCGCCGCGCCGCGCCGCCTTCCGCGCCCCCGCCGTTGCCCGCCGGATCGACGCGAGCACGCCCTCGCGCCCGGACGAGGCCGCGGCTGCCTGCCGCGCCTCGGGCGCGGCGACCATCTTGCCGAGCGGAATGCCGCTCAGCCGCGGCTCGAACCTTTCGACCGCGTCGAGGAACAGTTTCTTTGTCAGCCTTGTCTCCGGCGGCAATCCGAGCGCGGCGGCGAAGAGTTGCCGGCTGTTGAACCCGGGCACCGATCGCATGGCGACGTCGAACTCGTTGTTGAGCCCCGCGCTCCACATTCCCATCCGGTGCTCCCAGTAAAAGATATCGTTCGGATCGAAGCCCATCTCGGCGACCGCGGCCCAGTTCGCCCGCCGGATGTATCCCTCGAACATCTCCGGCAGATCCGGCGGGACTTCGTTCCCCGCCGGACTCCAGTAGAGCCGCGCCATCTCCGCCGCCGTGGGCGCCTTCATGCGCGTGGGCCAGATGTTGAAGAAGCCGCGCATGACCTCGGCGCCATGTCCGCGGATGAAGAGCATTTCCGGCCGGTCGCCGTAGGCGCCGCGCATGTCGAATGTCGACTGATAGACGGGCTTGTAGCCGCCGCCGTTGGAGCGCGCCACGGCACGCGTCCGGTCATCCGCCTGCGTGGCCCGCGTCTCCAGATGCGGCTCCCCCGCTTGACGAGCCAGGGCGCGGATGATGCGGCGCTTGGGTTCCGCGAGCTTGGACATCTGCCAGGTGGCGGTCTCGAAGCGTATGCCGAGCTTGAGGAAGGCCGCGATCAGCAGCCGGGAATCCACTCCGTCGGTCGCTCCGATGAGCGGCCTGTGACCCGCCCCGGCATAGCGGCCCAGGGCGGCCATCGAGTGCTCGAGCGCGCGATGGAAATCTTCCAGCGTCCCCGGCCGGCGCGGCTGGCGCGGCCAGTACCGGGCGGTGCTCCGCGTCGCGGAATCGAAGCCGTTGTTCGGTGTCAGCGCCTGGACGCCGAGCGCCAGGGTCAGGTCGCCGGGCAGGCATTTGGTCTTGCGCCGCCGGAACCGGGGGTCGCGCCGCAGGGCGTGGATCACGGGATCGGGCGGCGCGCCGACGCAGCGGGCGAGCAGCCTGGCATGGGAGGCGACGGCGAAGGGGCCTTCGCTCCAGTAGAAGACACTCCGCGCGCCCATCGGATCGTGAAAGACCCGGACCCGCTCCTCCTCGACCACCATCAGGGCGAAACGGCCCGCGAGCGTGTCGAGGAAGTCGTACAGCGCCGGGTCTCCGCCCTCGACGACCGCGGCGAGGCGCTCGGGCGAGAACGGGTCGCCGAGCGCGGGATCGGTCTCCGGGATCACCTCGCCGAGGAAGACGAAGCGGACGCCGCCGGTCCCGACCACCCTGAGCGTTGTCTCGGGATGGGTCCAGAGCGCTATCGGCCCCATGAGGCGACGGCGCCAGCCCAGGTGTCGCGGCAGCGACTGAGCCTCTCCTTCCGGCGGAAAATCCTCCCGGTGAAGCGCCACGAAGCCGAAACGGTAGAGCCTCGGATCCCGATCCCGGGAGCCGCGGGCATCCGCCGGCGCGGTCTGGCGCTGCCCGGCCGGAGCGTCCGGGCCGCTCGCGGCCGGCGCGCGCGCGGCCGTTTCGGGGGCGGCGGCGAGGTCGCCATCCCCGACGAAGAGGGAATGAGAATTCATAGTATAAATGCTCCCCGATCGCCCTCTCTTCTTGCATGTGCAACTTAAACGAAAACGTTTAGTTGCGTATGGCGAGGGCGTTATGTGGAGCGATTTGTGCGCCCGCGGGCGCGGAAAGGACACGGAGAATCGGTGGGTGCGACATTCTGTCGCACCCACCGCGAAGAGCAATTTGCCGTCTCAGCGGGAGGGCCAGAAGGTCCGGAGGTTGTTGCGGAGCGCCGCGAGGCCGCTCGGCGCGGGCAGTCCGGAGCCTTCCGGCCAGGGGAACGGGCCGTCGGCGCGGAGCAGCGAGACGTCCGCGCCTTCGAGCACGACGCAGGACAGGTTCCCGGTCCGGAAGGCGCCGGTGTCGACGGCGATCCGGTTCGGGTGGTGCTCCACCTGGGGCACGATGGTATGGCCGTGCACGACCTTGAAGCCGAAGGGCTTGCGATAGTCGAGGAAGCCCTGGCGGATCCAGATCAGGTCGTCGCGGTCCTGCCGCGCCATCGGCACCCCGGGGCGGATGCCGGCGTGGGCGAAGACATAGCCGCCGATCCGGATCCAGAGCTCGCAGGTCTCGATGAACCGCAGATGCGCGGCGGGCAGGGCGCGGGCGAAGGCGGCGCGGGTCGCGGCGGGATCGAGGTCGCTCGCATCCGTCACCCCGTAGGAGGCGAGCGTCTTGTCCCCGCCCATGGCCGGATTGAGCCAGTGGTAGGTGCGGTCGTACCACTCGGGATCGCGCAGATAGGCGGGGATGTAGGAATCGTGGTTGCCGAGCAGGAAACGGAACGGAAAGCCCGTGCGCTGGAGTTCGATCAGCCGGCGGTAGACGCCCCGCGTGTCGGGGCCGCGGTCGCAGAAGTCGCCGAGGAAGATCACGACCGGCGCCGGATGCGGGCGTCGGTCGAGGTCGGCGCGGATGCGCGCGATCATCGCGTCGAGCAGGGAGAGATGGCCGTGGATGTCACCGATCGCGTAGATCCGGTGGCCCGCTGTCAGATCGCTCATGGGATCGCCGTCCTTGGAGGGACTGGGAAGGAAGGGCTCGGAAGTCGACGCTCCGGGGCGGCGCGTCCCGGCGCATCGGCGGGTTTCGCCAATCCTTCGGCCGCTGTCCAGCCCGCGCGCGGATTTGGCGGCGGGCCGCGGCGGTTCGGCAACAAGAAACCGCGGGCGCCGGGCGCCCGCGGTTCGCTTTTCCGGTGATCGGGAAGAGGCCCGATTACTCGATGATCTTGGAGACGACGCCGGCGCCGACGGTGCGTCCGCCCTCGCGGATGGCGAAGCGGAGCTTCTCTTCCATGGCGATGGGCGA
>NZ_VFRP01000018.1 GCF_006385685.1 Amaricoccus solimangrovi | reverse complement strand
GCGTCCGGCCATTGCGGCGTCCAGTTCTTCTGGCCCGTCAGCGCGCCCCTGACGACCTGGGCGAAGGAAAAATGCGTCATGGGCCGGGCCTCCGTTGCGAACGATGCGCCGTCATGCCCGAAAGGCCCCGAGTCGGTCCTGTACGATCGCGTCGGAATCGCTGTATCCGGACGACAGGCCGCCCCGCGTGGAGCCCCCTCCGCCGCTGGTCGCGGCTAGGAGCCGAAGCTGAGGGAGAGCTTCGCGCCGAGGATCGGCGCGGGGTCGTAGTCGCGCCGGTCGATGGTATCGCCACCGCTGTCCTTCAGCGTGAGCCGCCCGCCGATCTCCATGCCGAGGAAGCCGGTGAGATCGACCCCCTCCCCCGGGCGGTAGGCGGCGGTCGCGACCACCGACGTCACCTTGTCCTCGCCGATGCCGCCCGGCGCCGGGCCCTCGTCGTCGAGCCTGAATTCGGTGCTGTCGAAGCGGACGAAGAGGCCGGTCGAGAGATCGTCGCGGAGCCTGTAGTTCAGGCCGATCCCCGGCCCCCGGGACGCGCCGAAACCCTGGCCGTTGCCGATGCTCAGCCGCTCGGTGACGCGCCAGTCGACGAGCAGGAACGGGAATACCTCGTAGCCGTCCTCCGGCGCGAGCCGCGTGAATACGCCGAGCCCGGGGCCGGCGCTGAAGCTCTCGCCGAAGCGCCAGCTTGCCCCGAGGATCACGCCGGCGGTCTCGCCCTCGTCGAGGTCGACGCCGCTCTCGCCCGCGTAACGCAGGCTCGGCACCATGACGACGGTCGCGCGGGAGAGGCCGACGATGATCGGGAGCGACAGGTTGTACTCGCGGATCCCGCTCCAGGGATCGGCCGTGTCGTCGAAATCGTATTCGGACAGGCCGGCGCTCAGGGCGAGGCCGATCGAGTCGCGCCCGCCGAGCGAGCGCGAGACGCCGAGGCCGACGATGTTCCGGCTGACGGAGAAGGCGCCGCCGCCGTCCATGTCGCGCGCGCCGCGATAGATGGTCTCGGCGTCGAAGGCGGGGCTCCAGCCGGGGGCCGGGGCCGGCTGGGCAAGGGCGGGCGAGGCGCCGAGCGCCAGGCCGATCACCGCGGCGCGGATCGGTCTCGCATGCCTCATCGCGGTGTTCCCTCCCTCACCTTCGGGATGGAGTCTTCCAGCCCCTGCCCGGGATAGTGGCGGCTCGCGCCGCGCGGCACAACCCCGGCGTGCCGTCGAGCGCGGCGGATCAGCCGGGGACGACCTCCGCCGGGATCCATTCGGCTTCCGCCGCCGCCATCATCAGCGGGCCGACCCCCTTCGCATCATCGGCCACCACCGCCTCGCTCAGGTAGTAGCCGGGCGTCCCGTCGCGATAGGGACCCGAGAGCGCGCCGAGCCCGGCTACATGGCAGATGCCGGTCAGCCGCGAGACGCCCTCATCCGGTACCAGCCGGGTCCGCGCCAGCGCGTCGAGCGCCCGCAGGCCCCGGCGGCGCAGATCCTCGGCCCCGGCCCCGGTCGCGAGCCCGAGCCGGGCGGCGCGCAGGAAGGCATAGGCGAACATCGCGCTGGCCGAGCTCTCCTCGTAATTGCCCGGCAGATCCGGCGCGTCGAGCACCTGCGGCCAGAGGCCGGAGGCCGCCTGCCGCGCGCCGGTCGCGGCGAGGATCGCGCGGGTCCGGGCGCGGAGCGGGCGCGTCGCCGCGTCCTCCGGCAGCAGCGTCAGCGCGTCGACGAGCGCCATGGCGAGCCAGCCCATCGCCCGCGCCCAGACGGCGGGCGAGCGGCCGGTGACGGGATCGGACCAGCGCTCCGTCCGGCTCTCGTCATAGCCGTGGACATGCAGCCCGCCCGCCGTCTCGGTGAGCGCCAGCGCGGTCGCGAACTGCGCCAGCGCGTCGCAGGCGCGGGCGGGATCGCCCTTGGCGTGGGCGTATTCGATCTGGAACGGCAGGCCCATGTAGAGCCCGTCGAGCCAGAGCTGCCGGGGATAGCGCTTCTTGTGCCAGTAGTTGCCCGAGGCGATCCGGGGGTGGCGGTCGAGCTGCGCGGCGAGCCGGTCGGCGGCGGCGAGATAGCGCGGATCCCCCGTCGCCTCCGCGAGGGGAAAGAGCACGCGGCCGGCGAGGATGTTGTCGATGTTGAAATCCTCGGGGTCGTAGCCGGCGAGTTCGCCCGCCGGCCCGATCTGCGCGTCCGCGAGCCGGGCGAGATGGGCCGACCAGCGGGGATCGCCGGTCGCCTCGGCGAGGAGGGCGAGGCCGCGGTAGACGCAGCCGTCCTCGTAGCACCAGGCGCCGCCCTTGTAGGGCGCGTAGGAGGCGGCGAAACGGTCGAAATAGGAGAAAAGGGTCATTTCGCGGGCTCTTCCTCGTGAAGCGTGATGGTCTCGGCGGCGATGAGCTCGGCCCTGTCGCAGGTGATCTCGGCCGACTCGGCCAGGATCATCGCGTGGCGGAGCGGCCGGATGTGGTCGGCCATGACCGGCGGCGCCGGGCGGGCGTCGGGGTCGAGCGAATGGACGCGCACCCCGCTGACGCGGATGCCCCGGATCGGCGCCTCGGGCAGGCCGAGGAAACAGCCGGCGGCGTGGCGGAGGCCGTGGATCTCGACCTCCTCGACGCTGATCCCGTCGATCTCGGGCGTGAGTTCGCTCACCGGCGCGGGGTCGCGGCTCTGCACCCAGGGGGCGTGGCCGTCATGGTCGCAGAAATAATGGGCGTTGGCGGAGAGCGCGGTCTCGACCCCCTCCATCCGGACCCGGCGCATCGCGACGGCGGTGACGCGCCCTCCCCTGCCCCGCCGGGTCTTGAGCCGCAGCCCGCGGTCTGTGCCGACCATCTCGCAAT
This sequence comes from Amaricoccus solimangrovi, assembly GCF_006385685.1. GTDB lineage: Bacteria > Pseudomonadota > Alphaproteobacteria > Rhodobacterales > Rhodobacteraceae > Amaricoccus > Amaricoccus solimangrovi. Next base: position 91,920 of record NZ_VFRP01000018.1, on the reverse strand, counting down.
CCTCGACCGTCACCTCGTGGACGCCGCCGGACATTTCCGAGCCGATCACCACGCCGCCGTGGCCGCGCTCCATCAGGCAGTGGCGGATCGCGACGCGGCGGGTCTCGGCGAGGTGGTCGTCCTCGCCCTCGTCGCCCCGCTTGCCGGCCTTGATCGCGACGCAGTCGTCGCCGACCGAGAAGCGCAGGCCCTCGAGCGTCACGTCGCGGCACATCTCGGGGTCGAACCCGTCGGTATTCGGGCTGTCATCGGGGGCCTCGATCCGGAGGCCATAGGCGGCGAGGCGGTCGCAGTTCTGGGGGTGGATGGTCCAGCTCGGCGCTTCGCGGATCGTGAAGCCGAGGAGGGTAACGTCGCGGCAGCCGATCAGGTGCAGGCCGCGCGGGCGGCGGGCGCCGTCGCGGGTCTCCTTGGGCCAGTTCCACCAGTCGCCTTTCGCGCCCGAGCCGTCGAGCACACCCGGCCCCTCGATGGTGAGCCGTTCCGCGCCGATCGCATGGACCGGCGCGGCGAAACAGGCGGCGGGCAGCCCCTCCCAGCTTCCGAGCATCGCGCCCGAGGCGTCGCGCGCGGGCAGGATCGGCCAGCCCTCGCGGCGCGATGGCGCGCGGAGCGTGGCGCCGGGCGAGAGGCGCAGGATCATGTCGCTCCGGAGCGCGACCGGCCCCGCCACCCAGTCGCCGGGCGGCAGGATCAGCGTGCCGCCTGGGGGCAGCGCCCCGATCGCCGCCGCGATCGCCGCGGCGTTGCGGGCGGCGGCCCCCGCGTCGTCATGCGCCGCCGCCACGAGCCTTTCGGGCTCCCGCGCGCCGGGACAGGCGGGCGTCGCGAAATCGAGCGGCGCGAGCCCGGCCACCTCGAGCCGCCAGGCGGTGGCGGGGCTGAGCGCGTCGAGCATCAGCACCGCGGTCTCCGCCCGGCCCGCCACCGCGGGGCCGCGGTCCGGAACGAGGCGCCAGTCGCGCGGTTCGGGCAGGTGGTAGAGCGCGCCGGGCACAGGCAGCCGGATGGCGGCCGCGCGAGGCGTGGCCGCGAGCAGGACGGGACGGATCATGGGCTCGCCTTCGCGAAGCGACGGATCCGGCGGACGGGACCGCCGGACCCGTCGCGGGGTTACTCGTATTCGGCGAGAACGTCGTTGGTGCCGTCGATGATCTGCTCGGCGGCGTCCATCGCGTCGATCTGGCCGTAGGCGTATTCCTCGAGCGTGTCGATGAAGTTGCCGCGCACCTCGGTATGCTCGTTGAAGGGCGAGATGACCGGGCCGCTCGCCGCCATCACGATGGCATTGGCCTTGACGATCTCCGGGTCGATCCTGCCCTCGAGCCGCGCCGCCGCGACCTTCGAGGCCGGAAGCCCGCGCGAATCGCCGAGCGCGTCGATCCCCTCGGGCTCGTTCAGCAGGCAGTTCACGATCCGCGCCGCCGCCTCCTGATGCTTCGAGTTCTTCGAGATCGAGAACACCATCGAGGGCTTGCGATAGGCGCCGTCGGTCACCGCGCCCTCGACCGTCAGCATCGGGACGGGCTCGAGCTTTTGCCCCTCCTTGAGCGGATCGGCGTATTTGGACCAGGTCGAATCCCACTCGTAGGAGCCGGCGATCTCGCCCTCGGCCCATTGCGGCTTCTCGAAGAGGTTGACGTTGCCCTCCGAGGCCTCCTGCTTCTGCGACTTGATCGCGCCGGTCTCGACCAGCTTGCCGAGGAAATCGATCCCCTCCGCCAGTTCCTCCGGCGTCCAGGCAACCTGGTTGGTTTCGGGATCGACCAGACCCTTGCCGGTCTTCTGCGTCACGAAGAGCGTCACCAGAAGCTGCGCCGTCTCCTTGACCGCGTTGAAGGTGTAATAGTCGTCGCCGAGCGCGGCCTTCACCTTGGGCGTCGCGGCGAGCAGTTCGTCCCAGCTGGTCGGGACCGGAACGCCGGCGCGCTCGAAGGTCGTGGTGTTGAAGAAGAAGACGCGGCCGGTGTTCGAGACCGGGATGCCCTGCAGCACGCCCTTCATCGAGCCCGCGTCGAGATCGGCGTCGCTCCACTGGCCGAGGTCGATGCCGGGAAGCTGGCGCAGGTCGGCGAAGCCGGTGCCGTCGCGCGAAAAGAGCGGCAGCCAGGGCCAGTTCACCTGGACGATGTCGGCCTCGGTGCCGCCCGCCATCTGGGTGGTGAGCTTCTCGAGATAGCCGTCGAAGCCGGTGAATTCGCCCTTCACCGTATGGCCGTGCTTGTCGCCGCAGGCCTTGAGCGCGGCCTGCGTTGCGACATGGCGGCTGTCGCCGCCCCACCAGGACATGCGGAGCTCGTCGGCGCGGGCCGGTCCCAGCCCGAGCGTGGCGATGGCGGCGCCGGCGAGGAGCGCGGCTGACGCGGTGATCTTCATGGTTTCCTCCCTTTTCTTATGCCGCGAGGCGGCTCGGGCGCAGCGAGACATTGCCGCCGCCGGACTTGTCGAAGACGTGGATATGCTCGGGCTCCGGCCGCAGGTGGATCCGTTCGGCCCGGCCGAGCGCCTCGTATTGCGCCGCGCCCACCACGGCGACGATCGGGCGGCCCTCGAGATCGGCGTGCAGATAGACCTCGTGGCCCATGAACTCGGCATTGGTGAGCCGCGCGGCGAGGCCGCTCTGGGCGAGGCCGAGATGCTGCGGCCGGATGCCGAGCACCGCCTCGGCGGGGAGGTCGGAGAGCCGGTCCGTGACCTTGGGGCCGAGCGGAGTCCGCTGGCCGCCGATCACGAAATCGCCGCCCTCGATCCGCCCGTCGAGCAGGTTCATCTCGGGGCTGCCGATGAAGCCGGCGACGAAGAGGTTCGCCGGGTGCTCGTAGAGTTCCTTCGGCGTCGCCACCTGCATGATCCGGCCCGCCTGCATCACGCAGATCCGGTCGCCCATCGTCATCGCCTCGGTCTGGTCGTGGGTGACGTAGATCACCGTCGAGGACAGGCCCTCGGCCTTCAGCCGCCGGTGCAGTTCGGTGATCCGCACCCGCATCGAGGCGCGAAGCTTCGCGTCGAGGTTCGACAAGGGTTCGTCGAAGAGGAAGACGCCGGGCTTCTTGATGAGCGCGCGGCCGAGCGCCACGCGCTGCGCCTGCCCGCCCGAGAGCTGCTTCGGCAGCCGGTCGAGCAGCGGCTCGATCTCGAGGATGCGCGCCACCTCGGCGATCGCCGCCTCGATCTCGGGCTTCTTCCTGCCGGCGATCTTGAGCCCGAAGGCGAGGTTCCCGCGCACCTTCATGTGCGGATAGAGCGCGTAGTTCTGGAACACCATCGCGATCGAGCGCTTGCCGGGGGCGAGGTCGTTCACCCGCTGCCCGCCGATCAGCACCTCGCCGCCGGTGATCTCCTCGAGCCCCGCGACCATGCGCAGCGTGGTCGATTTCGCGCAGCCCGAGGGTCCGACGAAGACCATGAACTCGCCGTCCGCGATGTCGAGGTCGATCCCGTGCACGGCCTTCACCGTCCCGCCATAGACCTTTTCGAGATTCCTGAGTTGAACGCGTGCCATCAGCCCTTGACCCCTCCCGCCGAGATGCCTTCGATGAAATACCGCTGCGCCGCGAAGAAGATGACGAGCGCGGGGGTGATGGTCAGCACCGACATCGCGAGGATGCGGTTCCATTCGAAGGCCTCGGTCGTGTCGATTGAAAGCTTGAGCGCGAGGCTCACCGGATATTTCTCGACCGAGCTGAGATAGATCAGCGGGCCGAGGAAGTCGTTCATCGTCCACATGAACTGGAACAGGCAGACCGAGATCAGCGCGGGCGCCAGCATGGGCACGACGATATAGACGAGCGTCTGGAGCGAATTCGCCCCGTCGACCCGCGCGGCTTCCTCCATGTCGGCGGGGAGCGAGCGCAGGAACTGCACCAGCATGAAGACGAAGAAGGCGTCGCCCGCGAAGGCCGAGGGCACCCAGAGCGGCAGGAAGCTGTCGAGCCAGCCGAGGTCGCGGAAGAGCATGTATTGCGGGATCCGCGTCACCACGTTCGGGAGCAGCAGGATCGCGATCACGCTGGTGAAGAGCACCTTCTTGAGCGGGAAGTCGAACCGCGCGAAGGCGTAGGCGGCCATGGTGCAGGAAATCGCCGTGCCGATGACCTTCGGCAGGATGATGAGGAACGAATTCCAGAAGAACCGCCCGAAAGTATAGGGCGTCGAGGTCCGCCAGCCCTCGATGTAGCCGTCGAGCGTCGGGTGCCTCGGGATGAAGCCCGCGCCTGAGAAGATCTCGGCGTTGGTCTTGAAGCTCGCGCCCACGAGCCAGATCAGCGGGTAGAGCATCACGAGCCCGACCGTGAAGAGCATGAGGTAGCGCAGGGCGGCGGAGAGGGCGCGGAGGCGGGCGCGGCGCGCGGCCCGGGCCTCGTTGAAGCCGTCCATGTCCATGTCGGCGTGGATGTCCATGATCAGCTCCGCTTGTCGCCGGCGTAGTAGACCCACTTCTTCGACGACCAGAAGGCGACGAGGGTCAGCACCGTGATGATGACGAAGAGCACCCAGGCGATGGCCGAGGCATAGCCCATGTTGAACTTCTTGAAGGCTTCCTCGTAGATGTAGAGCGGCAGGAGATAGGTGGCCTTGAGCGGCCCGCCCTGGGTGATGATGTAGGGCCCGTTGAACTCCTGGAACGCCTGGACCATCTGCATGATCAGGTTGAAGAAGATGACCGGCGTCAGCAGCGGCAGCGTGATCGCGAAGAAGATCCGCGTCTGCGAGGCGCCGTCGATGCGCGCCGCCTCGTAGAGCGACTTGTCGATCGACTGCAGCGCGGCGAGGAAGATCACCATGGCCGAGCCGAACTGCCAGCAGCGCAGCAGCGTGATCGTGAAGAGCGCGTTGCCCGGATCGCCGAACCAGTCCACCGGGCCGAGGCCCACGAGGTCCAGCGCCATGTTCGCAAGCCCCTCGCTCGCGAAGATGTAGCGCCAGAGCACCGCGATCGCGATCGAGCCGCCGAGGATCGAGGGCACGTAGAAGGCGGTGCGGAAGAAATTGATGAACCGCAGGCGGTAGTTCAGGATCGCCGCGATGAAGAGCGCGAAGGCGAGCTTCAGCGGCACCGTCAGGAAGACGTAGAGCAGCGTGACGTTGAGCGATTTCCAGAACGTCCGGTCCCGCGTGAACAGCTTCACGAAATTGTCGAAGCCCACCCATTTCGGCGCGCTCATCAGGTCGTATTTCGTGAAGCTCAGATAGAGCGAGGCCACGAAGGGGATCATGGTAAAGACCAGCAGGCCGACGACATAGGGCGTCAGATAGGCGAGGCCGAGCGCGCGCTGCGATTTCATCCGCGCGCCTCCACCGGCCGGACGCGCCGCGCCATGGCCCGCCATTCTCTTGAAGAAAAACGCATTTTCTCCTCCCTGATCGAAGTCTTTCGTCGCGCGCCCAAGGGGGGCCGCCGGCCGGTCGCTTCGATGTTTCCTCCCGGGGAGGCCTTCGGGCGCCTCCGCTTTGAGGATGACTTAACGGGAATCGAAGGCCAGAATGAATTGACGAAGGGGCAGAAAAAGATGGACGAAATCGAAGGCGGCATCCTGTCGGCGATTCCGGCCTCCGCGCTGACCTTGACGCTGACGCGCGCGGCGATCCGGATGGAGCATTCGCGGACCTGGTCGATCGACAAGACGAACCCGGTCGAGGATCTCGTGATCTGCCTCGAGGGGGTCGGGCATTACCTGATCGACGGCGAGCCGCGCGAGATGCGGCCGGGCGAGGCGATGCTGATCATGCGCGGCCAGCGCTTCCAGGGCTGGAACGAGGGGCCGGAGACCTATCGCGGCGTGGCGCAGCATTTCACGCTCGACATTCACGGCCGGCACAACCTGCTGACGCAGATGGAGCTGCGGCCCCGGGTCGCGCTCGGCCGCTGGAGCCTGCTCGGGCCGCTGGCCCGGCATTACCGCCAGACCGCGCCCTCGGCCTCGGTCACGCTCTCCCAGCATCATCTCTTCATGGTGCTGCTGATCGCCTATGTGGAGGACGCGTTCCTGACCTGGCGCCGCGACGCGGCCTATCCGATGGAGGGCGCCGATGCGATGGATCTCGCGGTGATGAAGGCCGCGACGATGATCGCGGCCAATCCGCTCGACGACGGCATCGCCCGGGAGGCGGTCGAGGCGGCGCCCTACAATCCCGACTATTTCCTGCGCGCCTTCCAGAAGCGCCTCGGGCTCACGCCGCGCAAGTATCAGGAGCGGCGGCGGATGGAGCGGGCGATGCATCACCTCGAGGCCGGGCTCTCGGTCGCGGCGACGGCGGCGGAGGTGGGCTACGCCGATCCCTACTATTTCTCGCGGATGTTCAAGCGCGTGCTCGGCCTCTCGCCGCGCGATCACCTGCGGCGGGTCGAGATCAGCCGCCACGGCGGGATCATGGCCTATGACGAGCCCGACCAGTCCGCGCGGCTGGGCGACATCGCCGGCCAGAGCGGCGCGTGACGGGGCGGGACATGGAGGGAGCATGGCTCGACCTGACCCGGCCGCTCGACGCGGATGTGGCGATCTATCGCGAGGGGAGCTATTCGGACCCGCCGTTCACGGCGGCGCTCTGGGCGGACCGCGCGGCGCAAGGCTACGAGGTCTGGCGCCTGACGATGGGGACGCAGACGGGAACCCATATCGACGCGCCCTGCCATTTCGCCGCCGGCGGCGACACGCTCGACAAGCTGGGCGCGGGCGAATGCGTCGGCACGTTTCGCAAGGTCACGGCAGGGCAACTCGCCGCGCCCGGTTTCCGCCTCTCCGGGACGGGCGAGACGCATCTTCTGATCGACGCCCGCGACGGGGCCATGGCGGCGCCCGGGGCGGTGGAGGCGCTGCTGGCGCGCCCGGCCAGGATCGTCGTGACGGTCGGCGCGCTCGCGCTCGATCACCCCGATCCGTTCCGGTTTCACCGCCGGCTCGCGCAAGCGGGGAAATACCTCGTCGAGGACACGCTCGGCGACGTTGGGCCGCTGCCCGAGACCGGCGAGATCATCACCCTGCCGCCGCGGCTCGTCGGCGTCAGCGGCGCGCCGGTCCGCGTCCTGATCCGGGGCGGGGCGTGAAAGTCCCGTCGCCGGTCGCGGGGACCGGCGCCGGGAATGGCGGAGCGCGCCTCAGGCGAGGGCGGAGGCGGCGCGGGTCACGGCCGAGAGACCGGCCTCGACCGGGGCGAGGCGGATCTCGACCCGCTCCGCCGGGCCGTCGCGCAGCGCGGCGAGCACCGGCCCGGAGGCGAAGGCGGCCGCGCTCCCGGCGTCGCGGAACAGGTAGAGGCTCGTGCCCTCCCCCGTTTCGGGTTCGAGCCCCCAGATCTTCCAGGCGAGGCCGGGGGTTTCCGCGATCCGCTCCGCCACCGCGCGGGCCCGCGCGCGGAAGGCCTCGACGGGGACGCGGAGCCGGTAGGTCACGGTGACGACGGTCTGGCTCATGGTCGGTTCTCCCTCTCCGGCCCGGCAGCGGCGGGAACACCGGGCGTGGCACATCGGCGTCTCCTCACGCGGCGCGGGCGGAGCCGCGGCCGAGCTGCGCGACGAGCAGCGGCTCGTTGATCCGGAGCCAGGTCTCGGCGATCCGCCCCTCCTCCATCCGGTAGAGCGCGACGCCGTCGAAGACGACGCGGGCGTTGTCCGGCGCGATGCCCCGGAACGGCCCGGTATGCGTCGCGTGGATCTTCCAGTGCGCCGAGACGAACTCCCCGGTCGCGACCGTCGCCAGCGTCTCGAAGCTCATGTCGCCGAACGACTGGCGGAAGACGCGGAAGAAGGTCTTGTAGCTCTCGCGGTCGCCGAACTCGCCATCCGGAAAGCCCGGAAAGCCGTGGCAGCGGATATGCGGGACCACGGTCTCGTCGATCACCGCGATGTCCTCGATGTCGGGCGAATGGGTGCCGGCGAGAAAGCGGGCGACGGTGGCCCTGTTGCGCTCGATGATGGTCATGGGATCTTCTCCTTTCCTGGTGTCGCGGTGTCAGTCCTGGCCGCGGACCGCGCGCCGGATGCCGGGGCGGGCCACGCCGATGTCGCGCAGCAGGTGGTCGTCGAGCGCCTCGAGCCGGGCGATGTCGCGGCGGAACCGCGCCTCGCGGGCGAGCCGGCCGAGGAACGTGCCGGGCGCGCGCGGGTGGTGTCGGGTCGTCATGGCGATGTCCTTCCGGATGGGGGCTCAGGCGAGGATCGCCTCGACCTGGGCCACGGTTTCAGGGGTGATGGCGGCGGTGACACCGCGGCCACAGGCGGTGGCGAGGATGCCGGTCAGCGCGCGGATGTCGCGCGCCACCGGCAGGTGGCCGGAGAGCACGAAGGCCGGGTCGAGCCGGTCGAGCGCGCGGAGCGTCGCCCCGAGCGCGCCCCGGTCCATCCGCGCGAGCCAGGGCGCGTCGACCGAGGACCAGGCGACGAGCCCGTCGCGGAGGTCGCCCGCCCCGATCTCCTCGATCGCGCCGACCGCGCCGCCGAGCAGCGCGCCGAAGGCGTCGGCGGTGAAGAGCACCCGGTCGGTCTCGTCGAAGAAGCCCATCGTCTCCGGCGCGTCGTAATAGGGCGGCTTCACCTGGCGGAGCCTCCGGCCCCCGACCTCGAACACCTCGCCGGGTTCGAGCAGCCGGAGCCGGTCCGGATCGCCCGCCCCCATCAGCCCCATCTTCCCGGCGCCGAGGAAGCTGGTGACGACCCGCGCCTTCGGGGCCCGCGCGAGCAGGCGGTCGAGATTGCCGATGTGATCGGCGTCGGTATGGCTGAGCCAGATCCAGCGCAGATCCTCGAGGTCGATCTCCTCCGCCAGCCGCGCGAGGAAATCCTCGGAGAGCGCGGCGAGGCCGGTATCCACGAGAAGCGGCTCGCGCCCCTTCAGGAGGAAGGCGTTCACGGCGAGCGCGCCGAGCCCCGGAACCGGAAGCCAGGAGGGCAGCGCGCGCCACGCGCCGGCGATGGCGTGGGCGGGATGCTGGAAGGGCGTGTCAACGGGCGTCATTCCAAAACTCCATTTCAGTGAACGTATGTGTTTAATGAATGCGGTGTCTACACGCGGCGATTCACCTTGTCAAGTATTCGATGATCATCCATGTTCATCGAATGAACGAGAAACCCGCCCGCCCCTACCGCCAGAGCAAGCGCGCCCGCTCCCAGGAGGAGACGCGGCTGCGGATCGTCGAGGCGACGATGCGCCTTCACGAGGAGCTCGGACCGCGCAACACGACGATCAGCGCTATCGCCGAGCGCGCGGGCGTGCAGCGGCTGACCGTCTACCGGCATTTCCCGGACGAGACGGCGGTCTTTCAGGCCTGCACCGCGCACTGGCTGTCGCTGAACCCGCCCCCCGACCCGGCCGACTGGGCCGCGATCGCTGATCCGCGCGCCCGCTTCCGCGCCGCGATCGCGGCCTTCCACGGCTATTTCAGCCGCACGCGCGCGATGTGGACGGTCTCCTTCCGCGACGTCGCCGAGGTTCCGGCGCTCCACGGGCCGATGGCGGAGGTCGCGGCCTTTCTCGCGGGCGTCGCCGCCGATCTCGTCGCGGCCTTCGGCGCCGAGGCGGCGCCCCATGTCGCGCCGACGATCCGCCACGCCCTCGCCTTCCCGACCTGGGCCGATCTCGAGGCGCAGGGCCTGACGAACGCCGAGAAGCTCGACCTCGTCACCGGCTGGCTGTTCGGCCACGAGGGCTGGCGGGCGCCCGGCGCGGCGTAGCCACCGCCCCCCTGTCATGAAAGCTTCACTCCCCTCCGCCGGCGGGGGCTGTAGATCTGCTCCCGCCCGGCACGTCGCGCGGGGCCGGAAGGGGACAGAGACGGATGAAGGACGACGAGAAGGATCACGGCGCGCGGGACTGGCTGGAAGCCGAGCTCGCCGACACGCTGGACGAGGATTACGAGCTCGAGCTTTCCGAGCCCGCGCTCTCGCTGGAGATCCGCAAGATCTACAAGCGGGCGCATCCGCCCTCGATGCCCCGGATCGAATATTTCCGCGCGCTGCTGCGGCTCCAGTCCGAACTGATCAAGCTGCAGAGCTGGGTCGCCTACCACAAGGAGAAGGTCGTCGTGATCTTCGAGGGCCGCGACAGCGCCGGCAAGGGCGGGGCGATCAAGCGGATCACGCAGCGGCTCAACCCCCGGATCGCGCGCGTCGTGGCGCTGCCCGCGCCGACCGAGCGCGAGAGGAGCCAGTGGTATTTCCAGCGCTACGTGCCGCATCTGCCCGCGGGCGGCGAGATCGTGCTCTTCGACCGCTCCTGGTACAACCGCTCCGGCGTCGAGCGGGTGATGGGCTTCGCGAGCGAGGATCAGGTCGAGCAGTTCTTCCAGGACGTGCCGGAATTCGAGCGGATGCTGGTCCGCTCCGGCGCGCGGCTCATCAAGTACTGGTTCTCGATCACCGACGAGGAGCAGCAGATGCGCTTCCTGATGCGCGTCCACGACCCGATGAAGCAGTGGAAGCTCTCGCCGATGGATCTGCAGTCCCGGGTGCGCTGGGAGCGCTACACCAAGGCCAAGGAAGACACCTTCGCGCGCACCAACATCCCCGAGGCGCCCTGGTACATCGTCGAGGGCAACGACAAGAAGCGGGCGCGGCTGAACTGCATCGACCACCTGCTGAGCCGGATCCCCTACGAGGACGTGCCGCACGAGGACATCACCCTGCCCGAGCGCGTGTTCAATCCGGAATACGAGCGCAAGGTGCTGCCGCCCGAGCTCTACGTGCCGTCGCGATACTGACCGCCCCTTTCCGGCGGGCGGGCGGCTGCCCGCCGGAAGCGCGCCGCCGGAGCGGCGGCCCGCCCCTCAGCCGAGGTAGACGGTCCCCGCCGGATAGGAGATCCGCTTCGGCTGGCGCGTGGCGAGGAGGAAGCCGAGCGTGAGCGGCCCGACCCTGCCGACGAACATGATGAACATCATCACGATCCGGCCCGCCGCGTCGAAGTCGCCGGTGATCCCGCGCGACAGGCCGACCGTGCCGAAGGCGGAGACCGTCTCGAAGGCGAGATCGAGGAAATCGCCCTCGTGCAGGAGCAGCATGGCGAAGAGCGCCAGCAGGATCAGGAACACGCTCACCATCGCGAGCGCGAGCACCTTCATCACCTGCTCCGCCCCCAGCCTGCGCCCGAACACGTCGACGTTGCGGTGCCGCTTGAAGAAGGTGAGCGTGGCGAGAAGCAGCACGATGAAGGTCGTGACCTTGATCCCGCCCCCCGTCGAGGTGCTGCCGGCGCCGATGACCATCAGCACCATGAACATGAGCGTCGTGCCGTCCGTCAGCCCGGCCATGTCGACGGTGTTGAACCCCGCCGTCCGGGTCGAGGCGGCCTGGAACCAGCTCGCCCAGAGGCGCGCCGGCCAGTCGAGCGCGCCGAGCGTGGCGGGATTGCTCCATTCCATCGCCGCGAAGGCGAGCGTCGAGCCGGCGAGGAGCGCGGCCGTGCCCGTCAGCATCAGCTTCGTGTGCAGCGAGAACCGCCGCCAGCTCCGCTGGCGCTGGACGTCGTCGGCGACGGTGAAGCCGAGCCCGCCGAGGATGAAGAGGAGCGGCACGACGATGTTCACGAGCGGGTCGCCCACCCAGCGGCCGAGGCTGTCCGGGAACAGCGCGAAGCCCGCGTTGTTGAAGGCCGAGATCGAATGGAAGAGCGCCATCCAGATCCCCGCGCCCCAGCCGAATTCCGGCACGAAGACGAAGGCCAGCAGCGCCGCGCCCGCGACCTCGCAGAGCAGGACCACGCGGAGGATCATCTCGGCGAGTTCCAGCAGGTCGGTCGTCGAGGTCTGGTTCAGATCCTCGCGCAGGTAGAGGTGATGCGTGAACCCGACCGGCAGGCCCAGCATCGAGAGGATAAGCACGGCGAAGGTCATGACGCCGAGACCGCCGAGCTGGATCAGGAAGGCGATCACCGCCTGGCCGAAGAGCGTGAAGCCGGTCCCCGTGTCGATCACCGCGAGCCCCGTCACCGTCACCGCCGAGGTCGCCGTGAAGGCCGAATCCGACCAGGTGATCGCCCCCGTCGTCGCGAAGGGCAGCTTCAGCGCGAGCGTCCCGAGCAGGATGAAGCCCGCGTAGATCAGGACGAGGAAGAGCGGGGGCGGAAGATGCGAGACCTTCCGTTTCGTGTAAGCGCGGGCCATGGCTCAGCCCTCGTCGCGGAACGCGTCCCCGAACCGCCAGAGGTCGGTCCGCCGGCCGAGGAGCAGGAGCTTGTCCTCCGTCCGGAGCACGAGCGCGCCGGTCTCGCAGGACAGGAACTGGCTGTCGCGCATCACGCCGAGGGCGCGCAGCCCGTAACGCGCGAAGACGTCCGGATCCGCGACCGGCTTGCCGTCGAGCTTCGGGGGAATCTGGAAGTTCACGACATGATAGCCGTTGCCGAGGCTCACGTAGTCGCGCACCAGCGGATTGTGCAGCATCTGCGCGATGTGCTGGCCGATCTCCTGCTCCGGCAGCAGCACGCGGTCGGCGCCGAGCTTGGTCAGGATCCGGTGATGCGTGCGGTTCAGCGCCTTCACCCAGATCGTCTCGACGCCCAGCATGCGCACGTTCATCGTGCAGAGGATGTTGGCTTCGAGATCCTCGCCGATCGCGACCACCGCGACGTCGTAATTGCCGACGCCCGCCTCCTTCAGCGCGGCCTCGTCCTTGCCGTCGGCGATGATCGCCTCGGTCAGCGTCTCCGCCAGCCGGGCGACGTTGCGCTCGTGGATGTCGATGCCGAGGACGCGGTCGCCGAACCGGGCCAGTTCCCTGGCCACGCTGCTGCCGAAGGTTCCAAGTCCGATCACGACGAAGCTGCGGTTCTTCAAGAGCCCGGTCTCCCGATTGTGGGTGGCTCCCGCATCTAAACCGGATTTCGCACGCGGGGCCACCGCCGAGGCGCGAGGGCCGATCCGGGCGGTGCTCATCCGGCGGCGGGCGAGGCCTCCTCGAGGAAGCGCTTCGCGGCGCGCGCGATCACGATCTCCTCGTTGGTCGGCACGATCAGCACATGGGTGCGGCTGAGGTCGGTGCTGATGCGCCTTTCGTTCGCCGCGTTGCGGGCGCGGTCGATCTCGATGCCGATCCAGTCGAGCCCCGCGCAGACGCGCTCGCGGATGCGGCGGGAATTCTCGCCGATGCCGCCGCAGAAGACGAGCGCGTCGATCCCCCCGAGCGCCGCCGCGAGCCCGCCGAGCTCGCGCCGGATCCGGAACACGAAATAGTCGATCGCCTCGTCCGCCTCGGGCGTGCCGGCGGCCTCGAGCGCGCGCATGTCGTTCGAGAGGCCGGAGAGGCCGAGCAGGCCGGAGCGGGTGTAGAGCAGCTCGCGCACCTCGTCGATGCTCTTGCCCTCCTGCTGCACCATGTAGAAGATCACGCCGGGATCGATCTGGCCGCAGCGCGTGCCCATCGGCAGGCCGTCGAGCGCGGTGAAGCCCATGGTGGAGGCGACCGACCGGCCGCCGAGCAGCCCGCACATCGAGGCGCCGTTGCCGAGATGCGCGATCACCACCCGCCCCGCGTGCAGGAGGGGCGCGACGCGCCGCAGCTCGCCCGCGACATAGTCGTAGCTGAGGCCGTGGAAGCCGTAGCGGCGCACGCCCTTGTCGTAATATTCCCGCGGCAGCGCGAAGACGTCGTTCACCTTCGGATGCCGGCGGTGGAAGGCGGTGTCGAAACAGGCGACCTGAAGCGCGTCGGGAAAGGCGCTCACCGCCGCCTCGATCCCGCTGATGTTGTGCGGCTGGTGCAGCGGCGCGAAAGGCGAGAGCTGGCGCAGCTCGTCCAGCATCCTCGGCGTCACGAGCACCGGTTCGGCGTATTTCGGCCCGCCGTGAACGACCCGGTGGCCGACGGCCTCGGCGCGCGCCTCGGGAAAGTGCGCGCGCAGCAGCGCGAGCGCGGTCTCGAGCGCGCTCGCGTGGTCGCGCGCCTCCTCGGGGTCGAGCTCCCGGCGGACGGGATCCGCGTCGGGGCCGAGGCTCGCCCGGAGCCGCGGCTGGCCGCCGATCTTCTCGATCAGCCCCGTGGCGAGCTCGGCCGGCGCGCCCGCGATGTCGAAGACGCCGAATTTCAGCGACGAGGATCCGGCGTTGAGCGTGAGCGCGACCGGCCGGCTCATCGCACCGCGCCCGCGACCGCGCCGAGCATGGGCGTCTCCCTCATCCTCATCCGACGATGCCGTAGCCGCCGTCGATCGCATGCACGCCGCCGGTGACATTGGCCGCCTCGGCGCTGGCGAGGAAGGCCGCGTAGGCGCCGACGTCCTCGATCGTGGCCAGCATGTGGGTGGGCGCGCGTTCGGCCGCGGCGTCCAGAAGTTCGTCGAACTCCGCGATGCCCGAGGCGGCGCGGGTCCGGAGCGGCCCGGGCGAGAGCGCGTGCACGGAAATGCCCTTCGGCCCCAGCTCGGCCGCCGCGTAGCGCACGACCGATTCGAGCGCGGCCTTCACCGGACCCATGATGTTGTAATGCTCCACCACCTTCCCGGAGCCCTGGAAGCTCACGGTCATGCAGGTGCCGCCGCGCGCCATCAGCGGCTCGGCGAGGCGGATCATCCGCAGGAAGGAATGCACCGAGATGTCCATCGCCTGGCCAAAACCCTCGGCCGAGCAATCGACGACGCGGCCATGCAGATCCTCTCGGGGGCAGAAGGCGATCGAATGCAGCAACGTGTCGAGCCGGCCCCAATGCGCCGTGATCGCCGCGAAAACCGCCTCGAGCTGCCCCGGCCGGGCGACGTCGAGCGGCAGGATGAGTTCGGCGCCGAGCGCCTCCGCCAGCGGCCTCACGTGCTTCTCGGCCTTCTCGTTGAGATAGGTGATGGCGAGCTTCGCGCCCTGCGCGTGGAGCGCGCGGGCGCAGCCCCATGCGATCGACTGGTCATTGGCGACGCCCACGACCAGCGCGGTCCGACCTTCGAGCGAAAACACCGTCACGCCACTCCCGTCCATGTCCCGACGCGCCAGCATGGGCGCGGCGGTGGTGCCGGGACAAGTGAAATTATCGCGTCGCGGCGTGATCCGCCGGCCCGCCCGCCGCGCCCGACCGGCGCAGGGCCTCGAGAAACAGCATGGCGGCTCGCCCGCTCGTCCCGCTCCGGGGCCAGAGCAGGCCGATCCGGCGCGGCGGAGCGGCGCCCGGCAGCGGCAGCCGCGCCACCCGCAGCCCCTCGGGCCAGGGCGGCGCCCAGTCGGGCACGATCGAGACGCCGAGATCCCTGTCCACCATCACCGCGATCGCCTCCAGCTGGTCGAGTTCGAGCCAGTCCCGGGGCGCGAGGCGGCGCGCCTTCATCCAGGCGTCGATGATCCGCCCGCCCCAGTTGCTCCGGTCGTAGCGGATGAAGGGCCGGGTCCGCAGCAGCGTCATCGCGTCCGTGCTCGCGCGCTCGGCGGCGCAGAGCAGCACCATCGGTTCGCTCCGCGCCAGATGCCATTCGAGCGTCTTCGGGATGGCGAAGGGCGGTCGCACGAGCAGGGCGGCGTCGATCCGGCCGGCGCTCAGCGCGTCGTAGAGATCGGGAGAGGTGCCGGGCAGCACGAAGACATCGATGCCGGGGATCGTGTCGGAGAGATCGCGGAGCGCGCCGGGGACGAGCCCGGTCAGCGCCGTGCTGATCACCCCGAGCCTCATTTCGCCCACCGGCGGCCCGGCACGCGCGGCGGCGGCGAGCCGGCGGACATCGACGAGCAGGCGCCGGCTCCGCGCGAGGATCGCCCGCCCGGCGTCGGAGGGCCGGACCTGGCGCCCCGCGCGCAGGATGAGCGGCGCGCCGATCTCGGCCTCGAGCGCGCGCATGCGCTGCGCGACCGCCGCCGGGGTGACCCCGAGGCGGCGCGCCGCCTCGGCGAGCGAGCCGTGCTCGACCACGGCGACGAAGGTCTCGAGGAAGCGGGTATCCATCATCTTTCCTATCTTCTGAAGACAGGATTGAACAGGTTTCCTTTTCACGCGGAAGCGCGTCCCATGCGCCCGATCAAGAATCGCGGGCCGATCCCGCGCTTCCGGCGAAAGGGGAAGAATGGCACTGGATCCGAAGGCGGTCGAAATCCTGAAGGGCGTCTCGACCGCGACGCTGACCACGGTCCTGCTGAAGAAGGGGCTCAGGAACGTCTGGATGCGCGGTACGAAGCCGATCCGGACCGGACAGGACCGCGTGGTCGGTCCCGCCTTCACGCTGCGCTTCGTGCCCGCGCGCGAGGATCTCGCGACGCCGGCGAGCTGGGCCTCGCCGATCTCCACGCGCGCGGCGATCGAGGCGATGCCCGAGGGCTGCGTCGTCGTCGCCGATGCGATGGGGGTGACCGACGCCGGCATCTTCGGCGACATCCTCTGCGCGCGGATGGTGAGGCGGAACGTGGCCGGGCTCGTCACCGACGGGGTGATGCGCGACGCGGCCGGGGTGCTCGGCACCGGACTGCCGCTCTGGTGCGACGGCATCGCGGCGCCGCCCTCGGTCGCGGGGCTCACCTTCGTCGCCTGGGAGCAGCCCGTCGCCTGCGGCGGGGTCGCGGTCTTTCCGGGCGACATCGTGGTCGCCGACGACGACGGCGCGGTGCTGATCCCCGCCGCCTTCCTCGACGCGGTTCTGGCCGAGGCCGAGGAACAGGAGCGGATGGAGGCCTGGATCATGACCGAGGTCGACCGCGGCGTCCCCCTGCCCGGGCTCTACCCGATGAACGACGAGACCAGGGCGCGCTACGCCGCCTGGAAGGCGGGGCGATGAGCTTCGGCCCCGCGACGAAGGGCGTCTATCCGATCGCCGCGACCCCGTTCCATCCCGACGGCGCGCTGGATCTCGACGGCGTCGACCGGCTGACCGACTTCTACCAGGAGGCCGGCGCGACGGGGATGACCATCCTCGGCATCATGGGCGAGGCGCAGAAGCTCGAGCCCGAGGAAGCCGCCGCCATCGCGCGCCGGGTCATCGCGCGGGCGCGGGTGCCCGTCGTGGTCGGCGCCTCCGCGCCCGGCTTCGCGGCGATGCGCCGGCTCGCGCGCGAGGCGATGGAGGCGGGCGCGGCGGGCGTCATGCTCGCCCCCGCGCCGCATCTCAGGAGCGACGAGCAGATCGCCGCCTGGTTCGCCCAGGCGGTCGAGGCGATCGGGCCGGACGTGCCCTGGGCGCTGCAGGACTATCCGCTAACGCTGAGCGTGATCCTCTCGGTACCGATGATCGCACGGCTCATGGCCGAGCATCCCTCCTGCGTGATGCTGAAGGCCGAGGACTGGCCGGGGCTCGAGAAGATCAGCGCGCTGCGCCGGCTCCAGGCCGAGGGGAGACTGCGCCCCTTCTCGATCCTGACCGCGAACGGCGGGCTCTTCCTCGATCTCGAGCATGGCCGGGGCGCGGACGGGGCGATGACGGGCTACGCCTTCCCCGACATGCTCGTGGAACTGATGGACCTGCACGGGAAGGGCGAGAAGGAGGCCGCGCATGATCTCTTCGACGCGCATCTGCCGCTGATCCGCTACGAGCAGCAGCCGGGCGTCGGGCTCTCGGCGCGCAAGTACGTGCTGATGCGCCGGGGCGTGATCGCCTGCGACGTCCAGCGCCGCCCCGGCCCGCCGCTCTCCGCCGCCGCGCGGGCCGAGGTGGACCACCTGCTGCGGCGGCTGGCCCGCAAGGACGGACGCGCGGCGTTCTGATCGGCGCGCGCCCGTCAGAGGCGCGCGCGTTCCTTCGGCACGCAGAAGTCGAAGTCGCAGCCGCGATCGGCCTGCAGTACCGACTGGCGGTAGAGCCGCGCGTAGCCCCGCGTCTCGCCGTCCTCCCTTGGCGGGCGCGCGGCGAGACGCGCCGCGATCTCCTCCGGCGCCACCTCGAGCATCAGCGTCCGCCCGCCCGCGTCGAGCGCGATCATGTCGCCGGTCCGGACCGCGCCGAGCGGTCCCCCGGCGGCGGCCTCCGGGGCGATGTGCAGCACGATCGTGCCGAAGGCGGTGCCGCTCATCCGCGCGTCCGAGATCCGCACCATGTCCTTCACGCCCTCCCGCGCGAGCTTTTTCGGAATCGGGATGTAGCCCGCCTCCGGCATGCCCGGCGCGCCGATCGGGCCGGCGTCGCGCAGCACCAGCACATCCTCCGCCGTCACGTCGAGATCAGGATCGTCGAGCCGTTCGGCGAGATCGGCGAGCGAGTCGAAGACGACCGCCCTGCCCCGGTGCGTGAGCAGCGCGGGCGTCGCGGCGGCGGTCTTCAGGAGCGCGCCCGCCGGGGCGAGATTGCCGCCCAGCACCACCATCCCCTCGCCCCTCACGACCGGATCGGCCGAAGGCCGCACCACCTCCTGCGGCCAGGGCGCCGGCGCCGCGTCGAGCGTCTCGCCAAGCGTCCGCCCGCTGATCGTCGGCGCGTCGAGCCGGAGCGCGCCCCGGATCTCGCGCAGGATCGGCGCGAGCCCGCCAGCGCGGTGCAGATCCTCCATGTAACCCTGGCCCGAGGGTTTCAGATCGACGAGCACGGGCGTCTCCCGCGCGATCCGGTCGACGGTCGCGAGATCGACCGCGATGCCGAGCCGGCCGGCCATCGCGGTCAGGTGGATGATCGCGTTGGTGGAGCCGCCGCAGGCCATCACCGTCCGGAACGCGTTCTCGAAGGCCGCGGGCGCCATCACCTGCGACGGGCGCAACCCCTCGCGCGCGATCCCGACCGCGCGCGCGCCCGTCATCTCGGCGATGCGCCGCCGCTCCGAGGAGACCGCGGGGGCGCTCGCCCCGCCGGGCAGCATCATCCCCATCGCCTCCACCGCGAGCGCCATGGTGGAAGCGGTGCCCATCACGCCGCAGGTGCCGATGGTGGGGGCGAGCGTATCGCTCACCTGCGCGATCTCGCCCGCGTCGAGTTCGCCCGCGCGGAACCGTCCCCAGAAGCGGCGGCAGTCGGTGCAGGCGCCGAGCCGCTCGCCCCGCCAGGATCCCGCCATCATCGGCCCGGTCACCAGCATGATCGCGGGAATGTCCGCGCTCGCCGCGCCCATCAGGAGCGCGGGCACGGTCTTGTCGCAGCCGCCGATCAGGATCACCGCGTCCATCGGCTGCGCGCGGATCATCTCCTCCGCGTCCATCGCCATCAGGTTGCGCAGATACATCGTCGAGGGGTGGGTGAAGCTCTCCTGGAGCGAGATCACCGGGAACGGGATCGGGATCGCGCCGGCGAGCATCACGCCGCGCGAGGCCGCCTCGATCAGGTCGGGCATGTTGCGGTGGCAGGCGTTGTAGCCGGAGCCGGTGTCGACGATGCCCACCACCGGCCGATCGAGCGCCTCGTCCGTGTAGCCCATCGCCTTGATGAAGGCCTTGCGCAGATAGGCCGCGAATTCCGCGTCCCCGTAATGCGCGACGTTCCGGCGCAATCCCGTCTTCGGCTCCATCAGGTTTCCTCTCGTCGGATCCGCTTCCCACGGTTGCATCCGGCACGCATATTGTCAATAATCTTATTGATAATAACTCCCGAGGTATCGATGCCCGTCCTGCTCGCCACCCCCCTGCCCCGCGCGGTCGAAGCGCGCGCCCGCGCCGCCTTCGGCTGCGATCCGGCCGGGAGCAACCTCTCGGCCGCCGAGGTCGCCGCGGCGGCCGCGGCCGGGAAGGTCCGCGCCATCGTGATCTCCTCGCGCCAGAAGCTCGACGCCGGGGCGCTGGCGGCGCTTCCGCCCGAAGTGGGCCTGATCGCCACGACGAGCGTCGGCTTCGACCATCTCGACCTCGGCGCGGCGGCCGCGCGCGGTGTCGCGGTGACGAACACCCCGGACGTCCTGACCGATGCGACGGCGGAACTGACGATGCTGCTCCTGCTCGGCGCGGCGCGGCGCGCGCGGGAATACCAGCGGATCATGGAGGCGGGCTGGCGCCGGAGCTTCGCGCTTCACGAGATGCTCGGCACCCAGCTGTCGGGCAAGCGGCTCGGCATCGTCGGCATGGGCCGGATCGGCCGGGCCGTCGCCGAGCGCGCGCGGGGCTTCGGCATGCGGATCGACTACCACAACCGCCGCCGGCTCGATCCGGCGCGGGAGCGCGGCGCGCGCTGGCACGCCGATCTCGACGCGATGCTGCCCGTCGTCGACGTCCTCAGCCTCCACCTGCCCGGCGCAGGAAGCGCGCCGCTGATGACGCGGGAGCGGTTCGCGCGGCTGCGCCCCGGCGCGATCTTCGTCAACACAGCGCGCGGGTCGCTCGTGGACGAGGAGGCGCTGGTCGAGGCGCTCGGCTCCGGCCATCTCGCCGGCGCGGGGCTCGACGTCTTCCGCGCCGAACCGGCCTACGACCTGCGTCTGCGCGACCAGCCGCGCGCCTTCCTGACGCCGCACATGGGCAGCGCCACGCTGGAGACGCGCGAGGCCATGGGGGCGCGCGCGCTCGACAACGTGGCCGCCTTCCTCGCGGGTGCGACGCCGCCCGACCTCGTCGGGGGGCATTGAGATGACGCGGAGCACGGAACTCGCCGCGGTCACCCGCGCGCTGGAGGAGGACATCGTGCTCGGGCGGCTCCACCCGCGCGAGCGGCTGCCGGAGGACGCGCTCATCGCCCGGTTCGGCGCCAAGCGCCACGTGATCCGCGACGCGCTGCGCCGGCTCGCGGAGATCGGGGTGGTCGAGCTGATCCCGAACCGGGGGGCGCAGGTGCGCGCCTTCACCCCCGCGGAGGTCCGCGATCTCTACGACCTGCGGGAGATGCTGGAGACCGGCGCCGCCGCCCGGCTGCCCGCGCCGCTGCCAGCCTCCGCCCTCGCGGCGCTCGAGGCGGCGCAGCGGCGGCACGACGCGGCGGTGGAGGCGGGCGACAAGGCTGCGATCTTCCGCGCCAACCGGGCCTTTCACGCGCGGCTCTTTTCCTTCTGCCCCAACCCTTTCCTCGTGGAGGCGGTCGAGGCCGCCTCGCGCCGGGCCCATGCGATCCGCTTCGCCTCGCTCGGCGATCCGGCGGCGGTCGCGCGGGCGCGCGACGAGCATCACGCGATGATCGCCGCGGCCGCCGAGGGGCGCCGCGACGATCTGGTCAACCTCTGCCGCGCGCATCTGCCCGCCTCGCGCGAGGCCTATCTCGCCTGCGCGGTCACGCCGTAGTCGCGGAGCGCGGTCTCGGGCGAGATCAGCCCCGCCTCGAGATCGGCGCGGACCTCCGCCTCCGGACGTTCCGAGGCCGGGCCGAAGCCGCCGCCCGAGGGCGAGACATGGCGGAAGACGTCGCCCTTGCCGAGCGTGTAGGGGCGCGTCACGAGCACGGGGAGTTCGCTCACCGTCTCGCCCCGGATCAGCAGGCTGACCGGACCGGTGCCCTCCGCCCCGCCCGCGAGCCCGTGCGGGCGGAAGCGCGCCTTGTCGGAACGGAGCGACATCACCCCCGCCGTCTCGCCGAGGTATTCGTATTCGCGGATGAAGGCGTCGCCGCCGCGGTGGCGGCCAGCGCCGCCCGTGTCCGGCATGATGCCGTAGCGGCGGATCCGGAGCGGATAGGCGGCCTCGATCATCTCGACCGGCACGTTGGCCTGGTTCGCCCCCATGTGCGGCACGCCGACCTGGCCGTCATGCGCTGAGGTCGCGCCCCAGGTGCCCATCACCGTCTCGGTGAAGACGAAGGCCCGGCCCTCGTGCCAGCCGGCGAAGGTCGGCACGGTCGAGCCGCCCATGCCGTCCGCCGTCACCCGGTCCGGCAGCGCCTGGGCCAGCGCGCCGAACATCGCGTCGATCACGCGGTAGCCGGTGATGCCGCGCGCGCCGCAGGGCGCGGGATGGACGGAATTGACCACCGTTCCCTCGGGCGCCGTCACCGTCACGACGCGCTCGAACCCGTGGCAGTTCGGGATGTCGGACAGCATCACCGAGCGGAGCGCGGTATAGACCGAGGCCTTGGTGAAGGGGAGCGGCGTGTTGACCCCGCCCGCGACCTGCGGCGAGGAGCCGGCGAAGTCGACCGCGATCGTGTCGTCCCCGATCGTCACCGCGACCGCGATCACGATCGGCTCGGGATCCTCTCCGAGCCCGTCGAGATGGTCGGTGAAGCGATAGGTACCGTTCGGGAGGTCGCGGATCTCCGCCCGGCCCAGCCGCTCGGCATAGTCGTGAAGCTCCTCCGCCGAGGCGAGCACCTCGTCGATTCCATAGCGCGCGACCAGTTCGAGGAACGACCGCCGCCCGGCGTGGCTCGCCGCCATCTGCGCGCGCAGGTCGCCCCGGACCATCTCGGGCACGCGGACGTTGAGGCCGATGATCTCCCAGATCGCCTCGTTCATCACGCCGGCGTCGCAGAGCTTCAGGAACGGCAGCCGCAGCCCCTCCTGATAGATCTCCTCCGCGCCGAGCGCGTTCGATCCCGGCACGATGCCGCCCACATCGGCGTGATGCGCGAGCGTCGTGGTCCAGGCGACGAGGCGGCCGCCATGGAAGATCGGCTCGACGATGTAGATGTCGGGCAGGTGCTGGCCGTCGGCGGCGTAGGGGTCGTTGCCGATGAAGACGTCGCCGGGGTGGATGTTGCCCGCGTAGCGCCGCGTCAGGTGGCGCATCGCGTCGTAGAAGCTGCCGAGATGCATCGGCGTCGTGACGCCCTGCGCCAGCGTCTGGCCCTTCGCGTCGCAGATCGCGGTCGAATAGTCCATGCTGTCGCGCACGATCGGCGAATAGGCGGCGCGCATCAGCATCAGCGCCATCTCGTCGGCGATGGCATCGAAGGCGTTCTTCATCACCTCGAGCCGGATCGGGTCCACCTGTCTCATTCCGCGGCCTCCACTTCCCGCGCCCGCGCCGCCACCGGCAGCGTGACGACGATGTTGCCGCGCGCGTCGACGCGGGCCTGGCAATCGGGCGGCACGATGGTCGTGCCCTCGTATTCCTCGACGATCAGCGGCCCGGAGCGCGGCCCCGCCGCGAGCCCGGCGCGGTCGATGACGGCGGCCTCGACCCGGCCCCGGTCCGGGCCGAAATAGACCGCGCGCCGCCGCTCCGGCGCGCCTGCGCGCGGGCGATGCGGCGGCAGGCCGCGGCGCGGCCGCGGCACCCGCGCGGTGACGCGCAGGCTCACGATCTCCACCGGCGTCCCCGTCAGCCGGTAGCCATAGGCGCGCTCATGCGCGGCGGCGAAGGATTCGAGCGCCGAGGCCACTCCTTCGGGGCTCAGCGCGCGTCCTTCCGCGAAGGGAAGCGTCAGCTCGAAGGCCTGGCCGCGGTAGCGGAAATCGGCCTCGTGGACGAAGGTGACCTCGGCCGCGTCGCGCGACAGTTCCGCCGCCGTCTGGGCCTCGAGCGCGGCGAAGCGCGCCGCGACCAGCGCGGGATCGGCCGCGTCGACCGGCCTCAGGATCGCCGCGGAGGCCGAGGTCTCGATATCGGCGAAGAGCAGCCCGAGCGCCGAGAGCACGCCCGCGCCCGGCGGCACGATCACGGTCGAGATGCCGAGCGACCGGGCGAGCGAGACCGAATGGATGCCGCCGTTGCCGCCGAAGGCGATCATCACGAAATCGCGGGGATCGCGGCCGCGGTAGGTCGTGACCGACTTCACCGCGCGCGTCATCACGGTCGAGACGAGCTCGTGCACCCCATGCGCGGCGCGGTCGATGTCGATGCCCATCGGCTCCGCCACGACGCGGGTGAGCGCGGCGCGGCTCAGTTCCGGATCGACCGGGACGGCGCCGCCCGCGAGCGCCTCGGGGTTGAGATAGCCGAGGACCATGTTCGCGTCGGTCACCGTCGGCTCGGTTCCTCCCGCGCCGTAGCAGGCCGGGCCGGGCGCCGCGCCCGCGCTGTGGGGGCCGACCTTGAGCGCGCCCGCGCGGTCGCGCCAGACGATCGAGCCGCCGCCGGCGCCGACCTCGGAAATGTCGATGACCGGCAGTTTCAGCGCGTAGCCGCCGCCCTTGGCGAGCTTCGAGGAGAGCGAGATGCCGCCGCCGACCTCGTAATCCTCGGCCCGGAGCAGGTGCCCGTCCTCGATCAGGCTCGCCTTCGCGGTGGTGCCCCCCATGTCGAAGGTGATCGCGTCGGTGAAGCCCGCCTCGAGCATGATCGCGCGGGCGCCGATGACGCCGGCGGCGGGACCGCATTCGACGATCTGCGCCGGGCGCGAGACCACGGTCCGCGCGTCCACGATCCCGCCCGCGGAATGCATCATGAAGAAGCGTTCCGGCAGCCCGGCGGCGGCGAAGCGCGCCTCGAGGGAGTCGAGGTAGGATTTCACCGGCGGCCCGACGAAGGAGTTGATGACGGTGGTCGAGGTCCGCTCGTATTCGCGGATCTCCGGCAGCACGTCGACCGAGAGCGAGACGAAGACCCCCGGCAGCCGCGCGGCGAGCATCTCGCCGATCCGGCGCTCATGCGCGGGATTGGCGTAGGAATGCAGCAGGCAGACCGCGACCGCGTCGACGCCCGCGGCCTCGATCGCGTCGATGGCCGCGTGGACGCTCGCCTCGTCGAGCGGGGTCAGCGCCTCGCCCCGGAAGTCCATCCGCTCGGCCACCTCGAAACGCCACTTGCGCGGGCTGAGCGCGGGCGGCTTCTCGTAGAGCGGATCGTAGAGGCGCGGCACACGGATGCGCCGCATCTCCAGCACGTCGCGGAAGCCCTCGGTGGTGACGAGCGCGGTCCGCGCGCCCTTGCCCTCGAGGATGGCGTTCGTCGCGACCGTGCAGGCGTGCATGATCTCGCCGATCTCGGAGGGATCGAGGTCGTTGATCGCGATGAGCTCGAGGATCCCCTCCGCGACGCCCCGGGCATAGTCGTCCGGCGTCGAGGAGACCTTGCGCGTGGCGATGCTCCCGTCCGGGCGGATGAGCGCGACATCGGTGAAGGTGCCGCCAATGTCGGCGGCGATGCGCGGGTGCGATGCCATGGTCATGCTCCTCCGAGCAGCAGGTTGGGGATGAACAGGACGACGGCGGGCGCGTAGGTGATGATGAAGAGCACGACGATCAGCGGGACGAAGAAGGGCAGGATCGCCTGGCAGACCTCCTCGAAGGTGATGTCGGCGATCTTGGTCACGATGAAGAGCGCGACGCCGACCGGCGGCGAGACGATGCCGATCAGCAGGCCATAGACCATGATCAGCCCGAAATGGACGCGGTCGATGCCGAAGTGGTCGACGAGCGGCATCATGATCGGGATCAGGATCACCATGGCCGGGATGTTCTCCAGAACCGTGCCGATCAGCAGGAAGAAGGCGACCACGATCAGGAGGAAGAGGTACTTGTTGTCGGTGAGGCTCAGCACCCCGGCGGCGAGCTTCTGCGGCACCTGGTCGTAGGTCAGCACCCAGCTCATCGCCGCGGAGACGCCGATCACCATGAGGACCGAGCCGAAGAGCAGCACCGTCTCGGTCATCGCGTGGCGGACACGGGCGAGCGAGAGCGAACGGTAGACGATCCCGAGCAGCAGCGTGTAGGCGCAGGCGATCACGCCCGCCTCGACCGGCGAGGCGAAGCCGGTGGTGATCGCGCCGATGATGATGATCGGCGCGAGCAGCGCCCAGCCCGAGCGCCCGAACTCGCCCGCGATCCGGCCGAGCGGCGGGCGGGGCGTCAGCGGCACGTTGTAGCGCCGGGCGACGATCCGGTTGTAGGCGAGCAGCGCCAGCACCAGCACGATGCCCGGGCCGATCCCGGCGAGGAACATCCGCTCCACCGAGACCTGCGCGCCGAAGGCGTAGATGAGCAGCGGCACCGAGGGCCACATCGTCGGCCCGATCACCGAGCTCGCGACGGTCAGCGCGGCCGCGAAGGGCCTCGGGTAGCCCCGGCTCTCCATCTGGCCGATCACGAGATTGCCGATCCCCGCGACATCGGCGATGGCCGAGCCGGTGACGCCGCCGAAGAAGAGCGAGCAGACCACGTTCACCTGGGCGAGCCCGGCGCGAAGGTGGCCGACGAGGCTGTTGGCGAGCACGAAGATCCGGTCGGTGAGCCCGATCGCCGTCATCAGGTGCCCGGCGAGGATGAAGAACGGGATCGCGAGCAGCGCCGGGCTGTCGATCCCCTCGAGGATGTTGAGCGGGAAGACGTAGAGCGTCCGGAGGCTGTCCGCGAGGCCGATCTGCGCCATCGCGGCGAGCGTGCCGACCGCGAGCGCGATGATCACCGGCACCCCGATGAGCATGAGGATGAGGAAGACGCCGAAGATCGTCAGGGCTACCATTGCAGTTGCTCCGTCTCATCGGCGACCGCGGCCGCGCGCCAGCCGAGGGCGAGCGCCACCGCCTCCACGAGGAAGTGGATGGAGAGCAGCGCGGCGGAAAGCACCATCGGCGCGGACAGCCAGTAGCGCTGCACCCCCACCAGTTCGAGCACGCCGCGCTGGCGGGCGATGATCTGCGGCGTCTCCAGCATCAGCACCGCGCAGACGAGCAGGCCGCAAAGCGCGCCGATCAGCCGGAAGACGCGGTTCGGCCCCGGGCCGAACCGGCTGGTGAAGAAGGCCAGCGTGATGTCCATTCCCCGCCGGTAGATCGCGAAGAAGGCGAGGAACACGCACCAGACCATCAGGAACCCGGTCCAGGGCGCCACCCAGAGGAGGCCGCCGAGGCCGAGGTTGCGGAGCGCGATGTTGAGCATGTTGATGACCAGCATCGCCGCGAGCATCAGCTCCGCGCCCGTCAGCGTCGCCGTCGCGAGCTGGTCCATGCCGCGGTCGAAGGCGCGCAGCCAGCCTGGCGGCGCGCTCCGGGTCGTGTCTCTCGCCATCGACACCGCCTTACTTCGCCGCCTTGGCGGCCTCGGCCGCGGCCAGCATCCCCGCGGGCAGCGCGCCGGCGGCGTCGTGCTCGGCGTACCACGTCTCCATCTCGGCGAAGAGCGGGTCGAGGGGCATGTCGGTGAAGGTCACCCCCCTGGCCTCGAGTTCCGCGCGCATCTTCGACGCGTTCTCCTCCATGAGTTCGGCGCTGTAGGCGCCCGCCTCCTCATGCGCCCGGAGCAGCGCCTTCTGGTCCTTCTCGGGCAGCGCGTCGAAGGCGGCCGCGTTCATCATGAACGGCAGGCCCTGCCAGAACTCGTTGGTCCGCGTGATGTAGGGCGCCTGCTCGTAGAATCCCATCGACTCGACCAGCGCCGCCGGGCTCGTCACCGCGTTCGCGAGCCCGCTCTGCAGGCCCTGATAGGTTTCCGTCCAGGCGAGCATCGCGAGCTCGGCCCCGAGGTGCTTCCAGACCGAGATCGCGAGCTCGTCGGGATACATCCGGAGCGTGATGTCGCGGATGTCCTCGTAGCCCTTGACCGGCGCCTTCGAGATCAGCACCCGGTAGGGGCCGCGCACCACCGCCATCGGCTCGCCGAGCGGACGGACGCCGGCGATCTCCTCGGCCTGCTGGAACCAGCTCCTCGCGAGGTCGCTGTTGGTATAGGCGACCCACTCCTCGCGGCTCTGGAACAGGAAGGGCGGCGCGATCCACTTGATGTCGGGCACCCATTTCTGCAGGAAGAAGGCGTCCTCGGCGTAGATGTTGATCGTGCCGAGCTCGAGCTGCTCCAGCACCGCGGCCTCCTTGCCGAGCTGCTCGGAGGGATAGACCTGGACGTCCATGTCCCCGTCCGAGAGTTCCCGCGCGCGGTCGGCGAAGAACTGGAATACCTTCCCCTCCGGGCTGTCGGGCGGCATCTTCGTGGCGAAGCGCCAGGTCTCGGCGGCGGAGGCGCCCGCGCTCAGGACCAGCGCGGCCATCGCGAAGGTGGCCAGGCGGCGCGCCGACTGCTTAAAGGTCTCCATTCCCATGCGATCGATCCCTTCTTCCGGTGTGTCGTGGCGGGGAGTCCGCCGGTCTTTCTCGGTCATTCCGCGGCCTGGCTCGCCGGGACCGGGCGGCCCCAGCCGCCTCCGCCCGGGGTCTCGAGCATGACCGTCTCGCCGTCGCGGAGCGTGAGCGATCCCTTGGCGGGGCGTTCCTCGCGCCGCCCGTCGCCGTCGAAGGTCGAGTTACGGCCCTTCGCGCCGTCCTCGCCGCCGTGCAGCCCGTAGGGGGCGAAGCGGCGGCGGTCGGTCTGGAGCGAGACGCGGGCCTCGTGGCCGATGATCTGGATCGCCCGCACGATGCCCTCGCCGCCGGGATTCATTCCCGCCCCGCCCGACCCCTCGCGCAGCTCGTAGCGCAGGCAGCGCAGCGGATAGCTGACCTCGAGCGACTCGATCGGCGTGTTGAGCGTGTTCGACATGTTGGCATGCACGCCCGACATGCCCGGCCCCATCGGCCGGCCGCCCTGACCGCCGCCCGTCGTCTCGATGTAGGTGTAGGGGCGGCCGTTCCTCGGATCGACGCCGCCGATCCCGATCAGGTTCATCGTGCCGTTGGAGGCCGCGGCGATCCGGTCCGGCGCGATCTGGGCGAAGCCGCGCAGCACGGTGTCGGCGAGGCGCTGCGTGGTCTCGGTATTGCCCGCGCAGACCGCCGCCGGACGTTGCGCGTCGAGGAAGCTGCCCTTCGGGATATGAACCCTGACCGGGCGCAGCACGCCCGCGTTCGGCGGCAGGCTCGCATCGGTCAGCAGCTTCAGCGAGTAGAAGACCGAGGACCAGCACATCGGCGCGACCGCGTTGACATTGCCCCGGACCCGCGGCGAGGTGCCGTCGAAATCGAAGGAGATCGCATCCTCGGTCACTTCGATCCGGAGCCGGATCCGCACCGGCTCGTCGCTCGATCCGTCGCTGTCGAGGCAATCCTCGGTGAACCAGACGCCCCTGGGCAGTTCCGCCAGCCGCGCGCGCATGCGCCGCTCGGTATAGTCGAGGATCGCCGCCATCCCCTCCTCGAGCCCGTCCGCGCCGAAACGCTCGGCGAGCTCGCCCATCCGCCGCTCCCCGATCCGGAGCGCGGCGAGCTGCGCGTTGAGATCGCCCCGCCGCTCCTCCGGCGTGCGGACGTTGGCGAGCACCATCGCGAGGATGTCGGCCTGAAGCGCGCCCGCGCGGTAGAGCCGGACCGGCGGGATGATGATCCCCTCCTGGAAGATCTCGGTCGAACGGCCCGGCATCGAGCCCGGCTCCATCCCGCCCACGTCCGAGTGATGCGCCCGCGTCGCGACATGGGCGACGCGGCGGCCGTCGATGAAGACCGGCGCGATCAGCGTGATGTCGGGCAGATGCGCGCCGCCGACATAGGGATCGTTCACGATCACCACGTCGCCGGCGTCGAGCGGACCGGTGACCGCCAGCGTCGGCGCAACCGCGCGCAGCATCGAGCCCAGATGCACCGGCACGTGCTCGGCCTGCGCGACGAGTTCCGCGCCCTCGGTGAAGAGCGCGCAGGAGGCGTCCATGCGCTCCTTGATGTTGGGGGAGAAGGCGGTGTGTCTCAGCACCGCGCCCATCTCCTGCGCCGTCGCCTCCAGCGCGTTGCGCAGGACTTCGAGGCGGATCGGGTCGAAGCCGCTCATCGCGCGATCTCCATGATGATGTCGCCGGAGGAAAGGACCGTCGCGCGGTCGCCGGGATAGAGGATGGTGGTGGCCGAGACTTCCTCGATCGCGGCGGGGCCCGTCACGACATTGCCGGCGAGAAGCCCGTCGCGGGCGAGGACGCGGGCCTCGTGCCAGGCGCCCTCACCGCCGGAATCGTCCGGCTCGAAATACATCGCACGCGTGCCCCGGCTCGCGGCCTCGGGCGGGATCGGCCCCCCTTCGGAAAGTTCCGGCAGCAGGGGCTTCTCGATGCGGCCGATGCCGGTCACGCTGAAGCCCACGACTTCGAGCGGCACCTCGGGATCGGCATGGCCGAAGCGCGCGAGATGGGCGGCGTTGAACGCGCCCGGCAGCGCCTCCCACCAGCCCGGCGCCGCCGGTTCGGTGTCGATCGGCAGTGCGAAGCTCTGCCCCGCGTAGCGCAGATCGACCCGGACCTCGACCTCGCGCCGGTCCTCCGCCACGCCGTCGCGGTCGAGATCGGCGAGGGCGCGGGTCACGAGACCGTCGATCAGCGCCTTCGCCCCCGCCTCGCCCAGCTCGTCGAGCGGCGCGATATGCGTCTCCACCAGGTCGTGGCGCAGGTCGGAGATGAGCTGCCCCATCGCGCAGAGGATGCCCGGGGTTGGCGGCACGAGCACGCGCGGCATCCGCAGTTCGCGCGCGACCGGGCTGCCATGCATCGGGCCGGCGCCGCCGAAGGGCACCAGCGCGAAGTCGCGCGGGTCGTAGCCCCGCTCGACCGAGACGACGCGGATGCCGCGCACGATATTGGCATGCGCGACGCGCAGGATGCCGGCCGCCGCCTCCTCGAGCGTCAGGCCGAGCGGCTCGGCGATGTCGCGCCGGATGACCCGCGCCGCGCCCTCCGCGTCGAGTGCCATCGTGCCGCCGAGCCGCGAGCCCGCGTCGAAGCGGCCGAGCACGATATTGGCATCCGTCACCGTCGGCAGGTCCCCGCCCCGGCCGTAGCAGACCGGGCCCGGCACCGCCTCCGCGCTCGCCGGCCCGACGCGGAGCGCGCCGCCCGCGTCGATCCAGGCGATCGAGCCGCCGCCCGCGCCGATCGCGTTGATGTCGATCACCGGCAGCTGGATCGGCACCGTTTCGAGCGCGGCGCTCCGGGTGATTTCGGGACGGCCGTTCCGGATCAGGCTGATGTCGGTCGAGGTGCCGCCGATGTCCATCGTGATGATGTCGCCGATGCCCGCGCCGGCCGCGACATGCGCCGCGGCGACGACGCCGCCCGCCGGGCCCGAGAGCACGGTGTGCACCGGCTTCTCGCGCGCGCTCTCGAGGCTCATCAGCCCGCCGGCGGCGTCCATCACCATGACCGGCCGTTCCGGCGCGAGCCCGAGCCCCGCCTCCGCGTCGCGCAGGATGGCCGAGAGCGTGCTGAGATAGGTCTCCATCACCGGCCGCAGATAGGCGTTCAGCACCGTGGTGCTGGCGCGCTCGTATTCGCGGAACTCGAGACTGATGTCGGTCGAGGCGCAGACCGGCACGCCGGGCAGTTCCGCCTCGAGGATCGCGCGGGCCCGCGCCTCGTGCGCGCGGTTGGCATAGGAATGCAGGAAGAGGACGCCGACGGCCTCGACGCCCGCGGCCGCCATCGCCCTCGCCGCCGCGCGGACATCCTCCTCGGCGAGCGGCTCGATCTCCTCGCCCGCCGATCCGATCCGGCCGCGCGCGGTGAAGCAGAGTTCGCGGGGCGCGAGCGGCTCCGGCCGCGCCACGGCGATGTCGAAGAGCGTGGGCCGGTTCTGGCGTCCGATCCCGAGCAGGTCGCGGAAGCCCGCGTTGACCAGGAAGGCGGTGCGCGCGCCGTTGCGCTGGATGACGGCGTTGGTGGCGGTGGTCATCCCGTGGCCGACATAAGCCACGTCCGCGCCGGTCGCCCCCTGCCGGGCCAGCGCCGCGCGCAGCCCCTCGGCGGTGCCGAGCGCGCGGTTCGCGGGCGTGGTGGAAACCTTGGAGACCGTGATCCGCCGGGAAACCGAATCATAGGCGATGCTGTCGGTGAACGTCCCTCCGACGTCGGAAGCTACGCGAAATCGGGCATCGACGGACATTGCGCTTTCCTGTAACGATAACGTTGCAGTTAATCGAACGCCAAACCGGATTTCCTGTCAATGAATTTTGTTTACCAAAGCGGCAAGGGCCCTCTTCTGCCCGCGAAAACCGCGGAACACTGTCCCGAGCGATGAAAGCGTGAGCATGACCGACATATCCGATCCGCCCAGCCCGCCGTCGCGGCATCAGAGGCGCAGCGAGGCGACCCGCGCCCGCATCCTGGAGGCGGCGCACCGGCATTTCGTCGCCGTCGGGCTCGACGGCGCGCGGATGGAGACGATCGCCGCCGAGGCGGGCGTCAACAAGGCGCTGGTCTATCGGCATTTCGGCGGTCGGGAGCAGCTCTACCGCGAGGTCCTGCGCCGCGCCTACGAGAAGGTCCGCCAGGCGGAGGTCGAGCTGTCGCTGCCCGAGGATCCGGTCGAGGCGCTGGACCGGCTCGTCGCCTTCACCTTCCAGTACTACATCGACAATCCCGACTTCCTGATCCTCGTCGGGATCGAGAACCTCAATGGCGGCGCGCATCTGCGGCGGGTCGGGCAGGAGGGGCTCCATGTCTCGAGCCTCCTCGACATCCTGCGCCGCATCCTCGACGCCGGCGTCGCGCGCGGGATCTTCCGCGAGGGCCTCGACCCGATGGAGTTCTACATGGTCGTCGCGTCGCAATGCTGGTTCACGGTCGCGACGTCGCATACCTTCGGCATCACCTTCGACGTCGACGTGCTCTCGCCCGGGAGCATCGCCCGGCGCCGCGCCCTGATCTGCGACAACGTGCGCCGCTACGCGCTGCGCGACCCGGACCGCTGGAACGCCGGCGCCGGGGACGCGCCCTCGGCATAGGGCCGGAGCGCGGCCTTCCGGCGCCCCGGCGATGTCGCCGCCGGCCTCAGTCGGCGGGCGCGGCCGCGGCCGGCGGCGGCGTTCCGGGCCGCGCGGCCCGGCCCTTGGCGACCATCGCGAGCGCGGCGAGGAAGGCCGGCAGCGCGGCGGCCGCGAAGACGGTCGCGAGATCCCAGCCGAGCGACATGAGCACGCCTCCGAGCGTCGAGCCGAGGACCGAGCCGGAGCGGCCGACCGCGTTGGCCCAGGAGACGCCGGTCGCCCGGCTCGCCGTCGGATAGAAGCCGGCGGCGAGCGCGTTGATGCCGACCTGCGCCCCCGCCACCCCGAAGCCCGCGCCGAAGATCGCCGGCACGAAGAGCCAGGGCTGGGCGACCGAGGTCCCGAGCAGGATCACGAAGCCGCCCGCGAGCAGATAGGCGCCGGCGAGGACGCGGTGCGGCTCGAACCGGTCCATGAGCCGGCCGATCACGATCGCGCCCACCGTGCCGCCGGTCGCGAGCGTGGCCCCCATCAGCGCCGCGTTCTCCATCGAGAATCCCGCCGAGGTGATCAGCAGCGGCAGCCAGCTCGACAGCAGGTAGAAGACGAGCAGGCTCATGAAGAAGCCGGTCCAGATCAGCAGAGTGCCGAGCCCGAGCCCGTCGCTGAAAAGCTGGCCGACCGGGGAGCCGGGCGTCTTGGCCGGGCGCAGGTAGCTCGCCCCGTCGAGATCGGCCTCCGGCGCCATGCGCGAGAGCACGGCCGAGATCCGCGCCGGATCGGCGCCGCGATTGGCGAGATAGCGCGGCGATTCCGGCAGGAACAGCGCGAGAACCGGCGCGAGCAGGAGCGGCATCGCGCCGCCGAGCGCGAGGAGCCCCGGCCAGCCGAAGGCCGCGACGATCGAGGAGGCGGCCAGCCCCGCCGAGGCCGAGCCGATGGTGAAGCCGCAGAACATCAGCGTCACCAGCGAGGAGCGCCGCCGCTCCGGGCAGAGTTCGGCCGTGAGCGTGATCGAGGCGGGCATCGCGCCGCCGAGGCCGAGCCCGGTGACGAAACGCAGCGCGGTCAGCGTCCCGATGTCCGGCGCGAAGGCCGAGGCCAGCGTCGCGAGGCCGAAGAAGACCGTCGTCAGCGTCAGGACCGGCTTGCGCCCGAACCGGTCGGCGAGCGGGCCGAAGACGAAGGCGCCGGCCATCAGCCCGAAGAGCCCGGCGGCGAAAAGCGGCGCGAGCTCGGCCGGGGTCGCGCCCCATTCGGCCTTGAGCGCGGGGGCGATGAAGCCGACCGCGGCCGTGTCGAACCCGTCGATCGCGACGACGAGGAAGCAAAGGAAGATGACGCGTTTCTGGAAGGCGGAGAGGGGATGCGCGTTCACCACCTCCTGCGCGTCGAGCATGCGACGGGCCATGGATATCCTCCGTGTATCGGGACAAGCGACACCGGGAAGCGCGCGGGGCGCGGCTCCGGTCGTGGTCCTGTCATTTTCCTGGAACGGGTCCGGCGCGGCGTCCGGACGGTGGAAGCCCCCGCGCGGGCGCGGGGGCTTCGGGCCGGATCAGGCGTCGACGAGCGCCTTCTCGCGCCTCAGCGCGAAGTCGAAGCCGACGTGCAGATCGTCCTCGGCGTCCGGGGTCGGGCGGAACTCCGCGACGAGGCTGTCCTTCACCGCGAAGACCGAGTCGTTGTCGAGCCATTTCGACGAGGCGTCGAAGATCTGGCTGATGAGCGTGCCGTAGCCGGGCTTCCGGATCATGAAATGCATGTGTCCGGGCCGGTACGGGTGATGGCC
Organism: Amaricoccus solimangrovi; assembly: GCF_006385685.1. Classification (GTDB taxonomy): domain Bacteria; phylum Pseudomonadota; class Alphaproteobacteria; order Rhodobacterales; family Rhodobacteraceae; genus Amaricoccus; species Amaricoccus solimangrovi. Next base: position 57,920 of record NZ_VFRP01000018.1, on the reverse strand, counting down.
CATGAAGCGCAGCAGTTCGCCCGCCGTCTCGTTGTCCGGGATCGGATAGGGCACGGGCCGGAGCGCGCGGAAGGCGTAGCGGCCCTCGGCGTCGGTCTGGAAGCGGCCGCGGAGGTTGAAGTCCGGCTGGTCGGGATCGTGGTTCTCGTAGAGCCCGTTGGGCGCGTCCTCCCAGACGTCGAGGATCACGCCCTCGAGCGGCGCGCCGTTCTCGTCGGTGACGACGCCCTCGAAGAGCACGGTCTCCTCGCCCTCGAAATGCTTCTGAACGACGGAGGCGCCTGCGGGCAGGATCGGCGGGTTGTCGCGGTAGAACGGGCCGAGCACGGTCGACTCGCTCTCGGCCCCGGTGACCGGGTTCGTCAGCATGTCGACGAGCACCTCGACGCCGAGGATGTCGCCGAGCAGGATGAACTCCTGCCGCTTCTCGTCGCAGGTCCGCCCGGCGCGGGCGAGATAGTCGCAGGCGGCGAGGAATTCGTGGTGCTGGAGCCTCACTTCCTTGCAGAAGCCGTGCAGGTGCCGGAGCAGCGAGACCATGATTTCGCGCTGCCGCGGCGTGACCTCGCCGTTCTGGCCGAGTGAGCCGATCACGACGTCGGTGATGTTGTCGATCGTTACCTTGGGCACGATTCTCCCCCCAATTCTTGGCTTGCGTTACGTCCGAAACCGGGCTGGCCGGAGGCTGACCCCTGAACTGTCGCAAAGCACCCGGTCCGAACCAATGCCCGGCTCGGTATCGGTCGATACTCCGCCCGGGGACCGCGCCGCCGGGCCCGGACGGTATCGGCGGATACCCTCCGCGCCATTGCCCCGCGCCGGGACGGGGCGCAGGTTGCGGCGCGTATCTCGTCACCAGCTCTTTCCGGGGGAAATCATGCTGCCACTTCTGCGGCGAATGCAATCGCGGCTCGACGCCACACCGCATCTTCTCCGTCTCGGCCGGCTCGTCTCCGAGACGGTGCTCCTGAAGGTTGGCGAGGCGGAATACTACCTCGTCTTCGAGAAGGGCCGGCTGGCCGAGATCCTGCCCGGGCCGAGCCGCAAGACGCCCTGGCGTTTCGCGATCAAGACCGACGCCGAGGCGCTGGCGGAGTTCTGGAAGCCCCGGCCCCGCCCCGGCTTCCACGACGTCTTCGGGCTCGTCACCATCGGCCGGGCGACGATCGAGGGCGACATCCTCGCGCTCGTGAAGAACCTGCGCTTCTTCAAGGAATTCCTGGCCCTGCCGCGCGAGGAGGCTTTCGCATGAGCGCCATCGAACCGATCACCGGCCGCTACGTCACCGTAGAGGTCGAGGGCGCGCCGCGCCGGATCTATTTCGAGGAGGCAGGCGCGGGGCGCCCCGTCCTCTGCCTGCACACCGCCGGGGCCGACACGCGGCAGTGGCGGCACCTGATGAACGACGCCGAGGTGACGAAGGACCACCGGCTGATCGCCTTCGACATGCCCTGGCATGGCAAGTCGCTGCCGCCCGAGGGGTTCGAGACCGAGGAATACCTGCTGACGACCGAGGCCTATGTCGCGACCGTGCTCGCCGTGGTCGAGGCGCTCGGGCTCGACCGGCCGATCCTCGCCGGCTGCTCGATGGGCGGGCGCATCGCGCTGCAGCTCGCCGCGCTCCGCCCGGAGGTCTTCTCGGGCTTCATCGCGATCGAGGCCTCGGACTTCCAGCCGGCCTGGTACGACATCGACTGGTTCCACCGCCCCGACGCCCATGGCGGCGAGATGGGCGCGGCGCTGGTCTCGGCCAATATCTCGCCCTACGCGCCGAAGGCCGAGCGGTGGAACACGCTCTGGATGTTCATGGCCTCCGGTCCCGGCGTCTTCCGGGGCGATCTCTCCTTCTACACCCGCGACGACAGCCTGATCGGGCGGCTCGGCCGGATCGACACGGCGCGCGCGCCGGTCCACATCCTCGTCGGCGCCTATGATCTGACCTGTACGCCCGAGGATGCGCGGCGGACCGCCGCGGCCATCCCGGGCGCGACGCTCGCGGTGATGGAGGAACTCGGGCATTTCCCGATGAGCGAGCATCCGGAAGGCTTCCGGCCCTTCTTCCTCGACGCGCTCACCCGGATGCGCGTGCCGGCGGAGGCGCTGAAATGACGAAACCCTGCGTCATCTGCGTCGCGATCACGGGCTCGCTGCCGGTGAAGGCGAACAATCCCGCGGTGCCGATCACCGTCTCCGAACAGATCGAGAGCACCCAGGAGGCCTTCGAGGCGGGCGCGACCATCGTCCACGCCCATGTCCGGAACGACGACGAGACGCCGAGCTCCGATCCGGAGAAATTCGCGCGGCTGAGGGAAGGGATCGAGAAGCACTGCCCCGGCATGATCATCCAGTTCTCCACCGGCGGACGCTCCGGCGCGGGGCGGAGCCGGGGCGCGATGCTGGCCCTCGCCCCCGACATGGCGAGCCTCGCCGTCGGGTCGAACAACTTCCCCGCGCGGGTCTACGAGAACCCGCCCGATCTCGTCGACTGGCTCGCGGCGGAGATGCGGACCCGCGGCGTGAAGCCGGAGATCGAGGCCTTCGATCTGAGCCACATCCACCAGGCGGTGGCGATGCGGCGCGACGGGCGTCTCCGGGGGCCGCTTTATGTCCAGTTCGTGATGGGTGTGAGGAACGCGATGCCCGTCGATCGCGACGTCTTCGACTATTATGTCCGGACGATGGAGCGGCTCGCGCCGGATTCGGAATGGTGCGCGGCCGGGATCGGGGCGCACCAGTTCACGCTGAACGAATGGTGCGTCGCGGGGGGCGGCCATGCGCGGACCGGGCTCGAGGACAACGTCCGGCTCGACCGCGACCGCCTCGCCCCCTCGAACGCCGCGCTGGTCAGACGCGTGGTCGGGCTCTGCGAGAAACACGGGCGCCCGGTCGCCACCTGGCGCGAGGCGCGGGAGATTCTCGGCCTCGTGCCGGCGGTGGCCTGAGATTCGGGAGAGGAGGATGGCCGTCTCGAACACGATCGGATCCGCGCGCGGGCACTGGGCGGGGATCGTCACGGCGGGATTCCTCGTCGTGCTGGTCTCCTACGCCGGGCCGCTTCTCATCTATCTCCAGGCCGCCCATGCGATGGGGGCGAGCCCGGCGGAGTTCTCGTCCTGGGTCTTCGCCATCTCGGTCGCGGCCGGGATCTCCTCGATCGTGCTCAGCGCCTGGACGCGGGCGCCGGTCGCCACCGCCTGGTCCGCGCCGGGAACCGTGCTCCTGATCTCGCTCGGCTCCGGACTGCCTTTCGCCGAGGTCGTGGGCGCCTTCGTGACGGCCGCGCTGGTGATCCTCGCGCTCGGGGTGACCGGGCTCTTCGACCGGATCGTCGCGGCGATCCCGCGCGCGGTCGCGGACGGGATGATGGCCGGGATCCTCTTCGGTTTCGGCGTCCACGCGATGGAAGGGATCGCCGCCGCGCCCTGGGTCATGGCGGGGCTTCTCGCCGCCTATTTCGCGCTCTCCGCCGCGATTCCGCGCTACACGATGCTGGCGCTGCTGGCGCTCGGCCTCGCGCTCTCCTGGCAGGTCTACGGCGTCGCGCCCGATTCCGCGGGCCTCGCCCTCGCGACGCCCCGGCTGACCTGGCCGAGCCTCAGCCTGGGCGCGACGCTCAGCCTCGCGCTGCCGCTCGTGCTCACGACGCTGACCGGGCAGTTCCTGCCGGGGCTGACGATCCTGCGCGCGAGCGGCTACGAGGTCGCCGCGCGGCCGATCATCGTCGTCACCGCGCTCGCCTCGGTCGCGGCCGCCTTCCTCGGCGGCATCACCACCGCGCTCGCGGCGATCACCCTGGCGCTCTGCGCCGGCCCCGAGGCGCATCCCGATCCCGGCCGGCGCTGGCTCGCCGGGGTCGCGGCGGGGGTGTTCTTCTGCCTCGGCGGGATCTTCGCGGGCTCGATCGCGGGGCTGCTCGCGCTGCTGCCGGTCGAGATCATCGCGATGCTCGCGGGCCTCGCCCTGCTCGGGGCGATCCTGCGGAGCATGGGCGACATGCTGGCGCGGCCCGAGGACGCGCAGGCGGGGCTCGTCACCTTCATCGTCACGGTGACGGGGGTGACGATCCACGGGATCAACGCGGCCTTCTGGGGCGTCGTGGTCGGGATCGGCGCCGTCCTCGTCACCCGCGCGGTCCGGCGGCTCCGCCCCTGAGCGCGACGCTCACACGCCGAACGGGATGCCCCGGTCGCGGTACATCCGCTTGATGAGCCTCAGGATCAGCGCCAGTTCCGGCGACGGATCGTCCCTGCGCGTGCTCATGATGACGGGCGAGATCGCCTCCGGCTCGTCGAGCGCGGCGTAGGTCACGTTGTCGCGCCGCAGCCGCTCGACCGAGGCGGGCACGATCGCGAAGCCCGTCTCCGAGGCGACGAGGCCGAGGGCGGTCTGCAGTTCCTTCACCTCGTGGACAACCGGCGGCCGCAGGCCGCGCGCGCGCAGGAGCGCCAGCACCTGATCGGCGTAGCTCGGCCGGGGCGCCTTCGGATAGAGGATGATCGGGAGACCGGCGAGCGCGGTGAGGCGGAACGGTCCCTCCCCCAGACCGAGGCTCGATGCCAGCGCCGCGCGCAGCGGTTCGTTGCGCATCAGCACCCGCGCCACCTGGGGATCGCCATGCGGGATGCGGCCGAAGCCGACGTCGATACGCCCCTCCTTCAGCGCCACGATCTGTTCGAGCGAGGTCATTTCGTGGACCGCGATCTCGACCTCCGGCCGGGCGGCGCGGTAGCGGCGGATCACCTCGGGCAGATGGCCGTAGAGCGTCGAGGAAACGAAGCCGATCCCGAGCCGGGTCCGCGCCGTCTCGGCCAGCCGCCGGGTCATCTCGGTCATTTCCTCGACGTGTTCGAGCGCCTGCACCGCCTGGTCGTAGAAGAGCCGGCCCGGTTCGGTCAGGCGCACGGGCCGCGCGCCGCGCTCGATCAGCCGCACGCCGATCTCCCGTTCGAGCGCCTGGATCTGCCGGCTGAGCGGCGGCTGGGCGATGTGGAGCCGCTCCGCGGCGCGGGTGAAGTTCCGCTCCCGCGCGACGGCCACGAAGTAACGGAGCTGCCGCAGCTCCATCGCCATACCTCCCGGGTATCGTGGGCACCGAGACGGTATTGGGAAGCGGGGCGCGAGGCAAGTATACCGGAGACAAGCAAGCAGAGAAGCCTGCCAGGCGGATACCGAAGGTATCGCATGGACGGGTCCGGGGAGGAAATCATGTCCGACACGACCGAACGCCCGCTCGAGACGCGCCGCTCCGCACGCGGCGAGGATCGCGGAAGCTGCGCGCGCCGCGAGACCCGCGCCTTCGCGCCCGACACATTTCTCGGCGGCGCTGAGAAGAACGGCGCGGGACAGCGCGGCCACGAAGCGGACGCGGGGTGAGCCCACGATGAACCTCCGTCGCCTCGACTATTTCCTCGCGGTCGCCGAGGAGCTTCATTTCGGCCGGGCGGCTGAGCGGCTCGGCATGGCGCAGCCGCCGCTCAGCCGCCAGATCCAGCAGTTCGAGCAGGAACTCGGCGCGATCCTGTTCAACCGCGGCCGCAATGCGATCACCCTCACCCAGGCGGGCGCCCGGCTCCAGGAGCGCGGGCGCGAACTGATGCGCGGCATCGAGGACATGAAGCTCGAGATCCGCCGGCTCGGCCAGGGCGCGGAGGGGCGGCTCCGGATCGGCTTCGTGGGCTCCTCCTCCTACGGGATCCTGCCCAACATCATCAAGGCGTTCCGGGCCGCCTATCCGGGTGTGAACCTCAGCCTCATGCCGATGAACAACGCGAGCCTCTACCGCGCGCTGATCCGGCGCGAGATCGACGTCGCCTTCGCGCGGCCGACGCTGTCGGATCCGGAATTCGTGACGCGCAAGCTCTGCGACGAGCAGCTCATCGTCGCCGTGCCCGACACGCTCGACACCCGCGAGGGTCCGGTCGACCTGCGCGATCTCGGAGCGGAGAACTTCATCCTCTACCCGGAATTCCCGCGCCCCTCCTACGCCGATTTCGTGCTCGAACAGTGCCGGTCGCTCGGGATGGAGGTGCCGAACCGGGTCTTCACGATGGACCTGCAGACGGCGCTCTCGCTCGTCGCGATCGGAGAGGGCGTCTGCGTCGTGCCGGAATCCGTGGGTTCCGCGCCGCGCAACGGCATCCGCTTCCACCGGATCGAGCCGCCGCTCGGCACCACCGCCGTCTCGATCAACACGCGCGTCGACGAGCAGGGCGTGCATGTCCACAAGTTCGCCACCCTCGCCCAGGAGGTCGCCCGCGGGCTCGCCCGGAAGGGCTGACCCGCGCGCGCCTCACCCGAGATCGCCGCCCCCGACCGGCACGGTGAGGCCGGTGATGTAGCTCGCCTCGTCGGAGGCGAGAAAGAGGATGGGCGCCGCCTGTTCGTCCAGCGTGCCGTAGCGGCGCATCAGGCTCGACCCGATGGTCTGGTTCACGATCACCGAGGTCGTGCTGTCGTCCGTGCCTTGCGAGGGCGCGCGGGCGAGGTTGCGCGGAACCTTGCGCGCCGGCGCCTCGGTGCCGCCCGGCGCGGTGGCGACGACGCGGATGCCGCGTTCGGCCACCTCCCAGGCGAGCGAGGCGGTCAGCGCGTTCACGCCGCCCTTGGCCGCCGCGTAGGGCACGCGGCGGAGGCTCCGCGTCGCGATCGAGGAGACATTGACGATCACCCCGCGCCCCGCCGGCAGCATGTGATCGAGCGCGGCGCGGCAGCAGAACAGCGTCGGGAAGAGCGAGCGGCGGATCTCCGCCTCGATCTGCGCGGGCTCGTACTGTTCGTAGGGCTGGGCCCAGATCGTGCCGCCGACATTGTTGACGAGCACGTCGATCCGGCCGCGGAGCTCGACCGCGCGGGCCATCGCCGCGGCGCAGCCCTCCCAGGTCTCGAGATCGGCGTCGAAGGCATGGGCGACGCCGCCGGCCTCCGCGATCGCCGCCACCACCTCGTCGCGGTGGGGCGAGCGGTCGACGATCAGCACCTCGCCCCCCTCGGCGGCGGCGCGCTCCGCGACGCGCCGGCCGATCCCCTGCGCGGCGCCGGTCACGACCAGCGCCTTGCCCGCGAAGCGCCCCGGCGCCGCCGCGGCGGTCCGGAAGGCCGGGGCGGTCATGCCGCCACCGCCGGCGTCTCGGTCGGGTTGAACTTCTCGAAATGGAAGCTCGCCGGCGTGACCCCGAGCGCCGTCATGTGATGGCGCACCGCCTCGACCATCGGCGGCGGACCGCAGAGATAGACGTCGACATCGCCGAGGTTGAAATCCTCGGGGTTCAGATGGTCGGTCACGAAGCCCTTGCGCTCGTGCGTCTCGTCCTCGGCGGCGAGGATGGTGACGAGCGTCAGCCCCTCGATCCGCTCCGCGAGCGCCCGGAGCCGGTCGAGCTCGACGAGATCGGCCGCGCGGGTCACGGCGTAGAAGAGCCGGATCGGATGCTCCGTCCCCTCGGCCGCGACCTGCTCGAGCATCGCGAGGAACGGCGCGAGCCCGGTGCCGCCGGCGAGCCAGAGCTGCGGCCGCTCGATCGGGCGGAGGTAGAAGGCGCCCATCGGCCCGGTCAGTTCCAGCGCGTCGCCAGGCTTCGCCCTCTCGCCGAGCCAGGAGGACATGAGCCCGCCCGGCAGGTCGCGGATGAGAAAGCTCGCCTCGTCCGCGCCGGGCGCGGAGGAAAAGGAATAGGAGCGGTGGCGGTCGGTGCCGGGCACGCCGATGTTGACATACTGGCCGGGCAGGAACGGGATCGGTTTGCCAGGCCGCACCCGCAGGCCGAAGGCGGTGGAGGAGAGCCGGTCGACGGCGATCACCTCGCCCTTCACCGCCTCCGCGGCGGTCTTGCAGACGGCGGAGGAGGCGGGGACCGCGACGACGCAGTCGGATTTCGGCGTCATCTGGCAGGTCAGGATGTGGCGCCCCTCCGCCTCCTCCTCGGTCATCGCCTCGTCGAGATAGAAGCCGAGCTCGTATTCGCCCTTCTCGCAATGGCATTTGCAGGTGCCGCAGACGCCGTCGCGGCAGTCCATCGGGATATTGATCTTCTGGCGGAAGGCGGCGTCCATGACGAGTTCGTCCTCGTCACAGTCGATGATGCGCGTCACGCCGTCCTCGAAATTGAGTGCGATCTGGTAGGTCATGGTTCGGTTCCTCCCGGGAGCCCGCCCTGTCTCCGGGCGGCTGGCACGGTTCGCTTTGGGATCGGCGGGCGCGAAGCACCCACCGGTCCGGACGCGCCGCGTCAGATGTGGTAGACGTCGATGACGTGGTGGATGTGGTCGTTCCTCAGCACGACCTTCTTCGACCGGATGAGCGGGGTCTCCCCCGTCGTGTCGATCACATAGAAGGACGTGCCCCAGTGCTGGTCGGTCGCCGCGTAGCGATAGCTCAGCGTCTGCCAGTTGAAACGGAGCCGGATCTCGCCGTTCTCCTGGCTCAGCACCTCGATATTGGCGATATGGTGCTGGGTGCGCGGCTCCGGCAGGCTGGTCGCCGAGGAGCGGTCGGTCCTGATCCGGAACACCCGGTCCCGGATGCCCTGCTTGTCGGGATAGTAGATGAGCGAGATCTCGGATTCCGGATCCTCGGTCAGCCGGTCGAAATCGTCCCAGGCCGGCATCCAGAAATCGCAATCCTCATGGTAGAAGGTGAGCCAGTGGTCGAACTCCCGGTCGTCGAGCGCGCGGGCCTCGGCGAAGAGGAAGGCCTGGATCGCCTCGAAGGAGAGGCGGCGGGCGGCGGGTTCCAGTCCGATCGTCGCGTTCATCGCGCTTACTCCGCCGCATGGGCGACGGGAGTGACGGCGGCGCGTTCCTCCGCGACCGCCGCGCGCATCCGCTCCCGCCACTGCTTGTGCTGGATGACGAAGAGCCCCTCGTCCTCGGTCCGCGCGCCCGAGAGGATCGGCTCGAGCCCGATCGCCTTCGCGTCCTCGTCCGGCCCGGTGATCCACTGCGTGGCGCCGCGGGTCAGGTCGTTCCACTTCGCGACCGCGGCTCCGGCATAACCGCGCTGGGTCGCGCGGAATTCCTCCGTATCGTCCGGGGTCGCCATGCCGGAGGCGTTGAAGAAATCCTCGTACTGACGGATCCGGCGGGCGCGGGCCTCCCGGCTCTCGCCCTTCGGCGCGACGCAGTAGATCGTGACCTCGGTCCTGTCGACGGCGACCGGACGGAACACGCGGAGCTGCGAGGAGAACTGGTCCATCAGGAACAGGTTCGGATAGAGGCAGAGGTTGCGCAGGTAGCCGATCATCCAGTCGGCCTTCGCCGCGCCGTGCTTCTCGACGAGCTCGTCGCGACGCGGGTGGAGCGGGCGGTTCGACGGGTCGGCCCAGACGGTCCAGAGCAGCAGGTGCCCGTTCTCGAAGGAATAGAACCCGCCCTTCTGCTTCGCCCATTTCGAAGCGTCGTTCGCCTTGATCGTGTCCTCCTTGCCCTCCTGGCCCCGGCGCGAGGTGGTGGCGACGTAGTTCCAGTGCACCGCCGAGACGTGATAGCCGTCGGCGCCGTTCTCGGCCTGGAGCTTCCAGTTGCCGTCGTAGACGTAGGTGGAGGAGCCGCGCAGCACCTCGAGCCCGTCCTCGGACTGGTCGGCCACCATGTCGATCATCTTCCGCGCCTCGCCGAGATACTCCCCGAGCGGCGGGACATCCGCGTTGAGGCTGCCGAAGAGGAAGCCCCGGTAGCTCTCGAAGCGCGCGACCTTCGTCAGGTCGTGGCTGCCCTCGCAGTTGAACTGCTCGGGATAGCCCGCGCCGTTCGGGTCCTTCACCTTCAGCAGCCGGCCGGTGTTCGAGAAGGTCCAGCCGTGGAACGGGCAGGTGAAGGTCGCCTTGTTCGCGCGCTTGAAGCGGCAGAGCATCGCGCCCCGGTGCGAGCAGGCGTTGACGAGCGCGTGGAGCGCGCCCTGCCTGTCGCGGGTGATGACCACCGGCACCCGGCCCATCTGGGTGGTGAAATAGTCGTTCGGGTTCGGGATCTGGCTCTCGTGGGCGAGATAGATCCAGTTCCCTTCGAAGATGTGCTTCATCTCGAGCTCGAAGAGCTCGGGATCGGTGAACATGTCGCGGCGGGCGCGGAAGACGCCCCGCGCGGGATCGTCCTCGACGATGCCGTCGAGCCGGGCGTCGATCTCGTCGAGTGCCTCGGGGGTGAACATGGCAATCCTCCTCCATGGGCCGCCGGTGGTGACCCGGGGCCTTCGTTGCTTGGTCGGGTGGAGAAGCCGGGCGCGCCGGCTTCGCGGCGGCGCTAGACGACCGCCTGCAGGGTCCGGGCGCGGTCGCGGCGGTGGAAGGCGACCTTGTCCTCGTCGAGTTCAACACCGATGCCCGGACCCTCGGGCAGGTGGACCGAGAAGTCGCGATAGATGATCGGCTCGGCCAGGATCTCGTCCGTCATGAGCAGCGGGCCGAAGAGTTCGGTGCCCCAGTCGAGATGCGCGACGGTCGCGAAGAGCTGCAGCGCGGCGGCGGTCGAGACGCCGGCCTCGAGCATCGTGCCGCCATAGAGGCCGATTCCCGCCGCCTCGCCGATCGCGACCACCTCGGAGGCGCGTTTGAGCCCGCCCGACTGGCCGATCTTGACCGCGAAGACGTCGGCCGCGCGTTCCGCCGCGACGGCGAGCGCGTCGGCGGGGCCGTTCAGCTGCTCGTCCGCCATGATCGCGACCCCGGTCCGCTCGGTCAGCGCGCGGAGCGCGGCGAGCGAGCCGGTCCGGATCGGCTGCTCCGCGAGATCGACGCCGATCGCGGCGAGGCCCGCGAGGCCCTGGCGCGCCTCGGTCAGGCTCCAGGCCTGGTTGACGTCGACGCGGATGCTCGCGCGGTCCCCGACGGCGTCGGCGATCGCCGCGACATGGGCGAGATCCTCGCGCACGCGGCGCTTCCCGATCTTGAGCTTGAAGATGTTGTGCCGGCGCGTCGCGAGCATCTTCTCCGCCTCGGCGATGTCGGTCTCGGAATGCCCGCTCGCGAGCGTCCAGGCGACCGGCATCGCGCGGCGGACCGCGCCGCCGAAAAGCTGGGAGACGGGGACGCCGAGCCGCTTTCCGAGCCCGTCCCAGAGCGCGATCTCGACCGCGCAGCGCGCGATCGGATTGCCGCGCACCGCCTTCTCGACCAGCGCGACCGCGCCGTTCACGTCGTTTCCGTCGCGGCCCTCCAGCAGTGGAGCGATATAGGCGTCGATCGCGACCTTGATGCTCTCGGGGCTCTCGGGCCCGTAGCTCATGCCGCCGATCGACGTGCCCTCGCCCAGCCCGACCGAGCCGTCCGAGAAACGGATCCGGACGAGCACGATCGACTGCGCCGTCATCGTCGTCATCGAGAGCACGTGCCCGCGGATCGTCGGTATGTCGAGAACGGTGGTCTCGATCCGCTCGATCTTGCTCATGGCGTTGTTCCCCAGTGGTTTGGCTTGCCCTCAGGATGGCGTCTCCGGGGGGCCGGAGTCCAATACTGGGATGGTCTCGGGTGATACCCGCCCGCGGGAAGCGCGCCGCCGCGCCCGCTCGCCATGGCGAGAAAAACGCGGGCCGCCCCTTGATAGCATCCATTTACCATCCATATGCCATCCTGTTGGATGGAGATTACGATGGCGAACCCGGTGCGGCCCGCGCGGGAGGCGGGCGGCGAAAGCGAGAAGATCACGATCAACCTCGGCCCGGTCGATCTCGGCCGGATCGACCTGCTGGTACGGGAGGGCTTCTATTCCAACCGGACGGATTTCATCCGCTCGGCGATCCGGGGCCAGCTTTCGGGTCACGCGGCCGACGTCACGCGGTCGATCGAGCGTCACACGCTCGATCTCGGGCTGCGAGACTATACCGCCGCCGATCTCGAGGCGGTGCGCGCCGCGGGCGAGCAATTGCGGATCCGGGTGGTGGGCCTCGCGCGCATCGCCCCCGATGTGACGCCCGAACTGGCCCGGGCCACCATCGCCTCCATCACCGTCCTCGGCGCGCTCCAGGCCAGCGCCGAGGTGAAACGGGCGCTCGCCGACCGGATCGGCTAGCGCCCGCCCCCGACGCGAAAGGACAAGAGAGAGATGAACAGCGATTTCGCCCGGGCCATGTCCCGGGCCACCGAAGCCGTGCGCGCGAGCGACCCGGCGGGTGCCACGGCGATCATCCAGGCGGCGCTCGCCGGGCGCTTCGGAGAGCCTGCCTCAGCCGCCCGGCCCGCTTCCGGCGCGCGCCGCGAGCCCGCGTTCCGGATCGCCCCGGATGTCGTGGAGGCCGAGGTGGTGGAGCCCGCCGCCCCGCCCCGCTCCCGGAGCGGCCCCGGGCGGCGGGGGCTGCGCGAGGTGGTGCGTTCGCTCCGGACGGGGCGCGCGCTCTTCGAAGGGCTCGGTACGCGCCTGCCCGGCGGCCCGGCTCCCCTCCCCGAGGTTCCGGAGGGCGCGCGCTACCTTTGGCGCGAGCATGCCTGCGCGGCGGGCACGCGGCGCTACCGGCTCTTCACGCCGTCCTGTCCCGCCTCGGACCTGCGCGGGCTGGTGGTGATGCTGCACGGCTGCAAGCAGAATCCGGACGATTTCGCGACCGGGACCGGGATGAACGCCCTCGCCGAGACGGAAAGGCTGCTCGTCGCCTATCCCGAACAGCCGGGCGCGGCGAATGTCTCCGGCTGCTGGAACTGGTTCGAGCCGGGGCACCAGGGCCGCGAGGCCGGGGAGCCGGCGATCCTCGCATCGCTCGCGCGCGCGCTTGCGACCGAATTCGGCCTGCCGCCGGGCCGGACCTTCGCCGCGGGCCTCTCCGCCGGCGGCGCGATGGCGGCGGTGCTCGCGGAGACGCATCCGGATGTCTTCGCCGCCGTGGGCGTGCATTCGGGCCTGCCGCGGGGATCGGCGCGCGACGTCGCAAGCGCCTTCGCGGCGATGCGCGGCCAGGGCGGCGCGACGGCAGGCCCCCGCGCCGGGGCCGCGCGGGCGATTGTCTTTCACGGCGGCGCCGATCGCGTGGTGCACCCGGCGAACGCGGAGGCGCTCGCCGCGCGCTGGCACGACGGCGCCGGGGAGCGGGTCGAGCGGGGCGCCACCGGCGGGCGCGGCTGGCGCCGCGTCCGGAGCGGCGGCGCCGACACGCCCCGGTTCGAATGCTGGCTCGTCGACGGGGCGGGCCACGCCTGGTCGGGCGGAAACGCGGCCGGCTCCTTCACCGATCCGGAAGGCCCCTCGGCCTCGGCGGAGATGCTGCGCTTCTTCCTCGCCGTCCCGCCCGATCCGGACGCGGCCTGAACTCCCGGTCACGCTCTCCGACGCGCCGCGCTTTTGGCCCTGCGATCCGGGCCGGATTCGGGCTAAGAGAATCGGACGGCGGCTCGTCCCCCGGCGGCGCGCCGGCCGCGGGGACGAGCCGTCAGGTTCCGGTCGTGGCAAAGGGTGGCGATGTTGAAGCTTGTCAAGCGCGTGGCGGCCCGGGCGGCGAAGGCGGTGATCCCGGCGCGGACGCGCGCGGCGGCCGGATCCCTTCCCGCCCCCGCCGATGACAAGACCAGGCCGGCGCGCGCCCGGACGAGCCCGGCCCGGCCCAAGCCGGCGAAGGCGGCGCCGGCGAAGCCCCGCGGCGGGCTGGCCGAGATCCTGCGCTGGATCGAGGCGGGGGGCATGCCCGCCCGTCCGCCGAAGGCGCGCGCGCGGGTCAGCGCGCCGCGCGGCGCCTCGTTCCGGCTCGCGACCCATGCGAACGACCGGGACAAGCGATCCTATCGCCTCTACCTTCCCGCGGCCCTGAATACCGCGCCCGCGCCCATGCCACTCGTCGTCATGCTGCATGGCTGCGGCCAGACGCCCGAGGATTTCGCCGCCGGTACCCGGATGAACGCGCTGGCCGAGGAATTCGGCTTCCTGGTCGCCTACCCCGCCCAGGCAACGAAGGCGAATTCGGGCCGGTGCTGGAACTGGTTCCTGCGCGGCGACCAGATCCGGGGGGCCGGCGAGCCCGCGCTGATCGCGGGGATCGTCCGGACCATCCTGCGCGATCATCCCGTCGATCCCGCGCGCGTCTATATCGCGGGCCTCTCCGCCGGCGGCTCGGCGGCGCATGTGATCGCCGGCGCCTATCCCGATCTCTTCGCCGCCGCGGGCGTCCATTCCGGCGTTCCGGCCGGGGCGGCGCATAACGCGGCCTCGGCCTTCCTCGCCATGCGCCACGGCGCTCCGGGCGACCGGCCGGCCGCGGCGGTCCCGACCATCATCTTCCACGGCGCGGCCGACGCGGTGGTCCACCCCCGCAACGGCCGCTTCGTCGAGGCGCGGACCCTCGCCGTCCATCCCCGGCTCGCCCGCGTCGAGAAGACCGGCCGGACGGCGGGCGGGCGCGACTACCGCGTGACGATCCACCGCGCGGCGAACGGCAAGCCCCGGTGCGAGCACTGGGTGATCGAGGAAGCGGGACATGCCTGGTCGGGCGGCCATCCCTCGGGCAGCTACACCGATCCCGCCGGCCCCGATGCCTCGCGCGAGATGCTGCGCTTCTTCCTCCGGCACCGCCTGACCGCCCGGCAGCGCCGCCCGCCGCTTCCCTGACACCGGCTCGGCCCGGGCGGGCCAGGGTGGCCCGCCCGGTCGTTTTGACCTCAAAATCGCCGAAGCGCACCCGCTTCGGCCATCCTGCGCGCCATATGAGGAGAAAGAGAAAGGATTATCCCCCATCTTAGGGAACACAGACCTTCCCCGAGATGATAGGTCTATCCGCGTCCGCTCGATGCGAAAGGGTGCGCGTCCGCCATGGAACCTGTCATACGACCGCGGGATGTCCCGCCCGCCGATCCCGGGAGCGCCGATGGCGGCGCGAGCGGCGGGAATTGCGCGACTGCCACGCCGCGGCCTATCGTATCGCTCTCGATCACATCGCCGGCGCCTGCGAGGCGAGCGGCATCCGTACCCTCATCCCCTGTTCGCGGAATGGCCATGCTCGTCACCGACCCCCTCCCGCTCTCCGCCACGCCCTTCGCCGACTTCGCGCCGCCGATCCGGCCGGCGGACCCGCTCAGGGCGGCGATCACCGCCGCCTACCGCGCGCCGGAGCGCGACTGCCTGCCGCCGCTGGTCGCGGCGGCGACGCTCGATCCGGTGACGGGCGCGCGGGTGGCGAAGACCGCGCGGGAGCTGATCGAGGCGCTCCGCGCGAAGCACAGGGGATCGGGCGTCGAGGGGCTGGTGGCGGAATACGCGCTGTCGAGTCAGGAGGGCGTGGCGCTGATGTGTCTCGCCGAGGCGCTGCTCCGGATCCCCGACGCCGCGACGCGCGACGCGCTCATCCGCGACAAGATCGCCCATGGCGACTGGAAGGCGCATCTCGGCGGCCAGAAGTCGCTCTTCGTCAACGCCGCGACCTGGGGCCTGGTCGTGACCGGCCGGCTCACCGGCACGGTCAACGACCGCGGCCTCTCGTCGGCGCTCACGCGGCTGATCGCGCGCGCCGGCGAGCCGGTGATCCGGCGCGGCGTCGACATGGCGATGCGGATGATGGGCGAGCAGTTCGTCACCGGCGAGACGATCGAGGAGGCGCTCAAACGCGCGCGTCCGCTCGAGGCGAAGGGCTTCCGGTATTCCTACGACATGCTGGGCGAGGCGGCGACCACGGCGGAGGACGCGGAGCGTTACCGCCGCGACTACGAGACCGCGATCCGGGCGATCGGCGCGGCCTCGGCCGGGCGCGGCGTCCACGAGGGTCCGGGCATCTCGATCAAGCTCTCGGCGCTGCATCCGCGCTACGCCCGCGCCCAGGCCGGCCGGGTGATGGACGAGCTCCTGCCGCGCGTGAAGGCGCTGGCGCTCCTTGCGAAGAGCTTCGACATCGGGCTCAACATCGACGCGGAGGAGGCCGACCGGCTCGAACTCTCGCTCGACCTGCTCGAGAGCCTCTGCCTCGACCCCGATCTCGCCGGCTGGAACGGCATGGGCTTCGTGGTCCAGGCCTATGGCAAGCGCTGCCCCTACGTGCTCGACTTCATCATCGACCTCGCGCGCCGCTCCGCGCGCCGGATCATGGTGCGCCTCGTCAAGGGCGCCTACTGGGACGCCGAGATCAAGCGCGCCCAGGTCGACGGTCTGCCCGGCTTCCCGGTCTACACCCGCAAGATCCATACCGACGTCAGCTACATCGCCTGCGCGCGCAAGCTCCTCGACGCGCGCGACGCGGTCTTCCCGCAGTTCGCGACGCATAACGCGCAGACGCTGGCGACGATCTACGAACTCGCCGGGCCGGAATTCCAGACTGGCGACTACGAATTCCAGTGCCTGCACGGCATGGGCGAGCCGCTCTACGAGGAGGTCGTGGGCCCGGGCAAGCTCGGCCGCCCGGCGCGGATCTACGCCCCCGTCGGCACCCACGAGACGCTGCTCGCCTATCTGGTGCGCCGCCTGCTCGAGAACGGCGCCAATTCCTCCTTCGTGAACCGGATCTCGGATCCCGAAGTCTCGATCGACGATCTGATCGCCGATCCCGCCGAACAGGTGAAGGCGATGGCGGAGCCGGGCCGGCCGCATGACGAGATCGCGCTTCCGCGCGACATCTACGCGACACGGCCGAATTCCGCCGGGCTCGACCTCTCGGACGAGACCGTGCTCGCGCGCCTCTCCGAGGCGCTGGAGGCGAGCGTCGCGATGGATTGGAGTGCCACGCCGCCCTCCGGCGCGGGCGAGACGCGCGAGGTGCGCAATCCCGGCGATCACCGCGACCTGGTGGGGCGGGTGATCGAGACCGATCCGGCCGAGGCCGCCTCCGCCGTCGCGACGGCCCTCGCGGCCGCGCCGGCCTGGGCCGCCGTCGCCCCCGTCGAGCGCGCCGCGATGCTGCGCCGCGCCGCCGACGCGCTGCAGGAGCGTATCGGGACGCTGATGGGGCTCATCATGCGCGAGGCGGGGAAATCCGCGCCGAACGCGATCGCGGAGGTGCGCGAGGCGATCGACTTCCTGCGCTACTACGCCGACGAGGCGAGCGAGACGCTCGGCGCCGCGCATCGCCCGCTCGGACCGGTGGTCTGCGTCTCGCCCTGGAACTTCCCGCTCGCGATCTTCACCGGCCAGGTCGCGGCCGCGCTCGTCACCGGCAACCCGGTGCTCGCCAAGCCCGCCGAGGAAACGCCGCTCATCGCCGCCGAGGCGGTCCGGATCCTGCATGCCGCCGGAATCCCCGCGGACGCGCTTCAGCTCCTGCCCGGCGACGGGCGGGTCGGCGCGGCGCTGGTGGCCTGTCCGGAGATCGGCGGGGTGATGTTCACCGGCTCGACCGAAGTGGCACGGCTGATCCAGCGCGAACTCGCCGGCCGGGTCTCGGCGGAGGGCAAGCCGGTGCCGCTGATCGCCGAGACCGGCGGGCAGAACGCGATGATCGTGGACAGCTCGGCGCTCGCCGAGCAGGTGGTGGGCGACGTGATCGCCTCGGCCTTCGATTCCGCCGGCCAGCGCTGCTCGGCGCTGCGCGTGCTCTGCCTGCAGGAGGAGGTCGCGGACCGCACGCTCGCGATGCTGCGGGGCGCGCTCCACGAGCTCCGGATCGGCCGGACCGACCGGCTCGCGGTCGACGTCGGCCCGGTCATCACCGCCGAGGCGAAGGGGATCATCACCGCGCATGTCGAGAAGATGCGCGGGAAGGGGTTCAAGGTCACCCAGATCGGCCTCGCCGGGGAAGCGGAGCAGGGCACTTTCGTGCCGCCGACGATCATCGAGATCGACGCGCTCTCGAGCCTCGAGCGCGAGGTGTTCGGCCCGGTGCTGCACGTGCTGCGCTACCGCCGCGCCGATACCGAGCGGCTGATCGACGCGATCAATGCCACCGGCTACGGGCTGACCTTCGGGTTGCACACCCGGCTCGACGAGACGATCGCGCGGGTGATGGACCGGGTGAAGGCGGGCAACCTCTACGTGAACCGCAACATCATCGGCGCGGTCGTCGGCGTGCAGCCCTTCGGCGGACGGGGCCTCTCGGGGACGGGGCCGAAGGCGGGCGGGCCGCTCTATCTCGGCCGGCTCGTGACGGAGGCGCCGCTGCCCCGGCGCCACGCCTCCTGCGAGACCGACGCCGCCCTGCTCGACTACGCCGCCTGGCTCGAGGCCGCCGGCGCGGCCGGGGCGGCGGAGGCGGCGCGTGAGGCGGGCGGCGCCTCGACGCTCGGTCTCTCGGTCGAACTCCAGGGGCCGGTCGGGGAGCGCAACCTCTACACGCTGCACCCGCGCGGCCGGGTGCTGCTCCTGCCCGAGACCGAGGCCGGGCTCCGCGCCCAGCTCTCCGCCGCGCTCGCGACCGGCAACGAGGTGGTGATCGGCGCGGCCGGGTTCGACGCGGCGCGCGCGGGCCTGCCGCCCCGGGTCGCGGCCCGCGTCGCCACCGCCACCGACTGGGCCGCCGCCGGCCCCTTCGCCGGCGCGCTGATCGAGGGCGGGCCCGAGCGCGTGGCCGCGATGACGGCGCGGATCGCGGAGCTTCCCGGCCCGCTCGTCCTGACCCAGGCCGCCCCGGCGGAGGAGATCGCCCGGCGCGGACCCGAGGCCTGGTGCCTGAGCTGGCTGCTCGAGGAAGTGTCGCTCTCGATCAACACCACCGCCGCCGGCGGCAACGCCAGCCTGATGGCGATCGGCTGATCCATCGAAGAGGAGGACGACCTCGTCCGGGGAGGTGATGAAGGCGAAGATCGCCTCCGGGTGGCAGCGGCCGGGACTCGCCTTGTCCGTCGCGCGCAATAGGTATCCTGATCGCCAATTGGTTCGATGGGAGGCAGACTTGGCCAGAGCAGCGCATGATCCGGAGCCCCTGGATCAGTTCGATCGCCGGATCCTGGAGACCCTGGCAAGGGACGGGCGGATGACGGTGACCGACCTGTCCAGCCATGTCGGGCTGTCCAAGACGCCGTGTCAGGTCCGGCTGAGGCGGCTCATCGACGAGGGCTACATCGAAGGCTTCCGGGCGATCCTCAATCCCGCGAAGCTCGGCCTCGACCACGTGGCCTTCGTCGAGGTCAAGCTCTCGGACACGCGCGAACGGGCGCTGGAGGAATTCAACGCCATGGCGCGCAAGATCACCGAGATCGAGGAATGCCACATGATCGCCGGGCGGTTCGACTACCTGCTCAAGGTCCGGACCTCGGACATCCGGCGCTACCGGCAGGTGCTGGGCGAGAAGATCTCGAGCCTGCCGCATGTCGCCAGCACCTCGACCTCCGTGGCGATGCAGTCGGTGAAGGAGGGGCGGCTCTGACCCGCCCGTGACCGGGGCGCCGGAAACGGCGCCGATTCCCTCCGGCCCGGCGTGCCCCGCGGCGAGGCCGGACCGGGGGAACCTTCCGGCCCCGCCCGTCAGTTCAGCGCGCGGTATTTCTCCATCGTCGCGGGTGTGACCAGTTCGAAGGGGATATAGACCTTCTGCTCGACCGGTTCTCCCCTGACGAGCCTGAGCGCGGTGGCGATGGCCCCCTCGCCCTGGCCCTTCGCGTCCTGGAACACGGTCACGTCGAGATCGCCCGCCGCCATCGCCGCGAGCCCGTCCTGGGTCGCGTCGATCCCGGCCACCACCTTGTCCTTCGGGATCCCGGCCGCGTTCATCGCCTGGATCGCGCCGATGGCCATCTCGTCGTTGTTGGCGATCACCGCGTCGAACGCGACCCCGCCCGAGAGCCAGTTCGTCATCACGTCGAGCGCCTGGGCGCGCTGCCAGTTCGCGGTCTGCTCCTCGGCGATGGTCATGAAGGAACATTCGGGCGTGGCGATCACGTCGTGGATGTCCTGGGTGCGCTGGCGCGAGGTGTAGCTCGAGAGCTCGCCCATCAGCACCAGCACCCGGGCGCCCTCGCCCTTGCCCTGTTCCTTGAGGAGGCGGCAGACCTCCTTCGTCTCGAGCGTGCCCGATTCCTTCTCGTCCGAGGCGACAAAGGCCTGGTTCGGCGGCAGCGTATCGACGTTGACCGGCTCGTAGTTGACATAAACGAGCGGGATGCCCGCCGCCTCCGCCACCTGGCTCATCGCCACCGTCGCGTCGGTGTCGACCGCGTTGACGATGATCGCCTGCGCGCCCGATGCGGTGAAGTTCTGGATCTGGCTCAGCTGCTTGCCGATGTCGCGCTGCGCGTCCTCGACCACGAGCTCGACGCCCTCCTTCTGCGCGTATTCGGCCATGCCGTTGCGCAGCAGTGTGAGGAAGTTGTCGTTGAACTCGGCGATGGTGACGCCGATCGGCTGCGCCGAGGCGGCGGTGCCGAGCAGCGTGGCGCCGAGCGCGAGCGCGCAGGCCGACAGGGCCCGCGAGCGCGGGATGCGGATGGTCATGGTAGCCTCCCCTTGTTTCTGGATTGATCGGCCGCCGGCGCGGACGCCGGTGGCCCTGTCGCCTCAGCTTCCGAGCGCGCGCAGCGCCTCGGCCGAAGTCCGGAGCTGGGTTTCGAGCACGTCGCGGAAACCCTCGCCCTTGTCGGTGTTGAACGGATCCGGGCCGGGCGCCGCCGGCTCGATGATGACTGGACCGGCGTAGCCGATCGCGTCGAGCGCGGCGATCTGGGGCGCGAAGTCGGTATGGCCCTCACCGATCGCCTGCCGGTTGGAATCGGCCGCGTGGTAGAGCCCGATCGCCGCGCCGCCCGCGCGCAGCGCCGCCGCCGGATCCGCCTCCTCGATGTTCATGTGATAGGCGTCGGGCAGCAGGCCCAGGTTCTCCGCCCCGACGGCGTCGCGGAGGCGCAGCCCCTCCGCGACGGTGCGCACCTGATGGCTCTCGTAACGGTTCAGGATCTCGAAGACGACGGGCAGGCCCTTCGCCGCCGCCATGGCGCAGATCGCCCGGGTGCTCTCGACGAGCAGCGCGTCCTCCTCCGCCTGGCTCGAAACGGGGCGGATCCGCGTCACGAGCCCGTGGCAGGAGATCCGGGGCGCGCCGTCGCCCTGGCCGAGCGCCACGGCCCAGTCCGTGAGCCGCCGGTAGTAGTCGAGCGCCGCTTCGCGGATCGCCGGGTCGGGATGCGAGATGTCGGCGTCGCCGGGCGTGATCGAGAAGACCCTGAGCCCGTGTTCGGCGAGAACCCGGCCGGCCTCGGCCGGGTCGATCCCGTCGATGTCGCCATGGAGCTCGACGCCGTCGAGCCCGGCGCGGGCGATCCGCGCCGCCATCTCCGGCAGCGGCTCGCCGCCGAAGATCCAGGTGCAGCAGCCGATCTCACGCCGCATGTTCGACCTCGCGCCCCAGGACCTCGGAGAGCGCGACCGTCGCGCCGCGCGCGGCCGAGCGCGTCGCCGCCTCGGCGCAGGCGAGCGCCGCCACCCCCTCGCCGAGCGTCACCGGCATCGCCGCGCCCTCCGCGACGGCCGCGACGAAGGCGCGCCATTCGGCGGCGTAGGCGCGGGCATAGCGTTCGAGGAAGAAGTATTCCGGCTTCGCCGAGAGCGTGCCGGCCGCGGTGATCTTCTCGACGGTGCTCTCGAGCACGTTCTTCGCCGCGAGCAGCCCTTCGGAGCCGAGGAGCTCCACCCGCTGATCGTAGCCATAGACCGCGCGGCGGCTGTTCCGGATCACCGCGACCCGGCCATCGGCCCAGGTGAGGGTCGCCACGGCGGTGTCGACATCGCCCGCCGCGCCGATCGCGGGATCGACCACCGAGGTTCCGACCGCGCTCACCCGCTCCGGCGCGCCGCCGAAGATCCAGCAGGCCATGTCGAAATCGTGGATCATCATGTCGCGGAAGAGCCCGCCCGAGACCCTGATGTAGCTCGCCGGCGGCGGGGCCGGGTCGAAGGAGGTGATCGCGAGCATCTCGCCCGCGCCGATCTCGCCCGCGTCGAAGGCGGATTTGAGCCGGGCGAAATCCGGGTCGAAGCGGCGGTTGAAGCCGATCATCACCGGCCGCCCGGACTTCGCCACCGCCTCGAGGCAGACCTCGGCGCGGGCGAGCGAGAGATCGACCGGCTTCTCGCAGAGCACCGCCTTGCCGGCGGCGGTGGCGCGCTCGATGAGATCGGCGTGGGTGTCGGTCGAGCTCGCGATCAGCACCGCGTCGATCGCCGGATCGGCGAGGATCGCCTCGACGGTCCGTGCCTCGGCGCCATGCGCGGCCGCCAGCGACCGGGCGGCTTCCGCGTTCACGTCGGCCACCGCCGCGAGACGGCTTTCGCCGTCGGCGGCGATGGCGCGGGCATGGACCTGGCCGATCCGGCCAGCACCCAGAAGAGCGACATTCAGCATTGGTGATCCTCCCTAGGGAATCGGTCGCGTTTCGCGCTGTTGACGTGATGCCGGTTTTTGCTCGCGCGAGCAATGATTAATTGCTCGCGCGAGCATTTTGCTTTTCACCCCACCTCCGCCCCTTTAGGATGGCACCATGGAAGATCAGGATCCCCCAGCACCGGCGGCGTTCTCCCCCGCCACGGCGGATGACGTCGCGGCGCTCGCCGGCGTATCGCGCTGGACGGTGGCGCGCGCCTTCAAGAAGGACGCCTCGATCTCGCAGAAGAGCCGGCGCAAGGTGATGGCGGCGGCGGAGAAGCTCGGCTACGTCCCCGACCTGCTCGCCGCCTCTCTCGCCTCGGACCGGTCGAACCTCGTGGCGCTGGTGCTCGACGATTTCGAGAATCCGCACAAGCTCGTGATGCTCGAACGGCTGACCCGGGTGCTCAGCCGCGAGGGGATGGGCGTGTTGCTCGTCAACATGCTGGGCGCGGACGCGGCCGGGGCGCTTCTCTCGGCGAGCCAGCGCCGGGTCGACGCGGCGGTGGTGATCGGCACGCGGTTCGACGACCGGCTGCTCGCCGCGGCGCTCGAGGCCCGGCGCGTGAAGCAGCTCATCGTCTTCGCCCGGACGAGCGCGGTGCCGAACACGCTCAGCATCGCCTGCGACGACGCGGTGGCGATGCGCGCGATCGCGGACCACCTGCTCGCGGCGGGGCGGCGGCGGCCGATGTTCGTCGCGGGGCCGGACAGCCGGTCCGCGACGCTGGAGCGCAAGGCAGCCTTCCTCGGCCATTGGCGGGCGCGGACCGGCCGGACGCCCGGAGTGATCCACGTCGCCGGATACGACGCCGGTTCCGCGCTCGCCGGCGTGGCCGGGACGCTCGCGGGGCGGGAGGGCGAGGCCGCGCCGGACGCGCTGGTCTGCGAGAACGACATCATCGCGCTCGGCGCGATCGACGCGCTGCGCTACCGCCTCGGCCTGGGCGTGCCGGAACGGATCGCGGTGACCGGTTTCGACGACATCCCGCTCGCCGGCGCGCCGGCCTACGGCCTCACCACCTTTCGCCAGCCCATCACCGACATGGCCAAGCACCTCGCGCGCATTCTCGGGGGAACCGGAAGGGGCAGCGTCCTGCTTCCGGGTCGGCTCGTGGTCCGGACGAGCGCGTGAGGCGGCGCCGGATCGGCGAACCGGGAACGCTTGTCGCGGCCTGACCTCCGACGCGCTGCCGACCTCCGTCCTGATCCTCGCAACCGCGCGAATTTCCTTGATGCGCAGCCCCGCAGTCCGATCTCCGCGATGCAAGTTACGGATCAGTTCGTGGATCAGTTCGGGATGAGTGGCCCCGCAGCCCCTCTGCGCGGTATCAACGCCATGCGCCTCAGAGCGTGTCTGAGAAGGCTCATTTCCACCGCCTGACGAGGGTCGCGATCACAGCGATGGTGAGAAGGTATCAGAGGTTCGCGTCAGTTGCTCGTAGTCTCGCGCGAGGCGGCGACATTTCATGATCCAGGCGAATGTTCGCTCCACAACCCAGCGCCGACGGATGACGACAAAGCCCTTCATCCAGGGCATGCGCCGGAGGATCTCGAGGACGATGTGGGTCTTGTCCTTCGCCCAGGAGACCAGCTGGCCGGCATAGCCGCCGTCCGCGAATACGCGCTCGGCGAAAGGAAACCGGCGCCGGGATCGTTTCAGCACGCCCTTCGCCCCGTCGCGATCCTGGACGTCGGCGCCATGAACCTCGACGGCGAGCAGCCGGCCGTCGGTGTCGGTCAGGATGTGCCGCTTGCGCCCATGGACGCGCTTTCCGGCGTCGTATCCCTTGAATCCCCCTTTTGATCGGCCGTCCGGACCGTCTGACTGTCGACGATGGCCGCCGATGGCGAGGCCTTCCGGCCGGCGCGCTCGCGATCCGCCATGACGAGGGTGTGGAGCACGCCGGCCCAGATCCCTTCGCGTTCCCAGCGGCGCAGGTAGTGGTAGACCGTCTGCCAGGGCGGGAAGTCACGCGGCAACAGCCGCCAGGCGCAGCCCGCCCGGAGCAGATAGAGGATCGCCTCGACGATCTCTCGCTTCTCGGCCTTGCGCGGCCCGACCACCCGGCGCGACGTCCGGGATCATCGGCGCGACCACCGCCCATTGGCTGTCGGTCAAGTCACTCGGGTAGCGTGATCGGCGGCGTTTCGGCATGGATGTCGGCTCTGGCTTCGGGAATCCGACGCCCCATGAATCACGCGGATTCAGCCTGGGGAAGCCCCCTTCTCAGACACGCTCTCATCCCCGACGACCCGGACATTCCCGATGAACTATTGGTAGCCCGGGACTCGGGTGACGTGGTGTTCTTTTGTGGAGCAGGCGTTTCGCAGCACGTTGCGAAGATACCCAGCTTCGGCGACTTGGGGCGCGCGGTTGTGGACTCTCTTGGAGCCACCTCGGATATTTTGTGGGCGATCTTGGCGGAAGATCCTCAAGACTGGCCCTATGGCGCGCAACAAATGCGGGAAACCTTAGAGGTACTACCAGAAACTGCAAACGACACACGCTTGGCAGAGCCGCGGCGTCGTCAAAGCGTGTAAAGATGACGAACCAAAGGCTTCATTGATTCGGGATCGCCGGATGATCACACACTAAGCAAGTGGATGAGCCACCTGCGCTGCCCCAAGCCCTCGATCTTTCCTCTGGACTTCCGGCGGCCAGGGAGCGTCAGTGTCCCTACCCGGCGACACGGCTTCGCCGCCGGCGCGGCGCCCGAGACCTCGTCCGGGCCTTCGGTCAGTACCAGGCGGCGCATTTTCGCGCGGCCGCGGATCGGAGGACCGAACTCATGCCCAAGCTCTCTGACGCCCAGGCCGCGCTGCTGACCGCCGCGGCCGTGCGGCCGGACCTGAACATCTTCCCCGTCCCCGAAACGGTCCGGCTGAGAGGCGCGGCGCTCGACCGGACGCTCCGCGCCTTGCTGTCGCGCGGGCTCATCCGCGAGAGCGGGATGAGCGGCGGGAGGAAGCGCCAGAAACCCGGCACCCATGCCCTCCTCATCGCACCCGCCGGGCTCGCAGCGATCGGCGTCGAGGCGCCGGAAGCCCGGCCGAACGAGACCGGGGATGCGCCGGTGCCGAAGACCCGCCCCGGCGGCAAGCTGGGCGTTCTGCTCGACGCCGTCGCGCGACCGGGCGGGGCCACGCTCGACGATCTGGTGGCGACCCTGGGGTGGCTGCCGCGCACCACCCGCGCCGCCCTCGTCCGGCTCCGCCAACGCGGCTTCGACGTCCGGCTCGCCGACATGGGCGGGCGAAGGGCCTATCGCCTGGCCCCGGCCGCCTGATGCGAGGCGTCGAGACGGGCGGCGGCGCGCGATCCGCGCCGGCCCCGGACATGCTGGACCAGCGGATCGCCGGCCTCGCCGGATTGCCGATCGGCGATCTGCGCGCCGCCTGGGCGGAGGCCTGGGCCGCGCCGCCGCCCAAGGGCGCGCGGCGGCGGCTGTTGATGCTCGGCATCGCCTGGAAATGGCAGGCCGAATTGGAGGGGGGCCTGCCGGCTCAGATCGAGCGGCGGCTGACCGCCCTCGAAACAGCCTTCCGGCGCGGCGAGCCGGTGGACGCGGCGGTTGGCAAGTCCAGAGACGCGCGGCGGCTCATGCCCGGCGCCCGGCTGATCCGGGTCTGGAAGGATCAGCGCCACGAGGTCGTCGTCACCGAGAGCGGCTTCCGGTGGTCCGGCCGCGACTGGGCCTCGCTCTCGGCCATCGCCCGTGCGATCACCGGCGGCCGCCGCGATGGCCCGGCCTTCTTCGGCCTGCGCGACGGGACCGCGACGTGAGCGGCGGCCGCGCGGCACGGAAGGCGATCCGCCGCGCCATCTATACGCGCAAATCCACCGAGGAGGGGCTCGAACAGGACTTCAACTCGCTCGACGCGCAGCGCGAGGCCTGCGCCGCCTATGTGCTCAGCCAGAAGCACGAGGGCTGGAGCGCGCTCGCCGGCCGCTACGACGACGGCGGCTATTCCGGTGGCTCGATGGAGCGCCCTGCCCTGCGCCGGCTGCTCGCCGACATCGAGGCCGGCAAGATCGACGCGGTGGTCGTCTACAAGGTCGACCGGCTCACCCGCTCGCTCGCCGACTTCGCCCGCATCGTGGCGATCTTCGACGCCGCCGGCGTCTCCTTCGTCTCGATCACCCAGGCGTTCAACACCACGACCTCGATGGGCCGGCTGACGCTGAACGTGCTCCTGAGCTTCGCCCAGTTCGAGCGCGAGGTCACCGCCGAGCGTATCCCCGACAAGATCGCGGCTTCCAAGGCCAGGGGCATCTGGATGGGCGGCACCGTCCCGATCGGTTACCGCGCCGAGGCCCGGACCCTAGTGCCGATGCCCGGGGAGGCGGCGCTCGTCCGGCGGATCTTCGAGCGCTACCTCGCGCTCGGCTCGGTCAGCGCGCTCAGGGCCGAACTCGACGCCGCCGGCATCCGGACGCCGCTCCGCCGGCACCGCGACGGACGGGTGAGCGGAGGCGCAGTCTTCTCGCGCGGCAAGCTCTACACGATGCTCGCCAACCCGCTCTTCATCGGCCGGATCCGGCACCGCGACCAACCGCATCCGGGACTGCGCCTCGCGATCGTGGCCCCGGAGCTGTGGGGTGCCGCGCGGCGGCTCCTCGCCGCCCGCCGCCGGGCGCGATCCGCGCGGCCATCGGCCCGGGATCCGAGCCCGCTCGCCGGGCGTCTGGTCGATCCGGATGGCAACAGGATGCGTCCGAGCCATGCCAGCAAAAAGGGCCGGCGCTACCGCTACTACGTCAGCGAGGCCCTGATCGAGAACGGCGTCGCCCACGGCGCGCGGGGCTGGCGCGTCCCGGCGCCCGAACTCGAAGCGGCGGTGTCCCGGGCCATCGCCGCCCGGCCGCGGGAACCGGCGCTGCAGGCGCGTCTGCTCGACACCGGCACGACGCGCGCGGACCCGTCGGCGACCACGATCCGGCGCATCCTGGAACTGGCCGAGCGGCTCGACGCGCCCGGCCCGGGCGGCGACCGCGACCTGCCCCGGCTGCTGGTCTCGCGCGTCGCGCTGACCGAGAGCGCGTTGCGCGCCGAGGTCGGCTTCGGGCGGCTCGCCGGGGCCGCGCATCGGCCGATCGCCGATCTGGCCGACCTCGACCTGCCCGGCTTCACCGTCGCCGCGCCGCCGCGGCCGCGGCGGCGCGGGCCGGAGCTCCGCATCATCCTCGGCGGCGCCGCCGCGCCGGTCCCAGGGCCCGATCCTGTGCTGCTGCGGACGCTGGTCGAGGCGCGCCGTCGCGCGGCGGACTATCTCGACGCGGCTCGGGGCCTCACCGTCAGCGACATCGCCCGGCGCGAGGGTGTCGACACCGGCGATGTCTCGCGCTCGCTCCAGCTCGCGTTTCTCGCGCCCGATCTCGTCGCGCGCATTCTCGATGGGACCCAGCCCACCGCGCTGACCGCCGAGCGCCTGAAACGCATCGACCTTCCCCTCCGCTGGGCGGATCAGCGAACTCTGATCGGCTGAGTTCCTCACGTCGCTTTGGCAGAATTTTCCTCCCGGGCCGGTCCCGGTTGCGACGCTGCTTCCCCTGGCCGCTCCCGGCATTTGGTTTGGTGGCCAGCGGAGCACGGACGGGCGGTCGCGGCGGAACCGGGAGAATGTCGCGCTCAGCCCGGCGGAGTCGCGGCGAACAAGGGGCCGTACCCGCCCCAAGCCACTGATAACACGGCACTTCAACGGAGACGCCGGAGAGCTCTCGGATTCAGGAGACTGCGTGGTAGGCCCGGAGGGATTTGAACCCCCAACCAAAGCGTTATGAGCGCTCTGCTCTGACCGTTGAGCTACAGGCCCGGCCGAGCCCCGTGCTAGACGCCGCCGCCGGTCCGGTCAAGCCGAGGGAGCGAGCAGCCGGCGCAGCACGGCGAGGATCTGCGCGGGCTGGTAGGGCTTGGGCACCACCTCGCCGCCCTCCTCGCCGCCGGGGATCGTCGCGAGATCGCTGTAGCCGGTGGCGAAGGCGAAGGGCACGCCGCGCGCGCGCAGGAGTTCGGCCACCGCGAGCGAGGTCTCGCCGCCGAGATTGACGTCGAGCACGGCGACGTCGGGGCTGCGCGCCTCGAGCATCCGGAACGCCTCGGCGGTGGAGCGTGCGAAGCCCATGACCTCCATCCCCGCCTCCTCGAGGATCGCCTCGAGATCCATCGCGATCAGGAGCTGGTCCTCGACGATCAGCGCCACCTTGCCGGTCAGATCGCCCGCGCCGCTCCCGGAGCGTTCCGGCTTCGCGCGGCGGCCGCGCCGGGGGGCGCCGACGAAGCGGGAGGGCACGCAGAACCGCCCGACGATCCCTTGGGGATGATAGTCCACCTCGCTCTCGCCGCCGAGATCGTAGGGAATGCTCCGGTCGATCAGCGTGGTGCCGAAGCCCTGGCGGGCGGGCGGCACCACGACGGGCCCGCCGGATTCGCGCCAGTGGAAGGCGCAGGAGCCGTCGTCGTTCAGCTCCCAGCTCACGTCGAGCCGCCCGCCCGGCCGCGAGAGCGCGCCATATTTCGCCGCGTTCGTCGTCAGCTCGTGAATGACGAGCGCCAGCACCGAATAGGCCCGCGCCTCGAGCCAGACCGGCGGCCCGCCGATCTCCACCACCGTCGCCGCGGCGCGATAGGGCGAGAGCTCGGCGGCGAAGAGCTCCGCCGGCTCGCCGCCGCCGTCGCCCCGGATCACCTGGTCATGGGCGAAGGCGAGCGCCTGGATCCGCGCCCGCAGCGCCTCGACATAGCCGCGCAGTTCCGCGCCGCCGTCCTGTTCGGAGGCGACGATCGACTTGACCGCGGCGAGGATGTTCTTCACCCGGTGGTTCAGCTCGTCGTTCAGCACCCGCTGGCGGACGGCGGCCTTCTCGCGCTCGTCGGCGAGAAGCTCGCTCTGGCGCAGCAGGATCTCGGTCAGCGCGATCCGCACCGCCTCGGCGAAATGCCGCTCCTCCTCGCTCCAGGGCTCGGACTGGCCGCGCACCGTCTCCTTCCAGATCGCGAAGCTCTTGCGCGGGGTCAGCCGGTCGCCGAGCGGCCCGGATTCGTAGACCTTCTCCGGATTGCCCGCCCAGTCGAGCGTGCGCGCCACCTCGTCGCGGAAGAAGAAGAGATAGTCGCCGGGCCGGCTCGACAGCGGAATGACGAGCATCCCCGCCGTCCGGTCGAGCGCGCGCGCCGCGCCGGGCAGCGCCTGCGAGAGCGCGTGCGTGGCCCAGATCCCCCCGTCCACCACCGTCGCCGCGAAGGCGACGAGGGCGGGGACCTCCCGCTCCGGCGGGGCGGCGCCGACGGCCTTCCAGCGCCCGCCGATCCAGATCCCGGCGCCGTCGCAGCGAATGAGCCCCGCGAGGTCGTCGAGCTGCCCGCGCAGCACCTCGGCCACCTCGTCGAAGCCGCTCGCCTTCGCCAGCACGCGGTCGAGCCGCGCCCGCGCCTCGCGCCCGGATTCGAGCGCCTGGCGGTGGCGCAGCGCGTTCAGCTGCATCGACAGGAAATCGCCGAAGAGTTCCGCGCTGACCCGCTCCGCCATGCCGAGGACGCGGGGCGCGTAGTGATGGCAGGCGACGAGCCCCCAGAGCGCGCCGTCGATCCGGATCGAGATCGACATCGAGGCCGCCACCCCCATGTTGCGCAGGTATTCGCAATGGACCGGCGAGACGCTCCTGAGATGCGCGAGCGAGAGGTCGAGCGGCTCGCCCGAGGCGTCGAGATCGGGCAGGATCGGGACCGGCTCGAAGGAGGCGTCGGAGATGATCCGGATCGTGTTGCGCAGATAGAGCGCGCGCGCCTGCCGGGGGATGTCGGCGGCGGGGAAATACTGGCCGAGGAAGCTCTCGAGACCGGGCCGCCGCGCCTCGCTCACCACCTTGCCGGCGCCGTCGTGGGTGAACTGGTAGACCATCACCCGGTCGTAGTTCAGCATCGCGCGGATGAGCCGCGCGGTCTCGCGGACCAGCCGGTCGACGGTCCGGGTGGCGCCGACGCGCTCGATCATCGCGCGGGCGAGTTCCAGCGGCTCGGCGGTGTCCCCGCCCGAAGGCTCGAACTCGACGATCGCCGTGCCCTTCATCCGGTGCGCGGCGACGTCGAAGCTCCGCCCGCCCACCGTCACGCCGAAGAGCAGCGCCGGCCGGCCGCCCTCGCGCGTGCGCGCGAGCGCGTTGCGCACCGAATGCGCCGCCTCCTCGCCGAGCGCGTCGCCGAGATAGGCGCCGTTCATCTCCCCGGGCACGCCGAGCATCGCGGGCGCGTTCGCCGAATGGCGCAGGATCGTGCGCGCCTGCGCGTCGACGGCGATCAGGCAGCCATGCGGCTGGATGCTGCCGGGGATGTGGATCGGCTCCCGGTCGCAATCGGTGAGATCGACGCGCCGGCTCATCGCGCGCCCGCCCCGGCGAAGGCGCGGGCGGCGCCGGCGAAGGCGGCTTGCGCGCCGGCCAGCGCCGCCTCCGGATCGATCCCGGCCGCGGCGTCGAGCCGGGCGACGAAGGCGCCCCAGCGCCCCGCCTCCTCCGGCCGCGCGAGATGGCGCGCGCCGCGGCCCGCGTCGAAGCCGAGCCGCGCGGCGCGGACGCGCAGCAGGTTCGCCCCGATCGCCGCGCCTTCGAGAACGTAGAGCATCCCGGCCGCGGCCGAGGGGCCGGGGGTTTCCGGGCAGTCATCGGGCCGGGGCGCCGGCTCGCCGAGGTCGTCGAGATCGGCGCGGAGCCGGGGCGCGAGCGGGACGAGGCGCCAGTCCGCGAGCCCTTCCGGGACCGCCGCCCGCTCCAGCGCCGCCTCGACCGGGGCGCGGAAGGCGTAGAGCCCGCGGAGATAGCGGCGGTAGGATGCCTCGTCCGCGATCGCGCCCACCGCCCGGTCGAGCGCGTCGTGCGGCGCGCGCGTGCCGGCGCGGAGCATGTGGCGCAGCGAGGCGGAGGGGGGCGGTTCGAAGGAGCGCATCCTGTCGCGAATAACCCTTTCCTCGCGCGGGGTCACGCGCATTCGCCCGGCGCCCGGCCGTTCCGCGCCTTCCCGCCGGGACCGGCCTCCGGGCGGGATCATCCGAGCGGCGGCGTCCGGAACAGCCGGACCTTGAGCCCGCCATGCGCGACCGGCGGCCCCGGCGGCGCGAAGGGCAGGCCCGTCGCGCGCGCGAGGCCGGGATCGCTGGTGACGAGGCCGACGCGCCAGCCGCCGAACCTCTCGCGCAGCGCGGCGCCGAGGCTCGCATGGAGGCCCCGGAGCGGCCCCGGCGCGCCGATGCGCGCGCCATAGGGCGGGTTGACGATGACGAGGCCGGGCGGCCCCGCGGGCCGCTCCAGATCGGCGACCGGGCGGCATTCGAAGCGGGTCCGCTCCGCCACCCCGGCGCGGGCGGCGTTCGCGACGCTCATCCGGACCGCGCCCTGATCGCGGTCCGAGCCCAGCATCGCGATCCCCGCGCCCGGCGCCGGACGGGGCGCGGCGCGCAGCGCCTCCCAGGCGGCGGGATCGAAATTCGCGAGATCCTCGAAGGCGAAGCTCCGCGCCCGCCCGGGGGCGAGGCCGGCGGCGATCTCCGCCGCCTCGATCACGAAGGTGCCGGAGCCGCACATCGGGTCGAGCACCGGCTCGGTCCCGTCGAAGCCGCAGGCGCGCAGGAAGAGCGCGGCCAGCGTCTCGCGCATCGGCGCCTTCGCCACCGCCTGCTTGTAGCCCCGCCGGTGCAGCGACTCGCCCGAGGTATCGAGGCTCAGCTGGCAGAGGTCGTCCTCGATCCGGACCTTCACCACCACCCGCGCCTCGTCGGCGAGCGGCGCGCCGAGTTCCTCGCGGATCGCGCGCTCGATCCGCTCGCGCGCCGCGCCGGCGTGATAGATGCGCGAGGCGCGGGCCGTGACCTCGACCCGGACCGGCACGTCGGGGCGCAGGACCGTCGCCCAGGGGAAGCGGCGCGCCCGCTTGTCGAGCTGGGCGAGATGCAGCGCGCGGAAGGCGCCGATCCGCGCCAGCACCCGCGTCGCGCCGCGCAGTTCGAGATTGGCCCGCCAGACCTCCGGCCAGCCGCCCTGGAAGGTCACGCCGCCCGGCACGGCGCTGGCCGGGCCGAAGCCGCGCTCCTGCGCCTCGGCGAGCAGCACAGGCTCGAGCCCCGGGGCGGCGGAGAGGAAGATCTCGAATGTCGAAGGCGCGTCCATGGAGCCTCGCTATCCTGGCGCGCCGGGAACCGCCACCGAAACCGTGGCGAGGGATGGGCGTAATTCTACGCGCGGTCCCGCGGTCCGCGCAGGCGGAGCCAGATCACCGCGCCGGCGAGCCCGCCCGCGAGCGCGAACCAGGTGAGCGCGTAGCTCAGATGGCTGTCGCGGAACCGGATCACGGTCAGCCCGCCGACCGGCAGCCCGCCCGGATTGGGCGCGGCGTCCGCGTCGATGAAATAGGGCGCCACCGGCCCTTCGAGCCCCTCGGTCGCCGCGATCGCCGCGACGTCGCGCGAATACCACCGTCCCGCCGCCGGGTTGTTCGCACGCAGGAACGCGCCGCCGGGCTCGGTGATCCGGAGGAGGCCGGTCACCGTCACCTCCCCCGCGACCTGCCCCGCCGCCCGGCGCGCCGGGTCGCGGCGGTCCATCGGCACGAAGCCCCGGTTGACGAGCACGGTGAAATCCCCCGCGTCGAGCGGCGTCAGCACCCAGTAGCCGGCGCCGAGCTCCGTCACCGCCTGGACCGTCACCTCCCGGTCATGCAGGAAATGCCCGGTGAGGCGCACATGGGCGTAGCCGTCGCGTCCCGCCGAGACCCCGGCCCAGTCGCCCGGCCCCGGCGGCGCGGCCGGCGCGGCCGCCACCCGGGCGTCGACCCGGGCGATCAGCGCGTGCTTCCAGGCCCGCCGCTCCAGCTGCCAGACGCCGAGCGCGACGAAGCCCGTGACCGCCAGCGCGACGGCGAGCCAGGCGAGGATCGAACGGACGCGCTTCATCGCGGGGACCACCTCGTCAAAAGGCAGGGGCGCCGGTCCCCGCGGACCGGCGCCCCGGATGTCGCGGCGCGGCCGGGACTATTCGTCGTAGGGCCGCTCGATGTTCGGCATCTCGCCCATCGAGGGCATCATGTTGCTGTTGAGGTGGTAGACGATCCAGAGCGAGCCCGCGAGCGCGATCACCACCAGCACGATCGTGAACACGGTCGAGAGCAGGAGCCAGCCCCCCTCCGCCTTCGGGCTCATGTGCAGGAAGTAGATCATGTGCACGAGGATCTGGATCAGCGCGCAGGCGAGCACGATCGCGGCGGTATAGCCCGCGCTGTCGATCGGGCGGAACATCACGAGGATGAACGGGATCGCCGTCAGGATCACCGACAGCACGAAGCCGCGCGTGTAGGATTCGTAGGTGCCGTGCGGCGCCTCGTGCGGGTCGTGATGGGCGCCATGACGCGCCTCGTGGGCGCCGTGCGCCGCCTCGGGATGACCGGCGCTCATCGCAGCACTCCCATCAGATAGACGAAGGTGAAGACGCCGATCCAGACGACGTCGAGGAAGTGCCAGAACAGCGACAGGCAGGTGAGCCGCCGCTGGTTGGCGGGGATGAGCCCCTTCGCGCGGACCTGGACGATCGAGACGATGAGCCAGAGGATGCCGAAGCTCACGTGCAGCCCGTGGGTGCCGACGAGCGCGAAGAAGGCCGAGAGGAAGCCCGAGCGCCACGGCCCCGCGCCCTCGTGGATGAGGTGGCGGAACTCGTAGAGCTCGATCGCGATGAAGGCCGCGCCGAAGAGCCCGGTGATCGCGAGCCACTTGATCGTCTCCTTCTGGTCCATCCGGTGCATCGCGAGCATCGCGAAACCGTAGGTGATCGAGGAGAGCAGCAGCATCGTCGTGTTGAGCGCGACGAGGCTGAGATCAAAGAGGTCGCGCGGCCCCGGCCCGCCGGCGAGGCTGGCGCCGAGCACGCCATAGGTGGCGAAGAGGACCGCGAAGATGAGGCAGTCGCTCATCAGGTAGATCCAGAAGCCGAGGTTGGTGAAGCCCCCCGGCTCGTGGTGTTCCTCCTCGGTGAGGTAGAACACGGGCGTGGCCGCCGTCGTCGTCATCGGTCAGGCCCTCCCGGCCAGAAGCTGGCCGCGCGCATCCTCGGTCGCCGTAACCTGGGTGGCCGGGATGTGGTAGTCGCGGTTGTAGTTGAACGTGTGCCAGATCGCATAGCCGATGAGCCCGAGGAAGCTCAGCGCCGCGAGCCACCAGATGTACCAGACCAGCGCCAGGCCGCAGACCACCGCGAGGCCGGCGAGGATCATCCCCGCGGGGGTGTTCTTCGGCATGTGGATCGGGATGAAGCCCGAGGTCGGGCGGACGTAGCCCGCGCTCTTCATGTCCCACCAGGCATCGATCTCGCGCACCACGGGGGTGAAGGCGAAATTGTAGGCCGGCGGCGGCGAGGAGGTCGCCCATTCGAGCGTCCGGCCGTCCCAGGGATCGCCGGTCGTGTCGCGCAGCTGGTCGCGCCGCAGGATCGAGACGCCGATCTGGATCAGGAAGGCCGCGATGCCGCAGGCGATCACCCCCGCGCCGATCGCCGCGATCAGGAACCAGATCTGCAGGCTCGGGTCGTCGAAGACCCGCATGCGCCGGGTGACGCCCATCAGGCCGAGCACGTAGAGCGGCGTGAAGGCGAGCCAGTAGCCGGTGAGCCAGCACCAGAACGACACCTTGCCCCAGAACGGCTCGAGCTTGAAGCCGAAGGCCTTCGGGAACCAGAACTGGATGCCCGCGAAGAGGCCGAAGACCACGCCGCCGATGATCACGTTGTGGAAATGCGCGATCAGGAACAGCGAGTTGTGCAGCACGAAATCCGCCGGCGGCACCGCGAGGAGCACGCCCGTCATGCCGCCGATCGTGAAGGTGAGCATGAAGGCCACCGTCCACATCATCGGCGGCTCGTAGCGGATGCGGCCCCGGAACATGGTGAAGAGCCAGTTGAAGAGCTTCGCCCCGGTCGGGATCGAGATGATCATCGTCGTGATGCCGAAGAACGAGTTCACGCTCGCCCCCGACCCCATCGTGAAGAAGTGGTGCAGCCAGACGATGTAGGAGAGGACGGTGATGCAGACCGTCGCGTAGACCATCGAGGAATAGCCGAAGAGCCGCTTGCCGGAGAAGGTCGAGGTCACTTCCGAGAAGATGCCGAAGGCCGGCAGGATCAGGATGTAGACCTCCGGATGGCCCCAGATCCAGACGAGGTTCACGTACATCATCGGGTTGCCGCCGTTGTCGGCGGTGAAGAAGTTCGTGCCCACGTAGCGGTCGAGCGCGAGCAGCACGAGAAGCGCGGTGAAGACCGGGAAGGCCGCGACGATCAGGATGTTGGAGCAGAGCGCGGTCCAGGTGAAGATCGGCATCCGCATCATCGTCATGCCGGGGCAGCGCATCTTGATGATCGTCACGATCAGGTTGATGCCCGACAATGTCGTGCCGACGCCCGCGACCTGGAGCCCCCAGATATAGTAGTCGACGCCGACATAGGGGCTGTTGGCGATGCCCGAGAGCGGCGGATAGGCGAGCCAGCCGGTCTGCGCGTATTCGCCGACGAAGAGCGAGACCATCGTGATCACCGCGCCGCCGACCGTCATCCAGAACGAGAAGTTGTTCAGGAACGGGAAGGCGACGTCGCGCGCGCCGATCTGGAGCGGCATCACGAAGTTCATGAAGCCGGTGACGAGCGGCATCGCAACGAAGAAGATCATGATCACGCCGTGGGCGGTGAAGACCTGATCGTAGTGGTGCGCCGGCAGGTAGCCCTCGGACCCGTTGAAGGCGAGCGCCTGCTGCAGGCGCATCATCACCGCGTCGGCGAAGCCCCTGAGCAGCATCACGATGCCGAGCACGATGTACATGATGCCGATCTTCTTGTGATCGACGCTCGTGAACCATTCCTTCCAGAGGAAGCCCCAGAGCCGGAAGTAGGTGATCGCCCCGAGCAGGGCGAGGCCGCCCAGCACGACGCCCGCGAAGGTCGCGACGAGGATCGGCTCGTGGATCGGGAAGGCCTCCCAGGTCAACCGCCCGAAGAGGAAGGTGGTGGGAATATGTTGTTCGATGGCCATTGCGCTGCCCCGGGTCAGAAGGTTTGGTCGGAGGCGCCGCTCGGGGCGGGCGTCAGGGGCGTGAGCAGCGCGAGGCTGTCACGCCGCGTTTCGGTATCGGGCAGCGGGGCGCAGAGCTCCGCCACGTGGAAGGGCGTGGCCCCGAAGGGCGCGCTCGCCTGGTCGGGCGCCGGCAGCAGGTTCACCGTGCCGGCGAGGCCGGTGCCCCCCTGCCCGTCGAGCCAGGCCATCTCGCCCGCGCACA
Source organism: Amaricoccus solimangrovi (assembly GCF_006385685.1). Lineage (GTDB taxonomy): Bacteria > Pseudomonadota > Alphaproteobacteria > Rhodobacterales > Rhodobacteraceae > Amaricoccus > Amaricoccus solimangrovi. Next base: position 21,439 of record NZ_VFRP01000018.1, on the reverse strand, counting down.
TCCGCCCCTGCTCCACGCAGCGGCCCACGACCCGGTCGAAGAGGTCGGGCTCGACCGCGGCGTAGCTCGACGGCGGCACGTTCTCGCTCGGCTCGGCCAGCGCGAGGTATTCCGCGCGGTCGAGCGTCCTGCCGGAGGCGCGCGCGGCGCCGATCCAGGCGACGAAATCCCTCGGCTCCAGCCCGTGGAACTTGAAGCGCATGTGCGAGAAGCCCGCGCCGCTGTAGTTCGAGGAGAAGCCGTCGTATTCGCCCGGGTAGTTCATCACCGCGTGGACCTGCGATTCCATCCCCGGCATCGCGTAGAGCATGCCGGCGAGCGCGGGAACGTAGAAGGCGTTCATCACCGATTGCGAGGTGATCTTGAAGTGGATCGGCCGGTCGACCGGCGCGGCGGCGTCGTTCACGGTCGCGATGCCGTATTCGGGATAGATGAAGAGCCATTTCCAGTCGAGCGCGACGACATCGACCTCGAGCGGCTTCGCATCGGCGGGAACCGGGCGCCGCTCGCCGATATGTTCGAGCGGACGGAACGGATCGAGCATGTGGGTGCTTACCCAGGTGAGCCCGCCGAGGCAGATGATGATCATCAGCGGCGCGGCCCAGATGATCAGTTCGAGGCTCGTCGAGTGGTGCCAGTCGGGATCGTAACGCGCCTTGCGGGAGGCCTTGTAGCGCCAGGCGAAGAAGGCGGTGAGCCCCATCACCGGGATGATGATGAGCAGCATGAGCAGCGTGGAGGTGACGAGGACGTCGCGTTGCTGCGCCGCGACATAACCGGAGGGATTGAGCACGACCATGTCGCATCCGCCAAGGAGCGCCATGACCGGCAGCGTGCAAAGCAGCGATCGTCTCAACTTCATGTTCATCATTCCCGCAGTCGCGTCCCCCGAGCGGCGACACCGGCACCCGAGTCCGATTCCTCCTTAGCATACTGAAAATCGAGGGCTATAAGAGAGTGCGCGGGGCCGGGGGATTCGGCCCCCGGGATAACGCATTGGAGGCAGCCGCGATGTCCTACGAATCCTCTCTCGCGGAAGAGGCCGAAGAGCACGGCCATGCGAGCGTACCGGAACTCGCGGTCGGCGTGGTCATCGGAAGAAGCTCTGAATTCTTTGACTTTTTCGTCTATGCCATCGCCTCCGTCCTGGTCTTCCCGCGGGTGATGTTCCCCTTCGCGAGCCCGCTCGACGGGGTTCTGCTCTCCTTCGCGGTGTTTTCGCTCGCCTTCGTCGCCAGGCCCTTCGGAACGCTGATCTTTACCGAGATCGACCGCCGTTTCGGGCGTGGAATCAAGCTCACGGTGGCGCTCTTCCTGCTCGGATGCGCGACGGCGGGCATCGCCTTCATGCCGGACTACTCGGTGGCCGGCGGTTACGCGATCGTGATCCTCTGCGGGATGCGGATCGCCCAGGGGCTGGCGCTCGGCGGCGCCTGGGACGGGCTCGCCTCGCTGCTCGCGATGAATGCGCCGCGGGAGGAACGCGGCTGGTACGCGATGATTCCCCAGCTCGGCGCCCCGGTCGGGCTCTTCGTCGCGAGCGCGCTCTTCGTCTATCTCGTCACCGGGCTGAGCGAGGCCGACTTCCTCGAATGGGGCTGGCGCTATCCGTTCTTCGTCGCCTTCGCGATCAACGTCGTGGCGCTCTTCGCCCGGCTCCGGATCGTCGTGACCGAGGAATACGAGGAGCAGTTCCGCAACCACGAACTGCGCCCGTCGAGCGTGCGGGAGACGGTCGCGGCCGAGGGGTCGAACATCCTGATCGGCGCCTTCACCCCGCTCGCGACCTTCGCGCTCTTCCATCTCGTCTCGGTCTTTCCGCTCTCCTGGGTCTATCTCTCGACCAACGATTCCGTGCCGGGCTTCCTCGCGATCGAGATCGGCACCTCGCTCGTCGGCCTCGCCGCGGTGCTCGGCTCGGGCGCGCTCGCGGACCGGTTCGGGCGGCGGCGGCTGCTCTTCGTCTGCGCGCTCGCGATCGCCGTCTTCGCGCTTCTCGGACCGGTGCTGCTCGACGCCGGGCAGAGCGGGGAATTCCTGTTCATGGTGCTCGGCTTCGGTCTCCTCGGCCTCAGCTTCGGCCAGTCCTCGGGCGCGGTCGCCTCGCGCTTCGACCGCCGCTACCGCTACACCGCCTCGGCGCTGACCTCGGACCTCGCCTGGCTGGTCGGCGCGGGCTTCGCGCCGCTGGTCGCGCTGCTGCTCGCCTCGCAGTTCGGCCTCTTCGCCTCGGGCCTCTACCTGCTCTCGGGCGCGATCTGCTCCATCGTCGCGCTGATCCTGAGCCAGCGGCTCGAGATCCGCGACGAGGAATGACCTCTCCCGGGACCGGCGGCGGGCGCGCCGCCGGTTCCGGTCCGGCCCCCGGTCCGGCCCCCGATCCGGCCTCAGTCCGCGGTTTCCCGCGCGGCGAGATAGATCCGGACCGCCTCGCGCACATGCCGGAACCGGTCGCCGCCGAGATGCTTGCCGCCGAACCAGCGCGTCACCACGACGATATGGCCCGAGAGCGCCTCGCGATCGAGTTCGCGCAGGATGACCATCCCGGCCCCGGCCTCGCCATCGTCGTTCTTCAGCGCCCCTTCCCGCCCGATCAGCGCCCAGGAATTGTGCGTCGCCCTGGCGAAGCGCTTGTCGCGGCGGAGCGCGCGCAGGAACTCCCGCGCCGCCGCGCCATCCGCGCAGGGCCCGCCCGCGACCGCGTAGCGCGATCCCCGGTCGGATATGACGTTCTCGAGCACCAGCATCCGCCGTGGCTATCGCGAAGAGATCCGGCGATCAATCGGGGGGCGCTTGCGCGTTGACAGACGGCGCGGGTTTTCGGACACTCCGGGCGAGGCGCGTTCCGACGCGGCTGAGTTCGCACCCGGTGTTCTGTTTTTCGAGTACGGCGACATGATCGCGCAATCCGCGCCCCCCGCGCTCCCCGCGCCCTGCCTCGCGCCGCCGCGAGGCGGCCGGTCCGGGGCATCGGTCCGGCCCTTCCCGTCCGCCCCGGCCGTGACCCGGCCGGTCCGGAACGCCGCGCCGGACGCGCGCCGCGTCGCCCCGTCTTCCACCCCCTCCCGCCGGTCCGCTGCCCGGCCTTGGAAAAACGCGATGTCCGGGAACCGGGCCCGGCCGCGACACAGGATGATCCCATGACCAGATTCGATGTTGCCCTGGCGCCCCAGCCGATCACCTCCGTCGGGGACGGCGCGATCGTTCCGATCGTGCTTTGCGGCGGCTCCGGCACGCGGCTCTGGCCGATGTCGCGGCGGGATTTCGCGAAACAGCACGCGCCGGTGCTCGGCGCGGAATCGCCGTTCCAGGAGACGCTGCGCCGGCTCGCCGCCAATCCGGTCTTCGCCGCGCCGATCGTGATCACGAGCGTCGCGGGCCGCTTCATCGCCGCCGAGCAGGCGGCCGCGGTCCGCGTCGGGATCGAGCTGGTGCTCGAGCCCGAGGGCCGCGACACGCTGGCCGCCGCCACGCTCGGCGCGCTGGTGCTCGCCGCGCGCGGCGGGGAGGAGACGCTCGGCCTGCTCCTGCCCTCCGACCACCTCATTCCCGATCCCGACGCCTTCGCCGCCGCCGCCGCCGCGGCCGCGGCCGCCGCCTCGGGCGGCGATCTCGTCACCTTCGGCCTGATGCCGCGCGGCCCGGCCACCGGCTACGGCTACATCCGGCCGGGCGCCACGGCGGAGAAGGGCGGCTTCCACATCGGCGCCTTCGTCGAGAAGCCCGACGCCGCGCGGGCCGAGACGCTCGTGGCGGAGGGCTACCTCTGGAACGCCGGCATGTTCTGCTTCAAGGCCGGCGCCGCGCTGCGCGAGATCGAGGCGCACGCGCCCGGGACGCTGCGCGCGGTGCGCGCGGCGCTCGACGAGGGCGGGATGGACCTCGGCTCGCTGCGCCTCGGCGACAGCTACGCGGCGATCCCCAAGACCTCCTTCGACATCGGCGTGATGGAGAAGACCCGGCGCGGCGTCGTGATGCCCGCCGATTTCACCTGGTCCGACGTCGGCGACTGGCGCGAGATCTGGACGGTCTCGCCGCGCGACGAGGCGGGCGTCGTGACCGTGGGCGACGTGGTCGCGCGCGACAGCCGCGACAGCTACCTGCGCAGTTCGGGCCGGCTGGTCTGCGCCGTCGGGGTCGAGAACCTGGCGGTGATCGAGACGCCCGACGCCGTGCTGGTCTGCCCGATGGACCGCGCGCAGGAGGTGAAGGCGCTGGTCGCCACGCTGGAGCGCGACGGCCGGAGCGAGGCGACCGCCTCTGCGCGGTCCTACCGGCCCTGGGGCTGGTACCAGACGATGGACATCGGCCCGCGCTTCCGCGTGAAGCGGATCGTGGTCAATCCGGGCGCGAAACTGTCGCTGCAGCGGCATCACCATCGCGCCGAGCACTGGGTCGTCGTGCATGGCACCGCCGAGGTGACGCGCGACGCGGAGGTGATGCTGGTGCACGAGAACCAGTCGGTCTACCTGCCGCTCGGCTCGGTCCACCGGCTGGCCAATCCCGGCAAGATCCCCTGCGAACTCATCGAGGTGCAGACCGGATCCTATCTCGAGGAAGACGACATCATCCGCATCGAGGATGATTTCGGCCGGGGCTGAACCCCCGGGGCCGAGCGCGCGGCCCCTCCCCTTTCCCGAAGCCCGGTCCCGGCCGGCGGTGGCGGTGCCATCGCCGGCCGGTCCCGTTCCGGGGAAAGCTCTCCCCGCCGATCTCGCCCGGCGGGAGCGCGCGGGAGGGCGCGGTACGCCGCGCCGGGGCCTCGCGGGGACAGGTCCCCGAAAACGGAAAAGCCGCCCGTGTCGGATGACACGGGCGGTAAAGTTGAGCGTCGTGCCCGCGGCTTATTCCGCCGGCGCGACAGCTCCGCCGAAATCCTCCCGTGCGACGGCTTCGCCGGCGCGGTTGCGACGTTCGACCATGGCGCGGCGCATCGGCTTCAGGACGAAGAGCGCGATGAGCACGACCGCCACGTTGGTCAGCGCCGCGGTGACGAAGACGCCGTGCCAGCTGCCGGTCGCGTCCTTGATGACGTTCGCGAAGGGCACCAGGAAGGCCGACACACCCTTGGCGGTGTAGAGCAGGCTGGCGTTGGTCGTCGCATATTTCTGACCGAAGGTGTCGGTGCAGGTCGACGGGAACAGGCTGAAGATCTCGCCCCAGGTGAAGAAGATCAGCGCGGCGCAGATCACGAAGCCCCAGGGGTTCGCGCCGAGCCCGGCGAGCAGCCAGTAGGCGGCGGCGCCGAGGCCGAAGGCGACGGCCATCGTGTTCTCGCGGCCGATCTTGTCGGACACCCAGCCGAAGAGCGGACGGGCGGCGCCGTTGGCGAGGCCGTCGACGATCAGCGCGACGGTGAGCGTGGTCGCGCCGAACAGCAGCACCGTGTCGGAGACGCCGTAGCTCTTGGCGATCAGCGCGAGCTGCGCGGTGGCCATCAGGCCGCTGGCCGACACCGCGACGAACATCGCGAAGAGGAGCCAGAAGACCGGGGTGCGCAGGACCTCGCGCGGCGGGATGCTCTCGGAAAGCTGCGGCAGCTTCGAGGCGATCGGCGCGGGCGCCTCGCCGGCGGCGGGGAACCGGGCGAAGCCGGCGAGGGCGAAGATGATCGCGCCCTGGACGAGGCCGAACCAGAAGAAGGTGTCGGCGTAGCCATGCGAGGCGATCATCATGCGGATCGGAATGACCGTGAGCACGGAGCCCGCGCCGAAACCGGCCGCGGTGATGCCGACCGCGAGGCCGCGGCGATCCGGGAACCACTTCACCGCCATGCCGACGCAGACCGCGTAGATGGCGCCGCCGCCGATGCCCGAGAGCGCCGCGCCGAGATAGAGCATGCCGAGCGAGCCGGCCATCGAGTTCACGATCCAGCCGATGCCGACCATGAGGCCGCCGAGCGCGATCATGACCTTCGGGCCGCGCTCGAAACCGAGCGAGTCGGCGACCCAGCCGTGGAACGGGGTGGCCCAGGTCTCGAGCGCCACGAAGATGCTGAAGGCGACCTGGATGCCGGCGATGGACCAGCCGGTCGTTTCCGACATCGGCTTGACGAACAGAGTCCATCCGTACTGAAGGTTTGCGATGAGAACCATGCAGATGACTCCGATCGTCAGCTGCATCCATCGATTCGTAGGCGCGACGGCGCCTTTGGGCGACACAGTGGTCGTCATAAGTGCTTCCTCCCAAGCTGCCAGTTTTCGGCGTTTTCTTTTGGTACAAAGTATTTGGCATACCAGAGGCAAGGCAACAGTTTTTTGCCGGGTGCCGATCAACTCCGCCGCGAGGAGGTTTTCGGGAGGCTTCGGGCCGGCTTTCGGAGGCGAATTCCTGGCGCGCAAAATGACGTTTATTCAGCCATTTATCAGGCGATCCTTATTTCCGCTCTCATCGACTCGGCGGGAGCGGGAAGGCCGGTTCGGCGGCCCGCCGGAGGCGAAAATCGCGGCTCGCGGGGCGCTCGCAGCGGCCTTCGGAGGGATCCGGAACCGCTCCGGCGGGGGCTTTCGGAGGGGTGTCAAGGGAACGGATGGACGCGCGGTGATTCGCCGCACCGCGCCCCTTCCCCAGGCTCGCCGCCCAGGATCGGGGTGCCCGCCGCTGACCCTCGGGAAGGAGGGCGACGGTGGCGAGCGTGATCCGGCGCCCGCGCGGCACCCGGGGGCGAGGAGGAAATGCCGCGCCCGAGGCCGTCGCTCTCGTCGCCGTGCGCGTTCTCCCACTTGACATGCATGATCATGGTATGCCACATGCCAAGCACAACTCATGGCCTCGCCGCCGCGGCGACGAGTCGGGAGGGGGAGGATCACCATGGACACCGAGACGACGGGCCGGAGCGGAACGCTGGACTTCCAGCAGCTCGTCGCCGGCGCGGGCGATGCGATCATCGTGTCGGATCGGGACGGCGTCATCGTCTTCTGGAACGCCGCCGCGGAGCGGGTATTCGGCTTCACCGAGGCCGAGGCGCTCGGCCGGACGCTCGACCTCATCACCCCGGAACGCCACCGCGAGCGGCACTGGGAAGGCTATCGCGTCACGATGGAGACCGGCGTGACGCGCTACGGCGAGGCGCTGCTGAAGGTGCCCGCCCTGCGCAAGGACGGCGCGGACCTGTCGATCGCGTTCACCGTCTCGCTGCTGCGGGACGCGACCGGCGCGGTCAGCCAGATCGTCGCGATCGTGCGCGACGAGACGGCCCGCTGGAAGGAGGATCGCGAGTTAAGGCTGAGACTGAAGGCTCTGAAAAGCGCCCGCCCGAAAGAGGCGGCGCGGGAAACCGTCCCGGACACCGCGTGAGATCCGCGTCGGCGGCACGGCTGCCCGGGCAGAACACTGAATCATTCAAGGGAGAGGACCACCATGGGTAAACCGCTCGAAGGTATCAAGATCATCGACTTCACGCATGTGCAGGCCGGACCCGCCTGCACCCAGCTTCTGGCCTGGTACGGCGCGGACGTGATCAAGGTCGAGCGCCCCGGCTCCGGCGACGTGACCCGCAGCCAGCTGCGCCACGTGGAAGACGCCGACGCGCTCTACTTCACGATGCTGAACTCGAACAAGCGTTCGCTGACGCTCGACACCAAGACCGCGCAGGGCAAGGAAGTCCTGGAGCGTCTGATCCGCGAATCCGACGTGCTCGTCGAGAACTTCGGCCCCGGCGCGCTCGACCGCATGGGCTTCACCTGGGAGCGGATCAAGGAACTCAACCCGGGCATGATCGTCGCCTCGGTGAAGGGCTTCTCCGACGGCCACCACTACCAGGACCTCAAGGTCTACGAGAACGTGGCGCAGTGCGCCGGCGGCGCGGCCTCGACCACCGGCTTCTGGGACGGCCCGCCCACCGTGTCCGGCGCGGCGCTCGGCGACAGCAACACCGGCATGCATCTCGCGATCGGCATCCTGACCGCGCTGCACCAGCGCAACCAGACCGGCAAGGGCCAGAAGGTCGCCGTCTCGATGCAGGACAGCGTGCTGAACCTCTGCCGCGTGAAGCTGCGCGACCAGCAGCGGCTCGACGCGATCGGCTATCTCGAGGAATACCCGCAGTACCCGCACGGCGAGTTCTCCGACGTGGTGCCGCGCGGCGGCAACGCGGGTGGCGGCGGCCAGCCGGGCTGGGTGCTGAAGTGCAAGGGCTGGGAAACCGACCCGAACGCCTACATCTACTTCACGATCCAGGGCCATGCCTGGGAGCCGATCTGCCGCGCGCTCGGCAAGCCGGAATGGATCGACGATCCGGAGTACAACACCGCCCGCGCCCGTCAGGACAAGATCTTCGACATCTTCGCCACGATCGAGAACTGGCTCTCGGACAAGACGAAGTACGAGGCGGTCGACATCCTGCGGAAGTTCGACATCCCCTGCTCGCCGGTGCTGTCGATGAAGGAGATCGCCGCCGACAAGTCGCTCCGCGAAAGCGGCTCGATCGTCGAGGTGCCGCATCCGAAGCTCGGCACCTACCTCACCGTCGGCAGCCCGATCAAGTTCTCCGACATGACCGTCGAGGTTAAGCCCTCGCCGCTGCTCGGCGAACATACCGACGAGGTGCTGGCGGATCTGGGCTACACGGCGGAACAGATCGCCGAGATGCACGCCGCGCGCGCGGTCTGATCTCCTCACGGCCGGGCGGAGGCCCGCCCGCGCTGGAAGTACCGAAACTCTCGGGGCCGCGGCGAGAGCCGCGGCCCCTTGTGTCTGCTCGCGCGAAATTTGACGATGGAGCGTTGCTGCACCGTAGCATTGGCGCGATAGTGGATTTAGACTGGTATACGCCGTGCCAGTTTGCGAACCGGGGGTAGTCGGGTGAAGATGCGGACAGAAAAACAATGGCCGGTCGCCGAGCAGGCCACGCCGGAGCTGGTGCTGCGCCCCGTCGCACCCGAGCCGACATTCAAGACGCGCGTCTACGAGACGCTGCGTCACGCGATCATCAACATGGAGATCTACGGCAAGGAGGAGGAGACCTGGCTCGACGAGCGCCAGCTCTCCGAGCGCCTCGCCGTCAGCCGGACGCCGATCCGCGAAGCCATCGCGATGCTCGAGCAGCAGGGTTTCGTCAAGACGGTGCCCCGCCGCGGGATCATCGTGGTGCGCAAGTCCAAGCGCGAGGTGATCGAGATGATCCAGGCCTGGGCGGCGCTCGAATCCATGGCCGCCCGGCTGGTGATCGCCCATGCGACCGACGAGGCGATCCTGAGCCTGCGCGATCTCTTCCATTCGTTCCACGAGACCCATCGCCCGGCCGATTATCCCAGCGAATACTCGACCGCGAACATCCGCTTCCACCAGCGGATCATCGAGCTCAGCGGATCGAACGTGATCCGGGAGATGACCGAGAACATCCTCGTCCATGTGCGGGGCATCCGGCAGCTCACGATAGGGCGCGACGACCGCGCCAGCCAGTCGATCGAGGACCATCTCGCGATCATCGACGCGCTGGTCAGCCGCGACGTCGAACGCGCCGAGCGGCTCTGCCGCGACCACACGCTCGGCCTCGCGGATTACGTCGAGAAGCACGGGGAAGGAATCTTCGAGTAGTCCCCTCCCCCGCCCGGGGCGCCGGTCATCCGGCCGGCGCCCCGGGCGGACCCTGTTCCCGCCACCGGCGCCCGTTCGGGGCGCGTCGGCGCGCCGGGAAAGCACGTCCCCCCGGGACGCGCGCGGCTCCGCCGGATCGCCTTCGCGACGGCCCGAGCCCGAAAACACACTCCCGCTTGCGAGAAACGATCGCGGCGCCGCCGCCGGGGTTTGCCCTCATCGGCGCGCGGAAACGGACCGGGCGCGCGAGGCGGCTTCGCCGCGCCCGCGCGCCCGGTCCGTCCGCCTTGTTCCGGCGCATACGGGAAGGACCGCGCGGGTCCCTCCCCCGGTTCGGATCAGCCGGCCAGTTCGACCGAGCGGTTCTCGTCGAGCTTGCGGTCGATCAGCGCGATGGTCTGCTCGATCACCGGATGCGACATGCCGAGCGAGGCGGCGACGAGGCCGATGAGCTTGTCCACCCGCTCGATCTGCGTCGCGCCGGCGTAGACGGCCCGCGCGGCGGAGGACGGCTTCAGCAGGTTGCGCGCCGCCTCGGCGTATTTCTCGAACGGCACCAGATCGGCCTCGTCGGCGCCGAGCCGGGTGACGACCTGGTTCACGAAACCGTAGATCTCGCGCGAGAGCTCGACGTCGGAATGGACCGCGTCGCGGATCGGCCGCGCGCCCTCGGGCGTCACGCAGCGGTAGTTGCCGGTCGCCAGCATCGCCCATTTCGCGAAGGGCACGTAGAGCGAGTCGAAGACGCGGAGCTTCACCGGCACGTCCTTGCCGTCGACGCGGAAGGCCTCGATCCCCGCCTCCAGATCCTCGAGCATCGCGTCGAGCGTCGCATCGCCGAAGCGCGACACCTTGAAATTGGTCGGCAGCCCGACGTGGAGCACGTTCGCGGGCTCCCCCGGCGGCCGGAACGCCTGCGGATCGGGCGAGCAGAGCGTCATCAGCCTGGGCTCGAACTCCTGCCAGATCCGGGGATTGGCGAAGGCCTCGCCGAGGCTCGCCTCGCGCAGCGCCGGGACGCGGCGCAGATAGGTGAGCGGCGGCATGTTCATGATCGACATGCAGGGCGCGCCCGAGGCGGCGATCCGGGACATGAGCCGGGCCAGGTCGGGATGCGAGTACTGCGGCTCCTGCATCGCGAGGCAGACGAGGTCATATTCCGCCGGCTGCGCCCCGTCGGGCGTCGCCGCGTCGGTGCGCCCCGGCAGGTCGCGCGAGAAGAAGCTCCGGTGCTCCGCCTCGTCGCGGAGCCGGATCCGCACCTCGGTTCCCTCGGCGTTGATGAGCCGCGCGGTCTCCGCCCGGCAGACGAGGGTCACGTCGTGACCGGCGGCTGCTAGCTTCGTCCCGAGCAGGGCCCCGTACGAGGCACCGAGGATTAGAACTCTGTAGGGCATCTTCTGGTCATCTCCCTGGGCTGGCCAATGTCACGCTCTGTTGTTCGCGGTCCCCGCGTCGGCCGGTAGGCGCGACGCCGGGCTCAAGCGGGACGCATCCGTCCCGCGCCGGCATGATTCGGTGTGCTTGAACGTCGGGAGGCGCCGTGGAAATGGCCCCTCCGCGCCCTTTCGGCCGGGGCGCCACACTATTGGTATATCGTATACCACGGATTTGTGTGTCAACGTTTTTGTTGTCCGGAGGCTCCGCGATTGCGCATTGACGCATCAAGCTTCTGGTGTATGGTATGCCAGGAAATCAGTCACGGGCGCCGGTCGCGGATTCGATCCGGCGCGGTGGCGATCAGGAGAGGCGGGCCGGACGGACCGCCTCCGTCCTGCTCTCCCCGCGCCGCCGCGCGCCCGGAAAAAAGACTGAAGCCACACAACGGAAAGAAACTGGGAGAGAAAAATGGACCTGGCCGCCATAGCGCAGGACGAAACCACGGAAGGGGCCGACGCCGCCCCGATGCTGACCGATGGTTTCCATCTCGTCATCGACGCGCTGAAGCTGAACGGCATCAACACGATCTACGGCGTGCCCGGCATCCCGATCACGGATCTCGGCCGCATGGCGCAGGCCGAGGGGATGCGGGTCCTGTCGTTCCGCCACGAGCAGCACGCGGGCAACGCCGCGGCGATCGCCGGCTACCTGACCAAGAAGCCGGGCATCTGCCTCACGGTCTCGGCGCCGGGCTTCCTGAACGGCCTGACCGCGCTCGCCAACGCGACGACGAACTGCTTCCCGATGATCCTGATCTCCGGCTCCTCCGAGCGCGAGATCGTCGACCTGCAGCAGGGCGACTACGAGGAGATGGACCAGCTCGCGATCGCGAAGCCGCTCTGCAAGGCCGCGTTCCGCGTGCTGCACGCGGAGGACATCGGCATCGGCGTCGCGCGCGCGATCCGCGCGGCGGTCTCCGGCCGCCCGGGCGGCGTCTATCTCGACCTGCCGGCGAAGCTCTTCGGCCAGGTGCTGGAGGCCGAGGCGGGCGAGAAGTCGCTCGTCAAGGTGATCGACCCGGCCCCGGCCCAGATCCCCGCCCCCGACGCCGTGACCCGCGCGCTCGACCTGCTGAAAGGCGCCAAGCGTCCGCTGATCGTGCTCGGCAAGGGCGCCGCCTACGCCCAGGCCGACGCCGACATCCGCGCGCTGGTCGAGACCTCCGGCATCCCCTACCTGCCGATGAGCATGGCCAAGGGCCTGCTGCCCGACGACCACCCGCTCTCCGCCGGCGCCGCGCGTTCGCTGGTGCTGAAGGAAGCGGATGTCGTGCTGCTGATGGGCGCGCGGCTCAACTGGCTGCTCTCGCACGGCAAGGGCAAGACCTGGGGCGCGCCTGGCTCGAAGAAGTTCATCCAGGTCGACATCGAGCCGCGCGAGATGGACAGCAACGTCGAGATCGCCGCGCCGCTCGTCGGCGACATCGGCTCGGTCACGAAGGCGCTGCTCGACGGGATCGGAAGCGACTGGACGCCGCCGCCGGCCGAATGGACCTCGGCGATCCGCGAGAAGGTGGATGCGAACATCGCGAAGATGGCGCCGAAGCTCGTCGGCAACTCGGTCCCGATGAACTTCCACACCGCGCTCGGCGCGCTCAAGGCGATCATCAAGGCCCGGCCCGATGCGATGCTGGTGAACGAGGGCGCGAACACGCTCGATTTCGCCCGCTCGATCATCGACATGTACGAGCCGCGCAAGCGTCTCGACGTCGGCACCTGGGGCATCATGGGGATCGGCATGGGCGCGGCGGTGGCCGCGGCGGTGGAGACCGGCAAGCCGGTGCTGGCCGTCGAGGGTGACAGCGCCTTCGGCTTCTCCGGCATGGAGGTGGAGACGATCTGCCGCTACAACCTGCCGGTCTGCGTCGTCGTCTTCAACAACAACGGCATCTACCGCGGCACGGACGTGAACCCGACCGGCGGCGCGGACGTGGCCCCGACCGTCTTCGTCAAGGACTCGCGCTACGACAAGATGATGGAGGCCTTCGGCGGCGTCGGCGTCTACGCGACCAATCCCGACGAACTGACCCGCGCCGTGAACGAGGCGATGGACTCGGGCCGGCCGACGCTCATCAACGCGGTGATCGACGAGCGGGCCGGGACCGAGAGCGGCCGGATCGGCAATCTCAACCCGCAGAGCGTCGTGAAGAAGAAGGGCTGATCCCCGCTTGGGGTGGTTCGGAATCAAGAAAAAGGGAGGAAGGCGCAATGAAGGCACTCGAGGGGGTCAAGGTTCTCGACTTCACGCATGTGCAATCGGGACCGACGTGCACGCAGCTTCTGGCGTGGTTCGGTGCCGATGTGATCAAGGTCGAGCGGCCGGGCGTGGGTGATGCCACGCGCGCCCAGCTGATCGACGTGCCTGGCGCCGACAGCCTCTATTTCACGATGCTGAACCACAACAAGCGGTCGATCGAGCTCAACTCGAAGAACCCGACCGGCAAGGAAGTCCTCACCCGGCTCATCGAGACCTGCGATGTGCTGGTGGAGAACTTCGCACCGGGCGCGATGGACCGGATGGGCCTCTCCTGGGAACGGATCCAGGAGATCAACCCGCGCATCATCCTCGCCTCGGTCAAGGGCTTCGGCCCCGGCAAGTACGAGGATTGCAAGGTCTACGAGAACATCGCGCAATGCGCGGGCGGCGCGGCCTCGACCACCGGCTTCCGTGACGGGCTCCCGCTCGTCACGGGCGCCCAGATCGGCGACTCGGGCACGGGGCTCCACCTCGCGCTCGGCATCGTCACCGCGCTCTTCCAGCGCGAGAAGACCGGGCGCGGGCAGAAGGTCCTCGCCTCGATGCAGGACGGCGTGCTGAACCTCTGCCGCGTGAAGCTGCGCGACCAGCAGCGCCTCGCCGCCGGTCCGCTCAAGGAATATTCGCAGTACGGCGAGGGCATCCCCTTCGACGAGGCGACGCCGCGGGCGGGCAACGACTCGGGCGGCGGCCAGCCGGGCCGGATCCTGAAGTGCAAGGGCTGGGAGACCGACCCGAACGCCTATATCTACTTCATCACCCAGGCCGCGGCCTGGGAGGGCGTCTGCGACGTGATCGGCAAGCCGGAATGGAAGACCGATCCGGCCTATGCGACCCCGGCGGCCCGCCTGCCGAAGCTGAACGAGATCTTCGACACGATCGAGGCCTGGACCATGACCCGGTCCAAGTTCGAGGTGATGGATCTCTGCAATCCGCGCGACATCCCCGTCGGCCCGATCCTCTCGATGAAGGAACTGGCCGAGGACGAGGGGCTGCGCGAGACCGGCACGATCGTCGAGGTCGATCACCCGGTGCGCGGCAAGTATCTCAGCGTCGGCTGCCCGATCAAGCTCTCCGACAGCCCGGTCGAGGTCACGCGCTCGCCGCTCCTTGGCGAGCATACCGACGAGATCCTGGCGAGCGTGCTCGGCTACGAGACCGAGGATCTGCGGCGGATCTACGCGTCGGGCGCGGTCGGCGACCCGACCCGGATCGCCGCGGAATAGCCCGATCGCCGCCGGCCGGCCCGCCCGGCGCGGGCCGATCTCCCGCGCCCCGGGAGCCGGCCGGCGGCGCGGCGGGTCCCGTCATGTCGGAAACGTGCGCGACATTCGATGCCTGGAATCCGGGTCTCCGCTCCGAGATCCCGCCGCGGCTGCTGCCGAAGGCGACGCTGTTCCGGCCCGAGAATTCCCACACCGGATACGAGGACGCGCGGGCCGCGGCCGATTTCTGCGGCCGCAAGCCCCAGGAGATGGCCGAACTGCGCCTCGCCCGCCTGGTGGTCCATGAACTGCTGATCCGCGTCACCGCGGATCTCCACGTGCCCGACGGCCCCCGCTACGGCGATCTGGGGCTGAAGATGCGCGGCATGGCCGCCCGGATCCTCGAGAAGCACATCGCCCCCGAGATGCCCGGGCTCGAGACCCGGTTCGCCGCCTTCCGCGACGACGTCGCCGCCCGGCTCGCCCGGATCCTCGAGGCGGACCTCCGCCGGCCGCCCGCCCCCGCCGCCCGGCGCGCCGGCTTCCTCTCCCGCTTCCGCGCGCCCGAGCCGCCGCCCGCCCCGGCCGAGCCGCCCGAATTCGCGGCGCTCGCGCGCTGGGCCGGGCGCGCGGCCTCCGAGGCCGACGAGACCGAGCGCGCCTGCCTGGAGGCGCTCGGCGTCGTCGTCGGCGGGGTGATCGCGCGGCGGGGCCGGCTGATCGCGGACCGCGAGACGATCATCCGGCTCGCCCGCGGCTGGGTCTGCAACGGGCTCGGCAGCGTCGTGGTCGGGCGGATGATCACCCCCCTGCTCGCGGAGGCGGCCGAGGCGCTCGGCTACCGCTTCCTGCCGACGCAGGAGCATCCCTGCGTCATGAACGTGAAGGGCGCCTCCGCCGCCGGCAAGAGCTCGATCCGGCCGCTGCAGCGCAAGCTCGCCGCCCGGCTCGGCATCGGCTGGGATGAATTCGCGCTGGTGAGCCCCGACTACTGGCGGAAGTTCCTGCTCGATTACGACGGGCTCGGCGAGGATTTCAAATACGCGGGCATGCTGACGGGGATGGAGCTCGAGATCATCGACCGCAAGCTCGACCGCCATATCGAGGAAAAGGCCGAGGCCGGGCGGATGCCGCATCTGCTGATCGACCGCTTCCGCTTCGACAGCTTCCAGTCGGGCACCGAGGCGCAGCAGGACCGCAGCACGCTGCTGAGCCGCTTCGGCCATACCGTCTATCTCTTCTTCATGATCACGCCGCCGGTCGAGACGGTGGAGCGCGCCTGGATCCGCGGCCTGGCGACCGGGCGCTACAAGGCGGTCGAGGATCTGCTCTACCACAACATCGAGGCCTATACCGGCATGCCCCAGCTCTTCCTCTCCTGGGTCAACCGGACCGGGCAGACGATCCATTTCGAGTTCCTCGACAATGGCGTGCCGCTCGGCCAGCGGCCGCGCACCGTCGCCTTCGGCTGGAACGGCCGCGTCACGATCCTCGATCCTGAATGCCTGTGCCGGATGCGCAGCTACCAGGGCGTCAACATCCATGCCCGGCGCCCCGAGGAGGCGATGGTCGAGACCGGGGGGCGCGACCTGCTCGCCGAATGCGTGGCCAAGGTCCCGGTCGTCGAGATCGTCGATCCGCGCAGCTGCGCCGTGCTGTCGCGCACCGAGAACGGCGTGCGCGTCTATCAGCGCCCGGCCGCGGAAAGCGCCGCCCTGCCCGCGCTGGCCGGCGCGGCGGAACCGGACCCCGGCGCGGAGCCGGGGCCGCCGCCGATCGACGGCGATCACGAACGCCGCTTCACCATCGGGGACTGGGCGCATCCGTGACCCCGCGCGCCGGGCGCGGCGCCCTTCCCCCGCGATTTCCAAGTCAGACGCCTCAGGAGAACTCACATGCGAGCGGCGGAGATGAAGACCGTTGAAATGGCCGGCAAGGGCGGCCCCGACGTGCTGCGCGTCGGCAGCCGGCCGGTGCCCGCGCCGGGCGAGGGCGAGGTGCTGATCCGGGTCACCGCCGCCGGGGTCAACGGCCCCGACCTCTGGCAGCGCCGCGGCCTCTATCCGCCGCCGCGCGGCGCCTCCGACCTGC
The DNA here is from genome assembly GCF_006385685.1 of Amaricoccus solimangrovi. Classification (GTDB taxonomy): domain Bacteria; phylum Pseudomonadota; class Alphaproteobacteria; order Rhodobacterales; family Rhodobacteraceae; genus Amaricoccus; species Amaricoccus solimangrovi. Next base: position 4,910 of record NZ_VFRP01000018.1, on the reverse strand, counting down.
TCGGGCTCGAGGTCTCCGGCGAGATCGTGGCGCTCGGCCCGGACGTCTCGGGCTGGTCCGAGGGCGATCTCGTCTGCGCGCTGACCAATGGCGGCGGCTACGCCGAATTCGTCGCGGTCCCCGCCCGGCACTGCGCGCCGATCCCGGGCCCGGTCTCGGTCGTGGACGCGGCCGGGCTCTGCGAGACCTATTTCACGGTCTGGAGCAACCTCTTCCACGGCTGGCCGGTCACGCCGGGCGAGCTGCTGCTGGTCCATGGCGGCGCGGGCGGCATCGGCTCGACGGCGATCCAGCTCGCCCGCGGCCTCGGCCTGCGCGTCTTCGCGACCTGCGCGGACGCGGCCGACCGCGCCTATGTCGAGAGCCTCGGCGCCGAGCGGGTAATCACGATCGAGGACGAGGATTTCGTCGAGGTCACCCGCGCCGCCGGCGGCGCCAACCTGATCCTCGACATCATCGGCGGCGACTACGTGGCGCGCAACATCAAGGCCGCGGCCTCGGACGCGCGAATCGTCCAGCTCGCCTTCGCCGCCGGCTCGCGGGTCGAGATAGACCTGATGCCGGTGATGCTGAAGCGCATCATCTACACCGGCTCGACGCTCCGGTCGCGCTCGGACGACTACAAGGGCATGGTGAGCACGGCGCTGCGCGAGAAGATCTGGCCGCTCTTCGACGCGGGCCGCCTCGCGCCGCAGACCTGGCGCGTCTTCCCCTATGCCGAGGCGGCGGAGGCCCATGCGATGATGGAACGCTCCGCCCACCGCGGCAAGATCCTGCTCTCCTTCGCCTGACCCGCGAACCGGCGCCGACGGAACGAGGCACGGCGGGACACTCCCGCCGGGCCTTCGTCCGTCCGGGGACGGACAGGGAAAGCCGAGGCCGCGGGACGCTGGAGAGCGTGCATACCATGAAATCGGGGGGAGGATGGTGCTGCGAGAGAGGATTGAAGACGGCCGGATGGGGCTGTTACTGGTTGATTTATAACGATTTCGCACCCACGAGGCAAGCCGTTGTGGTCCACCTTGGGGGCCTCGAATAATCTGGGGAAAAATCTGAGGCCCTGAGATTAATATAGCAGCACGCGCGTACCCCCCGTGCCCCCCGTCAGTCAGGGGGCTTTTGAAGGTAGTGGTAGATCAACAGCAGGTTCAGAACAATTGCGCTGGCGTTGGCTGCCACCTCGACACAGGTGACCAAGCCCCCAGGAGGGAGAGGCATTGTATTTTGTCCTATAACACAACGCTGACGCGAATCGCGTCCCCCATGGATGGACATAGGAACACCCACGCCCGCTTTCAAGCCTGCCATCAAACGATCGTTTAGTGACACCTCCATATGTCATCTTCAGATATGACGTCAACACCAGCTTGACATGGTTGTTGCCACATGATTGATGGCCTGGACAACTGACACCCCGGAGCCTGCCATGATCACCGCCGTTTACGCCCGCGTCTCCACCGCAGACCAGACCACCGAGAACCAGCTCCGGGAGATCGAGGCCAAGGGCATCGTCCCCAACATGACCTTCACAGAGACCGTCAGCGGCTCCGTAGCGGCCATGGAACGGCCAGCCTTCCGGGATACCCTGGCGGCGCTGAAGGCCGTGAGCGGCCCGCGTAGGCTCGTGGTGACGAAGCTTGATCGCCTCGGGAGGAACACCTCCGACATCCTCGGGACCCTCGACATCCTCGGGAAGATGGGATGCGGCGTGGTGGTCCTTCAGCTTGGGGACCTCGACCTGACAAGCACGGCGGGCAAGCTCATGGTGACGATGCTGGCCGCAGTCGCCACGATGGAGCGTGACCTTCTGATAGAGCGGACCCACGCGGGACTTGCCCGGGCTCGTTCGGAGGGGAAGAAGGGTGGACGCCCCGAAGCCCTGAGCGAGGACCGGAAGGAGCTTGCTAGGGGGATGCTGGCGAGCGGCCTGAGTGTGAAGGCGGTTGCCGGGGAGCTTGGGGTGGCGAGGGCCACGGTGGCGAAGCTGAAGGCTGTGTCTTGATGATCACAGTGTTGCATATTGGCAACATGTGTGTTTGTTGATCTGTGGCGTTTGGGGGAGGGTGGCCCCCCTCCAGAAAACCCCCAGCGCCCGTGAAGACACCTTCGGGACATTCTTGACGCTGCCGCCACCATGCCTCAGGCTCGACTTCCCACAGTGAGCAGCATGGTGGCGGACTTACGCCCCGCTCCAAGGCCGACGTAGCTCTTACCCCCGCTGGCCCATGTTAACCATACCGCGCTCTCGCTGACAGCATGTTAAACTCTCACGGGCATCTCGAACATCCTCGGCCAGGGCGGCGCCTCGGTCCACATGTTCGAGGGCCACAACATCCGCGTCGTGGAGATCGACGGGGAGCCGTGGTTCGTGGGTGTTGACGTGTGCCGCGCGCTGGGCCTGGACATTTCGCACGGGGCGTCCATCCACCTGAAAAGGCTCAATAAAAACGACACACGCATCCTCTCCCTAAATTCAAACCATGGAGAGAGGGACCTCACCCTGTTCCCCGTGGCGCCGGGCGGCGGGCGCTCGAAGGTAGCCGTCAACGAGAGCGGCCTCTACGACCTAGTGCTCTCGTCGCGTAAGGCGGAGGCGCGGGTGTTCAAGCAATGGGTGACGGGCACCGTCCTCCCGGCCATCCGCAAGGACGGCGGATACGTCCTCGGGGAGGAGAAGGTCCTGACCGGCGAGGCCACGATCGAGGAGCTGGCGCGAAGCGCATTCCCCTGCGGGGGAGGCCAAGATCGCGGAGATGCGCGCCGCCAAGGTGACGCGCCTGGAGGAGGAGCTGGCCGCCCTCCGGGGCATTCTCCAGGCTGACCAACAGGTGAACTGTGGGACATGATCATGCACGAAATGCATGCTGACCTCCGGGAGCACCTCCGCACCACCTCGGGGGAGACCTCAGGGGGTGTATTGGGAATACACATACCCCTCTCCATCTACCCCTCGCCTAGTGAGGAGTGGACCGTGCAAAGGAAGCAGGTTCCTCCACTCGCGCCCCCTCCCGGTTTACCCCGGATAACTTCCGGTTCTACATCTTGTGCCTCACCCCAAGGCCAACCACAAGTACCCCTCAACGCGCCCCGTACAGGCCCGTCTTCCCTCTCCGCCGTCCCACCCCTCGACACCCCCGAGATGCCCGTGTGTGGCCGCCTCCGCGCCCCAAGAAACTTCGCCACCTGCTCACAATATCCCTTGACATACCCGCAAGAGCCCCGCACGGACTGATTCGCAAGCCCTTGATGGTCAGGATGAAGTTGTTCCGATAAGTATCTGTAGTTGAAGAATTATTCGATCTAGCGGGGGAATTACCCCTCACCTTCGACCCCCCCCGGTTCCACCTTATCAATTAACCCTAGGGTAGGCGCTAGGGTGTGACCCTCGTTGATCATCTCCAAGGAAGACCTACCCGAGGGTGGAACCTGAAGGGGAACTTTCACGAGTGCCTCCGGAGGAGGGGGGTGTGAAGGCGCTCCTTCACCATGCACTGATCGGGGGATGACTTCCTCGGAGGAGACCGAGGAGACCGAGCACCCCAAGACACCTGTCCCCACCTGAAGGACATCTTCCCGTGTCCTCTCCCTCCGAGAGGGTAGCGGAAGGCGCCCTTCATTCCCTGACAGCATCAGCACCGACAGCATAAGGACCAGAATGTCCGCCTACGAACCAAGGCCCGGGAGGTGGGCGGCCCGCGCCTACATCGCCAACACCGACATCTACGTCGGGACCTACGACAGCCGGGAGGAAGCCATGGAGGCCGAGGCCGACTGGAGGGCCGCCCATGAGCAGGAGACCCGCGCCCGCATTCATCATGAGCGGTATGGACCGAAGGACGAGGTTGACCACAGCCGGGCAATCGCTGCCCTCCATCTCCTAGAGGCACCCGAGGGAGACGTGTCCGCCACACCGGAGGTGCCCCCGAGGGGGAACCTTAGCGCGCCCCGTAGGGTCCGCGTCCTCCGCGTCCCACGCCCAGCGTGAATGCCAAGCGGGAGATCACCCCTCACCTTCGACCTCCCCCAAGCAATGCGAGGAATGCCCGGGGAGGTCGCCCCTGCCTCCAACTTCGCCATCAACAACAGCCCCGTCGCGCCGATTGCATGCCCCCGAACGGGCACCGGACGCGCCCCTGAAGGGATACCCCATCGTCATGACTGACCAACTCGTTCCCACCGCCGCCTCCCTGATCAAGGCCGGAGCCGTCTTCCGCCATGGAGCCGCGAGCTTCACGACCAGCCTCGCCATCGCGAAGCACTTCGGGAAGCGCCACGCCAACGTGCTCCGTGCCATCGACGACATCTTGGAGACCGACCCGACACTCGAACTCAATTTTGAGTTGGAGTTAACGCCTGTCTCCATCGGCAACGGAGGCATCCGTCACGTTCGCACCTTCCGCCTGAACCGCCGGGCCGTCGCCCTCCTCGTCTTCGGCTTCAAGGGCAAGAAGGCCCTCGCGTGGAAGAATACCTTCCTCGACGCCTTCGACATCATGGCCGAGAACCTGAACCGAGTTCAGTGGGACGAGGTGTCCAAGTTCAAGGCGACGCCCGCAAACGAGATGACCCCGTGGCAGCGGAAGCTTGCGAAGGAGAAGGCCGCTCAGGCCAAAACCCGGCGCCTCGTCCAGCAGAGCCACCGCCCGAACTGACCGTGAAGGGTGGGATGGACCATCCCATCCTGAAGTCCGAAATTCCTATCACGGAAATTCTGATCTTAGAGAGCTTCCCCAAGCCGAACGCCTGACCTGAGCGAGCCCCTAGCGGGCTCCTCGTCCTCCTCCCCTGCAAAGCAGGAATGCGGCTACCGCCGCTGAACCCTCCTACCGCGTTGCCTATCGGCTCGCAGAAAGCGCCCCCGTGGCCTACAACTTCAACTCCGCCAAGCTCCACCTTCAGACCCTCATGCA
>NZ_VFRP01000017.1 GCF_006385685.1 Amaricoccus solimangrovi | reverse complement strand
GTCCCGAAGCCGCGCGCGCCCGTCGGAACTATCGACCATGGGGAATGCCGCGAAGCCGGGCAGATCCACACCCTGGTTGAAGATCAGGTCCGTTTCCATGCCTGTCCAGGCCAGCCATATCCGATCGTCGGTGAGCGTCGTCATTCCAGACAAAGCCTCTTGTAGGGCGTCAACCTCCGTGTCCGCAGACCGTCAAGCAAGTTGGCCGGTGCTGAGCGCGGCGGGTGGCTACGGCGGCGAGCGGATCGGGCACGGCGCGGCCGCGCTCGGGTCGACCCTGGGACGGCAGGCGGGGGTCGGCGTCGATCCGGCGTCCGGCCCGCTTGGCTCGAACCCGGCCCGGGCGGCGGCCACGCGCTGGCCATGGCGAAGTCGATCTTGCATGTAGAGTCTTCTTTGATTGCCGCCCGTGATGCAGAAGCTTCCAACCCTATTGGCGTGTGATCGAATGCGGTCTTCTTTCAGGCCTCGATGTGCGGTGCTTTCCGGAAGCCGCGGGCCGGTATGGAGATCTCGACGGCCGCTTCAGGCGCTTTCGCGCCGGATGATTTCGAAACCGATGTCGGTGACGATCGGCGCGGAGTGGCCGCGGTCGAGCCGGTCGAAGATGGCCCGCGCCGCGCTGGCGCCGAGGGCGCCGCGATCGACGCGCATGCTCGTCAGCGGGGGAAACGTGTCGGGAGCGAAGCCCTGGTCGCCGAAGCCGATCACGGCGATGTCTCCCGGAATCGCCAGACCGCGCGACGCGGCTTCGAGCAGGACCCCATGCGCGACGAGATCCGAACTGCAGAAGACGACGCCCTTCTCGAAACCCTCGGTATCGAGCAGCCGGGCCAGCCCGGCGCGCCCGATCCCGAGGCTGGCTTCGCTCTCGAAACGGGCCTCGGGGACCTCCGTGCCCGTCAGGGCGCGGAACTCGGCGCGAAACGCTTCCTTGCGGCGCAGCGCCCGTTCGTCGCTGGCGCCGACGCAGGCCGCCCGGGCATAGCCCGCCCCGGCGGCGAAGCGCGCGGCCGCCTTGCCCGCCTCGGGGTGGGAGAAGCCGAAGCAGAGGTCGATCGGCGTATCGGTGATGTCCCAGACCTCGACCACAGGAATGCCCGCCGCCAGCAGCATCTTACGGGTATTGGCGCTGTGCCGGGTTCCCACGAGCAGCATCGCGTCGGGGCGGCGGGAGAGATGCGTCATGACCGCGGCCTCCTCCTCCGCCGGATCGAAGCCGCATTCCGAAAGCATGATCTGATAGCCCTGAGCGCGCATCTCCTGCGCGAAGGACTTCACCATCGAGGAATAGGTCAGGTTGGTGATCGACGGGACGAGCGTGCTGACCAGCCGGCTGCGGCGGGAGGCGAGCGCGCCGGCGAGGGCGTTGGGGACGAAGCCGGTCGCGGCGATCGCGTCCTGGATCTTCCTGAGGGTCGCCGGCGAGACCTTGGACGGATCGCTCAGCGCGCGCGACACGGTGACCTGCGAGACGCCGGCGATGCGACCGATCATCTCCATCGTCACGGCGGGCTTGTTCATCCGGAGGGTCCTTCTGACACTGCGATAGGCGGGGCGCGGGCGTCCCCATGTATCCGTATCCGCCCCACGCCTTCCACGGAGGTCCCGCCCGCCGGCCGCTCCGAAGCGCTTCCGGACGGCGCCCGGAGGCGCCGGCGGAGAGTCAGCGCCCCTCCCTTGCCCGCCGCGTCTTGCGCGCGAGCAGGACCGATCCCGCGACCGAGGCGGCGATCAGGATCCAGAGCACGACGGCGATCCAGCTCTTGGTGAAGAAGATCGTCAGATCGCCGAAGGATTCAAGGCTTTTCACGAAGTAGATCTCCGCCGACGGACCGAGGATGAAGCCGATGATGAAGGGTGCGATCTCGAGCCGCAGCTTCTGGGCGAGCCAGCCGAACAGGCCGAAGATCAGCAGGGACCAGACATCGAACATGATGCCGTAGTTGATCGTGTAGGCGCCGATCACGCACATCATCAGGATGATCGGGAAAAGGATCGGCTTCGGCACCGAAACGACGCGCGCGATGTAGCGGATCGCGAAATACATCATCGCGAACATCGCGAGGTTGGCGATCAGCATGGCGACGATGATCGCGTCCCATGTCACCGGGTTCTGGCCAATGAAGAGGGGTCCGACCTGGATGCCCTGCAGGGTGAAGGCGCCGATCAGCAGCGCCGTGGTGCTGTCGCCGGGAATGCCGAGCGACATGAGCGGGACCAGGGCGCCGCCGGTCAGGCCGTTGTTGCCGGATTCCGAGGCGATGACTCCGGCGGGCTCGCCCTTGCCGAAGGTCTCCGGATGCGAGGACAGCGCCTTGGTGGCGGTATAGGAGAGGATCGAGGCGGCCGAGCCGCCGACCCCGGGCAGGATGCCGACGAAGGTGCCGATCCCGGACGAGCGGATCAGGTTGCCGATCTGCCCGCGGAACACCGAGAGCGAGAAGCCGGTGCCGGCGCCGAGCCGGACGTTGCGGGCGGACTGGCTCTCCGGCACGCCGATCTCGGCTTCCTCGAGGATCGCCGCCAGCCCGAAGAGGCCGATCAGCACGGGCAGGAGCGCGAAGCCGCTCTCGAGCCAGTACTCCAGCCCCGGCGGGATCAGCCGGATCTCGCCGTTGCCGCCGGATTCGATGCCGTAGGTGCCGATCAGGCTGACGAGGAGGCCGAGAAAGCCCGAGAAGATGCCGATCAGCATGTCCGAACTCAGCGCGGCCATCACCGTGAGCGCGAAGAGGATGATCAGGAACTTCTCGACATAGGAGAACTGGATCGCGAAATCCGCCAGCGTCGGGGCGAAGAAGTAGAGCACCGCGAGGCTGATCAGGCCGCCGACGAGCGAGGAGATGATGCCGATCCGGAGCGCCTTCTCGCCGTCGCCCCGCTGGCACATCGGATAGCCGTCGAAACAGGTGGTGATCGAGGAGGGCGTGCCCGGGATGCCGAGCAGGATCGCCGGGACGAGGCCGCCGGAGATGCCGCCGACATAGAGGCCGAGCAGGAGCGCGAGGCCGTTCTCGAGACCGAGCGAATAGGTGAGCGGCAGGCAGACGGCGACGGCCATGGTGGCGGTCATGCCGGGGATCGCCCCGAAGACGATGCCGACGAAGGTGCCGCCGACGATGAGCGACACGAAGAGCGGCGTGATGACGTGGAGGACTTCCATGACGGGCTCCGGATCCGGTCAGGGCAGGGTGAGGGCGAAGAGATCGGTGAACAGCCACCAGACCAGCGTCGGCGCGACCAGCGCCGAGATCGCCACCGGCAGCAGGTCGCGGGGCGCGCGGTGGCGCAGGAAGAGGACGCCGCTGAGAAAGACATAGGGGATCGAGCAGATCAGGAAGCCGAGCCCGGTATTCGGCCAGGTGTCGCCGACCGGCACCATCAGCATGAAGTAGATGACGGTGAGCGCGATGGTTCCGAGGAAGCGGACCTTGTCCATCCGGTCCAGCACCCCGCGCCAATAGGGGCCCGCGCCCGCGATCTGGCGGCGGTTGGTGATGAGGATGGCGAGCCCGAGGATCACCAGAACGATGGCGATCAGCGTCGGGAAGATCAGGTGCGAGGTTTCGAAATTCACCGTGACGTGGGTGAGATCTCCCATGGGTTCCTCCCGGGGATTGGACATGCGAAGGGTGCGCCGGCCGTTCCGAAGCCGGCCGGCGTCTCCTCTCCGCGCCGAGGGATCAGTTGCTCGGCTCGCCGATCTCGCTGATGATCCGGGCGTAGGTGTCGTTCTTTTCCTGGAGATGCGCCCGGGCCTCATCGGAGGGGCGGAAATCCGGGATGAAGAAGGCGTCCGTCAGGCGCTTCTCGATCTTGCCGTCGGCGTAGACCTCGGCGAGAGCCTCGTCGATCTGCGCGACGATCGCGGGATCCATGTCCTTGTTGTAGATGAAGAAAAATACCTTGTCGAAGGTGAAGTCCTTCCCCTCGCCCAGGGGCACGCTGGTCTCGGGGCTCGCGAACTTGAGCATGTCGTCGCGGGTCATCGCGCCCATGCCGGCTTCCGGCGCCTTCCGCAGCGTTTCGGGCCGCGCGGTGATCCAGACGAAGCGCATGGCCTTCTGGTCGTCGGCGGGAAGCTGGGTGTACTGCTCGTTCGACTGGATCGAGCCGTTGATCACGTCGGCGAGGTTGTCGAAGAGCGCCTGATCCTTGTCGGACTGGCTGCCGGTATTGACCGGTACGAGATTCGCCTCCGAGCCCGGGGCGGCCGCGTGGGCGGCGTATTTCATCGCCGAGAAGCCGATCTCGGAGACGCCGCCGGGCTGGATCGCCACGCGCACCCGCTCGCCCTTCTCGGCGGCGGCGAGGATGTCGGCCATCGACTTGTAGGGCGAGTCCTTCGGGACGAGGTAGGCGTTGCCCGGATTGACCGAGACGGTCGGCCCGATCTTGTAGCTGGCGAAGATGTCCTCGTAGCCGCGCACGCCGTAGAGGTAGCCGAGATAGGACTGGTCGTGGTGGATCATCAGCGTCGTGCCGCGGCTGTCCCGGCCGACCGCCTTGAAGGCCTCGGTCGGGCCGACGGCGTCCACCTTGATGTTGATCCCGAGCTTCTCGGCCAGCGCGTCGGCGACAATGGCCGCGTTCTGATAGGTGTCGCCGCCGGTGGAGTTGGATCCGATCACCAGACGGACATTGCGCGGCAGTTCCTGCGCCGCCGCGACGAGCGGCGCCAGCAGGGCGGTCGCGCTCAGGGCGGCGAGAATCGTTCTGCGGGTCAGATTCATTGGTTTCCTCCCATTCGCCGCTTTTTGGTTCGCGGCCGGACATTTGCGGCTTCCAGGCCGCTGGAACGCCTTCATGAAAGCGTATTCATAATGCTGCCGGAGCCCGAAGCCCCTGTCAAGACAACACGATAACCGCGCCCTCGCCTCGGGCATATTCGTTGACAGCGTCATCATGAATGCGCATACATGTCTCGACAAGCTTCGGGAGGGCGCGATGTTGGACACCAGGAAGAAGACCGCCGCCGCCCTGCGCAGCGCGCGGTGGTTCGCGGCCGACGACCTGCGAAGCTTCGGGCATCGCTCGCGGATGATGCAGCTCGGCTACGCCGAGGAAGAGTTCATGGGAAAGCCGATGATCGGCATCCTGAACACCTGGTCCGAACTCAACGCCTGCCACGGCCACTTTCCCGAGCGCGTCAGGGACGTGAAGCGCGGCGTCGCGCAGGCGGGCGGCTTCGCCGTCGAGATGCCGTCCCTGAGCGTGGACGAGACCTTCACCAAGCCGACCTCGATGCTCTACCGCAACATGCTGGCGATGGAGGTGGAGGAGACGATCCGCTCGCATCCGCTCGACGGCGTGGTGCTGATGGGCGGCTGCGACAAGACCACGCCGGGCCTCGTCATGGGCGCGCTCACCGCCGGCGCGCCGATGATCTTCCTGCCCGCCGGCCCGATGCTGCGCGGCCACTATGCCGGCCGGGTGCTCGGCTCCGGCTCGGACGCCTGGAAATTCTGGGACGAGCGCCGCGCCGGCAACATCACCCGCGAGGAATGGCTCGGGATCCAGGGCGGCATCGCCCGATCGGTCGGCACCTGCATGACCATGGGCACCGCCTCGACGATGACCGCGATCACCGAGGCGATGGGGCTGACGCTGCCCAATGCCTCGTCGATCCCGGCCGCCGATTCCGGCCACCAGCGCATGGCCTCGGCCTGCGGGCGCCGGATCGTCGAGATGGTCTGGGAGGATCTGACCCCCGACCGGATCGTCACCGACGCCGCCGTGCGCAACGCGGCGATCGTCGCGATGGCGACCGGCTGCTCGACCAACGCGGTGGTCCATCTCATCGCCATGGCGCGCCGCGCCGGCGTCGATCTCTCGCTCGACGATCTCGACGCGCTCGGCCGCGTCACGCCGCTGCTCGCCAATGTCCGGCCCTCGGGCAAGGACTACCTGATGGAGGACTTCTTCTACGCGGGTGGCCTGCGCGCGCTGATGAAGCGGATCGAGGGGCGGCTCGACACCTCGGCCGTCACCGTCACCGGCGGGACCCTCGCCGAGGATCTCGACGGGGCGAAGGTCTACGACGACGACGTGATCCGGCCGCTCTCGAACCCGGTCTACCACGAGGGCTCGCTCGCGGTACTGCGCGGCAACCTCTGCCCCGACGGCGCGGTGATCAAGCCCGCCGCCTGCGATCCCAAGTACCACGTCCACGAGGGACCGGCGCTGGTCTTCGACAGCTATCCCGAGATGAAGAAGGCCGTGGAGGACGAGACGCTCGAGGTCACCGCCGACCATGTTCTGGTCCTGCGCAACGCCGGGCCCCAGGGCGGGCCGGGGATGCCGGAATGGGGGATGCTGCCGCTGCCGAGGCGGCTGGTGAAGGAAGGCCATCGCGACATGCTGCGCATCTCCGACGCGCGCATGTCGGGCACCTCCTACGGCGCCTGCGTGCTGCATGTCGCGCCGGAGAGCTTCGTCGGCGGGCCGCTCGCGCTGCTCCGGACCGGCGACACGGTCCGGATCGACCTGCCGAACCGCCGGCTCGACATGCTGGTGGACGCGGCCGAACTGGAACGCCGCCGCGCCGCCTGGGTCGCGCCCGAGCCGCGCTACCAGCGCGGCTACGGCTACATGTTCCAGCGGCACGTGGGGCAGGCGAACGAGGGCTGCGATTTCGACTATCTGGCGCGCTCCTTCGGCAAGGTCGCCGACGAGCCGGAGATCTACTGAGGCGAGAGGCTTTCGATCTCGGCGCCGCGCCGGCCGGCATCTCGGGCATTCCGGTCACGCCGCATGGCGGGGAGCGGCGAGGTCTCCCCGCCGAGGCCCGCGTCGTTCATCGACCGCGCTCGCTCGGCGCCGGCGCCTACCTGCCGGTGGCCAACGGCAACACCGGTGCGTCCTACGCGCTCACGACCGAGGAGACCTCGCGTCATGGCGCGGGAGGTGGCGGCGCTGGTCGCGAGGGAAAACCGAAAGTTGCGGATTCTCGGCCTTCTTGCCCGTCTCCATCGCGTGGGGGAGGCTCCGCGCCGGCGGAGCCATTTTCCCGGCGGTCAAGCATCACGCGAAACATAAGCTTCCGCTGGAAGCTATGTCGGAGTCCCCATAGCTCCACGCAAGGGTTCTTCCGAGACACATAGACAGACTTCCTAAGTTGGTGGTGAAAATGTAGAGTCGACATAATACACAACCTAAGGTTTATACTTGTAAGTCAACTTTAATTACAGGTTGTATTAAAAAATCTTACCGTAAAACGTGTAAAATATGTTGCCCTCTCGGCGAAAAATCTCCTATGGATCAACAGATCAGTTCAGGCGCTTTGAACTCGGGGGTTTGTGTAATGGTAGCGTTCTCATCCAATGGAACTTTCAGATCCGGCACCGCGATCAACCGCTGGGATGAATCGATAACCGCGAATCTCGCCGGCATGCGCTCGCGCGGGAACAATCTTCCCACTCTTCTGGACGACGGAACGCATCTCCTGTCCGGCGATGGCCAGAACGAGGCGATGATCTACGATCTGTCCCTCGGGGGACAGGGAAACAGTTTCGACGGATCGTTCCAGCGTTTCGCCAATACGTTCACGGAGATCAATCTCGCCGGCGGGAACGATCTGCTCGATCTGACGGTCAATCCGAGCCGGGGCGTTCCCAACTATACCCAGAGCGTGACCGCCATCGGGGACTCGGGCAATGATACGCTCTGGACCGGTTACGGCAACGACACGGTCTACGGCGATACCGTCAACAGCGCCCTCATCTCGATCGACCTGTTCCGCTCAGGCTTCGACGACATGATCCACGGCGGCGACGGAAACGACGAGATCTATGGCGACTTCGGGTCCCTCGCGCTCGCGAACGTCTCGATCGGCGCCTTCGCCCTGGGCTCCGACACGCTCCATGGCGGCAATGACAACGACGTGATCTACGGCGATTATGACAATTCGTCGTTTGTATCGGTAAGCGTCAGCGCCCTCAGCTTCGGCGACGACCTGATCCAGGGCGACGCGGGCAATGACATCCTCTATGGCGACATCCGTGTGCTCGGGGCGATCAGCATCAGCGCCAACGCGCTGAGCTTCGGCTCGGACACGATCTATGGGGGCGACGGCGACGACACGATCTATGGTGACCCGGGAGCGAGCGGTGTGGGCCTGGGCCTGAGCCTCAATATCCTCTCCTTCGTCGCCGACGAGCTGCATGGCGGAGCCGGCGCGGATACGCTCGTCGGGGACAGCGCCGGCAACCTCCCCAGCGCCCTCGCCGGCGGCGACGACGCCCTCTATGGCGACGGCGGAGCCGACGTCATCGTCGGCGACTATACCGGCGACCTCGGGACTCTGATCACCACGCTGAACTTCGGCGACGACATGATCGAGGGCGGCGATGGCGCGGACATCCTCGTCGGCGACTATCGCTCGACCCTGGGGCTCACCGCCGCCAATCTTCTGTCCTTCGGCGATGACGAGATCTCGGGCGGCGCCGGAAACGACACCATTTACGGCGATACCTCGAACTCGGCGATCACCGGCCTCGGCGCGGGTTCCGACACGATCACGGGCGGCGCCGGAAACGATGTCCTGTGGGGCGATTATCCGGTGGCGCTCAACCTGCTCGGCCTCGCGGGCGGTAGCGATACCTTCGTCTTCGCCCCGGGCAGCGGCGCGGATACGATCGCCGACTTCCACAAGCACGCCCTCCTGAATCTCCAGCCCGACACGATCGACGTCAGCGCCTATGGCATCACCGGCATGAACGGGCTCAGCATCACCTATTCGAACGGGGATGCCACGATCGATCTCGGAGGCGGCGACACGATCCTGGTGCAGGGTCCGGATGTTCTGTCCGGAGGCGCTCTCGGGAATCCGTTGACCGCCAGCGATTTCATCTTCGCGTGACCCTACCCGCCGAAGCGCTTTTCCCAGTCAGTACCTGTCAATTGTGAGGATCATGACATGACCCATCAGCCGGAAAACAACCACGGTGCCGTGGAGACCACCGAGGAGGCCGAGATCCAGGCCCGCCGCGAGGTGGTGAAGCGGATGCTCAAGGTCACCGCGGTGACCGCGGCCGCGCCCATGGCCGCGCTGCTCTTCGACCCGCGCAAGGCGCGGGCCGATGCCTCGGGCGAATTCGGTTGACACTCAAGCCTAATCCGGAACCAGGGACTTGAACATGTCTTCCCGGGCCGCGCGGTGTTTCGACTTCGATCGCGGCCTGGTCGTTCACGACGGCGAAAGCGGCCGGATCTGGTTCCTGCGGGAGGAGATCGCGGCGGCCGCCTCCGGACTGAGCGGCGCGGATCTCGTCGCACTTCTCGCCGAGGCTCCGGAGGCCGACACGCCGCGCGTGGAGCGGATCGGCCAGGCCTGGATACCCCCCACCGGACAGGCGCCCTTCCTCGATCTCGTCTTGTCCGGCAACGGCGCCACGCCGCGCGTCCGGGTCTGGAACGCGCGGCTGGCCGGGGTGCTGGCCCGGATGCTCGCGCCGCTGACGGTGGAGGGCGCGCCCGACGGCGGGCCGGTGATCGATCTCCTCACCCTCGGCGAACGTTCGCTCGTCGCGCTCGACGGACGGATCGTTCAGGAGGGGGAGGGCATCGGCTGGTGGCTGCTGGTGCGCCAGCTCGCCCGGTCGCTCAATCCCGGGCGGGAATGGCTCGGAACGCTGCACGCCGCGACCGTGGCCGTGCCGGGCGGGGGAGCGGTCGCGATCGCCGGCGTCTCGGGATCGGGCAAGACGACGCTTTCTGGCGCGCTCCTCGCCCGGGGCGCGTGGCTCGTCTCCGACGATGCGACCGCGATCGAGGCCGGAACCCGGTTCGCCTGGCCCTGTCCCCTTGCCATGGGGGTGAAGGAGGGCAGCTGGCCGGTGTTCTCGGCGCTGTTCGACGATTTCCTTGCCCGGACGACACCCGCGGGCTTCGGCGCGCGCGCGATCCGCTACTATCCCGCGCCCCGGCTGGCGCGCGACCGGGGCTTTCCGGTGGCAGCTCTTCTCTTTCCGACCTGGACGCCGGGGACGCAGTACCGCGCCGAACGCCTGGCGCCCCGGGAGACGCTGGCGCTGCTCGCGGAGAGTGGGATGCTGCCGCCGGGGTCGGACCGGCATGTCGCGGAACTGCTCGAATGGGTGAGGGTCCTTCCCGCCTGGCGTCTCGTCTATTCCGATCACGACGCGGCGGTATCCTTCGCCTGGCAGCTCGCCGCCTCGGCTCCCGCGGCGGCGTCATGACTCCCTTCGCGGAACTCTGCCTGCTGATCCGCGTCGCGCTCGGGACCGAGCCCGATCCGGCGGGGGCGCTCCGCGCCGCGCGGCTCGATCCCGCCCTGCTGGTTCCGCTTGCCTTCGAGCACCGCGTCGCGCCCTTCCTCGGCCGGCTCACCGAGGATCCGGCGATCGCGCCGCTGCTGCCGGAGGCGCTCGCCGATGGTTTCCGCTTCGCCGCCGAGGCGAACGGGACGCGCAACGAAGCCTTGCGCGAAGAGCTCGCCGAGGTGCTCGCGCTGCTCGACGCCGCGGGGATCGAACCGCTCCTGCTCAAGGGCGCGGGGCGCCTCGCCGACGGCCTGCTCGGCCCGGCCGGACGCTTCATGCAGGATCTCGACCTCCTGGTGCCCGCCTCCCGGATCGACGAGGCGGCGGCGGCGCTCGAAGCGGCGGGCTACGCGCCTCTGGCGGAAGGGCCTCAGCTGGCGGAGGAGCATCATCATCTGCCCGCGCTGTGGCGCGAGGGCGCGCCCGCCGCGATCGAGCTGCACCGCGTGGCGCAACCATGGCACCAGCCCCTGCTGCCCACGCCCCGGCTCTTCGAGCGCTCCTCTCCGGTCGTCATCGGAGGTCGAAGCGCGCGCCTGCCGGCGCCCGCGGACGCGCTCCTGCATCTCGTGCTGCATGGTCAGGTGAACCATCGGCGCTTGCTGAGCGGCGGCGTCCTGCTCTCCGAAGTGGTCGAATTCGCGCTGATCGCGCGGTACCACGGTCCGGGCGTCGTCGCGGAAGCCCGGTCCGGGGCCGGGAAGGCCGGCCTCTCCTTCGACGCCTTCCTGCGCCTCTGCGAGCTGACGGCGGGCACCGATCCGGTTCCCGTCGGGAGCTTCGCGCGATTTCTCGCGCGCCGCGCCCTCTGGCTGCGGGACCACCCCCGGGCGAGAGATCCGGGCCGGGCGCTCGCCTACGCGGTCGAACACGCCGCCTCGCTCCGCCATCGCCCCTCGGTGCGGCGGCGCTTCCCGGGCCGGTTCGCCGAACGCGGCTTCTACGCCAGCCGCTGGCGCGAGATCCGGAGCGTCTTCGCACGCTAGAAGTTCCCCGGCGTGTCCGCCCTTCGCCAGGCCGGTCACGCCGGGCCGGCGAGACCCCGACCGGCCTCAATCCGCCGGTCCGCCCCTTCGTCGCGAACAGGACTCGAACTGCTCGCAAGGCGTGTAATACCTTCCCTTCGGACCGGTTCGCCCGGCGCCCCGGGATCCTGTCCCGGCACTTCAACCACTTCGCAGGCCGCGACCGCCTGATCGGCGGAGGGCGGCGGGATCGGGAATTTCCAGGAATGATGCTCAAACTCACCGGCGATTACGGCTACTCCGCCTGGTCGCTTCCCAAGGGCAGCGACACGGTGGACGTGATCGATGCGACGCAGGCGAGCTGGATCGAGGCCAACATCGGCGAGACGCTCAACCTCTATCCCTTCCGGGTGGCCGGGGGCCGGTCCGGGCTCGTCATCCATGGCGGCGCGATCCTGGGCGAGGTTCCGCTGGATACGGACTGGACGGTGACTTACGTGAACTCCGCCGGTGTCCGGGTCCAGGACACGCCGGGGGTCGTCATCGACGGATGGCGGATCTCACGACCCTGGGATGGAATCCGGGTGGTGGGCGCCTCCGACGGTTTCACGATCACCGACGTCCGGGTCAGCGACTCGCGCGACGACGCGGTCGAGAACGACGACGCGCTCTCGGGCACGATCGCCGACAGCCTCTTCGACGGGGTGTTTTCCGGCATCAGCCTCGGCGATGGCGACGTGGACGGATCGGACAACACGGTCACCCTCGACGGCGTCCTGCTGCGCAGCAAGTCGTTCCTCTACAAGGGCGAGATCACGCATGGCTCGCCGTTCAAGCTCGACAAGGGGACGCCGGACATCACGCCCCATCTGCGCATCCACGATTCCGTCATCGCCATCGAGGACGTCGATCACGCGGGGCAGGAGCGGCTCGCCAAGGCCTGGGAGAAGACCGTCGAATCCTCCGGCAACTATTTCCTGAACCTGTCCGACGATCCGCTGCCGAGCGACTACCCGCGGCCGGGCGCGGGCTGGACGATCCTGCAGGGGCAGCGGGCGCGCGACTTCTGGGCCGGGAAGAAGGACGCGTGGATCGCGGCGCATGACGGCGACGACGGAACGGCGGGCGGCGACTCGCCGGTCGCCTTCGCGGCCGAGGCGGATTCCGACAGCCGGCCCGACCGGATCGAGGCGGCGGCGGCGGCGGGGACGAGCGTCGGCGTCACCGCCACCGCCGCCGATCCCGACGCGGGGGACAGCGTGCGCTATGCGCTGAACGACGCCCGTTTCGCCATCGACACCGGGGGACGGATCACCCGCTCCGGCCAGGGAACACTCGACGCCGCGCTCGAGCCGACGATCCGGCTCAAGGTGACCGCGACCTCGACCGACGGAAGCGTGGCGACCAGGGACTTCGCGATCGCCGTGGTCGCAGGCGAGACGACAACGGCCCATGTCACCCAGGCGCGGATCGCGACGGATGCCGACGACGCCGAGGAATCTCCCTCCGGATCCGTCTCGCTCGGCAGCGGCGACCTCGAACTCGGGCAGGACGGATCGAAGGCGCAGGTCGTCGGGATCCGCTTCGGCGGGCTCGACATCCCGGAGGACGCGGTCATCACCCGGGCCTATCTCCGCTTCACCGTCGACGAGAGCGGCGCGGGCGCGTCGAACCTGGTGATCCGGGGCGTGGACGCCGACACGGCCCCGAAATTCACCACCGCGGCCCAGGATCTGTCGTCCCGTCCGCTCACCGACACCTCCACCGGCTGGAAGCCCGCCGACTGGCCGAGCGTGGGGGCGAGCGGCGCGGCGCAGAAATCTCCCGACATTTCCGCCATCGTCCAGGAAATCGTCGATCGGGCAGGGTGGGCGCCCGGAAACGCGCTGGCGCTCACGATCAGCGGAACCGGCGAGCGGGTCGCGGTTTCCCACGATGGCGATCCGGCGGCGGCTCCGGTGCTCCGTCTCGAATGGGAGAGCGCCACGCCGATGCGCGAGGGGAGCGCGGGCGCCGACACGCTGACCGGAACCGGCGCGGCGGATTTCCTGCGCGGACTGGCCGGCGACGACCTGCTCTTGGGGAAGGCGGGTACCGACACCCTGTCGGGCGGCCCCGGCAAGGACGCCTTCCTCCTCGACGGCGCGGGCGGCCTCGACACGATCGCGGATTTCGTCACGCGCGAGGATCGCATCTATCTCGATCACGCGGCCTTCGCGAAACTGGGCTCCGGAACGCTCGCGAACCCCAGGGCGCTTTCCTCTTCCTATTTCGAGACCGGCGCGCCCGACGATGGCAACGACTACGTGATCTACGACACCGAGTCCGGGCTTCTCAGCTACGACCCCGACGGGTCGGGCGCCGGCGAGGCGGTCGAGATCGCGCGCCTCGGCGCGGGGCTGGCGCTCAGCTACAAGGACATGTTCATCATCTGATCCGGAGCGCCCGTTCCTCCGCCGCGCCCGCGCGGAGGAACGGACGCCCCGGGGCCCCGCCGGCTTCAGTAGGCTCCCTCCCCCCGGAGCACGGCGAACGGCGTCCGCGCCAGGATGGAGAGGTCGGCGAGAAACGACCAGGTGCTGACGTAGCGGTGGTCGAACGAGACGCGCGTCGGAAAATCGGCGGCGCTGCGTCCGGTGACCTGCCAGAGTCCGGTCAGACCGGGCCGCGCGCGCAGGTAGTCCGCGGCGTGCGCGTCGTAGCGCGGCAGCTCCTCGCGGGTCACCGGACGCGGGCCCACGCAGCTCATCTCCCCCTTCAGCACGTTCAGGAGCTGCGGCAGTTCGTCGAGACTGGTCCGGCGCAGAAAGGCGCCGACCGGCGTCACGCGCGGATCCACCCGGAGCTTGCGCGCCTCCGCCCATTCGCGCGCGGCCTCCGGATCCTTCGCGAGATGGGCGGCGAGGATCTCGTCCGCGTCGCGATGCATGGTGCGGAACTTGAGGCAGCCGAAGATCCGGCCGCCGTATCCCACGCGGGTATGGGAGTAGAACGGCCGGCCGCCGTCCAGCAGGACGATCGCTCCCGCGATCACCGCCATCAGCGGCGCGAACAGCACCAGCAGCGCCCCCGCGAGCGCGCAGTCGAGGAAGCGTTTGGGCGATCCCCCGAGAGGGGAACGTTCGAATCGGGCGGACTCCAGGTCCGGTGACCCCTCCGCGGACCGCCGGGCGCGCGTCCGCGCGGCCCCGCCAAGGGCCGAGACAACCTCTGTCATGTCCAAAATTCCCTCTTATTATAATTTGATTTTCATAAGATTTATTTTTCCTGTTTTATCAATATGTGCATATTAATTAATGTGCATTACCAATATTGATTATGAATGGATTACATCACCTGGAGCGCGGGAGAGGGGTGCCGGGCTTGCCGGAGCAGCCGATTCGGTAGCGCGCGCCCTAAGCGTTCGCACTGGGGTGTCAAGGTTTTTCGCTGACGAATCTGTAGTCATACATGAATCTCGATATTCATTACTTACATCTGTAATCCCATCGGTATTAAAATATATCGCGATACGTGTTAGATATCGATTGTTGTATAAAATAAATACTCCAATAAGTATTTATAATTATCTTTAAAAACAATCGGAGATATTTAAGTATTAGAGCGATGAAATCTTATTGTCACATAAGACATTTGTGTTAACGTCTGGTATCGACATAGTACCGGACGCGATTCGCGCAGCATTATGCCGAATGAGTTGGTCTTAGGCCAAAAGGCGGTAGTTAACGTCTGTCTTTTTACAAGCAAGGCGCAGTGCATGAGGGATCAGACTCGGGATTCCGAGGATGACCGCGGCGAGCGGCCATTCAGGAACACGATTGCTTTCATAGACGCCGCTCCGCTGGCTCGGGAATGCTTCACCCGCATCGTCGAGAGCGAGCATCCGAGAATCAGGGTCGCCGCCTTCGGCTCCGTGGAGGAGTGGCGGCTCGCGGGGCGCGACATCCGTTTCGACGTGGTGACCTGCAGCGTCGGGACCGAAGGTCTCGCCACCGTCACCGTCGGGCGCGCGTTGCGCGATCTGGTCGCGCAGGCCTCCCCGACGCCGGTGATCGCGCTCGCCGATACCGACAGCGTCGAAATGATGACGGCGGCGGTGAATTGCGGCGCCCGGGGCTGCATTCCGACCCGGATCGGGGTCGACGCGCTGATCCACGCGGTGCGGCTGATCTCGAGCGGCTGCGTCACGCTGCCGGCGACCGCCTTCGCGGGCATGCGCCGCGAGGGCGCGTCCATCCTCGCCGCGGCCGCGGCGGAGAGTTCCGCGCCCCTTGAGCGCGACCCTGACCAGCGTGGCGCCAGCCAGCGCGGCCTCGATTTGCCCGAACGCGGATGCGACGCCTCCTTCACGCCCCGGCAGCGGATGGTCGCGGAAGCCCTGCGCCAGGGCAAGGCCAACAAGGTCATCGCGCGGGAACTCGATATCTGTGAAAATACCGTGAAAGTACACGTCCGGGTCATCATGAGAAAACTTGGCGCCAGGAACAGAACCGAGGTCGCCTTCATCATGAACCGTGTCGGATACGACCGCGAGACCGGGGCCCGACCCTCGTGAAGGGAAGGGAAGGGACGGCCGGCGGCTCGGAAGGGGAAACGCCGTGATCCGCGAGAAAGCGCAAGGCCCGCGGTCCCGGACCGTTCGGGCGGAACAGGCGGGGGCGCGCGGCGCCCGGGCGAAGCTCGCGGCCGGGCTTCTGCTCGCCGGCCTCGCCGCGACGGGGCCGGGCGGCGCCCGCGCCGCCGACTATCCGCTGCGCCCCGGCGACGTGCTGGAGGTCGCGGTCCTCGGAGCGCCGGAGATCGCGCGCTCCGTTCCGGTCGAAGCGGACGGCACCGCCTGGTTCCCGGCCATCGGAGCGGTGGAGGCGGCGGGCAGTTCGCTCGGCGCGCTCCGACAGCGGGTGACGGAGGCCTATGTCGGGATGGTCCCGGCGGGATCCGCGCCGGACGGCCAGCCCCGGTTCATCACGGCGAACGAGGTCTATGTCGGGGTCCGGGAATACCGCCCCGTCTATGTCTCGGGGGACGTGGTGGCGGCGACGACGGTACCGTTCCGGCCCGGCCTCACCGCCCGCCGCGCGCTCGCCCAGGCGGGAACGGGCACGGCGCGACCACGCGACACCGCCGGGGCGGCGGAGCAGCTCCGCGCGGCCGCGGTCGAACTCGGCCGGGTCAACGCCCGCGTCTGGAGCCTCAAGCGGCTTCTTGGCACGGACCAGCCGGGAGACTACCGTGCCATTCTCGTCGACGACTCCCCCACGCTCCGGGAGATCGCCGAAAGCGCGCGGGCGATGGTCGACGCGCGGGAGCGCGAACGCGCGCGGGAGAAGACGCGCCTCGACGAGGCGATCGCGCGGGCGAAGGGTCGGATCGCCGCGCTGCTCGCACAGAAGACAAGCGAGGAGGAGGGCAGGGCGCTCGACGACGAGACGGTCGCGGAGGTCCGCCGGCTCTTCGAACGGGGCAGCCCGCTCGCGCCCGCCGCGCGGCTGGCCGAGGTCCGCCGCGCGGCGCTCGCAAGCGCGAGCCGGGTGCTCGAGATCGATGTCGCGCTCGAAAACACGCGAAGCGAACTCGCCGGTCTCGAGGCACAGGCCGCCGATCTCGAGTCCGGCGCGAGCAGCGAGACCTGGTCCGCCCTCGCCGACGCCCTCGCCGAGGCGCAGGAGAAGGCGGCCCGTCTCGCCGCGGCGCGTGCCCCGGCGGGACTGGTCGGAGACGATTACGTGGTCGCGATCCTGCGCGACGGCGCCGAACTCGGCGCCGAGGCCGGGTCCGACCCCGAACTCTTCCCGGGGGACGTGATCGAGGCGCGGCGGATCGGCGGGAACGGCGCCTCCGCGGCGCTCGGCCAGTAACTCGAGCCAGTAACCGGGAATTCGGAACCAGCGACGGCCGCGACGGAAGGTGGGAATGGACGGATCCGAGGCATTGACCGAACTCGATCTCGGCTGGCGCGAGGAGCCGCTCGGCCTCGCGCGCCTCGCCGCGATGGCGCGCCGCAATCTCTGGCTCATCGGCCTCGGGCTCGTGCTCGGGATCGGGCTCGGGCTCGGCTACATCATCCTCGCCCAGCCGGTCTATACCGCCTCGGCGACGATCCGGGTGGATCTCGACCGCGGCGGCCCGGCCGACGCGGCGACGGTCATGCGCCTCGACAATCACGTCGCGCTGATCGAGTCGGACGAGATGACGGCGGCGGTCATCCGCGAGCTCGGCCTCGACGAGATCTTCGACGCCCGGCCGGGCCGGCTGCAGCGGACGGTCCAGGAGATCCGCGGCTGGTTCGGCCTGGACACGGATCCCGGACCGGACCCGACGCCGGGAGCCGAGGCCGGGACCGCCGACGCGCGGGCCGAGATCATCCGCGTGGTCGGCGCCGCGCTCGAGGTGGAGCGGATCGGCAATACCGCGATGATCGCCGTGAGCTACCTCTCCCCGTCCCGGCGGCTCGCGATGGAAATCGCGAACGCCTATGCCGAGAGCTATGTCGAGACGGCCCGGGCCCAGGCCCAGGCGGTCAACGACGCCCGGGTCAGCCGTCTCCAGGAGCGCATGGAGGATGTGCGCCGCAAGGCGGAATCGGCGCTGGAAACGGCGCGGCGGCTGCGCTTCCAGGACGGGCAGCCGGTCAGCGACGCCGCCGATCTCACCCGGCAGGTGGCGCAGCTGAAGGAGCGGCTGGCCGACAGCGAGATCGAGGCGAAGACGACGCGCGCGCGGCTCGACGTGCTCTCCGGAGTCACGGATGTCGCGGCGCTGCCGGTGGGCGCGCAGCAGACCGAGCGGATCGCCGAGCTGCACGGAAACCTCGTCGCGACCACGCGGCGCCTCGACCTGCTGCGCGCCCGCGACGCCTCGGCGGCGGCGATCGCCCAGCTCGAGGGCATGATCGCGGATCTGCGGGAATCGCTGACCCAGGAACTCGGGCAGCTGAGCGACTCGCTCGAACTGCGGCTCGCGACCGTCGTCGCCACCCGCTCCAGCCTCGAGGGGGAACTGCGCGCGCTCATGGACTACGGGCGCTCGGCCTCCTGGAGCCAGCTGCAGGCGGCCGAACGCGAGGCGCGGGTCTATCAGGAGATGTACGACGGCTATCGCAAGGATCTCGAGACCGTCTATCTCCAGTCGACGCGGCCCGAGGTCTCGGTGACCTCCGAGGCGCTCATTCCGGTCAGCCCGAGCTTCCCGCGCTACAAGGCGGTCCTCGCCCTCGCCTGCGCCTTCGGGCTCGCGCTCGGTGTCGGGCTCGCCCTCTACCGGGAGTGGTCGCGGTGAGGGAGAGATCACGGGCGCGCCCGGAGGGAAGGGTGGGGGAGGGCGCGGAGACGCCCCCGCTCCATGTCTGGGCCTACCGGCTCGGATGCCTCTTCGTGCTGCTCCTGTGCTTTCCGAGCCTTCCGGAACTGCCGGGGGGCACCTCGCTCGCCCTGCTCCTGATGCTCGCCTGCCTGCCGATCTGGTACCAAGCCGCGCGCCTCCGGCAGGCCCCGCTGCTCGACCCGCTCGCGGCGCGGGCGAGCGCGGTCATTCTCGGCTGCCTCATGTTTCTCATCCTGTGGTCGATCATCTCGGTCTTCGACGCGGCGGTTCCGTTCCGGGCGGCGCGCCATCTCGCGAGCCAGATGGCGGGGATCGCGCTCTTCCTGCTCGTGCTCGGCACGGTCACCTCCCGCCGGCTGCCGGTCTATCTCGACATCGCCTGCTTCGGCCTCGCGCTCACCTCCGCGCTCAGTTTCGTCGGCTATTCGCATCCGCTGCTGCGGGAGATGATCTTCCGGGGCAGCGACCGCTCCTCCGGGTTCTTCAAGAACCCGAACCAGTACGGGATGGTGATCTCCGCGCTCCTCCCGGTGCTGATGGCGCTGATCCTGACCACGCGCCAGCGCCGGCGCACGCGGATCCTGTGCTGGGCCCTGCTGCTGCTCGGCCTCGTCGCCTGCGGCTCGAAGACCAACCTGATGCTCTCCAGCGCGACGACCCTCGGCGTGCTGCTCGTCTTCTCGATGATCGCCTACAAGGGGGCGAAGCGGATCTGGATGGCGCTCGCGAGCGTGCTCGGCTGCGTGACGCTGGTCGGGGCGGTGGCCGGGCTGCTGATGACCTTCAACCCGCGCGCGCTGCGCCTGATGCTGACCTTTCTCTCCCAGGACAAGGAGCTCGCCTCGCTCGAGAGCCGCGACCTGCTCTGGAAGAACAGCATCGACGAGTTCCTCGCCGATCCCGTCCTCGGCCAGGGCGCGGGGCAGGAGATCACGATCTTCGGCTACAACGACTTCGTTCCGCACAGCCACAACGTCCTGCTCGACTACCTGCGGACGCTCGGCGCGCCGGGCTTCGTCGCGATGCTCGCGCTGCTCGGGGCGGCGCTGCTGCTCTGCGGCCACACGCTGCTGCGCGCCTTTCGCGCGCGTGGCGCGCGGCTCGAGCACCGGATGCTCTGCGTCGGGCTCGCGATCGGCGCGATGGCCTATGTGGCCGCCAACATGTCGAGCGACTCGATCGGGCCCTCGACGAGCCCGTTCTTCTGGCTCGTCCTGTTCCTCACCGCCGCCGCGCGGCGCCTGATGGGGAGCGGCGAACCGTCCTGGCGCGGCGCGCCCGCGCCCGCCTGAGCCGGATGGACGCGCCCCCGCGCCCGATCGAGGAAGGCTGGACGCTGTCCGGGCGGCTCGGATGGCTGCGGGGCCGGCCCGTTCTGTTCAGCGCGGCGGGAGGGATCATCCTCGCGCTCAACGAGACCGCCGCCGACATCTGGCGCCATCTCGAGGACGGACTGTCGCCGGCGGCGATCGCCGCGGAACTGCGCGCGCGCGGCGTCGAGGCGGAACTGGCGCGCGCCTATGCCGAGTCCGCCCTCGGGGAATGGACCCGGCTCGGACTGGCCGACCGGCGCCCGCGCCGCGCGCCGGAAGACCCGGCCCCGGCCGCTCAGGTGCTGGAGCTGGGGGGCAGGCGGATCCGTGTCGCCTGTCACGGCGACTTCGCGCCGCTCGCGGCGCTCTTCCGCCATCTGGCGGCGCCGGAGGGGCAGGCGGCCGCCACCGAATTCGCGCTGCTCGCCGCGGGCGGGCGGGCGCATCTCTTCCGCGACGGCGTCTGGCAGGCCGGCGCCGCCTCCGACGAAGCGGCGGTCCTCCTGAAGGGCCAGCTTCTGACCGAGATCCTCGAACACGGCGATCAGGCGCTCGCGCTGCACGCCGCGGCGCTCCTGCGCGACGGGCGGCTGCTCCTGCTCGGGGGGCCGCCCGGCACCGGCAAGACCACGCTCGCCCTCGCCCTCGCCGCCGCGGGCTTCGGCTTCGCCGGAGACGATGTCGCGCTGCTCTACCCGGACGGCCGCTGCGCCGGCCTGCCCTTCGCCCCGGCCGTCAAGTCGGGCGCCGTGGCCCTGCTCGCGCCCCGGATGCCCGGCCTCGTCGCCGCGCCGGCGCACCGCCGGCCCGACCGCCGCCGGGTCCGCTTCCCGCTTCCCGACGCGCCGGTTCGCTCCCGCCCCCGACCGGTGGGCTGGATCCTCCGGCTGCGGCGCCGGCCGGGCATGCCGGCGCGGCTGGACCCGCTCGACCCCGCCGAGGCGCTGCGCTTCCTGCTCGGCGAGGCCTTCGCGGCCGGGGGGGAGCTGACGGCGGAGGGTTTCGACGCGGTCTGCGCCGCCATCTCGGGGGCCGAGACCCACGTCCTTACCTATTCCGATCTCGACCAGGCGGTGGCGCTTCTCGCCCGTGCATTGCGATGAGGTCGCCAAGATGAAGTCCCGCGCCGGAACGCTCGACATGCTGCTCGCCGCGCTCGACGGACGGCCGCCGCCCGCGACCGACTGGGACGCGGTGATCGCGCTTGCGAACCGTTCCCTGCTGACGCCGACGCTCTGCCAGGCGCTGCGGCGGGCCGGCGCGCTCGACGGGCTGCCCGCCGACGCGGCCGATTTCCTCGCCTTCATCGACGCGCGGAACCTGGAGCGGAACCGGAGGCTGCGCGCCCAGCTCGGCGCGGTGATCGCGGCGCTGAACCGGCGGGGGATCACGCCCGTGCTGCTGAAAGGCGCGGCGCCGCTCTACGCCGCCCCGGAGCGTTGCCCTCCCGCGCGGATCACGAGCGATCTCGACATCGGCGTTCCCGCCGCGCGGCTGCGGATGGCGCGGGCCGCGCTTCGGCGGATCGGCTACGCCGCCCTCCCCGGCGCGCGCGAGATGGCCCGGACGGGCGATCCGGGCGTGGTCGACCTGCGGGCCAGCGCCGCCTCGGGAACCGAGGTCGCGCGCGGTCCGCTTCGCGCCATCGTTCCGTCCCCGGAGGCGCGCGCGCTGCACTGGATCCTGCACGACCTTCTCAAGGAGGGCGACTACTGGCGCGGCCGGATCGACCTGCGGCATCTGCGTGATCTCGCGGAACTGGCGGCGGCCGAACCGGTGGACTGGGGCGCCGTGCGCGCCGCCGGCGCCGATCGCGCGACGCGCAATGCGATCGACACCCAGCTCGTCACCCTCGCGGATCTGTTCGGAACGCGGGTACCCGCCGAATCCCGGCACCTCCTCACCCGGCTGCAGCACGCGCGCCGCCTTTTCACCGCGCGGTATCGCGTGATCGGCGCGCCGCTGCGCCTCGCCGGACAGATCGCCTGGATCGCGCACCGGACCCGGCGCGCCGACGACCTGATGGCGCGCGGCCCGGGCGATCTCCTTCGCCGCGCCGTCCGCGTCTTCGGGGAATCGCGCGCCAAGCTCTGAACCGCTCGCCCCGCGGAGGAGTGAAATTCGGGCGGATAATCGGAATTATGGTTAATTCCAAAGAGGTATATGCCTAGTACTTGTGAAAAAAAGGCCTCCGCTCAATACTTCGAGATCCTTCAGAGGGGCATCGCGGAAATGGACCTGAAGAACGAATTCTCCGACCCCCCCGCCGGTCCGGAAGATCCAGAGCGGCGTCGTTTCATGGAAAGGGCGGGACGTTTCGCGGCGGTGACGCCGCCCGCCATGACGCTCCTGCTCGGGACGAGCCTCGGATCGCGGGCGATCGCGGGCTCGGCGGGGCTGCCACACCATCACCCCGGACCGAAGCCTCCCCATCCGAAGCCGAAACCGCCTCATCCGAAATCGCGCCGGCCGAAGCCGAAGCCGCACCAGTCGAAGCCAAAATCGAAGCCCAAGTCCAAACCGGAGCCGAGCCGCAAGGGCGGAGTCGGCGTGCACTGACCATTCTGGCGTTCAGTCCCGCTTCTCGAAGACAAGCTCGAATCTCTCCGAATAATCCTTATTGATCAAATACTGTATTCCCGTAAAAAAGCGCCACACGAAATATACCGGCATCAGAAATGTGAAGTAGGTTGAATAGTATGACTGATTGACCGGAAATGACGGGTTCAGACCATGTTTCGATGCGAGATCGGAAATTTCCCGGACCGTGCAGCGGTCGTAGAAGGCCGGAAACCCGTCGCCGCTCTTGTGGGGGAAAAGGAAGAACAGCAGCCTCCGCTTCAGGACCTCGGGAAGGATCCGGTTCAGCCGGGCATAGAGCGCGAAGCGGCAGGTGGTCTTGACGTAGATCTTGCCGTTCGGCCGCGCCATCATTGCCAGGCCCCCAATCGCGCGGTCCATGTCGCGCACATGTTCGAGCGTGTTGCGGCAGATGATCCGGTCGTAGCTTTCGGACATCTCCCCGGGAACATCCGTGATGTCGACGACGCGCACGCGGCTGTAGATGCCGGGCGGCGCGCTTCGAAGCTCGGTGTCGTCGATATCGAGCCCCTCGTAGGCGACGCCATTCCACGCATGATCGGGGTATTTCAGCCGCGCCGGCTGCTTCCCCCCTCCGACATCCGCGACCCGATGCTCCGGCCGGATCTCGGTCAGAAAGCGTTCCAGGGAAGCGTTCTCGCTGTCCCGCACCAGGACCCTGTCCAGGGACGAGCACAGCCGGGTGTTCCAGGAGAAAAAATCCGCCAGCACGTGATGCTCCATGTCGTCCGCGATACCGAAATTCCTCGAGCAGCTACCGCAAGCATAACAACAACAGGATGAAATAATCAACATGAATACGAAATAAAATGATTCCAGAAGGCGCGACAAAATAGCACGCGATCGTGTTAATCGATATCGGATTCGATCCTGCGCGCCAGTTGATTGAAGCAACTTGAAGGTGAGATAGCATCATGCCCACCGTAAGTTTCCAGCAATCTCAAAACGGGTATTCATCTACTCAGGACACGATAATCCGGGAGAAGAGTCCGAATTCCGACTACAGGTCGCTCGACAGGGTCAACGTGGACGGCTCGGACAGTTCCGGCAAGGTGATCCAGGGCCTGCTCTATTTCGGTGACCTGTTCGGGGACGGTCCCGGACAGATCCCGGTCGGGGCGACGATCACCTCGGCGACGCTCACCATCAATGTCACGGACAATACCGGGGATGCCTTCTCGCTGAACCGGATGCTGCTCGACTGGCACCACGCGCCGAGCTGGACGTGGAACGCCTATGGCAACGGCATCCAGACCGATGGCGTCGAAGCGGTCGCGGCGCCCGACCTGACCCGGCCGGCGGGCATCGCCAGCGGGCTGGGCGAACTCGACGTGACCACGAGCCTCCAAGCCTGGAGCGGCGGGGCGGCGAACCATGGCTGGCTGCTCTCGATGAGCGGCGGCAACGGCTGGGAATTCGACTCCTCCGAAGGGGGATTCGCGCCCCAGCTCAACGTCACCTACACCCTCCCAAGCGCCCAGCTCGTGATCGGAGAATCCGGCGGCGACACCGTGGTGACCGAGGGGGGCGCCGGCGATTCCGTCACCGTCGCCCTCGGGTCGGCCCCGACCGCGAACGTGACCGTCGCCATCGCCGGGACATCCGACATCGACGCGACCCCCACGCTCCTGACCTTCACGCCGACCGACTGGAACGTCGCGCGCACGGTCACGGTCTCGGCCATCGACGACACGCTCGTCGAGGGGCAGGAAACCTCCCCCCTGTCCTTCACCGCGTCGAGCGCCGATTCCGCCTATCAGGGCAAGAGTGCCACGGTGAACGTCGTCGTCCACGACAACGACGCCCTTCCTCCGCCGACGACGTCGCCGACCGTCGTGGCGGTACATGACACGACCCTCTACAAGGCCGGCGATCCCTCCGGCTACGGCTGCTCCGATCCCTCGGGCCTCGCCTATGTGCCGGGTCTCGACCGGATCTTCATCG
This sequence comes from Amaricoccus solimangrovi, assembly GCF_006385685.1. GTDB lineage: Bacteria > Pseudomonadota > Alphaproteobacteria > Rhodobacterales > Rhodobacteraceae > Amaricoccus > Amaricoccus solimangrovi. Next base: position 70,557 of record NZ_VFRP01000017.1, on the reverse strand, counting down.
CCGATTCCGAGCACGAGGAAAAGCCGTTCTACAGTCCCACCAATGTCTTCACGATCCGGACGGACGGGACGCAGGCCGGATCCGCCAGCCTCACGAGCTTCTGCAAGGAGCCGACCGGCTTCGCCTATGACAATGACAACGGCTATCTCTACATCACCGACGACGACGCCGACCGGCTCTTCTGGGTCGATCCCGCCGCGCCGGGGACCAAGGTCGGGGAGATCAATGTCAGGGCCTTCGGGATCACCGACGCCGAGGATCCCGCCTACGACCCGGACACCGGCCATATGTTCATGCTCGACGGGGTGACGGACCGGATGTTCGAGCTCACCACCAGCGGCCAGTTGGTCGCCGTGGTCAACCTGCCCTCGGCGGTGACAGAACCGGAGGCAATGGCCTACGATCCCTATGCCGATCTCTTCTATTTCGCCGGCGGCGCCACCAGCGGAAAGATCTTCACCGTCGACGGGAACGGCGATCTCGTCTCCACCCTCACCCTGCTGAACGACGCGGAATACCGCAGCGACAGCGGCCACAAGCCGAAGATCAAGGGCCTGACGCTGGCCCCGAGCAGCGACCCGAACGACGGCCACCACATGAACCTCTACGCCGCGGATTACGGCGCGGACCAGGTGGCGGACGGGCGGCTCTTCGAGATCGACATGGGGATTACATGGCCGATCGCCTGAGTTCCGGATCCGGCCGCGGGAAGATAACCCGAGAGGATTACAGGATAACTCTCCGCGTATGTTGCTTTGCCGGGGACCGACTCTAAGCTGATCGCCGTTGACGGGGGATGGAAAGTCGCATGACGGCCAAGACGCGGCGTCTGACCGAGAAGACGGTGTCCGGGCTGGCCTGGACCTCGCTCGCGATGGGGAGCCAGGCGGTGCTGCAACTCGCCGCGCTCGTCATTCTCTCCCGGCTGCTGCCGCCGGCGCAATTCGGCCTGTTCTCGGCCGCGATGGTGGTGGCCGGGCTCTGCGCGATCTTCTACGAACTCGGCGTCGGGCCGGCGATCGTCCAGCGTCCGGAACTCGAACCCCGGCACATCCGCGCCGGCTTCACGTTGTCGGTGGCGCTGAGCCTCGCGGTCGGTCTGCTCGTCTGGCTCGGCGCGCCCGCGATCGCATCTCTCTTCCGCATCCCCGATCTCGAGCCGGTGGCCCGGATCATGGCGCTCGCCTTTCCGCTCCAGGGGATCTCGACGGTGGCGCAGTCGCTCGCGCAGCGCAACCTGCGCTTCGGCTGGCTCGCCCTCGTCGACACCGCCGCCTTCGCCGCCGGCTACCTTCTCGTCGCCCCGGCGCTGACGCTGCTTCACGCCGGGGTCTGGGCGCTCGTCGGCGCCTATCTCGCGCAGCAGACGCTGCGCGCGATCCTCCTCCTCATCGGCCAGCCCCATGCGAAGCGGCCGCTTCTCGAAGCCGCCGCGACGCGGGAACTGCTCTATTTCGGCGCCGGCTTCACGCTTGCCCGGATCGGCAACTACATCGCCGGCCAGGGCGACAACCTCGTGGTCGGGCGCTGGCTCGGCCAGCAGGCGCTCGGCTTCTACGCCCATGCCTACCAGCTGATGGCCACGCCCGCGCTGATGCTCGGCCAGGTGCTCGACCGCGTGCTCTTCCCCGCCATGGCGCTGGTGCAGGCCGAGCCCGCGCGGCTGATCCGGGCCTATCGCGGCGGCGTCTTCACCTGCGCGCTCGTGATCCTGCCGACCAGCATGGTGATCTTCATCCTGGCCGACGAGATCGTGCTGCTGCTGCTCGGACCGGCCTGGGCCGGCGTCGCCGATCCGCTGCGGATCCTCGCCTGGGCGATGCTGTTCCGCGCCAGCTACAAGATGAGCGACACGATCGCCCGGGCCACCGGCGCGGTCTATGCGCGGGCCTGGCGTCAGGCGCTCTTCGCCGCGGCGGTGATCGGCTTCTCGGTGATCGGCCAGGCCTGGGGACTCGGCGGCGTGGCCTGCGGCGTCTTCGCCGCGCTCGCGGTGAATTTCCTGACCATGGCCAGCCTCAGCCTGCGTCTCACCGGCATGGGCTGGGCCGATTTCGCCCGGGCGCATCTGCCGGGGATCGTGCTCGCGATCCTGGTCGGCGTGACGGGCGCGCTCGCCGCCGACTGGCTCCGCGCCGCGCAGGCGGGCGCGCTCCTGACGGTGGCGGGCACCGCCGGGCTCGGCGGGATCACCGGGGCGGCCGCCCTGTTCCTGCGGCCCGGGTTCTTCATGGGTCCGGATGGCGAACGGCTGCTGCGCGCGGTCTCGAACGTGATCCGGCCGAAACAGCTGGGTGAGGTGGGCGAATGAGAGAGAGCGCGCGGCTGAGGGAAGCCGGGGCCGGACCGGACATGGCCGGCCTCGAGGTCACGACCGCGCTGTTCGCGGATCTGGACGCGGCCGGGATCCGCTACTGCCACTGGAAGAGCAACGAGCATCTCGGCCCGGCCCTCGAAGGGCTGACCGATCTCGACGTGCTGGTCGACCCCCGGCAGCAGCGCGCGCTCCAGGAGATCCTGGCGGCGCGGAACTACAAGCGTTTCGACGCGGTGGGGAGCAAGCGCTATCCCGCCGTCGAGGATCACTTCGGCTTCGATCCCGCCACCGGCCGTATCGCGCATCTGCACCTGCATTACCGGCTCACCCTCGGACAGCCGCATCTGAAGGGCTACCGCCTGCCCTGGGAACGGCGCGTGCTCGAGACCCGGATCTTCGACGCCGGGCACGGCATCCACGTCGCCGCGCCCGAGATGGAGATGCTGCTGCTGCTCACGCGCCGCGTGCTGAAGCGGCGGTTCCGCGACCGGTTCCGGCGGCCGCGCCCCGCCGGGGCGCCGCCGACCGACTTCCGCCGCGAATTCGACTGGCTGCGCGCGCGCGTCTCGCCCGAGACCCTCGCCCCCCTCGCCCGCGACCTGCTCGGACCCGAGGCCGAGGCGCCGCTCCGCGCGCTGCTCGACGATCCCGAGGATCCCGCCGCGCGCCGGGCCTTCGCCCGGGCCGCGCAGGCGAGGCTCCGGCACTTCCGGACCTACGGCCCGATCCGCTCGGCGCTTCTCGCGGCGCTGCGCGAGGCGCAATGGATCGGCGACGCGCTGAACCGGCGGCTGTTCCATTCGCCGACGCCGATGCGCCGGATCTCGCCGCGGGGCGGCGTGGTCATCGTGCTGCTGGGATCGGACGGATCGGGCAAGTCGAGCCTCGCGCGGGAGCTGTCGGACTGGCTCGGCGTGAAGTTCGACGTGACGCGGATCTATTTCGGCAGCGGCCAAGGCCCGGCCTCGCTCTACCGGCAGCCGCTGCGGCTGGCGCGGCACCTGGTCGAGCGGATCGCCCCGCCTTCTCCGGCGCGGCCCGACGCGGCGGACCGGCGCTCGCCGGCGGAGGGGCGCGGCGCGCTCCGCGCGATCGGCCTGCTGCCCTGGGCGCTCACGCTCAGCCTCGAGAAGCGGGCCAAGCTGCGCCGGATGATCCAGGCGCGCAATCGTGGCCAGATCGTCCTCTGCGACCGCTTCGCCCAAGGGGAATTTCCCGGTTTCAACGACGGCGCGCTGCTCGGCCATCTGCGGGAATCCCGCTGGGGGCTCGCCCGCGCACTCGCCGCCTGGGAGGAGGTTCCCTACCGCCGCGGCGCCGTCGATCCGCCGGATCTCGTGCTGAAGCTCTTCGCCCCGGCGGATGTGATCGCGACGCGGCGGCCCGAGATGACCCTTCCGCAGATCCAGCGCCGCCTCGACACGGTGCGGGCGCTGAGCTTTCCGGGCTCCGAGACGGTGCGGGAGGTGCGCACGGACGGCTCCCTCGAGGAAACCGCGCTTGCGATCAAGTGCCATGTCTGGGAGCTGCTCTAGAACGGGCGGAGAAACGGCATGACGCGAGCGGGAGGAGGCGGGCGTAACCGGTGCTGTGCCGCGCTCCTGCTGCTGGCGCAGATTGCCGCCTCCGGCGCCGCGGCCGAGGTGATCGACCTCAGCGGCGAGCACGGCTACGATCCGGTCGTCCTGCGCGACCTCGGCCCCGGCTCGGTGATCGACGCCCGCTCGGCGATGTTTCGCCCGGCCAACAGCCGGAACACCAATCCCTCCGCCGAGGCCGGCTGCGAGATCGGACCGCTCCCGGTGAACGCCTATCCGCTCCGGATCTATCGCGCCCCCGCCGCGCTCCTGATCGGCGGAACCTTCGACGGCGAGGTGCCGCAAGCCTCGGACTGGGAACACAGCTACTGCAACAGCGCGGCGATCGCGATCTTCGACAGCCCGCGCATGATCGTCGAGCGCGCGCGGGTGCGCCGGGCCTGGGACGGCGCGCGCTTCTCCGGCGCCTCGGATTTCCTTGTCCTCGGAAGATCCTGGTTCAGCGAGATCCGGGACGATTGTCTCGAGAACGACTTCCTGAACGACGGTCTGGTCGAGGACGTGCTGTTCGACGGCTGCTTCTCCGGCATCAGCATGCGGCAGTTGCCGAGCCGCGCCGCGGACGGATCGGCGCGCACGCTGACGCTGCTCGGCGCGCTGATCCGCGTCACCTCCTATCCCTATCGCGGCGAGATGCGGACCGGGCCGCCGATCAAGGCCGGGGCGGCCTCGCCGCGGCTGCGCGTGATCGACAGCGTCTTCGCGATGGAGGGGAACGCCATCGTCAGCCGCTCCCAGCTTGCCGCCGGCTGGGAGCGGATCTCCGACTGCCGGGGCAACCTGTTCCTCTGGATGTCCGACCGGCCCTGGCCCCCCGGGTTCAAGCGGCCGCCCTCCTGCTTCCGCTTCGTCCAGGGGCCGGAAGCGCGCGCGCTCTGGCGGGAGGTCCGCGACAACTGGATCGGCTGCCATCCGAACATGCGCCGCTTCGAGGATGATCCGGCGCCCGAGACGGCGGAATGCGACGCGCTTTCCTACGGCAGGCAGTACTGATCATCGTGATTAATCCACATGTATTATAGCTCCTCAGATCAATTGTAGCGATTTCATCATTTTGCGTTCCTTCCAGAAAAGAGGGAACGCGGATGAGGATTGTCCATATACTGACACGTCTTCTTCGGGCGGGATCGGAGGAGAACACGCTCCTGACCTGCGCCGGACAGATCGCGGATGGCCATGAGGTCATCCTCGTGCATGGCCACGAATATCTGCCGGGCTTCGCCGAGCAGACCGCGCCGGGGATCAGGACGCTCGAGGTGAAGGCCCTGACGCGGGAACTCAATCCGGTCGCCGACCTGACCGCCTATGGCGAGATCCTGCGGCTCCTGCGCCGGCTTCGGCCCGACATCGTTCACACGCACCAGTCGAAGGCGGGGATCGTCGGCCGGTTCGCCGCGGCCGGGGCCGGAGTGCCCGTGGTGGTGCATGGCGTCCATATCCTGCCGTTCCTGGGCGAGACCGGGGCGAAGAGGATGGTCTATCTCTATTCGGAACTCGCCGCCGCGAAGGTCACCCACGCCTTCATCCATGTCAGCGACGGGATGCGGAACGCCTGCCTGACACATGGAGTCGGCCGAGACGCGCCGCACCACATCGTCCGCTCCGGGTTCAGCCTTCGCCGCTTCGCCGAGGCCGCGCCGCCCGAGGACTGGCGGCGGATCCTGCGCCTCGCCCCGGGCGAGAGGCGGCCGCCGGTGATCGCGATGCTGTCGGCGCTCGAACCGCGCAAGCGGCATCTCGAACTGCTCGATCACGCGCGCGCGCTGCTGGCACTCTGTCCGGATACCCGGATCCTGCTCGCGGGAGAGGGATTCCTGCGGCCCGCGATCGAGGCCCGTATCGCCGCGCTCGGCCTTTCCGACCGAATCCTGCTGCTCGGCTTCCGGGACGATCCGGAACGGGTCATCGCGATGGCCGATGTCTGCGTCCACTGCGCCGACCGCGAAGGTCTGCCCCGCTCGGTCCTGCAGTATCTCGCGGCCGGCCGGCCCACGGTGCTGTTCGATCTGCCCGGCATCGAGGAGATCATCACCAACGGCGTGAACGGCATCGTTGTCCGGCAGGGGGACTGGACCGAATTCGTCGAGGCCGTCGCCGACCTGCTCCGGATCGCCGATACGCGGGAAGCCTTCGCCGAGCGGGCGCGGCACACCCGGCTCGACGCCTGGGACACCGCGGTGATGTCGCGCCATACGCTGGAGATCTACCAGGATCTCGCCGGGCAGGCGCGGCCGGTCCCCGCCCTTGCCTAGGGATCCGGTCCCCCGGCTGGAGTTCTTCGGCCTCCCGGGGTCCGGCAAGACGACGCTCGCCCGCGCCTGCTGGAACCTGCTGGAGCGGGAGGAGCCGCCGCCGGTCTTCGCACCCCGGCTCACCCATGACGACTGGCCGGGTGCGCGGCGGACGCCGGCGCGGCTCGGCCTGATCCTGCGCGCCCTGCCGGGCGCCCCCACTGAACGCCGCGCCGCCCGGCGGATCGCGGCGATCCCGCAGCACGGGCCGCGGGATCGTGCCAAGGTGGTCTTCAACGCGCTGACCGTCGCCGCGCTCTATCGGCGGCTTCGAAACGCGCCGGGAGGCTATCTCGTCGACCAAGGGCTGCTCCAGGCGATCTGGTCGGCCTATCTGCGCGCGCCCGTTCCCTTCTCGCCGGAATCCTGGCGGGAGATCCTCGCACCGGGCGCGACCCCGGGGCGGACCTATGTCTGCGTGGTGACTCCGGTCAGGACCTGTGTCCGTCGGCTGGATGCGCGGTTCGAACGGCATTCCAGGCTGCAATCCGGGGGCCTGCTGGAGGACGCGGCGGTGTGGAGCCGCGCCGAGGCGATCCGCGCCGCGCTGGTCGAAACCCTCATCGCCGGGAGCTCCGCTTCCCCGGCCGCTCCGCCCCGGGTCATCCTGGCCGATGGGACCTACGATCCCGAAAGCTCGGCGGTACGCATTCTCATGGCGCTTCGGGGCACGCCCCGCCGCTCGCGTCTGCGCGTTCCGGCATAACACCGGCATTCTCCCGGATTTCCGCGGTATCGGTTCGATCTCCTGGTTCCGCGCTCACGCGGATTCCGAGCGGCGGTTGGTGCGTGCTGAGTTAATATGGGTTAAATAATGGGTTAAGCTGTGGATAAGTGTCCGCAAGCCCTTGGAATGGATCGGGATTCTGAAACCGCTGGTGTGTGATAACACGAAAGATGGTGTGTGATAACACGATAGTAGGTGGGTGAAAGCACGAAAAACTTGACGTGGTGGGTGAAAGCACGAAAGCTGGGGATCCGGTGTGTGAAAACACGAATCAGCGGGGTTGAGTGGGTGAAAGCACGATTCGGGGGTTTGGGTGCCTGAAAGCGCGAAGGAACGCTCGCCGCTGCTGCCGGACCGGATGCAGTCCGCCGATTTCTTCGTCTGCGACATTCTCGACGCGGCGCCGAAGGGCGACATGGCCTCGATGGAGCACCCGGTCTTCTCGATCGCGACCAAGCCTGACAGGAACGTGCGCCGCTACGAGAACGGGCGGAACTTCGTCGAGATCACGCCTTCGGTGAAGGGGCTGGCGACCGTTCACGACCGCGACGTGCTGATCTTCGCGATCAGCCAGCTCATGGCGGCGCAGAACGAGGGCCGGCCGGTCAGCCGGGCGATCCGCTTCAAGGCCTTCGATCTCCTGAACGCGACCAACCGGGGCACCGACGGGCGCGGCTACCAGCAGTTGCGCGCGGCGATGGAGCGGCTGCGGGGCACGACGATCACCACCAATGTCACGACCGGCGACGTGGAGATCCTCGATGGTTTCGGCCTGATCGACAGTTTCCGGATCGTGCGCGAGACGCGCGAGGGACGGATGCACGAGATCGAGGTCACCCTCTCGGACTGGGTCCTGAACGCGGTGACCGCGCGCGAGGTGCTGACGCTGCACCGGAACTACTTCCGGCTCAGGAAGCCGCTCGAGCGCCGGCTCTACGAGATCGCGCGCAAGCATTGCGGGCAGGCGGCGTCCTGGAAGATCGGGCTCGGCAAGCTCAAGTCGAAATGCGGCTCCTATTCGACCGACAAGGAGTTCCGCCGGCTGCTCGCGAACATCGTCGCCGAGGATGCCGCCCACGCGCACATGCCCGACTACAGCATCGAGATGGACGAGGAATTCGTGACCTTTCGCGCGCGTGGCTCGGTCCCGGCGCGCGAGGACGAGATCTTCGAGGGCGTGCTCGACCCCGAGGCCTACGAGGATGCCCGCTCGGTCGCGCCGGGCTGGGACGTCTATCATCTCGAGGGCGAATGGCGCCGCTGGTGCGGTCAGCAGGAGATCGAGCCGAAGCGCCCGGGCAAGCATTTCGTGAGCTTCTGCGCCTCCTGGCACGCCCGCCACGGTGATCCCTGAAGGGTCCCGGGAACACGGGCGGCGCCGGCCGCTTTCGCGGGCCGGCGCCGGAGGAGCGGGGGAAGGACGCTCAGCCGCGGTCGAGCGACAGCCGGCCGGCCCCGAAGGCGATGACCTGCAGCAGACCGCCGGCGATCGCGATGTTCTTGAAGAAGTGGATGAACTGGTTCTGGTCCGCGAGATCGGCGTGGAAGAACACCGCCGTGGCGAGGGTGAAGACGGCGAGCACCGAGGCGACCAGCCGCGTGCGCAGGCCAGCCACGAGCGCGATCCCGCCCAGGAGTTCGACGGCGATGGCCCCGAGCGCGGCGAGCGTAGGCGCGGGCAGGCCGACGGCGGCGATGTAATCCACGGTTCCGGCGAGGCCGGTGACCTTGGAGAAGCCGCTGAGCAGGAAGATCGCGGCGATCAGGAGCCTGCCGGCCGCGGCGGCATAGTCGGCGCCGGCGAGCGGGAGGGAGGCGGAGAAGGTTTCGGTCCGGGTGGTCATGACGGAACTCCTTGCATTGAGGGAGGCTTCGGCGGCTTTCGGGCCGAAGCTGATGGACACCCAGATAGACCTTGCCTACTCTTCATATAACTGGGATAAAATTCTCCAAAACGTTCGGAAAACCTGAATGGTTGACGTCGCCCAGCCGAGCCTTGACCATCTGCGCGTCTTTCTCGCCGTGGTGGACGAGGGCAGCTTCAACCGCGCCGCGAAACGGCTCGGCCGTGCGATCTCGGTGGTGAGCTACGCGGTCGCCACGCTCGAGGCGCAGCTCGGCGTCGCGCTCTTCGACCGCGCGGGATCCCGTCGCCCGGTCCTGACCGAGCGCGGCCGGGCGCTGCTCGCGGAGATCCGCGCCGTGGCGGACGACGTCGACGCGCTGATGGCCAAGGTCCGGAGCCTCAGCCGGGGTCTGGAGCCCGAACTGGCGCTGGTGGTCGATGTCATGGTGCCGGGCACCGCCATCGCCGCCGTGCTGCGCGAATTCCAGGACAGCTTTCCGACCGTGACCCTGCGTCTGCATGTCGAGGCCCTGGGCGCCGTAGCCGCGCTGGTGCTCGACGGACGCGCCGATCTCGGCATCGGCGGGCCGATCACGCCGGAGGACCGGGATCTCGAGCGGGAGGCGCTGGGGGCGGTCGAACTGGTGCCGGTGGCGGCGCCCTCGCATCCTCTCGCCCGCGCGGAGCGGCCGCGCCCGGGCGAGGCGCGCGCGCATCTGCAACTCGTTCTGACGGACCGCTCGGATCTGACCGTCGGCCGCGATTTCTCGGTCCTGAGCCCGCGAAGCTGGCGGCTCGCGGATCTCGGCGCCAAGCACGCGCTGCTGCGCGAGGGGATCGGCTGGGGCAACATGCCGCGCCACGCGGTGCGGGAGGATCTCGACCGCGGCGCGCTGGTGGAGCTTGCCCTGCCGGAGGGGCCGGGGCTCGCCTATCCGTTCAGCGCGCTTCGCCGCAAGGACACCCTGCCCGGCCCGGCCGCCCGCTGGGCGCTGGAGGCATTCCGCGCGCGCCTGTCCGGCCCCGGCTGAGGCGGCCCCCTCTATTCGCAGCGCGCGTCCTCGGGCGGCACGTCGTTGCGCCGCGCCGCCTGGAGCCAGCGCCGGCCCTCGGCCGGATCCCTCTCCACGCCCCGGCCGGCCATGTAGGCGCAGGCCAGATTCCTCTGGCCATAGCCGTAGTCGGCCTCCGCCGAGCGCCGGTACCAGTCGGCGGCGGTGACCGCGTTCCGGGGCACGCCGGCGCCGGTATCGAACATGCCGCCGTAGGTGTTCTGGGAATCGGCATTGCCCTTGCGCGCCGCCTCGCCGATCAGCGCGACGATCTCGATGGGGCGCAGATCCCCGGTGGCGGAGGCGCCGAGATCGCGCTGGAACGCCGACGCCGCGCGCTTCGAGGCCGGCCCGAACTTTCCGTCCAGCTCACCATTGTAATAGCCGAGGCCCTTCAGCGCGATCTGGATCAGATAGGGCGAGACCACCGCCTCGAGGGTGGCGATCGACCGCGGCGAGAGGTCCGCCTCGGCGATGATGTCCGCGGGCGTTCCGGCGGAGGGGCGCTCCGGCGTCGCGGGCGGCGCGAGCGTCAGCGCCCGGCCGGAATCGCCGGCATCGGGCGGGGGCGCCGCCATCGTGACCGTGATATCCGCGGGCGGTTGGCCCGATGACCCTTCCGATGTCTGATCGGCGGGCGGACCGGGGGGAGCCGCGGGGGGCGGAGCAGCGGCGGCGGCCTGAGCGGCCTCCATGCGCTGGCGGAGGACCGGCACCCAGGGCGAATCCGGGAAGCGGGCGATATAGGCTTCCATCTCGGCCGGATCGTCGGAGGCGAGCAGGCGCGAGCCGAGCGCGCTCTGCAGCAGGGTCTTCGCCGCGCTGGAATAGGGGCCGGCGGGATAGTTGCGCAGGAATTTCTCATAGGCTTCGGCAGCCCCGCTCCGCTGCGCCGCCTCCCAGGCCGCGCGCTCCGCCGCCGGGTCGCGCAGCGCGTGGGCCCGGACCTTGGCGGCGCTGGCGAAATCGCTCTCGGGATAATTTCCCAGGAATTCCTCGAAGGCGATCGGCTCGTCGCTGTCGACGATGGCGCGCCAGGCCGCGATGGAGGGGTCGACCACGGGTTCGACCGGCTTGACGGCGACCGGGTTGAACTGGAAATCGCCGAGCATCGCGTCTTCCGCCCAGGGCGTCTGGTGGTTGCTGGTCGCCCGCACCACGTCGGCGCGCACATCGCCGAACATCACCCGCACATCGACGTTCTCCTCGCCGATATGGGCGAGCAGCGCCGTAGTGAACGGGCTGTTGCGCTGGTTCTGGCCGTCGAGCGCCACGGCGCCAGCGGCCGTGGCATAGGCGATGTACCAGCCGCCGGCGCGGTCGACATCCATGCCGACCAGCCCGGAATTGGCGTCCAGGCTCCGGCCGAGCTGCCCCGAATTCTGCCGCAGTTGCTTTGCGAGCGGATTGTCGCGGCAGGCGTCGAGGATCACCATCTTGAGCGGCGCGCGGCTGGCCTCGAGCGTGTCGCGTACATCCGAGAGGTTGAGCGTGCCGTAGCGCAGGCTGAGCTTGTCCTTGATCCGCGCGCGAACCGGCACGAGGTAGTTTTCGCCCTCCATCGCCATGCCGTGGCCCGCGTAGTAGAACAGCGCCACGTCGGCGCCGGTGGCCGCCTCGCCGAAATCGCGCAGCGCGCCCAACATCTCCTCGGCGTCCCCGTCGGTGATGAGGGTCACGTCGAAATGGAGCGTCCTGAGCGCGGCGGCGATGTCGGTGGCGTCGTTCGGCGGGTTCGGCAGAGTGCCGAGCTCGCCATAGGCGCCGTTGCCGATCACCAGCGCGACGCGCTTGCCCGTCGGGATCTCCGCGTCGGGGTTGGTTTCGGCCAAGGTGGGACCGAGCGGGGCCAGAAACGCCGCGGCGAGGACCAGAAGGAGTCGGAGGACGGCGGCGGGATGGGGTCGCATGCGAAGTCTCCCAGGGCTTGCGCGCATATCCGGGCGGATGCCGTCGCGCGGGGCCGGAGGCCGGCCTGAAATGGGAAGTCCGGCGCCGTCGATCCGGCCGGCCGGAAGTATAGAGCATATCGGCCGATTCGGGGTCATGATCCCTGACGGGTTTGGCGCGCGGCCCGGCCATGCTATCCTTGCCCTTCGTGATGGCGGGAGGGCGGAATGGGCGGACGCTTCTTGACGCTGCTGGTCTCCGGGCTGCTCGCCCTGGCCGGCCCGGCCGGCGCGCAGGGCGCGAATTTCGCGGCTCCGAAACCTCCGGGGAAAACCTCCGCGCCCGCCCCCGCGCCGATCCAGCCGCGGGCCCCCGCGCCCCAGGCCGCGCCGGCCGCCACCCAGCCGCGCGCCGCGGCGCCGGCCAGCGCCTGCGCGCGGGTGACCGAGGGGTGGATCGACTACCGCCCGCTGAACGATTCGCCGGTGGCGCAGGGCCGCGCGAGTTCGGGCGAGCTCTTCGTCGCGGCCGATGCCTGCCGGAGCGAGCAGGCGGCGGCGCCGGGCGATCGGAGGATCGCCTTCGCCCTCGCCCGCACCTTCGAGGTCACCGGCAAGGGCGCCCAGGCCACGCCGCTGTTCCGGCAACTCGCGGACGGGGGATATCCGCCCGCGACGACCCAGCTCGCCCGCGCCTACCGGGTCGGCAGCGGGGTCATCCGCGACCAGACCCGGTCCTGCGATCTCTATGTGAAGGCGGCGAAGGCGGGGGACCCCTGGGCCTTCAACCCCGCCGCCGATTGCCTGTCCTTCCTCGATTACGGGCACGATCCGAAGCAGGCCTGCCGCTATTTCCAGAAATCGCTCGCCAGCGGCACCTTCCAGACGATCAATCTCTCGCGCCAGGACTATTGCCAGTAGCCGCCGGGTCTCGCCGCGATGGGCCGTCGCCAACGGCGATCATTCGCGCGCGGCCCGGGCCGCGATTTCGCATCCGCGAGATGAGCTTCGAACCACTTTCCTCTTGGCGGGTTTCCGCGCGTTCACTCGCAATACGGAAAAATCGGATTGGAATATGGCTCTTGCGAGTTGACACAGCCAGCCGTTAACGTTCTATTAACGTAAAAGTAAGCGCCCAACGGGTCGATCTGGGTCGCATGGCGATTGCCTTCCGGGGGGGACTGGAAGCGCATTTTAACTAGTGCGAGGTAGTATGAGTTTTTCTCCCAACGGATCTTCTCCCCGGCATGCCCAGACCGCCGCTGCGATGGACAATTCGCCCGCCGCGTGTGAATTCTTCGAAGATCGGAGCACGGCGCAGGATTTCCTGCCCCGGTCGGGCGGCTTTTATCGCACCCGCGGCAAGCGCGTTTTCGATATCGTCGTGGCTTCGCTGATGCTCGTCGCCTTCGCGCCTCTGATGCTGGCGCTGACCGCGCTCGTGGCCATCGACGGGGGGCGGCCGTTCTACGCCCATCCCCGCGTCGGCCTGCGCGGCAGGACCTTCGGCTGCCTCAAGTTCCGCTCGATGTGCCTCGGCGCCGCCGAGATGCTGCCCCGGATCCTGGCTTCCGATCCGGTGGCCGCCGCCGAGTGGGAAGCGGACCACAAGCTCACCAACGACCCCCGGGTCACGCGGATCGGGGCCTTCCTGCGCAAGTCGAGCCTCGACGAACTGCCGCAGCTCTTCTGCGTGCTGCGCGGCGACATGAGCCTGGTGGGTCCCCGGCCGATCACGGAGCCGGAGCTGTTCCGCTACGGCCCGGCCCGCTCGGCCTATCTGGCGATGCGCCCGGGCCTCACCGGTCCCTGGCAGGTCAAGGGGCGCAACGACATCTCCTACGACAACCGGGTGACGCTCGACGTGAACTATGGTCGCAAGGTCACATTCCGCCGCGACGTCAAGATCATGGCGCTGACGGCGCTCTCGATGCTCCGCCTCACCGGCAGGTGAGCGGGGCGCGGGTTCCGGCCCGGGACCATCTGATCGAAGAGCCTTGGGAATGAGCGGATGCGCCCGTCGGGCGAATTCCGCTCATTGGTTGTGAGCGAGGAGGCCGCGCCGCTCTCTAAGTGGGGCGGCGGCCATGCCACCGCAAAGGCGGTTCCGCCGCCCTCGTTTCGCAGGAAGATCCGTGAAGGTACCCCTTCACGGATCTCTCGTCTCGGCGGTCAGAAGTTGTACTTGTAGCCGAACAGGACGTCCACGCTTTCATAGCCGGAATCGAAGCTGTAGTCGTTGTCGCCTTCGATCGTCTGGTCCGTGATGCTGAAGTAGCGGATCTCGGTATAGAGACTGGCCTGGAGCGATACATCGTATCCGACGCCGGCGATGACCTGATAGGCGAAGTTGTAGTCCGAATCCATCTCGAGATCGTCGCGATCATAAGCGAGATCTCCCACGCCGAGGCCCGCGCCGACATAGGGGTGGAGCGAACTCATCGTGCCCGAGGACGGAAATTCATAGAGCGCGTTGATCATGACGGCGTTCGAGGAACTCGAGCCGCTGTCGGTGTTGCGCGTGTTCTCGAGATACGCGTCGGCGTCGCGGTAGACATATTCGATCTCGATGTCGACGTTCGGCCTGTAGGCGAAGCCGATCGCCGCGCCCAGCCCGTAGCCGCTGTCGAAATCGAGGCCGCTCGGCCGTCCGGTTCCGTCGCGATCGAGGGTGAAGTCCTGATCCTGCGGAATGCTCCAGCCGCCGAAGAGCTTGAAATAGGTGCCCTGCGCATTGGCGATCTGCGCGGCTAGAAGGATCGAGGCGGACGCGCCGGCCGCGATGCAATGCTTCAGCTTCATGGATACGGTCTCCCAACAAGGTCGTTACGCACGGACAATCACAAACGCTGTGGTTCGGTCGTAATAGGCGGTCTCGGAATGAATTGATGCTGTGCGTGGGCTTGGTCACGCAAGCGATTTTTGAGTCGCGCGCGAACCTGTTCGGTGACGAAGCCGCTGAATCCTCGCTCGAACGCCGGTGCCCGCTGCCCGGCGGCGAATGTGAACGCCCCGATCCGTTGGTAGATCCTCCCGGCCAGTGGAATCCGCCTGCTTCAGGTCCGTGATCTGCTCGCCCTGCGAGTTCAGGCGCGCAGGGCGCCCCACTGGAATATGCGTTCAGGCGGCGGCGCCTCGCGCATAAGGTTAACGCCCGTTGACATGAATCCGCATTTGATGTCCAATCGGAATAGTATGGCGGCGTGACCGGTTGTCACGTAGGTTGTTGAGTTAGTTAGGTTTTACTGAGTGACAGGAGTTCGGTTCATGACTTTGCCATCGGATGGATCGGGATCCTCGGCCAGATGGAGCCAGATGGATCTCTGGTCGCGGGAGGCTCCTGGCGGCGCGGCGGACATGATCGCTTTGAGATCTGTCGCAGCATGAGCCTGTTCGGTTTTCGACCCCGCGGCGCGCGAGGCTGCCGCGCCGATCTTCGCGAACCCGTTATGCGGTGCATGTCCGATGAAGCTTGAGCGTTTCCACGCGGCCGCGTCGCATACGTCTTCGGAGACGCACCCGACCCGGATTCTCGCCCTGACGGTGCGCGCGGATATAGGCGGCGGGCCGGAGCACATCTTCCAGCTCTGCCGGAATATCGGGGACGGGATGGAAATATTCATCGCCTGCCCCGACGAACCTCCCTATCACGACCGCTACGCCGCTCTGCCGAACGTCGTCGAGGTCATCGACCTGCCGCATCGGCGGTTCCAGTTCGGCGCGCTGTTCCGGCTCGCGCGGATCGTAAGGGAGCGGCGGATCGATCTCATCCACTCCCACGGCAAGGGCGCGGGACTCTACGGGCGTCTCCTCGCCGCGCTCACGGGCCGGCCCGCGGCGCATACGTTCCATGGGCTGCACGTGGGCGAATACGGCCGGTTCCGGACGCGGGCCTATCTCGGGCTGGAGCGGCTGCTGAGCCGCTGGACCGAGAGGGCGATCTGCGTCTCGGAGGGCGAGCGCGAACTGATCCTGGCCGCCGGGATCGCCGCGCCGGAGAAGCTCACGGTGGTGGACAACGGCGTGGTCATCCCCGAGGAGGCTCCGCGGCAGCCCGATGCGACGACCCCGCGGATCGTCGCCGTCAGCAGATACGACTATCAGAAGAACGCGGAACTCATCGTCGACATCGCCGAGGCGCTGCGCGCAAGGCTGGGCGAGGGGTTCGACATCGAGGTCCTCGGAACCGGCGAGAGCCTGCCCGCGGTCAGGGCCGCCGTCGAGGAACGGGGACTTTCCGCCAGGGTCCGCCTCTCCGGACCGAGCGCCGCGCCGCGCGAGGTCTTCCGACGGGCGGATATTTTTCTTTCCACCTCCCGCTGGGAAGGCATGCCTCTCGCAGTGCTCGAGGCGATGTCGGAGGGACTCGCGGTCGTGGCGACGGACGTGGTGGGAAACAACGACGTGATCGCGCATGACAGGACGGGCCTGCTGTACCCCGAGGGTGACGCGCGGGCCGGCGCCGAGGCGATCCTCGCCCTGGCCTCGCCCGAACGCCGCGCCCTCCTGGGCCGCATGGCGCGCCAGGAAGTGGCGGACCGGTTTTCCGTTGCAAGAATGTGTCAAGAGACCCGGATGATCTATCAGGAAATCCTTCTTCCCAGCCCGGAGGCGGCCGAGTGACCGCCTCCGACATGACCGTCGAGCCAGCGCGGCGGCTCTGGCAGGGCGCGGGCCTCGTGATGGGCATCAAGCTTGTCGGGGCGTTCCTGACCTATGTGATGTTCGCCGCCCTCGCGCGGGCGATGACCCATACCGAATACGGCCTGTTCTCCACCGCCTTCAGCCTTGCCACCCTGACGTCGCAGATCGCGCTCCTCGGTCAGGCCCAACTTGTCCTGCGGGAAATGCCGCGCTTCGACGGGCGGCAGCTGGAAACCGAGGGACGGGCCTTCCTGCGGTTGAGCTATCTGCGGACTCTCGCGGGGACGCTGCTGATCGTGGCCGGGCTCGTGGCCGCGCGGTGGATGGGTGCGAATGTCGCGCCTCTCTCGGTCGGCGCGCTGATCCTCGCGATGACCCTGGCGGAACTGCAGCAGAACGCGCTCCGGGGTCGAGGCTATGTGCTCGCGGCCTTCGGCGCGCGAGACGTGCTCTGGCGGCTCGCCGTCGTGGTGATCGCCGGCGCCGCGGTGCTTGGCTGGCTGCCTCCGCTCTCCAGCGACGGAGCGGTCTGGATGACAGCGGTCACCCTGATCGCCCTCGTCCTGCTGTTCAGCGTCACGGATTCCCCGACCTGCGTCTGGAAGCGTGCCTGGTCGCGACTGCCCCGGGGGACGCACCTCAAGGCCTCGCTTTCCTTCTGGATCAACGCGGTCATCGGTGTCGGCCTGCCGAACATCGCAACGATCGCGGTTGGCGCGATGTTGTCGGTGGAAGACGCCGCTCTCTTCTTCGCCGCGACCAAGACCGCCCAGGCCATGCAGTTCCTGCCCACGGCGATGATCCTGGTCGGCGCGCCCCAGGTCTCGCGCGCCTTCCATCGGGGCGACATGGGCGAGATCCAGCGGATCGCCCGGATGATCTCGGTCTTCGTGCTGCTTGTCGTCGCCTGTATCACCGTGGCTCTTCTCGGTTTCGGGAGCCGTGTTCTGGAAGCTTTCGGCCCCGGCTTCGCCGCCGGGTATCCGGTGCTGCTGATCCTCGTCGCCGGCTATTCGGTTTCTTCGCTCTGCGGGCCGACGAACGCGCTCATGTCGCTGAGCGGGAACGCCGGCACGTTGAACAAGGCGCTTCTCTGCTCGAACCTGATCGCGATCGCGCTGATCCCGCTCGCGGCCTGGCTGTTCGGCGCGATCGGAGTGGCGGTCTGCTTCGCCGGATCGGTCGCGGGCTGGAACCTCTGGATCAGGTCCTGGATCCGCAAGCACATGAAGGTCGAAAGTTCGGTTTTCAGCCTGCTTGCCAGCCCGAGGTGAGCGGGCCGGAAGCCGGCGCTCGCTGCGCGCCGGCCACTAAAGCCCGGGCCCGTGCCGGGCTGAGTGAGTTGTACGAGAGAGGCGGAGTATGAAGGTTGCCATCGTCCATTACTGGCTCATCGGAATGCGCGGGGGCGAGCGCGTGCTCGAGGCGCTCTGCGCGCTCTATCCCGAGGCGGTGATCATCACCCATGTCGCCGATCGCGCCGCGCTCTCGGAGCGGATCCTGCGTCACGAGATCCGGGAGACCTTCATCGCCCGGTTGCCGGGGGCGCGAAAGCACTACCAGAAATACCTGCCCCTGATGCCGCTCGCGCTCGAGATGGTGGATCTCTCCGAGTTCGATCTCGTCATCTCGAGCGAATCCGGGCCGGCGAAGGGGGTGATCCCGCGGCCCGACGCGCTGCACGTCTGCTACTGCCATTCGCCGATGCGCTACGTCTGGGACCATTTCCACGTCTACCGGGCGCGGGCGGGGCGGCTGACCCGGTGGATGATGCCGCTCATCGCGCATCGACTGCGGATCTGGGACGTGACCAGCGCCGCGCGGGTGGACGCCTTCGTCGCCAATTCGCATTTCATCGCGCAGCGGATCGGCACCTACTACCGGCGGGAGGCCACGGTCGTCGCGCCCCCGGTCGCGGTCGATGAGTTCACCCCCGTGGCTCCCGAAGCGGTCGGCGATCATTACCTGCTGGCAGGCGAACTCGTGAGCTACAAGCGCCCCGATCTCGCCGTCGAGGCCTTCACCCGCTCGGGCCGGAAACTCCGGGTCATCGGCGACGGCGACCAGCGCCGGGCCCTCGAGGCGATGGCGGGGCCGAACGTGGAGTTTCTCGGCAAGGTGCCCTTCTCGCGGCTGAGGGAGGAATTCGCGACCTGCCGGGCGCTCGTCTTCCCCGGCGAGGAGGATTTCGGGATCATCCCGGTCGAGTTGATGGCGGCCGGCCGGCCGGTCATCGCCTACGGCCGGGGTGGCGCGCTCGACAGCGTGGTTCCGGGCGTGACCGGCCATTTCTTCGCCGAACAGACTCCCGCCGCGCTGGAGGAGGCCGTGGAGGAATTCGAGAGCGGACTTCTTCCCGAGCTCGACGGCGCCGCGATCCGCGCTCATGCCGAGAGCTTCGCGCCCGAGGTCTTCGCGCGCGGGATCCAGGCCGCGGTCGCGGCCGCCTTCGTCGCGACGGGCAAGGGCGTGCCCGTGGCGGGAACCAGTCCGGCGCGTCGACGCCGGCTCGCGGCCGCCAATGGCTCCCGGCTTGACCTGGAAGTCCCGAACAGGAAGTCTTTCGCGTAGTCCGCGCCGATCCATGCCTCCGCGCTCCCGGCGCGACGAGGAAGATCGCTCCGCGTCCGAATGGTTGGTGTCATGAGTGCCCTTGGTTTCTTCCGCCAGTTCCTAACTGCCCCCCCGCCCCCCCGCGCGGCCGCGCGGCTACCCGAAGCCGAAAGGCCGGGGCCATTTCCGATGCCCGAGGAGCCGGTCTGCCTGCTCGGCGACCTGCATGGCCGCGTCGACCTGCTCGAGCGGTTCCTGACGCTTCGACGGCGGCATTTTCCCGAGCACCGGCTGATCTCGCTCGGCGACGCGATCGACCGCGGCGAGGACAGCGCCGATGTCCTGCGGCTGCTGCGCGCCGAAAGCGACCAGGGCGCGGTCTGCCTGATGGGCAATCACGAGGAGATGCTGATCGAGTTCCTCGACGATCCCGCCGACCAAGGCCGGCGCTGGCTCGCCCATGGTGGTCTCGCGACGCTGGCGAGTCTCGGTCTGCGTGGCCTGCCGGCGGACGCGGCGGAGCGCTTGGCGACGCGGGAGGCGCTCCGCGAGCGGCTGGGCGCGGAAACGGAGGCCTGGCTGCGCGCCCTGCCCCCGCTCTGGCGGAGCGGCAATCTCCTGGCCGCGCACGCGGGCGCCGATCCCGATCTCCCGCCCGAGCGGCAGGAGCGGCGCCATCTCGTCTGGGGGCACCGCGACTTCCACAGGCACCCCCGCGGCGATGGCATCTGCGTCGCCCATGGCCATGTCGTGGTCGAGCGCGCGCATATGCGTGCCGGCCGGCTGGCGCTCGATACCGGCGCCTATGCGACGGGCAGGCTGAGCTACGCGCTGATCGACCCCGCCGCCGCCGAGGGCGAACGGCTGACCTTCGCCATCGTACCCCGCTGAGGAGGCGGGGCGGAGGTCAATTGCAGGGGGTGCGACCCGCGGCGAGCGCCTGGAAGGCCGGTTTGGGCGACCAGTCCCGCCGCAGCAGGCCGAACTGGCCCTTTCCGCTGTCGCGGAAATCATAGAGGATCATGGCGCCGATACCCAGTTCCTCGGCCTCCGACAGTCCCGCGGAGATATAATCCCACTGCCGATCCTCGCCGACCCCGCGGGCGGTGTCGTTCGTGGACGCGCCCGTCTCCGTCACCAGGATGGGCTTGTCGGCGAGGCCGGGGCGGGCACGGATGATCGCCACCGACTCGCGGAACCGCTCGACATAGGAGTCTATCGGCAGCCGTTGTCCCTCCAGCGTGGGATAGACATGGATCGAGATCGCGTCGGAATACTGCTCCGCCACCCCGGAGGCCGCGAATTCCGAAAGGGTGCTCGCCTCCCCTCCGTCCACGGCGGCGTTGGAAAAGACGCCTGCGATCACCACGGCCTCCGGGGAAGCCGCCTTGATCGCCGGATAGGTCTCCCGCAGCAGGGCGGCGTAGTCCGCCACCTCCCCGGGTCTGGTCCGCCCCGTTCGCGTATCCCACTCGTTCCAGACCTCGAAATGGCGCACCCTGCCCCTGAAATGCCCGGCGAGCGCCGCCGCGTAGCGCGCGAAGGCCGCCCGCGCCGCGGGAGAGGTCGGTTTGCGCGCGTTGGCGTATAGCGGGTTGCCGTAGTCGATGATCAGCATCGGCTCCATTCCCAGCGAGACCGCGTGATCGACCGCCCGATCCCAGGACGCGGGGAAGAGATATTCTCCGGGCCGCTTCTCGACAGCGGCCCAACGCGCATCGGTCCGGACGAGGACGAGCCCCGCCCGGCACATCGTATCGAGCGTCCGGACAGCTGTCGCCTCGTCTAGCTGGAATAGATGCGCGGCGGCTCCGAGCGGCATCTCCCCGGCGGACGAGGGAAGATCCAGGAGTGGCAGCAGGCAGAGCGTCCCGGCCACGACATTCGAGAGAGTTGTCCGCATCGGTTCCTTTCGGGTGTTCCATTGCGCCTTCCGGCGCCGCCGAACTCTGTCGGCGAGTCTCCGGTGACGCATCGTTTCGCGAGTATGGCCGCGGGCTCCCCCCGCGCGCAACCCGGGGTGCCGCGTAGGCCGATATCGGCGCCTGTGCGGAGAATCGCCATCAGGGTCAGAAGAGCCTAATCGTAGTGCGAAACGGGCGTGATCTTCGCAATGCAATATGCTAAGCAGGCGAGAAACAGTTGGAGCAATGACCATGAACCACAGGATCTTTTCCGCCTTGGCCCTGGCCATCGCCGCCAGTGCCCTTTCGCCGTTGGCCGCTTCCGCGCAGGGAACGCAGGTGGCCGGTTTCGAACCGATCGCGCGCAACTCGACCATGGGGGCGATGGCCGAGGCCCTGCTGAACAGCATCGCTACCACCTCCACGACCAATACCACGTCCTCGACCAGCAACACGGGTTCGGGCTGCGGTTGCGGAAAATGACCCTTGGCGATCGCGGATACCACGCGGTCGCGGGCCGCGTCGGCTCCCTTTCCGGGGACGGAGAGAGGCCGGCGCCATCCCTCCCTGGCTTTCAGCTACGCGGGACGGACCGGAGTTCATGACTTGCTGGTTCCCGGCAGGGCGCCCCGGCGTGTCCCGAACTGATCCTCCGGGCCAGGCCTTGGCAGACCCGGCGGAAGTCCTTCATCGCCGGTACCTCCCCTCCAAACCCCCCGGAAGCGGCGACTTGAACTCCCCCTTTCTTCATGAAAGGCAGGGGTAAAGGCGCCTGAATGCGTCGAGAGTAAAATAGTGCAAGAGTTGTGCGGTCATGGAAAGTAAGCCAAGGTATATGATTGCGTCTTCGACGGACAGCGATACGATCGATCTGTCAAAGATTTTCAATATCCTTCTTCGCAAGAAGTACTGGATCATATTCTCGGCCATAGTACTTACGGCACTTGCCTTCGCATATGTGGAGTTTTTGGCCACTCCCACCTATCGCGCCACGTCCACCGTCGTCATGGACTCCCGCGAGGCCCAGGTCACCGGGCTGGACGTGGAAAGCATTCTCGGCAGCCTTTCGAGCGACAGCACCGCGGTCAATACGGAGGTGGAGGTCTTCCAGGGCCGCATGCTGATGGGGCGGGTCGTCGACGATCTGAAGCTCGTCGAGGATCCCGAGTTCAACCAGCTGCTCAACCCTCCGGGGCTGGTGTCGCGGATCAGGACCTTCCTGCTGGGCGCGCCCCCGGCCCTGTCCGAGAACGAGATCCGCGACGGGGTGGTGACGGCGCTTCTCGATCAGGTGGTGACGACGAACATTCCGCAGAGCCTGGCCTTCCAGATCCAGGTCGAGACGGAATCCGCCGAGAAATCCGCGCGGATCGCCGACACGATCGCGCGCCTCTACATCGACGACCAGGTCCGGGTGAAGTTCGAGGCGACCAAGCGCGCGGCGGAATGGCTCACCGGGCAGGTGACGGGCCTGAAGGCGGAACTCGAGGCGGCCGAGAAGAAGATCCGCGAGTTCCAGAGCGGCATGAGCATCGCGAGCGCCGAGGAACTGGCCGCGCTCGACCGGCAGCTCAAGGACACGCGCGACCGCCGGGCGGCGAGCGAGGCGCAGGCCAATACCCTGCTCGCGCGCCAGCAGGCGCTGGAGAGCGCCTCGGGCCGGGGCGGCCAGGCGGCCGCGCTGAACGATCCGCAGCTGATCGAGCTCGCCGTCGCCGCCGACGCGGGCGATGCCGAGGCGGTCTCCGCCTTCGAGGCGCGGCGGGACCTGCTCGGCCGGCAGATGGCGCAGGATCTGCTCCGCCTGCGCGGACAGGTCGACTCCTACGCGCTCGCCGAGAAGAACCTGCTCGACACGATCAACCGGGACTCCCGGGAACTCACCCAGCTCGAGCAGATGACGCGCGAGGCGGAGGCGAGCAAGCTGCTCTACGAGCATTTCCAGACCCGGCTGAAGGAGACCATCGCGCAGCAGGGCATCCAGCAGCCCGACAGCCGCGTGCTCTCCCAGGCGGTGCGCCCGCTTCGCGCGGCGACGCCGCGGAAGGGGCTGATCCTGGTGATGGCCGCCCTCCTCGGCGCCATGCTCGGCGCGGGCCTTGCCCTGCTGCGGGAGGCCGCCTCGACGGGCCTGCGCACCGCCAACGACCTCGAGGCCCTGACCGGGCGCGTGGTCCTCGGCCAGATCCCGCTCCTGCCGGAGCGGCAGCGCGCCAAGGTTCTGAGCTACCTCGCCAGGAACCCGACCTCGGCGCTCGCGGAATCGGTGCGCAATCTGCGCACCTCGATCCTGCTCTCCAATGTCGACCGGGCGCCGCAGGTCATCGCCCTCTCCTCCTCGGTCCCGAGCGAGGGCAAGACCACGCTCACGCTCGCGCTGGCGCAGAACCTGACGCTGATGGGCAAGAAGGTGCTGGTGGTCGAGGGCGACATCCGCCGCCGCATGTTCAAGCGCTACCTCGACCTGCCGCAGGGCAGCAAGGGCCTCGTCAGCGTTCTCTCGGGCGAGGTCTCTCTCGCCCAGGCGGCCTGCCCGACGAGCGAACTCGGCGACGTGCTCCTCGGCGAGAAGACGGCGGTCAACGCCGCCGACCTCTTCTCCTCGCAGGCCTTCCCGCGCTTCCTCGCCGAGGCGCGCAAGATCTACGACGTCATCCTGATCGACACGCCGCCGGTGCTGGTCGTGCCCGACACGCGGATCATCGCGCAGCACGCCGACGCGGTCGTCTTCATCGTCCGCTGGGATCACACCCCGGAAACCCAGGTGCGCGATTCCCTGCACATGCTCGACACGACGAACGCGCGGATCGCAGGCATGGTGCTGAGCCAGATCGATCCCAAGGGCATGCGCCGCTACGGCTATGGCGAACGCTACGGCGCCTACGCGGCCTACGGGAAGAAGTACTACAACACTGCGGAGTGACGGTCGCCCTTGGGAGCCAAGGGCCGTTCGGTTGAGGTTGAATGGCGGTGAATTCTCGCCGTTCAACCTCCATGCAATCCTCCCTGCTTCGGGAACGGTAAATCGATATGGACAGCACTCAATTCCGCCGGGACCATATCCGCCCCTGGGTTCCCGATCTTCGACCGGCGCCGATTATCGTCATGTTGGCCATGATGGGGGCGTTCCGTTCAATCGGCCAGTTTCCGATATATTTGGGTTACCTTTCGGCTCTGGCCGGACTGATCTGGATCGGTGCGAGCCTCCAGATCTCCAAGTTCCTGATCCCGAGCTACCTGCTCGTGTTGTGGGGCTATCTCTCGCTCGTCTATAACGGACTGGGGCCCTACAGCTACGTGCAGCTGACGGTTGTCCTCGGCGGAATTGGTCTGGCCGAGATCGCCGCCCGCATGGAGCCCTCCAAGATAGCCGAGCTGGTGTCTCGGCGTCTTGTCTGGATCATTCTCGCCCTTACGGTCATCGAGTTCGTCCTGATCGAACTGGGAATGGGCCAGCGTACCAGAGAGCTGGACGGCGAACTCGTGGGGGGACTGTTTCCCGATCTCGGCATCGCGGTTCCCCGATTCATGGGATCCATGGGAGGATCCGGATTCAGCGGTTGCATGACCGGCGCTCTCGGGCTTCTGTGCCTCGTGGAAGGGCGCAAAAAGACCGCGCTGACCCTGTTTTTCGTCACGGTTCTAATGGTCAGCCGAGGGCCGCTTCTGGCCCTGATCATCGCATTCATGTTTCACTTTTTTCGAGATCTGAAGATAGGCAGGATTTGCGCGTTCATCCTGCTGGCCATCTCAGCGCTCTTTCCAGTTTTGATCTGGTACCTGGAGAGCGTATTGTCGAAAACGGAAATCGTATTTTTGATTAAGGTGAGTACAGAGAGATTTCTTCACTACATGTCTTTTCTTGAATTTGGACTAAGTTCACCGATATTCGGAATTGGATACAGTAATTATGAATCGGTATATACTGACTATTTTTACACTGCGGATTTCCAGCAATGGGGAACCCGGTACAATGTGGGTTTGATCCGCGAAGCCCATAACTTCATGCTCGATATATTCGGAGAGATGGGTGTGGTGGCGTGGATTCTCGCTGCCGTGCAGCTGGTCATGACAGGATGGCGGGCTCTTTCGGGTGACGCGCGCTACGGAGCGATGTTTATCTATGTGACGATCTGCTTCTTCTTTCTCTCCGGATTATCGAACTGGGTTTACTGGCTTATGATAGGCATCATAATGAGCCATTCCTCACAGATAAATCGATCAAGATCTGGCTCTCTTTCAATGACAGTAGCCCCGTATCGCGCGTAGTGATCATGTAGGAGGAGTTCCCCATTGTCTTCCGACTTCGAAAATGTGAGCAAGGTACGGCTGGATTCAATAACCGGACTACGTGGATTTGCCGTATTTATTGTATTTTTATCACATTGCGCGAATAAAAATTACCTGCCTGCCTGGTTGGGGCAAGGATTCGGTCAGATTGGAGTGATGATATTTTTCACATTAAGCGGGTTCCTGATGGCATCTCTTTATCTGCAGAGAGTTCCCGATAGATATAATTTGGAAATATATGCGCGAAGCAGGGCGGGAAGGGTTCTGCCGCTCTTCATTCTGGTGGTGCTGACGTCAGTCACGTTGAATGGCCTTGAGGGTTGGCCCTATGGAATCAATACGCTGAAATTGTTTCTGATGAACGTAATGTTCATCAAGGGAACCGCAGAACTTTGGGCTGTTCCTGTGGAGATACAGTTCTACTTTATATTCGTTGGAATATGGGTGCTATCTCATAGATCTGTTATGGAGTCCTGTCGTTTATACGTAAGGTTAATTTTTTCTTTGTCAATTATTAGCGGATTGATTTGTCTGGTGATAACGATGCGGGGAGATTTTTTCTCGGGAATACATGTATTTATACAGTATTTCCTTATAGGCCTTTTGATGCCTGTTGCTATACCTATGATCAGAAAAGCACTCGGCACCCTTCCTGCGGGTAGGTACCGGGTCGTGGTTGAGTATGGATCCTCTATATTGGTTATGTTTTTCCTTGTAGGTAACGCGCCATATCTCAAGAAATCTATGGGAATCGATATATTTATCTGGTGGGATCCGTTGGTAGCGCTGGCGGTCGCGTCAGTATTCATGATGACATTTTTTCGCTCTGGTATTTTCAGAATGATGGAGAGCCCCATATTTCTATCTATGGGAACGATTTCGTATGGGTTCTACCTCATACACCCAATTATAATTGGTCTATTTTCCACAATAATGATCGGATCTGGAGATAACTATATAATATCGTCTGTCATATTCTTCATTTCCACCGGGATAGCGATGATTTCGTACTATCTATTTGAAAGACCAATTCTCAATAAGTTCAAGACATGGGGTAAGCGGGGAACACTTCTCCCCACCTAGGTTGACGCTGACAAACCGGAAGCTTCGAGGGCTCGTTCGAGATGCGGGCCCTTCCACTTCGGCAGGGAAACCTCAAGCAGCCGCTCCAGGCGTTCGACGTCCGGCCGGAATACCTCGTAGAGTTCCGCCTCGAAGGCGGGCGACATGTCCTTCCTCCTCGACTTCACGCGAAGTCTTTCCTTGAGGAGCTCGATCGAGCGGGGCTTGTTCCGCCGGGCGTAGTTGCGGAAGGCCCAGACCGCCGGCTGGAGGGGCTTCGGTGGGCGCAGGACCAGGTTCGCCAGCCATTCGTAGCGATGGCTGTGCGATCCGTTCACGATGGGAAACTCGGCGCGTCCGTCGTCCGGAAGGCCGAGAAACGCCAGGCTTTCCCTGTAGAGGCCGAGGGGATCCGCCTTCAGCTGCTCCTGGAACAGCACGAGCCGCCGTTCCGGCGGGACCTGCGCGAAGAAGCGTTCGATCTGGCCGGCATAGGACGCCACCTCCCGATAGAGGAGGAACTGGGGCGCGAGGCAGGTGGCCGGAATGCTCTCGCCGCGCGCGCGCGCGTCCTGCAGCCGCCAGGCCCTCTCGAAATCCTCCTCGTCCTCGTTGCGCGCGAACACCTGCTCCATGTGAAAGGCATGCGCGACCTCGACCGGATCGCGGAGCAGGACGATGAACTTCGCATCCGGGCTCATCCGCAGCGCGCGCGCCACCGCGACCTCCGAGGCGAGATAATTCGTCGATCCCTCGCCGAGGGCGATATGCCGTTCCGGATCCGCGTTCGCGTAGAGGGCAAGATAGCTCGCGTCATCCGTCAGGAAGTGCTGCTTCTTCAGCTTCGGATAATCCTCGGAGAAATAGAACGGCTCCTTCGGATCCGTGAAGAAGACCGCCGGATGCTCGCTCAGATACTGGGCCAGAGCGGATGTGCCGCATTTCGGCGCGCCGATGATGAAGAAGTTCGGGATCATGAAGAAACTCCGTACACAAGACGTTCCGCCCGCGCATGAGCGCCCGAGGCGCCCGCGCCGGCGTCAGGCCGCTGCGGCGCGGGCTTGCCAGCCGGAAAGGTCGCGCCCCGTCAGGGCGGCGATCTTCCGGATCTGGGGGGCGAACACGTCATGCAGGGCCGCGAGCTGCTGCTCGGTCAGCTCGGTTCGCGGCATGTCGCGGACCAGGATCTTCTGCGCGAGACGCTGCGTCAGCGAGCCATTGCGACGGAGTGCCTTCTTGAGCACCCTGACCGTTGGCGCGAAGGCCGCGGGCGGGGACTGATAGAGCCGGGCGATCCCCTGGAACCGGTGCTGGCGCGAGGATTTCACCGCGCCGATGTCGGACAGCTCCTCCTTCCCCAGTTCGAGAAAATCCGTCAGCCGGTCATAGAATCCGCCGAAATCCCGCTGCATGTCGTCCAGGAAGCCGATGAACAGTCGCTCGGGCGGGATTCGGTTCATCGCGCGTTCCAGCTGATCCCCCAGCGCGCCCTGCCGGGCATAGAGCAGCCGGAGAGGGTCGGCGCAGGACTTCGGGATGTTCTCGCCACGCGCCCGCTTCTCCTGCAGCGTCCAGGCCGTCCAGAAATCCGGTTCATCCTCGTTCATGCTGAACAGCTGCTCCTGATGCAGGGACTGAACCTGCGCGACCGGGTTTCGCAGCATGATGATGAAGTAGGCATCCGGTTGGAATCCGAGGATATTATCGACGGCGACCTCGGAAAAGAGATGGGTCGTGGACCCATCCAGGAGATGGGTCTTCTCCTCCGGGCATTTCGCGAAAAGCGCGAGGTAATCGTCCACCGACTTCAGGTCGGTGACATCGGTCGACTTCTTCATGTCGGTCGACCAGAAGTCCGTTTCCTTGGGATAGGGCAGGAACACCTTCGAATGCTGCGCGAGCACGCGGACAATCGTCGTCGTCCCGCATTTGGGCGCGCCGAGGAGAAAGACATTGGGTTTCCGCGTCTCAGCCATCCTGGATCCTTTCACCGGCGGGTTCGTTCAGGCGGGGAAGTGGCACCCGCGGGCCTCGCGCGCGCGGCGCGCCAAAGGGCGTGGTCCGGCTGGTTTCGTACTCGTCGCGAAACGGGGTCGCGCGCGGCGAAACGCCTCCCCGCGCGAGGCTCGGTCGCGTCGCGGCCTCGGGGCCGGCGCCGGGAAAGGGCGCGCTCGAAGGGTACAGCGTCATCGGTTTGCGACAACAGAACCAGGAAATCCACACCGGTTCCATAGACCAAATCCTGGCTCGGCTCGCAAGCCGAACTCGCCTTCCGCGCGCTTTTCCTCGCGCCGGACGAGCGGAAATGCGCCAAAAAGCAGCGCCTGGCCACCCGGAGAGTTACCCTGGGGCCACAGTCCGACCGCCCGCGCCGGTCGCGGCCGCCGCCGCCGCTTTACCGCTTTGCCGATCACGGATAGGTTAACGACATAATAATAATCGTAACGAGTGGGCAGTGCGTTCAGGCAGGTATCTGATATGGGTCACGGCCGCGGGGATCCTCGTGGCCGTTGAAGCGGCTTCCGGTCAGACGGTGCCGAGCCTGTCTCACTACGGTGGGCCGGGTTACATCGAGATGCCCTCGGGCTTCTCGCTCCCGGACGGTACGCTGGCCTTCACCGCCAATACCACCGCCGACGGGGAAAGCCGCTTCGCCGCGACCTTCCAGTTCTCGGACCGGCTGCAGGGGACCTTCCGGTATTCCTATCTTCAGGATTACTTCACCTTTCCGAACGGGAACCACAATTCCCTCTACGACCGCAGCTTCGACGTCCGCTACCGGATCCTCGACGAGGATCTCGAGGGCTGGGTGCCGGCGGTTTCCGTCGGCCTGCAGGATTTCGGCGGTACGGGGGTCTTCGCTTCGGAATACATCGCCGCCTCGAAGCATATCGGTTCCTCGGTCACCTCTACCCTCGGCATCGGCTGGGGGCGCTACGGCACCCACAACGGCTTCGAGAACCCCCTCGCGATCTTTTCCGATCGTTTCAAGAACCGCGCTCCCCTCCAGGGGATCCAGAACACCGGGCGCGTCGCCTATGACCGGCTGTTCCATGGCGACGCCGCGCTCTTCTTCGCCACCGACTGGCAGCCGACGCCGAACTGGCGGCTGACCTTCGAATATTCCTCGGATTCGATGGATCCCGAGGTCGAGCAGATGGGCTACGAGTACAAGACGCCGTTCAATCTCGGCGCCCGCTATCAGTTCGACAACGGCGCGAGCCTGGGCGCCTCCTTCATGAACGGCTCCACCCTCGCGGTCAGCGCGAGCTTCATGCTCAATCCGAAGGACCCGCCGGCGCCCTCCGGGCGCGAACCGGGGCCGCCCGCGATCTCGCGCGGCTCGGACGAGTCTCTGGCGCTCTGGACGCCCCGGCCGGATCCGCAGCGCTACGAGCGGCTCCAGGCGGCGCTGAACGATCAGGGGATCACGCTCGAAGGGTTCGAACTCCAGGGAAATGTCGCCACCGTCTCGATCACCAACGAGCGCTGGCCGGCCTCGGCCCAGGCCTATGGCCGCGCCGCCGCGGTGCTGAGCGCCCAGCTGCCGGCCGATGTCTCGGCCTTCCGGATTCGCGGCCATATCCAAGGCATGGCGATCACCGAGGTCACGCTGCGCCGGAGCGACCTCGAGCAGACCGAATACGCCTTCGACGGCGCCTGGCAGAGCTATGCCCGCGCAGGCGTCGCCGACGCCGCGCTCACCGCCGGCCCGCCCGAGGCCTGGGATCCCTCCTATTCGACCTGGCTCGGCCTCTATGCGACCCCCTTCCTGTTCGATCCGGACAATCCGGTGCGCGCGGACCTGGGGCTCGAACTGGGCGGATCCTTCTCGCCGTGGCAGGGCACCTATCTGAGCGGCGCGCTCCGGCACAAGATCGTCGGCAATCTCGACGAGGCCGACCGCCCCTCGGATTCGACCCTGCCGCATGTGCGCTCCGACGCCTGGCTCTATGCGAAGGATGCCAGTGAGGTGACGGTCCCCTATCTGACCATCGGGCAGTACGAGCGGCTCGGCCAGGATCTCTACGGCCAGGCCCAGGCCGGCATCCTCGAGCCGATGTTCGGCGGCGTCTTCGGCGAGATGCTCTGGGCGCCGCCCGGCCAGCGGCTCGCCCTGGGCGGCAACCTCGCCTATGCGCGGCAGCGCGATTTCGACGGCGGATTCGGCTTCCAGGACTACGACGTCGTGACCGGCTTCCTGTCGGGCTTCTACGACTTCGGCGGCGGCTATTACGGTCAGGTCGACGTGGGGCGCTACCTGGCGAAGGACTGGGGCTCGACCCTCACGGTCAGCCGCCGTTTCGGCAACGGCTTCGAACTCGCCGCCTTCGCCACCCTGACCGATGTCAGCTTCGACGAATTCGGCGAAGGCTCCTTCGACAAGGGCTTCGCCTTCAGCGTGCCGCTCTCCTGGATGACGGGCAAGCCCTCGCTCAACCAGTTCGGTATGGTGATCCGGCCGATCCTGCGCGACGGCGGCGCGCAGCTCTGGGTGCCGAACCGGCTCTATGCGATGACCCGCCCCGGACGTCAGGAAGAGCTCGGGTCCCGCTGGGAGCGGTTCTGGCGATGAGAAATCCGTTCCGTCTCGGCGCCGTCTCCGCTCCCCTCGCCCTCTGCCTGTGGCTCGCGGGCTGCGCGCTCAGCACGCAGGCGGATCGCAACGGCCAGCAGCTCTGGCCCCCGGCCCCGGGCATCGATACCACCCAGGCCGAGCGCCTGATCGCGGCGGGCGCGCCGCGCCTGCGCATCACGCTGCTCGACCAGGGCCCCTCGGTGCTCATGGTCGAGACCGGCGCGCGGGACGGGGTGACGCGCTGGCGCACCATCGACAACGCGCAGATCTACCTGCGCGACGGGCTCATCATCGGCACGCGCGGTCTTTCCTTCGACCTGATGACGGCGGACACGGCCGAGGCGGCGGCCGCGATCCATGGCGGATACCCGGCGCGGATCACGCGCATCCACAGCTATCTCGACGGGCAGGACCGGATGCGCATCCGGTCCTATGTCTGCGACGTGACCCCCGCCGGCCAGGAGAGCATCCGGCTTCTCGACGGTCCCGAGGTTCCGACCCAGCGGATCGACGAGGCCTGCCGCGGACCGGAAGACGATTTCACCAATGTCTACTGGCTGCGCGGCGGTCGCGTCGCGCAGTCGGTCCAGTTCATCAGCGAAGGCGTGGGCCGTGCCCAGGTCCTGTTCCCGAGTCACTAGATTGGAGAGGCCATGCGGCGTCTGTATTCTCTGAGCCTTGTCCTTCTCATGAGCGGCTGCGGTATCATCTACCACAGCCCGGTCATCCAGGATGGCGTGGTGGACGGCGGCAAGGTGCGGGTGATCGACGTGACGCCCGAGACCGTCATCGCGGCCAACCGGCAGCAGGCCTACCAGCCCCGCGCCCTGCCCGCCGCCTTCTCGCAGACGGCCGGCTCCGGCGGCGGCGTCCCGCAGGTCACCGGACCCGACACCGCCTTCGAGCCCCAGACCCGGCCCGAGGAACTCGTCGCGCGGCTGCCGCCGCCGGTGCCGGCGGAGCCCTACCGGATCGGGGTCGGCGACGTGGTCCTGCTCGCGACCAAGACGCCCGGCACCTCGGTCGAGGAACTGACGGGCCTGCTCGCCGCCGAGAACCGCCGCCAGGGCTATACCGTGCAGGACGACGGCTCGATCGCGATCCCGGACGTCGGCCGTGTGCGCATCGCGGAGATGACGCTCGAGGAGGCGGAGGGCGTGCTGTTCCAGCGCCTGCTCGAACGGCAGATCGACCCGTCCTTCAGCCTCGAGATCGCCGAGTTCAATGCCCGCAAGGTGTCGATCGGCGGCGCCGTGGCGCAGCCGGGCGTGGCGCCGATCACGCTCATTCCGCTCACCCTCGACAACGCGCTCGCCGCCGTGGGCGGGATCACCGCCGCCGACCGCGACGCGGCGGTGATCCGGATCTACCGCGACGGGTCGCTCTACGAGGTGCCGGTGAAGGACTTCCTGGTCTCGCCGCGCTACCAGAAGCTCCGGCTCGTCGACGGCGATTCCGTCTATGTCGACGCGGAATTCGATCTCGGCAAGGCCCAGGCCTATTTCGCCGAGCAGATCGAGCTCGGCCAGTTCAAGCAGGCCTCGCGGCAGAGCGCGATGCAGATCCTGACGCAGGCGACCGAACTCCGGCGCGCCCAGCTCAGCGAGGAGCGGGACAACTTCTCCGCGCGCATCGAGCATGGGGCGGAACCGCAGGATTACGTCTATCTGAGCGGCGAGATGAAGAAGCAGGGCCGCTGGCCCCTGCCCTATGGCCAGGTCGCCTCCCTCGCCGACGCGCTTTACGAAAGCGGCGGCGGCGCGCCGAACATGACGGCCGACCCGCGCCAGATCTATGTGCTGCGCGCCTCCGCCGATCCCCGCGAGTTCAGCGGGATCACCGCCTGGCACGTGGACGGGAGTTCCGCGGTCGGGATGATGATGCTGACCCGGCTCGAACTGCGGCCCCGCGACATCGTCTTCATCTCCGAACAGCCCGTGACCCGCTGGGGCCGCGTGGTCGACCAGCTCTCCCCGAACTTCCTGGGGCTGCCGGGAGCCTATGTGGAGTAAGGCGCCCGCCGCCGATCGTCCGGCGGGGATCGCATAGAGGTTTCGGCGCGCGCCCGATGCGCCGGAGCCCTCCCGGGGCTGCCATCCCCGGAAGGATCGACACTCTCCTTGCGATAAGTCAGCTTGACCCCTAGTCGGATGGCGATAATAGTCCCCTGAAGGGGAGACCATTATCGCGTTTGAGCCGGTGGCGCGGCGAAGGGGTCAAGCAATCCTCGACAGGTACATCTGATCACCGGCGTTCTGGTGAGGAGGATTTCCTGTGATCTACAAGACAGCGCGCGGCGCGTCCCTTTCGACTTCGGGGGCGCCAACTTCCTGGATCGGCGCGGAAATCGGCGCCTATCTTTCGGGAACCAGCGGGAATGACGAGCTCTACGGCAACGATTCGGCGACATTGGCCGGCGGGCTCGGAGATGATACCTACATGGTCTGGGTTCCGAGCACGCATGTGCTGGAGGCCGCGAACGCGGGGATCGATACGCTCGATTCCTGGATCTGGGGCACGACCGTCCTGCCGGAGAATTTCGAGAACCTGTTCCTGAATGGTCCCGGCTCGACCGGGGGGACCGGCAACGCCTCCGCGAACATCATCGCCGCGGGCGAGGTCGGCGCCACGCTCGACGGGCTCGGCGGCGACGACGTGCTGATCGGCGGCGCGGCGGCGGACATCTTCCGGATCGAAGCCGGAAACGGGTCGGACGCGATCGTCGGCTTCACTCCGGGCAGCGACGTGATCGAGCTGATCGACTACGGGTTCTCGAACTTCGCCCAGGTCAAGGCCATCGCGACGAAGACCGGCAAGGATCTGACGCTCCACCTCGCTCAGGACGAGATCCTCGTGCTCCGCGATACCAAGCTCGCGCAGCTCGACGGCTACGATTTCGGCTTTCCCCCGCCGGCGCCCGCTCCCGGCGCGGGCCAGGGAAGCCTGAGCGGCCCGGGCGCCGTCTACACCGATCACGGCTGGTACGTGCTCAACAACGCCTGGAACGCCGGGGGGCTCACCTACGGGACCGACTACCGGCTCGACGCGATCTACGATCCGGACGATCTGACGACGGGCGTGACCTTCAGCTGGTCCTTCCCGCGCACGACCCAGGCCTATCCGCCGATCCTCGCCTATCCCGAGGTCATCTTCGGTCCCGCGCCGATGAGCGGCGGGCACAAGGTGACGGACACGGCCGATTTCTTCCCGCTCCAGGTCGGCGAGATCCAGGATCTGACGGCGGCCTATGACGTGCGCTACGACGGCAATACCGACTGGTTCAACGTCGCCTTCGATATCTGGCTGACCGACGTTCCGAACGGCGGCCCATCCAGCGTCACGAACGAGGTCATGGTCTGGGTACACCAGGGCGCCGTGAAGCCGTTCGGGGATCAGGTGGGGACCTATTCCGACGGGACGATCGCCGCGAAGATCCACAGCGACGATTCGAGCGACTGGACCTATACCGCCGTCGTCCTCGATTCCGATCACCCGGTCGGCACGATCTCGATCACGGGCATCCTGAGCGAGCTCGAGTCGCTCGGCATCGTCTCCCCGGACGAATACATCGGCTCCGTCGAACTCGGATCGGAGATCGTGGCCGGGGCGGGGCGGCTCACGATCAACGAGCTCACGCTGACCGCGCGGCTCGACGACCGGACGCTCGAATCCTCGGGGGCCGAGACGACCGTGACCCTGCTCGACGGCGCCGGCACCCAGACCCACGCGGCCGATACCGGCTGGTTCTGAAAGCCGTCGCGCGAGGCCCGGCCGTCACGCGGCGGCCGGGCCTCGGAGAGTGGAGGCGATGGTCCAGATCAGGCAGAACTGGATGATGTGATCGCGGTCGAGCATCGTCGACTCGGTCATGTTCTGGCCGACGCAGAAGACGAGGATCGCCATCAGCATCGGTCCGTCCTCCCCCGCCCGCCGTTCGGTCAGCAAGCGACCGAGCGGGTGCAGGAAGAGCGCGAAGAGCACGAGCGCGAGCCCGGGCAGGCCGATCTGCGTGGTCAGGTCGAGATAGCCGTTGTGCCCGCTCGTGATCGTGGTCAGCCAGGAGCCGGGCCGGGCATAGCTGAAGATCGGGCTCGCGGGGCCGATGTTCCAGAACGAGCCGTAGCCCGCGCCGAACATCCAGTGGTCCCCGGCGTAGCCGAGCAGCGAGGACCAGATCTGCGTCCGGCCGGTGAAGGAATCGCGGTCGTCGAGCACCGCGAGGATCCGGTCGAGATTTGCGGTGACGAGGAGCGCGGCCCCGAGGGCGAGGAGCGCGAGCAGGATCATGGCCCAGGGCCAGTATCGCGGGTCGTAGCGGCGGTAGAGGAGGCCGGCCGTGAGCGCGGCGAGCCCGATCCCCATCGAGGTCTTGGATCCGGTCTTGACCAGGAAGGCGAGCAGGGCGGCGAGCAGCAGCGCGCGGACCAGCCCCGCCTTCGGACGGCGGGCGAAGAAGAGCATCAGCGCGGTGACGGCGGTGACGGCGCCGGTGAGGTTCTTCTCCGGAAAGATGCCGCGCCAGTCGCCGATCAGGCTCGGATCGCCCCCGAATTCGTACTGATGGATGCCGACGCCCGGCACGGCCAGCACCACGGCGAGGTTGAGCGCGAAGGTCAGCACGAAGAGCGTGATCACGATGCCGCGCGCGCGGTCGCGGCCGAGGCATTCGACGGCGATGAAGACCGAGAAGATGATCACGCAGGTGAGGATCAGGCGCCGCGCGGCGACGCCGGGATCGATCGCCCAGGCAAGGCTCGCCCAGCACCAGAGGAGCAGCAGGTTGACCGGGGCCGAGGTGGTGAAGGCCGCCGTCGCCCTGCCCGTCCGGAGCGCGGCCGCGACGAGGACGAGGAAGGCGAGAATGTAGGTGACCTGGCGCAGCGGATTGCCGTCGCCCGCGAGCGCGCCGCCGAACTGGCTCAGGATCGGGCCGAGGATCACCAGCACGACGAGGAGCGCGAAACCCGCCGCGGCCCAGGTCTCGCCCTCGGCCAGCGGATAGCGCCTCGGCGCCGGCTCGTCCCCCGTCACACCCTGTGTCACGCCTGGCCCGGGCGGTTGAGGTCGTAGGTCTCCTTGCCGAAGGCGAAGGCGACGCCGAGCACGAGGCCGAAGGCCAGCCCGAAGCCGAGGTAGACGACCCCCTTCGGCGAGGCGGCGCGCAGCGGGATGGTCGCGGGCTGGATGACGCGGACATTCGAGAGCTTCGCGCCGAGCAGGTCGGATTCGATCTGCTCCTCCACCGTGCGTTTCGCGAAGGTCTCGGCATTGTAGGTCGCCGACTGGAGATCTCGTTTCAGCTTCTCGTATTCGCTCTGCTTCGCGGCGAGATGCGAGAGTTCCCCGTTGATGCTGTCGATCTCGCGCGCCTGTTGCCCGGTGAGGCTCCGGAGCCCGCTGATCTCGGAATCGGTGATCCGGTAGGATGCCATCACGTCCTGGAAGATCTTGATCATCAGGAGCGGCGGCGTGTCGTCCGGGGTCAGCGGGGTGCCCGGGGCCGGATCTTCGACGCTCTTCGGATCGAGCGCCTCGACGAAGCCGAGGGCGAAGGGCGAACGCGCCACCGGCTGCAGCAGGGCGAGCTGGCGGGCCATGGCGCCCTTCTCACCCTCCTTGCTCGCCAGCGTGCTCCGCGCCGCGCTGAGCGCGCCCTCGAGGTCGCTCTTGCGGTGGAGCAGCAGCGAGCGCTGTTCCTCGATCGAATAGATCTTCTCGCGTTCGGCGAATTCGCGGACGGCGGCGGCGCGCTTCTCGACATCCTCGTCGAAACGGTTCGTCTGGTCGCGGAAGAAGGTGACGACCCCCGGCCGCTCGAGCAGTTCGTTCTGCCGATCGATGAAGCTCATCGCGAGCGCGTTCGCCATCTCCGCCGCCCGCGCCGGGTTCTGGTCCTTGAAGCCGATCGTCAGCACGTTGGAATTGGGCTCGGTCGCGACGCTCATCCGCCGCCCCACCCCCAGCGCCGCCACGTCCAGCGGGGGAATGGGATCGGCTGATTCGGACGCGCCGCCGCTTCCGCCCCCGAGAAGCGCGCGCAGCTTGCCGCCGATCCCGCTCAGCGCCCCCTCCGGCCCCGCGGGAAAGGCGTCGAGCCCGATCCGCGAGATCGCCAGCCGGACGACCTCGCCGCTCTCGGCGATCCGCGCCTGCGAGTTCATGATCTCGGTCGAGATCGCCGATCCCGGCTCGTTGTCGACGGCGTTCGCCCGGCCGACGAGAATCGAGGTGGAGGCCTCGTAGGTCGGGGTCGTGGCCAGATAGGCAGCGACCGCGAGCCCCGTTGCCAGGACGATTCCGAGCAGGAACAGGATCTTGTGCCTCCAGATGGAAGTGACGGCGGCTTCGATGGTGGGTTCGATGAATCGCATCGGGAGTTCCAGCAGGTGGTCCTTCACCGGTCAGGTCCCGACCGGCATTGAGAGGACGGATAAGCGCCCATACGCTGTTTTCCAGGTCACGGGAAGCCGCGGGCTCGCCGCTCAGGTAATACCATGACGCGTAGCGCGATTACGGGACGTAAACCATGGTCAAACCAAGTCTTAAAAAATCACGCAGGTTGATAAATTCCTATTGATCGGAGTGTCAACTTAACTTATACGCCCGTCAGTCGCTAGGGTCCCCGAGAAAAAATCGATCAACTCGCTTAATCTCGCGGTAATTTGAATAGTCTGCACGAAAACTTGAAGAGTTCTCCCTGACGACTTCAAGAACTCACATCGGGG
Source organism: Amaricoccus solimangrovi (assembly GCF_006385685.1). Lineage (GTDB taxonomy): Bacteria > Pseudomonadota > Alphaproteobacteria > Rhodobacterales > Rhodobacteraceae > Amaricoccus > Amaricoccus solimangrovi. The sequence continues at coordinate 33,080 of NZ_VFRP01000017.1, read as the reverse complement.
ACCATGCCGTGGACTATAATATCATTGGCGGGCTGCGCACAGCCCGGGTCAGCCGCGCGGACCTCGCACGGGTCATGACCGAGGATTGCCGGGCCGCCCGCGGGGGCATGCTCACGACACCGAAGGTCGTGGCTTCCTCGAACGGATCGGTGATCGCGCGCTATCACGCGGATGCGACCTTCCGCGCGCAGATCGATCAGGTGGACATCCTGGACGCCGACGGCATGCCGCTCGTCTTCGCGAGCCGGCTCTTCTGCGCCGAGCCGCTGCGCGAGCGCGTCGCGACGACGGATTTCATCGACGACGCCTGCGAGGCCGCCGTCCGGGACGGGCTGAACTTCTACTTCCTCGGCGCCAAGCCCGGCGTCGCGGCGAAGGCCGCCGCCCGGCTGCGCAAGAAGCATCCGGGCCTGCGGATCGTCGGCGTGAAGCACGGCTACTTCTCCGAGGAGGAGCTCGACGGGATCTGCGCGGACATCCTCGCGCGAAAGACCGACGTGCTCTGGCTCGGCCTCGGGAGTCCGCGCCAGGAGGCCCTGGCGCTGCGGCTGCGCGGCAAGCTCGCCGGCGTCGCCTGGATCCGGGTCTGCGGCGGCCTCTTCGACCACATGTCGGGCTCCGTCCGCCGCGCGCCGGGCTGGATGCAGTCCTTCGGGCTCGAATGGCTCCACCGCCTCGCGATGGAACCCCGGCGGCTCGCGTGGCGATACCTCTGCACCAATCCGGTTGCACTCTTCTATCTTCTCACCCAGACAATGGACGCGGTCCCGTCGCTGGAAGGCGTGTCGGGCCTCGGCAAGGCCAGCATCGGACTCTGGAGCTGACGCGGGAATGGACGTCACGATCGGCATCAAGGCGCTCAACGAGGAGCGCCACATCGCCCGGGCGATCGAGGCGGCGCTCGCCGGTCTCGACGGGCTGAGCGGCGAGGTCATCCTCGCCGACAGCTGTTCGACCGACCGGACGACGGAGATCGCCGCCGGCTACCCGATTCGTGTCGTCCAGCTCGCCAATCCCGCCGAGCGCCGCTGCGGCGCCGGCGCGCAGCTCGCGTTCCAGCATGCGCGGGGCGACTATTTCTACATGCTCGACGGCGACATGGTGCTCGACCGCGACTTCGTCTCCGCCGCGAAGGCCTTTCTCGACGCGCATCCGGATGTCGCCGCCGTCGGCGGCCGGGTGCGCGAGATGAACCTCGACAACGCGGAATTCCGGATCCGCGCCAAGGCGCTCGAATCCGACCCGAACCGGCGGCCCGGCATCGTCGAATGGCTCGACGGCGGCGGGCTCTACCGGACCCGGGCGCTGCGCGAGGTCGGATGGTTCGCCGATCGCAACCTGCACGGCTGCGAGGAGCTCGAACTCGGCGCGCGGCTCCGCGCGCGGGGCTGGAAGGCGGCGCGCATCGATCGCGACGCCGTCGATCACTACGGCCACCAGGAGGAGAGCTACAGGCTTCTGCTCCGCCGCTTCCGCTCGGGCTACGCCGGGGCGGGGGGCGAGGCGCTGCGCGCCGCGCTCGGGCGCCCGCATCTCGGGATCGTCCTGCGCCGGCTGCCGCGCATCGGCGTGTCCCTCATCGTGACGCTCTGGTGGCTCGCCCTCGCCGCGACGCTCGTCGCCGGTTTCTGGACCGCGCTTCTCGTCCTGCTGGCGCTGCCCGTCGCCTTCCTCTCGTGGCGCCGCCGGTCGCTCCGGGTCGGGATCTTCTCGCTCGCCTCCTGGAACCTCGGCGCGCTGGCCTTCTGGCGCGGCCTCGTCCGCCGCCGCGTGCCCCCGGACCAGCCGCTCGCCTCGCGCGAACTGCCCTCGGCCGCGCCGCCCGCCGCCCTCGGGCGCGCGGCTGAATGATCGCGAACCACGTCCCCGGCCGCGCGGGGCGGCGCGCGCGCGATACCGAATTCCTCGGCCGGCTCTTCTGGTCCTTCGGCAGTTTCGGCGCCTCGATCGGCTTCCGCTTCGCCGCCAACCTCGTCATGACCCGGCTGCTGACGCCGGAGATCTTCGGCGTCATGGTGGTGCTGAACGTGGTGCGCTTCGGTTTCGAACTGCTGACGGACGTCGGGATCGAGCAGAACATCGTCCGGCATCCGAACGGGCTCGAGCCCCGGTTCTTCAACACCGCCTGGACCGTGCAGATCCTGCGCGGCGCCTGGCTGACCGCGCTCTTCCTCGCCGCGTCCCGGCCGCTCGCCACCTTCTACGGCATCGAACCGGCGCTCTTCGCGGCGATCGCCTTCGCCCCCTTCCTGAACGGGCTGCACTCGACCGCCGTCTTCGGCCTGGTCAAGAATCTCGACGTGAAGCAGCGCACGCTGTTCGAACTCAGGGCCGAGGGGCTCGGCTTCCTCGTCTCGGTCACGCTCGCGCTCATCCACCCGAGCGCCTGGGCGCTCGTCATCGGCGTGCTCATCTCGATCGCCGCGCGCTCGGTGATGAGCTACCGGCTGCCGGGGCCGGGGCATTTCCTGGTGATCGACCGCGCGTATTTCCTCGAGATCATCCGCTTCGGGCGCTGGATCATGATCACCTCGATCGTGATGTTCGCGGCGATGAGCCTCGACAAGCTGGTGCTCGGCCGGATCGCGCCGCTCGCGGTGCTCGGCGTCTACGGGCTCGCCCGCACCATCGCCGACATTCCCGCCCAGCTCGGCCAGCGCCTGACGCATCAGCTCATCTTCCCGATGCTCGCCGCCGCGCGCTCGGCCGAGGACGCGGCGGCGGCGCGGGGGATCGGCGCCGCGCGCCTGCGGCTCGCGCTCGCGATGGCGGCGGGGATCGGGGTGGGGATCGCCTGCGCCGACTGGGCGGTGGCGATCCTCTACGACCCGCGCTACGCCGCCGCCGGCTGGATGCTCTCGCTGCTCCTCGTCTCCTCCTTCGTCGGCGCGCTCTCGAGCTTCAACGCCGGGATCCTGCTCGGCTCGAACCGCCCCGAGTTCGAGAGCGCCGCGAATGTCCTGCGCCTCGCCCTGCTCGTGCCCGGCCTCTGGTTCGGCCATCTCTGGTTCGGCATGCCGGGCGTGATCGGCGCCGTGCTCGTCGGCGAAATCGGCCGCTACGTCGTGATCTGGATCGGCCAGCGCGCCATCGGCCTCTCCTTCGCGCGGCAGGACCTGCTCGCGACGCTGCTCCTCGCCGGCGTCGCCGGGGCGCTCATCCTGCTCCGCCTTTCGCTCGACCTCTCGACGCCCCTGCGGCTCATGAACCTGGGATGACCGGCCCCGTGGCAAAGCACGACCCTCAGGCCGCGCGGCCGCGCGTCATGTTCCTCCTCACGCATTCGGCGGCCGGCGGCGCGCCGGAGATCTGGAGCAACCTCGCCGAGGGGTTCGCGCGGCGCGGCTATCCGGTCCGGCTCGCGGCGCTCTACCCGCCGGAGGACGAGGCGCCCCAGCCGGCGGCGGGGGAGCATGACTGGCTCTACGTGCGCGCGCGCAAGCCGGGCAATCCGCTCGGCGGCGTCGGGCTCTTCCGCGATCTGGTCGGGTTCCTGCGCCGGCACGCGCCCGATGTGATCTTCACCGCCCTGCCCGCCGCCGACCTGCTCGTTCCGCTCGCCGCGCAGTTCCTGCCCGCGCGCACCCGGGTCGTCGTCTCGCACCATTCCCCGGTCGACACCTACGCGGCCCCGCTGCGCGCCGCCGAGGCGCTGACCGGACGCCTGCCGCGGGTCTCCGCGATCGTCTCGGTCTCGGAGGCGGTGGGGCGGTCGCTCGACGGCCGCTCTCCCGCCTATCGCGCCCGGACCCGCGTCATCCACAATTCGCTGCCCCCCGCGATCGAGCATCATCTCGAAACCCTCGCCGCGCGGCGGCGGGACCGGCCGGAGCGCCGGGAACTCGTCGCCGTCGGCCGGCTCGCGGCGCAGAAGAACTGCGACATCCTGCTTCTCGCCCTCGCCCGCGTCAGGGACGCGTCGCTGACCTTCGTAGGCACCGGGCCGGACGAGCCGAAGCTCCGGGCGATGGTGACGGAGCTGGGTCTCGACGGGCGCGTCCGCTTCCTCGGCCAGCGGACGCGGACGGAGGCGCTCGACCTGCTCGCCGACAGCGACGTATTTCTCCAGCCGAGCCTCTTCGAGGGGCACAGCCTCGCGCTGATCGAGGCGTCGAAGATCGGGATCCCCCTCGTCGTCTCTGACGTCCCGAGCCAGGTGGAGGGCGTGACCGGCCCCGACGGGAACCGGTGCGGGATCGTGGTCGGCGCGCGGGACGAGGTCGCGCTCGCCGCCGAGATCCAGCGCCTGCTCGACGATCCCGCCTACCGCCGGGACTGGACCGAGCGCGCGCGGCGGCTCGGCGAGAGCGTGCGCTTCGAGAAGACCGTGGCGGCCTACGAGGCGCTGGTCCCGGCCGAAGGCCGAGGCCGGTAACGCCCGCCCCCGCCGGAGTTCTGCCCCCGCCCCCGCCGATGTGCTATGCTTGGCGCGCCCGCCCGCTTCGGCCGGGTCCTTCCCGCCGCGATTGGAAGGGGTATTCGTGCCTGAGGATCGCGCCGTCACCGTCGAGTCCCCGACGGGTTCGCAACTGACCTTCACCCGTCTCGTCGGCTTCGACGGGATCGGCCTCGGCTTCGGCTTCACGGCCGGCTTCTCCAGCGCCGATCCCGATGTCGACGTGGCGGGGATGCTCGGCCGGCCAATGGCGATCGAGGCGGGGGTCGGAGACTCGGCGCGCTGGTTCCACGGGCTCGTCACCGCCTTCCGGCTCACCGGCTTCGACCGCCATCTCGCCTTCTACGAGGCGGAGCTGCGCCCCTGGCTCTGGAAGCTCGGCCTGACGCATGACTGCCGTGTGTTCCAGAACCTCACCGCCGTCGAGATCATCGAGCAGATCTTCGGCAAGTACCCGGAGGCGAAGTTCGAGAAGCGGCTCCAGAAGGTCTATCCGCCGCGCGAATACTGCGTGCAGTTCGACGAGAGCGACCTCGCCTTCGTCCGGCGGCTGATGGAGCACGAGGGGATCTTCGACTTCTTCGAATACGCAGAGGACGGCCATACGCTGATCCTGACCGACACGGTTGCGAAACTCGCCCCCCCGCCGGGCTGCGAGAGCGTACCCTTCCGCGCCGCCGACGCCTATCGCGGCGACGAGGCGCTGCTGAGCTGGGAGTTGACGGGCGCGCTTCTGCCGAAGGCCTATGCCCATACCGACTACGATTTCGAGAAGCCGGGACTGTCGCTCCTCGCGCGCTCCGAGGCCGAGCCCGTGGCCGGCGCGGTGACGGGCGAGCATTACCGCCAGCCCGGCGCGCATCTCGAGCTCGACCGGGGCGACGCGGTCGCGGCGATCCGGCTCGAGGAGCTGCAGGCGCCGAGGCTCAGGATCCGCGCGCGCGGCACGGTCCGCGCGCTCGCCTCGGGACATGTGTTCACGCTGACGGATTTCCCGCGCGAGGATCAGAATGAGAAACACCTGGTGCTCCGGGCCGAGTACCGCGTGGTCAGCCCCGGCTTCGACCCGGCCGCGACCGAGGGGGAGACGGGCGAGCCCTACCGCTGCGAACTGACCCTCGCCCCGGCGGCGGTCCCCTTCCGCCCGCCCCGCGCGACGCCGCGCCCGGTGATGCGCGGGCCGCAGACCGCGACCGTGGTCGGCCCCTCCGGCGAGGAGATCTTCACCGACCAGTATGCGCGGGTGAAGGTGCAGTTCCACTGGGACCGCCTTGGGCATCGCGACGAGAACAGCTCCTGCTTCGTGCGCGTCTCCTCGGCCTGGGCCGGTGGCGGCTGGGGCTTCATCCAGATCCCGCGCATCGGCCAGGAGGTGATCGTCGATTTCCTCGACGGCGACCCGGACCGGCCGATCATCACCGGCCGGGTCTACAACGCCGCCGAGATGCCGCCCTACGGCCTGCCCGGCAGCGCCACGCAATCGGGCTGGAAGTCGAATTCCTCGCCCGGCGGCGGCGGCTACAACGAATTCATGTTCGAGGACAAGGCGGGCTCGGAACTGGTGAACTTTCAGGCGCAGAAGGACCACGCGCTTCTCGTGAAGAACGACCGTTCGAAGCTGGTCCAGCACGACCAGTCCGACCGGATCGACAACAACGCGACCCATTCGGTGGGGGTGAACCTCGACGAGGACGTGGGGAACAACAAGACCGTGAAGGTGGGCGTCGACCAGACGACGCAAATCGGCTCGAACGACAGCGAGACGGTGGGGGCGAACCGGTCGCTCAGCGTCGGCGCCGACGAGACGATCTCGGTGGGGGCGAATTCGACCGAGACGATCGGCGCGAACCACACCCAGACCGTGGCGCTGGTGCAGACCGTGACCGTCGGCGCGGCGCGCGTCGACACGGTGGGCGCCGCCGAGGCCCGGACCGTGGGCGCCGCGCAGGTCAACACGATCGGCGCGACGCGCAGCGTCAGCGTCGGCGTGAGCCAGAGTCATGACATCGGCGCGTCGGACAGCTGGCAGATCGGGGCCGATCAGGGTGTCAAGATCGGCGGAGGGCAGAACTCCGAGATCAGCAAGACGAGGTCGGTCAAGATCGGTGAGGACGACTCGAGTGAGGTGACTGGCCAGCACGCATTGAAGATCGGCAAGGACAGCCTGATCCAGGTTGGTAAGAACGGCAGCTTCATCGTGGGCGAGAACCTCACCATCGAGGCCAAGAAGAATGTCACCATCAAGTGTGGATCGGCCGAGATCATGATGAAGGACGATGGCACCATCACGGTAAAGGGCAAGAACATCAGCGTTGACGACAAGGGCGACACCTCGATGAAGGCGTCAGGAAAGATCTCGATGAAGGGCCCGAGCGGCATCAACCAGAACTGAGGGACCGATGGACGGGAGCTTGCAGAGGATTGAGGGAGTGATGATCGGGCGGCTCGTGACGCTCGACGACGGGCGCCCGCTGGTCGCCTTCGGGGGGCCGCCGGTGTCTGCTCGGAGTTTGACGCCGCTCGACCTATCGCTGGTCGGGGCAGAGGTGGCCTTGATGTTCGAGGAGGGCGACCCGTCGCGGCCGCTGATCCTCGGCCCGCTGCTGGAGCCGGCGGGGCCGGTGGTGCTGCGCGACGGCGAGCGGGTGCGGGTGACGGCATCGGAGCGGATTGAGTTGCGCGTGGGCAAGGCTTCGCTAATTATGGAGAAGGATGGCCATATCACCATCCGCGGTACCTATCTCGTCAGCCAAGCCAGCGCCGCCAACCGAGTGCGGGGGGGATCGGTGCACCTGAACTGAGGGCATTCAAGCGTGAAGTATTAGGTAAGGCATTGATACATGGGTATTTATCGTGTTAGCGGTTGGATAGAAGTCTGGCGAACCTCCGGCGGAGACCGAATATGAGGCCGGCGCCGGTCCTCCCGGACATCGTCCGCCAGCACGCCGAGATGGCGGCTTTTCTTTGGATATCCTACGACCACCACTTACAGCATCCGGACGAGAATCCCGAGATGGACGAGGAGCGCGTCGCGCGCTTGATCGAGCGGCTTGAGGCGCATCTCGACGGTCTCCGCATCGCAGGCACCGATGGGTTGGAGATCGCCAAGGATCGCTACGCCGAGTGCTGTGAGGTTGGAGAGCTGTTTGTTCTTCGGATGCTACTTTACGATCAGTCGATTCCGGTTCGCGCCCTCAACTCGGAAAGGGTTCGCGCCTACTTGCTGGCGCAAGCGGGACTTCCTATCGACGAGCTCAGCTGAGCGTTGCCATCTCGGGAGGAATGGTCAACTCCGTCCAATTCCCATCGGCGAAACGTAGCACGCTGAGCGAGCGTATCAGGTACAACTCCTCTCCAGGTCCAGACAAGACTTCGGTATACCCAGCCGTACGCGGTGGCGAGGGCAGAAAAGGCGTGGTATCCTGCTCGCTCAACACGAAGAGGGATGTCTCGTCGGCCAAGAGCACTTGCCCTTGATAGACTCCCAGCGCCGCATAGCCAGCGTCAGAGCCACTGACGGCGACCTCAGTCACGTTCGTCAGCGTGCGTGTGGACCAGACGAACCCCTCCCGGAACCGCAAGTAGATCGTGCGTCCGTCCGCCGTGACGACGTCGTCGATGGCGCTATCGGTGGGCAGATCAATCATTTCCCATGCGTCGCCAGTAAAACTCCAGAGACACCCATAGTCCGGTCGGGTGTCCGCGAGCATGAGATCAACCATTCGGTCCACATCATCGGTCTCGTTCGCCGCATCGATATCTGCACTATCGGCTAGCGCAGTCACGATTTCTCCGCCGAGTACGAACCGATTGGGCGTGCGCTGCTGCGTTGCTGTGATAAACCGCACAGAATCGCCGTCGAGGAGCGGGACGGGAAAAGTCGTTGCCAGAGGCGACCAACCTCCCCTTTCATCAGAGGAATAGACTTGGCCACCATAGCCGAGAGCTAGGACCTGCGTGTCGAGATCGACGAGCGCTTGCATCCGCGCTTCTCCCAAGCCGGCGCCGGGTATCTGCTGGCGAGTGCCTTCCTCGAACAGGAGAATCTCTCCTTCCGCGGTCATCCCGATGAAGTCGGTCCGCGAGCGAAGAGCTGGTGGGGCTTGGCAAACATCGACGAGCTCGTCAAAAAAGTGCCAGCTCTGCCACTCAGGGCCTCCTCGTCGGTCGTACTTCAGCACAAGCGAAAAACTCTCCCTCCGCGGATCTCCGAGGATAAGGCATAGCTTACCGAGGTGGTTGGATCTTCCAGTTATTATTTCCACGACATTCTCACTGTGATTGAAGAAGATTCTGTCCCGCCGATCCTTGGCTTAGTTGTCCCTTCTTGGATCTTCCAAACTTATCTGCAATTCCCGCCGTTTGTTTCACGACTTCTTGTGCCGCCTTCTTGAAGCAGTTCGCCGAAATGGTTTTCGGAACCAGTTTTGCCAGTGCTGCGATACAAACCTTTCGGATTTTCTTGATCTGTTCGACATTTGCCGGATTGGCAGCCGTGTTGTTGAGCTGGCCCAGCGCCTCAAGCGCCTTGTCGAGGTTGGCATGGGCCGCGTCGGGATGTTTCTTCTTGCTGCCTCGGTGCTTGGAACGGGGCAGGCAAATGTTCATGCCATCGTTGTAGCTTGGGCAGCCATTGATCCTTTGCTCGGGTTGACCACTCGATTCCGTCCGGTAGACGCGGTCAGGAATGATATGATGCGCCTCGTGAGCGTTCCCATCGGCGTCTTTTCGTTCGTTGCATTTTGTGTGGATGTCCTTCCATGAGCCCACAAGGCAATCTGCGTCGGTCGCGTTGCCACCCCCGGGCTGACCGGCGAGTACATTCGGCGCGGGGTTGGGAGGGTTGCAGGCATGATTGGTAGTCGCGATATCGCTAAATCGCGCCACTCCCTTGCCTTCAACCTTTACGTCCATAGACCATTTTTGAGCATAAATGGGGCCGGTCTTATTAGAGGTAACAAGCCCCTTTTTCGGCGCGGCACCGGCCTCGTCCCCAGTGCATTTACTGTACTTGCTACTGTTCTCCTGACTGATCTCCTCGCCGCCGATCTTTACTTTCCCGCTGCCCTTGGTCAGGTCGGAGTCTTGGCCGAAGTCTGGATAGGGCACCGGGACGCCCGTGGGGGTGGGGGGCGTTTGCGGCGGGGTGAAACAAGCATCGGGGAAGGCGGCGATGACCTTGCAACCTTGGGCTTTGGCGGAGATCTCTAGGCCGTTGGCGAATACGGTCATGAGGCCATAGCCACCAGGGCGCCGCACGCCCCGCTATCAGCGGAAGCCTCGATCAGGACCGGCCGGCGAGCGACGTAGTCCTTTCGGACGGCGGTGAGAGCCCATCCAAGCATCAGCGGGGTGACCGCGGCGCCGATATTACCGAGACTCGCCGCGATCGCCCAGATCGGCTGGACGTCTGAGGGCTCGCGCTGCGTCCTTTGCATCGCGAGGGCGGTCTGCTTGAACCAGAAGCTCTCGCCGGGAAGGTCGCCGATCTTGATCGTGATGTCGGAGTGGCGGCAACCGGCCTCGGCGAAGGCCGCCTTGTAGGCGTTCGTCATGCCGTCGGCGCGGAGGGGGAGGTCAGCGTTGTTGTAGATGTAGGCGGGCTCGCGGGCGAGGCCGAGACCGATGAGGCGGAGGGCGCCGCGGGAGCCGGGGCGGGCGCAGAGGATTGCGGCGGCGGCTTCGCCGGGGATGAATCCGTTGGGGTTGTCGGGGGTCAGCAGGCGGCGCTCGGCGAGGTAGTGGGCGATTGTCAGCGTCGTCAGGTAGCTGTCCACCCCGCAGATCATCACGTAGTCGCATGTCCGGTCCGCCAGCATCCGCCGGGCCTGGTCGAGGGCGGCCATGCCCGAGGGGCGGCCGTGGGCGACGATGCGGGTGCGGTGGGGGGAGGTCAGGCCGGTAATCCCGGCGATCCGCGCCGCCAGACGCTGGGCATCGGGGGCGGGGCGGCCGGGGCGGTCCTCTCCGGCGAGGCAGAGGATCAGGGCCGCCCGGCCGCGGGCCTCCGGGAAATCGTCGATCGCCTCGAGGATGGCGGCGGCGGCCATGTGGGCTAGGCGCTTCTCGCCGATGAAGTTGCGCGGCAGCGGCACCGGGGCGCCGACGAGCCAGTCGCCGCCGGGGCCGAGGAAGCGGGTCTCCTGGAAGCCGTCGAGCCGCGCGCGCATCGCGGCGCAGGCCGAGGGGGCGTCGAGGCCGACCGCGGTCACCATGCCGGTCGAGACGATGTCGAGTTCCAGCGTCATGCCTCTTCGTCCTCCTCGTCGGGCAGCATGTCGTTGACGGCGCGGATATAGGTCCGGCCCTCGCGGCGGGCGCGCAGCATCGCGTTGGTGGGCGGGCCGACCCAGGCCTCGGAGAAGTCGAGGATCGTGCGCCGGATCCGCGCCGAGATCCGCCAGACCAGCGAGAAGCGGCGGTTCTCCGGGTCGAAGAGCACCGTGTCGGGGAAGAGCTCCGTCTCCGCCGCTATGTCGTGGCCCCGGAAGAGCGTGACCGGGAGCGCGGTCGGCGGCAGGCGGAAGGCCTCGCGGCCGCCGGGCGTGAGGTGCACCAGCATCACCTCCTCGCCGCCGCGCGGCGGCTCGGTCCACTGGTCGGCGGGCGCCATCTGGTAGTAGCGGTCGTCGAAATCGGGCGGCAGGAAGGGAAAGATGTTGTCGATCCAGTTCTGGTCGTAGGTGCCGCCCCATTCGATCCGCCCCGGCCAGCCCCGGCCCATCGGTCCGAAGGATACCGGCGTGTAGTCGCCGAAGGGCGTGGCGATCTCCTCGCCGATCGCCTGGGTCGAGGGCAGCGCGAGGCCGGGGATCAGGCGCTGGTGCCTGGTCTGCGACCAGCCGGTACCGACGGGATTTCTGGGGAAGGCGCCGGGAAGCGGGTCCTCGGGATCGAGCCGGTCGGTGCCGCCCCAGGCCACGTCGAAGGAGATCGGGCGGCGGAGGAAGGGCTCGGGCGCGGTCGCGGCGAAGAGCGGGCCCCGCGCGCGCCACTCACGATGGCCGAACACGTCGAAGGCCTTGGTCCAGCCGCCGAGCTTCAGCCCGACGCGGACCCGGGTCGCCGGGCGGCGGTCGGGGGCGTAGGCGGCGCCGTTCAGCACGATGTCGCAGCGGGGCTTGCGAAAGGCGAAATCGGTCTCCCAGAGCGGAGCGGAGAAGCCCGGCGCGCCGGTGTATTCGTCGGCCATCGTCAGCGGGACCTGGATCGCTGACTTGCGGACCGGGCCGCCCGGTTCCTCCGGAAAGTCGAAGCTGCCCTTGATGACGAGCAGGATGAATTCATGGCCGGCCGGGTCCATGGCCATGGTGAACTGGTTCACGAAGCCGGTCTGGTCGTAGACGCGCATCACGCCACCCCCGTGGTCGCGAGGAAGCGGTCGAACGCCGCCCCCGGAGCTTCCGGATCAATCGCGCGGGGTGTCTCGCCGAGGCGCCAGAGCAGCAGGCTTTGCACGCCCGCACCCTGCTTCGGGGGCGGAGGAAACGCGGCGAGGCGCGCGGCGAGGGTGTCGGCGTCGATCCCGCCTCGCGCGGCCGCTTCCCCGGCCTCGGCGAGCGCGGCGTACCAGATCGCCGGTGCAAGGCCGCCGGGCGCGGCGAGGGTGAGCGGAAAGGCGCGTCCCGCGCCGTCGCGGCTCGGCAGGACGACGCCGGTCGTGGATTCGGTGGGCAGCGCGGGATGCAGGAAGCAGAAGGCCGCGGCGGGCCCGCGGGGCGCGACATGGCGGGAGATCCAGCGGTCGAGCGCCGCGACGCGCGCCCCGGACAGGCCGCGCGACACGAAATCGCCCGTGGCGGGCAGCTTGCCGAAGAAACCGGGGGCGTTCAGAACCGGGCCGGACATGTGAAGCTCGAGAACATCTTGAGGTCGAAGGGATTGTCGACGCTGGCCGCGCGCAACTCGAAATCGGCCCATTGTCCCTGGGTGGCGAGGCGCAGCCTGAAGACCTCCGGCAAGGTCCCGGGCGTCAGCGCGCCGCGCAGCATCCGGAGCCAGGCCCAGGGGCCGCGTTCGGTCTGCATCACGTCGGGCGGGCCGTCGACCGGCTGGAAGGCGAGCGTGATGACGCCCGTGCCGTCGGTGCCCGGCCAGGTCATCTGCTGCGGCCGGGCGGCGCTGTTGAAATAGGAGAGGCGCTGGCCGTCGAGGTCGAGCGTCACCCGCGCGGCGCTGGGGGCAAGGTCCTTCGGCTCCAGCGTGAAGGCCATGGTCGGGCCGGCGCCGGCGGGAAAGAGCGCGTCGCGGATCCGGCGCGCCTGTTCGAGCGCGGCGAGCGCGCCCGCGTCGAGGCCGAGGTCGCCGCGCCATTTCCACGGGCGCGCGGTCATGTCGACGAAGGGCTTGATCTGGGTGTCGATGAAGCTGTCGATCAGCTGGCCGGGGCCGAAGACCCGGGCGAAATCCCCGACGCTGATATCGGAGGGGTTCGAGGGGTCGAGCGGATAGCGGCTCGCGACGGTGCGGCACCAGTCGAGCACGTCGGCCGCCCAGGCGGCGTTGATCTGGCTCACCACCGCCTCGCGGGTGAGGCTCGTGGTGTCGCCGGCGATGCCGTTGAGCCACGCGTCGACCGGATCGGGCAACAGCGCCGCCTCGTTCGTGACCGCGCCGGTCAGCTGCGCGAGCCCGCCCTGCTCCTTGATCGCCTGATCCGGATCGGGGCTCGCCGCGACGGTCTGGAGCGTGTTCGAAAGCGCGGTCAGCGCCGCGGCGGCGGTGTCGAGCGAGGGCGGCGCGCCGTCCACCTCGGCGATGGTGCCCTTGAGCGGCCTGAAACGGTCGGAGACCGCCTGGCCGCTGGTGTCGCGCGGCGTCCCGGAGGGCGCGGGGGCGTATTTCGCGGCGGTCTTCGCCGCCTTGCCGAGCTTGCCGAGTTTGCCGAGATATTTCGAGACGCCGGTCGGCGCCGCCGGCTCGGCGGCCGGGTCGGGCGGGCGCGCGAGGTCGGTCTCGGCCACGACGGCGGTCAGGAGCCGGCGCAGCGCCGAATCCGCGCTGGCGAGATCCTTGAGGTTCTCGCTCGCGGTGGAGAGGTCGGTGAGCGGCGCCAGCGTCAGGTCGTGGAGCAGCCCGTCCCACTGGGCGATGTAGTCGTCGTAGTAAAGCTTCAGCATGTCCTGGGCGAGGGTCTCCGGCGAGGCCTCGGCGCTCTCGACGCAGCCGCCGGTGAAGACGGCGGCGTCATGCGCCGCCTGGGCGGCCACGTCGTCGAGCCGGGGCAGCACCACCGTGTGGTAGCCCTCGTAGGTATAGATGCCGCGCACGCCGAGCCGGAGGCTCTTGCCGGAATGCCGGGCAAAGACCCGCGCCCCGTTCGGCCCGGCATAGGCGGCGGGAACCCAGTCCCGGAGCGCGGTCGCCGCCGGGTCGCTCAGGAGCGCGGCATAGGCCCGTTTCGCGAGCGGGATCGAGCAGATGCTGCGGAGCGCCGCCGTCACCAGCGCGTCGTCGGGGGCGATGAAATCGCGGTCCTCCGGCATCCGCGCGATTGCCTCGAGCTCAGCCACGCGCGCCGCGTCGTCGGGGAAGGGCGGCACCGCGGCGATCGGCGGCAGGCTCTGGGTCCACCAGGTCGAGACGAAATCCGGATCGATCGCGGTGCCGCCGGTCATCATCCGGTAGGTCTTGAGCGCGTCGAGCGTGACGTTCGGGTCGCGGATCTGGCGCCACATCGTCGATTCGAGCAGCGCGACCATGCGCGGCTCCAGCATGTCGCGCAGCGTGTCGGCATAGGCGGTCTCCTGCGCCGCCTCGACCTCGGGGGCGGCCGAGGGGCCGACGAGCCGGGCGAAGGTGCCGGGCAGCGGCGCGCGGGCGGCGTCGACCTCGGCCACCGCGTCGAGCCCGACGCTGAGATCGGCGGCGGAGAGGTCGCGCGGCACCTGCTGCGCGGCGGCGGCCGCGAGCGGGGCGCGCAGCCGCTCGAAGGCGTCGGCCTGCGCCACCACCGCGCCCCGGTTCGAGAGATAGGAGAAGGTCAGCCCCAGCGCGCCGAGCAGCAGCGCCGCCGCCGCCGCGACCGCCCCGCCGCGCCAGGCCCAGGTGCGCCGCGCCTCGGCCTTCGGATCGAGCGTGGCGAGCCCCGCCTCGGCGAAGATCACGTCGCTCATGAGCCGGCGCAGGAAGAAGCTGCGCCGTTCGACGCGGAAACTTCCGTGCGCGGGCGCGGCGGCGGGCAGGCCGAAGGAGGAGGAGAGCGTGGCGACCAGCCGGTCGATCGGCGTGCCCTCCTGCGTGGCGGAGGTGAGATAGAAGCCGCGCAGCCAGGCGCTCTCCTCGTAGCGGCTCTCGCCGAAGGTGGTCTCGACCAGCACGCGGAGCGCGGGTTCGAGCGCCGCGATCTGCGCGGGAAAGCGGAAGACCTCGGCGCGGCCGCGCAGGTCCTCGGTCCCCTCCATGCGCGGGCCGACCCGCTCCTCGAGTCTTCGGATGAGCAGGGCGAGTTCGCGCGAGAGCGCGCCCGCGTCGGCGCGCTCGCCCGGGGCGAAGGTCGCGCCCCAGACCTGTTCGCGCTCGGCGGTGCCGAGATCGGCGAAGCTCGGCTCGAACCCCGCGATCAGATCGGCCTTGGTGAGGACGAGATAGACCGGCAGCCGCGTCTCCAGCCGGTCGCGGATCTCGGCCAGGCGCTTGCGGATCTCGCGGCCATGGGCGCGGATCGAGGCCTCGCCCCCGGCGAGGAGGTCGGTCGGGATCGCGACCAGCACCCCGTTCAGCGCGCGCCGGCCGCGATGCTTGCGCAGGAGGTCGAGGAAGCCGAGCCATTCCGCCGCGTCGACTTTCGGCTGGCTCTCCTGCAGCGCGTAGCGGCCGGCGGTGTCGATCAGCACCGCCTGTTCGGTGAAGAACCAGTCGCAGTTGCGCGTGCCCCCCACCCCGCCCAGGTCGTCGCCGGGATCGAAGGGGAATTCGAGGCCCGACTGGCGCAGCGCCGTGGTCTTGCCGCCGGCGGGCGGGCCGATGATCACGTACCACGGCATCTCGCGCAGCAGCCCGCGGCCCCCGGCCTTGCGCCGCCTGAGCTCGTCCAGCACCTGCTGGAAACGCGCGCCGACCGCGGCGACGGCCTCGTCCTCCGGGGCGAGCGGCTCGGGCGCGGCCAGTTCGGCGACGAAGAGCCGGTTGGCGCGGATCGCGCGGCGCTGCGCGAGGATCATCCAGACGAGCCAGAGGATGAAGAGCACCGCGATGGCACCGAGCCGCGCCGCGGGATCCGCGAGCGGCGCGACCGACCCGAAGGAGACCAGCGCGCCGAAGAACCAGATCAGCCCGCCGATCAGGGCGAGGCCGATGAAGGTCCAGAGCCAGCGCGAGGTGAGGATCGCCTTCAGGACGCGGAAGATCACCATCTCATGGCTCCTTCCGCACCTGGATCTCGACGCGGCGGTTGAGCGCCCTGCCCTCGCGCGTCGCGTTCGAGGCGACCGGCTCGGCGGCGGCGCGGCCCTCGGCCGTCACCAGCCCGGCGGGCGCGCCGTTGGCGACCAGGATCGCGGCGACCGTCTCGGCGCGCGCCTCACTCAGGCGCTGGTTGTCGCCGAGCGGGTTCGCGGCCCCCAGCGCGACGCTGTCGGTATGGCCGACCACGGTGACGGCGCCGATCAGCGCCTCGTTGTCGGCGATCACCCGGCCGATCGAGCCGAGCAGCGGCTCGAACCCGCGGGTCAGCGTCGCGCGCGCGGACTGGAACAGCTCGGGGTTCGACCATTGCACCACGAGCGTCAGCATCGAGGGCGTCTCGGCGCCCTTGCTCAGCGCCGGGCGCAGCCCCTCGGGCGCGGCGGCGACGAAGCTCTCCCAGAGGTCGAAGACGACCGGCGCGCCACCCGCGGTCGTCGCCGCCGCCGGCCGGGGCCTTGTGTCGTCGGTCGGGCGGTAGATCCCGACGCGCGCGGCCGGCGGCAGCGCGCGGGCGAGATCGCCGAGCGCGCCGGCCTGGCCCGCGAGCCGGAGCGAGAGCATGATATAGAGCAGCGCGCAGGCCGCGAGCGCCCCGGCGAAGAGCACCCAGACCGGCACCGCGCGGCGGCGCGGACGGTCGGCGGCGACGACGCCCTGCCAGTTTGGCGACAAGGGCGCGGCGGCGGCCTCGGGATCGCGCAGCGCGCGGGCGCTGGCGGCGCGGACAGCGGCGAGCGAGGTGGCGCCGGCCCGGCCCGGCACGCGATACTTGCCCCGGAAGCCGAGTTCGAGCGCGAGCACATAGAGCCGGAGCATGTCCGGGTCCCGCCCCGGATGGCGTTCGAGCGCCTCCAGCCGTTCGAAGAAGCGCGTGCCGGCGTCGACGTCGCCGTAGAGCGTCGAGACCAGCGGCTGCCGCGGCCAGTCGCCGCTCCCACCCCAGGGGGTGTTGAGCGCGAGATCGTCGATGAGCGCGGCCACCGCCCAGGCCGCCGCGTCGGCCCGGGCGAGCGAGACGCCGCGCGCCACCGCCCCGTCGCGCGCCTCTGTCACGCCGGAGAGGAGCCGCGTGCGCAGCGTCTCGGGATCCTCGGGCGGCAACGCGGCCTCGAGCTCCGGCGCGAAGGCGAGCAGCGCGGCGAAGGCGCCGACGAGCGGGTTCGGATGCTCCCGCGGCGGCACCGCCACCGGCTCGGCCTCGCGGGACCGGCCGCGCGGGGCGCGGTGGAACGGCTCGGCGCGCGGCGGCGGGCGGATCCGGGTCCGGCCCTGGTCCCCGCCGCCCTCGCGCAGCCCGAACGGATCCTCGAACTCGGCCATCACCGGTGCACCGCGTAGCAGTCGAGCTTCGGCTCGGAGGGGAGCGCGCCGGAGACGCCGATGACGAAGCCCGGCGCGTCGCGCAGGCTGCCCCAGTGCTCACTCTTCTGGTCGAGCTCGAGGCAGAGCCGGTCGCCGTCGTAGGGGATCTCGCGCGGCTGGGAATGCAGCGGGCGGAGCGGGATGCCGGGCAGGCGGGATTTCCAGAGCGCGTCGAATTCGCCGGCGGAGCCCACCGTCGCCTGGTTGACGAAGATCCGGCGCAGCGCGTCGTCCGAAAGCTCGGAGCCGACGCGCACCACGATCCGGCTGTCGGTCAGGAGGTCGGGGCTGTCGAGGCGCACCTTCCAGATGTTGGTCGCGTGTTTCATCACCGGCAGCGCGCGCGACTTCTGCTCGACGTAGCGCAGGCTCAGGATCAGCGCGCGGAGCGTGTCGGTCAGCGCGGCGAAGGCGGGACCGGGCGCCACGTGCTCGTAGGTCGGCAGTTCGCTCAGCCGGCGCGAACCCGAGCCATAGGTCGCCATGCGCCCGGCGAGGCTCGCGAGTTCGCGGTAGAGCTCGGCCGGGTGGAACACCTGCTGCGCGAGCATGTGGACGAGGCCGGGCCGGGCGCCATTGGCAAGCTCGAGCACGAGCAGGTTCTCGACGCCCCGGCCGACGCCGCCGAGCACGACGCGGCCATGCGCCTCGGCGATCCGGTCGAGCCCGGTTATCACCTCGCGCAGCAACTGGTCGTAGAACGGCACCGCGCCGGTCGCGAGCGCGGGCGGCAGGAAGCTCTCGACCAACGCCACGCCGCCGTCGGCGCGGAGCCCCGTCACCTCGGCGACCGGCAGCGTCGCGTATCCGCCCGCGGAGGCGCCGGGCGGCAGGAGCACCGCGGCGGGGCGGGCGATCTCGATCTCCTCGGGCGCGGCCCCGCCCTGGACCGCGTCGCGCACCCGCTCGACCCGGCCGCGGTAGCGCGCGCCGCCCGGCTCGGCATGGGCGGGATCGAAGCTCGCGCCGCCCGGCGGCTCCAGCGCCAGCGCGAGCAGGACCGGCCCGGCGGGCATGTCGCGGGCGATCGTCACCGGCTCGGGCGCGTCCATCGTCTCGGGGATCGCGAAGGGCGTGCCGTCGGGCAGCAGGCCGCGCGCCTCCGCGACCGCGACCCGGCCGGTCTCCAGAAGCGCGGCGTCGAGCGTGAGCGCGCGGAAACCCCAGGGATGGAGCGCGCCGGCCTGAAGCGCGGCCCGGACCAGCGCCTCGGTATGCCGGTCCTGCTGCTGGAAATGCTGCGGGCGGAGGAAGAGCCCCTCCGACCAGAGCACCCTGTCGCAATCGCCCATCCGCGCCTCCGCTCAGGACATTTCGAGCACGATGCCGCCCGGTCCGAGCGTCACCTTCGCGGTCGTGACCTGGTGCGGCGTGACCGGCGCCACGAGCCGCCAGACCCGGCCCGCCGGATCGCGCGGGAAGGCGAGCAGGCCGAGCGCGGTCGCCTCCGGCTCGAAGGTCAGCGATTTCGCGCCCGAGCCCCCCGGCGGGATCACCAGCTGGTCCATGCCGATGAGCCCGGCCCCGGCCGCCGCCGCCGGATCGGCCTGCGCCGCGTAGAGATCGGCGGCCTCGAAGGCGGTGGTCTCCTTCAGGCGCAGCAGAAACAGCGTCAGCGGCCGGTCGGTCCCGTCGGGGCCCGGGTTCATGCCCGGGGTTCCGGTCACCATCACGTTGACGATCGTCGGCCCCGGCGGGGGTGGCGGCTCGTCGCCGCCGCAGCCGGCGAGAAGGCCGGAGGCGGCGGCGGTCACGAGGAAATCGCGGCGGCGCATGGTCATTTCTCCCCTTCGTAGGCGTCGCGGAAATCGGCGCCGACCTCGCCAAGGAACCGCGTCTCCGCGCTCTCGGCGATCGCGCGGAACCGCTTCTGGTAAAGCTCCCACAGTTTCGCGCGCCGGCCGCCGGCGAGCAGCTGCTCGAGCAGGCCGAGCTCATCGAGCTCCTTCTCGATCGCGGCCGGGTCGAACCGGTCCACCATCCGCCGGAGCGCGGCCTGCGTGCCGCGCCAGGTGCCGGCGTGATGCGCGGCGAGGTCGCGCACCGCGCCCGCGATCGCCACCTCGGCCTCGGCGAAGCCGCCGGCGCGGCCCTGGGCCATCACCGCGAGCGCGTCCTCGACGGTGGGCATGAACTTGAGCGGGTTCACCTCCGCCGATCCGACCACCGTCTGGGCGAGGCGGGCATTGCCCTTCTCCTCGGCCCGGAGCCGCAGGAGCCGCATCAGCCCCTCGGCCATCATCCGGTACTCGCGCCCGAAGGCCTCCATCCGCGCCAGCCGGTCCCCTTGTGGCGCGTCGGCCGCGTCGAGCCCGAGCCCGCGCAGGAAGGCGGCGAAGAGCGCGTCCTCGCCCGGACCCGCGGCGGCGGACGGGCGCGGCTCCGGAGTTGGCTCCCGTGCTGGCTTCGGCGCCGGCGGCGCGGCCGGTCCCCAGTCGAACCCCTCCGCGCCGAAATCCTCGGGCTGGGCGGGGGCATCGGCGGGCTCCGGTGCGGCGGGCGCGGGCTCGCCCCAGTCGAATCCACCTCCGCCGAGCCCTCCCCCCTCGCCCCCTCCTCTGGGCGGGGGCCGCTCGCGCACCCGCTCGCTCGGGAGCGGGTCGAGCGTGAACGGGTCGTCGAAGGCGGGGGGGCCGCGGCGCTCGGGGGGCGTGGTGTCGACCGGCGGCACGAAGCTCGGCGGCGGATCGAACGGGTCGGGCAGGCCGCGCGGCCGCGCCTCGCGCGGGGGCGGCGCGGCCGGGGCGGCGAAGAAGGCGTCCGCGTCGAAATCCCGCGCCGCCCCGCCCGGCGGCGGTGGCGCGGCGGGCGCGGCGTCGAGTTCCACCCGCATCACGTAGTCGCCGAGGCGCAGGCGCATCCCGTCGCGGAGCGCGAGCGGCCGGCCGGGGCCGAGCGGCCGGGAGGCGTCGTCGACGAAGAGCCCGCCGCTCGACGTGTCGGTGACCATGTAGCCGCCGCCCCGGCCCGAGACGGTGCAATGGGCGCGGGAGACGTAGTTGTCCGGATCCTCGATGCGCCAGTCGGCCCCCGCGCCCCGGCCGATCACGATCTCCTCGTCCTCCCGGAGGCTCATCCGCCGGACGATCTGGGGGCGTGGCGCCTCGACGAGGGTGAGGACGAGGCTCACGACGCCGCCCCCCGCCCTTCTGCCGCGAGCCCGACCACGGCGCGCAGACACAGGTCGTCCGCGTCCGCGGCACGGCGCGGCGCGAGCCAGGCGGTGCGCCCGAGTCGGCTCGCGCCGAGCCGGGCCGCCGGGATCTCCGCCGCGGCGAGGATCGGGCGCAGGTCGACGTCGAGGCTCTCGCCGATCCCGTGCAGCAGCGCGAGCCGGAGCGCCGCGAGCCGCCGCCCGCCGGGCAGCAGCGAGAGATAGTCGTCGAATCCGAGCGGGCCGACGCGAAGCTCGATCCGGCTCTGCCGGGTGAAGACGCGCGGCCCCAGCGCCGCGCCGCGCCCGAGCACCGCGTGGGCGCGGCCGAGCCGGGTCATCAGCCGCGCCGGAACCGCGTTCCAGCCGCCGACGAATTCGCTGATGCGGACCGGCAGGCCGAGCGCGGCCGAGACGAGGCTGGTCAGCCGCTCGGGCCCCAGCACCTGATGCGACAGCGCGGCGGCCTGGCCGAGCTTCAGCCCCGCGATGGGATCCTCGCCGCCGCCCGCGAGCGCGCGGAGCATGACGCGGAGCCGGTCCGCCGCGCCGCGCTCGGCCTGCGCCGCCGGGTTCTGGTCGGCCCAGGCGCGCCAGTAGAGCGCCAGCGCGCGGTGCTGGGTCATGTTCAGGAAATCGAGGAAGGTCGTGTCGCTGGTCGCGCCCGCCCCTTCCGGACCGCCGCCGGTGAACCAGCGGTTCGCCAGCCGGTCGAGCACCCAGCGCGCGATGTGCAGCGGCAGCGGCCCCTCCGGCCCGATGAGGCCGATCACGGCGACGCCCACCGTCGCCGGCCGGTCGCCCCGGGCCGGGTGCCAGGCCGCGACGTCGCGCACCGCGAAGCCGAGCCGCGCCTCCTGGCCGAGCCGCGCCGGCTCCTGCTCGGGGCGCCCGCCCCGGCCGAAGCGCCGCCCCTCCATCCGGTCCTCCGCCTCGAGCCGGCGCAGCAGCTCGAAGAAATCCATCTGATCGGCCGGCGCGGGAAGCGTCCCGCCCCCGCTCAGATCAGGCCGCGGTTGCCGAGCGTCATTGGCCATGACACCTCCTCGTGCCCGCGGGCTAATCTGGTCCGCGTCCGCGCGAAGGCGTTGACGGCGGCGTAGCGTGCGAAGAGCCGGGCGAGCAGCGCCGGCAGGAGCAGCGCGGCGTGGCCGGCGAACCGTGTCTCGTCGATCTCGAGCGTGATTTCGGTGCCCCGCCCGAAGCACATCGGTCCCGCGACCGGCAGGCGCTCGATGACCGGGCGCGCGGTGACGGCGGTCAGCCCCCGGACATGGCGCGCCAGCGCCGGGTCGCCCCGGTCGGCGTAGAGCTCCAGCGTCGCGCGGAGCGGCTCCAGCGCCTGCCCCTCGACCGCGAGGCCGAGATGGTTGAGCGAGAGCTGAGCCACCAGCCGCCAGGCGAGCTCGTCCGCCCGGCTCTCGCCCGCGCGCGTCTCCGGTCCCGGCGCGAGCGCGGGCCGCGGCGGGCGCAGCGAGCCGATGAGCGTCACGCCCTGCACCGGGTCGCCGCTCTCGAGCGTCAGCGCCGGCTGGTCGTCGATCAGCGCGAGGTCGCGGTTGGTACAGAGCGCGCGCGGGTCGAGCCGCGCGACCGGCTTCGCCGGCGCCTCCGCGGCCGGGTGCGACAGCGACACGAAGACGTCGTCCCCCGCGTAGGAGGTGCGGAGCCGCCCCCGACGCCGCTCGTCCTCGCCGGCGCGGCGCGGCCGGCGCTCGGCCCACCAGACCGGGCCGCCGGAATTCTGGTCGAAGTCGAAGAGCGCGGGGATCCGCGCCTCCGGCCCGTCGCGGTCGGCATCCTCGAGCCGGATGATCCGGTAGATCTCGAAATCCCTCGGCCGGGCGCGGTCGGCGTGCAGTACCTGGCGCGGGCGGCGCGGATCGACCTCGACCATGTCGCATTCGCGCTCGAAGAGGTTGACGATCGGCGTCGTGAAGAGCCCGAGATCGGCGGGCTTGAGATCGGCGAGCACGGGCGCCGGGCGGCGGAGCAGGAAGACCACCTCCAGATCGCCATCGCAGCGGGCGACGACGGGCCGCAGCCCCTCGATCCGGACGAAGTGGAACCGCTCGGGCATCATGAAATATTCGCGCAGCAGCCGGTAGCCCTCGAAGCCGGGCCGGGTCCGGGGCATCAGCGCCTCGTCGTCGCGGAGCCCGATCATCGACGGCCCCTCGACGGGGAAGAGCGCGGATCCGGGCTTGCCCGGCGGCGCGGCCGGCCGGGCGCCGACCGCCGCCACCGCGCCGAAGAGCGTGTCGAACAGCGCCGGCGCCCGGCTCCGGTCGTGGAAATGCAGGTCCAGCCGGTCGAGCGCGAGTTCGGCGAGCGGGCCCCCGCTCCGGCGCAGCGTGAGGCGGAGCGCGGCCTCTCCCGTCTCGCCCCCACCCCCGCTCATCCCGACCGCGGCGCCGATCCCGGCGGCGGCGAGCGCGGCGCGGTCCTGGTGATAGGCCGCGCCCGCGATCTCGATCGGCCAGAGCGTCACGTCCTGCGCGGTCGTGTAGGTCGCCCGCGTCGAGAGCCCCGGCCTCAGCCCCGCGACGAGCCTTGTCCCGCGCGGCACGACATGGCCCGCGCGCATGGTCCGGACCTGCTGCGCCGGGCGCAGCGCCACCATGCCGGTGGCGGGTGTCGGCGCGATCAGGTCGGGATAGAGCGCGTCGAGCACCGCGCGGGCGAAGCGGCCGCCCTCGGCGTCGAGCTTCAGCCGCGTGCGCGCGGAGAGGAAGGCCACCCCTTCTAGCAGCCGTTCGACGTAAGGATCGGGACAGGGCACCGTGTCGAGCGCGAGGTTGCGCGCGATCGCCGGATGGAGCGCGGCGAATTCGCCGGCGAGGCCCCGGACATGGGCGAGCTCTTCCTCGTAATATTCGAGGAAGGCCCGGTCCATCTCAGGCCTCGCGCAGGCTGGTGCGCGCCCAGCCGGTCTCGAGATCGACCAGCGTGCGCAGGATGAGCCGTTCGGGCACCGGCGACATGACGAGCAGGCCGTCGATCTCGATCGTGATGCCGGTCTTGTCGCCGGTCGAGACCGTGACGCGGGTGGCGCTCTCGCGGAGCCTCGGCTCGAAGGTGGCAAGCACCGCCTTGATCTCGCGCGCCAGCGTCTCCTGGTCGAAATCCTTCGCGGCGCGCCCGGCGAAGGCGGGGACGCCGTAGTTCACGACGCTGCGCCGGACCTCGGGGAAATCGGCGAGCGAGGGCGGGTCGTCCGGGCGCGCCACCGCCTCGGCCGGGGTCCGGAGCGGCGTGCTCTCGAAACGCTCGGTGTTGAAGAGCGCCTCGATGTCGCGGCGCACCGCCTCGCGCAGCACGCGGCCCGAGACGACGATGCCGCGCGTCTCGATCTCGGCGCGCCGCGCGAGACCCGCGCAGAGCCGGGCGAGCTGTTCGCGGACCGCCGGCGCCAGATCCGCCTCGGCCTCGATCGCGCGCGGCCCGCCCGCGACCAGCGCCTCGACCCGCTCCGCGCCGAGCGTGACGTCGAGCATCCCGCGCAGCCCCTCGATCTCGGAGGCGATCCCCGGCAGGTCGTTGATCAGCCGGTCCCAGAGCGAGGGCTGCGCGGCCTCGCGCGTCGACCGGGGGGAATCGCCCGTCTCGATCATTCCTTCGCGCCTCCCGCCCGTCGTCACTTGCCGACGCGGACGTCCATCTCGATCTCGTGGTCCTTGTCGTAGACGAACTTGATCTTGTGATAGGCGAAGCCGACCTCCTCCTCGATCACGTCCGGCTCCTCGGCGGAGGGGTGCAGGCGGTAGCTCATCACCGAGGCGTCGGTCAGCGTCACCACGAGATAGTCGCTCGTCTCGCCGCCGATTGTGCGCCGCGCGGCGAAGACCACCTCGTCGAGCGGCGTGTTCTCGAACAGCGCCTTCTTCAGATAGGGCGAGGCCATGTCGTAGTGCTTGGTGAAGACGATCTGGTCGAGCGCCACCCGCCCGCGGCGCGACAGGCTGTTCGGGTCGTAGGGCGCGTGCATGTTGAAATCGACGCGGTGCACCTCGATCTCGTCGGCGTGGCCGTCCCGCTCGCTCGGGCCGGGAATGTCGGGAACCTTGAGAAAGCCGTCGATCTTCATTCCGTATTCCCCCCTTTGAAATGGTCCCGGCGCGGGACCCTCATTGCTTCACGGACGGCAGTTCGGAGACCAGCCGGAGCGAGGCGTTGATGCCTTCGAGCTGGTAATGCGGGCGGAGGTAGAAACGCGCGGCGTAGTAGCCGGGCCGGCCTTCGACGCTGTCGACCTGCACCTCGGCCGCGGCGAGCGGCCTTCGCGCGCGGGCCGCGTCGTCGGCGAAGGCGGGATTGGCGAGGACGTAGCGGTTGATCCACTCGGTGAGCCAGATCTGCATGTCCGCCCGCTCCTTGAAGGAGCCGATCTTGTCGCGCGCGATCGCCTTCAGGTAATGCGCGAAGCGCGAGACCGGGAAGAGATAGGGCAGGTTCGCCGAGAGCCGCTCGTTCGCCTGCGCGTCGGAATCGACGAGCCGGCCGGCGCGCGCCTCGTCGTCCTGCAGCGAATGCGCGCCGATGAAGGCGGCGATGTCGGTGTTCTTGCGGTGCAGGATCGGCATCAGCCCGAGCTTCGCGAGCTCCGCCTCGCGCCGGTCGTCGATCGCGACCTCGGTCGGGCATTTCATCGCGACCGAACCGTCGTCGGTCGGGAAGGTATGCACCGGCAGGTTCAGCACCGCGCCGCCATTCTCGACGCCCCGGATCTGGCTGCCCCAGCCGAAGAGCTTGTGGCTGCGGTTGATGTTGACGCCCATCGGGAAGGCCGCGTTCATCCAGACGTATTTCTCGTGGTCGCCGACCACCTCCTCCTCGAAGGCGAACCCTTTGACCGGCACCGTCTCCGCGCCATAGGGGAGCCGGGCCAGCACGCGCGGCATGGTGAGGCCGATGTAGCGGCTGTCCTCGCTCTCCCGGAGCGACTGCCAGGAGGCGTAGCGCGGATTCGAGACGATCTGCTGGAGATCCTGCGGATTGGGCAGTTCCTGCCAGCTCTCCATCCGGAAGAGCGTGGGCGAGGCGGCGGCGATGAAGGGCGTGTGCGCCGAGGCGCAGATCCCCGACATGTTGCGCAGGAGACCCACGTCCTTCGGGTGGTTCGAAAATTCGTAGCCGCCGACGAGGCAGCCGAAGGGCTCGCCGCCGAACATCGAGTATTCGTCGGTATAGACCTTGCGGAACACCGGGCTCTGGTCCCAGAGCTGGCCCTCGTAATCCTCGAGCGTGTCGGCGAGCTCGCCCTTGGTGATGTTCATCACCCGGATCTTCAACTTCTGGTCGGTCTCGGTGTTGTTGACGAGATACCACAGGCCGCGCCAGGTGCCCTCGATCTCGCGCACCTCGGGGGCGTGCATCACCTCGTTCATCTGCTCGGTCAGCATCGCGTCGATGCCCGCGATCAGCGACTTCACGGACTTGATCGCATTCGACGAGATCGCCGTCGTCTCGGAACGCGCCTGCGCGGCGAGCGCCAATGTGCGCACGAGCTCGCGGAGCCGCGCGCCGTCGTCCTCCCTGACGCGGAAATCCTTCTCGAGATGGCCCATGTATTCGCCGAGATCGACCGCCTCGGCCTCGGCCACGCCTGGAGCGGCGACCTGTTCCTGTTCCGGCTCGCCCATCTCAGCCTTCCTTCTCGCCCGAGACGGCCTCGTTCGCGATCTTCGCGAGCAGGGGCTCGTTGTTGAGGAGCGCCGCGATCCGCTTCTCGGCGTCCACCCGCCCGTCCATGAAGCCCAGGAGTTCCTCGAGCTGGCGGCGCATCCTGAGAAGCTCGGCGAGCTGGGGCACCTGCTCGGCGATCCTGTCGGGGGCGAAGTCGCCCATCGAGCGGAAGCTGAGATCGACCGCGAGTTCCTCCTCGCCTTCCGCGCCCTCGGCCTTTGGCAGCGTGTTCCGCACCCGCGCCTTCACCCGGGGTGCCAGCGCCTCCATGAACTTCGGGAACCGCCCGGCGTCGACGTCGACGAAGGCGCGGTCGGTGACCGGCTTCGCCGCCTCCGGCGTCTCGGAGGCGCCGGCGAGGCCCGCCATCACGCCCATCACGAACGGAAGTTCGATCGTCGTCGGGCTGCCATAATGCTCGACATCATACGCGATCTGCACGCGGGGCGCGCGGTTGCGTTCGATGACCTTCGCCTTGCTTTCCGCCATGTCCTGTCACCCCGAGTTGCGAGAAGCCTTCTTGTCGTCCGCGAGTCCGGCGAGGGAGCGGAATTCCTTGAGACCGGAGGGGGCGAGATCCTCCATGAGTTCGAGGAAATCCATCGGCACCATCCGGCGCATCCGGCGTGCGAGAAAAGGAACCGGGCTGGCCGGTTCCACGCGGTCGTAGAATTCGATGATCCGGTCGAGGCAGGCGATCACGTCCTGCCGCGTGGCGAGCCGCCCGGGCGGGACCGGGCTGGCGGCGGCCGGCGCGAGGCTCGCCCCCCCGCCGAGCGGGGCGGGCGCCGCGGCCGCCGGCGCCGGGTCCTGGGGCGCGGCGGCGGTGTTCCCGGCGGCCGCGGCCTTCAGGCTCCGCTCCAGCGGCGTCCGCATCCGGGCGAGGCTCCGGCCGAGATCGGCGAGCGGCACCGCGGTCCCGAGCCGTTCGGCGAGCACGCGTTCGAGCATCGTCAGCGCGTCGCAGGCGGCGCCGGCCCGGGCGGCGAGCGCCGCCATCTCCGCCGGCGCCTGGTCGGCCTGGGCGGCGCAGGCGGTGGCGACGGCGCTGACCAGCCGTTCGTGCTCGGCGACGAAGGCCGCGCGCTCCTGCTCGCCCATGCCCGGCGCCGCCTCGCCGAGCGCGGCGCGGCTGTCGAGCGCGGCGCGTTCGAGCCCGCGCCCGGTCACCGGGTCGAGCGCCGGCGAGGCGAAGGCGACGCGGCCGCGCAGATCGGCGAGCAGCCCCTCGCCGTCGCGGTCCATCTGCAGCGTGAGCAGCGTGCTCACCCGCCGCTGCGCCGCCTCGCGCGGGGTCGCTCCCGAGCCGAGGCGCGGATAAAGCGTGTCCCAGTGTTCCTCGAGCGTGCGGGCGATCAGGGTCAACCCGTCGGCCAGCCCCTCGAAGCCGCGCTCATTCGCGAGCGCGCGGGCGACGACGACGAGGAGCCGCAGGTCGCGCCCCTCGCCGCGCAGCGCCTCGGCCTCGGTGAGCACCGCGGACCAGTCGACCGGCTCGACCACGCGCGACACCGGATTGTTGTTGCGCGGATCGCGTACCACCTCGACCGTCGGGCGCGTCATGCGGAGGAGCGCGTCGAAACGAGGCTCGCCGTTCAGTTCCTTGCCGGATGGGTTCGGCTCGCCGATCGGCGCGAGCCAGGGCTCGAAATCGAACACGTCCCGTTTCTCCAAGGAATTCCCGGGCGCAATGATCCCAGTGTACCCGCGAAACCCCCTTCCGCGCAAGTTTCCGGGAGCGGCGGCGCCGGAACCCCGTCTTATTCCCGCGTGTCGAGCAGCTGCGTGGCGACCGCGAGGATCGTCACCCGCCCCTCGCGGAGCACGGCGTCGAGATCCGCCGCGAAGGAGGCGATGGTCTCCGTCGTGGGCCTGAGCGTGTCGAAGAGCGGCCGGTCGGTGCGAAAGACGATGACGAGGCTCTTGCCGAAGGTGTCGTCGACCCGGAAGGACAGCCGGGAGGCGGGATCCGCGCGCGCCTCCGCCTCGCCATAGGCGACGCGCACGCGCCGCACGCCGCCCGCGACGGTGCCGAGATCCGCCACGGCGGTGGCGGGCTGGCTCAGCCGGGGCAGCAGGTTGTAGAGATTGCCGGTCACGTCGGCGATCACCACCCAGAGATGGCCGTCGCCGGGCTCGGCGGGCAGGAGCACGTCGATGACGGGATTGTCGCCGGTCGCGTAGATCCCGGTCAGGTTCTTCTCGTCGCGCCCGCCGAAGCCGAGCCCGACCGAGATCGACCCCGTTCCCGCCGACACCGCCGGCAGCAGGCCGGCGACGCCGCAGATCGCAGGGTTGAGCACCACCGGCTCGGCGCGCGCCACACGGTCGCCGATCGCCCCGGCGAGGGCGGCGCCGAGTTTCCGCCGGGTCTCGTCGGAGGCGACACTCCCCCGCACCGCGACCTCCGCGCCCATCGGATAGACGTCGCCGCCCGAGGGCGGCGCGGCAATGAGCGGACCGCAATCGGCGAGCGGCTTCACCGCCGCCTCGACCATCGCCGGTGTCAGCCGGAGCGGCCCGGTCGCGATCCGCGCGTGGGGGACCAGCCCGGCCCCGGTCGCCGCGGAGGCGAAGCCCGCCTCCACCGCCGCCCGCCCGGTCGCGTCCGGCGCCACGCCGACGAGGCCCGCGTCGCGGTCCGAGACGTCGAGCCGCCATTCCTCGAGCGGCGCGGCGGCGGTGATGAGCGCCGCGACCGCCGCGCCCCAGTCCGCCACCGGCTGCCCGGAGGCCAGGGTGAGCGCGTCGGGCTCGGGCGTGGCGCCGGTCGCGGCGGCGAAGGCCTCGGCCACCGCCTTGCCCGCCGCCGCGTCGGGCACGTCGCCCGAGAGCCGCGCCGCGCCGTCGCCGGTCCGCTCGGCGGTGAAGACATAGGGCCGCGCGACCGGCGGAACCCCGGGCCGCGCGAGCCACCAGCCGAGCCCCGCGAGCGCGGCCACGAGCAGGACCGCCGCCGCCAGCGGCCAGCGGGACCGCCGCCCCTTCTCCGGCGCGGGCTTTCCCCGCTCCGGTTTCCCCCGCTCCGGCGAAGGCTTGCCGAGCGCGTCGATCTCCGAGAGGACCGCCGCCGCGCTCGGCGGCCGCCGGGCCGGATCGGGGTCGGCCAGCCGCTCGATCAGCCCGCGCAGCGGCTCCGGCACGCCGCCCGTGTCGAGCGGGCGCTGCTTCGAGGCGACGATCGCGCCGGGCGAGCCGCCAGCGTCCGGCACCTGGCCCCGGAAGGTGGCGAGCAGCAGCGCGCCGAGCGCGTAGAGGTCCGAGCGCGGCTCGGCGTGGCCGTTCATCTGCTCGGGCGCGGCGTATTCGTACTTGCCGGCGAAACCGTCGCCCACGATCGTGCGCGCGCCCGCGTTGGCATCCTTGGCGATGCCGAAGTCGATGATCACCGCCTGGCCCGGATCGCCGCCGCGCAGGATGATGTTGTCGGGCGAGAGGTCGCGGTGGACGATGTTGCGGGCATGGGTCGCGACGAGCCCCTCGGAGACCCGGCGGGCGACGGTCATCAGGTCGCCCGGATCGGCCCCGCCCGCCTCCAGCCAGTCCGAGAGCGGCGTGCCGTCGACATAGTCCATCACCAGATAGACATGCCCCTCGGCGCTGCGGCTGCAGTCGGTGTAGCGCACCACCGCGTCGGAGGCGATCGCGCGCATCTCCTCCTCGCGCTTCATCAGTTCGATATAGGCGTCGTTGGCGGAAAAGGCGCGGTTCAGGGCCTTGAGCGCGACCACGCGGCCGGTGATCTGGTTGCGTGCGCGATAGACCTCGCCGGTGCCGCCACGCCCGAGCACGCCCTCGATCTCGTAGGTGTTGTTGAGCACCTGCCCCTTGCGAAAGATGTCGCCCGGCAACGGTTCGATCATCCGGTGCTCCCCCCTCCCGCTGGCCCCTCTTCCCGACGGAGCATTTTGAAATCGGAGCGGATTGTGGCAGGCTGTCGGTCATCAGCTAATGCCATTTCGTGCCTCCGATCAACCGGATTGGAAAGGACTACACCGGTGGCCGAGCGCTCGTCGTCGCAGGTGTTCAAGCGCAAGGAACTGGTGGCGCGGCTCGACCCGGCCTGTCAGCGCGCGTTCAAGGCGGCGGCCGACACCGCGAAGCTGCGCGGCAACCCTTACGTCGAACTCGCCCATTTCATCGAGCAGCTGGCGCTCATCGACCGGGGCGACGTGGCGCTGATCCTCGCGGAATCCGGCGTGGACGCGGGCCGGCTCGCGGCGGACATGACCGGGGCGCTCGACCGGCTCCCCTATGGTGCGACCTCGATCCAGGATTTCTCCGACCACGTGTTCCACGCGATCCAGGAGGGGATGAGCTACGGCGCGCTCCACGCCCGCGACGAGACGGTGCGCTCGGCCTACATCCTGCTCGCCGCGCTCAGGGTGCCGGTGCTCGAGGGGCTGCTTGGGCGCATCAGCGGCGAATTCGACCGGATCGACACGGAGGCGATCGGCGCGCGGCTCGACGAGGTGCTCGCGGGCTCGATCGAGGGCGGCCCGGCCCCCTCCGCGGAAGCCGCGCCCGCGCCGCGCCGCGCTTCCGGGGCCGAGTCCGCCCTCGCGCGCTACGCGACCGATCTGACCGAGCGGGCGCGGGCGGGCAGGATCGACCCGGTGATCGGCCGCGATCCCGAGATCCGCCAGATCATCGACGTGCTGACGCGGCGGCGGCAGAACAACCCGATCCTGACCGGCGAGGCCGGCGTGGGCAAGACCGCCGTCGTGGAGGGCTTCGCGCTCCGGATCGCGGAAGGGGACGTGCCGCCCGGCCTCGAAGGCGTGAGCCTCCGCGCGCTCGACATCGGGCTCATGCAGGCCGGCGCGAGCGTCAAGGGCGAGTTCGAGAAGCGGCTCCGCGCCGTGATCGACGAGGTGCAGTCCTCGGAGACGCCCATCATCCTCTTCATCGACGAGGCGCATACGCTGATCGGCGCCGGCGGCGCGGCCGGGACCGGGGACGCGGCGAACCTGCTGAAACCCGCGCTGGCGCGCGGCGAACTGCGCACCATCGCCGCGACCACCTGGGCCGAATACAAGCAGCATATCGAGTCCGACGCGGCGCTCACCCGCCGCTTCCAGGTGGTGAAGGTCGAGGAACCCGACGAGGCCTCGGCGGCGCGGATGCTGCGCGGCGTGGCGGGCGTGCTGGAGGCGCATCACGAGGTCCAGATCCTCGACGAGGCGATCGAGGCGGCGGTTTCGCTCTCGCACCGCTACATCCCGGCGCGGCAGCTGCCCGACAAGGCGGTGAGCCTCATCGACACCGCCTGCGCCCGCGTCGCGGTCTCGCAGCACGCCACCCCGGCCGAGGTCGAGGACCTGCGCCACCGCCGGGCGATGCTCGAGGTGGAGCGCGGCATCCTCGGGCGCGAGGCGGCGATCGGGCTCGACACCGAGGCGCGGCGGGACAGGCTCGAGGCGGAATTCGCCACGCTCGAAGGCGAGATCGCGGAAGCGGAGGCGCGCTGGGAGAAGGAGCGCGACCTCGTCGCCCGCGTCCTCGCGCTCCGCGCCCGGCTGCGCGGCGCGGGCGCGCCGCTCGATCCCGTCGCCGGCGACGAAGCCTCCGAGGGGGCGCCCCTCGAGGAAGCGGCGGGGGAGCAGGTTTCAGGCGACGAGGCCCCGCCCGACCGCGAGGCCGTTCTCGCCGAGCTCAAGGGGCTGATGACCGAGCTCGCCGGAGTCCAGGGCGAGTCCCCGCTGATCCTGCCCTCGGTCGACCGCGACGCGGTGGCGGCGGTGGTGCGCGACTGGACCGGCATCCCGACGGGCCGGATGCTGACGAGCCAGACCGAAAAGGCGCTCGGCCTCGCCGCGATCCTCGGTGAGCGCGTCGTCGGCCAGGACCATGCGATGGAGATGATCGCTTCCCGCGTGCAGACCAGCCGCGCCGGCCTCGGCCCGCCGGAGAAGCCGGTCGGCGTCTTCCTGCTCTGCGGCCCCTCGGGCGTCGGCAAGACCGAGACCGCGCTCGCGCTCGCCGAAACGCTCTACGGCGGCGAGCAGAACCTGATCACGATCAACATGTCCGAATTCCAGGAGGCGCACACCGTCTCGCTGCTGAAGGGCGCGCCGCCCGGCTATGTCGGCTACGGCAAGGGCGGCGTGCTGACCGAGGCGGTGCGGCGCAGGCCCTATTCCGTCGTGCTGCTCGACGAGGTCGAGAAGGCGCATCCGGACGTGCACGAGATCTTCTTCCAGGTGTTCGACAAGGGGATGATGGACGACAGCGAGGGGCGGCGGATCGACTTCAAGAACTGCCTGATCCTGCTCACCTCCAACGTCGGCTCCGAGGTCATCATGCGCGCGACGGAGAACGGCCGCCGTCGCGAGGGGGTCGAGGGGCTCGACAAGGCACTCCGCCCGCCGCTGCTCGAGGTGTTCCCGCCGGCCTTCCTCGGCCGCGTCGTGACGATCCCCTACTATCCGCTCGACGACGACATGATCGACCGGATCGCCACCGCCCGCTTCGCCCGGATCCGCCGGCAGCTGATGGAGCGCCACGAGGCGGAACTGGTGATCGGGGAGGGCGTGCTCGGCCTGGTGCGCGCGCGCTGCGTGGAGGTGGAATCCGGCGGACGGATGATCGACGCGATCCTGACCAACACGCTGCTGCCGGAACTGAGCCGGGGCGTGCTGCGCCGGGCGCTGGAGGGGGGAAAACTCTCGCGCGTGACCGTGGGCGCGGGGGCGGAGGGGTTCACCTACGATTTCGAGTGAGGGACCTCGGGACTATTCAAGCCGCGGCGACTTCCGGCTCGTATGCGCCACGGTGATGATTTCCACGACGCCGGCGCGTTCATTGATCCTGTAGTGAACGCGGTAGGGCAGGCCAGAGACGACCAGCGCGCGGGTATGCCCGTCCCACTCCCGCCCCAGCATCGGGTGGTCCGCGAGCATCTCGGTGCTCTGCCGAATGCGGTTCGCCACCTTCGCGGCGGCCATTATATCGTCATAGGCGATGTAGGACTGGATTTCCCTCAGAGCCGGACTCGAAACTCTACGCGCCGTGCCAATACCTTGCGAGGCGCCTGGTCAGGACGCGGATATGGGCGATGAATATCCACGCCTCGGC
>NZ_VFRP01000016.1 GCF_006385685.1 Amaricoccus solimangrovi | reverse complement strand
CATCGGCGGCCGCCCGGCGGTGGTCCCGGAGATCTCCGGCACGAGCTGGATCCACGGCCTCAACACGATCGTGCTCGACCACGACGACCCGTTCACCGAGGGTTTCACCGTGGGCGACACCTGGGCCTGATCTCCCGGCGAGGGCGCGGACGATGCGGACGCACTGTTTCCGGCAGCCTGATTGCTCGGCCGGATTAGCGGTCTGCGACGCCCTCGCCCATCTAGATCTTGTCAAGAAGGTCGGCCACGCGGCGCTCCGGCTCGCGACCGCGGATGCCGAAGCAGAATTCGATCCGCCGTCCGATGATCGTGCGGGCCGTCCGTCGCGGCTTCATCGCGCCGTCACGCGCCAGCGTTTCGGAAAGCGACAGCCGCGCGACCGCGCCCGGGTGAGCGCGACCCGTCAGTAGGAGGGCGGCGTGATCGCCCAGATCACCACCGCGACGGTGTCGGTGGGGTTCGAGTACCGGTGCGGCAGATCGCTTGCGAAGGCGAAACTGTCCCCCGCGCGAAGCGTGATCTCCTCGCCGTCGAGCCAGAGCACAAGCGTGCCCGAAAGGACGATCCCCGCCTCTTCGCCCCTGTGCGTGTAGCTTTCCGTGCCGCTCTGGGAGCCGGGTTGGAAGGTACAGCGCGGAAGCTCGATCTGGCGCGACAGGTTCGGGGAGAGGAGCTCGTCGGTAATGCCGCTCTCGAACCGCGGGCCGCGCCGCTTGTCCGCGCGCACGACGTAATCCGTCAGGTGTTCCTCTCCGTCCTGCGCGGCGCGGAAGAACCAGCTGATGTTGACACCGAGCGCGCGGCTGATCGCATGCGGCGCCTTGATCGAGGGGCGGGAAATGCCTCGCTCGATCTGGCTGAGATAGCCTTGCGACAGGCCGGTCTGCGCGCTCAGCGCCGCGAGCGTCGTATCTCGCGCGCGCCGGAGGTCGCGATCTCCTCGCCGACGTCGCCGTCGACATCGATGACATCGGCGACCCGCACCTGATCATCCGCGGTGTCGACGGCGCCCCGCGGATTGGAAGGGCGCGGCATCTTCGGAAGGTTCTGATCCATGTCCCCTTCTGAGCCATCCGCGATCCGTCGGCTTCTCCGCCGGCGGCGGGACTTCTCGCAGCGAACCTCAGGAAGACGTCCGATGACATCGCTATGGCTTGACGAGATCGCGGGGCAGGGCGAGGAGCAGCCGGAACTCGTGGGCGACCTTCGCGCCGACGTCGCCATCGTCGGCGGCGGTTTCGTCGGATTGTGGACGGCGATCAGCGTCGAGCCCGAGCCGCCGAACGGGTCGAGGATGATGCCGCCCCGCTTCGAGCAATCCCTGATCGCGTCGGCGATCATCGCCACCGGCTTCACCGTCGGATGCATCGCGAGTTCGGCCATCCGGTCGGCCTTGCGCGTGTTCACCCCCCGGTACTCCCGGACATTGGCGCGGTAGGACTGTGAGGGTACGCTGACCGCCAGGCTCCTATCAGGTCACATCTCGCCCGCTGCCGGGGCAGCCTGATGGTCGACACGTCAACGCAATGACACGTGGTCAATCGTAGGATGGGTCAGGCCATCAAGCTGCGATACCACATTCACAGCCCGAAGGTATCGCGGCCCTTCGGAGCCGCGGCGAGGCGAACCCGTCGCGGAGCAGGTTCTTCCCGACCTTGCCCTGGCCGAGCCGGTATCGCAGAGCCGCCCGACCGGATCGAGATCCGCCTTCATCCGGTCCGAGGCACAGGGCCCGCCCGGTCTCGCGCGTCAGCCCGCTGGCTCGCCGCCCGCTCCGAGCCAGCGGAAGGCCTTCTCGAGGTTGCGCTCCGGGTCCCTCCGGTCGAGCTGGAGTTCTTCGACGATGTGATCGAGATGACGCGCCATTTCGGCCGCCGCCGCCGCGCCGTCGCGCCGCTCGATCGCGTCGACGATGACGCCGTGCTCGTCTCTGGGACAGCCGGTCTCGCTCTCGGCATGAACCAGGATCGCAAGGCAGGTCAGCACCTGCAGTTCGGTGATGATCCGGACGAGGAACGGATTGCCGGTCATCTCGGCGAGCTTCAGGTGGAACTCGCCGGTGAGCCGGACGAGGGTCGAGCGATCCCCGGCCCGGCGGGCGGCCTCCTCCCGGCCGAGGTGGTCCCTTAGCAGGTCGAGTTCGTCGGCCTTCCAGCTCTCCGCGACCAGGCGGGCCATGGGGGGCTCGATCATGTCGCGGACCGCGAGCATCTTGCGCGCCTCATGGCGCGTCGGCGCTGCGATGGTGCAGCCCTGGTTGGGCGTCTTCCTGAAGACACCCATCTCCGAGAGCCGGTTCATCGATTGCCGCACCACGGTCCGGCTCACCCCGAAGGTCTCGGCGAGTTGCTCCTCGGTGATCCGCGCTCCGGGGGGGAGGCGCTGCTCGAAGATCGCGTGGATCAACCGGCGCGTGATCTCGCGCTCGGCATAGCCGCGCCTGCGGCTCGGCGTGATCCCCGCGGCTCTCTCGCGCGAGTTCTCCATCGGGTCTTACTCCCACCCACCGGCCACCGGGACCGCCTCGGAATCAGTCATCGCCCGCACAATGCGTGAGCAATGGCGCATTTTAAAGCGTGGGCGGGTGCGCTGCAATTGACACGCCAATCTTGTGCCCATGATTGTATCCAATGAGACGCACCGGCTCCGCCTCAGCGTGGAGCCGATCAGATCAGAGGAGGTGAGAGTGATTCCCGAGACCGAAACGCCGCGCCGCGGCCGCGGCCCAGTTCGCGCCCTGACACGTCGCCACCTGCTCCGGACCGCGAGCGCCTGCGCCGCGATCGCGCTCTTGTGGCAGGGGGCGCCCGCCTCCGCCCAGGCCGCGCGGGACACGCTCATCGTCGCGGGGCCGCGCACGCCGGAATCGCTCGACCAGGAATATCCGCCGACCGAGGCGGTGCACGAGCTGCGCCGCAACGTCTACGAGCGGCTGCTCGCCTATGATATGCAGACGGGCGAGGACGGCGTTTCCTACGAGGATTTCTCGAAGATCACCGGCGCGCTCGCCGAGAGCTGGGAAGTCTCGCCCGACTTCACCTCGATCACCTTCCACCTGCGGCCGGGCGTGGTCAGCGCCACCGGCGGCGCGCTCGACGCCGACGACGTCATGTGGTCCTTCGAGCGCGGCTGGAACCTCAAGTCGAACTTCCACTGGTACATGACGCAGATCCTCAACATCGAGGATCCGGCGGCGGCCTTCCAGAAGATCGACGACATGACGGTGAAGGTGACGATCCCGAAGCCGTCGCCGCTGCTCGAGAAGCT
Organism: Amaricoccus solimangrovi; assembly: GCF_006385685.1. GTDB lineage: Bacteria > Pseudomonadota > Alphaproteobacteria > Rhodobacterales > Rhodobacteraceae > Amaricoccus > Amaricoccus solimangrovi. Next base: position 93,138 of record NZ_VFRP01000016.1, on the reverse strand, counting down.
CTGGATCAACAGCGACCTCGGCATCCTCGACGCGGACGCGATGAAGCCGCATCTGACCGGGGAGGATCCGTGGGGCTCGCGCTGGCTCGCGACGAATTCGGCCTCCTTCGGCCCCTACAGCGTCGCGAAATACACGCCGGGCCAGGAGATCGTCTACGAGGCGAACGAGAAATACTACCGCGGCGCCCCGGCGCTCAAGAAGGTGATCTTCCGCGAGATGCCCACGACGGCGAACCGGGTCGCGGCGCTGCAGGCGGGCGCGGTCGACGTGGCGGAATACCTCTCGCCGCGCGAGCTCGCAATGGTCGAGAAGATGCCGGGCGTGAGCGTGCACAAGGTCTTCGGCAACTACATCCACCGCGTCGAGATGCAGAACGAGATGAAGCCCTTCGACGACCCCCGGGTCCGCCAGGCGCTGAACTATCTCGTGCCGCGCGACGAGATCGCCCAGGCCGTCTACTTCGGGACCGCGCGGCCGACGAAGAGCCCGATCTCGGAGATCTATCCCGCCTTCACCGACGCCTATTTCCCCTACGCCAACGACCCGGAAAAGGCGAAGGCGCTGCTCGCCGAGGCGGGCTATCCGGACGGTTTCAAGACCGAGCTCGGCTACCGCACCGGCGACCAGCTCGAGGAGGAGATCGCGGTCATCCTCAAGACCGCCTTCGCCCAGGCCGGGGTGGATGTCACGCTCTCGAAGCTGCCGGCCTCGACGCTGGTCGAGCGCTACACCCAGGGCGAGATCCCGATGTACTTCTTCCGCGACATGGCGATCGTGCCCGACGCCGCCTATGTCGCGAACCTCTGGCTGAACAGCGACTCGCTCATCGACTATTCGCGCTTCAAGAGCGACGAGGTCGACGCGCTGATCGACAGCGCGCTCACGAGCACGGACGAGCCGAAGCGGATCGCCGACATGCAGCGCGTGCAGCAGGTGGTGATGGAGCAGGCGCCCTGGGTGTTCCTGTTCAACCCGGGCTACCAGCTTGCCACGCGCGCCAACGTGAAGGGCTATTCCTGGTACACGCCGAACGGCAACGCCTGGTTCGACTTCCACAAGGAATGACCGCGCGGCCGGCCGGTATCGTCCCCGGCCGGCGCCCCCCCTCCCAAGCCCGGGACCCGCGATGACCCTCTCAGATACCTGGCGAAAGCTGCCCCGGCCGCTGCGCATCGTGCTCGGCCGGCTGCCGATGGTGATCCCGCAGATGTTCGGCGTGATCTTCGTCACCTTCATGCTGGCGCGCCTGCTGCCCGGCGATCCCGCGCTGCTCATGCTCGGCAACATGGCGACCGAGGAGAGCATCGCGAACCTGCGCGCCCAGCTCGGCCTCGACGGCACGCTCTGGCAGCAGTTCGCCCACTACATGCTCCAGGTGCTCCACGGCGACCTCGGCATCTCGCTCTTCACCTCGAACCCGGTCGCGACCGACCTGATGGAACGCGCGCCCGCGACGCTCGAGCTCGTGTTCTACAGCATGCTCCTGACGGTGCTGATCGCGGTCACGGTCTCGGTCGTCGCGGTGGTCCGTCCGCGCGGCGTCGCCGACTATTTCAGCCGCGTCTATGGCCTCGCCGCCGGCGCCATCCCGGATTTCTGGGTCGGACTGCTGCTCATCTTCCTGTTCTTCAGCACGCTCGGCATCGCCGCGGCCCCCTTCGGCCGGATCGACCCGCTCGTCACCCCGCCCCCGGCGGTGACCGGGTTCTACACCTTCGACTCGCTCATCGCGGGCGACCTTTCCGCCTTCCGGTCCTCGGCCGGCCGGCTGGTCCTGCCGGTGATCACGCTCACCATCGTCAACGCGGGCGCGCTCATGAAGATGACCAAGACCACCTTCGCCGAGATCTGGCGCTCCGACTTCATCCGGCACCAGCGGGCGAGCGGCCTGCCTTCGCGCTGGCTCGTGCGCAACGCGCTGCGCAACAGCCTGCCGCCGATCATCACCCTCGTGGGCTTCCTCGTGGGATTCCTGCTCGGCGCCGCCGTGCTGGTCGAGACGATCTTCTCCTGGGGCGGGCTCGGGCAATACGCGGTGCAGGCCGTGACCTATTCCGACTATCCCGCGCTGCAGGGCTTCGTGCTCGTGGCCGCGGTCTTCATTCTCGTCGTCTATCTCGTGGTCGATATCCTCTACGAGCTGGCCGACCCCCGGATCGAGACCTGAGGCCGCGCGCGATGATGAAGACCCTCGCGGATTTCCCCGCCTTCGTCCTGCGCCGCCCGGCCGCGCTCCTCGGCCTCGCGCTCCTGCTCGTCCAGGCGGCGGCGATCCTCTTCGCCCCGCTCCTCGCCACCCATTCCCCGATCGAGGCCAATCCGCTCGCCTCGCTCCAGCCGCCCTCGGCGGAGCACTGGCTCGGCACCGACGTCTCGGGGATGGACATCTATTCGCGCATCATCTTCGCGACGCGGATCAACCTCCTGATCTCGGTGATCGCGGTGGCCGTCGCCTTCGTCATCGGCGTGCCGGTCGGGCTCGTCGTCGGCTACCGCCGGGGCTGGGCGAGCACGCTCGTCATGCGGATCTTCGATTTCATCCAGTCCTTCCCGGTCTTCGTCCTCGGCATGGCGCTGGTCTCGGTGATGGGGCAGGAGATCTGGAACGTCGCGATCGTGCTCGCGATCCTGTTCACGCCGATCTTCGCCCGGCTGGTGCGCGCCGAGGCGCTGTCGCTGCGCGACCGGCCCTTCATCGCCGCCGCGCGCTGCTCGGGGGCGACGGACGCGGCGATCATGTTCCGCCACATCCTCCCGAACGCGCTCGGCTCCTCGATCGTGCAGGTCTCGATCTCGATCGGCATGGCGATCCTGCTGACCGCCGGCCTCTCCTTCATCGGCGCGGGCGTGCGGATGCCGATCCCGGAATGGGGGCTCATGGTCTCGACCGGCTCGCAGCAGATGATCCTCGGCATCTGGTGGGTCGCGCTCTTCCCCGGTCTCGCCATCGTCTTCTCGGTCCTGAGCTTCGCGCTGATGGCCGACGCCGCGCGCGACTACCTTGATCCCCGCGGGGAGAGATCCCGATGACCGCCGACACGCCACTGCTCGAAGTCGAGAACCTCTCGGTCGCCTATGGTGACAGGACGGTGCTCCATGACATCACGCTCTCGCTCCGCCCGGACGAGGTGCTCGGCATCGTCGGGGAGACCGGGGCGGGCAAGTCCGTGCTCGCCCGCGCGATGCTCGACCTGCTGCCGGGCGGGGGACGCGTCACCGGCGGCCGGATCCGGGTCGGGGGCAGGGACCTCGCGACGCTCCCGGAGCCGGAGCGGCGCGCGCTGCGCGGCGGGACGGTGGCGCTGATCGGAACGGATGCGAAATCGCTGCTCGATCCGGTGCGCACGGTCGGCGCGCAGGTCGCCGACGTCTTGCGCGCGCATCGAAGGCTGGGCGCGGCCGAGGCGAAGGCCCAGGCGATCGAGCTCTTCGCCAAGGTCGGCATCGTCGATCCGGAGAAGCGGGCGGAGGCCTCTCCGCACCAGCTCTCGGGCGGCATGGCGCAGCGCGTGGTGATCGCCATGGCGCTGATCGCCGAGCCGAGCGTCATCCTCGCCGACGACGCGACGCTCGGGCTCGACGCGACGATCCAGGTGCAGGTGCTCGACCTGCTCGTGGCGCGCTGCCGCGAACTGGGCATGGGCGCGGTGATCATCACCCACGACCTCGGCATCGTCGCGCGCTACTGCGACCGGGTCGAGATCATGCGCGACGGGCGCATCGTCGAGGAGGCGCCGACGGCGCGCTTCCTGAGCGCCCCCGCGACCCCCTACGGCGCGGAGTTGCTCGGCGCCGCGCGCGCCCGGCCGGCGCCGATGGCCAGGGCGGCGGCGAAAGGCGCGACGGAGCGCCCGCTGGTCGAGGTCGTGAACCTCGTGAAGCACTTCACCACCGGTTCGGGCCATGTGGTGCGCGCGGTCGACGATGTCTCCTTCGCGATCCCGGCCGGTGAGACGCTCGCGCTCGTCGGCGAGAGCGGGTCGGGCAAGACCACGGTCGGCCAGTGCCTCGCGCGGCTGCTCGATTCCGACGGCGGCGCGGTGCTCTTCCGCGACCGCGACATGCTAGGTCTGCCGGAGAAGGCGTTCCGGCCGCTGCGCCGCGACATCCAGATGGTGTTCCAGGAGCCCTATGTCGCGCTCAACCCGCGCTGGACGGTGGAGCGGCTGGTGGGCGAGCCGCTCGGCCTCGATCCGGAGATGGCGGGCGCGGAGGCGCGGCGGGCGCGGGTGCGCGAGATGCTCGAGCTCACGCGGCTGCCCGCGCGGCTCGCGGAGGCCTATCCGCACGAGCTGACGGCGGGAGAGCAGAAGCGCGTCGGCATGGCGCGCGCGCTCGCGACGCGGCCGGCCTTCGTGGTCTTCGACGAGCCGACCACCGCGCTCGACATCCGGGTGCGCGCCCAGATCATCGACCTCGTGCGCGAACTCCAGCGCGAGATGCGGCTCTCGACGCTCTTCATCACGCACGACCTCAATTCGGTGCGCTCGCTCGCCCACAGCGTCGCCGTGATGCGCCACGGCAGGATCGTCGAGATGGGGGAGACGGAGCGGATCTTCGCCGCGCCCTCGCACGACTACACGCGGATGCTGCTCGGGGCCGAACTGCCGATCGAGCGCTACACGGCCGCCTGAGACTTCGGGAGAGAGAGAATGAGCGGAGACCATGTCCTGGTGACCGGCGCGATCGGGCTGATCGGCAACGCGGTGCGCCGGAGGCTCGAGGACCGCGGCACGCCGGTGATCGCCATCGACCGCATGGCGGCGACCGTGGACGGCCGCGAGGTGCTGGAATGCGACGTGACGGATGTTCACGGGCTCCACGCGCTCGCGCGGCGCCATCCGATCGGGGCCATCGTCCATTGCGGCGCCTTCTCGGGCCCGATGGTCTCGCCCGACCATCCGACGCAGATGATCCGGGTCAACATCGGCGGCGCGGGCAACATCGGCGAGCTCGCGCGGGTGATCGGCGGCGTGCGCGTCGTCTTCGCCGCGACCGCGACCGCCTATGGCGCCACCCCGCCGGGCCCGGTTCCGGAGGATACGGTGATGGTGCCCGATTCGATGTATGGCGCCTCCAAGGCGGCGGCCGAGCACATCATGAACGCCTACAGGCTCCAGTTCGGCGTCGACACGGTGAGCCTCCGGATCGGCTGGGTCTACGGACCCCGGCGCACCACCGCCTGCCTGATCCGGCGGATGCTGACCGACGCCGCCGCCGGGCGGCCGACCCGCATCCCCTACGGCCGCGACTTCCCGCGCCAGTACGTCCATATCGACGACGTGACCGGGGCGATGATCGCCGCGCTCGACCGGCCGAACCTGCCCCGGCAGGCCTACAACATCACCGGCGGCGCCTGGATCACGCTCGGCGAGGTCGCGGAGACCGTGATGCGCGTGATCCCCGGCGCCCGGGTCGAGGTCGCGCCCGGCGACGATCCGGGCGACATGCGGCAGGAGCGGTTCGACATCTCGGCCGCCGAGCGCGACCTCGGCTACGTGCCCCGCGTATCCCTCGAGGACGGGCTGCGGAGCTATGCCGACTGGCTGGCCCGCGAAGGGGTCTGCGCGTGACGCGCCCCAAGGAGACATCCCCCATGCAGACCCCCCTTACGCTCGCCGGGCGCCGCGCGCTCGTCACCGGCGGCAGCCGCGGCATCGGCGCGGCGATCGCCCGGCTCTTCGCCGAGGCGGGCGCCGAGGTCGCGATCTGCCACCTCGGGGACGCCGCCGGCGCCGGGTCGCTTGGCGCCGAGTTCGCGGCGCGCGGCCGGACGCTCCGGGCGATGGAATGCGACGTCGCCGACGAGACGGCGGTGCGCGCGATGGCCGCCTGGGCCGGAGAGACGCTCGCCGCGGTCGACATCCTCGTGAACTGCGCGGGGATCGGCGGGCGCGACAAGCCCTTCGAGGAGATGACCGTCGCGGAATGGGACCGCATGCTCGGCGTGAACCTGCGCGGCGTCTTCCTCGTCACCCACGCCTTCTACCCCGGCATGATCGCGCGCCGCTACGGGCGGATCGTGAACATCGCCTCGCAGCTCGCCTACAAGGGCGCGCCCGGGCTCAGCGCCTATGTCGCGGCCAAGGCCGGCGTCGTCGGGCTGACGCGCGCGCTCTCCTACGAGGGCGCGCCGTTCAACGTGATGGTCAACGGCATCGCGCCGGGGCCGGTGGAGACGCCGCTCCTGAACGGCCTCTCCGACGAATGGCGCGCGATGAAGAAGGCGGAGCTGCCGCTCGGCCGCTTCGGCGCGCCGGAGGAGATCGCGCCCACCGCCCTGCTGCTCGCCTCCGAGACGGGAGCGGCCTTCTACTGCGGTCAGACGCTGTCGCCGAACGGCGGCGACGTGATGGTGTGACCCCGAAGCGGAGCCTTGAGTGACATGGACGATTTCGATCTGGTGATCCGGGGCGGCACGGTGGTGACCGCCGCCGACACCGCGCGCGCCGACGTGGGAATCCGCGACGGGCGGATCGCGGCGGTGGGGCTCGACCTGCCGGGGGGCCGCCGGACCATCGACGCGGACGGGCTGCTCGTCATGCCGGGCGGCATCGACAGCCACGTGCACCTCGCCCAGCCCGCCTTCGGAGGCCCGGCGATGGCCGACGGTTTCGAGAGCGGCACGCGCTCGGCGATCGCGGGCGGCAACACGACGGTCCTCCCCTTCGCGCTCCAGGCGCGGGGCACCTCGCTGCGCGAGGCGGTGGCGGCCTACCACCACGAGGCGGATGGTCAGTCCTATTGCGACTACGGCTTCCACCTGATCGTCACGGATCCCACGCCCGCCGTGCTGGGCCAGGAGCTTCCGGCGCTGGTCGAGGACGGCTACAGCTCGCTCAAGGTCTTCATGACCTACGACGACATGGTGCTGAACGACCGCGAACTGCTCGAGGTCTTCGACGCCGCCGGCGACTGCGGCGCGCTCGTGATGGTGCATTGCGAGGGCTACGACGCGATCCGCTTCATGACCGAGCGGCTGGAGCGCGCCGGCAAGACCGCGCCCTACTACCACGCCGTCTCGCGGCCCGAGCCGGTGGAGCGGGAGGCGGCGCATCGCGCGATCACCCATTCCGAGATCACCGGCGTGCCGATCATGATCGTCCACGTCTCGGGCCGCGAGGCGATGGAACAGATCCGCTGGGCGCGGGGGCGCGGCCTCAGGATCCTCGGGGAGACCTGCGCGCAATACGTCTCGCTGACGGCGGACGACCTCAAGGGCCTCAACATGGACGAGACCGGCGGCAAGTACGTCTGCTCGCCGCCGCCGCGCGACCGGGAGAGCTGGGAGGCGATCTGGAACGGGATCGCGACCGGGGTGTTCCAGACCTTCTCCTCCGACCACTGCCCGTTCTTCTTCGAAGGGCCGCTCGGCAAGATGAACCCGAAGGCGCGTACCTCCTTCCGCTGGGTGCCGAACGGCATCCCGGGGGTCGAGGTTCGGATGCCGATCCTCTTTTCGGAGGGCGTGGTGAAGGCCCGGATCAGCCTCCAGGAGTTCGTCGCCCTGACCTCGACCAATCACGCCCGCATCTACGGCCTCGGCGGGCGCAAGGGATCGATCGCGCCCGGCCATGACGCGGATATCGTGCTCTGGGATCCGGAGCGGCGCGTGACGATCAGCCAGGAGATCATGCACCACGGCGCCGACTACACGCCCTGGGAGGGGTTCGAGGTGACCGGCTGGCCCCAGGCCACGATCCTGCGCGGCGAGGTTGTGATGCGCGAGGGCGAGATCCTGGGCGCCAGGGGTTCGGGCGGGTTCCTCCGCCGCGACCGCTCGCCGATGGCGGGCCGCGCGAGGGGCGCGTTCGCGTGAGCGGCCCCCGCGTCGAAGTGCTCGCCCTCGGCGGCACGATCGCGAGCGTCGCCGATCCCGGCGGCGGCGTCTCGCCCGGCCTGACCGCCGGCGACCTGCTCGCCTCGGTCCCCGGCGTGGGGGCGCTCGCGCGGATCGGCGCGCGCAATCTCGCCAATGTGCCGAGCACCGAGATCGCCCCGCCCCTGCTGCTCGAGGTGCTGGCCGCGATCCGCGCGCACGCGGCCGAGGGCGTGGCGGGCGTCGTGGTGACGCAGGGCACCGACTCTCTCGAGGAGAGCGCCTTCTTCCTTGACCTCGTCCATGATGGCGACATGCCGGTCGTGGTGACGGGCGCGATGCGCAACCCGACGCTGCCGGGGCCGGACGGCGCGGCCAATCTCCACGCCGCCATCGCCTGCGCGGCCGATCCGGCCTTCCGCGGGCAGGGCGTGCTCGTCGCCTTCGACGACGTGATCCACGCGGCGGCCTGGGTCCGGAAAGGCGACACCTCCGCGACCGGCGCCTTCGGCTCGCCCGCGCCGCTCGGCTGGATCGCCGAGGGGCGGCCGGTCATGCGCGCGCCCGCGCGGCGGCGGCCGGCGATCGCGGTGCCCGAGGGCGCGGCCTTCCCCTTCGCGCCGATCCTGAAGCCCGGCATCGGCGACGAGCCGCGCCTCGTCGGCGCGGCGCTCGAGGCCGGGGCCGAGGCGCTCGTCCTCGATCTCGCCGGGGGCGGCCATGTCGCGGCCTGCTGGCTCGACGCGCTCGACGCCGCCGTCGCGCGGATCCCGGTCATCTTCGCGAGCCGGACGCGCGGCGGGCGGGTGCTCTCGCGCACCTATGGCCAGCCCGGCGCCGAGATCGACCTGCTGCGCCGGGGCCTCGTCGGCTCGGGCGACCTCGACGCGCTCAAGGCGCGCCTCGCGATCGGCCTGCTGCTCATGGCGGGCGCGCCCGAGCGTTTCGGAGATTACGCGGACCTGTCCTGGAACCCGGACGCCGCGCGCGTTTGAAGGAGAGACACGACATGACGAAGAAGATCTACTGCGCCTTCGGGACCGACATCGACTCGGTCGCCGGCTGGATCGGCTCCTACGGCGGCGGCGACAGCCCCTCGGACATCCAGCGCGGCATCTTCGCGAGCGAGGTGGGCATCCCCCGGCTGCTGCGGCTGTTCAGGAAGTACGACCTGCGGACCAGCTTCTTCATTCCGGGCCATTCGCTCGAGACCTTCCCCGACCAGATGCGGATGATCGTCGACGCCGGCCACGAGATCGGCGCGCACGGCTATCTCCACGAGAACCCGGTGGCGATGACGCCGCGGCAGGAGGAGGACGTGCTCGTCCGCTCGATCGAACTCATCGAGAAGCTCTCGGGCAAGGCGCCGCGCGGTTATGTGGCGCCCTGGTGGGAGATGTCGGGATCGACCGCCGCGCTCCTCGGGAAATACGGCTTCAGCTACGATCACAGCCAGGGATACCGCGACTTCCAGCCGTTCTACGCGCGCGTGGGCGATTCCTGGAACGTGATCGACTACACCAGGGAAGCGAAGGACTGGATGCATCCGCTGCGGCACGGCAAGGAGATCGACCTCGTCGACATCGCCGCGAACTGGTACGTCGACGACCTGCCGCCGATGATGTTCATGAAGAAGGCGCCGAACAGCCACGGCTTCGTCAACCCGCGCGACATCGAGGAAATGTGGCGCGACCAGTTCGACTGGGTCTACCGCGAGATGGACTATGCCGTCTTCGCCTTCACCATCCATCCCGACGTCTCGGGCCGGCCGCAGGTGCTGCTGATGCTCGAGCGGCTCATCGAATACATCAGCGGCCACGAGGGCGTCGAATGGGCGCCCTTCGAGGAGATCGCCGCCGACTTCCGGGTCCGCTATCCGTTCGAGAGCGGGTCGCGGCCCGAGGTGGTCTGAGCCGATGTGCGGCGCCTGCGGCTTTCCGACCGCGGCCGGGCACTGGACCGACGCCGGGGCTGGAAGCCCCGGCGAGCGGCTGCGGCTGCGCTTCACGCGGCTCGCGCGCGTCAACCGGCTGCTCGCGCCCTACGGGCTCCGCGCGCATGACGACGGCGCGACGCCGGGGCTGCAGCTGATCGCCCCCGACGGTCGGCGCGAGCTCGTGCCGGATCTCGAGGCGCTCTGGGGCGCGGCCGCCCGGCTTGCCGGGGAACCGGTCGACCCGCTCTCGGCGCGCGCGCTGGGGGAGGGGGGCGATGACGTCCGCGCGCGCTGACGGCCGCCTGCCGCTTACGATCGTCGGCGGCTTCCTCGGCGCGGGCAAGAGCACCTGGCTGCGCCACCAGCTCAGCGCCGGAGCCTTCGCGGACCACGCCGTCGTCGTCAACGAGGCGGCGGAGACCCCGATCGACAACCTGCTGCTCGCGCGCGCGCGCCGGCTCGAGACGCTCGCCGCCGGCTGCGCCTGCTGCGAGGGCCGCGCGGCGCTGGTCGCGCTGCTGCGCGGCCTCTGCGATCGGGCGTGGAAGGACGGGATCGCGGGCGTCGTGCTGGAGACGAGCGGACTGGCCGATCCGGCCGGGATCGCGGCGGCGGTGGCGGGCGATCCGGTGCTCGCCCGCAGGATCGCGATCGCGCGCGTGATCTCGCTGGTGGACGGGCTCAACGGCGCGCTCCAGCTCGCGGCCGAGTCGCTGGCGCGCGCGCAGGCCGAGGCCGCGGACACGCTCGTTCTCACCAAGGCGGGAATGGCGGAACAATCCGCGCTCGCCCGGCTCACCGCCACGCTGCGGCGTCTGAACCCCGTGGCGGAGGTCGTGGCCACGGAGCGCGGCGCGCCCGCGCGGCTGCCCGACGGGGCCGCCGCGCCGTATCGGCTTCCTGAACTCGCGGCCGCGGCGCCGATCCGGCCGCGCCGGCTGCGTATCGGCGCGGAAGCGGGTTGGGCGGCGCTGTCGACCTGGCTCTCGGCGCTTCTCGTCGCGCGGGGAGACGACGTCGTGCGCGTGAAAGGCGTGGTCGCGACTCCCGCCGGACGGCTGTTGATCCAGTCGGTCCGCCAGCGCGTGCAGCCACCCGAGATCCTGCCCCCGGACGACGCGGGCGTCGCGGGTCCGCCGCCCGAGGTGGGCACCCTCGTTCTGCTGGGTCGCGGCATCGACGAGGACCTGTTGGAACGCTCCTGGCGCCGCTTCGGCGGCTGAGGACTTGGCTCGACTTCGCGCGTCATGCCGCGAAGCAGAGGGCGTCGGCCCTGCGGACGAGGCGATCCGGAGGGGCCTTGTGGATGTCCCCGTCGTGCGCGGGAGACCTCGCGGCGATGCGAGAGACGCGGGCCTGCTCCCGAGGAGATGCCAGGTCGAAGCTGAGCCGGAACCGGGACCCCTGCGACCATGCCGGGGCGATCGAAGGCCCGCGCGCGGCGGAGAACGGCGCGCTGGCGGAGCGCATGGCGCGCGATCGGAGACATGTCCGAACCTGGAATATGCCGCGCGGATTTCCGAGGGATCGCCCGCTTCGGCGTCGGAGCATCATTCGATCCCGGCCTTCCACGCGCGGAAGGCGAGGGTGGCCCGGGCGCCGATCAGGGTGAGCGGGCGGGGCGGGAACGCCGCGGGACCGGCGAAGCCCCGGTAGAGGCGGGTGAGCGGGGTCTCGACGCCGGCGAGCATCTCCGCGGCGGCGAGGCCGGAGGCGGTGGCGTTCGAGGCGCCGAGCCCGTTGCAGCCGCAGGCGGCGAAGATGCCATCCTCGACCTCGCCGAAGGCGGGGACGGCGTTGCGGGTCAGCGCCATCGCACCGCCCCAGCGGTACTGCATCCCGACGCCGCTGAGCATCGGGAAGCGGTGCGCGAACTTCGCGTCATGGAGCGCGCCCGCGCGGCGGAGCGTGCCTTCGCCCACGTCGAGCCCGGGACCGCGGGTGTAGCGCGCGCGCACCAGGAGCCGGTCGCCGTCCGGCCCTGTGACGCGCCGGAGCGTCGTGCCCATCGGCGAGGCGGGGGTCGCGGCCCAGGCGCGGTCGCCGCCGAGCCGGGCGGGATCGAAGGGCTCGGTCATCGACGCATAGGTATGGACGTGCAGCAGCCGGCCCCGGAAGAGGCCGAAACGCTCGGCATGGCCATTGTTGGCGAGGACCACGCGCGGGCTCTCGACCGAACCCTTCGGCGCGCGCACGCGCCAGCCGCTGCCAGCCCGCTCGATCGCGGTGACGGGTGTGTTCTCGTGGAGCCGCGCTGGCGCGGCGAGGCTGTCCGCGAGCGCGCGGACATAGGCCGCGGGCTGAACGATCACCGTGCCCGGCATGTAGATGCCCGAGGTAAAGGCGGTGGAGCCCGTCACCCCGGCGACCTGGGCGGCGTCGAGCATCGCATGCGCCTCGCCGAGCCGGTCGAGCTGGGCGGCGTAGTCGGAGAGATGCCTGTCGCCCTCGGCCGTCAGGGCGAGGTTGTAGCGCCCGCGGGGGTCGAGGACCTCGCGCCCGAGCCCGCGCTCGGCCGCGAGGTCCTTCGCGAAGTCCACCGCGCGGCGTTGCAGCGTCACATGATCGCGGCTCTTCCGGAGCGAGTCCCCGCCGTAATCCTCCGACGAGACCTCGTGCGGCAGGTCGATGATGAAGCCCGAGTTGCGCCCCGCCGGCCCCTCGCCGACCACGCCCGCCTCGAGCACGACGATGCTGAGCGCGGGCTCGAGCTCACGCAGCCGGCGCGCGGCGGAGAGGCCGGCGAAGCCCGCGCCGATCACCGTCACATCGGCCGTGGCGGTGCCTTCGAGCGGCTGGGTCGCGGCGCGGGGCGGCAGCAGCGCCACCCATCCGCAGACGCCCGGGGAGGGCTTCGGGAGCCCTTTGGCGGTGAAGGCGGCGGCGGGGCTCATGCCGGCACGGCGTCCCGCTCGCGGGCGACGAGGTCGCCGAGGGCGGCGCCGAGCGCCTCGCGCTTCTCCGCGCCAAGCGCGCGCAAGGGGCGGCGGGGATGGCCAGCGCCATAGCCCGTCATCTCGGCCGCGGCGTAGACCGACTGCGCGTAGTCGCCCTGCCAGATCAGGTTCATCGCCGGTTCCAGCGCGCGCCAGATCTCCCGCGCCTCCGCCCAGCGGCCTTCCGTCGCGGCGGTCACCAGCGCGACGCAGGTGCGCGGCGCGAAGTTGGCGCCGCCCCAGATGAGGCCCGCCGCGCCGGCGTAGAGCGCGTAAGGCACCAGCGGATCGGCGCCGTTCATCACCGGGAGGCCGGTGCGCGCCAGATCGCTCTGCTGGGCGAGATCGCCGCTCGAATCCTTCACCGCGTGGAAATTCGGAATCTCGCTGAGCCGGCGGAGCAGGTCGGGCGAGATGCCGACCCCGACCGCCTGGGGCACGTTGTAGCCGATGATCGGCAGGCCGCCCTCGGCCGCCGCCTCGTAGAAGGCGAGGAGATCATCGTCGTCGGTCGGCCCCTCGAAAAAGGGCGGCAGCGCCATCACGCCCTCGGCGCCATGGTCGGCGGCGTGCCGGGTGCGCGCGATCACGTCCTCGACGAGGAGCGCCGAGGTCTGGACGATGATCCGTGCCCGCGAGCCGATCACCCTGGCGCCGCGCGCGACCAGCCGGTCGGACTCCTCGCGCGACAGATAGACATGCATGCCCGTGCCCGAGGAGAGCACGAAGCCATCGACGCCCGCCGCGATGTACCTTTCGAGATGGTCCTCGAAAGCGTCCAGATCGACGCCGCCCCGGTCATCGAACGGGGTGGTGACGGCGAGGTTGAGGCCGGGGAAGAGGAAATCGGTCATGGTCAGAGGCTTTCCGCGCTGGAGAGATCGAGCCAGATGGTCTTGAGGGGGGTGCCGATCGCGGACGGAATTGTCGTTCCCGCGAGTCGAGGGGGAGGGTCAGAGGCCGGCGGGCACGTCCATGCCTTCGGGCGCCGCGTAGGCCGCCATGTTCCGGCGCGAAAGATCGAGATGGGCGCGCGCGAGACGCGCGCTTTCCTCGGGATCGTGCCGGGCGATGGCTTCGACGATCGCGTCGTGCTGGCCCGCTGCCAGGTCGAGCTGATCCCGCGCCGCCGGGTCGTCGCGGAAGAAGGTCCGGCCGATGCGCGCGTGATCGATCAGAAGCCGGGTCAGGCTCGGCATCAGGTAATCGTTGCGGGCGATCCGGCCGATCTCGAGATGGAACTCGTTGTTCGCGAAGATGCGCGCGTCAACGTCGGTATCGACCGCGGCCTGGCGGAAGGCGCGCTGGATCGCCCTCAGCCGTTCCACATCGGCGGAGGTCGCCCTCTCGGCCGCCAGCTTCGTCGCGGAGATGTAGATCATTGGAGCGACGAGGAAAAAGTCGCGGAGCGCGTTGAAGTTCATCGAGGTCACGCGCGCGGGGCGATTTGCCTCGAGCTCGATATACCCTTCTCCCGCCATATGCCGCATCAGCTCGCGGACCGGCGGACGCGACAGGCCGAATTCCTCGGCCAGCGCCACCTCGTCGAGGATCGCGCCCGGAGCGAGCCGCATCGTCAGGATGCGGCGACGCAGCGCCGCGCCGAGAACCCCCTTCCTGTCCAGCGTGGTGGCCACGCCGCTGCCTGGAACCGTTCCGTCCGCCCGTTCCGACGCCATCGGCGAATCTCCACCATCTTCGAGTAGACAAATAAAATACTTATTGTAGAACATCAATCCCTAACTCAGGGGATCATGGGTCGTCCCCGACCGCCCGTCGCGACCGCGCCGTCACGACCCGATGCTCGGGCTTCCCAACGGGCAGGTTGCGGGGCGTGTAGAGCGTGACCGGCACGTGGGACTCGTAGGGCGGATGAAGCTCGCCGGGCTCCGCGTGGCCGAAATGGCTCAGGATCACATCGATCGCGAATGCCGCCTGCAGATCGGGATTCTGGTCGAGGGCGAAGGTCATGCGGCCGTCGCGCAGCATCGGGATCGTGTAGGGGGTGAGCTCGTGGCCGATGAAGAGCGGCGGCGCGCGGAACAGGTTCGAGCCGATGACCGCGCCGATCGCGCGGTTGCCGGCGCCGACGTTGTAGAGCGCGTGAACCGGCGCGTGGCGCGGGATCGCGCGGCGGAGCAGGAGTTCGGAAGTTTCGGCGTCGTCGCCGCCCTCGAGGATCTCGGCGATCCGGGCGCCACCATGCGCGGCGATCTCCTCCGAGAAGCCGCGGATCCGCTCGGCGTGCGACTGGATGCCGAAATGCGCGCGGAGGACGAGCACGGTCCCGCCCGCCGGCAGCATGCGCGTGAGCAGGAAGCCGGCCGTCCGTCCCGCTGCGTAGTGATCGGTTCCCGCGTAGGCCAGACGCGGCGTGCCCGGCAGGTCGGAGATGACGGTCACGATCGCCGTGCCCCGGGCGGTCGCCTGAGCGACGGCGGCCCGGATCTCGGGATGGTCGGGCGCGTAGACGACGATGGCCTCGCTCCGGGAGTCGCGGATCCGCGCGGCGAGCGCCTTCGGATCGTCGGAACGGGGAATCGCGCGGTGGATCACCACCGAGCGGTCGACCCGTCGGGCGAGGCGCGCGAAACTCTCGTTCATGCGCGCGATGAGCGATAGTTCCGGGCGGGGCAGGATGACCTCGATCCGCAGGGCACGGCGATGGAGGTCCGGGAGCGTCCGCCTCAATCCGAGCATTCGGGCGGTGGTCAGGATCCTTTCCGCCGTCTTTGCGCTGACATTGCCGCGTTCGTTCAGGACGCGGTCGACGGTCGCGATGCCGACGCCGGCCTCGCGGGCGACGTCGTCGAGCGTCGCGCGCCGGCGGGAAGCGGGCTTGTCCGACACGTGATCCTCCTCGCCTTGGTGGCCCGGGAGGATAAACCTCGGATCGCCGGCGAAAAAGAGGGCGGCCGGGTGCGCCGGCCGCCAGTGGGGAGGACGTTACTTGCTCAGGTCCCGGTCCATGTTCCCGGGCGTGACGAGCTCGAACGGGATCCAGTTCTCGACCGGCACTTCCTCGCCCGCGATCAGCGCCTTCGCGGCCTTCACCGCGCCCGCGCCCTGGCCGGCGGCGTCCTGGAAGACCGTGACTGCGAGATCGCCCGCCTGCATCGCCGCGAGCGCGTCCTGCGTCGCGTCGATGCCGGCGACCTTGATTTCACCCTCATCGGTGCCGACCGGCTGACCCGCGGCCTTCAGCGCCTGGATCGCGCCGAGCGCCATCTCGTCGTTGTTGGCAAGTATCGCGTCGAAGTCGTAGCCCGCCGAGAGCCAGTTCGTCGTGATGTCCATGCCCGAGGTGCGCATCCAGGTGCCGGGCTGCTCGTCGATGATCTCGATGCCGGAGCACTCGGGCGTGGCGAAGACGTCGCGCACGTCCTGGCTGCGGACCCGCGCCGCCTCGTAGGCGAGGTCGCCCATCAGGAGCAGCGCCTTGCCCTGGCCGCCGAGCAGCGCGCAGATGCCCTCGGCTTCCAGCTTTCCCGAGTCGAGTTCGTTCGAGGCGACGAAGACCACCTTCGGCGGCAGCGACGCCTCGATCGGCGGGCGGTTGACGTAGACGAGCGGGATGCCGGCCGCGGAGACGAGCTGCGTCATCTGCGTCGTGGCGGTCTGGTCCACCGGGTGGATGATGATCGCGTCGACGCCCTTGGCGATCAGGTTCTCGACCTGGCTGAGCTGGCGGCCGATGTCGAGCTGCGCGTCCTCGAAGCTCAGTTCTATGTCGGCGTCCTCGGCGTCCATCTTCGTCATCGCATCGCGCAGGATGGTGAGCCAGGTGTCGTCGAAATTCGACATGGCGACGCCGATCTCGGCGGCGGGAGCGGTCGTGGCGGCGGCGGTGGCGAGAAGCGTCGCGGCGAGCGCGCCGGTGGCGAGGTGTCTGAGCATGTCTCCCCCTTGATTGGCCGGGCGTCCGTGCCCCTCGGCCTTGATTGCTTTCCGCGTCTTGGCGGTGGCGGAGGTGTCGCCCGGATCAACAAACCACGCCACCGCCGGACTGATGGTTTCCCATCAGTTTTCGGATTCCGCCCGCGCCGCTTCGCAAGCATGTTCCCGCCAGCCGCCGGGCAAGCGCGGCGGGGCGTGCGACGCCGGGAGGGGAAAATGACCACGGGAATTGCCATCATCGGCGCGGGCATGATCGGCGCCGCGCATGCGTCCGGCTACCGGACCCATCTGCCGCGCACCGGGCTCGATGCGCGGCTCGCCACCGTCTGCGACATGTCGGCCGACCAGGCCGGGTCGCTCGCGAAGACCTGGGGCTTCGAGCGGACCGCCTCGGACTGGCGCGAGGTGATCGACGATCCGGCGATCGGGATCGTCTCGGTCTGCCTGCCGAACTTCCTGCACGGCGAGGTCGCGCGCGCGGCGCTCGCGGCCGGCAAGCATGTGCTCTGCGAGAAGCCGCTCGCGACCACCCTGCCGGACGCGCTTCGAACGCGGGACGCGGCGCGGGATGCCTCGGGGATCTCGGGCACGGTCTTCAACTACCGCCGGATCCCCGCGGTGGCCGACATCCGGGCGCGGGTCGCCTCGGGCGAGCTCGGGGATCCGGTGCAGATCACCGTCTTCCATCAATGCGATTACGCGGCCGATCCGCTGCTGCCGCACAGCTGGCGCTACGAGTTCGAGCGCGCCGGGCCGGGCGCGCTCCTGGACGTCGGCACCCACGCGGTCGATCTGGCGCGCTTCATCATGGGCGACGTGGCGGAGGTGACGGGCGCGGTCTCGACGATCTCGATCCCGGAGCGGTTCCTGCCGGCGGGCGCGACGGTCGGCCACGGCCATGTCGCGCTCTCCGACAGGACGGCCAAGGTCGAGAACGACGACGTGACCTCGGCGCTCTTGCGCTTCGCGAGCGGCGCGCAGGGCTTCGTCACCGCCTCGCGCGTCGCGGTCGGCACCGGCAACCGGGTTCAGGTCGAGGTCTACGGCACGAAGGGCACGGCGCGGTTTTCCAACGAGACGCCCTCGCATTTCGATCTCGCGGTGAGGGACGGCTCCGGCCCGGCGCCGTTCCGGCGGATGCTGAACCGGCCCTCCTCGCCCGGCATCAATCTCGCGGCGGTGCCGCATGACCTCGTGCCGATCGGCTACGCGGAATCCTTCGGCTTCATGATCCACGAATTCCTGACCGCGGTGGCAGAGGGCCGCCCGTTCGGGAACGGCTCGATCGAGGACGGCTACCGCGCCGCGCAGGTGCTCGACGCGATCCACCGCGCGGCCACCACCAACGCCCCCGTGGCGATCGACTGGCGGGACTGAGACCATGAAGATCGGACTGAACACCGACAGCCTTGGCGCGCTCTCGCTCGAGGAAACGCTCGACGCCGCCGCCGAACTCGGGCTCGACACGGTCGAATTCGGCCTCGGCGGCTGGAGCTCGGCGCCGCATGTGGATATCGCGGAGCTTCTGGGCTCCGAGGCGGCGCGGGACCGGCTCACCGGCATGCTGCGCGAGCGCGGCCTCGCGATCTCGGCGCTCAACGCCTCCGGCAACCCGCTGCATCCGGGCGAGATCGGTCCGGCGGATGCGAAGCTCGCCCATGACGCCGTGGCGCTGGCGAAGCTTCTCGGCGTCTCCCGCGTCATCATGATGTCGGGCCTGCCCGGTGGCGGACCCGAGGAAAAGACGCCGAACTGGATCACCTCCTCCTGGCCGCTCGAAGCCATGGAGATGCTCGAGTGGCAATGGACAGAGCGGGTGATCCCGTTCTGGCGCGAGCTTGCGAAGGCGGGCGAAGCCGCCGGGGTGCGCTTCTGCGTCGAGAACCACGGCCGGCAGTGCGTCTACAATCCCGAGAGCTATTTCCGGCTGCGCGAGGCCATCGGCCCGGCGGTGGGGATGAACTTCGACCCGAGCCACCTGATCTGGATGGGCGGCGATTCGGTCGCGGCCATCGAGGCGCTCGGCACGGAGCATATCTATCACTTCCACGGCAAGGACACCCGGATCGAGCCGGAGGCCCGCGTCAACGGCACGCTCGACGTGAAACACGTGACGCCGGTCGTCGGCCGGACCTGGAACTTCGTCCCGCTCGGCCATGGGCTCTCGCGGCGCGGCTGGCTCGAAGTCGTCATGGCGCTGCGCCGGGCGGGCTAT
This sequence comes from Amaricoccus solimangrovi, assembly GCF_006385685.1. GTDB lineage: Bacteria > Pseudomonadota > Alphaproteobacteria > Rhodobacterales > Rhodobacteraceae > Amaricoccus > Amaricoccus solimangrovi. The sequence goes on along the minus strand of NZ_VFRP01000016.1, from coordinate 74,334 downwards.
GACGACGTGATCTCGATCGAGAACGAGGATTATACGCTGGAGACCCGCGCGGCGATCGAGGAGAGCGTGCAAACGCTGCGCTTCGCCATCGCCGAATCCGGCCGCCGCCTCGGCCTCTGACCCCTCTCATTCAGGACAAACCCGATGACTCTTGAACCCGTCCGCTGGGGCATCCTCGGCGCCGCCCGCATCGCCGAGGGCGCCGTGCTGCCCGGCATGACCAGGAGCCCCGCCTGCGCGCCGGTGGCGCTCGCCGCCCGCGACGAGACCCGCGCCCGCGCCATGGCCGACAAATTCGGCATCCCGAATGCCTATGGCTCCTACGAGGCGCTGCTCGCCGATCCGGAGGTGGAGGCGGTCTATGTCGCGCTCCCGAACCATCTCCACGTCGAATGGGTGGCCAACGCGGCGGCGGCCGGCAAACATGTGCTGGTCGAGAAGCCGATCGCGCTCACCCGCGCCGATCTCGCGGCGCTCGAGGGGCTCGATCCGTCACTCAAGGTCGCCGAGGCCTTCATGGTGCGCCACCAGCCGCGCTGGCAGGCGCTCCGCGCCAAGATCGCGAGCGGCGAGCATGGCGCGCCGCGCACGGTGTCGAGCCTGCTCTCCTTCATGATGACCAACGCCGACGACTTCCGGACCCGGCCCGAATGGGGCGGCGGCGCGATCTACGACCTCGGCTGCTATACCGCGATGGCCGCGCGCTTCGTGTTCGGCCGCGAGCCCGAACGCGCCTTTGCCACCTGCGCGCGCGACGCGCGCGGCATCGACATGTTCTCGAGCGTGATCCTCGATTTCGGCGCGGGCTGCCACGCGATCTTCTCCGTCTCGCTCGCCGAGGCCTCGTCGCAGTCGCTTCAGGTGGTCTGCGAGCGCGCCTTCATCGAACTGCCGAAGGCCTATGTGCCCTCGCGGACCGAGCCGAACCTGATCCATGTCGATCTCTCGGCCGACCACGCGAAATCCGACCTCGCCACGCTGAGCTTCGACGCGCTCGACCAGTACGAGGCCGAGGTGACGAACTTCGCACGGGCGGTGCGCGGCGAGGACGCGCCGTTCTACGGGCTCGACGACGCGCGCGCCAACATGGCCTGCGTGGATGCGATCTTCGCCTCCGCCGCCTCGGGCGGCTGGGCAAAGGTGGACCCGGCGCGCCCGACATCGGCTATGCCTCCCGCTCGGGCGGGATCTTCCGGGACATGACGATCCACGACCTCGACATGGCGCGCTTCCTCCTCGGCGAGGAGCCGGTGAGCGTCTCCGCCCATGCCAGCGTGCTCGTCGAGCCGAAGCTCGCGGAGATCGGCGATTTCGACAGCGCGACGGTGATCCTCGAGACCGCCTCCGGCAGGCAGGCCGTCATCTCCAATTCGCGCCGCGCCACCTACGGCTACGACCAGCGTGTCGAGGTGCATGGCTCGCTCGGCGTCGCCAATGCCGAGAACCAGCACGAACGCTCCGTGGTGATCGGCACCGCCGGGGGCTATTCCCGCCCGCCGCTCCTCAACTTCTTCATGACGCGCTACACCGCCTCCTACGCCGGCGAGATCGCGGCCTTCATCGACTGCCTCGTGAACGGCACACCGGCGAACCCGAGCGGCGCCGATGGCGTCGCCGCGCTCCGCCTCGCGGATGCCTGCGCCCGTTCGGTCACGGAAAAGCGGCGGGTCGAGGCCTGACCGGCAAGGCGGAACGTTTCGCCTCCCGCCGGCGCGCAGGGTCCCTGGTGACTCCTCATGATGACCGGGCGCGGGAGGCCTTCCGGCGGGAAGCTTTCGCCTCCCACGCGCCGTGTTCCGGGCCGGAGTCTCATGTAACCCCGCGCGGTCGAGGCGACCTGCGCGGCTGCGTGGACGAGTGTTGCGACCGGCCGGCGCTCCCGGCCTCGCCGCCGGGGCCGCCGAGGTCCTCGCGCGGCGCCTGGCTCGCGAAATCGTGGGCCGGTTTCGCGGGATCGCGCGGTTTTGCCCGCTTTGGCCCGCGCCGCGCTGGCGGTAGGATCGAGGGCGGAACGGGGATCACCGTTTTCGCGACCCGGAGCACGCAAACGGGAGGAAATTCGCATGACACCGGTCCTGTACGATCGCCGAAGCCTCCTCGCGGGCGGCGGCGCGCTGTTGCTCACGGGCGTAGCGGGGCTGCTTTCGCCGTTTCGCGCGGAAGACCTCGCCCCCACGCGGTCGATGCGCGGCGGCGCCAACAACTACCTTCCCGGGGCGCCCGTGGTCGAGCGGATCGGCGGTGGCGGCTTCTGGATGTCCGGCACCGTCCGGCGCGCGGGCGATGGCACTCCGCTCGCGGGGCAGCGCATCCAGATCTGGGCGCATACGACCGAGGGAAGCGAGCGCGACCCGTGGAGCCACGGCGCCACGCTCACCGACGCGGCCGGGGCCTTCCGGCTCGAGATGCCCCGGATCGTTCCGGCCTTCGGGCAGCCCCATGGTCATCTCGCCTATGACAGCGGCGACTTCGAGACGGTGTTCCTGCGGCCGGTGATGAGGAATGCGCGGCAGCGCGCCCTGGAAGCGCATTTCGTGCTGCGGCCGGTCTGACGCTCTTGGCAACCGGGCCGGCCCACCGGATCCGCGCGGGCCTCGTCTGGGCCGTCGTCGCGCTGGTTACCGTCGCGCCGCTGCTCGCGGCCGCCGCGAGCCCGCTTCTCGAATGGCGCGAGCCGGTCTACGTCGTGGCGGGCTTCGCCGGGATCGTCGCAATGGCGCTGCTCCTGGTCCAGCCCCTGCTCGCGGCGGGCGCGCTGCCGGGGCTGGCGGGCCGTCGCGGGCTCCGGTCGCACCGCTACGCGGGCGCCGCGGCGCTGGTCGTGGTGCTGGTCCACGTCGCGGGCCTCTGGATGACCAGCCCGCCCGACGTGATCGACGCGCTCACCTTCACGGCTCCCACCGCCTTCTCGGCCTGGGGCGTGATCGCGATGTGGGCGCTCGTGATCGCGGCGCTTCTCGCGGCCTTCCATCGGAGGACGCGGCTCTGGCATCTCGCTCACAGGATGCTCGCGCTCGTGATCGCGATCGCAAGCGCGGCTCACGCGCTGCTGATCGAAGGTACGATGGAGCCCGTCTCCAAGGTCGCGGCCTGCGCCGTGATGGTCGTCGCGACGGTCGCCGTCGTCGCCCGGGTCAGGATCCGCGCGGCGGGAGGGATGTCTCGCTGACCAGGCCCTTCGCCCGGCTCCGTCGCCGGGTCGGAGTTCCGCCCGTCGCTCGCCTCGGGTCCGCCGCGGACGCGCCAATCTTCCGGGCGCCGCGCGCGAGATGGCCAGACCGGAGGACGCGCATCCGGTTCCGCTTTCGCTGGCGATGCCGCTGCTGGCGATGTTCATCGCCTTCCTGGCGCGGATCGCCTTCCGCTACCCCTTCAACCTCCCGATCGGCTGGACCTCGGAGGCGATGGACGCGGACGGCGGCATCGTGATCAATCCGGCCGGACCGAGCTTCCGCTCCATCCCGCTCGTCGACGCCCCGAGCATGGTGACGGCGCCCGTCATCGAGGTCCATCTCTCGAACATCCACGCGCGCGACGAGCCGCACCGCCATTCGCTGGTCTCCGCGCTCGCGAAGGGCGTCATCGCCGGTCTCGGCGCCCGGGCTATCCGATCGCGGTCCGTGCCCTCAGCGCGATTCTGGCTGACCGATCCGGGGCGGATCGAAGGAAGTGCCCCGACGCGGCCGACTCCGGTCCCCCGGGCGCGTCGGAGGGAACAGGCTCGCCGGGAGCGGATGTTGCTTGTTCGCGGAGAGGGTGTTCCGGACACGTACCCGACGGCCTCGTCGCCCCCCCTGACCCGGATGGCCCTTGGCGCCTACCGAATATGCTTGCGCGATGGCCTCTCGTCGTGAGGATGCCCGCGCGAGTGCTCGCGCCGAACCCGGAGCGCGGGTGCCACGATAGGAACACGAAGGAAGGGAGGTCGCCGATGTGGCAGCCGGCGGAGAGCTACCCCGATCCGGCGATCGAGGTCCTGGCCGAGGGGTTCCGGGATCTGCTCGTCACCAACGCCGCCATCGAGCGGCTCCATACCGGGCTTCGCTGGGCCGAGGGGCCGGTCTGGTTCGGCGACCTGCGCTGCCTGCTGCTGAGCGACATCCCGAACGACAGGATGCTGAAATACGAGGAGGAGACCGGAACCGTCTCGGTCTTCCGCCGGGGCAACTTCACCAACGGAAACACGCGCGACCGGCGCGGCCGCCTCGTTTCCTGCGAGCACGGGACGCGACGGGTCACCCGGACCGAGACCGACGGCGCGATCACGGTGCTCGCCGACGGCTGCGGGGGCGGGCGGCTCAATTCGCCGAACGACGTGGTGGTGAAATCGGACGGCGCGGTGTGGTTCACCGATCCGACCTTCGGCATCGCGGACTATTACGAAGGCTACCGGGCCGAGCCGGAACTGCCCACCAACGTCTACCGGCTCGATCCCGAAACGGGTGCCCTCGACGTCGTGCTGGAGGGATTTCCGCTGCCGAACGGCCTGGCCTTCTCGCCGGACGAGAGCCGCCTCTATGTCGTCCAGTCCGCGCCGCCCCGGGCGATCCATGCCTTCGAGGTTTCTCCGGACGGGCGCGGCGTCGGCGCGGGCAAGCGGCTGATCGAGGCCGGGGAGGCCGGAACGCCGGACGGGATCCGGCTCGACACGCTCGGCAACATCTGGGCCGGCTGGGGCCGCGGCGAGGGGCTGAACGGCGTCCGGGTGTTCGCACCCGACGGTGAGCCCATCGGCCATGTCCATCTGCCCGAGCGCTGCGCCAACCTCTGCTTCGGCGGACGCTACCGGACGCGGCTCTTCATGGCCGCGAGCCAGTCGCTCTACGCGCTGCACGTCCGGGCAGAGGGCGTCGGATACTGACCGCCGCGCGCTCGCTCCGATCGACCCGAGGCGGAGGAGGGCTCACGAGCCCGCCTCGAGGACGCCGCCGGCGCGGCCGCGGAAGGACGCGCGGCGGGGGAGCGGCGATCCTCTGAAAGCGACGGTTCCATCGGGAGGGGGCCCTCGCCTACGCGGCCAGCGCCGCCGGGCGCCGGACGGCCTCGGCGATCCGCGCTTCCGCCGCCGCGAGGGCGCCCGCGCGTTCCTCGGTGCCCATGGCCAGCTTCTCGGCCCGGATGAAGGTCACGTCGGTGATGCCGATGAAGCCCAGAAGCGTGCGCAGGTGCGGCTCCTGCGCGTCCATCGCCTGAGCCGGACCCTCGCTGTAGAGCCCGCCGCGGGACAGGACCACGAAGGCGCGCTTGCCCCTCAGCAGGCCTTCGGGCCCGGAATTCGTGTAGCGGAAGGTGACGCCGGCGCGCAGCACGCGATCGAACCACGCCTTGAGCGTCGAGGGGATGCCGAAATTGTACATCGGCGCGCCGATGACCAGCGTGTCGGCGGCCTGAAGCTCGGCGATGAGTTCGTCCGAAAGCGACCGGAGCGCCCTCTGTTCCCCGGTCGCCGGCTCCGGCACCAGATCGAGCGCGGTCAGATGCGGCACCGGGGCCTCGCCCAGGTCGCGAAGGCGGACGTTCGTCGACGGGGATCCGGCCCTGAGCGCCTCCACCGTGTCGGAGACCAGCTGGTTCGAGACGGAGGCGGCGCCGAGGGCGCTGCTGGTGATGGCGAGAATGCTGGACATGATGGGAACCTTTCCGAAGTGTTTCGCAGTGTCCCTGCTAATCTGGCGTTGCGCGGCCCGGATCGGAATGCAAGAAATCCACACCAATCCGTTGCATGAAGCGGAACGCGAATGGACGAGATCGAGGATCTGCGCAGCTTCGTCGAGATCGCGAGAAGTCGCTCCCTCAGTCGGGCGGCGGAGGCGATGGGTATCTCGAAATCCATGGTAAGCCGCCGCCTCACGAGACTGGAGGCGGGATTCGGCGCGCGCCTCTTCGACCGCACGACGCGCGGGGTTCGCCCGACGGAGGCGGGCGATGAGCTGATCACCCGTGCCGAGCGCATCCTGGCGGAGCTTGAGGAGGCGCGCGAAGTGGTCGCGGCCCGGAGCGGGACCGTGCTCGGCACGCTGCGGCTCGCGGCGCCGCTGGCCTATGGCGTGCACGCGCTGACCCCGCTGCTGGGCGAGCTGGCGGCGGCCAATCCCGGGCTGGAGATCGAGGTGGACTTCGACGACCGGTTCGTGGACCTGATCGAGAGCAGGTTCGACGCGGTGATCCGCATCGGGACATTGCCGGATTCGAGTTTCATCGCGCGGCGTCTCGCACCGGTCCGCGCCCATTGCGTGGCGAGCCCGGACTATCTGGCGCGCCGCGGACGTCCGGCGCACCCGCGCGATCTCGCCGGGCATGACTGTCTGCGGTACCTCACCAGAGGCGGCTCCGAGTGGGAATTCGTGTCCGCCGGGCGCCGTGTCGGCTTTCGACCCAGGGGCAGGCTCGCCTCCACCAGCGGCGACGCGATCCTGCGATGGGCGATCGCGGGGTACGGCATCGCCTTGCTTCCATCCTTCATGGGAGGCGACGCGATCGCCGGGAAACGGCTGGAAAGAGTGTTGCCGGATTTCCCCTCGCCGGAATCCGCGCTCTGGATCATGCGCCCACCCGGCGGATACGTGCCCGCGAAGGTCAGGGTGCTGACGGATTTCCTCGTGGCGCGTCTCGGTGGCGGCTAGTCCGGCCGACGACCGGCCGCTCCGCGCGACGCGCCGCCCTGGAGGCGTCGCCTTCTCCGTGATTCCCGATGATCCCGGCCCCGACTTCGTGATGAATTACCGACGGTGAAACCCGGCGAGACCGGACGGTTCGGCCGCCGCCCGGTGCTGATCGCCTTCGCGGCCGCCTCGATCCGCTGGGCCTGGCCGAGCCTCGCCTTCCTCTCGCCCGGCATCACGCTGCCCCAGGTGATCCTGCTCCAGACCGTGGCGCTCGTGATCATGACCGGCTACGGCGCCGCCTCCGCCGTCGCCATCGCCGAGCAGTTCCCGGCCGAGGTCCGCGTCACCGGCATAGCACTTCCCTACGCGCTCTCGGTCACGCTCTTCGGCGGCACCGCGCCGTACCTGATCACCGCGATGCACGGCTGGGGCCACGGGCATCTGGTCTGGGTCTATCTCGCGGCGATCTCGGCGGTGAGCCTCGTCACCTACGCGCGGATGCCGGAGACGAAGGGGCAGCCGTTGCGGTAAGGATTGGCTTTCTGGGAGAAAAGGGGGCGCCTCGGGAGGGGCGCCCTTTCGCAAAATCTAGCCTGCTAGACTCGACCAGAAGCGGGGTGGGCAATCGCCATATTTGCAACACTTAGAATTCACTGAAAATTCACCAAAATATCAATATCATTGATCATAAATTTATTATCGGCAATCATGAACCGGATACACCGTCCCGATTTTACAACATCATATTCATGGTACTCGGCGTAGCGATCATTGCTCAGTATGTAGGTATTTTGGTTTTCGTTGGCGAGCTTAAGAATATACTCATCTGCGGCGGTTTTCGTTGGCGCGACGTAAGTTGACACTGTAGACCCTAATGCTCGCTCGATGCCTTGGGTGTCCGTCTTCAATAGAGAACGAATTGATGCATCGAACACTACTGTCGCTTTATAGCGACTAGCCAGCTCCGCAGTCAGAGCAGATATTGCTCGCAATCCTATAAAAGATTGACCCTCGTAGCAAGTGTTGTTCCCATCGATCACGAGGTATTCAATCTTCCTGTCGAACTTCCTGATCTCATCACTGATCCGCCGGTTGATCTTGGAAAGGTTGTTTTCAAGGCTACGAATCTGGCCACTTCTGTCCTTGGTGACATACTTTGGGCTTCTAGTGCCGAATTTCACCTCACATTTCTGATGGATTTGCGCTCGCTCGTAGCTATTGGCAGCTGCGCTGAGTTCTTGGTCAAAACGGTCCGCAGCTGCGATATCGGCGTTCAGGGTGGCGATTGAAGACTTCAGGCGATCGTATTCTTGGATATGCGAACGAATCGTTACTTCGATCCGCGAAAGTTCGGCGCTAGCGGTCGCATAATCTTCTTCAAGCCGTTTAATCTCAGAGCCAAGTTCCGAATACAGCCTTTCAGAATTATCGAGATTAAAATTTGCATGTTGCTTAAGATTACTTCTGGCTCTTCTGGCGCTCTCTATTGTTCTGGAAAGCGCATCCTTATCATTTTTCAAACGCTTTTCAGATGCGGAGATGTCACGGGCAAGACGATCGACCTCCGCCCGTAGCAGCCTCTGCTCTGGAGTAAACATTTTCCAAAAAGCCAGAGGATTAGATTGTCTCGACTTAACCTCTCTGAGTTCTTGAAAAATTTTCTTTTGAATTTTATCTTTATCTGCAATTTTTTTGGATAATTCATTCGCCGTTTCGTCGAGATTATGCACTCTTATATTTTCAAGCTCAGTGTCGAAGGATTTGTAGTGCTCTATGGCCTGTCCGAGCTTCCCGTGCAGTTCTCGCTGAGTCGCGAGCCGGTTAGCAATCTTCGCCGGTCTGGAGCGGTGCACTTGGAGGGAAGCAGGTAAATCATTTGGAGCCATAGTTCTCGATCCAGATAAATTTTTGAATCTTCATTGCAACCATCTGCTGCGGGCACCTTTGTAAGGCTGCTCTCGCAAGACGGCAATGCCAACAGCTGGGCGCGAAGCGACGCCTCACCCCACCGCCTGCTCCAACAACCACCCCCGGAACTGCCGGAACGCCGGGCTCCGAAGCTTCCCGCGCGGGAAGATGAAGTATTAGGTGAAATCCCCCCGGTCGAGCACCGGCTTGACCGGGGCGACCAGCCGCCGCGCCCGGAGGTCGTCGGCGAACAGCGCCTTCTGCGCCATCATGATCCCCTGGCCCTCCAGCGCCGCCTGATAGGAGAGGGTCGAGCTCGCGAACTTGTCGCCTGCGTAGGCGTCGATGCCGCCGACGCCGACCGACTCGAGCCAGAAGCGCCAGTCGTCGAAGCGCACCAGCGTGTGCGGGAGCCGCGCCCGCGTCAGGTCCTCGGGCCGTTTCAGGTCGAGCTTGCGGCGGTAGGCGGGGGCGCGGAGCGGGGTGAGTTCGTTCGCGACCAGCCGGTCGACCTCGAGCCCCGGCCACTGGCCGTCGCCGAGCCGGATCGCACCGTCGAGGTTCTTCTTCTCGAAATCCACCGTCTCGATCGACGCGGTCAGCCGCACCTCGGTATCGGGATGCGCCGCCTGGATCACCCTCACCAAGGCCGACCGGATCGCCACCCTCATGCTCGGCCGGCCGGAGAAGCTGAACGCGCTCGACCCCGCGCATCTGCTCGACCTGCGCGCCCGGCTCGCCGAGGCGGACGCGGATCCCGAAGTGCGCGTCACGATGCTGACCGGCGCGGGCGGCCGAAGCCGACTACCCGCGCGACCATCCCCTTCTCTCGCGGCGAATTGTTGCCGGGCGGCCCTGCGTTGGGCGGGGAGTCAGAAACATCCCGGTGCATTCGGCAAGTCTTTGAGAAAGCCGGTATTTCGGCGCCCGCGCGGCTCCGGCCCGGCCGTGTCGCGCCGCCGCGCCTGCTCTTGTCGAGCGGGGGGCGAGGCGCTACGAGGCGATTTCCGACGAATCGATCGTCCGCGCCAGGGGGGCCGCCCATGCTCGATGCGACCAGAATCCGCGAAACGCTCGCGGAGGCCTATGATCTCGCGCCTTCGCTCGAAAAGGCCGAGGCGACGCGCGACATCCATGCCCGGATGGCCCGCGTGGTTCCCCTCGCGGACTGGGCCTTCCACGCGCCCTATGTGATCGAGATCGAGCGGCTGAAGCGCGAGCGGAACGCGGTCGTGCTCGCGCACAACTACATGACGCCGGAGATCTATCATGGCATCGGCGACATCGTCGGCGACAGCCTGCAGCTCGCCATCGCCGCGACCGAGGTCGAGGCCGATGTGATCGTCCAGTGCGGCGTGCATTTCATGGCCGAGACCTCGAAGGTGCTCAACCCGGCCAAGACGGTGCTCATCCCCGATTACGACGCCGGCTGTTCGCTCGCCTCGTCGATCACGGCGGAGGGCGTGGCGGAGATGCGGCGGCGCTATCCGGGCGCGCCGGTCGTCTCCTACGTGAACACCACCGCCGAGGTGAAGGCGGCCTCGGATGTCTGCTGCACCTCCGCGAACGCGCTCCAGATCGTCGAGGCGATGGAGGGCGACACGGTGATCATGACGCCCGACCAGTATCTCGCGCGCAACGTCGCCGCGCAGACGCGCAAGCGGGTGGTCTGGTGGGAAGGCTCGTGCATCGTGCACGAGCTCTACACCGCCGAGGATCTGCGCGCCTACCGCGCGCAGGATCCGGGGCTGAGGATCATCGCCCATCCCGAATGCACGCCCGAGGTGGTGGCCGAGGCCGATTTCACCGGCTCGACCGGCGGGATCATCGACTGGGTGAGCCGCGAGCGGCCGGCGAAGGCGATGCTGGTCACCGAATGCTCGATGGCCTCCAACATCGCCGACGCGCTTCCGGACGTCGATTTCGCCCGGCCCTGCAACATGTGCCCCTACATGAAGATGATCACGCTCGAGAAGGTGCTCTACGCGCTGCATACCGGCGCGGGCGAGGTCACGGTCGATCCCGCGGTCGCGGCCGGCGCGCGGCGCGCGGTGGAGCGGATGATCGAGATCAGCCGCCGCCCCGCGCAGGCGGCCTGAGCCCATCATGACCGCGACGCCCGTGACCGAGACCCAGCGGGTCGTGATCGTCGGCGCGGGCCTCGCCGCGCTCTACGCCGCGCTGAGCCTCGCGCCGCGCCCGGTTCTGGTGATCTCGCCCGGGGCCCTGGGCGAGGGGGCGAGCTCGGCCTTCGCGCAGGGCGGCGTCGCCGCGGCCGTGGGCCCCGGCGACAGCCCGGCCGAGCACGCGGCCGACACGGCGCGCGCGGGCGCGGGGACCGTCGATCCGCTGGTCGCGGGCCAGGTGACGGCCGAGGCGCTCGAACACGTGCTGGCGCTCGCCGAGCGCGGCGCGCCCTTCGACCGGACCGCCGAGGGCGGCTTCGTCCTCTCGCGCGAGGCGGCGCATGGCCGCGCGCGGGTGGTGCGGGTGAAGGGCGACGGCGCGGGCCGGGCGATCATGACGGCGCTGATCGCGGTGACGCGCTCCACGCCCTCGGTCCAGGTGCTCGAAGGGCTGATCGCGACCGGGCTCGAGACCGAAGGCGGCCGGGTGACCGGGCTCCGCCTCGCCGCCGCCGACGGGCATTCGGGCGAGGGGGTGCTGCGCGCCCCCGCCGTCTTGCTCGCGACCGGGGGCGTCGGCGGGCTCTACGCGCGCACGACCAATCCCGGCACGATCCGGGGGCAGGGGCTCGGCATCGCGGCGCGGGCCGGCGCGGCGGTGGCCGACGCGGAATTCGTCCAGTTCCATCCGACCGCGATCGATTGCGACGCCGATCCGCTGCCGCTCGCGACCGAGGCGCTGCGCGGCGAGGGGGCGGTGCTCGTCGACGCGGAGGGGCGGCGGTTCATGCCGGACATCCACCCCGACGCCGAGCTCGCGCCGCGCGACGTGGTGGCGCGCGCGGTCTTCGCCGAATGGCGCGCCGGCCGCCGGCCGATGCTCGACACGCGCGCCGCGATCGGGGAGGCGATCGACACGCGCTTCCCGACCGTCACGGCCAGCTGCCGCGCGCTCGGCATCGATCCGGCGCGCGCGCCGATCCCGGTCGCCGCGGCCGCGCATTACCACATGGGCGGGATCGCCGTCGGCGCGACCGGGCGGAGCAGCCTGCCGGGCCTCTGGGCCATCGGCGAGGTGAGCTCGACCGGGCTTCATGGCGCGAACCGGCTGGCCTCGAACGGGCTGCTCGAGGCGCTGGTCTATGGCCGGGCGGCGGCGCATGACATCGCGGGCGCGCTCGGCGCGCCGGGGGCGGCGCCGGAGGCGGGTTTCGCGCCCCCGCCGGGCGAGGTGGCCGCGCCGGCCGAGGCGGTCGCGGACCTGCGCCGGATCATGACGGAGGAGGTTGGCGTGACGCGATCGGGAGAGGGACTCCGCGCGGCCCTGCGCGGGATCGCGGAACTGGAGGCGCGCACGGACTCGCCGGTCCTGCGCGCGATGACGGCGGCGGCGACGCTGATCGCGGCCGCGGCGCTGGCGCGCGAGGAATCGCGGGGCGGGCATTACCGGACCGACTTTCCCGCGCCCGACCCTGCCCGGGCGCTGCGCTCGCGGATGACGCTGGCGGCGGCGGAGCGTATCCGCGCCGCCGCGCTGGGCGAGGTGGCGGCGTGAGCGCGCTCGTCCTGCCCGACCTGCTGCTCGAGCCGCTGGTGCGCGCGGCGCTCGCGGAGGATCTCGGCCCCTGGGGCGACGTGACCACGCGCGCGGTGATCCCCGCGGGCACGCGCTACGCCGCGCGGATCAACGCGCGCGAGCAGGGCGTCGTCTCCGGGATGGCGCTGGCGCGGATCGCGTTCCGCCTCGTCGATTCGGCGCTGGAACTCCGCCCCGTGCGCGCGGATGGCGATCCCTGCCTGCCGGGCGACACGCTGATGGAGATCGAGGGCGACGCGGCCTCGATCCTCTCCGCCGAGCGGGTGGCGCTCAATTTCGCGGGAAGGCTCTCGGGTATCGCGACGATGACGGCGGCCTTCGCGCGCGCCGCGGCGCCGGCGAAGGTGACCTGCACGCGCAAGACCACGCCGGGCCTGCGCCTCGTCGAGAAGGCGGCGGTCGCCCATGGCGGCGGGTCGAGCCACCGGTTCGGCCTCTCGGACGCGATCCTGATCAAGGACAACCACATCGCCGCCGCGGGCGGGGTCCGCGCCGCGCTGGCCGCCGCGCGGGCCGCCGCCTCGCACATGACGCGGGTCGAGATCGAGGTCGACACGCTCGACCAGCTCTCCGAGGTGCTGGCGGTCGGTGGCGCCGAGGTCGTGCTGCTCGACAACATGGACACGCCCACGCTCGCCCGCGCGGTCGAGATGGTGGCGGGCAAGCTGATCACCGAGGCCTCGGGGAACATGACGCTCGCCCGGCTGCCCGAGGTGGCGGCGACGGGGGTCGACTACATCTCCTGCGGCGCGCTCACCCATTCGGCGCGGGTGCTGGACCTCGGGCTCGACTTCTAGGCCCGTTCCCCGGGTCGTCGGAAGGCCAGCATTTGCGAGGTCATCACCTGCGCGACCTCGCCCCGCTGGTTCAGCGTCTCGGCGCGGACCGTCACCATCCCCCGGTCGGGTTTCGACCGGGAGGGCCGGAGGGCGATGATCTCCGCCACCACCCGCAGGCTGTCGCCCGGACGGGTCGGGCGCGGCCAGGCGATCTCGACGCCCGCCCCGATCAGCCCGCCCGCGATGGGCAGCGTTTCGACCAGCATCCGCATTGTCAGCGCGCCGACATGCCAGCCGCTCGCGGCGAGGCCGCCGAAGAAGGTGGCCTCCGCCGCCGCCTCGTCGAGATGGAAGGGCTGGGGATCCCACTCCGCCGCGAAGGCCTTGATCGCCGCCGCCGTCAGGTCGCTTGGCGCGCTCTCGAAGCGCATTCCGGGCGCGAGATCCTCGAGATAGAGCATTTCCTTCATGGTCTCTCCCCGCGTCGTGACAAGGGCGCCAGTCTCCTTCGCGCGGCGGGGAGAGACAAGCGCCCGAGGCCCGGCTTGACACCGATGACATATCCGTGCTTCTGGATGCATGGATGAATCAGCGACGATCGCGGCGCTCGCCGCCCTGGCCCAGCCGACGCGGCTCCGGACTTTCCGACTTCTGGTCGGGAAGGAGCCCGGCGGCCTGCCCGCGGGGGAACTCGCGCGGCTCATCGACGTGCCGCAGAACACGATGTCGGCCCATCTCGCGACACTGACGCGGGCCGGGCTCGTCTCGGGCGAGCGCCGGGGCCGGTCCATCGTCTACCGCGCGGATCTCGGCAATTTCGGCGCGGTCATGCTCTACCTGCTCCGGGACTGCTGCGGAGGGAACGCGAGCCTCTGCGCGCCGCTCGTCTCGGATCTCATGCCATGCTGTCCCGACGGGGCGGCCAGCGGAAGGACCGCCTGACCCATGTCCGCCTTCGAACGCTACCTGACCCTCTGGGTCGCGCTCTGCATCCTGGCGGGCATCGCGCTCGGCCACGCGCTGCCGGGCCTCTTTCATCTCGTCGCCGCGATCGAGGTCGCGCGGGTGAACCTGCCGGTCGCGGCGCTGATCTGGCTCATGATCATCCCGATGCTGCTGAAAATCGACTTCGCCGCGCTCGCCGGGGTGGGGAAGCACTGGCGCGGGATCGGCGTCACGCTGCTGGTGAACTGGGCGGTGAAACCCTTCTCGATGGCGCTGCTCGGCTGGATCTTCATCGGCTGGCTGTTCCGGCCCTGGCTGCCGGAGGCGGAGATCGAGTCCTATATCGCCGGGCTCATCATCCTCGCCGCCGCGCCCTGCACGGCGATGGTCTTCGTCTGGTCGAACCTCACGAAGGGCGAGCCGCATTTCACGCTGAGCCAGGTCGCGCTCAACGATGCGATCATGGTGGTGGCCTTCGCGCCGATCGTGGCCTTGCTGCTCGGCCTCTCGGCGATCACCGTGCCCTGGAGCACGCTGGTGCTCTCGGTCGTGCTCTACATCGTCGTGCCGGTGATCGCGGCGCAGCTGATCCGGCGCGCGCTGATCAGGGGCGGCTCGACCGCGCGGCTCGACGCGCTGCTCGCCCGGCTCCGGCCGCTGTCGCTTCTCGCGCTCCTTGCGACGCTCGTGCTGCTCTTCGGCTTCCAGGGCGAGCAGATCATCGCCCAGCCCGGGGTGATCGCGCTGCTCGCGGTGCCGATCCTGATCCAGGTCTATTTCAACGCCGGCCTCGCCTATCTCATGAACCGCTGGGCGGGGGAGGCGCATTGCGTGGCCGGACCCTCGGCGCTCATCGGCGCGTCGAACTTCTTCGAACTCGCGGTCGCCGCGGCGATCAGCCTCTTCGGCTTCCAGTCCGGCGCGGCGCTCGCCACCGTCGTCGGCGTGCTGATCGAGGTTCCGGTGATGCTCTCGGTCGTCTGGATCGTGAACCGCTCGAAGTGCTGGTACGAGCGCGCGCCCGCCGTCGCCGCCAATGCCACCTCCGCCAGGGAAGCCTGACCATGGATGTCACCATCTACCACAACCCCGCCTGCGGCACCTCGCGCAACACGCTGGCGCTGATCCGGCACGCGGGGATCGAGCCGAAGGTCGTCGAATATCTCGCGACGCCGCCGGGCCGCGACGAACTGGCGGGGATGATCGCCGCCGCCGGGCTCTCGGTGCGCGAGGCGATCCGGCGGAAGGGGACGCCCCATGACGAGCTCGGGCTCGACGATCCGGGCCTGAGCGACGCCGCGCTGCTCGATGCGATGCTCGCGCATCCGATCCTGATCAACCGGCCCTTCGTCGTCACGCCGCTCGGCACCCGGCTCTGCCGGCCGTCCGAGGTCGTGCTGGAGGTCCTGCCGGCGGAGGCCTTCGCGGGGGCCTTCGCGAAGGAGGATGGCGAGGCCGTGCTCGACGGGAAGGGAAAGCCCGTTGCCTGATCGCGACGATCTGCCCGCCGCCGACCTTCTCCATCTGCGCCAGCCGGATCCCGCGGCGCTGCGCCCGGTCTTTTCCACGCATCCGCCGCGCATCCTGATCCTGCACGGCTCGCTGCGCCGGGTCTCCTACAGCCGGCTGCTGGCGCGGGAGGCGGGGCGGCTGCTCGAAGTCATGGGCGCGGAGGTCCGGCACTTCGATCCCTCCGGCCTGCCGCTGCCCGACGACGCGGACCCCGGGCATCCGAAGGTGCGCGAGCTGCGCGACCTCTCGGAATGGTCGGAGGGGCAGGTCTGGGTCTCGCCCGAGCGCCATGGCGCGATCACCGGCGTGATGAAGGCGCAGATCGACTGGATCCCGCTTGCGATCGGGGCGATCCGGCCGACCCAGGGCAAGACGCTCGCGGTGATGCAGGTCTCGGGCGGCTCGCAATCCTTCAACGCGGTCAATGCGATGCGCCTGCTCGGGCGCTGGATGCGGATGATCACCATCCCGAACCAGTCCTCGGTCGCCAAGGCCTGGCAGGAATTCGACGAGGGTGGCCGGATGAAGCCATCGGCCTATTACGACCGGGTGGTCGACGTCTGCGAGGAACTCGTCAAGTTCACGCTGCTGACGCGCGACTGCTCGGCCTATCTCACCGACCGCTACAGCGAGCGGAAGGAGGAGGCGGCCAAACTCGAAGCGCGGGCGGGTCTCGGGTCGATCTGAGGAGCGGTCACTCCCACTCGATCGTGCCGGGCGGCTTCGAGGTATAGTCGTAGGTCACCCGGTTGATCCCCTTGACCTCGTTGATGATCCGCGTCGCGGTCTCGCCGAGGAAGGCGGCGTCGAACGGGTAGAAATCCGCCGTCATCCCGTCGACGCTCGTCACCGCGCGGAGGGCGCAGACATAGTCGTAGGTGCGGCCGTCGCCCATCACGCCCACGGTCCGCACCGGGAGCAGCACGGCGAAGGCCTGCCAGATCGCGTCGTAGAGCCCGTGCCGGCGGATCTGGTCGAGATAGACCGCGTCGGCCTTGCGAAGGATCTCGAGCTTCTCGCGCGTGATCCCGCCCGGGCAGCGGATCGCGAGGCCGGGGCCGGGGAAGGGATGCCGGCCGACGAAGCTCTCCGGCAACCCCAGTTCGCGGCCGAGCGCGCGGACCTCGTCCTTGAAGAGCTCGCGCAGCGGCTCGACCAGCTTCAGGTTCATCCGCTCGGGCAGGCCGCCGACATTGTGGTGGCTCTTGATCGTGACCGAGGGGCCGCCGGTGAAGCTGACGCTCTCGATCACGTCGGGGTAGAGCGTGCCCTGGGCGAGGAACTTCGCATCGCCCACCTCGCGCGCGTAGCGGTCGAACACCTCGATGAAGAGCCGGCCGATGGTCTTGCGCTTGGTCTCGGGATCGGACTCGCCCTCGAGCGCGTCGATGAAGAGGTCGCTCTCGTCGGCGTGAATGAGCGGGATGTTGTAATGGTCGCGGAAGAGCGTCACGACCTCCTCGGCCTCGCCCATCCGCATCAGCCCGGTATCGACGAAGACGCAGGTGAGCTGGTCGCCGATCGCCTCGTGGATCAGCACGGCGGCGACGGAGGAATCGACGCCGCCCGAGAGGCCGCAGATCACCTTGGCATCGCCCACCTGGGCGCGGATCGCCTCGATCGCCTGCTCCTTGTAGGCGGCCATGGTCCAGTCGCCGGTAAAGCCCGCGAGATCGGTGAAGTTCCTCAGGATCCGCGCGCCATTGACGGTGTGATGCACCTCCGGGTGGAACTGCACCGCGTAGAAGTGGCGCTCCGGGTCGGAGGTGATCGCGAAGGGCGCGTTCGGGCTCTCGCCGATCACCGAGAAGCCGGGGGCGAGCGCGGTCACGCGGTCGCCGTGGCTCATCCAGACTTCCTCGCGCCCCGTGGCGAAGAGGCCGGTGAAGAGCGGGTCGCTTGTCTCGGTCGGCGTCACGTAGGCGCGGCCGAATTCGGCGTGGTGGCCGGCCTCG
This sequence comes from Amaricoccus solimangrovi, assembly GCF_006385685.1. Taxonomy (GTDB): domain Bacteria; phylum Pseudomonadota; class Alphaproteobacteria; order Rhodobacterales; family Rhodobacteraceae; genus Amaricoccus; species Amaricoccus solimangrovi. Next base: position 56,907 of record NZ_VFRP01000016.1, on the reverse strand, counting down.
ACCCTGCCGCCGAGCTGGGTCATCATCACCTGCTGGCCGTAGCAGATGCCGAGCACCGGCACGCCGAGGGTGAAGACCTCGTCGGGGGCGCGGGGGCTCCCGTCCTCGGTCACCGAGGCGGGGCCGCCGGAGAGGATCACCGCGCGGGGGGCGAAATCGGCGAGGAAGGCCGCGTCGACCTTCTGGAACGGATGGATCTCGCAGTAGATCCGCGCCTCGCGCAGGCGGCGGGCGATGAGCTGCGTCACCTGGCTGCCGAAATCGACGATCAGGAGGCGCTGATGTTCGGCGGCGGGGTCGGGGATCGCTGTCTCTGTCATGGGCGACGCATAATTCGCGCCCGCGGCCTTCGCAAGAGCCTCGCGCGGGGGCCGCCTCAGCCGAGCCGCGCGGCCTCGCGCGCGATCCAGGCGCGGACCTCGGCCGGGTCGGCGGCGCGGTAGCCGGCGGCGCTCTCGCCCGGGCCCACGCGCACGCCGACGCCGCCGAGATCGAGCGCGGCGGCGATCGCATCCTCGTCGGTCGTGTCGTCGCCGATCATCACCGGCCGGCGCCCGGCGAAGGGCGCGCGGGCGGCGAGGGCGCGGAGCGCGCGGCCCTTGTTCGCGCTCGCCGGCTTCACCTCGACGACCATGTGCCCGGCCTGGGCCACGTGATCCGCGTTCCGCTCGGCTTCCGCCTTCGCGGCGGCGATCAGGCTTTCACCGGCCTCGGGCGCGGCGCGGTAGTGGATCGCGAGGATCGGGCCCTTCACCTCGATCCGGGCGCCGGGAAAGCCGGCCACCGCCGCGTCGAGCCGTTCCAGCATCTCCGCGACCGGCCCGCGCGGGGTCGGCGGCGGCGGGCTGCCCGGTTCGCTGACCTCGAGCCCGTGGCCGCCGGCGCGCCAGAGCGCGCGCGGCGTCCGGCGGTCGAGGTCGCGGATGTCGCGCCCGCTCAGCAGCGCCAGCGCGCCCGAGAGCCGCGCGGCGAGCCGGGCCAGCGCCGCCTCGGTCCCGGCGTCGAGCCGCACCGCGTCGGGATCGTCGCGCAATTCGGCCAGCGTGCCGTCGAAATCGAGAAAGAGCGCGTCGCCCGGGGCGAGGCGCAGGTCGCTCAGGTTCCGGCTCATTGCGCGCAAGCCTCGAGCGCGTCGAGGAAGCTCCGGCGCCACCAGGAGATGTCGTTCTGGCGCACGCCCCGGATCAGCGCGTTCCACCGCTCGCGCCGCTCCTCGACCGGCATCAGCAGGCCGCGCTCGATCGCATCGGCCATGCCGGCGATGTCGTGCGGATTGACGAGGAGCGCGTCGGGCATCTGCTCGGCGGCGCCGGCGAATTCGGAGAGGATCAGCACGCCCGGATCCTCGGGATCCTGCGCGGCGACGAATTCCTTCGCGACGAGGTTCATCCCGTCGTAGAGCGGCGTCACCAGCGCCACGCGCGCGATCCGGTAGAGCCCGGCCAGCACCTCGCGCGGATAGCCGCGGGCGAGATAGCGGATCGGCACCCAGTCGAGATCGCCGTAATCGGCGTTGATCCGGCCCGCGAGCCCGTCGAGCTCGACCCGGAGCGCCTGATAGGCGTCGACCGATTCCCGCGACGGCGGCGCGATCTGCAGGAAGCTCACCGTGCCGCGCAGTTCGGGGGATTCGTCGAGCATCCGGCCGAAGGCCGCCATCCGCTGCGGCAGCCCCTTGGAATAGTCCATCCGGTCCACGCCGAGCACGAGGGCGCGGTTCTCGATGATCCGGCCGAGCCGGTCCGCCGCCGCCAGCGCCTCCTGCGAGCCCGCGAGGCTCAGCATGTCCTCGGGATCGATGCCGATCGAGAAGGTTTCGGCCCGCACCACCCGTTCGAAGACGCTGATCGTGCCGTCCGCGTTCTGGACGCCGCCGCATTGCTCGGTCAGGTAGCGCCTGAAGTTCGCCGCGTCGCGGTCGGTCTGGAAGCCGACGAGATCGAAGGCGCAGAGCCCGCGGGCGAGCCGCTGGTGCTGCGGCAGGGAGGTGAAGACCTCCGGCGCGGGGAAGGGGATGTGCAGGAAGAAGCCCATGAGCCCCTCCCAGCCGCTCGCCCGCATCTCCGCGCCCATCAGCAGGAAATGGTAGTCGTGGATCCAGACGAGATCGTCGGGCCGCGTCTGCTGCGCGAGCAGCCGGCCGAAGCGGCGGTTGACCGCCTCGTAGGCCTCGAACTCGCCCTCGTCGAAATGGGCGAGATCGGTGCGGTAGTGAAAGACCGGCCAGAGGGCGCGGTTGGAATAGCCGAGATAGTAGCCGTCGCATTCGGGCTGGGTGAGATCGGCGAGGGCGAAGTCGATCGGGCCGTCGGCGAAGAGCCGGACGCCCCGGGTCTCGCGCTCGACCACCTCGCCGGACCAGCCGAACCAGACGCCGCCGCCCCGCTCGGTCAGCGCGTCGTAGAGCGCGACGGCCAGCCCCCCGGCGCGCGGCTCGCCCGGCGCGGCGGTTCGGTTCGATGCGATGACGAGTCTGCGTGGCATTGCGGCGCACAAGATAGCATCCCCGGCGAGAAGGCAAGGGCGCGGAATCGCGCGCCGGCTCCCGCGGTTTCCCGCCGCGGCCCCGCGCGCGCCGCCCAACGCGCCCTTGCCGCGCCGCGCCCGACCTGAAATGAGTTCCCCATGGTCGAGAGCAACCTCCTGCTGATCCTGCTGATCCTTCCCTTCGCGGGCAGCGTCGTCGCCGCGACCTCGCCCGCGAATCTGCGCAACGCCGAGGTCTGGCTCTCGGCGGCGGTGAGCGCGGTCGGACTCGGGATCCTCGCGGCGCTGCGCGGCCACGTGACCGAGGGCGGGGTGGTCGAGAAGACGATCCGCTGGATGCCCTCCTTCGGCCTCGATTTCGCGCTCCGCGTCGACGGTTTCGCCTGGATCTTCCTCGTGCTGATCCTCGGCATCGGGCTGCTCGTCGTGATCTACGCGCGCTACTATCTCTCGGCGCGCGACCCGGCGCCCCGGTTCTACGCCTCGCTCCTCGCCTTCATGGGGGCGATGACCGGGCTCGTGATGTCCGGGAACCTGATCCTGCTCCTGATCTTCTGGGAGCTCACGAGCCTCGTCTCCTTCCTGCTGATCGGCTACTGGCACCAGAACGCGCAGGGGCGCGACGGGGCGCGGATGTCGCTGATCGTCACCGGGGCGGGCGGGCTCTGCCTGCTCGCGGGGCTGCTCGTCATCGGCCATGTCGTGGGAAGCTACGACCTCGACACCGTGCTCGCCTCCGGCGACCGGCTGCGGGAGGATCCGCTCTACCTGACCGCGCTCATCCTCGTCATGCTCGGCGCCTTCACCAAGTCGGCGCAGGTGCCGTTCCACTTCTGGCTGCCGCATGCGATGGCCGCGCCGACGCCGGTCTCGGCCTATCTGCATTCGGCGACGATGGTGAAGGCGGGGGTCTTCCTGCTGCTGCGCTTCGCGCCGGTGCTGAACGGGACCGAGGCCTGGTTCTGGGTCGTGGGCGGGGTCGGCATGACGACGCTGCTGCTCGGCGCCTTCTTCGCCTTCTTCCAGCACGACCTGAAGGGGCTGCTCGCCTATTCGACGATCAGCCATCTCGGCCTCATCACCGCGCTCGCCGGGATCGGCACGCCGGAGGCGCTGGTGGCGGCGACCTTCCACATCATCAACCACGCGGTGTTCAAGGCCTCGCTCTTCATGGCGGCGGGAATCATCGACCACGAGACCGGCACGCGCGACATGCGCCGGCTCGGCGGGCTGCGCCACGCGATGCCCTATACCGCGACGCTCGCCATCGTCGCCTCGGCCTCGATGGCGGGCATTCCGCTGCTGAACGGCTTCCTCTCGAAGGAGATGTTCTTCGCCGAGACGATCGAGGCGCATGACAATTCCGCCTTCGACCAGGCCATGCCCTGGATCGCGCTCGTCGCGAGCGCGCTCGCGGTCGCCTATTCGCTGCGCTTCATCGTCTCGGTCTTCTTCGGGCCGACAACGACCGACTGCCCGCGAAAGCCGCACGAGCCGCCGCACTGGATGCGCTTCCCGATCGAGATCCTGGTCGCGATCTGCCTGCTGGTCGGGATCCTGCCCGGGGCGACGATCGCGCCCTATCTCAGGACCGCGGTCGTGGCGCTTCTGGGCGATGCGACGCCCGATTACAGCCTCGCGCTCTGGCACGGGGTGAACGCGCCCTTCGTGATGAGCGTGATCGCGCTCGTCGCGGGCTGCCTGATCTACGCGCTGCTCGCCCGCCATGTCGCGGCGGCGCCGGAGGGGCCGCCGGTGATCCGCCGGCTCGAGGGGCAGCGGATCTTCGAGCGGATGCTGCTCGCGCTCTCCTGGCGGTGGATGCGCGCGCTGCACCGGCTGCTCGGGACCGAGCGGCTGCAGGTCCAGCTCCGGATCCTGGTGCTGATGGCCGCGGGCGCGGCGACCGCGACCTTCCTGCGCGATCCGCCGACCTGGGCGCCGCTCTCGCTCGCGAATTTCGACCCGCTCTTCGCGCTGGTCTGGCTCGTCGGCGCCGCCTGCGCGATCGGCGCGGCCTGGCAGGCGAAGTACCACCGTTTCGCCGCGCTCGTGATGCTCGGGGGCGCCGGGACCGTGACCTGCGTGACCTTCGCCTGGTTCTCGGCCCCCGACCTCTCGGTGACGCAGCTCCTCGTCGAGATCGTGACGACCGTGCTGCTGCTCCTCGGGCTCCGCTGGCTGCCGAAGCGCAACCAGGCGATCCGCGACGACGTCGAGTTCCGCGCCCGCGCGCGGCGCTTCGCCGATCTCATCGTCGCGGTCTTCTGCGGCGCGGGGATCGCGATGATCTCCTACACCGTCATGTCCGCGCCGCTCGACCGCGAGATCGCGACCTATTTCCTCGAACACGCCTACAGCCTCGGCGGCGGCACCAACGTGGTGAACGTGATCCTGGTGGATTTCCGGGGCTTCGACACGTTCGGCGAGATCACCGTGCTCGGCATCGTCGGGCTCACCGTCTTCGCGCTGCTGCGCCGCTTCCGCCCGGCGCGGGAGAGCGACGACATTCCCGAGCAGCAGCGGATCCAGCGCGACTACGAGGTGACGGCCGAGCACCGCCGGCCGGGCGAGACGCTGCGCGACTACATGTTCGTGCCCTCGGTCATCATGCGCTGGATGTTCCCGGCGACGATCATGATCGCGGCCTATCTCTTCCTGCGCGGCCACGACCTGCCGGGCGGCGGCTTCGCGGCCGGGGTGGCGCTCGCGATCGGCTTCCTGCTGCAGTATCTCGGCGCGGACGCGCGCTGGGTCGAGGACCGGCTCCGGATCCTGCCGATCCGCTGGATCGGCTTCGGCCTGCTGATCGCCGCGGCGACCGGGCTCGGCTCCTGGATGTTCGGCTTCCCGTTCCTAACCGCGCATGCGCGCTATCTCGAGGTGCCGCTGGTCGGCAAGGTGCCCTTCGCGACCGCGCTCATCTTCGATTTCGGCGTCTTCACCCTCGTCGTCGGCGCGACCGTGCTGGTGCTGATCGCGATCGCCCACCAGTCGCTCCGCTCCAAGCGCGACCGCCCGCCCGAGGAGGAGCCCGACCCGGACCTGGCCGGGCCGGAGGCGGAGGTGGAGGAAGAGGACGGCTGGCGGGGAGGCTCCGCCTGATGGAACTCGTCCTGTCCCTCGCGATCGGGGTGCTGGTCGCCTCCGGCGTCTGGCTGCTGCTGCGGCCCCGGACCTATCAGGTGATCGTCGGCCTCGCGCTGCTCGCGCACGGGGTCAACCTCTTCATCTTCTCGATGGGGCGCCTCAGGACCGGGGCGAGCCCGATCCTGAGCAAGGAGGGCGCGGTCGCGGCCGGCGCCTACGCCGATCCGGTGCCGCAGGCGCTGGTGCTGACCGCGATCGTGATCAGCTTCGCGACCACGGCGCTCTTTCTCGTCGTGCTGATCGCCGCCCGCGGCTTCACCGATACCGACCATGTCGACGGCAAGGAGAGCGACTGATGCCGGCGCCGGAGCACCTCATCATCGCGCCGGTGCTGATCCCGCTGATCGCGGGCGCGCTCATGCTCTTCTACGAGGACCGGCAGCGGCGGGCGAAGCGGGTCATCAGCTTCATCGCGGTCGCGGCCCTCGTCGTCGTCGCGCATGACCTCCTGAACCTCGCGCGCCGGGGGGGCGAGGCGGGGACGGTCGGGGTCTACCTGCTCGGCAACTGGCCGCCGCCCTTCGCGATCGTGCTGGTGCTCGACCGGCTCGCGGCGATGATGCTGCTCCTGACTGCGGTGCTCGGCCTCGGCGCGCTCATCTTCGCGAGCGCGCGCTGGGACCGGCGGGGGCAGCATTTCCACAGCCTCTTCATGTTCATCCTGACGGGGCTGAACGGCGCCTTCCTGACCGGCGACCTCTTCAACCTCTTCGTCTTCTTCGAGGTGATGCTCGCCGCCTCCTACGGGCTGGCGCTGCACGGCTCGGGCGCGCTCCGGGTGCGGGCGAGCCTGCACTACATCGCGATCAACCTCGCCGCCTCGCTCCTGTTCCTGATCGGGGTCTCGCTCATCTACGGCGTGACCGGCACGCTCAACATGGCCGATCTCGCCGCGCAGATCCCGACCCTGCCGGCCGAGCAGAAGCCGCTCCTGAAGGCGGCGGCGGCCATCCTCGGCATCGCCTTCCTCGTCAAGGCGGCGATGTGGCCGCTCTGCTTCTGGCTGCCGATCACCTACCTGGCCGCGGCGCCGCCGGTCGCGGCGATGTTCGCGATGCTCTCCAAGGTCGGGGTCTACGTGATCCTGAGGATGACCTCGCTCTTCGGCACCGGCGTCGGCGAGACCGGGATCGGCGCGGAGATCCTCGTCGCGGGCGGCTTCGCCACCGTCGCCTTCGGCACCTTCGGCGTGCTCGCCTCCCAGGGGCTCGGCCGGCTCGCGGGCTCGACGGTGCTCGTCTCCTCGGGCACGCTGCTCGCGGTGATCGGGCTCTTCGGGCTCGGCGGCGGCTCGCATCTCGTCGCGGCCGGGCTCTACTATCTCGTGAGTTCGACGCTCGCGATCAGCGCGCTCTTTCTCATCATCGAACTCGTCGAGCGCGACGAGGGCAGTTTCGCCACCGTCTTCGCGGTGACGGCCGAGCTCTACGGCTTCAGCGAGGACGCGGCCGACGAGGACGAGCCGCTGGTCGGCCCGGTGCTGCCCGGCGTCTTCACCGTGCTCTCGGTCTGCTACGCCTGCGTCGCGCTGCTCATCGCCGGGCTGCCGCCGCTCGCCGGGTTCATGGCGAAATTCGCGATCCTCTCGGCCGCCTTCAACCCGGAGGGGATCGGGACGGACGGGCCACCCTCGCCGCTCGCCTTCGCGCTGACCGGGCTCCTGCTCGTCTCCGGCCTCGCCGCGATGATCGCGCTGGTCCGGACCGGGATCCAGACCTTCTGGGGCCCGGTGGACGAGGAGGACCGCACCCGGGCGGCGCTCGTCGAACTCGTGCCCGTGATCGGGCTGATCGCGATCACGCTCTACATGACGGTGCAGGCCAATTCGGTGATGCGCTACATGGAGGCGACGGCGCGCTCCCTCTCCGAGCCTCACCTCTATGTCGAGACCGTGCTCGGCGCGCGCCCCTACGTGATCGAGGAGACCGCGCCCGTCGACGCGGGCGGGGAGGGGGAGGCGCGATGACGCGGCATCTGCCCCATCCGATCCTGACCGCCACCGTCATCCTGATGTGGCTGCTGCTGAACCGCTTCTCGGTCGGGCATCTCCTGCTCGGCGCGCTCGTCGGCGTCATCGCGGGCAAGGCGATGTCGGCGCTGCGCCCGCCCCGGGTCCGGCCGCGCCGGTGGTGGCTGATCCCGGGGCTCGCGCTCCGCGTGCTCGGCGACATCGGCGGGTCCAACCTCGCCGTCGCCGGCCAGATCCTGCGCGGGGCGGAGCGGCGCGTGCCGGGCTTCGTCGAGATCGGGCTCCGGCTCCGCGATCCCTTCGCGCTCGGCATCCTCGCGACGATCCTGACCGCGATGCCGGGCACCGCCTGGATCCAGTACGACCGCGCGAGCGGCCGGCTCCTGCTGCACGCGCTCGACCTCGGGGACGGGACCGACTGGGCCGGCATCGTGCGCGAGCGCTACGAGGGGCCGCTGATGGAGATCTTCGAATGAGCGGAACGATCCTCTACTACTCGGTCGTCGGCGCCCAGGTCGCGCTGGTCGCGGCGATGGCCTGCGCGGTGATCCGGATGATCATCGGCCCGCGCGCGCAGGACCGCGTGCTGGCCTTCGACGCGGCCTCGATCTGCACGATGCTGATCTTCGTGACCCAGGGGATGCGGACCGGCAACGTCTTCTTCTTCGAGGGCGCGCTCGTCATCTCCGCCCTCGCCTTCGTCGCGACCGTCGCGCTCGCCAAGTTCCTGATGCGCGGGGAGGTGATCGAATGAAGACGCATTTCGAGGCGCTGCCGCCCGCCGTCGCGCTCCTCGTCGCGGCGCTGCTCGTCATCGGCGCGGGGCTGACGCTGATCGGCGCGGTCGGCCTGCTGCGGCTCCCGACCTTCTACGAGCGCATCCACGCGCCCACCCTCGGCACCAGCGGCGGCACGGCGGGGATCGTCACCGCCTCGATGGTGCTCTTCTCGGTGCTCGCCGGGCGGCTCGCGGTGCATGAACTGCTGATCGGCTTCTTCGTCACGATCACGACGCCGGTGACGCTGATGCTGCTCGGCCGCGCCGCGCTCTACCGCGACCGGAGCGAGGCGAAGGCCGAGGCGGACCGGGCGGCGCGCGAGGCGGAGTGAGCCGCCTCAGCTCGTGGCCGCCCGCCGCGCCGGCAGGGCGCGGGTCCAGTCGACGTAGAGCGAGCCGTACTGGACCCCGGTCCCGCCGGTCGTGACGCCGGGCGCGTCCGCGGGCGGATCCTCGTCGAGCCGGACCAGCCCCGGCCCGCAATGCGCGCGCAGCGCCTCGAGAAGGGCGGGGAGCGGCATCGCGTTCCACCGCTTCTTCCGCGCCATCTCCTCGTCCACGGGAATGAAGCTCACCAGATCGGGCGCCGGCATCCGTTCGAGCCCCCGGGCGCGCAGCGTGGCGTTGTGGCTGCCGTGATGGCCGACCTTGTAGAAGACCGTGCGCGCGAGCAGGTCGGCGGCGGTCAGCGTGCCCTCCGGCCCCGGCCAGGCGAGCGTGTCCCAGGAGAGCCAGTTGCCGACCTGCGCGTCGGCGGGGAAGAGCAGCACCTCGCCGCCGCCGCCCTCGCCGTCCCCGTCGCCCTCGACGAGTTCGATCGCGAGCACGAGGCTCGTGTTGTTCGTCGCCCCGTCGAGCGCCAGCGCGAGGCCCTCGGCGCTCGCGAGCCAGGCGCCGTCGATGCGCCGCCAGGACTGTTCCGCATCGTCGAGATAGAGTTCGCGGAAGAACTTCGCGCGGTCGTCGGCGAGTTCCCCGAGGCTCGCGAGCGGCAGGCCCCAGCCGGGGCCGAACGGGCTGAACGCCTCGCCCGGGGCCGCGCCGTCCTCCCCGGCGGCGAGCAGCACCGAGGCCTCGAGCGCGCCGGCGGCGATGTGATAGACCTCGCGCGTCGAGTCGGTCCGGCGCAGGCTCGCGCGGTCCATCGGCGGCCCGAGCACGCGGAAGCGCAGTTCCGGCGCGGCCTCGGGGGCGAGCACCGCGCCGGGTTCGAGGTAGCGCACCCGGCCCGGCGGCGCGAGGCCGGCGGCGAAGGCCATCGCCTCCGCGGTATGGCCGAGGCCGCTCGCCCCGGACTCCTTCGCCTCGACGCCGAAGAAGCTCAGCGCCGCGCCGACGGCGGGTTCGTCCCCGAGCCCCGCCGCGCCGAGGCGCAGCGCCATCGCGGTGAGCGCGCGCAGCCCGGCCGCGCGTTCCTCGCGGAGCGTCCGCGCGAGGTCGCTGGCCGGATCCTCGGTCCAGGCGAACCAGACCTCGCCGACGCTGAGCTTGCCCGCCGCCCCCGCCTCCTCGGGCGCGGCGAAGAGATCCCGGGCGAGGAAGAACCCCGCGACGTGATCGTAATGCTCGTGGGTGACGGCGAGCACGTCGATCCGCCCGCCGGTCTCCTCGATCACCGAGCCGAGGACCGCGCGCAGCCGTCCGGTCGCGTCGGGCGTGCCGAGGATGACGCCGCAGTCGATCATCATGTGGAAGGGGGGCGCGTCGTCGCGCAGCACCGAGACGAGGAAGCAGTCGCCGAGCCCCTGGCGGTACATGCGGACCCGGACGCGAGGCCGGGTTTCACTGGCCTGGGTTTCGCGGGCCATGGTCATTCCCTCCCGAGTTCGGCGTGGACGAGCGCGAAGGGCTCGGCCCGGCTTCGGGCTCCGCCCTCGAAGGCGGTGGCCGCGTCGCCATAGGCGTCGGTGACGCCGCCGCCGAACTGGTATTCGCGCACCCGCCGCGCGCGGCTCTCGTTGAAGATCGGCCGGCTGATCGCGTAGCGGATCGGGCAGTCGGCGTCGTATTCGCGGTCGAGGATCAGCACGCAGCCGCCCCGGAAGGTGAAGCTCGGCCCGTCCGGATCGGCGGGGTCGCGCGGCAGCCGCTTCTTCTGGGTGATGACGGCGACGAGGTCGGTGCGCGTCTCGCCGTCCGCGGTGACGCGCTGGGCGGGCCGGAGCGAATGGACCTCGATCTTCAGCGCGAGATCGAGGCCGAGCGACCTCGCCATCTCCGCGTCGAGCGAGCGGACGAGCCAGTCGTGCAGGTCGACCGCCGCCCGTTCCGCGGCGCGGCGCACGATGCTCCGGTCGCGCGCGTTGTAATCGGGCAGGTTCACTTTCGCGCGCCGCAGGAAGAGGCGCAGGCCCTTCCAGCGCTCCGGCTCGGCCGGCCCCTGCCAGAGCAGCCCGTCGGGCGAGACGATGGGCACGTCGCTCGGATAGATGCCGCGGCGGGCGAAGGCCTCGGCGAAGGCGACGCGGAAGCCGCTCTCGCTGTCGGCGGAAACCTCCGCGTCGGCGGTGACGATCGCGCGCAGGTAGTCGCCGAAGGTCGGATCCACGGGGGGCATGTAGTCGAGCGCGCGGATCGCGCTCGTCAGGATGCGCTGGGCGACGTGGACGGCCTCCCGGGCCAGCCGCTCGATCAGGTCGGGGGGCAGCGCGCCGGGGCCGAGCACGCCGGTGCCGGAGGTCGCGAGGCGCAGCAGGTCCTCGGTCCGGCGGTTGAAGATCGCGAGGAAGGCCTCGAAGATCGCGGCGACGAGGATCGCGCCGCGCCGGTGCGGCTCGGAGACGTCCATGTAGTTCTCCGCCGGCGCCGGCGCCTCGCCGGTATCCTCGAACACCCCCGCCGGGCCATCCCCGATCGCCTGGCGCAGCGCCCGGCCGTTGTGGAGCGCCTGGCCGAACTGGCGCGCGAGATCGGAGAGGATCGAGGCGCGCGTCAGGTCTCCGCGCAGCCGGCGAAGCTCGTAGCGGAGCAGTTCGGGGAAGGTGAAGTGCTGGAAGATCGCCACGATGTCGGCGAAGGCCTCGTGAAATGCGAAGGCGTCGGGGCTGGTCGGCTCCTTGAAGCGGCGGTGCAGCCCGTCGAGCAGCGCGTGGGTGGTCTCGTGCGCGACGATGTCGTGCGAGAGGCAGGAGAAGACGGTGTTCCGGCTCTGCGAGGCGCTGCCGGTCTCGGCGAAATAGCCGAAGAGCAGCGCGACGCGCTCGGGGCTGTAATAGGCGTTCCTCTCGCGCAGCGCGTGCGGATAGATCCGCAGGCGCCGGACGAAGTCGGTGTGCCACGCGCCCTTGTCGTCCCGCCAGTTGTGATCCGCCCAGAGCGCGCGCCGGCCGAGCGCGAGTTCGAAGTTGCGGATGGTGCGCATCGCCACCGCGTAGACCATCTGCTGGTGGAAGTTCGGATTGCCCTCGGAAGGCGCGATCCCGTCCTGCGCCAGCAGCGCGCCCGCGTCGAGATCGACCGGCGGATAGGCGACCCCGCTCGCCGGGTCGATGTCGATCACCTCGAGATATTCGCCGACCGGCCCGGGTTCGAGCTTCTCCTCCCAGGGGATCTCGACGGTCGCGACATTGACGAAGGAGCGGCGCAGGCTGCGGCTGTCGCCCGGGTCGGTCGCGAAGATGCGCAGCCGCCGCTTCGTCGGTTTGCGCTCGACGATCCGGCGCGGGATCTTCGCGCCGCTGCCGGGCACGCCGGGGCCGGAGGAGGTCTCGGGCGCGGTGGAGGGCGGCGCGGGCGGGCGCGGCTTTGGCGGTTGGAGCGCGCCCCGGCCGAGCGCGGCGCCGAGCCCGGCGCGAAGCGCGGCGGAGGGATGGCCCTCGTCGAGGATCGCCTCGAGCAGCCGGCGCCGGCCGAGCGCGTCGCCGACCGCGGCCGGATCGTCGGGATCGGCGAGCGCGCGCGCGGCCGCCGGCGTGGCGAGCGCGAGTTGCGAAAGCTCGAGCCGGAGCATCGCGAGCCGACGCGGATCGGGCTCGGCCGCGCCGAAGGCGCTGGTCGCGAGCCGCAGGAAGGCGTGCGAGGCGCTGTCGGGCGCCGTCCGGGTGAGGCTCGCCGCGCTCGGGCGCATGTCGAGCGCGGCGCGCGCGCGCAGGAGGCCCCGGCCGAGGAGCGGATCGACGGTGCCGTCCGGCGCGTCGCCCGCGCGCCCGGCGGAATGGTAGAGCGCCGAGCGCGCCGCCTCGACCCGCTGCCAGGAGCGCTGGTACTTGTCGCCATGGCGCGCGAGCCAGAGCGCGGCGGCGGCGGCGAGCTGCGGCGTCGCGGCGGAGGTGCCGGCGCCGTCCATGTCGATCACGTCGGGGCTGCCGATCCGCGCCCAGGGCGCGTTCGGCGTATAGGCGGCCATCGCGGTGCGCATCTTGCTCATCGGCCCGGCGCAGCCCTCCATCGGGCCGCCGAGCCCGTGATAGGGGTTGCCCTTCGCCATCACGCCGCAGGCGGCGAGCACGCGGTTGAAGCGCGCGGGATAGACGATGAGCGAGGTCGGCAGGCCGTTGAAACTGTTGCCCGCCGCGCAGACGATGAGCACGCCCGCCTCGTAGGCGGCGTTGACCGCGTCGGCCCAGCTCGCCGAAGGCAGGCCCCCCATGCTCATCGAGACGACGTCGGCGCCGATCCGGCGGGCGTAATCGATGCCCCGCGCGACCGTGCTGGTCCAGAAATGCACCACGGAATTGGCGATCCGGACCGGGACCACCCGCGCCTCCGGCGCGCCGCCGAGCGGGCCGAAGCCGTTCGGGATCGCCGGATCCGACCGCAGCCCCCTCGTGTCCCCGCCCGCGAGCAGCCCGATCGTGCCGGTGCCGTGGCCGCGGTTCGTGAGCACGCCCGAGGCCGGGGCCATGTCGACGGCGCTGTTCGTGCCCTCGACGAAATTGCGCGCCCGCGCCGTGTCGAGATTGCGCGGCAGCGCGCGGTGCGCCGGGTCGTAGCCGGTGTCGAGATGGACGATGGTGATCCCGGCCCCCGCCGCGCCCACCGCCTCGCGCGCGGCGCGCAGCCCCGAATGCGCGTCGTCGAGATGCCAGCCGAAGCCCGGGCCGAGGTCGAAGGGCGCGCCCTTCTGCCCCTCCGGCCCCCCGGCGGCGCCGAAGGCTGCGCGGGCGGGCTCGCCCGGCCAGACCTGTTCGAGATCGGGCTCGGCCGCCAGCACCGCGGCGTCCGCGACCCCGAGCCCGTCGCGCACCGCCGCGTGGGCCGCGTCCCAGGCGGCGGCCGGCGTCATGAAGCCCTCCGGCGCCTCGGCGCGGAACCAGGCGCGGGGGCGTCCGGGCGCCACGCCCGCGAGCGCCGGGTCGCCGCCCGGCACGCCGAAGAGCGGCGTCAGCCGCGCGCCGGTGTCGAGGCGGAGCCCGGCGAAACCCTGTTCCGGCGCGCCGGCGAGCTTGATGAGGATGGCGGGGCGGGGCATGGCTCACTCCTTCCGGGTGATCGCGGCGTCCGCGAGGATCTGGTCGGCGGCCTTCTCGGCCAGCATCGCGACGGCGGCGACGGGGAAATATCCGGGGATGCGCGGAAAGACCGAGGCGTCGACGACGCGGAGCCCCCCGAGCCCGTGGACGCGGAAGCCGCCGTCGACGACGCCGCCGTCGGCGAGCGGCGCCATCGCGCAGGTGCCGCAGGCGTGGTGGCCCCAGGCGTGATCGCGCACATACTGGCGCAGCGCCGCGTCGGATTCGCGCTGGCGCCCCGGCTCCTCCTCCTCGGCGATCCGGCTCTCCATCGCGCCCGCGATCCGGCGCACGAAGCGGATCGCGGTCACCATCGCGTCGAGATCGTCGCGATCGCCCGGCCCGTCGTCGTGGAAGTAGCGGAAGCGGATCTCGGGCGGGTCCGCGGGATCGGCGGAGCGGAGCCGCACCGTGCCGGCGCGATTGGCCGCGTAGGCCTTCAGCACCACCCAGGTCAGGTAGTCCGGTTTCAGCAGCCGCGCGGAATAGCCCGGGTAGTAGCCCCGGAAATCCGCGAGGAAGGAGAAGCAGAAGAGGTCTGGCTCGGGCAGTTCCGCGCGCGAGCGGAACCGCGCCGCGAAGAGCGCGCCGTTGCTCGTGTAATTGCCGATCCGGAACCGGCGCCAGAGCTTGTAGGCGCGGTCGGACGGGCCGTAGGTCACGCCCTCGAGCGTCTGCCACGGCCGTTTCATCCGGTTCACCACGCCGATCTCGTAGCGGTCCTGCAGGTTGCGCCCGACGCCCGGCAGCGGGTGGATCGGCGCGACGCCCGCCTCCGCGAGATGGCCGGGATCGCCGATGCCCGAGAGAAGCAGCAGTTTCGGCGAGCCGAAGGCGCCGGCGCAGAGCACGATGTCGTGGCGCGCGCGGGAGACCCGCTCCACGCCCTGCTCGGCGTAACGGACGGCGACGGCGCGGCCGTTCTCGATCTCGATCCGGCGCACCTCGGCGTGGAGCCGGAGCGTCAGCCGGTCGGGATGCGCCGCCTCGGCCGCGCGCAGCCGCTCGCGCGGGCCGTGCCGGGCATGGCGCCGGGTGCCGAGCGGCATCAGCTTGATGCCGGAGGCCGAGGCGTTCCAGAGCGGGCGCTCGTTCGGATCGGGCTGCGCCTCCTGCCAGTCGCTGGCCCGGCCGGGATGGTTGTCCGCCGCCGCGAAGAGCGAGGACAGCACCTCGGCCCGGAGCGCGCGGTCGGCGAGGCCGCGCAGCGGGATTGCGAGCTCGGTGGTGAGCCAGCCGTCCCAGCCGTGGCCGAGCGGGTTCCAGCCGGTGAGCCGCGCGAGCCAGCGCCAGGGAAACCAGCGCGAGCGGCAGCGCTCCACCCGCTCCCAGTAGGCCTGCATCGCGGAGGCGCGCCAGGAGGGATCGCCCATGGTCTCCGCGATATGGTTCCAGTCGGCGTCGTTCGGCCGGATCACGATCAGCGCGTGATGCGCCGCGCAGCCGCCCAGCGCGCGCACGCGCGGGTAGAGCACCCCCTTCCGTTCGGGCCAGTATTTCGGATCGCGCCGCTCGACCGCCTCGTCGTCGTAGTGATGGACCCAGAAGCTCTCCGTCATGCCCGGATGCTCGGAGGCGAAGGCATGGAAGGCGGGCACGGAATAGTCGTCCGCCAGCGAGCGCGCGCCGCGGCGATCCTCCGCCGGGGCGAGCGGGTCGCCGCCCGCCTCGAGGAGCAGCACATGCGCGCCTCCCTCCGCCAGCCGCGCGGCGAGCGGCGCGCCGGCGGCCCCGGCCCCGATGACGATCACGTCGAACATGTCGGGTCCGGGAGCCATGGCCGCGCTCAGAAATGCCGCAGATAGGCGATCAGCGCCTCGCGGTCGTCGGGCGAGAGCGGGGCGCCGAAATCGTGGCCGCGGTTCACCACGTAGTCGGGGCACTTGCTGAGGCCGACCAGCGTGTCGACGAGGCCGGTCTCGCGCACCACTTCCTCGGCATGCTGCTCGACGCCCGGATCGCGCAGCTGCTCCGGCGCGCACTGGCCGCCCAGCGCCTTGACCGCCGCGAGGATCGAGGGCCCGGTCTTCGCGAGCTTCCAGAGATGGGCCATCATGTCGGGCTCGTCATTGTCGGGCAGGAGCTTGGTGCTGACGAGCGCGTTGATCGGGAAGTCCTTCGGGAAGGGGCCGACCGCGATCCCGCCCTCCGCCGTCACCGCCCAGGGCGCGAGCCGGTGGGCGAGGCCGGTGAAGGGCCGCGCCGCGTCCGGGACGAAGCCCGGCGGCACGATCAGGCAGGCGGGGGCCGAGGTGCGGTAGATGTAGCCCGGCACCGGCTCGGTCGTGAGCGGATCCGTCCGCCGCTCGGCCGGATCGAGGATCTGGCGGATCGAGCGGTCGAAGGCGTGGAGCCGGTTCTCGACGCAGGGCATCGCCGGGTCGTAGGGATCGGAGGAGGGGCAGGTGCGCGGCCCCCAGTCGTCGGCCGCGCCCGGGTCGTAGGCGGCGGGCTTCGCGCTCTCCGGCTTCTCCGCGCCATAGCCGGCGGCGGGCCGGTCGTAGTGGTAGTAGTCCGGATCGTAGCCGACCGAGTTGTTCTGCAGATAGGGCGCGGTCGACCAGAGGCTGACGAGCGAGGCGGGCCGGACATAGCCGCGCCCGTTGCCGAGCGGGGCGAATTCCGTCGCCCCGCCCGAGACCGGATGGTAGACCGTCACCGGCTTCGGCGCGGGCAGCGACTTGTAGGTGGCGGAGGTGAAATTGTCCCAGATGTCCCCGGCGAGCCCGTTGGTCGCGATCGCCGAGCAGGCGTTGACGCCGATGAGGTCGAGCGGCACGCGGCGGTCGGTCGAGAGGAAATTGCCGTCGAGGAAGTCGGGGCGCGCCACCATCTCGCGCATCGCCGCCTTGTAGCCGTCGGAGTTGACCCAGGCCCAGTAGCGGTCCCAGCAGGCGCGATAGCCGGGGCCGGAGCCGCCGCCGGCGCAGGGGCCGGTGTCGACGCCGAAGGACGGGTCGGGCACCGGCTGCTTGCTCGAATGACAGCCCGCGCAGGTCTCCGCGAAGACGATCTCGCCGCGTTTCACCTGATCCTTGTCCTCGGCCGCGAGGATCTCCGCCCCGCCGGGCGCGTCCCTCAGCCGGTCGGCGCGGGCGGTGACGAGGAAGAAGATCGCCATGTCGGGCGTTCCGGCCTCCGTCGCGCGCCAGTAGACCGAGTTCTTCCGCGCGGTGGCGATCGGGATCGGCGAGATCTTCCGCCCGCCGAGGAAGGCGCGGAAATGCAGCAGCCATTCCTCGGAGAAGAGGCCGATGTTGAGATAGACCCGGTTCAGCGCGCCGAGCGCGCCGACGCTGTCCGCGCCGTCCTTCAGCACCCGCATCGAGGCCGCCTTGCCGGTCGCGGGATCGAAGAGCGCGCCGAGCGCCGCCGTCTCCGGGTAGTCCTGGAACTGCCGGTTGTCGAGTTCGCCCCGCCGCAGCGTCTCGATCCCCTGGCCGGGCGCCATGTCGAGCCGCGCGATCGTCTCGTAGACCGCGTTCATCGTCCGCGGGTTGTTCATGTAGTCGGTCGAGACCAGCGAGGTGTCGAGCGCGCCCGGCGGGTTGGTGTGGAAGAGCTGGTAGAGGATGTTGCCCTCGTTCGGGCTCGCCACCGCGGGATCCTCGCGCGGCCGGGTGTTCCAGAAGAAGATCCGGTCCACCCAGAAATACTGCGCGCCGGTGTTGGAGGCGAGTTCGCCGAACGCGGGGTTCTCCACGTCCTTCGGCGGGTGGATCGGGCTCGGGCCGACGTGGCAGAAGGCGCAGGACATGCCGACGCGGTAGGGGCGCACCAGGTCCTTGTCGTTGTAATAGGCGGGATCCTTGTAGAACCGCTCCGGATCCCAGCGCGCCTTGGCCGCGGCGTCGAAATCGGGATTGGGGAAGAGGCGCAGCCCCATCACCCCGGTCGGCTCGCCGTAGTAGGAGCCGACGGGCAGCGTCTCGCCGCGCGCGCCGACCTTCACGCCGGGATAGGCGTCGGCGTCGGCGAACGGGTCGGGCGGGCAGGCGGGGTCGCGCTGGTCGATCCAGAGGCCGAAATGCGTGTCGTCCGGCCCGTCCGGCGCGCGGAAACAGGGCTCGTTCGAGAGGCCGAGATAGCGGAAGCGGTTGCCCCGGCCATAGGCCTGGCTCGGATGCGAGGAGATGATCTTCAGGAGGTCGAAGGAGCCGATCGCGTTGCGCGCCGCCCAGTCCCAGAAGCGGTCGTTGCCGCCGGTCCAGGCGATCCACATGTTCTGTCCCCGGATCGCGGCGAGCCGCACCGCCTCCGGCTCCAGCCCCGCGATCTTCGCCACCTGCTCGATCTCGGGCGGGTAGGGCGCGCCGGCCGCGGGCATCTCGAGCAGGCCCTTGTCCATCGCGGCGAAATAGGGCTCGCCCGCCGCGCGGAGGCTTTCCGCGTCGCGGCCCGCCTGTTTCGCCTCGTCGGGGAGGGTCCCGAAGGAGCCGGAATCCGGCTCGACGAAGCCCCGGACCGCGAAGAAGCCCACGATGAGCACGAAGAGCGCGAGGCCGGCGAGAACGGCGAGGATCCAGCCGATGATGCGCGTGATCCGTTCTGGCCACATGGCCGCCTCCCTTTCAGAGCGTCTTGAGATAGGCGAGCAGCGCGGCCTTCGACGCGGGATCGAGCTCGGTCCCCCAGAGATGCCCGCCATTGGCATTGCCGGGCTCGGCGGTGTCGTAGCGCCACATCCGCCGCCGCGGGTCCGTGCCCTCGGAACTGACGAACCCGCCGTTCGCCGCGTCGACGAGGTCGGAGCCGCGCCAGAACACCTTCGGCCGCCGGTCCGGCGGCGCGAGCAGCGCGGCGAGCGTCGGGACCGAGCCGTTGTGCAGATAGGGGCCGCGCAGCCAGAGCCCGGTCAGCGGCACGGCGACGTAACCTTCCGTCTTCTCGAAATGCTCGAAGCCCCAGTCGTGGCCCGGCTCGTAGGCGGCGTAGCGCGCCCGCGCCGCCTCGGTCCACATGTCGATCCGGTGCCGGTCGGTGCCAAGCTCCGCGACCGGGATCACGCTCCGCGTGCGCGCCCCGCCCGCGTCGTGGCATTCGGCGCAGTCGCGGAGGTAGATCCCCCGGCCCGTCTCCACCTGGGCCGGATCGACGCGGTAGGGATCGCCCCTCGGCCGGTCGGCGGAGAAGGGCGAGGGCGGCGGCTTCATCCGCGAGATGAAGGCCTCCATCCCCTCGAGCGCCGGCTTCGTCTCCGGGAAGGACTGGTAGCTCATCCCGTCGCCGATCGCGCCCGAGACCACGGTCTCGGTAAGGTCGGTCTGCAACCCGTCCCAGTGCAGCGCGGCGCGGCGGAGCGGCGTCGCCTCGGTGCTCGCCATGTCCCAGAGCGGCATCATGTCGGAATTGCCGATGGTCCCGTCGTCGCCGAGCCGGAGGTTCTGGAACTTGACCGGGTTGAACGGATCGATGCGCCCCGGCCCCCAGTCCGGCCGCGTCGCCATCCAGGCGAATTGGGGCGCCTGTTTCGTCAGCGCCTTGCGCGTCGCCGGGATCAGCACGAAGCGGTAGGTCATCCGCTCCCAGAGCGGCATGTCGTAGATCGCGCGGATCTCGGTCATCAGCCGGTCGGCGGTGAAGCGCGGGTCCGAGCCCGCGCGGGTCACGAAGCGGATGTAGCTCTGCGTGTCGACCCGCGTGCCGGCGCCGGCGCTGACGAGGCGGGGCGCGTCCTCGGGCGCGAGCCGGTAGCTGCCCTGGTGGCAGAAGGCGCAGTTCGGCGCGACGCGGGGAATGACGCCGAGCGTCTTGACCGACATGCCGATCGGCACCGCGTCGCCCGCCGCCCAGTAGAGGCCGAAGGCGCCGTAGCCGTCCCGGTTGCCCGGCATCAGGTCGGGAAAGACCTTCGGCAGCACGCGCCAGATCCAGTAGGGCAGGCCCTGCGCCGCCTCGTTGCCGATCGAGCCGTGGTGGAAGAGCTCCGCCGGATCGTTGGTCGCCTTCTGCGGCACCGGCCGGAGCAGCAGGAACCAGGCTCCGAGGCCGAGCACGACCATCGCGACGAGAAGCCAGAGGAGCGCGCGCCAGAACCTCATCGCACGCTCCTCCCGGTGGCGAGCGCCTGCTCGATCCTCACCACATGGATCATGCAGTAGAGCGAGGCGATGGCGATGCCCGCGTCGATCAGCGCGGGCACGAGGAAGCCGCCGGCGAAGCCGAAGCCGAGCACCGCGACGAAGAGGAAGGTGGCGCCGAAGGTCCGCGACGGCAGGATCGAGAGCCAGGCGAAGATCCGGTAGCGGTCGAGATCGACCGTCATCGGCACGTAGAAGGTCGAGATCAGGATCAGGAGCCCGCCGACGAGGCGCGGCCAGAAGGTCGTGCCCTCGCGCGGGATGCCGAAGAGCGCCAGCGTCCAGTCGGGCGCGACGAGCAGCGGGAAGCAGTAGGCGAGGTTGAGCAGGATCCCGATCACCACCACCACCGTGTGGCGGAGCTTCCAGCGGGCGAGGGAGGCGTGGCCCGTATTCATGGCATCCTGCTCACAGCGTCTTCATGTATTCGACGATGGCGTCCTTGTCGGACGCCGGCAGCGCCGTGCCGTATTCCGCGCCGTCGTGGCCGGCGTCGCTGTTGCCCGGGCGGCGCGTGTCGTAGCGGAAGGCCGCCGCCGCGCCGGGATCGGAGCGGTAGCCGACGCGGTCGAGGTCGAGCACGTCGCCGCCCCGGAACCAGACCTTCGGCCGGTCCGCCGCCGGCTCCAGCAGGTCGCGCAGCGTCGGGACCGAGCCGTTGTGCAGATAGGGCGAGCGCGCCCAGATCCCGTCGAGCGGCTGGCCGACATAGCCGTCGGTCACGTGGAAATGGGTGAATCGCCAGGGATAGCCGGCGTAGAGCGTGTTCTGCGCCCCGGCGAAATCGGGCGTGTAGGAGGCCCAGCGCCCCGGATCGGTGCCGATCTCGGGCAGGGGCACGACCTTTCCCAGCCCCGGATGGCGGGCGCGGTCGTAGTCATAGGCGCCCTCGCGCTTCATCCCGTGGCAGCCGGCGCAGTATCCGGCGTAGAGCGCCTCGCCCCGGCCGGCCTTCTCCGCGTCGACCGGTCCGGGCCAGGCGGGCGCGGGCAGGTCCCACATCCAGTCCTCGATCCGGTGGATCGCGGCGCGGTCGACGGTGACGGGCGTCACCCCCGCGCCGAGCGCGGCGGAGAGGTTGCGCTCGGCGACCGAGGAATTGTTGCCGTCCCAGTGCAGGTTCATCCCCTCGCGCGGGCGCTGCATCCAGATCGAGGGGTAGTCGGAGGAACCGTTGAGCGCGACCTCGCTGATCGTGTCCGGCCCCATCGGGAAGTTGAACTGGATCGCCTTGTAGGGATTGAACGTGTCGACCCGCCCCGGTCCCCAGTCCTCCTGCCGCTCGACGAAGGCGAGCTCCTGGCCGAGGTTGAGGAAGGCCGCCTTCACCCGGGGAAAGACGATGTGGCGGTAGAGCGCGCGCTCGGCGAAATTGAGCT
Source organism: Amaricoccus solimangrovi (assembly GCF_006385685.1). Taxonomy (GTDB): domain Bacteria; phylum Pseudomonadota; class Alphaproteobacteria; order Rhodobacterales; family Rhodobacteraceae; genus Amaricoccus; species Amaricoccus solimangrovi. The sequence goes on along the minus strand of NZ_VFRP01000016.1, from coordinate 35,614 downwards.
CGCCCCCCACCGCGTCGGAGTTGATCGCATCGACGAGCGCGTCGGCGGTGAAACCCGGATCCCGCCCGGCGTCGATGAAGAAGCGGATGAGCGCGTAGAGCCGGAGGTTGTTCGAGGGCGCGCCGTAGACATAATGCTCCTCGCTCTCGCCCGGCATCCGGTAGGTGCCGACATGGCAGACCGAGCAGTTGAGCCAGACCCGCTCGACCCCCGTCACCACCCGGCGGGAGAAGCCGAGCGGCAGGTCGTCGCCCGGTTCCTGGAGGAGGCCGAAATGGCGCCAGCCGCCGGGGCCGAGCCGGTCGCGATAGATGACCGGCAGCGCCTTGAAGACCAGCACCGGCATGCCGTTCGCGGTTTCCGAGCCGATCGAGCCGCGCAGGAAATGGTCGAGGGGCTTTTCATAGGCGACGACGTACTGGTTCACGAAGACGAGCCGCCAGACGATCAGCGCGGCGATCAGCGCGATGATGATCCAGCGCCAGATCCGCCGGCGGGCCATCGCCTTTTCCACGGGGCTGAGGCGGTCGAGATCGAGCGCCATCGGATTTCTCCTCGCTGCTGGGCCGTCACCGGTAGGCGGGTGGTTCGAAGACGGACATGACCTCGGCGATCATCGCGTCGTAGCGCGCCTCGAACGTGTCGCCGTCGAACCGGCTGAGCTCGTAGCAGCCGAGCGGGTTCTCGAGGTCGTTGATGAGACACTTGTTGCAATAGGTGCATTCCTTTCCCGGCGGCGGCCCCTCGGCCGTGCGCAGCATCCCCGGCAGGTCCGGATTGGCGATGAGCGGCCGCGCGATCGAGACGCCGTCGCAGGCCCCGGAGCGGATCGCCCCGGCGATCTTCGAGGCGTGCTGGAAGCCGCCGGTGCAGATCACCTTGACGGAGGGATCGATCGCATGGACCGCGTCCCTGACCGCGCGGGCGTAGTCGAGGTTGATCCCCTCGATCACCTTGCCCCGCCGCCAGATCCAGTAGCGCCGGAAGAGCGGCCCGGCGATCGGGTTCGAGAAGATCGCGTAGTTGAGATGCGTGCGCACGCCCTGCGACAGCAGCCCGTCGTACCAGCGCGTGAGCTCGCGGATCGGCAGGTCGCCCGGCGGGTTGCGCGGATGCGGGAAGGTCGAGCCGGAAGAGACGTGGAACGCGTCGACGCCCGCGCCGTCATCGAGCAGCAGCCGGCAGATGTCGACCGTCTCGTCGAGCGGATTGCCCTTCTTCTCCCAGGGATAGAGCCAGTCGTTGTGATCGACGCCGTTGATCTTCATCTGGAGATGGAAGTCGCGCCCGACCTCGCGGCGGATCGCGCGGACGATCTCGAGCACGAAACGTGCCCGCGCCTCCCAGCCGCCGCCGTATTCGTCGGTCCGGTCGTTGATCCCGGAGCTCAGGAACTGGGTGATGAGATAGCCGTTCGCGCCGTGGAGCTCGACCCCGTCGAGCCCCGCCTCCCGCGCGCGCCGCGCGCCCTGCGCGAACTGCTCCACCGTCTCGGCGATCTCGGGCTTTGTCATCGCCTTGGCGAGGATGCCGTGGAAGAAGTCCTTCCGGCTCGTCGAACTCGGCGCCTCGCGGAAATAGTTCTCGATCCCGCCCATGTCCTGCTGCCGGCCGGAATGGCTGAGCTGCATGATGAAGCGGCAGTCGTGCTCGTGCACGCTCTCGCCGACGCGGGTCCAGAACGGGATCTTGTCGTCCTTGTCGATCATCGCATAGCGCGTGAGGATTCGCCCGCGCACCGTGACCGGGGTGAAGGAGGAGATGATCGCGCCGACGCCGCCCTTCGCGAAACGCGTCTCCCAGTTGATCCGGGTGTGGCTGCCGTGGCCGTTGTAATCGTCGAACGTGCCGGAGATGTTCGATCGGAACAGCCGGTTCTTCACCGTCAGGTTCCGGAACTCCAGCGGCGCGAAGATCTGGCGCGCGTTGTCCTCCGGCAGGAATCGCTGATCGGCGTCACTCATCTCGACGTGCGACATGACAAAGCTCTTGTTTGTCGGCTCCAGAATAGAAGCCGGGGCACAGCGCGAAAAATGGCTAACCGGAATCGTCTTTCTTAAAGCCTACCAGAAAATCATTCTGATCGCTACGGAATTTCTGTTCCCCTGTTCTTGCTGCGCTGCGACATCCATTGCCGCGCCGCGGCGAAGGCCGGGATCGCGCCCGCGCGGACGGGACGGGGGCGGGGGCGCCGGCGATCACGAAAACGCGCGCGCCGCTTCTGTGACGTAGGTCACCGAGAGCCGGCCCCCGCGCGTGTCATAGAGGCGCCGACCCGAGACGCCCGGAACCCCCGGGCGCGACCGAGGAGGTGATCGTGATGGATGTAAGGAAGATCGACGAGACGCTGAGCGTCTCCCCGCAGATCCTGGCGGAGGATCTGCCCCGGCTGCGCGAACTCGGCTTTCGCGCGGTGATCTGCAACCGGCCCGACGGCGAGGGGCCGGACCAGCCGGGCTTCGAGGAGATCGAGGCCGCCGCCGCCGCCGAGGGGATCGAGGCGCTCTACCTGCCGGTCGCCACGGGCATGGTCCGGGACGAGGACGCCGTCGCCTTCGGCGCGGCGATCCGCCGCCTGCCGGGGCCGATCCTCGCCTATTGCCGCACCGGCACGCGCTCGGCGACGCTCTGGTCGCTCGCCGAGGCCGGCGACAGGGCGCTCTCGGACATCCTCGGCCGGACGCGCGGCGCCGGCTACGACATGAACGGCGTCGCGCGGCGCATCGCCAACGGCGGGCGCACGCCGACCGACACGGCCGACGCGCGGTTCGACGTGGTGATCGTCGGCGCGGGCGCGGCCGGCATCTCGGTCGCGGCGAGCCTCAGGGCGCGCAAGGCCGATCTCGAGATCGCGCTGATCGACCCGGCCGACGTGCATTACTACCAGCCCGGCTGGACCCTCGTCGGCGCCGGCGTCTTCGAGGCGCGCGACACCGCGCGGGTGATGGGCGGGCTGGTCCCGAAGGGCGTGCACTGGATCAAGGCGGCGGTCGCGGCCTTCGAGCCGGAGGCGAACGCGGTGATCCTCGACGGCTGCCGGGTGGTGAGATACGACCGGCTGATCGTCTGCCCCGGGCTGAAGCTCGACTGGGACCGGATCGAGGGGCTGGAGCGCACGCTCGGCCGGAACGGCGTCACCTCGAACTACCGCTACGACCTCGCGCCCTATACCTGGAAGCTCGTCGGCGAGATGAAGCGCGGCCGCGCGATCTTCACCCAGCCGCCGATGCCGATCAAATGCGCCGGCGCGCCGCAGAAGGCGATGTATCTCTCCGGCGACGCCTGGCTGCGCCGGGGCGTGCTCGACGACATCGAGATCTCCTTCATGAACGCGGGCGGCGTGCTCTTCGGCGTGAAGGACTACGTGCCGGCGCTGATGGAATATGTCGAACGCTACCGCGCCGGGCTGAACTTCTTCCACAACCTCGTCGCCATCGACGGCCCGGCCCGTCGGGCCACCTTCGAGGTGAGCGAGCCCGGCCAGCCGGTCCGCCGGGTCGAGACCGAATTCGACATGATCCACGTCTGCCCGCCGCAGGTCGCGCCGGACTTCATCCGGGTCTCGCCGCTCGCGGACGCGGCCGGCTGGGTCGACGTCGATCAGGCGACGCTGCGCCACCGGACCTACGAGAACATCTGGTCGCTCGGCGACGTGATGAACGCGCCCAATGCCAAGACGGCGGCCGCGGCGCGCAAGCAGGCGCCGGTGGTGGCGGAGAACGTCGTGGCCGACATCGCCGGCCGCGCGCCGGTCGCGCAATACGACGGCTACGGCTCCTGCCCGCTGACGGTGGAGCGCGGCAGGATCGTGCTGGCGGAATTCGGCTATGGCGGGGCGCTGAAACCCTCCTTCCCGAAATTCCTGCTCGACGGCACGCGGCCGACGCGCGCGGCCTGGCTCCTGAAGGAGCGGATGCTGCCGCCGATCTACTGGCGGGCGATGCTGCGCGGCCACGAGTGGATGGCCCATCCCGAGCCGATCCGCGCCGCCGAGTGACCGCCCGCGCGCGCCGCGGGCCTCCCGAAACACGAAGGCCAGTCTCCCATGTTCGAACCATTGCAATATCTTCTCGGCGCCTTCTCGGGGGTGCTCGTCGGGCTCACGCTCGGCCTGATCGGCGGCGGCGGCTCGATCCTCGCCGTGCCGCTGATGGTCTATGTCGTCGGCGTTTCCGATCCGCATGTCGCGATCGGGACCAGCGCGCTCGCCGTCGCGGTCAACGCGCTCAGCAGCCTCTCGCATCACGCGCGGGCGGGGAACGTCAAATGGCGCTGCGGCGGGATCTTCGCCGCGGCCGGCGTCGTCGGCGCGCTCCTCGGCTCCACGGTCGGCAAGGCGATCGACGGGCACAAGCTCCTGTTCCTCTTCGCGATCGTGATGATCATCGTCGGCGCGCTGATGCTGCGCAACCGCAAGGCGGTCGGGATCGAGGGCGCGCAATGCGGCCGCGAAAACGCCGGCAAGGTCGTGGCCTACGGGCTCGGGACCGGCGGCTTCTCGGGCTTCTTCGGGATCGGCGGCGGCTTCCTGATCGTGCCGGCCCTCGTCGCCTCGACCAGCATGCCGATGATCTACGCGGTCGGGACCAGCCTCGTCGCGGTGACGGCCTTCGGCCTGACGACGGCGGCCAACTACGCCTTCTCGGGCTATGTCGCCTGGGGGCTCGCGCTCGTCTTCATCGCCTCGGGTTTCCTGGGCGGGCTCGTCGGAGCCAGTCTCGCGCGGCGGCTCTCGGGCAAGGGCGCGCTCACCACGGTCTTCGCGAGCATCGTCTTCGTCGTCGCGGCCTACATGCTCTGGAAGAGCTGGGCGGCGTTCTGACGCCGCCCCGCGGTCCCGCGCGCCCCCCGCGGTAACCATTCCGCGTCGCGGGGCGCCGAACGGGGTTGGAAAACCCGCCCGTCCCCCTAAGCTGAGACCGGAGCGCCCGGGTGAACGGGCGCCCGCGGGAAAAACGCAGGGAGGATGACGGATGATGGGTCTTCGCAAGGGCTTCGCGATCGGCGCGGTGCTGCTCGGGCTGGGCGCGGGGCAGGCCGGGGCGCAGGAATTCATCAACGTGCTGACCGGGGGCACCTCGGGGGTCTACTACCCGCTCGGCGTCGCCTTGTCGGAGATCTACGCCGAGGAGATCCCGGGCGCGCGGACCCAGGTGCAGGCCACCAAGGCCTCGGTCGAGAACCTGAACCTGCTGCAGCGGGGCCGGGGCGAGATCGCCTTCGCGCTCGGCGACAGCGTGAAGGCCGCGGCCGAGGGGAACGAGGAGGCGGGCTTCCCCGGCAAGCTCGACAAGCTCAGGGGCATCGCCGCGATCTATCCCAACTACATCCAGATCGTCGCCTCGCAGGAGAGCGGGGTGAAGTCGCTCGCGGATCTGAAGGGCAAGAGCGTCTCCGTCGGCGCCCCCGCCTCGGGGACCGAACTCAACGCGCGCGCGATCTTCGCCGCCGCCGGCATGAGCTACGAGGATCTCGGCCGGGTCGAATACCTGCCCTTCGCGGAATCGGTCGAGCTGATGAAGAACCGCCAGATCGACGCGACGCTGCAATCGGCCGGGCTCGGCGTCGCCTCGATCCGCGACCTCGCCGCCTCGGTGCCGATCAACGTGGTCTCGGTCTCGCCCGAGATCGTCGCGAAGATCGGCGCGCCCTTCATGGCGGCGACGATCCCGGCGGGCACCTATGACGGGCAGGCGGCCGACGTGGCGACGGCCGCGGTCGGCAACTTCCTCGTCAGCCAGGACGGCGTCTCCGACGATCTCGCCTATCAGATGACGAAGGCGCTGTTCGAAAATCTCGACCGGCTCGCCGCCGCGCACGCCGCCGCCAAGGGGATCGACCCGAAGAAGGCGCTCGAGGGCATGCCGGTGCCGCTCCATCCCGGCGCCGAGCGGTATTACAAGGAAGCGGGGCTGATGCCCTGAGGCGGGTCCGATGACCGCCGCCGCCGAGGTGCCCGGGGAAACCCCGGGCGAGGGGCTGCCGCCCGGCTGGGGGGAGGGCGGCGCCGGGCGCGCCGCCTTCGCCATCGCGCTCGCCTTCTCCGCCTTCCAGATCTGGGTCGCCGCCTTCGGCGCGCTGCCGAGCCAGGTGACGCGGGCGATGCACGTGGGCTTCCTGCTGCTGCTCGGCTTCGCGCTGATCGGCAACCTGAAGGCACGGAGCCGGCGGGGCCGGGCGCTCTTCTGGACCCTCGGGCTGCTCGGCTTCGGCACCGGGCTCTACCACTGGATCTTCTATGCCGACCTGATCCGGCGCGCCGGGTTCCTCACGCCGGCCGACATGGTGGTGGGCGCGGCGCTGATCGCGCTGGTCTTCGAGGCGGCGCGGCGGCTGCTCGGCTGGCCGCTCGCGATCATCGCCGGGATCTTCCTCGTCTACGCGCTCTTCGGCAACCACTTCCCGGCCCCCTTCATCCACCGGGGCTACGGGATCGACCAACTCATCGACACCTTCGCCTTCGGCACCGAGGGGATCTACGGCACGCCGATCTACGTCTCGGCCTCCTACATCTTCATCTTCGTGCTCTTCGCCGCCTTCCTCGAGAAGGCGGGGATGATCGCGCTCTTCAACGATTTCGCGCTCGGCCTCGTCGGCGGCTGGCGCGGCGGGCCGGCGCAGGTCTGCGTGCTCTCCTCGGCGCTCATGGGCACGATCTCGGGCTCGGGCGTCGCGAACGTGGTGGCCTCGGGCCAGTTCACGATTCCCTTGATGAAGCGCTTCGGCTTCCGCGCCGAATTCGCGGGCGGGGTCGAGGCGACCTCCTCGATGGGCGGCCAGATCATGCCGCCGGTCATGGGCGCGGTCGCCTTCATCATGGCCGAGACGCTGGACCTGCCCTACGCCGAGATCGTCAAGGCCGCGCTCATCCCCGCGGCGCTCTATTTCGGCGCCTGCTTCTGGATGGTCTATCTAGAATCGGGAAAGTTCGGCCTCCGCGGCCTGCCGCGGGCGGAGCTTCCGAACCCCTGGGATCCGATCCGGAAGCACTGGCCGCTGGTGCTGCCGCTCGCGATGCTCGTCTACCTGCTCTTCGCGGGCTACACGCCGATCTTCGCCGGCACGATGGGCCTCGCGCTGACCGCGGTGCTGATCCTCGGCATGCCGCTCGCCGCGGCGATCGGGCCGCTCGCCTTCCGCCTCGTCTTCTGGCTCGCGCTCGGCCTGGCGGCGGCGAGCTTCCTGCGCTGGGGCGTCGGCCTGCTCGCGCTCGTCATCGCGGCGCTCGTGATCGGCTGCGCCTTCCTGCGGGGCGGGCGCGCGACGCTGCGGCTCTGCGTCGACGCGCTGGCGGAGGGGGCGAAGAACGCGCTGCCCGTCGGGGCGGCCTGCGCCATCGTCGGAATCGTGATCGGCACGCTGACGCTGACGGGCATCGCCTCGACCTTCATCGGCGCGATCATCGCGATCGGGGAGAAGCATCTCTTCCTGTCGCTCCTGCTCACGATGCTGACCTGCCTCGTGCTCGGCATGGGGATCCCGACGATCCCGAACTACATCATCACCTCCTCGATCGCCGGCCCCGCGCTTCTCGCGCTCGACGTGCCGCTGCTCGTCAGCCACATGTTCATCTTCTATTTCGGCATCATGGCCGACCTGACCCCGCCCGTGGCGCTCGCGGCCTTCGCGGCGGCGCCGATCGCCAAGGCCTCGGGGATGCGGATCGCCGGCCAGGCGACGAAGCTCGCGGTGGCGGGCTATGTCGTGCCCTTCATGGCGGTCTTCGCGCCCGCGCTGATGCTGCAGCAGGGCGGGGCGATCTCGGCGAGCCTCGGCTATCCGGTCGAGGTCGTCTACGTCGTGCTGAAGGCCTGCCTCGGCATCGGCCTCTGGGGCGCGGCGGTGGTGGGCTTCCTCGTCGGGCGGCTCGCGCTCTGGGAACGGCTCGTCGCGGCCGGGGCGGCGGCGAGCCTCATCCTCGCGCTGCCGCTGACCGACGAGCTCGGCTTCGGCCTCGCCGCGGTTCTGCTCGGCTGGCAGTGGTGGCGGCGGAGCCGGGCGTGAGCCTCTGCCTCGCCCTCGCGGGCGGGGTGCTCCGGCTCGCGGTCACCGGCTTCACCCTCTCCTGGACCCATTCCGTCGAGCGGGTCGAGTGGTGGGAGCGCTGGGCGGTCACGCCCGCGGGCCTCCGGATCGAGGAGGCGCGGGTGCGCGGCTCCGGCGCCGGGATGGAGCCGCCGGAGGGCGCGCGCCGCGTCGCGGGCGGCTGGGACTACCGCCCCGACCTGCCGCCGCTGCCCGAACTCGTCCTCGCCGCCTCCGGGGCAACGGGCGGCGGCTGGACGCTCTGCGCGGCGGGGGAATGCCGCGTGATCGGCGCCGAGGCCGGCCCTCCGGTCACGCTCTCCCGCTGCGCCGGCGATTGACACCGGCGCGGGGCGCCGCCAGCCTGCCCGGCGGCCAGAAGGAGACGCCGATGGACGAGATCACGATCACGCTGGAGGAAACCGACGCCCGGCACGGCCGCTATGTCGCGCGCGTCGCCGGGATCGCGGCCGAGGCGGAGATCATCTTCACCCGCCGCGGCCCCGGTCGCGTCAGCGCCGATCATACCGGCGTGCCGGAGGCGATGGGCGGGCGGGGCGTGGGCAAGGCGCTGATCGAGTTCATGCTCGCCGACGCCCGGGCGCGCGGCCTGCGGATCATCCCGCTCTGCCCCTTCATCCGCGGCCAGTACGCCCGGCACCCGGAATGGGCCGATGTCTTCACCACCGCCCCCGGCGAGGAGCCGGAGGCGTGATCGGCGCCCGCGGCGTCAGAACTGGAAGTTGACGCCGCCGAAGATGTTCCACTCCGGCTGGCCGTCGCCCCGGGTCGCGACCGAGTACTGCGGCTCGAGGAAGGCGTTCACCACCGCGCGTGGCGTCTTGATCACCTTGCCGACGCCGAGGCCGATCGGCACCGCGTAGGCGTCGGTGGTGAAGCTGTAGGACCAGATGCCGGTGGACCGCAGGTACCACCCCTGGCCGAGCTGGTAGAAGCCGAAGGGCTGCAGCGCGCCGACGCTCACATAGGGCCGGTCCTCCTCGCCCGCGAAACTCGCCTGCCAGGTGAGCAGGTAGCCCCACTGGAACTTCGGGCTCCGCGCGTCGAAGAGCACGTTGGCGAAGCCCGCCTGCCATTTGCCCGCGCCGAGCGAATCCTCGCTCGCCGTCGGCAGCGTGAATTCGGGGCCGACGCCGAAGCTGATCCCGGGATCGCCGGTGTCGATGAGATAGGCGGCGAAGACGTTGAAATCGCCGAGCCCGGTGTCGTTTCCGCCGTCCGCGACCGGAAAGGTGTTGACCGGCAGCGTCGCGCGCATCAGCCACTGGCCCCCGAACGCGGAGAAGGGCTGGGCGTAGCGGATGGTGAACTGATTCGCGTCGCGGTCGACGCCGGTCAGCTCGCCCGTGTAGAGGGTCTGGAAGTTCAGCGCCTTGGTATTGGCAAGCGGGTTGTTGGCCTGGGCCGCGTCCTGCGCCAGCGCCGGACCGGCGGCCGCGAGAAGGCCGAGAAGACCGGCGGCTGCGAACTGTTTCATCGGGGGATCCTCTGCTTCCGGCTGGGCGAACGTCCGTGTCCGAAAGCCTATCCCCGCCGCGAAGCCCTGGCTAGCCCCGGCCACCCGCCGCGACCCGCCCGCCGGGGCCGGGACGGGGGATTGGTGCGGGCGAAGGGACTCGAACCCCCAAGGCTCTCACCGGCTGGACCTAAACCAGCTGCGTCTACCAATTCCGCCACGCCCGCGCGGGGCTCAGATGGCGGTGGAACCGGGGCGCTGTCAAGGCGGAGGAACGCCCGCGGCGCAGGCGCGGCCGGCGTCCCGGCTTGACGCGGAGGGTCCGCTCGCTTACGGGCGAGGCCTTGCGCAGTCGCGCGCGACCTCGTAGACACCCGGCGCCGGCCGGGCGGCGGAGACGTGGCGAAGGCTGGCCGCCGCGAGGCGCATGGCGAGGAAGTCGGCGCGGGAGGCGCGGAGGTCCCGAGGGGGTTTCCGGCCCCGGCCGCCGGCGACGGACGGATTTCAGTCGCGGCACCGCGCGGCCGAGGGTGAGGGCCCCCGGCCCGTGTCGGACAACAGGCGAGGATGCGAGATGCAGGTTGTGGAGACCCTGAACGAGGGTTTGAAGCGGGAATACTCGATCACGGTTCCGGCCGGTGAGCTCGAGGCCAAGGTCAACGAGAAGCTCGAGGAAGCCCGCAAGGACTTCCAGATGAAGGGCTTCCGCAAGGGCAAGGCCCCCGCCGCCCTGATGAAGAAGATGTTCGGCAAGTCGGTCCTCGGCGAGGCGATGCAGGAGACGATCGACGCCGCGATGCGCGAGCATTTCGAGCAGACCGGCGATCGCCCGGCGGTCCAGCCCGAGGTGAAGGTCACCAACGAGGACTGGGAGGAGGGCCAGGACGTCCAGGTCTCGATGGCCTACCAGAAGCTGCCGGCGGTCCCCGAGGTCGCGCTCGCGGAGATCCGGCTCGAGCGGCTGGTGGCGGAGATCGACGAGGCCTCGGTCGACGAGGCGCTCGGCAATCTCGCGAATTCGGCGACCTCCTTCGAGGCGGCCCCGGAAGGGACGGCGGCGGAATCGGGAGACCAGGTCGTGTTCGACTTCAAGGGCTCGGTCGACGGCGTCGAGTTCGACGGCGGCTCGGCCGAGGATTTCCCGCTGGTGCTCGGCTCGGGCAGCTTCATCCCCGGTTTCGAGGATCAGCTGATCGGCGCGAAGGCCGGTGACACGCCCGAGGTGAAGGTCACCTTCCCCGAGAACTACGGCGCGCCGCATCTCGCGGGCAAGGAAGCCGTCTTCGCCTGCGCGGTGAAGGAAGTGCGCAAGCCCAAGTCCGCCGAGATCGACGACGCGCTCGCGACCCGCTTCGGCGCGGACTCGCTCGACGCGCTGAAGCAGCAGGTGCGCGAGCGCCTCGGCGAGGAATACGGCCAGGCGAGCCGCGCGGTGCTGAAGCGCCGGCTGATGGACGCGCTCGACGCGATGGTGAGCTTCGATCTGCCGCCGGTGCTCGTCGACGCGGAGGCCGCGCAGATCGCGCATCAGCTCTGGCACGAGGAGCATCACGACCACCAGGGCCACGATCACCCGGAGATCGAGCCGACCGACGAGCATCGCGAGCTCGCCGCGCGCCGCGTGCGCCTCGGCCTGCTCCTCGCCGAGATCGGCCAGAAGGCCGAGGTGACGGTGAGCGACCAGGAACTGCAGCGGGCGATCTTCGCCCAGGCGCGGCAGTATCCGGGCCAGGAGCGGCAGTTCTTCGAATTCGTGCAGAAGAACCCCTCCGCGCTCCAGCAGCTGCGCGCGCCGCTCTTCGAGGACAAGGTCGTCGACCACATCGTGGAGCAGGCCGAGGTGACCGACAAGCCGGTCAGCAAGGAAGAGCTCCAGGCCGCGATCGACGCGCTCGGCGACGAGGCCGCGACCGAGGTCGAGGTCGCCCCGGCCGACTGACCGCCGGGGCGAGACGGTCGCGCGCGCCCGGTTGCGAGCCGGGCGCGCGCCGCCTTTCCGGGCCGATCCGGAATCGGCCCGCCCGCCCCTTGCGGATGCGGGAGGCGATGACTAATCTTGGCCTGTGGGCTCCCCGCGCGCGGGGCCTCAACATAGCGACAGGCAAGATCCGCGATGAATGATCCCATTGAAACTTATATGAATCTGGTGCCGATGGTGGTCGAGCAGACCGCCCGCGGCGAGCGCGCCTATGACATTTTCTCCCGGCTCCTGAAGGAACGGATCATCTTCGTTTCCGGGCCGGTGCACGACGGGATGTCGACCCTGATCGTCGCGCAGCTTCTCTTCCTCGAGGCCGAGAACCCGAAGAAGGAGATCGCGATGTACATCAACAGCCCGGGCGGCGTCGTCACCTCGGGCCTGTCGATCTACGACACGATGCAGTACATCAAGCCGCCGGTCTCGACGCTGTGCTGCGGCCAGGCGGCCTCGATGGGCTCGCTGCTCTTGACCGCGGGCGAGAAGGGGATGCGCTTCTCGCTGCCGAACAGCCGGATCATGGTGCACCAGCCCTCGGGCGGCTACCAGGGCCAGGCGACGGACATCATGATCCACGCGCGCGAGACCCAGGCGCTGAAGGACCGGCTGAACCAGATCTACGAGACGCATACCGGCCAGACCTTCGAGGCGGTCGAGGCGGCGCTGGAGCGGGACCGGTTCATGACCGCGCAGGACGCGAAGGACTGGGGCCTGATCGACGACATCGTCGTCAAGCGCGAGCCGGCCGCGGCGTAAAAGCGGCGCGCGTCACGAAACCTTGTGGCGCGTTTGGACTTGTCATTGGTGTGACAGCCATGCTCCTATGGTGGGGGCGTTCCCGGAGGAGCGGGTCGCCGTGCTCGCGGCGCGGCGATAATGGGCGAAAGCCGGAGGCGGAGAATGAGCAAAACAAGCGGCGGAGACGCGAAAAACACCCTCTACTGCTCTTTCTGCGGCAAGAGCCAGCACGAGGTGCGCAAGCTCATCGCGGGTCCGACCGTGTTCATCTGCGATGAATGCGTCGAGCTCTGCATGGACATCATCCGCGAGGAGACGAAGTCGAACCTCGTCAAATCCTCGGATGGCGTCCCGACCCCGCAGGAAATCTGCAAGGTGCTCGACGATTACGTGATCGGGCAGAAGGTCGCCAAGCGGGTGCTGTCGGTCGCGGTGCACAACCACTACAAGCGGCTGAACCACGCGCAGAAGAATTCCGACGTCGAACTGCAGAAATCCAACATCATGCTGATCGGCCCGACCGGCTGCGGCAAGACGCTGCTCGCGCAGACGCTCGCCCGCATCCTCGACGTGCCCTTCACCATGGCGGATGCGACGACGCTGACCGAGGCGGGCTATGTCGGCGAGGATGTCGAGAACATCATCCTGAAGCTCCTGCAGGCGGCCGAGTACAATGTCGAGCGCGCGCAGCGCGGCATCGTCTATATCGACGAGGTCGACAAGATCAGCCGCAAGTCCGACAATCCCTCGATCACCCGCGACGTCTCGGGCGAGGGGGTGCAGCAGGCGCTCCTGAAGATCATGGAGGGCACGGTCGCCTCCGTTCCGCCGCAGGGCGGGCGCAAGCATCCGCAGCAGGAATTCCTGCAGGTGGACACGACCAACATCCTCTTCATCTGCGGCGGCGCCTTCGCCGGGCTCGACAAGATCATCGCGCAGCGCGGCCGGGGCTCGGCCATGGGCTTCGGCGCCGATGTGAAGGACACCGACGAGCGCCGGGTGGGTGAGCTCTTCCAGGAGCTCGAGCCGGAGGATCTGCTGAAGTTCGGGCTCATCCCCGAATTCGTCGGCCGTCTGCCGGTGCTCGCGACGCTGAACGACCTCGACGAGGCGGCGCTGATCACGATCCTGACCGAGCCGAAGAACGCGCTGATCAAGCAGTATCAGCGGCTCTTCGAGATGGAGGACGTGAAGCTCACCTTCACCGAGGACGCGCTCCGCGCGGTGGCCAAGCGCGCGATCGACCGCAAGACCGGCGCGCGCGGCCTGCGCTCGATCCTCGAGGAGGTGCTGCTCGACACGATGTTCGAACTCCCCTCGATGCAGGGCGTCGAGGAGGTGGTCGTGAACGAGGACTGCATCTCGCGCAAGGGCGAGCCGCTCCTGATCTACGCCGACCGCAAGGAAGGCTCCGCCTCGGCCTCCTGAGGCCGGCGGAGAGGGCTTTCGCGGCGCGCGCCCGTCCCCCGGGCGCGCGCCGTTTCCGTTCCGGGCCGGGCTCCGGACGCGCCCGCGCCGGGGCGTCTCGCGTGCCGCGCAGGTGATCGCGGCGGGGCTGGACCGGGTTCGGCGCATGTGCGAAGAGGGGTGAGGTTGAACGGAGTGAACGGCATGAAGTGGCTCTTGCAGGCGCTGACATGGTGGAACGGCGAGACACTGGCCACCCGGTTCTTCACCTGGCGCAACGGCAAGAAGGTCGGCGCGGACGCCGACGGCAACGTCTACTACCAGAACGCCGACGGGACGCGCCGCTGGGTGATCTTCAACGGCGAGGTCGAGGCGAGCCGGATCGCGCCCGAATGGCACGGCTGGCTGCACCACACCTGGCAGCAGCCGCCGACCGAGGCGCCGTTGGCGACGAAGCCCTGGGTGAAGCCGCACCGCGCGAACGCGACCGGCGGCCCCGCCGCCTATCACCCGACGGGCAGCCTGCTCGCGGCCGGTCCGGGCGTCGCCCGCGACTACGAGGCCTGGACGCCGGAATAGGGACGATCTCAGATGGCAAATAGCGTCGCCGAGGCGGTGATCGGCGCGGTGGTGCTCGTCGCCGCCGCCGGTTTCGCGCTCTATGCCGGGCAGACCAGCGGACATGGCTTCGGCTCCGCCGAGAAGCCGCTCCGCGCCGATTTCCGCGATGCCAACGGCATCTCGGTCGGAACCGACGTGCGCGTCGCCGGGATCAAGGTCGGCTCGGTCACCGCGCTCGTGCTCGATCCCAAGACCTACCAGGCGCAGGCGACCTTCACCGTGCCGACGGATCTCGACGTTCCCGACGATTCCGACGTGAAGATCGCCTCCGAGGGGCTGCTCGGTGGCAACTATCTCGACATCCAGCCCGGCGCCTCCGAGACCATGCTCGCCGCCGGCGATCAGGTGCTGAACACGCAGGGCTCGATCGACCTCCTGAACCTGCTGATGCGCTTCGGGACCGGGTCGTCGAAGTGATACGCGCGCTCACCCTGATCGCCGCCCTCTGCGCGGGGTGTCAGGCCGTCGCGGCCCAGACCGAGCAGGTCACGAACGGGCGCGACACCGAGACGGCGAGCCGGGTGCGGCTCCGCGCGCTCGACACGCTCGACGGCGGCGTGACCGATCTGGTGCTCCGGGTCGGCGAGACCGCGCGCTTCAAGCGGCTCGAGATCACCGCCGAGACCTGCCGCGTGCCCGTCGACGATCCGAAGGCCGACGCCTTCGCCTTCCTCAGGATCCGCGACACGCGCGAGGCGGAGCCGCGGTTCTCGGGCTGGATGCTCGCCTCCTCCCCGGCGCTCTCGGCGCTCGACCATCCCCGCTACGACGTCTGGGTCGTCGGCTGCGACGACGGCTGAGCCCTATTCCCGCGCGAGGTCGAGCAGGGCGCGGCGTGTCGCGCCCATGGGCAGCGCGCGGAAATCGGCCGGCCGGCGCAGCGCGGCGGCGAGCCGGGCACGGTACTCCGCCCGCGTGATCTCGACCGCGCCGAGGCTTTCGAGATGGGGCGTGATGAACTGGGTGTCGAGCAGCGTGAAGCCGCCCGCGCGCAACCGCGCGACCAGCGCGACCAGCGCGAATTTCGATCCGTCGCGCATCCGGCTGAACATGCTCTCGCCGAAGAAGGCCGCGCCGAGCACCACGCCGTAGAGCCCGCCCGCGAGCGTGTCGCCCTGCCAGATCTCGACCGAATGCGCGTGGCCCATCCGGTGCAGCTCGCGATAGAGCCGGAAGATCTCGCCGTTGATCCAGGTGGTCTCCCGGTCGGCGCAGGCCCTGACCGTTCCGGCGAAATCGGCGTCGATCCGGATCTCGAACGGTTTGCCGAGGAAATCGCGCGCCAGCCGCCGCGAGACGCGGAGCGCCTCGAGCGGCAGGACGCCGCGCCGGATCGGATCGACCCAGAACAGCTCCTCCGCCGCCGCGTCGTCCGCCATCGGAAACACGCCGGAGGCATAGGCGCGGAGCAGGAGGTCCGGGGTCAGGATCGGATCGCTGGCCATCGGCGCGGCGCGGCGCTCACCCCTCCTGGGCCAGCCACTTCTCGAGCCAGTGGATGTTGTAGCGCCCGGCCTGGATGTCGGGCTCGTCGAGCAGCGCGTGGAAGAGCGGCGTCGTCGTGTCGATCCCGTCGATCACGAGCTCGCGCAGCGCGCGGCGCAGACGCGCGAGCGCGAGCTCGCGGTTGCGGGCATGCACGATGAGCTTGCCGACCAGGCTGTCGTAATAGGGCGGGATCACGTAGCCGTCGTAGACCGCGCTGTCCATCCGGACGCCAAGGCCGCCCGGCGCGTAATAGGTGCGCACCCGGCCCGGGCTCGGCTGGAAGTTCGGCAGCTTCTCCGCGTTGATCCGGCATTCGATCGCATGGCCGTTCGGCACCAGGTCCTCCTGGGTGAAGGACATCTTCTTGCCGGCCGCGACCCGGATCTGTTCCTGCACCAGGTCGACGTCGTAGATCGCCTCGGTCACCGGATGCTCGACCTGGAGGCGCGTGTTCATCTCGATGAAGTAGAACTCGCCATCCTCGTAGAGGAACTCGATCGTGCCCGCGCCGGAATACCGGATCCGCCCGATCGCCTCGGCGCAGGTCTTGCCGATCCGCGCCCGGGTCTTGGCGTCGATCGCGGGGGAGGGGGCTTCCTCCAGCACCTTCTGGTGCCGCCGCTGCAGCGAGCAGTCGCGCTCGCCGAGATGGACGGCGCCGCCCTTGCCGTCGCCGAAGACCTGCACCTCGATATGGCGCGGCTTCTCGAGATATTTCTCGAGATAGACCTCGTCATTGCCGAAGGCGGCCTTGGCCTCGGACCGGGCCGAGCCGAAGGCGGTCTCCATCTCCGCGTCGCTCCGCGCGACCTTCATGCCGCGGCCGCCGCCGCCGGCGGTCGCCTTGACGATGACCGGATAGCCGATCTCGTTCGCGATCCGGATCGCCTCCTCGACGCTCGGCACGCCGCCGCCCGAACCGGGCACGCAGGGCACGCCGAGCTTCTTCATCGTGTCGATCGCGGTGATCTTGTCGCCCATCAGCCGGATGTGCTCCGACGAGGGGCCGATGAAGGTCAGGCCGTGATCCTCGACGATCTGGACGAAATTCGCATTCTCGGAGAGGAAGCCGTAGCCCGGGTGGATCGCCTCCGCCCCGGTGATCTCGCAGGCGGCGATCAGGTTCGGGATCGAGAGATAGGACTGCCCCGCCGGCGGCGGGCCGACGCAGACGCTCTCGTCGGCCATGCGCACATGCATCGCATGCGCGTCGGCGGTCGAATGGATCGCCACCGTCTCGATACCCATCTCCTTGCAGGCACGATGGATGCGCAGCGCGATCTCGCCCCGGTTGGCGATGAGGATCTTGTTGAACATGGTCGCCTCGCGTTCCTTGGACTTGCCCCGGGAGGCGGGCCTCACTCGAGAATGATCAGCGGGGCGCCGAATTCGACCGGCGAGCCGTCTTCGACCAGGATCCGCTTCACCCGGCCGGCGCGCGGGGCGGGGATCTGGTTCATCGTCTTCATCGCCTCGATGATCAGGATCGTCTGACCCTCGGCCAGCGTGTCGCCCACCTTGGCGAAGGGAGGCGAGCCGGGCTGCGCCTGCAGATAGACGGTGCCGACCATCGGCGAGATCACGACGCCCGGATCCTCGGCCGGATCGGGGGCGGCGACGACCGCCGGGGCGGCGGCCTGCGGCGCGGCCGGTCCCGGCATCTGCACGGTCACCGGCGCGGCGGCGGCCGCCGGCTGGATGGCGACGGGGATCTGGCGCGCCACGCGCACGTTCAGCGCGTCGTCCTCGCCATATTCGCGGCTGACCTCGATCTCGGTCAGGTCGTTCTCACGCAGGAGTTCGGCGAGGGCCTTGATGAAGGCGACGTCCGACTCCTGAGGTTTCATAGCCATGGATTGCCCTGTTATTCTTTGAACCGGGGCGCGCGCACGCGCGCGCCTTGGCCTGCTCTCTCGGCCCTGGCTCCCGTGTATAGGCGGGGCGGACGGCGCTGAAAAGCATCAATGCGCGCCGGCGGCGCGCGGACGGCCGCTCTTACTCGCTTCCGCGCAGCTGGTCCACCACCTTGCGCATGTCCGCGAGCGGGATGTAGCCGCGCACCATGTCGGACTGGAAGACGAAGGTCGGCGTGCCGGTGATCGAGAGCTTCTCGGCCAGCGCGCGGTTCCGGGCGATCCGGCCGTCGACCTCGGGATCGCTCATCGCCGCGCGGATCTTCGCCGGGTCGAGATCGGCCTTGCGCATCGCCCGGTCGAGGCTCTCGTCGGTGATCTGGCCCTTGCCGGCCATCAGCGTGTCATGGAGCCGCCCGTAGGCCTCCGGCCCCTCGGCGATCATCGTCGCGACCGCCGCGCGCGCGGCGAGTTCGGATCCGGGGCCGAGGATCGGGAAATCCTTCACGATCATGCGGATCCGGCCGTCGCTTTCCAGCAGTTCGGTCAGTTCCGGCATCGCCTTGCGGCAGTAGCCGCACTGGTAGTCGAGGAATTCGACCAGCGTGAAGTCGCCCTCCGGATTGCCGGTGACCCAGGAATATCCGTCGTCGAAGATCGCATCGGCATTGGCCGCGACCAGCTGCTGGTCCGATTGCGCCGCCTGTTCCTTCTGCCGCGCGTCGAGGATCCTCACCATCTCGTTCAGGATCTCGGGGTGGGCGAGGAGATAGTCGTGAACCTCGCGCTGGAACGCCTCGCGCTCGGCGTCGGTCATGTCGAGGCCGGGGCGCGGCGTCGCCTGATCCTCGGCATGGGCCACCGGCGCGGCCAGCAGGGCCGCCAGCGGCAGGAGGGCCAGGAAGGGGAGTCGCATCGGAAGGAGCCTCATTGCTTGAGCGCGCGTCGCGCCATCGTAATCATATCCTGGGCCCGCCGCCAGCCCGGGGAGCCGACCGGCAGCAGATCGGCGGCGCGGGTCGCGTTGCGGAGCACGTCGCGCGCGTCGCCCGTCATCGTGAACCGCTCGGCCGTGGCGAGCGCCGCCGCGCCCTCGTGGCCGAGCCGGGCCTCGGCCAGCGCCAGGTCGCGCAGCGCGTCGGGGTTGCGCCGGTCGAGCCGCGTCGCGCGGGCGAGCACGTCGCGCGCGCGCGCCGTCGCGTCCGGATCGTCGGTATTGAGCAGCGCCCGGCCGAGCCCCGCGAGGATGAGCGGCTCGTCCGGGGCGAGTTCCGCCGCCCGGCCATAGGAAGCGGCCGCCGCCTCGGCCTTCCCGCTCTCGAGCAGGAACTGGCCCTTGAGCTCGATGTAATAGGGATCCTCGGGCCGCATGGCGATCAGCGCGTCCATCTGCGCGCCCGCGCGCGCCATGTCGGGCAGGCGGTAATAGGCGATGCTCCGCGCGAGGGCGGCCATCTCGGACTGGTCCGACACCGGATGCTCGCGAAGCGTCTTCGCCGGCCGGTCGAGGAAGGCGTCGAGCTTGGTGACCATGCGGCCGTACCAGTAGGCATCCTCCGCGCTCGGCGGTCCCCCCTTCGGCAGTTTCGCGATCCTGTCCTCGAGCATCGCCATGCGCTCGACCGACATCGGGTGCGACTGGGCATAGGGGTCGATCCCGGGCATCATCGCCTCCTGCCCGCGGAAGATCCTGAGCACGTCGAGGATCGCCCCCGGATCGCCGCCCGCCGTCGCGACATAACGCACGCCCATCTGGTCCGCCGCCGCCTCCTCGCCCCGGCTGTAGGCGAGCAGGTTGCGCCGGGCGACCTGCTGGCTGCCGGCGGCGATCGCGACGCTCGCATCCGGCGCCCCGGCGATCCCGACCGCGGCGGCGCCGAGCAGGCCGAGCAGCACCATGTTGCGCCCGCCGCTCGTCGCCTGCGCGCGCCGCGCGAGATGGCCGCCGACGATATGCCCGGTCTCGTGCGCGATCACGCCGCGCAGTTCGTCGATCGTGTCGAGCCGGGTGATCATCCCGGTGTTGATGAAGATGTTCTGCCCGTCCGCGACGAAGGCGTTCATCTCCGGATCCTGGAGCAGGTAGAGGTCCACGGTCGAGGGCGTGACATTGGCTGCGCGGAAGATCGGATCGGCGACCCGGCGCAGCGTCGCCTCGATCTCGGCGTCGCGGATGAGCGGCGGGCCGTTCGCCGCCGCCGCCGGGCGCGCGGGCGCCGCGAGGCCGAGGGCACAACCGATGAGAAGCGCCGCGGCGGTCCGGAACACCCCGGTCAAGAGCGCCTCCATTGCGCCTCGTCGCATTTCATGGCCCAAGGGGGCCCGTTCGAGCGGAAGCGTAGGAGAGTCGGTGTGCGCAGTTCAACCCGGGGCGAGGTCGATCCTTTCATTGTGATGGACGTGATGGAGGCGGCCCGGGCCGAGGAGGCGCGCGGGCGCTCCGTCATCCACATGGAGGTGGGCCAGCCCGGCACGCCCGCGCCCGAGGCGGCGCGCCGCGCGCTCACCCGCGCGCTCGGCGCCGATCCGCTCGGCTATACCGTGGCGCTCGGCCTGCCGGCGCTCCGGGCGCGGATCGCGCGGCTCTATGGCGAGTGGTACGATGTCGATCTCGATCCGGGGCGGGTCGTGGTCACCGCCGGTTCCTCGGCGGGCTTCCTGCTCGCCTTCACCGCGCTCTTCGACGCGGGCGAGCGGGTGGCGATCGGCGATCCCGGCTATCCGAGCTACCGCAACATCCTGAAATCGCTCGGCCTCGTTCCGGTCAGGATCGAGACCTCCGCGCAGAACCGCTACCAGCCGGTGCCCGCCGATCTCGACCGCGACGATCTCGCCGGCGTGCTGATCGCGAGCCCGGCCAATCCCACCGGCACGATGCTCGACAAGGCCGCGCTCGGCGCGCTCGTCGGGGCGGCGGCGGAGCGGGGGATCGCCTTCGTCTCGGACGAGATCTACCACGGCATCCAGTACGGCGCGCGCGCGGTCTCGGCGCTCGAACTGAGCGACGAGGTCTATGTGATCAACTCGTTCTCGAAATACTTCTCGATGACCGGCTGGCGGATCGGCTGGATGGTCGTGCCGGAGGCGCATGTCCGAAAGATCGAGCGGCTGGCGCAGAACATGTTCATCTGCGCCCCGCATGCGAGCCAGATCGCCGCGCTCGCCGCGATGGACGCGGGCGGGGAGCTGGAGGCGAACCTCGCCACCTATCGCGCCAACCGCGCGCTGATGCTCGCGGAACTGCCCGGGGCCGGTTTCGACCGGATCGCGCCGCCCGACGGCGCCTTCTACATCTACGCCGATGTGAGCGGGCGGGGCGAGGACAGCCGGGCGCTCTGCGCGCGGATCCTGCGCGAGGCGGGGGTGGCGGTGACGCCGGGGCTCGATTTCGACCCGGGCCGGGGCGCCGGCACGCTCCGCTTCTCCTACGCGCGCTCGACCGCGGACATCGCCGAGGGGCTGCGCCGGCTCAGGGCCTGGTCCGGGCGCTGAGGGGATTCCCGCCGGGCCGCGCGGGCCCGGCGGGAAGATGCTTCGCTCAGTCGCGCGACCACCAGCCGCGGCGCTTCGGCGCGGCGGGTCCGTCCGTCTCCGGCTCCGCCCCCGCCGCGACCGCGGTCTCGTATTCCCGCGGCGCCTCCGGCTCGGCCGGAGTCTCCCCCTGGGCTTCACCCTGGACCTCCGCCGGAGCTTCCGCGGTCGCTTCCGGGGCGGCTTCCGGAGCCGCCTCGGCCGCGGCCGGGGTTTCCGCCGGGAGCGGATCCTCGGGCGGGGTCTCCGCCGTCAGCGTCTCGTAGGGCGCCTCGAAGGGCGCGTCGAGGATCTCCGGAGCTTCGCTCGGGCTCTGGAACGCGGCCACGTCCGGGATCTCGCCGGCCGGAACGAAGTCCGGCGCGGCGATCCCGCCCTGATCGGCGGGCCGGAAGCCGTCCTCCGCCGCCGGTTCCGGCGCCGGAGCCTCCGCGACCGGGGCGGCCTCGGCCTCGGGCGCCTCGGCGGGCCGGGGGTCGGAGGGCGGCAGAGCGGCGGGCGGCTGGCCCGTCGCATCCGCGTCTCCGGCGAGTTCGGCGGCGGCGGGTTCGTCCACCGCCTCCCCACCGGTTTCCCCATCGGCCTGCGCGGCGGGCTCCATCGGCTCGAACAGCGTCGCGCCCATCGTGCTCGCCTCCAGCGGTTCCGCCGCGCCCGTCTCGGCCGGGGTGGATTCGGCCAGGGCGGGTTCGGTCGGCGTGGTCTCGTCCGGGGCGGAGGCCTCCGCCTCCCCCTCCGTCGTCGGGGCCGGGCGGCGGATCCGTTCGCGCTTGCGCGGCGCGGGGGCGGAGGCCTCCGGAACGTCGACGATCTCGGGCGCGGTGCCTTCGCCGAGGTCGATCACCTCGCCGAGCCCGTCGTTGGGCTGCGCGGCGACGCCGGCTCCCCCGCGCGAGCGGCGGCGGGAGCGGGTGCGCGGTTCCGGCTTCGCGGCCTCGGCCGGCTGGCCCGACGCCTCGCCGGAGGTCTCGTCCCCGGCCTCCGCGACCATGCCCTCGACCCCGTCCTCGACCGGCTCCATCACGTCGGCCGGCAGCGAGGCATGCGTCTCGATGGACTCGACATGCCGCGCGGGCTCGGTCTCGCGCGCCTGATCCTCGGCGCCGCGCCCGCGACGGCGGCGGCGGCGCTTGCGCTTGCCCTGCCGGTCGCCCGACTGGTCGCCCGCCTGGTCACCGTTGCCCTCCGCCGCCTCGCTCCGGGCGCCTTCGTCCTCGGCCTCGGTCTCCTCGGCCTCGTCGGCGAAATCGTCCTCGGGATAGGCGACCGCGGGCAGCGCCATCGCGGCCGGGGCCGGGATCACGCGCGAGGCGGTCTTGAAGCGTTCGAGCTTGAAATCCGGGCTGATCAGCGCCGGATCGCCCTCGACCCGGACCGAGAGGCCGAAGCGGCTCTCGATCAGCGCGACATGCTCGCGCTTCTGGTTCAGCAGGTAGTTCGCGATCTCGACCGGCGCCACGATCAGCACTTCCTTCGAGCGCTGCCGCGTCCCTTCCTCCTCGACCTCGCGCAGCAGCGCGAGCGCGAGACTGTCGTCGGAGCGCACCCGGCCCGTGCCATGGCAATGCGCGCAGGGCTTCGTCGTCGCCTCGATCATGCCGGGGCGCAGGCGCTGGCGGCTCATCTCCAGCAGGCCGAAGCCGGAGATCCGGCCGACCTGGATCCGGGCGCGGTCGCTCTTCAGCTTCTCCTTCAGGCGCTTCTCGACGGCGGCGTTGTTGCGCCGGTCCTCCATGTCGATGAAGTCGATGACGATGAGCCCGGCGAGGTCGCGCAGCCGCATCTGCCGCGCGGCTTCCTCCGCCGCCTCGAGATTGGTCTTGAGCGCGGTCTCCTCGATCGAGGCCTCGCGCGTCGCCCGGCCCGAGTTCACGTCGATCGCGACCAGCGCCTCGGTCACGTCGATCACGATGTAGCCGCCGGATTTCAGCTGCACCACCGGGTTGAACATCGCCGAGAGGTAGTTCTCGACCTGGAAGCGCGAGAAGAGCGGCAGCGCCTCGTTGTAATGCTTCACGTTCTTCGCATGCGAAGGCATGAGCATCTTCATGTAGTCCTTGGCCTCGCGATAGCCGCGCTCGCCATCGACGAGCACCTCGTCGATGTCGCGGCTGTAGAGGTCGCGGATCACGCGCTTGATCAGGCTGCCTTCCTCGTAGATCGGCGCGGGGGCGATCGACTTCAGCGTCAGGTCGCGGATCTGCTCCCACTGGCGCAGCAGGTATTCGTAGTCGCGCTTGATCTCGGTCTTGGTGCGGTTCGCGCCGGCGGTGCGGATGATGAGCCCCGCGCCCTCGGGCACCGTGATCGAGTTCGAGATCTCCTTGAGCTTCTTGCGGTCGGCCGCGTTGGTGATCTTGCGGCTGATCCCGCCGCCGCGCGCGGTATTGGGCATCAGCACGCAGTAGCGGCCGGCGAGGCTGAGATAGGTGGTGAGCGCCGCGCCCTTGTTGCCGCGCTCCTCCTTGACGACCTGCACGAGCAGGATCTGGCGGACCTTGATGACTTCCTGGATCTTGTAGCGGCGGTGGCGCACCTGCTTGCGCGGCGCGCGCTCCTCGGCCACGTCGTCGCCGCCGACGGATTCGTATTCGTCCTGGGCGTCGTCGTCCTCGTGGCCCCGGCCGCGCGCCTTCGGCGCGTCCTCGCCCCGGTCACCGGCGTCCGCGTGCTCGTCGTCGCGCGCGTCGGAGGCCTCGTCGCGCGGGGCCTCGACCGGAACGAGGTCGGGCGTGCCCTCGGGCTCGTCCGCGACGCGGATCTCGACCTCGCCCGAGGCGGCGTTGGGCGGCGGCGCGTCCGCGAAGGCCGGCTCGTCGCCGCCCCGCGACTCCTCCGCCCGATCCTCGGTCCCGACTCCCTCCGGCGCCGCGTCGACCCAGTCGGTGCGCGGCGCATGGTCGGAAGCGGCGTGTCCGGAATGGGCGTGTCCGGGCTGCTCACGCCCCGCGTCGCCGGACGGCTCCGCGCCGGTCTCCGCCGGCACGACGTCGGAGACGACGACCGCGTCCTCGGCGCCGAGCCCCTCGGCCGCGGGCTGCGCCCGCCGGCGCGAGCGCGAGCGGGGTTTCGGCTTCGGCTTCTCGCGCGGCGCCTCTTCCTCGGCCTCGCGGGCGAGCGCCGCTTCCTCGGCGAGCAGCGCCTCGCGATCCGCCTTCGGGATCTGGTAGTAGTCCGGATGGATTTCCGAGAAGGCGAGGAAACCGTGGCGGTTGCCGCCGTAATCGACGAAGGCCGCCTGAAGCGACGGCTCCACGCGCGTCACCTTCGCGAGATAGATGTTTCCGGCGAGCTGGCGTTTGTTCAGCGACTCGAAGTCGAATTCGTCAACCTTGTTTCCATCCACGACCACGACGCGGGTCTCTTCCGCGTGCGTGGCATCGATCAGCATTTTTCTTGTCATGGTATCTTTCGGCAACGCCGCGCCGGGCCCGTGTCGGGGCGCGCGCGGCGTCGGTTTCTCGTGTTGCTGTGGGGGACGCGGTGGCGCCGGGGCAAAGGAACACGGTCCCGCGCGCCAAGGGGCGGCTGCTGTGTCGGACCGGTTCTGTTCCTGCGCGTGTCACCGCGGTTCGTTCTCCGGCCAGGCGCCCTCTGCGACGCTTGGCCATGCTTTTCCCGGGCTTTCGGCCGCGGTATTCCTCAGGTATGGCGCGAACGCCTGCCGCGATCCGCCGGGTCGACCGGAACGCTGAACCGTTCCGCGAAGCCGCGGGCGTGCGACGAATACGAGTAGAGCCGGGTGTGACATTCACCCAATCCTCGCTTGCACAATAGGCATGGCGGGGCTCAAATGACAATTGGTATTTTGTCAAGCGAAAGGCAAGCCATGTCCGAACCCGCTTCGGGGCGGCGGGGTTAAGGTGCTGGAATCGGGCTTCATCTTTCGCATGGCCGCGGCCCTTCTCGCGGCGCTGGCTCTCGCCCCGGTCACGGCGCCGCCGCGCGCGCCGGGCTGGCCGGCCGCGGTCGCCGCGGCCGAGACCGGCCCTTCCGCCGCGCCCTCCGCGATGGCGCCGGCGCCCCGGCCCGCGCGGCTCGATCCCGCGCGGATCGCGCTCCGGCGCTGGTTTTTCGGCCGCGGCCTCTCGGTCACGGTCGGATTCGAGGCGCCGCGGCCGTTCCGCGTCTTCACGCTGACCGATCCGCCGCGCCTCGTCGTCGATCTCGAAGGGCTCGACGCGGCGGGTTTCGATCCGGCCGCCGTCGCGCGCTCGCGCGCGGTGGCGCGCGTCTCCGCCGCCCCGGCCCGGCCGGGCTGGGCGCGGCTCGTCCTCGATCTGGCGCGGCCCTTCGCGCTCGAAACGGCGGAGATGGGCGAAGGCGGGCTCGCGCTGACGCTCCGCCGCGTGGGCGCGGAGGACTTCGCCGCGCGTTCGGGCGCGCCGCCGGGCGTGGTGCTCGGCGGGGACGGGGAGGGGGGACACGCGCTGGTTGTGCTCGACCCCGGCCACGGCGGGATCGACCCCGGAGCGACGCGCGACGGCGTGGCGGAGAAGGACGTCGTGCTCGCCTTCTCGGAGGCTCTCGGCGCCGCGCTCGAGGCGACGGGGCGGTTCCGCGTCGCCACCACGCGCGACACGGACGTCTTCCTGCCCCTCGCCGCGCGCGCGGATCTCGCGCGGCGCCTCGGCGCGCGGGCCTTCGTCTCGATCCATGCCAACGCGGTCGCGGACGAAGCGGCGCGCGGCGGCATCGTCTTCACCCTGTCGGAGGCCGGATCGAGCACGGCGGCGCGCGAGCGGGCGGCGGCCGAGAACCGCGCCGACGCGGCCGCGGGGCCGGCGGCGCCCGGGCCGGGCGATTCCGTCGCGGAGGTGCTCGGCGGGCTCCTGCGCGCCGAGGGTCAGGCGCGCTCGATCGACCTCGCCCGGGCGCTCGGGCGGGCGCTGGGGCCGGTGACGGGGGCCGGGCCGGCGCCGCTGCAATCGGCGGATTTCCAGGTGCTGCGCGTGCCCGACGTGCCGGCGGCGCTGCTCGAACTCGGATTCCTCTCGAACGCGGCCGACCGGCGCGCGCTCACCTCGCCCGAATGGCGCGCGCGCGCGGCCGCGGCGATCGCCGCGGGGATGGTCGGCTGGCTCGACGCGGGCGGGCCGTTGACGCGGAAGTGACCGCGCGGCCGCGCATCATCCCGCCGGGGGCGGCGTCGCGGCCCTCCGCGGTTTTTGACGCTCGGCGGGGGGTCCGATAAGGTGCGCGCGTATCCACGCAAGGCTTCGAATCGTGCTGCGTCTCATCCTCAGATTCCTCGGGCTGGTGTTCAGCTGGCTCGCGATCGGCTCGGTCGTCGGGCTCGTCGGGCTCGCGGCGCTGTTCGTGATCTACGGCCGCGACCTGCCCGACTACCAGCAGCTCGCCAATTACGAACCCCCGACGCTCAGCCGGATCTATTCGGGCGAGGGCGAGCTGATGGACCAGTTCGCGCGCGAACGCCGGATCTTCACGCCGATCTACGAGATCCCCGACCTCGTGAAGGACGCCTTCATCTCGGCCGAGGACAAGAACTTCTACCAGCACCGGGGCTTCGACCCGCGCGGCATCGCGGTCGCGATCTATCAGGCGGCGACGCAGGGCGGGCGCCTGCGCGGCGCATCGACCATCACGCAGCAGGTGATGAAGAACTTCCTGCTGACCGGCGACCGCTCGGGCGAGCGCAAGATCAAGGAGATCATCCTCGCCACCCGGCTCGAGAAGACGCTCTCGAAGGACCAGATCCTCGAACTCTATCTCAACGAGATCTTCCTCGGGCAGAATTCCTACGGCGTGACGGCGGCGGCCGAGGTCTATTTCAACAAGCCGCTCGACGAGCTGAGCCTCGCGGAGATGGCCTATCTCGCCGCGCTGCCGCAGGCGCCGAGCTTCCTGCATCCGGTGCGCGAGAAGGAGCGCGCGATCGCGCGGCGCAACTACGTGCTCGATCAGATGGCGCAGAACGGCTACGTGACCCAGGCCCAGGCCGAGGCCGCGAAGGCGCAGGACCTCGTCACGGTGCAGGGCGGCGGCATCCCCTCGGGCCGGGGCGAGACGCCGCCGCGGGACTATTTCACCGACGAGATCCGCCGCCAGCTCTCGGCGCGGTTCGGCGACGACGAGCTTCATACCGGCGGGCTGACGATCCGCGCCACGGTCAATCCCGACCTGCAGGCGGCCGCGGCGCGCGCGCTGCGCGCAGGGCTCGAGGATTACGACCGGGGGCTCAAGATCTATCGCGGCGCCCTCGCCCACATCGACCCGGCCGAGGCCGACCTCTCGACCGAGGCCGGCTGGCGCAAGGCGCTCTCCGCGACCCGGGTGCCGCGCGACATCGAGGGCTGGCGCCCGGCGGTGGTGCTCTCCCTCGGCGACGGCTCGGCCCGGATCGGGATCGAGGGCGTCGACGAGGGCGCGGAGGGGAACGTCCTGCCCTTCTCGGACGTGAGCTGGGCGCGGCTCCGCGCCGAGAACGGGCGGCTGCGCGCCTCGTCGGGCATCGCGGACACGTTCGAAGTCGGCGACGTGATCCTCGTGAAGCGGCTCGCCACGGACAGCGGCGAGCGCTGGTCCTACCGCCAGATCCCGGCGATCCAGGGCGGCTTCATGGCGATGGACACCCAGACCGGCCGCGTGCTCGCGATGCAGGGCGGCTTCTCCTACCAGTCGAGCGTGTTCAACCGCGCGACCCAGGCGCTGCGCCAGCCCGGATCCTCGTTCAAGCCCTTCGTCTACGCCGCCGCGCTCGACAACGGCTACAGCCCCGCGACCATCGTGCTCGACGCGCCGATCGAGGTCTCGACGCCGGAGGGGCTCTGGAAGCCGGAGAACTCGGGCAACAAGTACTACGGGCCGACGCCGATGCGCACCGGGCTCGAACAGTCGCGCAACCTGATGACCGTGCGCATGGCCCAGCAGGTCGGCATGGAGACGGTGGCGAAATACGCGCATGACTTCGGCATCTACGACGACATGCCGCCGCTCCTGAGCTATTCGCTCGGCGCGGGCGAGACGACGCTCTACAAGATGGTCACGGCCTACGCCGAACTGGCGAACGGCGGGCTCAAGGTCGAGCCGACGCTGGTCGACCGCGTGCAGGACCGCTACGGCGAGACGATCTACCGCCACGACCGGCGCGAATGCGACGACTGCCAGGGGCCGACGCTCTCGGCGGCGAGCGCGCCGGTGATCCGGACCGACGCGCAGCGGCTGCTCGACCCGATCACCGACTACCAGATCACCTCGATGCTGCAGGGCGCCGCCGCCCGCGGCACCTCGGCCGCGACCGTGGGCCAGATGCACATGAACCTCGCCGGCAAGACCGGCACGACGAACGAGGCGAAGGACGTCTGGTTCATCGGCTATTCGCCGCGCATCGTCGCCGGCTGCTACATGGGCTACGACACGCCGCGCCCGCTCGGCAAATCCGCTTTCGGCGGAACGCTCTGCGCGCCGGT
The DNA here is from genome assembly GCF_006385685.1 of Amaricoccus solimangrovi. GTDB lineage: Bacteria > Pseudomonadota > Alphaproteobacteria > Rhodobacterales > Rhodobacteraceae > Amaricoccus > Amaricoccus solimangrovi. The sequence continues at coordinate 7,066 of NZ_VFRP01000016.1, read as the reverse complement.
CTTCGTCGATTTCATGAAGGTCGCGCTCGCGGGCCAGAAGCCGGTGCGCTGGGACGTGCCGCCGGGCGGCTACTTCATCAAGATCGACCGCCGCTCCGGCCAGCGCCTCGCCGACAACGCCGATGGCGCCAACGTGCAGGCGGAATACATCCGCGACGGCCAGCAGACGGTGGTCGGCGGCTACGGCGACCTGGTCGACGGCGGCTGGCGCATGGGCTCCGACGTGCCGCTCTACGAGGGCGCCGCCCAGTCGCAGATCGAGCGCATCCAGGTCCGCGGCCAGACCCGGACGCTGCCGAGCAACCCGTCGATGGGCTCGATGTCGAGCGGGGGGCTTTACTGAAGCCTCCGGACAACCGACCCGCGCCGGGGCGGAAAGGCGGCGGCTTGCCCGCCGCCTCCGTTCGCGCGGATCACATGCCGGGCTTCGGATCGCGCCGGGCGATGTCGCGGTCGTCCTCGACCTCGACCTCGGTGTGGCGCACGGTGTCGGAGATGGTCTCGGTCCGCTCGTCGGCGGTCCGGCGCAGCCCGATTTCCTCGGTGACCCGCGCCTCCTTGTCGACCACCGCCTCCTCCGCGCGTTCCTCCGCCTCGATGGTGCGATCGACGAAGGCGTCGTCGGTCGCCTCCAGCGGCCGGTCCACCGGGCGGCGCTCGATCTCGACCTGTTCCGAGCGCAGCCGCACCTCCTCCGAGACCGGCTCCTCGACGACGTAGGAACGGACGCGGACCCGGCCGAGGGAGGCGTCGCGCTTGCCGACGCGCAGCCTTTCCTCGACCACCGGGATCACTTCGTCGCGCCCGGCGTGGCCGGCCTCCGCCGGGCCGGCGTCGAAGCCGGTGGCCGCCGCGCGCATTCCGGGCTCGCCGCCGGCCTCCACGCCAACACCCGGGGCCGTGGCCGCCATGCCGAGGCGCTCCGGCGTCGTGGCGACGCCCGCGTCGGCCCCGGTCAGCATGTCGGCCTCCGCGTCCGGCGCGGCGCCCCAGCCCTCGGCCCGCCAGCTCGCGCTACGCTCGTCGAGGTCGATCGAGCCTTCCTCGTCGAGAATGTCCACCGCCTCGTCGAAACGCCCCGCGGGAATGGCGCCGACCGTGACGATGTAGCCGCCGCGCCGCAACCCCTCGGCATAGGTGTCGCGTTCCTCCGTGGGGAAGAAGAAATCGGCTATGCTGTCCCAGAATCCGCCGGTGTCGCGGGACTCGAGACGGGAGCCGTAGTCCTCGCCTCCCGCCACGCGGATGTCCGCCTCCGTCAGGCCGGCGGCGCGGAGCCGGGACACGGCCCGGTCGGCGTCCTCGCGCGTGTCGAAGAAGGCGGTGAGATGGCGGGTGCCTGCGAAGTCTGACATTGCATTCTCCTTGGGGTTTGGATCGGCGCCGGAGGGCTCGGCCCTTTCGCGCGTCACGATCGCTCGCTGCCTGCGAAGCTCCACCGGAGCCTCGACGGTCCTGCTCGCACGGATGCGTGTCACGCGGATCTCCTCGCGCAGCACGAGCCGCTTCTCGACCACGACCACCTCCTCGATCACCGGGATGATGGTCACGTCGCCCTCGACGCGGACGTCGGGGACGGCCTCGATCTCCTTTCCGACCGGGATCCGCTCGATTTCCACGGAGCTGCTCTCGAGATCGGCCGTGACGGTTTCCTCGACCGTCTCGGTCACCGTCTCGACCCGGACCCGTCCGACGACATGCTCGCGCCTGGCGACGGACAAGGTTTCTTCGATCACGGGCAATGCCGTGTCAGGTTCGCTCATCGGGGGGCTCATCGGGGTTTGACTTCGTGCGTGGCGAGGGACAAACCGGCGCGCGGTTCTTTCGTTCCTCGCCCCCGGCCAGGGCGGGGAATTTCGCGCACCGCGGCGGTGGGGGCGCCGGGCCGGCAGTGATCCGGGCACCCCCGACACCCCCCACCCCTTTACCCTCACCCCGCGCGCGGATAGAACACGCAACCGCCGGAGGGGGAGCTTTCAGTCATGCGCGCCGAAACCGAACATGTCGTCGCCGAGATCGAGAAGTCGCTCGCGCTCTTGCGCCAGCGGCTCAACTGGGAGACCGCGCCGCATCGGCTCGAGGAACTCAATGCGATGAGCGAGGATCCCGAGCTCTGGAACGATCCGGCCCGGGCGCAGAAGCTGATGCGCGACCGGCAGGTGCTCGCGGATGCGATCGACGGCTACACCGGGCTCGCGCGCGAGCTCGACGACCAGCGCGAACTCATCGAGCTCGGCGAGGCCGAGGACGACGCCGAGGTGGTGGCCGAGGCGGAGGCGGCGCTCAGGGCGCTGCGCGAGGCGGCGGCGCAGAAGGAGATCGAGGCGCTGCTCGACGGCGAGGCCGATGGCAACGACACCTTCCTCGAGGTGAACGCGGGCGCGGGCGGCACCGAAAGCTGCGACTGGGCCTCGATGCTCGCGCGGATGTACGTGCGCTGGGCCGAGGCGCATGGCTACAAGGTCGAGCTCATCTCCGAGAGCCCGGGCGAGGAAGCGGGGATCCGCTCCGTCACCTACCAGATCAGGGGGCAGAACGCCTATGGCTGGCTGAAGTCGGAATCGGGCGTGCACCGGCTGGTGCGGATCTCGCCCTACGATTCCGCCGCGCGCCGGCACACGAGCTTCTCCTCGGTCTGGGTCTATCCGGTGGTGGACGAGAACATCGAGATCGAGATCGCGCCGAACGACATCCGGATCGACACCTACCGCTCCTCGGGCGCGGGCGGGCAGCATGTGAACACGACCGATTCGGCGGTCCGGATCACCCATATCCCGACCAATATCGTGGTGACCTCGTCCGAGAAGTCGCAGCACCAGAACCGCGCGAATGCGATGGCGGCTCTGAAGTCGCGGCTCTACGAGATGGAGCTCCGGCGCCGCAACGAGGCGATCACCGCCCAGCACGAGGCCAAGGGCGACGCGGGCTGGGGCAACCAGATCCGCTCCTACGTGCTGCAGCCCTACCAGATGGTGAAGGACCTGCGCACGAACCACGAGACCTCGGACACGCAGGGCGTGCTCGACGGCGACCTCGATCCGTTCATGGCCGCGGCCCTCGCGCTCCAGGTCGCGGGCAAGAGCCGGGCGGACGCGCAGGCCGGGCTCGAGGAATAGGCCCCCCGGGGCCGGTTTCCGCCCCGCGCTTGATCCAGCGCAAGGTCCGGTTTCGCGCGCGCGCCCATCTTGCGCGGCAGAAGCCGGGACCAGGAGGAAGCGTAGCGATCGAGGCCTTGCGTCATCCGGCCTGACCTCCGACCGCGGAAGGGCCTCGATCCGCCGACATTCCCGCTCAGCGCGCGACGCTGTCGCGAATGGCGCGCATCACCTCCGCGAGCAGCGGCGCGGGCGCGTCGCCGCCGCGCTGGGTGAGTCCGACCGGGCCGGGGATCGGCAGGCCGGGCAGGTCGAGTTCCACGAGCACCCCGGCGGCGAGATCATCGGCCACCACCCCGCGCGAGATGAACCAGACCGCGTCCGAACGCGTGAGCAGCCCGCGCCCCACCGCCTGGGCCACCGTCTCGGCGAAGCCGCGCGGCGGCTCCTGGCCGATGCTGAGGAAATACTGCTCCACCACCGGCCGGATGATCGCCCCCGCCGGCGGCATGATCAGCGGAAATCCGGTGAGCGCGCGCGCTGGATCGGCGGTGAGCGGATGGCCCGCGCGCACCACGGCCACGACCGCCTCGACATAGAGCTGCTCGAAGACCAGCCCCGCCATCGCCGCCGGCGCCGCGAGCCGCCCGATTACCAGATCGAGCGCGCCGTCGCGCAGCTGCGCCAGCAGGAGCCAGTTCGGCCCGGTGGTGATGGTGAGCGTGACGCCCGGCATCCGCTCGGCGAAGGTGAGCGCCGCGCGCGGCATCAGGTCGGTCGCGACCGTCGGCAGCACGCCGACCTCGATCCGCTGCCCGATCCGGGCGCCGGCGCTGAGCGCCCGGACGCCGCGCTGCAGTTCGAGGAGCGAGAGCCCGGCATGGGCCTGGAACACCGCCCCCTCCGCCGTCAGGCGCAGCCGCCGCCCCGCGCGCTCGAAGAGCTTCACCCCCAGCCGATCCTCGAGTTCGCGCAGGGTCTTGGAGACCGCGGGCTGCGACACCGCCAGCGCCTCGGCCGCCTGTCCGACGCTCTGCAGCCGCGCGATCTCGAGGAAGCAGCGGACGTGACGGTAGCTGATCTCGCGCATTCATATCCCACAGGTTATGGATTGGAAGAACCTTATCATTTTACATAACCACATGAAAATGAGATCGTGCGTGGCAAGGAGGAAACGACCATGAAGATGGCGGAAATCAACGGGCTCACCGTCCATTACACGGACGAAGGCGCGGCCGATGGCCCCGCGGTGGTGTTCGCGAATTCCCTCGGCACCGATCTGCGCGTCTGGGACGCGGTGGTTCCGCTCCTGCCCCGGGGCCTGCGCGTGATCCGCTACGACAAGCGCGGCCACGGGCTGACCGACGCGCCGAACGGCGACTACTACATGGGCGATCTGGTGGCCGACGCCGCCGGGCTGATCGGGCATCTCGGTCTTCGCGATGTGCTCTTCGTCGGCCTCTCGATCGGCGGCGTGATCGCCCAGGGGCTCGCGGCGGAGCGGCCGGACCTCGTCCGGGGCATCGTGCTTTCGAATACCGCGCCGAAGATCGGCACCGACACGATGTGGAAGGAGCGGATCGCGACGATCCGCGCGGGCGGCATCGCCGCGCTGGCGGATCCGGTGCTGGAACGCTGGTTCTCGAAGAAGTTCCGCGCCGAGCGCGCCACCGAATTCGCGGGCTGGCGGCACATGCTGACCCGCACGCCGGCCGGCGGCTACATCGGCTGCTGCGCCGCGCTCGCCGAGACGGATCTGCGCGACTCGACCGCCGGACTGCGGCTGCCCGCGCTGGTGATCGCCGGGTCCGAGGACGGCTCGACCCCGCCCGATCTGGTGCGGGAGATGGCCGAGAGCATCGAGGGCGCCCGGTTCGAACTGATCCGGGGCGCCGGCCACATCCCCTGCGTCGAGGCGCCGGAGACGGTCGCCCGCCTGATCGGGGATTTCGCGAAGGAGATCGGACTTGTCTGAACGCTACGACACCGGAATGACCACGCGCCGGAGCGTGCTCGGCGACGCGCATGTGGACCGCGCGGAGGCGGCGAAGACCGATTTCGACGCGCCCTTCCAGGAGATGATCACCGAGGGCGCCTGGGGCACGGTCTGGTCGCGCCCGGACTGGACGAAGCGCGAACGCTCGATGGTGACGATCGCGCTGCTCGCCGCGCTCGGCCATCACGAGGAGGTGGCGATGCATGTCCGCGCCACCGCCAATACCGGCGCCACCCCCGAGGACATCCGCGAGGCGCTGATGCATGTCGCCATCTACGCGGGAGTCCCGGCGGCCAATCACGCCTTCAAGATCGTGAAAGAAACCTACAAGGAAATGGGAGTGAAACCATGACCCGGATGGGCAGGATCGGATCCAATACCGGCCCCGGAGCGGCGGAATACTTCCAGCGTGACCGCACGCTGCATCCGCCCGCCTATACGCCGAACTACAAGACCTCCGTCGCGCGCTCGCCCCGCTACGCGCTGCTGAGCCTGCAGAACTCGCTCTCCGAGGTCACCGGCCCGACCTTCGGCCATTCGGATCTCGGCCCGCTCGACAACGACCTGATCCTGAACTACGCCCATGACGGCGAGCCGATCGGCGAGCGGATCATCGTCCATGGCCGCGTGCTCGACGAGACCGGCCGGGGCGTGCCGAACACGCTGGTCGAGTTCTGGCAGGCGAACGCGGGCGGGCGCTACCGGCACAAGAAGGACACCTATCTCGCGCCGATCGATCCGAATTTCGGCGGCTGTGGCCGGACGCTGACCGACGAGGACGGCTACTATTACTTCCGCACGGTCAAGCCCGGCGCCTATCCGTGGCGGAACTGGGTCAACAACTGGCGGCCCGCGCATATCCACTTCTCGGTCTTCGGCGCGGGTTTCGTCCAGCGGCTGATCACCCAGATGTATTTCGAGGGCGACCCGCTGCTGCCGCATTGCCCGATCGTGAAGTCGATCCCCGACCAGGACGCGATCGACCAGCTGATCGCGCCGCTCGACCTCAACGCCGCCGTGCCGCTCGACTGCCTCGCCTACAAGTTCGACATCGTATTGCGCGGCAGCCGCTCGACCCTGTTCGAGAACCGCCTGGAGGGGAACTGAGCCATGCCGCAGCCGCTGAACTACCTGCGCGAGACCGCGTCCCAGACCGCCGGCCCCTACGTCCACATCGGCCTCGCGCCGGGCGCCGCGGGGTTCGACCTCTTCGAGAAGGAACTCGGCACCGACATCGCGGGTCCGAATGCGAAGGGCGAGCGGATCACCGTCGAGGGCACCGTGATCGACGGCATGGGCGCGCCGCTCAAGGACGTGCTGATCGAGGTCTGGCAGGCCAACGCCGCCGGCATCTATCCGCATCCCGCCGACCGCCGCGCCGGGGAGGTCGAGGAAGGCTTCCGGGGCTGGGGCCGGGTCATCTCGAATTTCGAGACCGGGCTCTTCAGCTTCGAGACGATCAAGCCGGGCTCCGTCCCCGGCCGGCCCGCCGCGCATCCGCCGCGCCGGAGCGCCGATGAGGAGGCGAAGGACGCGCTCGGCCGCGGCCGTCAGGACCAGCGCCCGATGGCGCCGCATCTGAATCTCTGGATCGTCGCCCGCGGCATCAACATCGGGCTCAACACCCGGATGTACTTCTCCGACGAGGAGGAGGCCAATGCCAAGGATCCGGTGCTGAACCTGATCGAACAGGTCGACCGCCGCCCGACGCTGATCGCGAAACGCGGGGAGCGCGACGGCAAGGTGGTCTATCGCTTCGACATCCGCCTGCAGGGCGAGAATGAAACGGTGTTCCTCGATGTCTGATCTCTCGACCAAGCCCTGCGTCATCTGCGTCGCCATCACCGGCTCGCTGCCGCGCAAGGAGAACAACCCCGCCGTTCCGATCACCGTCGCGGAGCAGATCGAGAGCACGCAGGAGGCTTTCGAGGCCGGCGCCACCATCGCGCATTGCCATGTCAGGAACGACGACCAG
>NZ_VFRP01000015.1 GCF_006385685.1 Amaricoccus solimangrovi | reverse complement strand
CGTTCGCGAGATCCACTCCCGACCCGTCCGCCTTCACCCGAACCTTCACGTTGTAGTCGATCACCCGCTTCACGGGCACCAGGATCTTCATCGCTTGCTCCCCTCTCGCCCGGTCAGGGCGGATCTCTCTCCCGCGCGCGCCCCCTGTCGGAAGACGGATCCCGGAGCCTCCGCGCGACGCAAGGATGGTCTAAGGTTGGCCTCGGAGGGGCGCAATAACATTTCGCGACACCCTACAACCAATGGCGACATCCTTCGCCGCCGGCGGACCGGCGGGGGTCAGATCGCCGTCGCGGCGCGGCTCCAGAGTTCGAGCACCACGGCCGCGTAGACGAGCCCGCTTCCCGCGAGGACGAAGACGTGCCAGATCGTGTTGTGGAACCTCAGCCGCTCCCAGAGGAAGAAGACGAGGCCCGTGCTGTAGAGCGCGCCGGCGAGGATCACGAGATCGCGGCCCGCCGGCGTCAGCGCCGTGATCATCTGGCGCCCCAGGACGAGCCCGGCCCAGCCGAGGCCGAGATAGAGCGCGAGCGCCGGCCAGCGCGGCCGGGGGGGACCGAAGAGCACCATGGTCACGCCCGCGAGCGCCACCGCCCAGACACCGGCGAGAAAGACGCCGGCGGAGGTGCCGGTCAGCACGACGAAGGGCGTATAGGCGCCGGCGATCTTGATGTAGATCGCCGACTGGTCAACGCGGCGCAGGTAGTCGTGCCAGGCGGGGCTGGTGACGAAATTGTAGAAGGCCGAGCAGCAGAACATCGCGATCAGCGTGACGCCGTAGATGACCAGCGCCGTGATCGTGGTGGCGTCGCCCACCCAGAGGGCCGCGAGCGTGACGAGAACGGGCACGGCGATCAGCGCGGCCAGGATGGCGGCGCCATGTACGACCGCGTCCGATATGATCTCCGCGCGCGAATAGGTCGCGGCTTCCCGACGGATCTCCATTCCTGGACCCTCCCCGCGGAGCCGGTCCGGAGACACCGGAGGCCCCATGAACAATATAGGGCAAATCCGCGAGTCTCAAAATGATCCGAAGGCGGGGCAGGCCTCGGAGAGGCGGCTAGCGGTTCGCGCCGGGAACCCAGAGCACGTCGGCCGCGCCCTTGTCGTTGGCGATCCGCGCCGCGACGAAGAGCCAGTCGGAGAGGCGGTTGAGGTATTTCACCGCCTCGGCATTGACCGTCTCCGCCGCGGCGAGCTCGATCGCGAGCCGCTCCGCCCGCCGGCAGACGGTGCGGGCGAGGTGCAGATGCGCCGAAAGCGCGGAGCCGCCGGGCAGGATGAAGCTCCGGAGCGGGGTCAGCTCCGCGTTGAACGCGTCGATCTCGGATTCCAGCCGGTCGACCTGGGCCGCCGCCATGCGCAGCCGCGGATATTTCGCCGTCGCGTCGTTCTCGATGTCGGGCACGCAGAGATCGGCGCCGAGGTCGAAGAGGTCGTTCTGGATCCGCGACAGCGCCGGATCGAGCTCCGCCGTCGCATGGAGCCGGGCGAGGCCGAGCGTCGCGTTGAGTTCGTCGACCGTGCCATAGGCCGAGACCCGGGGCGCGTGCTTGGGCACCCGCGTCCCGTCGCCGAGCGCGGTCTCCCCCTTGTCGCCGGTGCGGGTATAGATCCGGTTCAGCACTACCATCGTTCAGCCTTTGCGCGAGAGATAGACGAACAGCACGATCAGCACGACGGCGATGAACTGCGCGAGCAGGCGCAGCCGCATGATCTTGTTCGCATGCTTGCGGTTGAAGTCTCCGCCCTTGGCGAAGCCGCCCACGCCGACCAGCAGCACGCCCACGGTCACCAGACAGGCGATCGCCGCGAGGATGAAGAGGGGATCGTGGATCATGGCGGGTGGCTCCGGCTCGGGTTTCCTTGGGTACCGGATCGACCGCGGTTTTGCAAAGCGGGCGATCAGCGCCCCGCGACGACGCGGTCGAGCCAGCGCGCCGGCAGCAGCCGGCGCAGGATCGCCGCCGCGCGGGCGGGATGGGTCACGGTGTAGCGCGCGGCGGGCCGTTTCGCCTCGAGCGCGGCGACGAGTTTCGCGGTGACCGCGCCGGGAGGAAGTTCGAACCGGTCGGGGCGGGAGCGTTCGGCATAGAGGCGCGGCAGGAGCTCGCGCGCGTAGCGCGCCGCGTGGGGCGAGGCGCGCCAGTTCACATGCCGCTCGAATCGGGGGATCGATTTGGCACGGAAGGGCGTGCCGATCGGCCCGGGTTCGATCAGAACGACCGCGATCCCGCTGCCGCGCAACTCGAGGCGGAGCGTGTCCGTCAGCCCCTCGAGCGCGAATTTCGTCGCGACATAGGCGCCCCGCCAGGGTGCCGCGACGAGGCCCAGTACCGAGGAATTCATCACGATCCGCCCGGAACCGCGCGCGCGCATGCCGGGCAGGATGCGATTCGTCAGGTCGAACTGACCGAGGAGGTTGACCTCGAAGATCTCGCGAAACGCCGCCCGCGGCATGTCCTCGACGGCGCCGGGAATCGCGAAGGCGCCGTTGTTGAAGAGCGCGTCCGGCATGCCACCGAGCCGCTCCGCCGTTTCCGGGATGGCGCGGCGGATGCTGTCCTCGCAGGAGAGGTCGAGCGGGAAGCTCTCGAGCCCCGCGGTTTCGAGCCGTTCGCAGTCTTTCGGGTCGCGGCAGGTCGCGAGCACGCGCCAGCCGCGCGCGGCGAGTGTCCGCGCGGCGTCGAGGCCGATTCCCGAGGAGCAGCCGGTGATGAGGATCGAACGCGCCGAGCCGTCGGCGGGGGAGGGAGTCGGGGTCATGACCTCTTCTTCGCAGGAGCACACGTTAAACTTGCATCATGCCGGCCCCTCGCTTTGACGCCGGCCCTTCACGCGCGGGCGCGCATGGTCTACATGGTGCGCGGGGGAGGGGCCTGTCCATGTCCTGGCATGGGTCGGCGTGTTGCACGGAGGAGGCGATGCCTCGTTATGACGCGGACCGCGACGCCTTCGTGGCCCGGATCGACCGCCAGAGGCGATGGCTGGGCCGAGGGGCCAAGCTCCTGAAAGCGTTCGGAATGCTGAGGCAGCCGGTGCAGGAGACGATCTACGAGCGGGTCTTTTCCTCCGAGCTCGAGATGCTGACCTACGCCTATGCCCGCAAGAACGACCACCTGCCCGATCTCGTCAATCCGACGTGGTACAACGAGAAGGTCCGCTGGCAATTCCTGCACCATCCCAATCCGCTGATGAGCCTCGTCGCCGACAAGATCGCGGTGCGCGATTACGTCCGCTATCGCGGAGGATGTATCCAGCCGCCGCGGCTGATCGCCCAAGGCTGGACGCCCCGGGATCTCGCGGGCGCGAACCTGCCGGCGAGATTCGTCCTGAAGACGAGCTTCGGCAGCGGCCAGAACCATATCGAGCGCGGCGAGACGCCGACGCGCCGCTCGGATCTGGTGGCGAAGCTCGCGCGCTGGATGGGCTACGACCAGTGGCGCAGCACCGGCGAGTTTCACTACCGCGCGGTTCCCAAGCGCTGGCTGGTCGAGGAATACGTGCCCTCCGCGCCCGGCGGGCAGCTCGAATACAAGATCTTCTGCATGATGGGCGAGCCGGTCTTCATCCTCGTCGTCAAGGGCCGGAACGAGCACGGCTACCGGCGCAACCTCTACACGCCGGACTGGAAGCCCACCGCTTTCCACTGGAAGGGCTTTCCGGTCGATCCTGAGCCGGTGCCGCGGCCGGACCGGCTCGAGGACATGCTGGCCGACGCCCGGCTCTACGCGCGGGATTTCATGAGCGTCCGCGTCGATTTCTTCGGCAGCGCCGGGGGCCGGTTCGATTTCTCCGAGCTCACCTTCGCGAGTGCGGCGGCGCGGGTGCCCTTCACGCCGGAGGAGGTCAACGTGCGCCTCGGGGACATGATCGACCTCTCCCGCGCCGACGAATATCTCGAACACGGAAAGCGGATCGCCGCCGAACTCGGCTGGCCCCCGGAACGCTGACGCTTTCGCGCTGGACGGGTGGCCGCGGGCTCGGTACGAGACTGCGATGGCCGACCCGACCGACGATCTCCCCTCCGGTGACATGACCTTCGAGGCGCTTTCGACCGCGCTCGGGGAGCGTTACCTCACCTACGCGCTTTCGACGATCACCCACCGCGCGCTGCCCGACGCGCGCGACGGGCTGAAGCCGGTGCACCGGCGCATCCTCTATGCGATGCGCGGGCTGAGGCTCGATCCCGGCACCGCCTTCCGCAAATGCGCGAAGATCGTCGGCGAGGTGATGGGCAACTACCACCCGCACGGCGATCAGGCGATCTATGACGCGCTGGCCCGGCTCGCGCAGGATTTCAACGTCCGTTATCCGCTGGTCGACGGCCAGGGCAATTTCGGCAATATCGACGGCGACAACCCGGCGGCGCAGCGCTACACCGAGGCGCGGCTGACCTCGGCCGCGGCGGCGCTGATGGAAGGGCTCGCCGAGGACGCGGTCGATTTCCGCGACAATTACGACGGGTCCGAGCGCGAGCCCGTGGTCCTGCCCGCCGGCTTCCCGAACCTCCTCGCGAACGGATCGAGCGGGATCGCCGTCGGCATGGCGACCAACATCCCGCCGCACAACATCGACGAACTCTGCCGCGCCTGCCTGCATCTCATCAGGGCGCCGGGCGCCTCGGACGAGAAGCTGCTCGATTTCGTGCAGGGGCCGGACTTCCCGACCGGCGGCGTCATCGTGGAGCCGCGCGCGAACATCAAGGAGGCCTATCGCACGGGGCGGGGCAGCTTCCGGCTTCGCGCGCGCTGGGCGGTCGAGGATCTCGGGCGAGGCCAGTGGCAGGTCGTGGTCACCGAGATCCCCTACCAGGTGCAGAAGGGCCGGCTGATCGAGCGGATCGCCGAGCTCATCAACGCGAAGAAGGTGCCGGTCCTCGCCGATGTGCGCGACGAGAGCGCCGAGGATCTCAGGATCGTGCTGGAGCCGAGGGCCCGCACGGTCGACGCCGCCGTGATGATGGAGATGCTGTTCAAGGCGAGCGACCTCGAGACCCGCTTCGCGCTCAACATGAACGTGCTGATCGACGGCCGCACGCCGAAGGTCTGTTCCCTCAGGGAAGTGCTGCGCGCCTTCCTCGATCACCGCCGCGACGTGCTGCTGCGCCGCTCCCGCTTCCGGCTCGGCAAGATCGAGGCGCGGCTCGAGATCCTCGAGGGCTATCTCGTGGCCTACCTCAACCTCGACCGGGTGATCGAGATCATCCGGACCGAGGACGAGCCGAAGGCGGTGATGATGGCGGAATTCCATCTCACCGACACCCAGGCCGAGGCGATCCTCAACATGCGCCTGCGGAGCCTGCGCAGGCTCGAGGAAATGGAGATCCGGGGCGAGCGCGACGCGCTGACCGCGGAGCGCGAGGCGCTGATCGCGCTGCTCGGCTCGGAGGAGGCGCAGTGGAGCCGGATCGCGGACGAGCTGCGCGAGGTCCGCAAAGCCTTCGGGCGCGAGGCGCCGGGCGGCGCGCGGCGGACCGAGTTCGAGGACATGCCCGCCGTCGAGGACGTGGCCTACGAGGCGATGATCGAGCGCGAGCCGATCACGGTCGTCTGTTCCGAGATGGGCTGGATCCGCGCGATGAAGGGCCATCTGCCCGACGACGCGGAACTGCGGTTCAAGGACGGCGACGGGCCGCGCTTCCTGATCCGGGCGGAGACGACCGACCGGCTGCTGCTGCTCAGCTCGAACGGGCGGATGTTCACGCTCTCCTGCGCGAACCTGCCCGGCGGCCGCGGCATGGGCGAGCCGATCCGGCTGATGGCGGACCTGCCGAACGAGGCGCGGATGGTCGCGCTCTTCATCCACCGTCCGGGCGGCCGGCTGCTTCTCGCCTCCGACGCGGGCGACGGCTTCATCCTGCCCGAGGACGAGGCGCTGGCGCAGACGCGCGGCGGCAGGCAGGTCCTGAACCTGCGCGGCGAGGCGCGGGCGAAGGTCTGCCGGCCGGTCCGGGGCGATCACGTCGCCGTCGTCGGCGAGAACCGCAAGCTGCTGGTCTTTCCGGCCGCGGAACTCGACGAGATGGCGCGCGGCAAGGGCACCCGGCTGCAGCGCTACAAGGACGGCGGGCTGAGCGACGCGATCACCTTCGATCTCGCCGGCGGACTGAGCTGGAAGGATCCCGCCGGGCGTACGCGCACCGTCACGGCCGCGGATCTCGCTGAATGGGTCGGCAAGCGCGCCGACGCGGGCCGCATGGCCCCCCGCGGCTTCCCGCAGAACAACCGCTTCGAGTAGGGCGGACCTCGGTCCGCCGTCGGTGGCGCGCGTCGGTGGCGCGCGGGGGCGGCGGACAGATGTCCGCCCTACCGCGCGGCTTCCTCGAACAGGATCGCGTGGCGGGCGGCGAGGCGGAGCGGATCGGCGTCGTAGCCGCCCCCGAGCACGCCGACGAGCGGGATGCCCCGCGCGCGCGCCCAGCCGATCACCAGCGCGTCCCGCGCCCGGAGCCCTTCGTCGGAGAGGCCGAGCCGGCCGAGCCGGTCGTCGCGATGCGGATCGACGCCGGCGTTGTAGAAGGCGATCCGGGGCCGGAACGCCTCCGCCGCCGCGAGCGCATGGGCGAGCACCTCGAGATAGGGCCGGTCCGCCAGCCCGTCGGGCAGCGGATAATCGAGGCTCGAGACCGCCTTGCGGGCCGGATAGTTGCGCTCGGCATGAAGCGAGAGGGTCAGCACCTCGGCGCGGCCGGCGAAGATCTCGGCCGTGCCGTCACCCTGATGCACGTCGCAATCGATCACCAGCACGCGCGCGGCCTGCCCCTCCGCGAGCAGTGCCTGGGCGGCGACGGCGACGTCGTTGAAGACGCAGAACCCGGCGCCCCCCGCCGGCCCCGCGTGATGCGAGCCGCCGGCCATGTTGAGCGCGAGCCCGTGTTCGAGCGCGAGCCGCGCGGCGAGCAGCGTGCCGGCGGCCGAGAGAAAGGCGCGCCGGGCGACGGCCGGGGTGCCGGGCAGGCCGATGCGCCGTTCCTCGTCCCGCGTGAGGGTCTGGTTCGCCACCCGTTCCACGTAGTCGATCGCATGGACCGCGGCGACGGCCGCGAGGCGCGCGGGCGCCGGCGCCACGTAGCCCCCCGCGGCCGGCAGCAGGCCCCGCGCGATCAGCGCCTCGCGCAGATAGCCGTATTTCGACATCGGGAAGCGGTGGTTGGGGCGAAGCTGGGCCATGTAGTCCGGGTGGTAGACGATCGGAGGCGTCATCCTCCTGCCTCCGCCGCCGCCTCGCCCCCGCCGAGCTTCCGGCGGATGATCGCATCGGCCGCCTCGGCCGAGGCCGCGAGCCGCGCGCGCAGCGCGTCGAGATCGGGCTCGTCGGTCGCGGCCAGCAGCAGGTCAACGAGCCCACGCCCCATCTCGGCCGGATCGCGGGTCCGGTCGCTCGCGAGGCGCAGGATCTGCTGCGTCGTCGCGAAGGCCGCGTGCGCGGCTTCGAGCGCGGCCGCCTCGGGGCCGGTCAGCCAGCCGACGCGGGCGAGCCGCGAGAGCATCCGCCGCGGCCGGTGCAGCCGGGAGAGCCCGCGCAGGAGCGCGCCGGCCTGGGCGAGCAGCTCGATATCCATCATCCGGCCCGGCCCCAGCTTCACCTCCCAGGGATCGGCCGCCGCCGCCTCCTTCGCCTCCGCCAGCCGGCGGCGCATGTCGCGCACGTCCGCCAGCACCTTCTCCGGGTCATGGGCGCGGGTCAGCGCCGCGTCGATCGCCTCGCCCACGCGCTCCGCGAGCAGATGCGGCCCGGCGACCACGCGCGCGCGGGTCAGCGCCAGATGCTCCCAGGTCCAGGCCTGTTCCTCCTGATAGGCGGCGAAGGAGGCGAGGCTGGTCGCGAGCGGCCCCTGCCGGCCCGAGGGGCGCAGGCGCATGTCCACCTCGTAGAGGATGCCCTCGGACATCGGCGCCGAGAGCGCGGCGATGATCGCCTGGGTGAAGCGCGCGTAATAGGTCGAGACGGGCAGGGGGCGCCGGCCCTCCGAGCTTTCCGCGCCCTCGGCGTCGTAGATCACGATCAGGTCGAGGTCGGAACTCGCCGTCATCTCGCGGCTGCCGAGCTTGCCCATCGCGACGACCACCGCGCCCGCCCCGGGCGGGAGGCCGTGGCGGGACGCGAAATCGCGCGTCACCACCGGCAGGACCGCGGCCAGCACCGCCTCGGCGACGGCGGAATAGGCGTCTCCGGCTTCTTCCGAACTCGCGATCCCGCGCAGCAGGTGAACGCCGATCCGGAACCGCCGCTCCTTCGTCCAGATTCGGGCGAAGTCGAGCGCGGATTCGTAATCCTCGATCTCCGCGAGCCGTCCCGCCAGTTCGTGGCGCAGATCCGCCGCGCCCCGGAGCGGGCGGTAGAAGTCGCGTGACAGCACCGCGTCGAGCACGCCGGCGTTGCGCCCGAGATAGCGCGCGAGTTCCGGCGTCGATCCGCAGACATCGACGATCAGGTCGAGCACCTTCGGATTGGCCTCCATGAGCGAGAAGAGCTGCACGCCCGCGGGCTGCACCTTGAGGAACCCGTCGAAGAGGTTGAGCGCCTGATCCGGGCTCGCGGACTTGCCGATCTGGGTCAGGATCCGCGGCAGCAGCCGCCGGAAGAGTTCCCGCGCCCGGTCGGAGCGGAGCGCGGGCAGCCGGGTCCACCCCTGGATCGTCGCCTCCGCCGCCTCCGGATCGGCGAAGGCGACCTCGGGCGGCTCGGGCGGCGCGCCGCCGGGGGCGAAGAACGGCTCGGTCAGTTCGTGGACGCTCCGGAACCGGTCGAGCAGCTCGGATTCGAAGCGCGCGGGGTCGGCGGCGCAGAAGTCGACGAGCCGCGCCAGCCCCTCCTCCGTCGCCGGCATCCGGTGCGTCTGCGCGTCGTCGAGCATCTGCAGCCGGTGCTCGAGCGCGCGATGGGCGAGATAGGCGTCCGACAGCGCCGCGGCCGTCGCGGGCTCGACCCATCCCTTCGCCGTCAGCGCCTCGAGCGCGCCGAGCGTGTCGCGCTGACGGAGCCCCGCGTCGCGGCCGCCGGTGATGAGCTGGCGGGTCTGGGTGAAGAACTCGATCTCGCGGATGCCGCCCCGGCCCAGCTTCACGTCGTGACCGAGGATCTGGAGCGGCCCGGTCAGCTTCTTGTGCTCCCGGATGCGGAGGCGCATGTCATGCGCGTCCTGGATCGAGGCGAAATCGAGGTGGCGGCGCCAGATGAATGGCCGCAGCCGTTCGAGGAAGGCCCAACCCGCGTCGATCGCCCCCGCGCAGGGCCGGGCCTTGATGAAGGCCGCGCGCTCCCAGGTGCGGCCGACGCTCTCGTAGTAGTTTTCCGCCGGATCGGTCGCGATGCAGACCGGCGTCACCGAGGGGTCGGGCCGGAGCCGCAGGTCCACGCGGAAGACATAGCCCTCGGCGGTGATCTCGGAGAGGAGCTTCACCAGCCGCTGCGTGACGCGGATGAAGACCTTGCGCACGTCGCCGTAGTCGTCCGGATCGTGCCGCGTCTCGTCGAACATCACGATCAGGTCGATGTCGGAGGAATAGTTGAGTTCCCCCGCGCCCATCTTGCCCATGGCGAGCGCGAACATCCCCGCCGTCGCGCCGGTCTCCGCGGGATCGACCCTCAGCTTTCCCCGCGCGATCTCCTCGGCGACGAGGCCCCTCAGCGCGAGATCGACCGCGCGGTCGGCGAGATCGGTCAGCGTCTGGGTCACCTTCAGGACGGGCCAGACGCCGCCGAGATCGGCGAGCGCGGTCAGGAGCGCCGCCCGGCGCTTGGCGACGCGCAGGCGCGTGCCGAGCGGCCCGCCATCCTCGGCCTCGACAGCCGCGAGGATCTCCCCGAAAGCCCGCTCCGGCGGCTGGTCCAGCGCCGCGCGCAGCCAGTCCGCCTCGCGCCGCATCAGCCCGTCGAGAAAGCCCGAGCAGCCCGCCGTTCCGGCGAGGAGCGTCCGGGGCGCCTCGGGCAGGTCGGCGAAGAGCGTCTCGATCTCGGCGGCGCGGTCGCGGTCATGCGGGCGCGGCGCCGCGGTGATCGCCGAGGCGAGCGGTCCGGTGATCATGGCCCCCGCTCCCGGAGGCGGGCGGGGGAAGTGGGGTCTTTGGGCACGGATCATCCTCCCGGCCTGGCCGCGGGGTCGGTTCGGGACGATAGCGGCGCGGGGGCGCGGGGAAAAGGCGGGCGCGTCAGTCTTCCATGAGCCGCGCCAGCCGCCGCTCTTCCTCCGGGGTCAGCCCCGGCGGCGCGGCGTCGGGCGCCTTCGCGCGGCGCCGGATGAAGACGAGGGCGAGGCCGCCCCCGATCAGCAGGAAGGCGGGGCCCGAGAGCCAGAGCGCCGCGTTGAAGGCGGAGAAGCGGGGCCGGAACAGCACGTATTCGCCGTAGCGGTCGACGACATACTCGACCACCTGCGCGTCGTCGTCGCCGGCCACGATCCGCTCGCGCACCATGAGCCGCAGGTCGCGCGCGATGTCGGCGTTGCTCTCGTCGAGCGATTCGCTCTGGCAGACGACGCAGCGCAGCTCCTTGGTGATCGCCCGCGCCCGCGCCTCCTGCGCTGGATCGGGCAGCATCTCGTCCGGCTGCACCGCGAAGGCGCGGAGCGGCGCGAGCAGGAGCAGGGCGAGGAGGAGGGCGCGCACCGGGCTCACTCCGCCGCGACCGCGCCGCGTGGCGCGCGGGGCGCGGGGGCGCCGACGCGGTAGCGCCGGTCGGTCAGGCTGACGATCCCGCCGAGCGCCATCACCATCGCGCCGATCCAGATCCAGTTCGCCATCGGCTTCACATAGGTCCGGACCGCCCAGCCGCCGTCCTTCTGCGCGTCGCCGAGCGCGACGTAGAGGTCGCGCGTCAGGCCGCGGTCGATCGCCGCCTCGGTCGTGGGCATCCGCTGCACCGGGTAGAAGCGCTTCTGCGGGTGGAGCGTCGCGATCTGGCGCGCGCCCCGGAAGACGGCGACGGTCGCCGTCTCGGTCTGGTAGTTCGGCCCCTCCGCCGCCTCCACCTTGTCGAGGCGCAGCGTATAGGCGCCGACCGGCCAGCTCTCGCCGAGCCGGGCCACGCGGATGTCCTCGCTCGCCCAGGCGGTGATACAGGCGATGCCGAGGATCGAGAGACCGAGCCCGGCATGGGCGAGCGCCTTGCCCCAGTCCGCGCGGGGCAGGCCGCGGAGCCGCCGCGCCGTCTCGGAAAGCGCGGCCTCGCCCGCGCGGGCGCGGAGCGCGAGATCGGTGAAGGCGCCAAGGACGAGCCAGACGCTGAGCGCGATCCCGATCGGGGCGAGCATCGAGCGCCCGGTCTGGAGCTGCCAGGCGAGCGCGCCGAGAGCGAGGGCGAGGATCCCCGGGACGCGCAGCGACCGCGCCGCCCGGCCGAGCCTGCCCCGCTTCCAGGGCAGCATCGCGAAGATCGGCAGGATCACCGCGACCGCGACCATGAAGGGGGTGAAGGCGAGATCGAAGAACGGCGGCCCGACCGAGATCTTGCGGCCGGAGGTGACCTCCGCGATCAGCGGCCAGAGCGTGCCGAAGAAGACGACCAGGGTCGCGACGACGAGAAGCACGTTGTTGAAGACGATCCCGCTCTCCCGGCTCACCATGCCGAAGACCGCGCTCGAGCGCAGCTCCGCCGCCCGCCAGGCGTAGAGCATCAGCGAGCCGCCGGTGAAGGCGCCGAGGATCAGGAGCAGGAAGACGCCCCGGTCCGGATCGTTCGCGAAGGCGTGGACCGAGGTGATGACGCCGGAACGCACCACGAAGGCGCCGACCATCGAGAAGGAGAAGGCGAGGATCGCGAGCAGGATGGTCCAGCTCTTCAGCGTGTCGCGCTTCTCGACCACGATGGCCGAATGCAGGAGCGCGCAGGAGATGAGCCAGGGCATGAAGCTCACGTTCTCGACGGGATCCCAGAACCACCAGCCGCCCCAGCCGAGCTCGTAATAGGCCCAGATCGAGCCGAAGGCGATGCCGATGGTGAGGAACACCCAGGCGAGCAGCGTCCAGGGCCGCACCCAGCGCGCCCAGGCCGCGTCCACCCGGCCCTCGATCAGCGCGGCGATGGCGAAGGAATACGCCATCGAGAGCCCGACATAGCCGAGGTAGAGGAAGGGCGGGTGGAAGGCGAGCCCCGGATCCTGCAGCAGCGGGTTGAGGTCGTTGCCGTCGATCGGCGGGTTCGCGAGCCGGATGAACGGGTTCGAGGTCCAGAGGATGAAGGCGAAGAAGGCGACCGCGATGCCCGCCTGCACGCTCAGCACGCGCGCCCTGAGCGCGGGGGGCAGATTCGACCCGCCCCAGGCGACCATGGCGCCGAAGAGTGTCAGGATCAGCATCCAGAGCATCATCGAGCCTTCGTGGTTCCCCCAGGTGCCGGCGATCTTGTAGATCATCGGCTTCAGCGAATGCGAATTCTCGGCGACGAGGCGCACCGAGAAGTCCGAGACCACGAAGGCGTGCATCAGCGCGAGGAAGGCGAAGGCCGTGAGCAGGAACTGCGCGCCGGCCGCGGGGATCGCCACGCCCATCCAGTCGGTCCAGCCCTTCGAGGCGCCGACCATGGGCACGACCATCTGAACGACGGCGACGAGAAAGGCGAGGATGAGGGCGAAATGCCCCAGCTCGACGATCATGGCTCCCCCTCCGGCTGGACGGGGCGCACTATGGTGCGAAACGGCGGCGGGGGCAATTCACGCAACCGTCGGAGGCGAGGCCCCGGTCCGCCGCCCCGGCGGCGACGGCGTGGCGGAGGACCGCCCCTAACGCGTCGCACGCCATTCCTCGATCGCGGCGTTGAAGGCCGGATCGGCCGCCCTGACCTCGATCCCGGGCGCCGCCGCGCGGGGAGGGAGCCCGCCGAGAAACGGTCGCGCCGCGGCCTTGGCACCCGGCGCCCGCGCCGCCTGGGTCCGGCCGCGCGCGTAATGCAGTTCGCGCGCGCCGAAATAGAAGGAGACGATGGCGCCAAGCAGCCACCAGAGCGGTTCGGGCACCAGCGCGAGCGCCTCCATGCGCCGGGCGAAGCCCTCCGGCGAGATCATCGAATAGGCGAAGAGGCCGAGCGTGGCCGCGACGAGCAGCGGCCGGGGCAGCCGGTTCAGCCCGTTCATGAACCGGTCGAACCAGCCCGCCGGCGCCTGCTGGAACTCGGCCGCGTATTGGGAAAGCGCCGCCTGGCCCATCGCCGCCTCGGCCGCGTCGCGCTCCGCGCGGTTGCCGACGAAGACCTGCGCCAGTTCGCCCACCGCGCCCGCGACCTCGCGCGCGCCGAGGATATTGCCGATCAGCCCCATGTCCTGACCCTCTCGTCGTGCTGCGCGCGGGTGAAATGGAAGCGCGCGGCGATGAATTCCTCGGCCCGGGTGATCCAGCCGCCCTTGCCGCCGTCCCGCGCCCGGGCGAACTTCCGGCTCGCGGGCCTCAGATCCCCGAGCCGGTAGTAGTAGTTGCGCCGCTCGATCCCGTAGGCGTCGACGAGATGGCCGGGCGCCATCGCCATCGCCTTCTGCGCCGCGCGCGCGGTGCCCTGGCCGATCACGCCGTCGTCGCGCAGCTTCATCCCGAAGGCCGTCATCAGCCGCTGCAGGATCCTGACCGCGTTGGCGCCGGCGTTCACCTGCATGTCGAAGACGCTGGCGCGCAGCGGCTCGGGAAGCAGGTCGATCCGGGGCCTGGCGTAATAGAACCGGACGTAGATCTCCGCCGCCTCCTCGGCGCTCAGCGCCCTGAGGTCGTCGATGCCCGCCCGGGCGCCGCGCAGGCTCCGGAGCGTCGCGAGCGTGACGCCGAACTTCGTCGCCCCGCCGGGATCGTCGGGGTCGTTCACATATCCGCCCTCGCGCCGGACGATCTCCCGGGCGAGGCTCTCCACCGTCTGCATGGGATGCGAGGCTCCTGACCGCGGGATCGGAAGCCGGACGGATGAGCGCGCGCGGCTGCTCGATCCGTTTCTTCGGAGGGAGGATTGGCCGGGAATGGTTAGGATCGGGTTACGCCCTCGCCGGCCCGCGGGGCGGACCCCGGTCCGCCATTTCCGCCGGGGGCGGCGGACAGATGTCCGCCCTACGAGCCTGGCTTTCCGCCCTCCGGCTTGAACAGGCCCTGTTCCTTCAGCGCGTCCGCGACTTCCTTCGGCATGTAGTTCTCGTCATGCTTCGCGAGGATCTCGCTCGCCACGAAGGTGCCGTCCTCGAGCGCGCCGGAGGCGATCACGCCCTGGCCCTCGCGGAAGAGGTCGGGCGGGATGCCCCTGAAGGCCACGGCCTGCGTCGCGCCGCCATCGGTGATGTCGAACCGCACCACGCCGTCGCTCTCCCGGACCACCGATCCCTCGGCCACCAGCCCGCCGAGCCGGAACCGCTCGCCGGCGCGCGCCGGATGTTCCGCGAGTTGCGAGGGGCTGCGGAAGAACTCGATTCCGTCGCGCATCGCATAGCCGACGATGCCCGTGGCGAGCGCGAGCATGACCGCGCCGAGCGCCATCAGCTGGACACGGCGCCTTTTCCTGAGCCCGACCGCCATCTCGCTCTCCTCCCGCGCGGGATTCTCAGGTCATCAGCTGGCGCTGGATCGGCGCGAGCTTGTTGAGTTCCGCGTTCAGTTCCGCCCCGAATATAATCGTCGCGCCCGTCAGGTAGAAGAACATGAGCGTGATGATAACCCCCGCCAAGGTCCCATAGGTGACGGTATAGGTCGGTGTGAAGCTCAGATAGAGCGTGAATCCGCCCGCCGCCGCGAGCCAGATCAGCGTCGAGACGATGACCCCGGGCCAGACCACGGTCCCCGGAAGGTGCCGCCCCGGCAGCCAGCGGTGCATCAGCGTGAGAAATCCCACGAAGACCCCGATTCCGAAGCCATAGGTCACGTAGCCCGCGAAGGAGGGGACGCGGACATGCGCGTATTCCGAGAGCAGGCGCAGGATGAGCGGCGAGAGCAGGATCGAGATCCCGAGCAGCGCCGCGACCACCGCGCCGAGCAGCACGATGCCGAGCGCCATCGCCCGGTTCACGATGAAGTGTCTCGGATCGATGATGCCATAGGCGCGGTCGAAGGCGATCCGGAACGCCTCGACCGCGTTCGAGGCGACCCAGACCGCGAAGAGCGCCGAGAGCGTCAGCACCTCGCTCGACTGCTTGCCGAGCACTTCCTCGACCACCGGCTCGAGCGTCAGCGCCACGTGCTGCGGCGCGATCTGGAACAGCGCGTCGATCACCTTCTCCGACCGGCTCTCGCCCACGAGGATGCCGGTCAGCGTCGCCGCGAAGATCATGAAGGGGAAGATCGAGAGCAGCCCGGAGAAGGCGATGTAGCCCGCCATGGCCGAGCCGTCGTTGCTCTGGAACCGGTTCAGCGTGTTCCAGAGCACCACGCAGGCCCGCCAGATCTTCCGCCGCCGCCTCACGCCGTCAGGGGAAGAGCGGGGCGGCCATGAGCCCGGCCGTCTCCGGCAGGCCGAGCATCAGGTTCGCGTTCTGCAGCGCCTGCCCCGAGGATCCCTTCGTGAGATTGTCGAGCGTCGAGAAGACCATGACCCAGCCGGGCCGCCGGTCGGGGACGACGCCGAGATGAACGAAGTTCGATCCCCGCACGTGCCGCGTGGCCGGCGCCTCGCCGAGCGGCAGGACCACCATGAAGGGCTCGCCCGCGTAGGTCTCGGCGAGCGCCTTGTGGACGGCCTCCGGCTCGCCGCGCACATAGACGGTGGCGAGGATGCCGCGGTTCTGCGGCAGCAGGTGGGGCGTGAAGGTCACCTCGACCGGCCGGCCGGCCGCCTTCGTGAACTCCTGGTCGAATTCCGCGAGATGGCGGTGCTTCGCGACGTTGTAGGCGTGATAGCCTTCGGAGACCTCGGAATGGAGCGAGCCCTCCTTCGGCGAGCGGCCCGCGCCGGAGACGCCGGTGGCGAGGTCGATGAGGATCATCTCCGGATCGATCACGCCGGCGCGCAGCAGCGGCAGGATCGCGTATATGCCCGTCGCCGCGTTGCAGCCGGTGCCCGCGACCAGCCGCGCCGATTTGATCTCGTCGCGGTAGAACTCGGTCAGCCCGTAGACCGCCTCCGCCTGCAGGTCGAGCGCGAGATGCTCGTGCCCGTACCATTTCGCATAGACCTCAGGGTCGCGGATCCGGAAATCGGCGGAGAGATCGACGACCTTCAGATCCCGCGGCAGCTTCGCGATCACCTCCTGGCTCGTCGCATGCGGCAGCGCGCAGAAGGCGAGGTCGATGCCGGCGAAATCCACCGCGTCGATCGCGGTGAGCCGGGGCAGGTCGAGATGGCGCAGATGCGGGAAGACCTCGCCCATGCTCTGTCCGGCCTTGCGGTCCGCGGTCAGCGCGGCGATCCGGATCGAGGGGTGGGTCGCGATCAGCCGGACCAGCTCGGCGCCGGTATAGCCGCTGGCGCCGAGAATGGCGACGTTGAAGGTCTTGCTCATGACGCTCCAGGGACGGACGGTTCGAATCGGGATTAGAACAATCTTTCCCGGCGATCAATCTGCCGGGGCCGGTGCGCGCCGGCGCGTCAGGCCGACCGGAAGGGCAGCGCGGTTCCGGTGAAGACCCGCGCGCGGGCGCCGACGGCGGCGGGGTCGCCGGTGGTAAGGTAGCTCACGGCGCCCGAGCCTCCCTCGAAGCGGCGGTGGCGCCCGAGATAATCCGCGAGGCTCGCCGCGATCAGCGCGGGCTGGGAGACGAGCGTGGTCGCCCTGGGCAGCGCGGCGCGGAACGCCGCCTCGACCAGCGGATAATGCGTGCAGCCGAGCACCGCGGACTGCGGCGCCGGCAGGTGCCGGAGCAGCGCCTCGACGTGATCGCGCGCGATCAGGGCCGCGGCGGCGAGCTCGCCCGCCTCGATCGCCTCGACGAGGCCGACGCAGGCGCGCGGCACCACGGTCACGTCGCGGGCGCGGAACCTCAGTTCGCGTGGGAAGGCGCCGCTCTGTACCGTCGCCGCCGTCGCGAAGAGCGCGACGTCGCGCAGCCCGGTATGGGTCGGCGGCGTGTTGTCGCCCCAGTCGCGGCGCGTCAGATGCTCGATCACCGGCACGAAGACGCCGAGCACGCGATGCGCCGCCGGGTTGAGCCAGTTCACCTGCAGATCGTGCAAGGCGACGGCCGAGGCGGTGTTGCAGGCGAGGATGACGAGCCCGCAGCCCTCCTCGAAGAGCCGCGCGACCCCGGCGATGGTGAGATCGTAGATCTCGACCGGCGGCCTCGGACCGTAGGGCGCGTTCGCATTGTCCCCGAGATAGACGAAGTCCTGGCCGGGCAGCGCGCGACGCAGCGCCTCCAGGATGGTGAGCCCCCCGAGGCCGCTGTCGAAGACACCTATGGGCATGATTTCCGCGTCGTCTCCGACCGTTTCGCCTGAGCGGGCAGGCCGCCCGCGGGCGCGATCATATCGGGCGCGGCGGCGGAGACAATGGCCGCGGGCGCGTCTCCGCGCGCCTCCGGTTCGGAGGTTTCAAATCGGGCGCCGGCCCGCTATCAGAGGCCAAGGTCGCGGAGGAGGAAGCGGAAATGATACGTTCGACGGTGATCCTCGGCCTCGGGGCGCTGCTCGTCGCGGGCTGCGCGGCGATGCCGGCGGGACAGGGCGCCTTCAGTCAGTCCGGTGCCGTGGCGGGGGCCGACGCGCTCTTCCCCGTCGCCCGGCGCGGCGGCGAGCTGCATGCGAACAACGGCGCCACCGGCCAGCCGATGGGCGTGGGCGTCTGCCCGCGCGAGAAGGATCTCACCGACTATTCCGCGCTCCTGCCCCAGTCGCTCGCCGCCTTCCCGCCCGGGCCGAAGCCCGAATACACCAAGGCGCCGCGCGATTTCGGCCGCGCGTTCAACACGGACGCCTATCGCGTGCTGCTGACCCAGGACATGGGGCGGGCGCGGCGCGACATCGACGCGCTCCGCGCCCATGCCGAGCGCGATGCCTGGGTTCCCGCCGTCCAGAGCAATTCGGCGGCGAGCGCGGTGATCGAGGGAATGGGCTCGGTGCTGCCGGCCTGGCAGATCCTGCGCCAGACCGCCGTCGCGACGCCCGAGGACCGGACGCTGATCGACGGCTGGCTCCAGCGCGCCGCCGAATACGCCGACACCCATCCGGGCGAGAACAACGCGGGCACCTTCCGGGGCGCGAACGACATGCTCTGGGGCGCGATGTCGGGCGACCGGGCGCGGTTCCGCAAGGGCGTCGAGCAGGGCTACATGGCCCAGCTGCGCCGGATGCGCCCGGACGGCAGCTTCCCGCTCGAGACCGACCGGGGGGTGAAGGCGCTGGAGAATTCGAGCCGGAACATCGCGCTCATGGTCTATTCCGCCCAGATCGGCCTCTCGGGGGGCGTGGACCTCTACGCGACGGAGGTGGACGGCAAGAGCCTCGACGACGCGATCTCCTTCCTCGTCCGCGCGGCGGACAACAACGCGCTCGTCGACGTCTATGCGAAGGACGACCGCAACCCGAGCCCGGGCACGCCGCCCTTCCGGCCGGATTCGCAGGTCTCGCCCTTCGGCAATCCGTCGCGGGGCTGGATCAAGCTCTATACCGACCGGTTCCCGGGAACGGAGCTGTCGCGCGCGCTGCTCGCGCATGTCGATCTGCCCGCGCGGATCCAGTCCGACACGGTCGGCGGCGTCGTGACCTGCTACGCGAGCCGGATCTGACCGCGCCGCGATGCGATCCGGGGCCTTCGCGCGCGCGCCCCGGACATGCGTGATCGTGGCGGCCAGGACTGTTGCGGCGCGCGGGCCGGGGGTATAACAAGCGCGTCCGGCCGCCTTCGGAGCTCGATCGCCATGTCTGAGGAATTCTACCGCATCAAGCGGCTTCCGCCCTACGTCTTCGCCGAGGTGAACCGCCTCAAGGCAAAGTACCGCGCCGAGGGGATGGACATCATCGACTTCGGCATGGGCAACCCCGATATGGATACGCCCTCCCATATCGTCGAGAAGCTCGTCGAGACGGTGCGCCGCTCGCGCACGCACCGCTATTCCGCCTCGAAGGGCATTCCGGGCCTGCGCCGCGCCCAGGCCGGCTATTACGAGCGCCGCTTCGGCGTGAAGCTCGATCCGGAGAAGGAGGTCATCGCGACCCTCGGCTCCAAGGAGGGGCTTGCGAATCTCGCGATGGCGATCACCGCGCCCGGCGACGTGATGCTGGTGCCCAATCCCTCCTACCCGATCCATCCCTACGGCTTCATGATCGCGGGCGGTACGCTCCGGCACGTGCCGGCGCTCCACGACGGGCGGTTCGATCCGGAGCAGTATCTCCGCGCGCTCGACCGCGCGGTGCTGCATTCGGTGCCGAAGCCGGTGGCGGTGGTCGTCTCCTTCCCGTCGAACCCGACGGCGCAGGTCTGCGATCTCGACTTCTACCGCGACCTGATCGCCTTCGCGAAGAAGCACCATCTCTGGGTGCTCTCCGATCTCGCCTATGCCGAGATCTATTTCGACGACAATCCTCCGCCCTCGATCCTGCAGGTCGAAGGGGCGAAGGACGTCGCGGTCGAGTTCACCTCGCTCTCCAAGACCTATTCGATGCCCGGCTGGCGCATGGGTTTCGCGGTCGGCAACCAGCGGCTCGTGGACGCGCTGACGCGGATCAAGAGCTACCTCGACTACGGCGCCTTCACGCCGGTCCAGGTCGCCGCCGCCGCCGCGCTCAACGGCCCGCAGGATTGCGTGGCCGAGATCCGCGGGATCTACAAGCACCGCCGCGACGTGCTGGTGGACACGATGGGCCGCGCCGGCTGGACCATTCCCTCCCCGCCCGCGACCATGTTCGCCTGGGCGCCGGTGCCCGAACCCTTCCAGTCGATCGGCTCGATGGGCTTCTCCAAGATCCTGCTGCGCGAGGCCGAGGTCGCGGTGGCGCCCGGCGTCGGCTTCGGCGAATACGGCGAGGGCTATGTGAGGCTCGGCCTCGTCGAGAACGAGCAGCGGATCCGCCAGGCCGCCCGCGGCGTCAGGAAGGTCATGCAGAACGCCGAGGCGCTGCTCGACAAGTACCACGCAGAGGAAGAGGTCGCCGCGTGACCGAGGAGGAATGGGATTTCGAGGAGCAGCGCGCCGACACCGAGATGACGGTCGCCCAGCTCATCGAGGAGACGGAACTGACCGGGGAGAGCGTCATCACGCTCGACCTCGAATTCGTCCCGGAGGACGAGGGCGCGGATACCGCGGCCTTCGTCAAGGCGCTCGAGAGCTTCGGCTATCTGGCGAGCGCGACGGATCCCGACGGACGGGTCGATGTCTCGGTGCTCGACATTCCCTTCACCGTCGAGGCGATCTGGACGCATGAGGAGCGGACCTCGAAGATCGCGCTCGCCCGCGGCTTCCTGCCCGACGGCTGGGGGTTCTGGGAACCCTGAGCCGTCCCGACGCCCCCTGTCCCGGCCGGTGACGGGCGAGGCCGACTTCGAGATTGCGGCGCGCCCGGCACTCCACTACGAGGAAGCGCCATGCCTCGAAGCCCGGAGACCGACATGAACAATCCCCTGCGCGTCGCCATCGCGGGTCTCGGCACGGTCGGGGCCGGCGTGATCAGGGTGATCCAGGAAAACGGCGGGCTCATCGCCGCGCGGGCCGGCCGGCCGGTCGAGATCGTCGCGATCAGCGCGCGCTCGCGCGGCCGCGACCGCGGCGTCGACATCTCCGCCTATGACTGGGAGGACGATCCGGTCGCCCTCGCGCGCCGCGACGACGTGGACCTCGTGATCGAGGTGATCGGGGGCGAGGACGGGCCGGCGAAGGCCACCGCGCTGACCGCGCTCGGCTCGGGCAAGCATGTCGTGACCGCGAACAAGGCGATGATGGCGCGTCACGGCCAGATGCTCGCCGAGAAGGCGGAGGCGGCGGGCGCGGCGCTCCGGTTCGAGGCCGCGGTCGCGGGCGGGATCCCGATCGTGAAGGCGCTGACCGAGGGGCTCGCCGGCAACCGGATCCGCCGCGTCATGGGCGTGATGAACGGCACCTGCAACTACATCCTGACCCAGATGGAGGCGACCGGCGCCTCCTACGAGACCGTGCTCGCCGAGGCGCAGCGGCTCGGCTACGCCGAGGCGGATCCGAGTTTCGACGTGGGCGGGATCGACGCGGCGCAGAAGCTCGCGCTGCTCGTCTCGATCGCCTTCGGCACCCGGGTCGATTTCGACGCGGTCGCGATCGAGGGGATCGAGCGTGTGAGCCTCGCCGATATCGAGCAGGCCGCCGACATGGGCTACCGGATCAAGCTGCTCGGCGTCGCCCAGGCCAACGCCGACGGGCTCGAGGCGCGGATGCAGCCCTGCCTCGTGCCCGCGCATTCCCCGATCGGCCAGCTCGAGGGCGTGACGAATCTCGTGCTCGTCGAGGGCGATTTCGTCGGCCAGATCGTCTGTCAGGGCCCCGGGGCGGGCGCCGGCGCGACCGCCTCGGCCATCGTCGGCGACGTGATCGACGTGGCGCGGGGCCTCGTCATGCCGGCCTTCGGCCAGCCCGCCGGCGCCCTCGCCGCGGCGAACCGGACGGCGGAGGGGCTGCCGGCCGCCTATTACCTGCGCTTCTCGCTCACCGACGCGCCCGGCGTGCTGGCCCGGGTCGCCGCCGCGCTCGGGGAGGCCGGCATCTCGATCAACCGGATGCGCCAGTACGAACACGCCGACGCGGAGGCGCCGGTGCTGATCGTCACCCACCGCGCCGAGCGCGCGGCGCTCGACGGGGCGCTCGCCCGGATCGCCGCGCTCGACGTCTGCCGCGCGGCGCCGGTCGCGATCCGGATCGAGGACGTGTGAGGGGTCTCGGGCGCGAACCGGTCCCGCCCCGGGCGAAACGGGTTTCTCGGCGCCGGCATAATGTCTAGAACGTGGCCAAGGCAGCTGCTTGAAAGGTAACCAGATGTCCGTCGATGAACTCTTCGCTGACCGCATGCTTTCCCTGGGCCTCGCCCGGGTGTCGGAGGCGGCCGCGATCGCAGCCGCCAAGCTCGTGGGCAGCGGGCACGAGAAGGCCGCCGACCAGGCCGCCGTCGATGCGATGCGCACGCAGCTGAACCTGCTCGACATCCAGGGCGTGGTCGTGATCGGCGAGGGCGAGCGCGACGAGGCGCCGATGCTCTACATCGGCGAGGAGGTCGGCACCGGCAAGGGGCCGGGCGTCGACATCGCGCTCGACCCGCTCGAGGGCACGACGCTCTGCGCCAAGGACATGCCGAACTCGCTCGCCGTCATCGCGATGGGTCCGCGCGGCTCGATGCTGCACGCGCCCGACGTCTACATGGAAAAGCTCGCGATCGGACCGGGCTACGAGAAGGATGTCGTCAGCCTCGAGATGACCCCGACCGAACGGGTGAAGGCGCTCGCCAGGGCCAAGGGCACGGATCCCAGGGGCATCATGTGCTGCGTTCTGGAACGCCCGCGTCACGAGGCGCTCATCGAGGAACTCCGCGAGGCGGGCGCGCGCATCCGCCTGATCACCGACGGCGACGTCGCGGGCGTGATGCACTGCGCCGAGGCGGCCAAGACCGGCATCGACATGTACATGGGCTCGGGCGGCGCTCCGGAGGGCGTGCTGGCGGCCGCGGCGCTCAAGTGCATGGGCGGCCAGATGTGGGGCAGGCTGCTCTTCCGCAACGACGACGAGAAGGGCCGCGCCAGGAAGGCCGGGATCGACGATCTCGACAAGATCTACTCCCGCGACGAACTGGTGACCCAGGACGTGATCTTCGCGGCGACCGGCGTCACCGACGGCTCGCTCGTCCATGGCGCGCGCCGCGACGGCGAGTGGATGGAGACCGAGACGATCCTGATGCGCTCCAAGACCGGCTCGGTGCGCCGCCTCTTCTACCGGCAGCGCAACAACTGACCATGTCCCGGCCTCCCCGCTCCCGGATCGTCGCCGCCGGTTTCCTGATCGTGTGGCTGATCCTCTGGGGCGCGGCGATGATCCTCGCGGTCGTCATGCTCGGCGCCGCGGCGCTCGGCGGGGACGTGTTCGCGGGCCTGTTCCTCGTGGTCTGGCTCGCGGGCGCGAGCCTCGGCCTCTACGCCGCCTCGCGCAAGCTCTGGGGGATCCTGTCGGGCTCCGGGCCGGCGGGCCGCCCGCCGGTGAGCGAGCCGTGGCACGACGGCATGGCCGAGCGCCCGACGCTCGAACCCCTAGACCGCGCGTCGATCCCGCCGGGACGAAGCTGGCGGGACGACATGCCGCCGAGGCCCCCGGGGTCCGGCGGGGAGGAGGACCGGAAATGAACCATGCCCCGCGCGGCCTCGCGGCCGGACCGGCGGCCGAATCCCCCGCCTTCCTCGGCGTCGCGCGCTCCGCGACCGGGCGTCGCTGGATCGGCCCCACGCCCGATCAGGACCGGCTCGCCCGGGCGATCGCCCAGGCGGCGGGGACGCCCGCCGTCGTCGCCGCCGTGCTCGCGCGCCGGGGCGTGCGGCCGGCGGAGGCCGCCGCCTATCTCGCCCCCTCGCTCCGCGACCTGATGCCGAACCCGTCGCGCCTGCGCGACATGGACCGCGCGGCGGAGCGGCTCCGCGCGGCCGTGCGCGGCCGGGAACGGATCGCGGTCTTCGCCGATTACGACGTCGACGGCGGCGCCTCGGCGGCGCTCCTGATCGACTGGCTGCGCGGGCTGGGGCTCGGCGCGACGCTCTACATCCCCGACCGGATCGACGAGGGCTACGGCCCGAACGTGCCCGCGATGCGCGCGCTCGGCGCCGAGCATGACCTCATCCTCTGCGTCGACTGCGGCACGCTGAGCTTCGAGCCGATCGCCGCGGCCGGCTGCGACGTCGTGGTGGTCGACCACCACCTCGCGGGCGAAACGCTGCCCGACGCGCTCGCGGTGGTCAATCCGAACCGGCAGGACGAGGAGTCGGGCCTCGGCTATCTCTGCGCGGCGGGCGTGGTCTTCCTGCTGCTCGTCGCGGCGAACCGGCTCCTGCGGGCGGAAGGCGTGACGGGCCCGGACCTGATGGGGCTCCTCGATCTCGTGGCGCTCGCCACCGTCGCCGACGTCGCCCCGCTGACCGGGCTCAACCGCGCCTTCGTCCGCCAGGGGCTGCGCGTGATGGCCGGGCGCGGCCGCCCGGGGGTCGAGGCGCTGGCGCGGATCGCAGGCGCGAAGGGCGAGCCGACGCCCTACACGCTCGGCTTCGTGCTTGGCCCCCGGGTGAACGCGGGCGGGCGGATCGGCGCCGCGGATCTCGGCGCGCGGCTGCTCGCGACGCGCGACGCCGACGAGGCCGCGGCGCTGGCCGAGCGGCTGCACCGGCTGAACGGCGCGCGGCGCGACCTCGAGGCGGCGGTGCTCGCCGCCGCCGGGGCGCAGGTCGCCGCCCGCGGCGACGGGGAGGCGCCGCTCGTCTGGGCCGCCGGCGAGGGCTGGCATCCCGGCGTCGTCGGCATCGTCGCCGCGCGGCTGAAGGAGGCGCATGGCCGCCCCTCCGTCGTGATCGGCTTCGACGGCGAGGCGGGCAAGGGCTCCGCGCGCTCCATCGCCGGCGTCGACCTCGGCTCGGCCATCGCCCGGCTCGCGCGCGAGGGGCTGATCGAGAAGGGCGGCGGCCACCGGATGGCCGCGGGGCTCAGCCTCTCCCGCGCCCAGCTCGGCCCGGCCATGGACCGCCTCGGCGAACTCCTCGCCGCGGAGGGGGCGGGCGCGGGCGAGCCGGACGAGCTGACGGTCGAGGGCATGATCGACGCCTCGGCCGCGACACCCGAGCTCGCCGCGCTGATCGCCGCCGCCGGGCCCTTCGGCGCCGGCAGCCCCACGCCCCGGCTCGTCCTCGCGGAGACGCGGCTCGCGGGCATCCGGCGCGTCGGCGACGGCCATCTCGCGCTCCGCCTCGGCGGCGCGGGGACGGGGCAGCTCGAGGCGATGCTCTTCCGCGCCTTCGCGACGCCGCTTGGCGAACTGCTGGAGAACTCGGTCGGCGCGCGGCTGCATTTCGCGGGACGGCTGGAGCGCGACGACTGGGGCGGGCGGGCGCGGGCGAAGCTGCATCTCGAGGATGTCGCCCCGGTCTGAGCCCCGTGCAAATTTCGCGCGGGAATCCATCAAAAGGTGCTTGATCCCCACCGGCGCCCCCGTTACATAGCGCCCCGCTGGTCCCTTCGTCTATCGGTTAGGACGTCAGATTTTCAATCTGAAAAGACGGGTTCGACTCCCGTAGGGACTGCCACGGCCACGCGCCGTGCACGACGCATGCCGGACGGTCCCTTCGTCTATCGGTTAGGACATCAGATTCTCAATCTGGAAAGACGGGTTCGACTCCCGTAGGGACTGCCAGCCTCCGCGACATCGTTCGGAAGACGCCCCGGCCGGTCGGTTGACCCGAGCGGCGCGCCGCTCCAGAAGGCGCCATGACGCAATTGATCCCCGCCTGGCTGAATGGCGAACTGATCCCGCTCGACAAGCTCGACGTGCACCGGCGCGGCCTGCGCCATCCCGCGGTCTCCGTCTTCCTGCTCCGGGGCGACCGGCTGCTGATCCAGCGCCGGGCGCTCGGCAAGTATCACACGCCGGGCCTCTGGGCGAATGCCTGCTGCACGCATCCGCGCTGGGGCGAGGCGCCGGCGGATTGCGCGGCGCGGCGGCTCGGTGAGGAACTGGGCCTCTCCGGCGTCGCGCTGGAACCGCGCGGCGAGATCGAATACCGCGCCGAGGTGGGCGGCGGCATGGTGGAGCACGAGGTGGTGCGCCTCTTCACCGGCGCGTGGCGGCCGGAACTCGAGATCCGGCCCGATCCCGCCGAGGTGATGGACTGGCGCTGGCCGACGCTGGCGGAACTCGTCCGGGAGATCGCCGAGGCGCCGGAGCGGTTCACCCCCTGGCTCAGGCTCTATCTCGCGCGCCACTCCGAGACGATCTTCGGCGCCGCCGCCTAGCTGGCGAGGAAACCGGGGCCCGCGCGCCCGAGCAGCTCCGCGGCCAGCGCGGCGCCCAGATCCTCCGCCTCCGCGATCCCGCCGCTCGTCTCGCCCGCGACGCATTCCGATCCGTCGGGACGCAGGATCTCCGCCCGGAGCCGCAACTTCCCCTCCGAAAGGGTCGCAAGCCCCGCGATCGGCGTCTGGCAGGATCCGTCGAGCCCGGCGAGAAGCGCGCGCTCGGCGCGCAGGCGATGGCACGTATCCGCGTCGTTGATTCGCGCCAGCAGCGCGCCAACCGCCGCGTCGTCCAGCCGCTGCTCCACGCCGATCGCGCCCTGCGCGACGGCGGGCAGCATTTCGTCGACGGGAATCGGCGCCTTCGCGATCTCCGGGAGGCCGAGCCGCCGCAGCCCGGCCATGGCGAGGAAGGTCGCCTCCGCCACCCCTTCGGAGAGCTTGCGGAGCCGGGTCTGCACGTTGCCGCGGAACTCCACCACCTCGAGATCCGGCCGGCGGTGGCGCAGCTGCGCCCGCCGCCGGAGCGAGGAGGTGCCGACCACCGCCCCGGGCGGAAGATCGCCCAGCGCGCGCGCGTCGAGCGACACGAAGGCGTCGCGCACATCCTCCCGCGGCAGGTAGCAGGTGATCGCGAGTCCGCCAGGCTGCAGCGTCGGCATGTCCTTCATGGAGTGCACGGCGATGTCTATCTCGCCCGCGAGCAGCGCGTCCTCGATCTCGCGCGTGAAGAGGCCCTTGCCGCCCAGCTCCGACAGCGAGCGGTCCTGCACCCGGTCGCCCGTCGTCTTGATCGGAACGATCACGAAGGCGGCCTCGGGCAGGCCATGCGCCGCCATCAGCCGGATCTTGGTCTCCTGCGCCTGGGCGAGCGCCAGAGGGCTGCCCCGGGTGCCGATTCGTAACGGCCGGTCTGGATCGGGAAGGTCGGTCATGGAGCGGAGATCGGGATCCCTGTCGGGTGGGGGGCGCGATCTGGCCTCCCCGTCTTTTCTCCGTCCGCTTTATCCGTTAGGTCGCGCGGAGACAACGACAAACAGGATGAGCGGGCGGCCATGCGGACCGGGACCAAGCTTCTGATGCGGGCGCTCGCGGGCGAGACGCTGGCCGTTCCGCCGGTCTGGATGATGCGGCAGGCGGGGCGCTACCTGCCGGAATATCGCGCCACCCGGGCCAGGGCCGGCAGCTTCCTCGATCTCTGCTACGATCCCGATCTCGCGACCGAGGTCACGCTGCAGCCGATCCGCCGCTTCGGCTTCGACGCGGCGATCCTCTTCGCCGACATCCTGCTGGTGCCCCAGGCGCTCGGGGCCGATCTCCGCTTCGTCGAGGGCGAGGGGCCGCGGCTCTCGACCGTGACGGGCGCCGAGGATCTCGCGCGGCTCGGCCCGGCCGAGGCGATCCACGAGACGCTGGCCCCGGTCTACGAGACGGTGCGGCGGCTCCGCGCCGAGCTTCCGGCGGAAACAGCGCTGATCGGCTTCGCGGGCGCGCCCTGGACGGTCGCCACCTACATGGTCGCGGGCCGGGGTACGCCCGACCAGGCGCCGGCGCGCCGGCTCATCTACACGGACCGCCCGGTCTTCGACGCGCTGATCGAGCGCATCACCGAGGCGACGATCGCCTATCTGCTGCGCCAGATCGAGGCCGGGGCCGAGGTGGTGAAGCTCTTCGACAGCTGGGCGGGGGCGCTGCCCGGCGCGGAATTCGACGCCTATTGCGCGCGCCCGGCCGCGCGGATCGTTGCGGCGCTGAGGGCGGCGGCGCCCGGCGTGCCGGTGATCGGCTTCCCGCGCGGCGCGGGCGGCAACTACCAGAGCTTCGCCGCGGCGACGGGGGTCTCCGCGCTCGCGCTCGACACCTCGGTCGATCCGGCCTGGGCGCGCCGCGCGCTGCCGGGGATCTGCCTGCAGGGCAATCTCGACCCGCTCCTGCTCGTGACCGGCGGCTCCGCGCTCGACGCGGCGACGCGCGCCTGCGTCGCGGCCTTCGCCGGCGGGCCCCATGTCTTCAACCTCGGCCACGGCATCACGCCCGACGCGGATCCCGCGAATGTCGAGCGCATGCTCCGGGCGATCCGGGGCTGACCCTCGGGCGAATAAGCCTATGCATATTCCGGTCCGGCGCGCGAATATGCATAGGCTTATTCCCGCGCCGGGACCGGGCCTCAGTCGTCGAGGCGGCGTGCCTCGTCGATCAGCATCACCGGGATGCCGCCCCGGATCGGGAAGGCGAGATGCGCGCCGCGCGAGATCAGCTCCTGCCGGGCGGCGTCGTAGACGAGCGGGCCGCGGGTGACCGGGCAGACCAGGAATTCGAGCATCCGCCGGTCGATCGCATGCGCGCCGGCGCCCGCCGCCGGGGCCTCGGGCATTTCCGTCATTGGATGGATCCTTCCTCGCCGCCGCCCCTGAGGGCGAATTCCATCAGCGTGACCAGCGTCTCCCGCCGGGTCGCGAGCGTCGGCGCCTCGAGCAGCGCCTGCTTTTCCTCCGGATCGAACGGGCAGAGGATCGAGAGCGAATTGACGAGCAGCTCCGGCTCCGCCTGCTTCAGGCTGTCCCAGTCGGAATTGAGCTGCGCGGCGGCGAAGAAGCGCGCCAGCACGTCGAGGAAGGCCGGGCGGTCGAAACCCGGGTCCTGCTCGGTCCGGCCGAGGTCGCGCTCGAAATCCGCCCACGCGACCTCGGCGCGCAGATAGGGCGCAAATCCCTCGCGCGGGTCGCCGATCCGGAAGCGGCAGACGCCGGAGAGGGTGATGAGATACCGCCCGTCCTCGGTCTCCTGCAGCGCGGTGACGCGGCCGGCGCAGCCGATCTGGTGCAGCCGCATATGGCCCGGGGCGGCGCGCCCCTCGGGCAGGGGGACGGGCTGGATCATGCCGATCAGCCGGTGCGGCGTCTTCAGCGTATCCTCGAGCATCGCGAGGTAGCGCGGCTCGAAGATGTTGAGCGGCAGCCGCGCGCGGGGCAGGAGCAGCGCGCCGGGCAGCGGGAAGATCGGAACGCAGTCCGGAAGATCGGCCAGGGTGAAGGTCTTGGCCATGACCCGCCCCCGCCCGTCAGGCGAAGATCATCGAGGAAAGGCCGCGCCGTCCCTTGAGCACCGCCGGATGCTTCGGCCCGAGGCTGTCGAAGAGCGTGAAGAGCCGCGCCTTGGCGGCGCCGTCGTTCCATTCCCGGTCGCGCCGGAAGAGCTCGAGCAGCTGGGCGATCGCCTCCTCGGCGTCGCCCTTGGCGATCAGCGCGTCGGCGAGATCGAAGCGGGCCTGGTGGTTGGCGGGATCGCGCTCGACCTCGGCGCCAAGCCGGGCCACCTCGCCCGCGTCGGCGCCGGTCCCGGCGAGCTCGATCTGCGCGCGGGCGGCGAGGATCGCCGGATCGTTGAGCTTCTCCTTCGGCGCGAGATCGAGGATCGCCGCCGCCTTCTCGACCTCGCCGAGCGCGAGATGGGCGCGGGCGAGCCCGCCGAGCGCCGCGGCGTTGCCTTCGTCCTCGGCGAGGATCGCGGCGAAGGTCTGCGCCGCGTCCGCGACCGCGCCCTCGTCGAGCATCTCCTCGGCCATGGCGAGCGCCTCCTCGAGCCCGGCGTTGCCGCCTGAACCCTCGATCAGCCGCGCGATGAAATCCTTGATCTGCGCGGGCGACTGCGCGCCCATGAAGCCGTCGATCGGCTGGCCCTTGTAGAAGGCGAAGACCGCCGGGATCGACTGGACGCGGAGCTGGGCGGCGATCCGCGGGTTCTGGTCGACGTCGATCTTGACGAGCCGGACCTTGCCCTTCGCCTCGGTCACCGCCTTTTCGAGCGTGGGTCCGAGCGACTTGCAGGGGCCGCACCAGGGCGCCCAGAAATCGACGATGACCGGAACCTCCATCGAGGCGTCGACCACGTCGGCCATGAAGCCGGCTTCGTCCCCGTCCTTGATCAGCGTGTCGGTCTGGGCGGCGGGCTTGAGTTCCATGCGGAGCGTCTCCATCGCGTCGGCCGCCGCGTCCGGTCTGGGCGGCGGCCAGCATCGTTGCGGTCGGGCCGGATCGTTAGGTGGTGTAGCCCGCGACGGCCGTCAAGCGCAATGCGGCCGCGCCGGAGATGGCCGGGGTCGGCTTCGCACCGGATGCCGCCGCCTGGGCCTATCGCGGCTCGCAGTCGCGCATCAGGTCCTCGAACCGGGCGATGAAGGCCTGTTTCACTTCCGCGGGCGGGCGTAGCGTCAGCGCGCGGCCTTCGAGGCCTGCGGCGCGGGCGTCGCCGAAGAAGCGGTCGGCCTCCTCCAGCGTGAACCCCGCGAGCCGCACCGCCTCGATCCAGGCGGAGACGCGGTCGGCGCGCTTGATCTGCGCCTTCACCGGCGCGGGCAGCGTCGCGGGCAGGCCGAAGCGCAGGTGCACCGCCTGGGCGAGGCGGATGTCGAGCGCGGCGTAGCCCGGGCCGATCGCCGCCTTCACCGGCGAGATCATGTCGCCGATCACGTATTCCGGGGCGTCGTGCAGCAGCGCGGCGAGCCGCCAGCGTGGCAGCGGCCGCGTCGCGATCTGGCCGTAGATCTCCTCGACGAGCAGCGAATGCTCGGCGACGGAATAGGGGAAGTCCCCGGTCGTCTGGCCGTTCCAGCGCGCGACGAAGGCGAGGCCATGGGCGATGTCCTCGATCTCGATGTCGAGCGGCGAGGGATCGAGCAGGTCCAGCCTGCGGCCCGACAGCATCCTTTGCCACGCGCGCGCCTTCGCCATGTCCGTCCTTCTCCGCTCCGGGGTTGCCAGCGTGCTAGCCGCCGCCGGGGGTGCTTGTCGAGACCGCGGGCGTCAGTCGGGTTCGAGCGCGGTCAGTTCGTCCGGGAAGCGGGAGAGATAGGCGATCATCGGCCAGGTGCTGACGAGATGCTTGAGATAGAGCTGATAGAGGAAGACCGGATTGCGGTGCGGAAGCATCCCGTCCGGCCCGATCGGCGGCCGGTCGGGAAAATGCGTGGCGAGAAAGGCGCGATAGGCGCGGCGGAACCGGGGCGGCAGTTCGCCGCCGTCGTGGGTCCAGGGTTTCCGGTGGCCGATGAAATGCACCAGATTGGCGCAGACCATGCCTTCGAGCAGCCGCGAGGCCCAGGTATATTGCCAGTTCCAGACCGGCGAGAGTTCGGCCCAGTCCCCGCGCAGCGTCGCGTTGATCAGTTCCTGGTCGAGGCCGATCCGCTCGGGCGGGTATTCGGCGCCGAGCGCCAGCGCGCGGTCCAGCACCCCCGCCGCCTCGTAGGCGGCGGTGTCGATCAGCAGCACGCCGCTGTTGAAATAGGGCGCCCAGGGCAGGCCGAGCCGTCCGAAGGAGCGGGGCCGGCGCGAGGGCGTGCGCCACTGCGAATTGTCGCGCACCGCGCCGACCGCGTGGCCGAGCAGGTCGATGTCGAGCAGCGCCGAGAGATCGCCCGCCTGCGGGAAGATGTCGGCGTCGAGATAGAGGATCCGCCGGTAGTCGCGCCCCAGCGCCCGCGGCAGCGCGTAGCGCAGATAGGCCGCCCCGGTCCGCCGGGTGTCGCGGCAAAGCGCGGCGAAGGCGTCGCCGGTCCCGATCCGGCAGATCCGCGCGCCGATCGCGAGCCCCGCGGGGGCCGTCAGCGGCTCCGTCGCCGCGAGGCAGATGTCGAAGTCGCGCCCCGGCGACAGCGCGGCGATCCGGGCGGCGGCGAACCAGGCGAAGGGGGCGTAATTGGCGTCGCAGGCGAAGACGATGGCCTTGTCGCTCTTCGGGGCGTCGCCGGCGGCGAGTTCGATCGTCACTGTCACCTCCCGCTCTCCGCGCCGCCCGTCGCCGCGCGAGTTCGCCGGAGACCTAAGCGCGCGCGGGCCGCTGTTGTCGAGAGCGGGAACGGCTGGTAAACGCGGGGCGCTGGTTCGGGTTCGGCCATAGTCGTTCGGAGTTTTTCGCATGGGCGCTGATTACATCGTCAAGGACATCAACCTGGCCGATTTCGGCCGCAAGGAGCTCGACATCGCCGAGACCGAGATGCCGGGGCTGATGGCGCTCCGGGCGGAGTTCGGCGAGGCGAAGCCGCTCAGCGGCGCGCGGATCGCCGGCAGCCTGCACATGACGATCCAGACCGCCGTGCTGATCGAGACGCTGGTCCATCTCGGCGCGGAAGTGCGCTGGGCGTCGTGCAACATCTTCTCGACCCAGGACCACGCGGCGGCGGCGATCGCGGCGCGCGGCATCCCGGTCTTCGCGGTGAAGGGCGAGACGCTCGAGGAGTACTGGGCCTATACCGACCGGATCTTCGACTTCGCCGACGGCGCGAACATGATCCTCGACGACGGCGGCGATGCGACGATGTACATCCTGACCGGCGCGCGGGTCGAGGAGGGCGAGACCGCGCTCATCGAGACCCCCGGCTCCGAGGAGGAGATCTACTTCTTCGCCCAGATCCGCAAGCGCCTCGCCGCCGAGCCCGGCTGGTTCGTGAAGCAGCGTCACAGGATCAGGGGCGTGTCGGAGGAGACCACGACCGGCGTGCACAGGCTCTACCAGCTGATGGAGAAGGGCCGGCTGCCCTTCCCGGCGATCAACGTCAACGACTCGGTCACCAAGTCGAAGTTCGACAACAAGTACGGCTGCAAGGAATCGCTCGTCGACGGCATCCGGCGGGCGACCGACACGATGATGGCGGGCAAGACCGCAGTCGTGCTCGGCTACGGCGACGTGGGCAAGGGCTCGGCGGCCTCGCTCAGGGGCGCGGGCGCGCGGGTGCAGGTGACCGAGATCGACCCGATCTGCGCGCTTCAGGCGGCGATGGACGGGTTCGAGGTCGTCCGGCTCGAGGACGTGGCTGCGAAGGCCGACATCTTCGTCACCACGACCGGCAACAAGGACGTGATCCGGCTCGAGCACATGCGCGAGATGAAGGACATGGCCATCGTCGGCAACATCGGCCATTTCGACAACGAGATCCAGGTCGCCGCGCTCAAGAACATGACCTGGACCAACATCAAGGATCAGGTCGACATGATCGGCTTCCCGGACGGGAAGCGCATCATCCTGCTCTCCCAGGGCCGGCTCCTGAACCTCGGCAATGCGACCGGCCACCCGTCCTTCGTGATGTCGGCCTCCTTCACGAACCAGGTGCTGGCCCAGATCGAGCTCTTCACCAAGGGCGACCAGTACGAGAATCAGGTCTACATCCTGCCGAAGCATCTCGACGAGAAGGTCGCGCGGCTGCATCTCGCGAAGATCGGCGTGAAGCTGACCGAGCTCCTGCCGGAACAGGCCGATTACATCGGCGTCGCCGTCGACGGCCCCTACAAGGCCGAGCACTACCGCTACTGATCGCGGAGCCGAACGGGCGGCGCGGGATTCCTCCGCGCCGTCCTTCGCCGGGGGCGCGGCCTTTCGGCGAAGAAGAGATTGAGTCTAATCAACTTCTCCGCGGGATTTCCTTGCGGTTTCCGCGCCGTCGGGCATAGTCGATCCAACGGCGGCCGAGGCAGAAGCGCCCGAGACCAGGATCCGCCGCTCTCCGAACATCATGTCATTGCGTCCCGCGCGGGTCCCCGAGACCCCGGGAGCGTGCGTGGCGGGCTCGGTGCCTCCGGTGGCGCCGCGGCGCGGTCCGGCCCGATGGTGGGTCGGTCCGGATCCGCGGGCGGCGCCCGGCGCCCGGGCGGGGGACAGCCACGCGCCGGCCGGGGAAGCCCCTTGAGGGGAGGGCTTCCCCGGTTCTCGGCCGTCCCGGAACGCGCGCCCGCCTCGGGGCGTTGGCCCCACGCGGGCACTGGCGCCGGGACGCCCCGGGCCGCTAAGCTCCGGGCGAGGGCTGGGCGACGGCTTGGGCGGAACGGGGAGGACAAGGCATGAGTGTCGGACTGATCGCATTGCTCGACGACATCGCGGGCCTCGCGAAACTCGCGGCCGCCTCCGTCGACGACGTGGTCGGACACGCCGCCAAGGTCAGCGTGAAGTCGAGCGGCATCCTGATCGACGACACCGCCGTGACGCCGCGCTATGTCGTCGGGCTGCACCCGAGCCGCGAACTGCCGATCATCGCGCGGATCGCGAAGGGCTCGCTCGTCAACAAGCTCGTCTTCCTGCTTCCGATCGCGCTGCTGCTGTCGCTCTTCGCGGCCTGGGCGATCACGCCGCTGCTGATGGTCGGCGGCGCCTATCTCGCCTACGAGGGCGCGGAGAAGGTGTTCGAGATCTTCTTCCACCATGGCGCCGGCGAGGAAGAGGCGGAGGCGGCGGCCGGGGCGCGCTCGCCCGAGGCGCTCGAGGATGCCAAGGTGGCGAGCGCGGTGCGCACCGATTTCATCCTCTCGGCAGAGATCATGGTGCTCGCCCTCGCCGCGGTGCCGGACGGCGGCTTCTGGAACCGCGCCGCCGTGCTCGCGGTCATCGGGATCATCATCACGCTCGCCGTCTACGGGGTCGTCGCGCTGATCGTGAAGGCGGACGACATCGGTCTCGCGA
Source organism: Amaricoccus solimangrovi (assembly GCF_006385685.1). Classification (GTDB taxonomy): domain Bacteria; phylum Pseudomonadota; class Alphaproteobacteria; order Rhodobacterales; family Rhodobacteraceae; genus Amaricoccus; species Amaricoccus solimangrovi. The sequence goes on along the minus strand of NZ_VFRP01000015.1, from coordinate 69,737 downwards.
TGGCGGAGGGCGGCGCGGGGCTGCGCCGCCGGATCGGCCTCGCGATCGTCCGGGCGATGCCGCCCTTCCTGACCGCGCTGGCGGGCGTCGGCACGGCCGCGATGATCTGGGTCGGGGGCGGGATCCTGACGCACGGGCTCGAGACGCTCGGCGTGGAGCAGCCGGGGCATCTGATCCATGACCTCTCCCACGCCGCCTCCGAGGCGGCGCCCTTTGCGAAGGGTTTCGCGGGCTGGCTCGTGGAGGCGGCCTGTTTCGGCGTGGTCGGGCTGCTGGTCGGCCTCGCGCTGATTCCCGTCGTCGGCTTCGTCCTCGCCCCGGTGGCGGCGCGGTTGCGCGGCCTCTGGGCCGAACCCGCGCGATGAGGCGAAGGACTTCCGGGCGGGGAGGCGCGCCGGAAGCTTGCCGCGGCGGGGGCTGACGGGTTAGAATGGTTCCAACATCTTGCATTGACCGGTCATGCGACCATCGTCCCGGTGGCCGTGACGAATTTCCGCGGCAGGATGCGGGCGCCGTTCCGGGGCTGTTCCGGCGGGCGGCTTGGTGATATGGGCAGCGGCGCGCGCGCCCCGCGGGGGGCGCGGTTTCGTTGCCGACACGGGGTCCGGAAACCGGGCGCCGCGTGATGCCGAAGGAAGCGAGATGGATTACGATTCCCTGTTCCGCAAGCACCTGGACGCGCTCCGGGCCGAAGGCAACTACCGTGTCTTCGCCGAGCTCGAGCGCGAGAACGGCGCGTTTCCGCGCGCCCGCCGGCACACGGACGGAACGGTCAGCGGCGTCACCGTCTGGTGCTCGAACGACTATCTCGGCATGGGCCAGCACCCGGTCGTGCTGACGGCGATGCACGAGGCGCTCGACCGCTGCGGCGCGGGCGCGGGTGGCACGCGCAACATCTCCGGCAACAATCACGACCATGTGCTGCTCGAGGCCGAACTGGCCGATCTGCATGGCAAGGAGGCGGCGCTCCTCTTCACGAGCGGCTATGTCTCGAACTGGGCCGCGCTCGGCACGCTGGGCGCGAAGCTCGAAGGCTGCGTGATTCTCTCCGACGCGTTCAACCACGCCAGCATGATCGAGGGCATCCGCCACGCCCGCTGCGAGAAGCGGATCTGGAAGCACAACGACCCGCGCGATCTCGAGCGGCATCTCGCGGAACTCGATCCCGCCGCGCCCAAGGTCGTCGCCTTCGAGAGCGTCTATTCGATGGACGGCGACATCGCCCCGATCGCCGAGATCCTCGACGTGGCCGAGAAATACGGCGCGATGACCTATCTCGACGAGGTGCACGCGGTCGGCATGTACGGCCCCCGCGGCGGCGGCGTCGCGGAGCGCGAGGGGCTGATGGACCGTGTGACCCTGATCGAGGGCACGCTCGGCAAGGCCTTCGGCGTCGTCGGCGGCTATGTCACCGGTTCGCGCGACCTGGTCGATTTCATCCGCAGCTTCGCGAGCGGCTTCATCTTCACCACCGCGCTGCCGCCCGCCGTCGCGGCGGGCGCGCGGGCCAGCATCCGCCACCTGAAGGGCAGCGACATGGAGCGGATGCGCCAGCGGGCCAACGTGGCGAAGCTGCGCGCCCGGCTCGACGCGATCGGCATCCCGCACCTGCCGAACCCGAGCCACATCGTGCCGGTGATGGTGAAGGACCCGGTGAAGTGCAAGATGATCTCCGACATCCTGCTGCGGGACTACGGGATCTACGTCCAGCCGATCAACTACCCGACGGTTCCGAAAGGCGGGGAGCGGCTGCGGCTGACGCCGACGCCCTATCACAGCGACGCCGATATCGACCATCTGGTCCGCGCGCTGAGCGACCTCTGGAGCCAGTGCGCGCTCTCGCGCGCGGTGGCCTGACTCCGGTCCGGCCCCGGCGGCGAAATCAATCCCGAGGCTTTCGATCACATTTGCGACCGGGAGCCCTTCCGGCCCCTTGATTATTCCGAGTTCCTTTGTCAGGTTTCGAGAAACCCTACGCAGAGGCGACTCGCCATGCCCGCATTCGATCGCTCCCTTCCGGACCCTCGGCCATGATCGTGTGTTCCTGCGCGCATATCAGCGACCGTGACATCCACCAGGCGATCGACTGGATGCGGGACGCGGACCCCTACACGCTGATCACCCCCGGCAAGATCTATCGCGCCCTGGGCAAGACGCCGGAATGCGGCGCCTGCATCCGGCTCTTCGTCGACAAGATGCGCTCGAACGACAAGCTGGGCGTTCCGGCGGAACTGCGCGACCTGCGCCGGCGCGCGCGCCTCGCCACCGTCCCGGAGTAGCGGCCGGGCAGGGCGGACTTTTCTCCGCAGTTTAGAACCATTCCATATTGCGCCCCGCGGACCTCTTGCCTAAGGTCCGGGCGAGGGCGGGCATGGATGCCCGTCGTTCCGCGAGGAGACGAGCTCATGAAGGGCGACCAGGGCGTTATCGACTATCTCAACAAGGCGCTGCGCAGCGAACTGACGGCGATCAACCAGTACTGGCTGCACTACCGCCTGCAGGCCGACTGGGGCCTCGGCAAGCTCGCGAAGAAGTCGCGCGCCGAGTCGATCGAGGAAATGGGCCACGCCGACAAGCTGATGGACCGGATCATCTTCCTCGAAGGCCATCCGAACCTGCAGACCCTCGACCCGCTGCGCATCGGCGAGAGCTCGAAGGAAACGCTCGAATGCGACCTCGCCGCCGAGCTCGACGCGGTGAAGCTCTACAAGGAAGCGCGCGACTATTGCGAGAGCGTGCGCGACTACGTGTCGAAGAACCTCTTCGAGGAACTGCTGACCGACGAGGAAGGCCATGTGGATTTCCTCGAGACCCAGCTCGAACTGCTCGAGCGCATCGGCCAGCCGAACTACGAGCAGCTGAACGCCGAGCCCGCGCCCGACGCGGAGTGATCCGCCGCGCCTTCCGGTCGCGCGTGGCCTCGCGCGCGATTGCCGGAAGGCGACGCGGGAGCTAGTTTCTCCGGGGCGCGCCCGCCCGCCCGAGGAGGTTCCATGCTTCGCCGCGTCCCGTTTCTCGCCCCGATGCTCGGCCTCGCGCTGATGCTCGGTCCCGCCGCCGGACCGCTCCGCGCTCAGGAGACCGGTCAGGACCAGGGGGCGAAGCCGCCCGAGGGGGCGGCCGCCGTGTCGCCAGCCAGCCAACCGCCAGCCAGCCCCGCGCCAGCCAGCGAAGAGCCAGCCAGCCAGAGCGGCCCGACCGTGATCCTGCTCGGGACCGGCAGCCTCGCCGGGGTCTATTATCCCGTCGGCGTGGCGCTCTGCCGCTTGCCGAATCAGCATCGTCCCGAGACCGGACTGCGCTGCGCCGCCGTGCCGAGCGAGGGCTCGGTCGCAAATATCGAGGCGCTGCGCGCCGGCGAGGCGGGCCTGGCGCTCGCCCAGACCGACGTCGCGGCCGAGGCGATCGCCGGCGCCGGCGCCTTCGCGCAGGCGGGGCCGATGGAGGATCTTCGCGCGGTCATGTCGCTCTACCCCGAGCCGCTGAGCGTGGTCGCCCGCGCCGATGCCGGGATCGCCTCGCTCACGGACCTCCAGGGCAAGCGCGTGGCGCTCGGCCAGCAGGGCTCGGGCCAGCGCGCGCTGGCCGAGACGCTGGTCGCGGCGCTCGGCTGGAGCGATGCGAGTTTCGCGGAAACGCCCGATCTCGCGCCGGAGGATCTGGCCGCGGCGCTCTGCGGGGGCCGGATCGACGCCTACATGATCGCGATCGGCCATCCGGCGCTCGTGATCCGCGAGACGACGCGGGGTTGCGACGCGCGGCTGGTGCCGGCCGGGGGGGCGGCGGTCGACAGGCTCGTCGCGGACACGCCCGCGCTCGTGAAGGCGGAGATCCCCGGCGGCGTCTATCGCGGCAATCCCGATCCGACGCCGAGCTTCGGTCCCGGCGCCACGCTTCTCACCCGCGCGGAGACGCCCGATCCTGAGGTGCGCGACATCATCTCCGGCATCCTCGGCGATTTCGACATGCTGACCGGGCTCGTCCCGGTGCTGGCGGGTCTCGACCGGAAGGCCGCGGTGACCGGGGGCCTGGGCGCCCCGCTGCATCCCGCGGCCGAGGCCTATTACCGCGAGGCCGGGCTGCTGCCCTGACCCTCCGCCGCCTCGCCGGGCGGCGGCTCGCGCAGCACGCGCTCGGTCAGCCCGTCGATGGCGAGCGCCGCGGCGCCCATCGCCCAGAGCCGGTCGCCCCATTTGTGCACCCGGACCCGCGGGCCCGGCCGCCCGGTAGCGAGCGTGTTGCCGCGCATCTGCTCCAGCACCCGCGCGCCGTAGAGGAAGTCGAAACGCATCTGCTCGCCCGAGAAGATGACGAGCGCGGGGTCGAAGATGTTGACGAGATTGGCGAGGCCGAGGCTGAACATCCTCCCGGCCCGGTCGAAGATCGAGAGCGCCGTCGGATCGCCGGCCTTGGCCGCGGCGAAGAGCGCGTCGAGCGCGGCGCGGGGCGCGAGCGGCGGCCCGCCCGGGTCGAGCGCCATCGGCGCCTCGCGCAGCAGCGCGTAATCGGCGACATAGGCCTCGAGGCAGCCGCGCTGGCCGCAGCGGCAGAGCGCGCCGTCGCGCTCGACCTTCACATGGCCGAATTCGGCGCCGATGCCGCGCGTGCCCCGGAACAGCCGGTGGTCGAGCACGATCCCCATGCCGACGCCCTGCTCGATCGTGACCACGAGGAAATCCGCGACTCCCTGCCCATAGCCGAACCACTGCTCGGCCAGCGCCGCGAGATTGGCGTCGTTGTCGATGAAGACCGGGAAGGGGAAGGCGGCGGCGAGCAGCGCGCCGAAGGGAACGTCGCGCATCCGGAAGCAGGGGCTCCACCAGACGCGGCCGCGCGCGGCCTCGACGAAGCCGGGCAGGCCGACGCCGAGGCAGGCGAGATCGCCCAGCGCGCGGCCGGTGAGCTTCAGCGCCGCCTCGGTCGCGCGGCGCAGATGCGCGGCCACTTCCTCGGGCGACTTGTCGAGCAGGCGGAGCTCGACGACGTGGTGGTGCGATTCGTTGCCCTCGAAATCCATCAGCGTGACGGTGATGTGGTCCTCGGAGATTTTCGCACCGCCCACCAGATAGGCGTCGGGCCGGATCCGGAGCAGCACCCGCGGCCGACCGCGGGTGACGCCGGCCGTCCGGGCTTCCTCGTCCACCACCTCCTCGACGAGGCCGCGGGCGACGAGATCGGCGGTGATCGAGGTCACCGTCGCCGCGCTCATCCCGGTTTCGCGTGCGATATCAACGCGGGCGGTCCGGCCGAGCCGCCGGATCGCGGCGAGGATCGCGCGGCGGTTCTGGCTGCGCAGGCCCTGAACCTGCCCGGGAAAGGGTTCGATCACGGGCGGCCCCACCAGTTAAATTCGTAAGGGAAACTATATCGGCGCACCTGCCCGCTCCGGATCGACGGCGAAGCTGGGCCGTCGGGCATTTCGCACCGCGGCGAGCGTTTTTCGGCGCGCGCGGGCGGAGATCTTCCCGAGATTACATGCCCGTCCCGCCAATGGTGTCAAAATAAATTTGACAAGCGAATTTATTATGGGAATCTGCCGGCCATGAAAACACCGCGCGGTCGCCGGAATCGGAGGCGCGGATAACGCGGCGCGAGGCCGCAACCTGGGGAGAACGACATGAAGTATCTGCTCACCGCGGCCCTGCTCGGTTCCGCGCTCGCCGGCTCGGCGATGGCGGCCGATCTCACCGTGGGCGTCAGCTGGTCCAACTTCCAGGAGGAGCGCTGGAAGACGGACGAGGCGGCGATCAAGGCCGAACTCGACAAGCTCGGCGCGAAATACATCTCCGCCGACGCGCAGAGCTCTCCCTCGAAGCAGCTTTCCGACATCGAGAGCCTGATCTCGCAGGGCGCGAACGCGCTCATCATTCTCGCCCAGGATTCCGCCGCCGTCGGCCCCGCGCTCGACGCGGCCGAGGCGGAGGGGATCCCGGTCGTGGGCTACGACCGGCTGATCGAGGATCCGCGTGCCTTCTACCTGACCTTCGACAATGTCGAGGTCGGGCGGATGGAGGCCTCCGCGGTGCTCCAGGCGGCGCCGAAGGGCAACTACGTGATGATCAAGGGCTCTCCGACCGACCCGAACGCCGACTTCCTGCGCGCGGGCCAGCAGGAGGTGCTCCAGAAGTCGATCGATTCGGGCGACGTCACCATCGTGGGCGAGGCCTATACCGACGGCTGGCTGCCCGCGAACGCGCAGCGCAACATGGAGCAGATCCTGACCGCGAACGACAACAAGGTCGACGCGGTGGTCGCCTCGAACGACGGCACGGCCGGCGGCGCGATCGCGGCGCTGAACGCGCAGGGCATGGCGGGAATCCCGGTCTCGGGCCAGGACGCGGACACCGCCGCGTTGAACCGGATCGCGCTCGGCACCCAGACCGTCACGATCTGGAAGGACTCGCGCGAACTCGGCAAGGCGGCGGCCGACATCGCCGTGGCGCTGGCCAGCGGAGAGGCGCTCGACGAGGTCGAGGGGACGAAGAAATGGACCTCCGCCGGCGGGGTCGAACTCGATTCCATCTTCCTGACCCCGGTGCCGATCACCAAGGACAACCTGAACGTCGTCGTCGACGCGGGCTGGATCACCAAGGACGCGCTCTGCGCCGGCGTCCCGAGCGGCCGCGTGGCCGCCTGCGACTAAGGCCCGCCTCTTCCGGGGCGTCCCGCGCGGGCGTCCCTTCCCTCACCGCGCCCCCGCCCGCCCGGGGTGACCGGAGACCGACGACATGAGCCTCGGCAAGGCCTTCAAGCAACTCGGCATCGACCTGCGCCTCGTCGGCATGATCGGCGCGCTCTTCGTGATCTGGATCGTGTTCGACATCTTCACGGGGGGCCGGTTCCTGACGCCGCGCAACCTCTTCAACCTCTCGGTCCAGACCGCCTCGGTCGCGGTGATGGCGACGGGCATGGTCTTCGTGATCGTGACGCGCCACATCGACCTCAGCGTCGGCTCGATGCTCGGCTTCGTCGGCATGATCATGGGCGTGACGCAGCTCCACGTCCTGCCCGGGGTGTTCGGCGAGGGAAGCGCGGCGATCTGGATCCTCACCGTGATCGTCGGCATCCTCTTCGGCGCGCTGATCGGCGGCTTCCAGGGCTGGATCATCGGCTATCTCAACGTGCCGGCCTTCATCGTCACGCTCGGCGGCCTGCTGGTCTGGCGCGGCGCGGCCTGGTGGGTGACGAGCGGGCAGACCATCGCGCCGCTCGACGCGACCTTCAAGCGCCTCGGCGGCGGCGCCGGCGGCTCGCTCGGCGCGACCTGGAGCTGGGGCTTGGGGATCGCCGCGACCCTCGCCGCGATCGCGCTCATCTTCAACGCGCGCAAGCGCCGCGCGCACCACGGCTTTCCGGTGAAGCCGCTCTGGGCCGAGGCGACGGTCGCGGGCATCGTCGCGGCCGGCATCCTCGGTTTCGTCGCGCTGATGAACGCCTATCCCGTGCCCGAGAGCGCGGCGAAGCGCATCCTGCAGGCGCGGGGCGAGCCGGTCCCGGACGGGCCGATCGACATGGCGCAGGGCGTCGCCATCCCGGTCGTGATCCTGCTCGTCGTCGCCGTCGTGATGACGGTGGTCGCGCGGCGCACCCGCTTCGGCCGCTACGTCTTCGCCACCGGCGGCAATCCCGACGCGGCGGAGCTCTCGGGTATCAACATCCGCTGGCTCACGCTGAAGATCTTCGCGCTGATGGGCGCGCTGACCGGGATCGCGGCGGTCATCTCCTCGGCGCGCCTCGGCTCGGTCGGCAACGATCTCGGCACGCTCGACGAATTGCGCGTGATCGCCGCCGCGGTGATCGGCGGCACGGCGCTCTCGGGCGGGATCGGTACGATCCACGGCGCGGTGATCGGCGCGCTCATCATGCAGAGCCTGCAGTCGGGCATGGCGATGGTGGGCGTGGACGCGCCGTTGCAATCCATCGTGGTCGGCGTGGTGCTGGTCCTCGCCGTGGTCATCGACATCATCTACCGCCGGAGGTTCGGCCTATGAGCGCCGCCACCCGCCAGGGAGAGACCCCGCTCGTCGAGATGCGCGACATCTGCATCAGCTTCGGCGGCGTGCGCGCCGTCGATCATGTCAGCGTCGATCTCTATCCCGGCGAGGTCGTCGGCCTGCTCGGCCACAACGGCGCCGGCAAGTCGACGCTGATCAAGATCCTCTCCGGCGCCTATCACGCCGATTCGGGCGAGATCCTGATCAATGGCGAGAAGGCCGAGATCCGCTCGCCCCGCGACGCGCGGCGCTACAACATCGAGACGATCTACCAGACGCTCGCGCTCGCCGACAATCTCGACGCGGCCTCGAACCTCTTCCTCGGCCGCGAGATCGTGACGCCGATGGGCTTCGTCGACGACGACGCGATGGAGGCGGAGACCCGCAAGATCCTGAAGCGGCTCAATCCGAACTTCCAGAAGTTCCACGCGCCGGTGAAGGCGCTCTCGGGCGGGCAGCGGCAGTCGGTCGCGATCGCGCGCGCGGTCTATTTCAACGCCAGGATCCTGATCATGGACGAGCCCACCGCCGCGCTGGGCGTGCGCGAGACGCAGATGGTGGGCGAGCTCATCGAGCAGCTCAAATCCGAGGGGATCGGCATCTTCCTGATCTCCCACGACATTCACGACGTGATGAACCTCTGCGACCGCGTCACGGTGATGAAGAACGGCCAGCTCGTCGGAACGGAGCGGGTGGGGGAGGTGACGGAGGACGATATCCTCGGCATGATCATCCTCGGAAAGAAGCCTACGCCCCAGACCAGCGTCTGAGGAGCGGGGAAACCCGGGGGAATACGCATGTATATCGGCATCGACATCGGCACCTCTTCGGTGAAGGCCGTGCTTTTCGACGGCGACCAGCGCCTGCTCGCCCAGGCGAGCGAGGCGCTGACGGTCCAGCGGCCCCATCCGGGCTGGTCGGAACAGGATCCGGAGGCCTGGTGGGGCGCGGTCGAGCGCGCGGTCGACGCGCTCGCCGCCGAGCGTCCGCTCGACGGGCTGCGCGGCATCGGTCTTTCGGGGCAGATGCACGGCGCGGTCTGCCTCGACCACGACGACAAGGTGCTGCGGCCCGCGATCCTCTGGAACGACGGGCGCGCGGCGGCGGAATGCGCGGCGCTCGAGGCGGCCGAGCCGCGGCTGCGCGAGATCGCGGGCAACATCGCGATGCCGGGCTTCACCGCGCCGAAGATCCTCTGGCTCAAGCACCACGAGCCCGAGGTCTACGCCCATATCGACACGGTGCTGCTGCCCAAGGACTACGTCCGGTTCCGGCTGACCGGGCACCATGTCTCCGACATGTCGGACGCGGCCGGCACGCTCTGGCTCGACGTCGCGGCGCGGGACTGGTCGGACGACCTGCTCGAGGCGAGCGGGCTGAACCGGGGGCACATGCCCCGGCTGGTCGAGGGGTCCGAACCCTCGGGCGACCTGCGTCCCGAACTCGCCGCGCGCTGGGGCTGCCGCGGGCCCGTGGTGGTCGCGGGCGGCGCGGGCGACAACGCGGCCGCGGCCTGCGGCGTCGGCGTGGTCACGCCCGGCTCCGCCTTCGTCTCGCTCGGCACCTCCGGGGTGCTCTTCGTCTCGAACGACCGCTTCTCCCCGAACACGAGGGGCGCGGTCCATGCCTTCTGCCACGCGATCCCGGAGACCTGGCACCAGATGGGCGTGATCCTCTCGGCCTCCGACAGCCTCGAATGGCTGGCGCGGATCACGGGCAAGCGGCCGGCGGAACTGGCCGCCGGGCTTGGTCCGGTCGACCGGCCCTCGGAGATCACCTTCCTGCCCTATCTCTCCGGCGAGCGGACGCCGCACAACGACGCCAATGCGCGGGGCGCCTTCACCGGGCTGTCGCAGAGCCATGGCCCGGCCGATCTGACCCAGGCGGTGATGGAGGGCGTCGCCTACGCCTTCGCCGACTGCCAGGCGGCGCTGGGCGCGGCGGGGACCGACTTCGCCTCGGCGCTCGCGGTCGGCGGCGGGGCGCGGTCGGAGACCTGGCTCCGGATCATCGCCAATGTGCTGAACCGCCCGCTGGAGATCCCCGCGGACGCCGACGTCGGCGGCGCGCTCGGCGCGGCCCGGCTCGCCATCTGCGCGGCGGAGGGGGCGGATCCGCACCGGGTCTGCGCCCCGCCGGCGATCCGAGCCGTCATCGAACCCGAGCGTTGCGCCGTCGCGCGCTATGCCGACGGATATGCCCGCTACCGGGCCCTCTACCCCGCGACAAAGGAGATCTGAGCCGATGAGCGACTTCTTCCAGGGGCTGGCCCCGGTGAGGTACGAAGGCCCCGACAGCGCGAACCCGCTCGCCTTCCGCTACTATGAGAAGGACCGGCTCGTGCTCGGCAAGCGCATGGAGGATCATCTGCGCTTCGCCGTCGCCTACTGGCACAGCTTCGCCTGGGAGGGGGGCGACCCGTTCGGCGGGCGCACCTTCGCGCGCCCCTGGTTCGACGGCGGCATGGAGGCGGCGCGGCTGAAGGCCGATGTCTGTTTCGAGATGCTCGACCTGCTCGACGCCCCCTTCTTCTGCTTCCACGACCGCGACGCGGCGCCGGAGGGGCACAGCCTCGCGGAATCGAACCGCAACCTGCGCGAGATCGCCGACATCTTCGCGGAGAAGATGGAGAAGACCGGCCGCAAGCTGCTCTGGGGCACCGCCAACCTCTTCTCGAACCGCCGCTACATGGCGGGGGCCGCGACCAATCCGGACCCGGAGGTCTTCGCCTACGCCGCCGCCCAGGTCCGCGCGGTCTTCGACGTCACCCATCGGCTCGGCGGCGCGAACTACGTGCTCTGGGGCGGGCGCGAGGGTTACGAGACGCTGCTCAACACCGATCTCGAACGCGAGCTCGACCAACTCGGCCGCTTCCTCGCGATGGTCGTCGACTACAAGCACCGCGTCGGCTTCCAGGGCACGATCCTGATCGAGCCGAAGCCGCAGGAGCCGACCAAGCACCAGTACGACCACGACGTCGCGACGGTCTACGGCTTCCTCCGGCGCTACGGGCTCGAGAAGGAGGTGAAGGTCAATATCGAGGTCGGCCACGCCGTTCTCGCCGGCCATTCCTTCGAGCACGAGATCGCGCTCGCCTCCGCGCTCGGCATCCTCGGCAGCGTCGACGCGAACCGCAACGACTACCAGTCCGGCTGGGACACCGACCAGTTCCCGAACAACCACCCGGAGATGACGCTCGCGCTCTATCACATCCTGAAGGCGGGTGGCCTGGGGTCCGGGGGCTTCAACTTCGATTCGAAGCTGCGCCGCCAGTCGCTCGATCCGGAGGATCTGATCGCGGCCCATGTCGGCGGCATGGATGTCTGCGCCCGCGCGCTGCTCTCGGCCGCGGCGATCGTCGAGGACGGCGGCCTCGACCGCGCGCTGGCCGAGCGCTACGCCGGCTGGGACCGGCCGGACGCGACGGAGATGCTCGGCATGGACCTCGGCGCGATCGCCGACTGGGTCGAGCGCGACGGGATCGAGCCGGAACCGCGCTCGGGCAGGCAGGAGCGGCTGGAAAATCTCGTGAACCGCTTCGTCTGAGCGCCGCCAGGGCGGGAACCCACCGCGCGGGCCGGCGTTTGTCCGGCGAAGGTTGACCGCGCCCGCGCGGCGGTCCTAGCCTCGCGCGGGCATGCAGGAGGGACAGGCATGAACACCGAATCGCGGACCGAGGCCGGGCAGGCCGCCGAGCAGGACATGAACGCGATCACCGAGGAGGTGGGCAAGCTGCGCTCCGAACTCGCGGGTCTCGTCGAGAACGTGGGGAGGATCGGGCGCGAACGGGTGCATGCGATCACCCATAACGAGACGCTCACGCACGGCATCGCCGCCGGCGAGGCGGCGCTCGACGGCGCGGCCAAGGAATTGCGCGCGCTTGAGCAGGACATCGCGGATGCGACGCGCGCCTATCCTTGGCGCGCGCTCGGGATCGCCGCGATTCTCGGCTTCCTGTTCGGCTTCCTCGCGCGGCGCTGATGCTGACCATCGCCCGTCTGTTCATCTCGCTCTTCACCGCGCAGGTCGGAGAGATGAGATCCCATGCCGGCAGGAAGCTCGCCTACGCCGGGATCCTCGCCTTCTTCGGGCTTCTGGTGCTCGTCTTCGGGCTCGCCGCCGCGACCACGGCGCTCACCGCGGTCGTGGGCCTGCTCTACGCCTTCCTGATCATGGCCGGCGCGGCGCTTCTCTGCGGCGCCATCGTGATCGTCCTGATGAAGGCGGCGGACCGCAAGCACCGGCGCCTCGCCGAGGAACGCGACGAGATGCGGGGCCGTCTCAAGCAGCTCGCGATGATGACGGCGCTCGGCGGCGCGACCGGGGGCAAGACCGGATTCGGCAAGATGCTCGGTCTGGGGATCGTCGGACTGGCGACGCTCGCCGCGGTGCGGAGCGCGCGCCGGGGCGAGAGGGACTGAGCACGGGCCGTTCCGCGCGGGCGCGTCACCCCCGCTCGCGCAGGAGCCGGGCCTTCTGGCGGTCCCAGTCGCGCTTCTTCTCGGTCTCGCGCTTGTCGGCCATCTTCTTGCCCTTCGCGATGCCGAGCTTCAGCTTCGCATAGCCCTTCTCGTTGAAATAGAGCTCGAGCGGGACCAGCGTCATGCCCTCGCGGCCGACGCCCTGCCAGAGTTTCGAGAGCTCGCGCTTCGTCACCAGAAGCTTGCGCCGCCGCCGCTCCTCGTGGCCGAAGGAGCGGGCGCGGTCATAGGCGGGGATGTAGCCGTTGATGAGCCAGAGCTCGCCATCCTCGACCGAGGCGTAGCTCTCGGCGATGTTCGCCTTGCCTGTCCTGAGGCTCTTCACCTCCGACCCTTCGAGGACGATCCCGGTCTCGAGATCATCCTCGATGAAATAGTTGTGCCGCGCCTTGCGGTTCTCGGCGACGATCTTCTGCTTGTTCGCGCGTTTCTCGGCCATGGTCCCGGCGATGTAGTGAGCCCGGGGCCGCCTGTCCAGCCACGACGGCCGCCATGGTGGCCGCCGGGCCTCCTGGCCGGCGCCTCAGTCGATGAGACCGGCGTGGCGCATCGCCGCGCGCATCCGCTCCTTCGTCGGCTCCTCGAGCGGAACCATCGGCGAGCGGACCTCGTCGGTGCATTTCCCGAGCAGCGACAGCGCGTATTTCGTCGGGCAGGGGTTGGGCTCGGCGAAGGCGGCGCGGTGCAGCGGCATCAGCCGGTCCTGATATTCGAGCGCGGCGCGGAAGTTCCCGTCCAGCATCGCCTGCTGGAACTCGACGCAGAGCCGGGGCGCGATGTTCGCTACCACCGAGATGCAGCCGACCCCGCCATGGGCGTTGAAGCCGAGCGCGCTCGCATCCTCGCCCGACAGCTGGATGAAGTCCTTGCCGCAGGTGATCCGCGTGTCCGAGACGCGGGTGATGTCGCCGGTCGCGTCCTTGACGCCGACGATGCGCGGCAGCTTCGCAAGCTCACCCATGGTCGCGGGTGTCATGTCGACGACCGAGCGGCCGGGGATGTTGTAGATGATGATCGGCAGTTCGACCGCGTCGTGCAGCGTCCGGAAATGGTGGTAGAGGCCGCGCTGGCTCGGCTTGTTGTAATAGGGCGTCACGACCAGCGCCGCGTCGGCGCCGACCTTCTTGGCGAAGCGCATCAGGCTCACCGATTCCTCGGTGTTGTTCGAGCCCGCGCCGGCGATCACCGGGATCCGCCCCGCGGCCGTCCGCACGCAGAGCTCGATGACATGCTCGTGCTCCTCATGCGTGAGCGTCGGCGTCTCGCCGGTGGTGCCGACCGCGACGAGCCCATGGGTGCCTTCGTCGACATGCCAGTTCACCAGGTCGACCAGCGCCTTCTCATCCACCGCGCCGTCGCGAAACGGGGTGATGAGAGCCGGAATCGATCCTCTGAACTGCATGGCTGAGCCTCCCGAAGGGGAGCCGCCCGACCCTGGGCGGCCTCCCGAAAACCGGCGCGAACCTAGTCGCGAAACCCGGCCGCCGCAAGCGCGGGATCGCGGTTCCCGGCCCTTACCCCGGCCCTGACTCCGGCGCGCGGCTCTGGTATCCTGCGGGGCGACGACGATCCGGGACGCCGGGCCCTTGCGCCCGCGCCAACCCGGGCGCCAGAGGTCCCGAGGCACCGCATGAACCCGAAGCTCTCCCTCCTCTTCGCTCCGGCGCTGTTCGCGGCGGTTTTCGGCGCGCTCGCCCTCGCGCCGGCGAACGAGCCGAGGGCGGAGGCCTCGCCGCCCGACGGCCGCGCGCTCACCGAGGCGATGGGCAAGGCGCGCGCGGGCGACTGGACCACCGCGCTCGCCCGGGCGCGGGCGGCGGACGCGGGCGTCGGCGCCGACATCATCCTCTGGGTCCGGCTGGTCGATGGCGTCGCCGGTTTCGACGAATACGCCGATTTCCTCGCGCGCGACGCCGACTGGCCCGAGCGTGACCGGATCCGCGCGCGGGCCGAGGCGAAGATCCCCGCGGATCTGGCCCCCGAGGCGGTGGTCGCCTTCTTCGGCGACGAGGCGCCGCTCACGCCTTCCGGCGCGCTCCGCTACGCCGACGCGCTCGCGGCGCTCGCTCGGGGCGCGGAGGGGGCGCGGGCGATCGTCGCGGCCTGGACCACCCTCTCGATGAGCCCGGCCGAGCAGGTCGCGATCCAGGCCGCCTGGGAGCCGGAGGTCGCGCCGCATGACGTGGAGCGGCTCGACATGCTGCTCTGGCGCGGGCTGACCGACCAGGCGGAGCGGATGCTGCCGCTGGTCCCGGAGGACTGGCGCGCGCTCGGCCGCGCCCGGATCGCGGTCCGGCGCGATTCCGACGGGCTGATGGCGCTGATCGAGGCGGTGCCGGAGAGCCTCGCCAACGATCCGGGCCTCGCCTACGAGCGCTATCTCTACCGCGTCAAGCAGCGCCGCTGGGAGGAGGCGGGCGCCTACATGCTCGCCCATTCCGGCTCCGCGGCGACGCTCGGCCGGCCGGAGATGTGGATGGAGCGCCGCGCGGGGCTTGCGCGCGACGCGCTCCAGCGGGGCGACGTCGCCACGGCCTATGGCCTCGCGGCCTCCGGCCATGGCACCTCGGGCGCCGATTACGCCGAGTCGGAATGGCTCGCCGGCTTCATCGCGCTGACGCGGATGGACGATCCCGAGCGCGCGCTCGGCCATTTCCGGACCTTCCGGGGTCTCGCCGGCACGCCGATCAGCCTCGGCCGGGCCTTCTACTGGATCGGCCGGGCCGAGGCGGCGGCGGGCGCCCCCGAGGCGGCGGCCGCGGCCTTCCGCGAAGGGGCGAGGTACCAAACGAGCTTCTACGGCCAGCTCGCCGCGGAGGAGGCGGGGATCGGTTTCGACGCCGATCTCGTGGCGGCGGGCGCGGTGCCGGACTGGCAGGACATGCCCGCGGCCGCGCGCCCGGTGGCGCGGGCGGCGAGCCTCTTCCTGCTCGCGGGCGACGATGCGAATGCCACGCGCTTCTTCCGCCAGGCCGCCGAGGGGCGGGGGGCGGCGGACCGCGCCGCGCTGGCGCAGATGGCGATCGACAGCGGCCGGCCGCATATCGGCCTTCGCGTCGCCAAGGACGCCGCCGCCGAGGGGATCGTGCTGCCGGCGCAATACTATCCGCCGCACCGGATGGCGGGCGCGACCTGGGCCGTGCCGACCGAATGGGCGATGGCGATCGCCCGGCAGGAATCGGAATTCAACGCGCGCGCCGGCAGCGGCGCGGGCGCGCGCGGGCTGATGCAGCTGATGCCCGCGACCGCCCGCTCCGTCGCCGAGGCCGAGGGCCTGCCCTACGACGGGGCGCGGCTCGCGAGCGATCCCATCTACAACGCCCGGCTCGGCACCGGTTATCTGGCGCGGATGCTCGGGCGGTTCGGCGGCTCCTACGTGCTCGCCACCGCCGCCTACAATGCCGGGCCGGGCCGGGTCGACCGGTGGATCGCGGAGCTTGGCGACCCGCGCGACCCGGCGGTCGATCCGGTGATCTGGATCGAGAGCATTCCCTATTCGGAGACGCGCAACTACGTGATGCGCGTGCTCGAGGGGACGCAGATCTATCGCGCGCGCCTCGGCGGGCAGGGGCCGATCCGCCTCGCCGCCGACATCCGCGGCGCGGGCTGAGGCGGGCGCCGCGCCGACGGGAACCAGTTCGCCTTCCGGGCGATGATCCCGGATGACCCCGGGGGCGAGCCGCCCTCGCGGAGGCCTTGACGCGCGGCGCGGGCTGGGAAACCTTCGCCCGGGCGGCGGGCCTCCCCTCCCGATGCGACGGAGCATGCGATGATCGACGGCCCCTATCTGCTCTTTCTCGGCGACGCGCCGGACGCGCTGGCGGCGAAGGTGGCGCAAGGGATCCGCGACTGGCGGCCGGAGGCCTCGGTCGGGCAGTTCCGCATGGCGGGTTGCGCGGCGGACATGGGCCTGCCGGACATGACCCTGGCCGAGGCGGCCGCCGCGGGGGCGAGGACGCTGGTCGTCGGGGTCGCGAACCGGGGCGGCGTCATCTCGCCCGCCTGGATCGAGGTGCTGCGCGCGGCGATGGAGCACGGGCTCGACCTCGCCTCCGGCCTGCACAACCTGCTCCGCGACGAGCCGGAACTGATGGCGACCGCGATGGCGACCGGGCGCGGGCTCCACGACGTGCGCGTGCCCGAGACCCGCTATCCGATCGCGAACGGCAGGCGGCGGCGCGGCCGGCGCTGCCTCGCGGTCGGCACCGACTGCTCGGTCGGCAAGATGTACACCGCCCTCGCCATGGACCGCGAGATGCGCGGGCGCGGGATGAAATCGACCTTCCGCGCCACCGGCCAGACCGGGATCCTGATCACCGGCGGGGGCGTGCCGCTCGACGCCGTGGTCGCGGATTTCATGGCCGGGTCGATCGAATGGCTGACGCCCGACAACGATCCCGATCACTGGGACCTGATCGAGGGGCAGGGGAGCCTGTTCCACGCCTCCTATTCCGGCGTCACGCTGGCGCTCATCCACGGCGGCCAGCCCGACGCGCTCATTCTCTGCCACGAGCCGACGCGGACGCATATGCGCGGCCTGCCCGACTATCCGCCGCCGAGCCTCGAGGCGCTGCGCGATCTCGCGCTCGCCACCGCGCGGATCGTCAATCCGGAGGTCCGGGTCGCGGGCATCTCGATCAACACCGCCGGGCTCGCGGCCGCGGAGGCGGAGGACTATCTCGCCTCGATCGAGCAGCTGATGGGCCTGCCGACCGTCGATCCGTTCCGGACCGGCGCCGGCCGTCTCGTGGACGCGCTGACGTGAGGCTCACCGTCGCCGAGGAGACGTTTCCGCTCGCGGAGGTGTTCACGATCAGCCGCGGGTCGAAGACCGAGGCGCGGGTGCTGACCGTGACCGCGGAGGGCGAGGGCGCGGCGGGGCGGGGCGAATGCGTGCCCTATGCGCGCTACGGCGAGACGCTCGGGAGCGTCGCGGCGCAGATCCGGGGGCTGCCCGAGGGGGTCGACCGGGAGGCGCTGGCCGGGCTGCTGCCCGCCGGCGCGGCGCGCAACGCGGTCGATTGCGCGCTCTGGGACCGGGAGGCGAAGCGCGCGGGCCGGCGCGTCTGGCAGCTCGCCGGGCTCTCCGAGCCGGAACCCAGGATCACCGCCTTCACCCTCTCGCTCGCGGAGCCCTGGGTGATGCGGGAGGCGGCGCGCAGGAACGCGCATCGGCCGCTCCTGAAGATCAAGCTCGGCGGCGAGGGCGACATGGCCCGGCTCGAGGCGGTGCGGGACGGGGCGCCGAAGTCGCGCATCATCGTCGATGCGAACGAGGGCTGGAGCGCGGATCTCTACGCCCAGCTCGCCCCCGCGCTGGTCCGCCTCGGCGTCGAGGCGGTGGAGCAGCCGCTGCCCGCCGGCGCCGACGGGGCACTCGCGGAGATGGCGCGGCCGCTCCCGGTGATCGCGGACGAGAGCTGCCACGACCGCGCCTCGCTCGACGGGCTGATCGGCAAGTACGACATGGTCAACATCAAGCTCGACAAGACCGGCGGGCTGACCGAGGCGCTGGCGCTCAGGGACGCGGCGCGGGCGGCGGGTTACGGGATCATGGTCGGCTGCATGGTCGGATCCTCGCTCGCGATGGCGCCGGCGGTGCTGGTGGCGCAGGGCGCGGCGCTGACCGATCTCGACGGGCCGCTGCTGCTCGCGCATGACCGGGCGCATCCGCTCGCATATGACGAAGCCGGCGTGCATCCGGGCACGCCCGAACTCTGGGGATGAGCATGAGCCGCATGGTATTCGTGAACGGGGAATACGTGCCGGAGGAGGCGGCGCGGGTCAGCGTCTTCGACCGCGGCTTCCTCTTCGCCGATGGCGTCTACGAGGTGGTCTCGGTTCTAGGCGGAAAGCTCGTCGATTTCGCGGGCCACATGGCGCGGCTCCGCCGCTCGCTCGGCGCGCTCGACATGGAAATGCCGATGGCGGAGGCGGAGTTCCTCGCGACGCATCGCGACCTCGTCGCGCGGAACGCGCTCGACGAGGGGATGGTCTATACGCAGGTGACGCGGGGCGCGGCGGATCGCGATTTCCTGTTTCCGCCGGAGGGCACGCCGCTCTCGGTGGTGTCCTTCACCCAGGCCGCCGCGCTCGTCGACAAGCCCGCTGCCCGGCGGGGGATCCGGATCATCACCCAGCCCGACATCCGCTGGGGGCGCCGCGACATCAAGACGGTGCAGCTTCTCGCGGCCTCGATGTGCAAGATGGCGGCGAAGAAGGCGGGCAAGGACGACGCCTGGATGGTCGAGGACGGGTTCGTGACCGAGGGCACCTCGAACAACGCCTATGTCGTGGCGGGCGGCTCGATCATCACCCGCGACCTGTCGCACTCGATCCTGCACGGCATCACCCGCGCCGCCGTGCTCCGCCTGGCGCGGGAAGCCCGGATGACGCTGGAGGAACGGGCCTTCACGGTGGAGGAGGCGAAGGCGGCCGACGAGGCCTTCGTCACCTCCGCCTCCTCCTTCGTCACCCCGGTGATCGAGATCGACGGCCTGCCGGTCGGAAGCGGCGCGCCGGGGCCGGTCGCGGCGCGGCTGCGCGAGATCTACATCGCCGACGCGCGGGCGAGCGCGGTCTGACGGCTCAGGCCAGGGCCGCGGCGACGGCGGCGCGCGCGTGCAGCGTGGTCGTGTCGTAGATCGGCACCGGGCTGTCCTCCGGCCGCGCCAGAAGCATGATCTCGGTGCAGCCGAGGATCACCGCCTCGGCGCCCCGCGCGACGAGCCGGGCGATCACCCCGGCATAGGCGGCGCGGGACTCCGCGCGCACCACGCCGAGCACGAGTTCCTCGTAGATCACCCGGTGGACCAGCGCCCGGTCCTCCGCCTCGGGCACCAGCACGTCGAGCCCGTGGCGCGAGGCGAGGCGGCCCTTGTAGAACTCCTGCTCCATCGTGAAGGCGGTGCCGAGCAGGCCGACGCGGGAGAAGCCGTCGGCGCGGATCGCCTCCGCCGTCGGATCCGCGATATGGAGCAGCGGGAGCCCGGCCGCGGCCTCCATCGCATCCGCGAAACGGTGCATCGTGTTGGTGCAGAGCACGAGGAAATCCGCCCCGCCCGCCGCGAGCGCCCGCGCCGCGGCCACCATCTCCGCTTCGAGCGCGTCCCAGTCGCCCCGGTGCTGCGCCGCCTCGATCTCGGCGAAATCGACGGAGAGCATCAGGCTCCGCGCCGAATGCGTGCCGCCGAGGGCTTTCGCGGCCTCCTGGTTGATGATCCGGTAATACTCAGCCGAGCTCTCCCAGCTCATGCCGCCGATCAGGCCGATGGTCTTCATGCCGTCCCCGCCCGGTTGGAGAGAAGCTGGCGATAGACACCGAGCCGATCGCTGACCTGCCAGTGCCCGTCGAGTCCCTCCGGCGTCGTCCGATAGATCGTGAGGCCCGACATGGCGATCCGCCGGCCGGTCGCCGGGAAGTCGGGAATGTCACCGAGATGGGTCGCGGACCACAGCCAGGACAGGGCCACCCGGTCCCCCTCGCCGAGCAGGTCGACGATCTCGAACCGCTGGTCGGGGAAGGGCGCCCGCGACCGGACCACGCGCTCCGCGAAACCTGCCCGGTCGAGCGTGCGCCCATCCCAGGGGTCTCCGGGGTCGTGCAGGACCGTATAGGCCGAAGCGACGAAGCGCCCGACATCCGCGACCGCGCCCTCGTTCCAGATTCGTTCTATGAAACCGGCGACGAGGGTCTTCGATGTCTCGGCGGCCATGGCATCCCTCCGAAAAGCCGAATGGGCGCCGGAAGATCCGGCGCCCATCCTGAATATCCCGAACTGACCGAAGGATCAGCGCTTGGAGAACTGGAAGCTCCGGCGCGCCTTGCGCTTGCCGTACTTCTTGCGCTCGACCACGCGGCTGTCGCGGGTCAGGAAGCCCGCGGCCTTCAGCGCCGGGCGCAGGCTCGGCTCGAAAAGCTGCAGCGCCTGGCTGATGCCGTGCTTGACCGCGCCGGCCTGGCCCGAGAGGCCGCCGCCCTTGACGGTCGCCATCACGTCGAACTGGCCTTCGACGCCCGCGACGGTGAAGGCCTGGCCGATCACCATGCGCAGCACGGGACGGGCGAAGTAGACCTCGATCTCCTTGCCGTTCACGGTGACCTTGCCGGAGCCCGGCTTGATCCAGACGCGGGCGACCGCGTCCTTGCGCTTGCCGGTCGCGTAGGAGCGGCCGAGGCTGTCGCGCTTCGGCTCGCGGGTCGGAGCGGCGGCCTCGGCGACCGGGGCCGCGATGACCGCGTCCTTCAGCTGATCGAGAGAGGTGAGTTCGGCCATGATCAGGCGCTCCGCGTGTTCTTGGGGTTCATGGCGGCGACGTCGAGCGCCTCCGGGCTCTGGGCGGCGTGCGGATGCTCGGCGCCGGCGTAGACCTTCAGGTGGCCCATCTGCGCGCGGCTGAGCGGCCCGCCCGGCAGCATGCGCTGCACGGCCTTCTCGATCACCCGCTCCGGAAAGCGGCCCTCGAGGATCTGGCCGGCGGTGCGGTGCTTGATGCCGCCCGGATAGCCGGTGTGCCAGTAGTAGCGCTTGTCGGCGCGCTTGTTGCCGGTCATCTGCACCTTCTCGGCGTTGATGACGATGACATGGTCGCCCATGTCCATGTGCGGGGTGAAGGTGGCCTTGTGCTTGCCGCGCAGCCGCATGGCCACGAGGCTCGCGAGCCGGCCCAGCACCAGCCCCTCGGCGTCGATCACGACCCATTTCTTGTCGAAATCGGCCGGCTTGGCGGAATAGGTCTTCATGGTTTCAATCCCGTGTCTGGCCCGTCTGGTCGGGGGGCACGTGAGGCACCTTTCGACCTGTTGCGAACGAGGCGCCTTTCTACCGATTCCGCGCGCCACGTCAACGGCGTCATGCTGAAATTACGTATTTGAAATCAATGGATTACGATAAAGGTATTCAGATACCCCAAGAGATATTCACAGGAAGCCCATTCCGCGCGGGTCGAAGGAGTCGACGAGTCCGGTGAGCTTCAGCACCGTATAGAGCGCCGCGAGGCCGAGCAGGATCATCAGGAGCCGCCAGACGCTCCCCGCGCGCGTGACCAGCGCGACGATCAGTACCGCGATGACGAGGGTGAGAAGAAATCTCACGCCGGATCCGCCGGGCGCGGGATCGAATAGGTGAAGCTCGCGCGCGCGATGGGCTCCGGCTGGCCGCCGGCGAAGAGCAGCACGTCGCCGACGGCGAGCGTCCGGCCGAGCTTCAGCAGGCGCGCCTCGGCGATCAATCCGCCGGGCGCGGGCTTGCGCATGAAGTCGATGGAGGCACTGGTGGTGACCGCGAGCGGCACCCGGCCGATCGCGCCGAGCAGCGCGAAATAGAAGGCGCAGTCGGCGAGCATGAATATCGCCGGCCCCGAGACCGTGCCGCCGGGACGAAGATCGGCCGCCGTCGCCGTCATCCGGAGCCGGATCCCGCCCGGTTCGAGGTCGAGGATCTCGAACCGGTCCCCGACCTCGGGAAAGACCTCCCGGATGTACTCCGCGAGCTCCGCCGCGGAAAGCTTCAGCCGCATCCTCATGCCGGGTTCGCCGGGCGGGTGAGCCGCGTCTCGTCCGGCAGGAGCAGCGTCAGCAGGCCGATCGCGGGCAGGAGCGCGGTCAGCTGGAACACCGCCCCGATGCCGATCCTGTCGGCGAGCGCGCCGATCATCGCCGCCCCGATCGCCGCGACGCCGAAGGCGAAGCCGAAGAAGAGACCGGAGACCATGCCGACCCGCCCGGGCAGCAGCGCCTGCGCGTAGACGACGATGGCCGGAAAGGCGGAGGCGAGCAGGAGGCCGATGATCACCGTCAGGAGCGCCACGCCCCAGAGCGGCGCGTAGGGGAGCATCAGCGTGAAGGGCAGCACGCCGAGGATCGAGACCGAGATCACCCGCTTGCGCCCGATCCGGTCACCGATCGGCCCGCCCACGTAAGTGCCGACCGCGAGCGCGCCGAGGAAGAGGAAGAGCAGCAGCTGCGCCTCCCGCACCCCGGTCCCGAAGCGGTCGATCAGGAAGAAGGTGTAATAGGAGGCCATGCTGGCGATGTAGACGTGTTTCGAGAAGATGAGCAGCAGCAGCAGCCCGACGATCCAGCGCACCCGACCGGGTGACAGGGCCGAGACCCTGGGCGCCGCGCGGCGCGCGCGGGCGGCGAGATGGCGCGCCTTGGCCCAGGTGCCGACATGCCAGAGCAGCGCCATGCCGATCAGCGCGAGGCCCGCGAACCAGGTGATGCTCCCCTGGCCGAAGGGCAGCACGATGAAGGCCGCGAGCAGCGGCCCGAGCGCGGTGCCGGCGTTGCCGCCGACCTGGAACACCGATTGCGCGAAACCGTAGCGCCCGCCCGAGGCGTCGCGGGCGTTGCGCGAGGCCTCCGGGTGGAAGATCGACGAGCCGACGCCGACCAGCATCGCCGCGAGCACCAGCATCTCGTAGGCATGGGCGGAGGCGAGCAGGATCAGCCCCGCGAGGCTCGCCGCCATGCCGAGCGGCGGCAGGCGGAAGCTCGGGCGCTTGTCGGTATAGGCGCCGACCAGTGGCTGCAGCAGCGAGGCGGTCGCCTGCGCCGCGAACTGGATCACGCCGATCTGGGTGAAGGTGAGCGCGTAGTTCTCGCGCAGCACCGGATAGATCGCGGGCAGGAGCGACTGGATGGTGTCGTTCAGGAGATGGCAGGCGCAGAGCGCGGCGAGGATCGCATAGGCGGTCCGCGCCTCGTCCGTGCCGGCCTGAGGCTCGGCGGTCGCGGTCATGGCGGTGTCCCGGAGGCGGTCTGAGAACTGGCCATGACCATCTAGCCGCGCCGGGGGCGCTGTCAATCGGGCGGCGTCAGGTCCGCAGGCGGTAGCCGGTCCGGAAGATCCACCAGGTGATCGTGAGGCAGATGCCCATGAAGGCCAGAACGGCGACGAGCGAGAGCGCCGGATTGACGTCCGAGAAGCCGAAGAACGCCCAGCGGAAGCCCGAGACGAGATAGACGACCGGGTTGAAGAGCGCGACCGTCCGCCAGATCCCGGGCAGCATGCTGATCGAGTAGAAGCTGCCGCCGAGGAAGACGAGCGGCGTGATGACGAGGAGCGGCACCACCTGCAACTGCTCGAAATTGGCGGCCCAGATGCCGATGATGAAGCCGAGCAGGCTGAAGCTGAGGCAGGTCAGCACCAGAAAGCCGATCATCCAGACCGGGTGCTTCACGGGCAGGTCGACGAAGAGATGCGCGGTCGCGAAGATGATGAGCCCGATCACGAGCGATTTCGTCGCCGCCGCCCCGACGAAGCCGGTGACGATCTCGAGATAGGAAATCGGCGCCGAGAGGTATTCGTAGACCGTGCCGGTGAAGCGCGGGAAATAGATCCCGAAGGAGGCGTTGGAGACGCTCTGCGTCAGCACCGTCATCATGATGAGCCCCGGCACGATGAAGGCGCCGTAGGGGATGCCCTCGACCTCCTGGATCCGCCCGCCGATCGCCGCGCCGAAGACGACGAAATAGAGCGCGGTCGAGATCACCGGCGAGACGATGCTCTGGGTGATGCTCCGGAGCGTGCGGGCGATCTCGTGGCGGTAGATCGCGAGGATGGCGCGCC
The DNA here is from genome assembly GCF_006385685.1 of Amaricoccus solimangrovi. Lineage (GTDB taxonomy): Bacteria > Pseudomonadota > Alphaproteobacteria > Rhodobacterales > Rhodobacteraceae > Amaricoccus > Amaricoccus solimangrovi. Next base: position 45,689 of record NZ_VFRP01000015.1, on the reverse strand, counting down.
AGTTCATGGGTAGACCTCCGCCTGTTCGGCCGCGCGCGCCTCGGGATCGGCCGCCTCGGGCTCGGCTTCGCGGTCCTCGGCGCGGACGAGGTGGACGAAGATGTCCTCGAGCGTATCCTGCGCGGTTCGAAGATCGCTGATCCGGATCCCCGCCGCCGTCAGCCCCGCGAGCAGCGAGGCGATGCCGGTGCGTTCGGCCGCCTTGTCATAGGCGTAGACGAGTTCCCGCCCCTCGTCGCCAAGTTCGAGATTGTAGCTCGCGAGCTCGGCCGGAACCGCGCCGAGCGGCTCGGCGAGTTCGATGGTGAGCTGCTTGCGGCCCATCCGGCGCATCAGCGTCTCCTTCTCCTCGACGAGCAGGATCCGTCCGCGGTTGATGACGCCGATCCGGTCCGCGATCGCCTCGGCCTCCTCGATGTAATGCGTGGTCAGCACGACGGTCGTGCCATCGCCGCGCAATTCGTCGATCATCTCCCACATGTCGCGGCGGAGATCGACGTCGACGCCCGCGGTCGGCTCGTCGAGGAAGAGCACGCGGGGCTGGTGGGCGAGCGCCTTCGCGATCAGCACCCGGCGCTTCATGCCGCCGGAAAGCTCGCGGATCCGCGCGTCGCGCTTCTCCCAGAGCGAGAGCCGCGTCAGCAGGCGCCGGATGTAATCCTCGTCCGGCGGCATGCCGAAGAGGCCGCGGGTGAAGCGCACCGTGTCGATCACCTTCTCGAAGATCTCGATGGTGAGTTCCTGCGGCACCAGCCCGATCATCCGGCGCGCGGCGCGGAAATCGCGGGCGACGTCGTGGCCGCCGACGGTGATGCGTCCCGAGGTGATCGACGAGATCCCGCAGGTCATCGAGATGAGCGTGGTCTTGCCCGCCCCGTTCGGACCGAGCAGCGCGAGGATCTCGCCCTCCTCGATCCGGAGGTCTACCGCGTGAAGCGCGGTGAGGCCGGTCGCATAGGTCTTGCGAACCTGCTCGATGGAAACAATGCTGGGCATGCGCGCTCTCCCCTTCGCGCGCGGTAGATAGCGCGGCCTTCCCCCTCCGGAAAGGGCGCGCCGGCGAAAGATGCGTTTATTGATTGACGAGTCGATCAGTGGCGCGCACGAATGGCCGAAGGGCGCCCCCGCGCGCCGACGGTCCTCCGGCGGGACGCCGCCCGCCCGGACAACGCAGCCACCCGAAACGGGAGCCCGCCTCATGAAGCTTCTCGCCTCAGCGTTCGCCCTCGCCGCCGCCCTCGCCCCGATGGCGCGAGCCGCCGATCCCGAAAGCTGCGCCACGATCCGTTTGTCGGATCCGGGCTGGACCGACATCACCTCCACGAACGGCGTGGCGAGCGTGCTGCTGGACGCGCTCGGCTATGAGCCGGATGTGAAGACGCTCTCGGTGCCGATCGGCTACGAAGCGATGAAATCGGGCGATATCGACGTCTTCCTCGGCAACTGGATGCCGGCGCAACAGAAATTCCGCGACGATCTCGACTCCTCCAACGCCGCCGCGGTGCTGACGAGAAACCTGACGGGGGCGAAATTCACGCTCGCCGTGCCGAGCTACGTCGCCGAGGGCGGGGTGAAGGACTTCGCCGACCTTTCCGCCCATGCCGACGAGTTCGATTCGAAGATCTACGGGATCGAGAGCGGCGCTCCGGCGAATACCAACATCCAGAACATGATCAACTCCGGCGATTTCGACCTCAAGGACTGGACGCTGGTCGAATCGGGCGAGCAGGCGATGCTGGCGCAGGTCGCGCGGGCGGAGCGGGGCGAGAAGGCGATCGTCTTCCTTGCCTGGGCGCCGCACCCGATGAACACGAAGTTCGACATCACCTACCTCTCGGGCGGGGACAAGTATTTCGGCCCCGACTACGGCGGCGCCGAGGTCTATACGCTGGCGCGGACCGGCTGGGCCGAGCAATGCCCGAACGCGGCGCAATTCTTCAAGGATCTGGTCTTCAGCGTCGACATGGAGAACGTGCTGATGGGCAAGATCCTCGACGACGGCATGGCCGCGCAGGACGCGGCGAAGGAATGGATCGCGGCCAATCCCGGCCAACTCGACACCTGGCTCGCCGATGTGACGACGCTCTCGGGCGAGCCGGGCCTGCCGGCGGTCAAGTCCGCGCTCGGGCTCTGAGGCCGGAACTCCGATGCGACGGCCGAATTTCCTGATCCTGATGGTGGATCAGCTCACCGGGACGCTGTTTCCGGACGGGCCCGCGGACTTCCTCCGCGTGCCCAACCTCCGCGCGCTCGCCGAACGGTCGGCGCGATACGCGAACGCCTATTGCGCGAGCCCGCTCTGCTCGCCGGCGCGGGCCTCGTTCATGACGGGGCTTTTGCCGAGCCGGACCCATGTCTACGACAACGCCGCCGAATTCGCCGCCGACATCCCGACCTTCGCCCATGCGCTGCGGGCGGGGGGCTACCAGACCACGCTTTCGGGCAAGATGCATTTCGTCGGTCCCGACCAGCTGCACGGGTTCGAACAGCGGCTGACGACCGACATCTATCCGGCCGACTACGGCTGGACGCCGGATTACGGGAAGCCCGGCGAGCGGATCGACTGGTGGTATCACAATCTCGGCTCCGTGACCGGGGCGGGGGTGGCGGAGATCACCAACCAGCTCGAATACGACGACGAGGTGTCCTTCCAGGCCCAGGCGCGGCTCCGCGACCTCTGCCGGCGCAAGGATCCGCGGCCCTGGTGCCTGACGGTGAGCTTCACCCATCCGCATGATCCCTATGTCGCGCGCCGCCCGTTCTGGGATCTCTACGCCGACTGCCCCGCGCTCGATCCCGAGGTCGCGGCGATACCCTACGCGGATCAGGACCCGCATTCGCGCCGGCTGCTCGACGCCTGCGAGCACGATGCGATGCCGGTGACGCGGGAGAACATCCGCGACGCGCGCCGGGGCTATTTCGCCAACATCTCCTACATCGACGCGGAAATCGGCAGGATCCTCGCGGTTCTGGAGGCGACCGGCATGGCGGAGGAGACGGTGATCGTCTTCACCTCCGACCATGGCGACATGCTGGGCGAGCGCGGTCTCTGGTTCAAGATGGGCTTCCACGAAGGCTCGGCGCGGGTGCCGCTTCTCTTCGCGGGACCGGGGATCGTGCCCCGCCGGATCGCGACGCCGGTCTCGGCGCTCGACATCGCGCCGACCCTGGCCGCGCTCGGCGGCGCGCCGGCGCTCGACTGCGACGGGGTGGACCTCACGCCGTCGCTTCTCGGCGGGGAACTCGACCGTGGGCCGGTGGCGATGGAATACGCCGCCGAGGGTTCGGTCGCGCCGCTCGTCGCGCTGCGGGAAGGGCGCTACAAGCTCGTGCTCTGCGAGGCGGATCCGCCGCTGCTCTACGGTCTCGACGCCGATCCGGCCGAGCTGCGGGACCTGGCCGCCGATCCCGCTCACGCGGAGACGCTGGCCCGGCTCATCGAGATGGCGGAGGCGCGGTGGGATCTCGCCCGTTTCGACGCGGAAGTCCGCGCGAGCCAGGCGCGGCGGCGCCTCATCTACGCGGCGCTGCGCGAGGGGGCGCATTTCCCTTGGGATTTCCAGCCGATTCGCGACGCCTCCCAGGCCTACATGCGCAACCACATGGACCTGAACGTGCTCGAGGAATCCCAGCGCGGCCCGTAGGGCGGACCTCGGTCCGCCTTCCTTCACGAAGGGCCGGGAGCGGCGGACAGGTGTCCGCCCGCCTCAATCCTCCGAGCCGCCCTCGTAGATCGCCTGCTCGCTGCAGGGGGCGACGCGCAGGATGTTGGTCGTGCCGGGCTTGCCGAAGGGGATGCCGGCGGTGACCACGATCTTGTCGTCCTCGCCCGCGAAACCGTACTGGCGCGCCGCGCGGGCCGCGCCGACGACGGCGAGCTTGAAGCGGTCGACCGATTCGGTGATCACGCAATGCACGCCCCAGCTCAGCACCAGCCGCCGCGCGGTCCGCGCGAGCGGGGTCAGCGCGATGATCGGCACCCGCGGCCGCTCGCGCGCGGTCAGGAGCGCCGTCGTGCCGGAGTGCGAATAGCAGCAGATCGCCTTCACATGCGTGGTCTCGGCCACCTCGCGCGCGGCGACTGTGATCGCGTCCGAGACCCGCTGGCGGAAGGGCACGCGCTGCGCCTCGATGATCTGGCGGTAGGTCGGGTCGCTCTCGACCGAGATGGCGACGTTGTCCATCGTCGTCACCGCCTCGATCGGATAGTCGCCCGAGGCGCTCTCGGCCGACAGCATCACCGCGTCCGCGCCCTCGTAGATCGCCGCGGCGACGTCGGAGACCTCGGCGCGGGTCGGCACCGGGGCGGAGATCATGCTCTCCATCATCTGGGTCGCGACGATCACCGGCTTGCCGACCGCGCGGCAGCCGCGGGTGAGCCGCTTCTGGATCGGCGGCACCTCGTGCACCGGTAGCTCGACGCCGAGATCGCCGCGGGCGACCATGATTCCGTCCGAGGCCTCGAGGATCTCGGTGAAGGCCTTCACCGCCGCCGGCTTCTCGATCTTCGACATGATCGCGGCGCGGCCGTCGGCGAGTTCGCGCGCCTCGTAGACGTCCGCCGCGCGCTGCACGAAGGAGAGCGCCAGCCAGTCGATGCCAAGCTCGCAGGCGAATTCGAGGTCGCTGAGATCCTTCTCCGACAGCGCGGCCAGCGGCAGGACCACGTCGGGCACGTTCACGCCCTTGCGGTTCGAGATGTCGCCGCCGACCTCGACGATCATGTTGGCATAGTCGGGCGCGCAATCGGCGACGCGCAGCCGGATCTTGCCGTCGTTGACGAGCAGCGTCGCGCCGGGCTCCAGCGCCTCGAAGATCTCGGGATGCGGCAGGCAGACGCGGCTTTCGTCCCCCTCCGCCGGATCGAGGTCGAAGCGGAACTTCGCCCCCTCGGTCAGCGTCACGGGTCCGTTCGCGAAGACGCCGCAGCGCAGCTTCGGCCCCTGCAGGTCGGCGAGGATCGAGATCGGCCGCCCGATCTCCTTCTCGAGCTGGCGGATCATCCCGTGGCGGCGGGCGATGTCGGCCTGCGTGCCGTGGCTCATGTTGAGCCGGAACACATCCGCCCCCGCGATCCACAGGTTCTTGATCATCTCGTAGCTGTCGGAGGCTGGACCGAGGGTTGCCACGATCTTGACGTTGCGTTGCCGGCGGAGCGTGCTCATGGGTAGGCCATCCAATCCTGTCTGGATCCGGCCCGCTTATAACCGAACGTGCGCGATGATAAACGAAAAAAATCGCGCCTGAATGCGAAAGTTCGATGACGATCTGGCGTCGCCGGAGGGTCCGGGTTAGGCTTCCGATTACAACTCCCGACGGACCGCGCATGCAAGACCCCGCCTATGAACGTCTGAACGGCGCCGGACAGGCGCCGATACTCGTGCTCTGCGATCATGCGACCAACCGCGTGCCCCCCTCCGTCGCCGGCGGCGATCTCGGCCTGCCGGCCGCGGAGATGGCGCGCCACATCGCCCATGACATCGGGGCGCGGGGCGTCGCGGTCGAACTGTCGCGCCGGCTCGACGCGCCGGCGCTGCTGACGCGGTTCTCGCGGCTGGTGATCGACCCGAACCGGGGCGAATTCGACCCGACGCTGCTGATGCGCCTCTACGACGGCACGATCATCCCCGGGAACCGCGACGCCGACGCGGAGGAGCGCGAGCGGCGGCTCGACGCCTGGCACCGGCCCTATCACCAGGCCATCACCGCCGAGATCGACGCGATGCTGGCGGCGGGGCGGGAGCCGGCGCTCGTCTCGATCCATTCGTTCACGCCGCGGCTGCGCGGGCGTCCGGCCCGGCCCTGGCATGTCGGCGTGCTCTGGGATCGCGACGACCGGGTCGCCCGCCCGCTGATCGAGCGGCTGGCGGCGGAGAGCGACATCGTCGTCGGCGACAACGAACCCTATCACGGCGCGCTCGAGGGCGACACGATGTTCCGCCACGGCACGATGCGCGGGCTGCGCCACGTGCTGATCGAGATCCGCCAGGACCTGATCGCGACGCCGGAGGAACAGGTCGGCTGGGCCGCGCGGCTGGCGCCGATCCTGCGCGAGGTGCTCGACGCGCCGGCGGCAGCGGGGGCCGGGGGCGGCTGAGAACCGCCCTTGCCGCGCCGCGCGCGCGCGCCCATGTTCCGGCCGAGGAAAGGCGCCGGAAGCCGGCGCGAAGGGAGAGAACCATGGACGACCGGACCCGGACCGAACTGGAGGCGGCGGCCTTCCGCGCGCTGCGCGATCATCTGCGCGCCCGGACCGACGCGCAGAACATCGACCTGATGAATCTCGCGGGCTTCTGCCGCAACTGTCTCAGCCGCTGGTATCAGGAGGCGGCGGAGGCGCGGGGCGTCGCGATGACGAAGGACGAGGCGCGCGAGATCTTCTACGGGATGCCCTATTCCGAATGGGTGGCGCGCTACCAGACCGAGGCGAGCCCGGAGGCGAAGGCGGCGTTCGATTCCGGGCATTCCTGAGGCCATGCGCGCCTCCGACGCGCTGACCGCCTATGCGCGCGAGGCGCTGGCCCGGGGCGGGACCCGGCCGGCCATCGCCCGCGCGCTCGCCGAGGCGGGCTGGAGCGCGGGCGAGATCGAGGCGGCGCTCTCGGCCTGGATCGACGTGCCGGGCCTGCCGCCGGTGCCCCGGCCGCGCGCCGTGGTCTCGGCGCGCGACGCCTTCCGCCACGGGCTGATGTTCTTCGCGCTCGGCATGCTCGCGGTGAACCTGAACCTGCTCGTCTTCGCGCTGATCGACACCTGGCTGCCGGATCCGCTCGAGCCCGGGCTCGCCGACGGCGCGGCGTTGCGCTGGGCGATCGCGGGGCTGGTGATCGCCTATCCGGTCTGGGCGCTGACGAGCCTCGGCCTCGCCCGCGACGCGGAGCGCGACCCGGGTCAGCGCCGGGGCGCGGTCGGGCGCTGGCTGACCTGGGGCGCGCTCTTCCTCGCCGCGACGACGCTGCTCGGCAATGGCGTCGCGGTGATCGCGGGCTTTCTCGGCGGCGATCTGACGCCGCGGTTCCTGCTGAAGGCCGCGACGGTCGCGGTCATCGCCGGGGCGATCTTCGCCTATTACGGCGCGGGACGGCGGGAGGACGAGGAATGAGCTTCGGCCAGACGCCGCCGCTTCTCTCGCCGCGCAACCGTGCCCGGGCGGCGGTCGCCGTCACCGGCCTCGTCTGCGCGGTAGTGCTCGGGCTCTCGCTCGCGCTGATCGGCGGGCCGGACGCGGGCCGGCGGGACCGGCGCGATACCCAGCGGCTCGCGGACATGCGCGAGATCGCCCAGGCGCTGATCTGCCACGGCGATGCGAAGGCGAGCCCGGCACAGCCGGCGGCGCTGGGCGAGATCAGCCCCGCCTGCCTCGCGCCCGGATCGGAGGGTCGTCTGCGCGACCCCTCGACCGGCGCGCCCTATGCGATCGACTGGGTGGACGGCCGGACCGCGCGGGTCTGCGGCGCGCTCGAGGATCGGGCGCGCTCCTGGACCAGCGGCTGGCCCCCTTTCGACAGCGCGAGCGGCTGCGTGACGGCGGCGCTGCGCTAGCAACGAAAAAGCCCCCGCGCGCGGCGGGGGCTTCGGATCCGAGATACGCGGGCCCTCAGGCGTTGACGGTCTTCGCCTCCGCCCCCGGCTCCTGTTCCGAGGGCTTCTCGGCCATGCCGATGATGAGCGGAAGCATCGCGGACTGCGCGAGCGAGCTGTCCTCGGGATGCAGCGCGGATTTCCAGGCCAGCGTGTCGAAGGCGCCGCAATTCTCGCAGATCGGCATCCAGTGCGTATGCACGTGGTTGCACTTCTCGCAGGTCCACTGCGGCCCGCGCGAGGCGGAAAGCGCCTTGGTGAGCCAGCCGCTCACCACCGCGTCGGGCGCGCCGGTGCCGCGTTCCACCGCCGCCATGATCGCGAGGCTGCGCGTCGTGGGATCGGTCTCCGCGAGGGTGCCCATCGCCTTGCGCGCCGCCGGGAAATCCTCGTCGGCGAGGGCGAGCTCGGCCTTCAGCAGGTGGCTCTCGGCATGGTCGGGCCGGGCGGCGATCAGCGTCTCGAACCGCTTGCGGCGCTGGGCTGGCGTCTCCGTCGGCTCGATCCCGGCGAAGGCGGCGGCGAGATCGGGATGCGGGTTGGCTGACCAGGCGGTGGTCAGCGTCTTGACCGCCTTGCGCTTCGCCCCGCGCTCGACATGCACCCCCGCGGCGAGCGCGGCCGCGGGCACCAGCGTCGGCGCGAGCTTGTTCGCCTGCAGCGCCGCCTCGCCGCCCCGCGTGGTATCGCCCTTCGCGATCGAGGCGCGGGCGTCGGCGAGCGAGAGCACCGCGTCGCGGCGCAGCGCCACGTCGCGCGGCAGCAGCTTGGCCTGGGTCGCGGCGGTCAGCGTCGCCCGCGCCCCGGCCCAGTCCTCGCGCTGGGACTGGAGCTCGAAGAGCTGGCGCAGGATCGCCGGGCTGTCCGGCCGGAGCGCGAAGGCCTTCTTCGCAAGTTCGAGCGCGGTCGCGGTGTCGCCCTCGTCGAGCTGCTGGCGCATCAGCCCCTGCACGGCGGCGAAGCGGCTGCGCGGATCCTCGAGCATCGCCTTGTAGTAGGTGCGCGCCTTCGCGGTATCGCCGCCGAGCTCGGCGGAGCGGGCGATCATCGGCCGGGTGATGTCGGGCCGCGCGAGCAGCCGTTCCGCCTTGGCCGAGTATTTCATCGCCCGCCGCGCATCGTCGGAGGCGAGCGCGGTCATCGCCTCGCCGAGCGCGTCGAGGCCGCGGCGCTGGCGGCCGCGGGCGAAGTGGCGGCTCAGCGCCGTCTCGTCGCCGAGCAGGAAGCGCAGGGTCGCGACGATGAGCCCGATGAGCTTCATCAGGATGTAGGCGCCGAGCAGCACGACGCCGAGCGCGATCACGAAGCCGATCGGCGAGAGCAGCACCTCGTAGTTTCCGAAGGCGAAGCGCACCTCGCCCGGCGTCGCGAGCAGGTAGCTCGCGCCGTAGGCGAGTGCCACCGCGATGGCGACGAAGACGATGACCTTGATAAGGGACCAGAGCATTTGGGGCGGCCTCGCGTCAGTTCGTGGCGGGGGTGGCGGATTCGAGCTTGTTCAGCCCTTCATTGGCGTCCACGCGCAGCCTGGCATCGTGAAGCCAGTCGCCCATCGCGTCCTTCGCCTCGCTCGGCAGCGCGTCGGCCTCGGCGACCGCGCCGGCGAGGTCGTCGTTGTCGAGCTTGGCACCCATGCGCGACACGACCGCGTCCGGCCCCGCCCCGTCCTCGGGCTTGAGCGAGCGGGTCGCGAATTGCGCCCGGACGAGGGCGAGGGCGCGATCCGCGATCCCGTCGCCCGCGCCGGCCACGATGCTGGCGCGGATCGCCGCGTGCGCGGCCTCGGGGAAGGAGGCGCGCAGCTGCGCGAGCGTGGGAACGCCCTGGTCCGCGGCCGCCGTGAGCCCCTCGGGGATCGTCACGTCCGGCATCGCCCCGAGGCGGCCGAGCGGTTCCGCGAAGGGCTGGCCGGCGGCGAGCGCCGCGCTCACCGCCGCGACGTCGGCCTGGCGCGTGGCGGTATCCACCGCCTCGGCCGCCTGTTCCTGCACGGTATCGACCGTCCGCTGCGCCGTGTCGATCTGGCGCTGGGCCTCGGCGGCGACTTCGTCGACGCGGCTCCGGAGGCCGGCGACCTGATCGGAGAGCGTGCCCATCTCGGCGCGGAGCCCCTCGACCTCGCCCTTGTAGACGTCGAGCTGGGGCGCGGCGGCCGCCTGCGCGTTGCTCGACGGGAGCTGGTCCTTCAGCGCGGCCATTTCCGCCTGCGTGCCCTGCACGGCGGATTCGACCCGGGCGACCCGTTCCGGCAGCCCGGCCCCGGCGCCGATCTCGTCGCGCAGCGCGGTGATCTCGCCGTCGAGCCGCGTCGCGGCGCCCGACACGGCGGAATTGACCTGATCCTCGGTCACGCCGGCCGGGCGGCCGGCCAGTTCGGCGCGGAGCTCGGCCACCGACTGATCGAGCGCGGCGAGCTTCGCCTCGGTCTCCGACCCGCCGGGTTCGAGGAATTTCGCGATCGGCGCCGGCAGGTTCGGCGCCAGCCTCGGCCCGAGCCAGAGCGCGAGCCCGGCGCCGATCAGGAGCAGCAGGAGCGCGCCGAGCAGGCGCCCGGCCCAGCTTCCGGATTTCGCGGGCGGGGCGGGGGGCGGCGTGTAGGGGGCGTCGCGCCGGGGTTCAGGCGCGGGCCGCGCGGCGACGGTCTCGGGCATCCGCCTCTCCTCCGGCCGGGAGGCGGTCGCGGGGGCGGCTTCGGGTTCGACCTCCTTGCCGCGCGCGACCGCGTCGTCGACTGCGCCGAGCAGTTCGGCGTCCTCCGCGGTCTCCCGGGCGGCCTCCTCGGGCGTCATCGGCGCCCTCGGCGGCGCCTCGGCGAAGATCGAGGCGCCGGGGGCGGGCGGCTCCGCCGCCTCCGCGGGCGCCGTGTCGCCGCCGCGCGCGATCGCGGCGTCGACCTCGCCGATGAGGGCCGCGTCCTCCGCCCCGGCCGCGGCCTTCTCCGCTTTCTCGCTGTAGATCGAGTAGCCGCGCGGCGTCTCTTCGGCCGTTTCGCCCCGAGGGCTCGCGCCCTCCGCGCCCGTCGGACCGGTCTTCTTTCTCGCCATGGCTCTCATTCCACCCTTGATCGCGCCGTCACCGCCAGCCTCGCCGGCGAGCCGTGTTGGAGGGGGATACTAGGCAAAGCCCATCCGGCGGACAAGCGGCCTACCCGCGGGATCGGAGCGCGGAGAGGGCCGCGATCATTCCCGCCCGGCCCGGTTCCGCCGCGACGATCCGCCGCCCGGGCGCGACGCCGGCGAAGGCCGCGTCGGCCGCGGCGCTGAGCGCGACGGAGGTGACCCGGTCGAGCGGCCAGCCGCCGCGCGCGAGTTCGGCCGCGAGCGCCGCCGCCGAGCGCGGCGAGAACTGCGTGACCACGTCGATCCCGCCGGCGGCGAAGCGCGCCGCCGCCTCCGCTCCGAGCGGCGCGGCGGTCTGGCGGTAGATCTCCGCCGCGCGGCCGGGAATTCCGGCCGCGGCCAGCGCGCCGAGGAGGTCGCCCGCCGCGTGGCGGCCCCGGACATGGACGAGCGGCCCGTCGCCCGGCCGGTAGCGCGCGCGCGCGAGGCCAGCGAGCGCCGCGACGTCGCCATCGGCGCTCTCGGCGGCGAGCCCGGCCCTGCGCGCCGCGGCGGCGGTCATCGCGCCGACGCAATAGGCGGGCAGGCCGGTCGCGATCCCGCGCGCCGCGAACTGCTCCACGCCGTTCGCGGAGGTGAAGAGCAGGCCCGAGGCGCCGTCGAGATCGAGCGGTTCCGCGGTCGGCGTGATCCGCGTCATCGGCGCCACGATCACCTCGAACCGGCCCGGCAGCTCCGCCTCGAGCGCCCGGGCGAAGGCTTCGGACTGGCGTGCCGGCCGGGTCAGGAGAAGGGTCTTTTTCGCCACCAGATCCCGCTCCCTTCGCGCTCCGGGCATGCGCGCGCCGTTGCGCCGCCCCCGCCCGGAGTGGTACCCGCCGGACGGGCGCCGCGCAACGCGGTGCCGGCGGGAAGGGAACCATGGACGCGCGGATCATCCTCGGCCTCGAAAGCAGCTGCGACGACACCGCCGCCGCGCTGATTCGCGCGCGCCCGGGCCAGCCGGTGGCCGAGATCCTCGCGGCGCGCGTCGAGGGGCAGGACGCGCTGCACGCCGCTTTCGGCGGCGTGGTGCCCGAGATCGCCGCCCGCGCCCATGCCGAGCGGCTCGACCGCGTGACCGAGGCGGCGCTCCGCGACGCGGGGCTGACGCTCGGCGCGGTGGACGCGATCGCGGTGACGGCGGGGCCGGGGCTGATCGGCGGCGTGCTCTCCGGCGTGATGTTCGCGAAGGGGCTCGCGGCGGCGACGGGCAAGCCGCTCTACGGCGTGAACCATCTCGCCGGCCACGCGCTGACGCCGCGGCTGACCGAGCCGGTCGCCTTCCCCTATCTCGCGCTGCTCGTCTCCGGCGGGCATTGCCAGTTCCTGATCGTCGAGGGGCCGGAGCGCTTCACCCGCCTCGGCGGCACGATCGACGACGCGCCGGGCGAGGCCTTCGACAAGATCGCGAAGCTGCTCGGCCTCGGCCAGCCCGGCGGCCCCCGGGTCGAGGCGGAGGCGCGGGCGGGCGATCCCGCCGCCTTCGACCTGCCCCGGCCGCTGCTCGACCGGCCGGGCTGCGACCTCTCCTTTTCGGGCCTCAAGACCGCGGTCCGGCGGGCGCGCGACAAGCGCGTCGCGGCGCGGGGCGGCATCACCCGGGCGGAGCGGGCCGATCTCTGCGTGAGCTTCCAGGCGGCGGTCGCCGAGACGCTGGCCGAGAAGACCCACCGCGCCTGCGCGGCCTTCCGCGGCCGCCACGCGGTCGGGACCCCGGTGCTCGCGGTGGCGGGCGGGGTCGCGGCGAACGGCGCGATCCGCGCCGCGCTCCGGAGGGTCGCGGAACACGAGGGATTCGCCTGGGTCGCGCCGCCGCTCGCGCTCTGCACCGACAACGGCGCGATGATCGCCTTCGCGGCGGCCGAGGCGATGGCCGCGCGCGGGCCGGACGCGCTCGACCTCTCCGCCCGGCCGCGCTGGCCGCTCGACGCGGCGGCGGCGCCGATGCTCGGATCCGGCCGCAAGGGAGCCAAGGCATGAGCGGGATCGCGGTGCTCGGCGCCGGCGCTTTCGGCATGGCGCTCGCCGCCGTCCATGCCGGCGAGGGCCGGCGGGTGATTCTCTGGGGCCGCGACCCGGCGCGGATGGCGGCGCTCGCGGCCCGCCGCGCCGATCCGGACCGGCTGCCGGGGGTGAGCCTGCCCGAGGCGGTCGAATGCACCGCCGAGATCGGCCGCGTGCGCGGCGCCCGGGCGCTGCTTCTCGCCGTCTCGGCGCAGAATACCGGCGCCTTCCTCGCCGAACGCGGCGCGGAGCTTCCCCGCGCGCCGGTGGTGCTCTGCGCCAAGGGGATCGACGCGCGCACGCTCCGCCTCCAGACCGAGATCGCGGCCGAGGCGCTGCCCGGCGCGCCGCTCGCCGCGCTGACCGGGCCGGGCTTCGCGGGGGAGATCGCGCGAAACCTGCCGAGCGCGCTGACGCTCGCCTGCGCCGACCCCGCGCTCGGCCCCGACCTGCAGCGCCGGCTCGCGGCGCGGCGGCTGCGGCTCTACCTGACCGACGACGTGATCGGCGCGCAGATCGGCGGCGCGCTCAAGAACGTGATGGCGATCGCCTGCGGCATGGCCGACGGCGCGGGCCTCGGCCATTCCGCGCGGGCGGCGCTGATGACGCGGGGCTTCGCGGAGATGACCCGGCTCGCGGTCGCGCTCGGCGCCCGGGCGGAGACGCTCGCCGGGCTCTCGGGGCTCGGGGATCTCTCGCTCACCTGCAATTCGACGCAGTCGCGCAACTTCTCGCTCGGCCGCGCGCTCGGCTCCGGCGCGGCGCGGCCGGGCGGCACGGTCGAGGGCGTGGCCACCGCCCGCGCCGCCTGCGCGCTGAGCGCCCGGCACGGCGTCGAGATGCCGATCGCGGCCGCCGTCGCCGACGTGCTCGAAGGGCGGCTCACGCTCGACGGCGCGATGGAGGCGCTCCTGTCCCGGCCGCTCCGCGACGAATGAGACGGGACGAACGAGAATTCTGTCACGAGGAAGACGACCATGCTCTACGCCCTGATCTGCGACGACAAGCCCGGCGCGCTCGACATCCGCAAGGCGACGCGGGAGGCGCATCTCGACTACGCCCGGACCACGGGCGTGGTGACGCAGGCCGGCCCGCTGCTCGACGCGGGCGGCGAGATGGCGGGCTCGCTCGTGATCCTCGACGTGCCCGACCTGGCGGCGGCCGAGGCCTGGGCCGCGAACGACCCCTACGCGGCGGCGGGGCTCTTCGCCTCGGTCGCGATCCGGCCCTGGAAGAAGGTGATCGGCTGATGCGCCACTGGCTCTTCAAGTCGGAGGCCGAGACCTGGTCCTGGGAGGATCAGGTCGGAAAGGGCGCGGCGGGCCAGGAATGGGACGGGGTCCGCAACTACCAGGCGCGCAACAACATGCGCGAGATGAAGGTGGGCGACCTCGGCTTCTTCTATCACTCGCAGGGCGCGAAGGCGATCGTGGGCGTGGTCGAGGTGATCGCCGAGGCGCATCCCGACAGTTCGACCGAGGATCCACGCTGGGACTGCGTCGACATCCGCGCGGTGGCGCCGATGCCGCGCGCGGTGACGCTCGATGCCTGCAAGGCGGAGGAGCGGCTGCGCGACATGGTGCTGGTGAGAAACAGCCGCCTCTCGGTCCAGCCGGTCAGCGACACCGAATGGGCGGTGATCTGCGAACTCGGCGGCTACGGGGGCTGAGGCGGGCCTTCCGGGCGGTGGCGCCGCGTCGGGCGCCCCGCCGGCGGGCGAGGCCGCGCCCCGCGGACGCCTTCGGAACCTTCGCCCGCGGGGACCGCCTCAGGCGGCCGCCCGCCGGTCCCGGCCATGGGGTGCCGACCAGTCGAGATCCGGGCCGATCGGCACGATCCCGGTCGGGTTGATCGTCTTGTGGCTCACGTAATAATGCGTCGTGATATGCGCGAAATCGACGGTCTCCGCGACGCCCGGCAGCTGGTAGAGTTCGCGCGCATAGGCCCAGAGCGCAGGATAGGCGCGGAGCTGGCGCCGGTTGCACTTGAAATGGCCGTGATAGACCGGATCGAAGCGGAAGAGGGTGGTCACCAGCCGGATGTCCGCCTCGGTCAGCCGGTCGCCCATCAGGTAGCGGCGCGACCCGAGCCTCTCCTCGAGCCAGTCGAGCGTCTCGAACACCCCGCGCGCCGCCGTCTCGTAGGCCTCCTGCCGCGTCGCGAAGCCCGCGCGGTAGACGCCGTTGTTCACCCCGTCGTAGACGCGCGTGTTGACCGCCTCGATCTCCGCGCGCAGCGCCTCCGGCCAGAAGTCGCCGCGGTCGCCGGTGATCGCGTCGAAGGCGGAGTTGAACATCCGGATGATCTCGGCCGATTCGTTCGAGACGATGGTTTCCCGCTTCCGGTCCCAGAGCACCGGCACGGTCACCCGGCCCGAGGCCTTCGGATCGGCGGCGAGATAGACCTCGCGCAGGAAGCGCCGCCCGCCGAGGCGATCCCCGGTCGCGCCGGGGAAGTCGGTCGCGAAGGTCCAGCCGTCCTCGGCCATCACCGGATGCACCACGTCGACCGAGACATGCGGCGCGAGCCCCTTCAGCGCGCGGAAGATAAGCGTGCGATGCGCCCAGGGACAGGCCAGCGAGACATAGAGGTGATAGCGCCCGCTCTCCGCCGCGAAGCCGCCCTCTCCGCTCGGGCCCGGCGCCCCGTCGGGCGTCACCCAGTTCCGCCAGGTCGTCGGCTGGCGTTCGAAGGCGCCCCCGGTCGAGTCCGTGTCATACCAGCGGTCGACCCATTCCCCGTCGCGCAGCAGTCCCATCCCTGATCCTCCCCTCGGTTCTCTTTTCGCAACCTAGGGCGGGCCGGAGGCGGGACAAAGGCGTGGACCATCGCCGGACTGTTTACGGAACGGCGCCGGTATCCGCGGTCACCGGCGCCATGAAGGTTCCGATCCGGTCCAGCATGTCCGCGAGGAACGGGTTGGAACTGAGCCGCCCGAGCCCGTCGAGGCTGATGCCGAGCGTGCCCGTCTCCCCCCGCGCGACGAGCGCGCCGAGGGAGATCCCGAAATTCTCCCGCCCGTCCGGCGCGTAGCCGTAGAGCGCGTCCGAGGGGGGGAAGGGGAGGGCGATGTGCGAGAGCGAGAAGATCTCGCGCGGATAGGGAATGCCGAGCGCCTCGCTCCGCTCGGATCCGTCGGTCTCGCGGATGCGCGCCACGGCGCCGCCCGCCGCGTCGGCGCCGATGAGAACGGAGCGGAACGCGCGCGGGCCGGGCGGCAGCAGCCGGTCGGCCAGGCCGCGCGGCCCCGGGCGCAGCATGGTCGCGAGCTGCGCGGCGCGGTTCACGTCGTAGAGCACGAGTTCGCTGCCGTTCGCGGGCAGCCGGTCGTAGAGCCGGCTCAGCACGGCGGGGGTGCTCACGGTGGAATCGGCGACCGACTGGAAGGTGAGGATCGGCGGCAGCGCCGCGAGCCGGCCAGCGGCCGCCGCCTCGTCGAGCCGGCGGCGCAGTTCCTCGGTCAGCCGCCAGGACTGGCGGCCGCCCTGGACCGGGAAGGAATTGTACTTGAACGGATTGTATTCGGTGACGAGGTCGAACCAGGCCGCGCGGTCGAAGGCCGGCAGCAGCGCGGGCCAGCCGGCGAGCCCGGCGAAACGGGCGAAGAAGGTAACGCCGATCATCGGCGAGAGCAGCACGACCCGGTCCGGCCGGGCGAGCCCCGGATCGGCCAGCGCGTCGAGCGTGTAGGCCATGGCGAGCGCCCCGCCGTTCGAATAGCCGACGAGATCGAGCGGCCCCTCGGGCGCGAGCGCGCGGGCCGCGCGCACGCCGAGCCGCGTCGCCGCCATCCAGTCGCGCCAGTCGGCGGCGGCGAGGCCGCCCGGCACCGTCCCGTGCCCCGGCATCCGCATCCCCACGACCGCGTAGCCCCGGTCGCGGTAGAAGGCGCCGACGTGGCGCAGGCTGTAGGGCGAATCCGTCAGCCCGTGCAGCAGCACGACCGCGCCCTTCGGCGCGCCATCGGGCATGAGCGTGAAGGAACGGTTCCAGTCGGTCGGGAAGCCCGCCGCGTACATCGGGCTTCCGGGCCAGTAGCGGTTTTCCGGCAGCTGGTCCTCGGGGGGCAGCGCCTCCGACATGGCGCGGACCTCGGCGAAGACGCGGTCCTCGGCGGCGAGCCACCCCGGCCAGTCCATCGCGTCCATCTCCGCGACGCCCGGCTCGTCGGGGGCCAGACGGTGCCAGGGGGCGAGGGCCGGATCGCGGATCGCCTGGACGGTCCGCGCGACGAGCACGAGCGCGACGACCACGAGAAGCGCGGCCACGATCCACCGGACGAACCTGAAAACCGCCATGCCGCGCAGCCTCCGCCATCGCCGGACGAGGCGCCGGCGGCAGATGATTAGGCGGGCGGGCCGGACTCGGCAATGCCGCGATCCACTCTGGCCGCGGGCCGCGATGATGCTAGGATCTCCGGCGAAACGCGCCGGAGGCAGCGGCGCGACAGGTGGAGGATTGTCATGACCACGACGATGGAAAAGGCTTCGCGGACGACGAGCGGGCGCGGGCGCCTCTATGACAGCATCGTCGACACGATCGGCGATACGCCCTGCGTCCGGCTGAACCGGATCGCGCCGGAGCATGTGACGATCTATGTGAAGGGCGAGTTCTTCAATCCCGGCGCCTCGGTCAAGGACCGGCTCGCGATCAGCATGATCGAGGAGGCCGAGCGTTCGGGCGCGCTGAAGCCCGGCCAGACCGTGGTCGAGGCGACGAGCGGCAATACCGGCATCGGCCTTGCGATGGTCTGCGCCGCGAAGGGCTATCCGCTGGTGGTGACGATGGCCGAGAGCTTCTCGGTCGAGCGGCGGCAGCTGATGCGCTACATGGGCGCGAAGGTGATCCTGACCCCGAAGGAGCAGAAGGGGACGGGGATGTACATGAAGGCGAAGGAGCTGGCCGAGGCGAACGGCTGGTTCTACGCCCGCCAGTTCGAGACCGAGGCGAACGCGCTCATCCACGAGAACACCACCGCGCGCGAGATCCTCGGCGATTTCGCGGGCAGCCGCCTCGATTATTTCGTGACCGGTTACGGCACCGGCGGCACGGTCGCGGGCGTGTCGCGCGTGCTGCGGCGGGAGCGGCCGGAGACGAAGATCATCCTGTCGGAACCGACGAACGCGGCGCTGGTGAGTTCCGGGACCGCGCAGGAGCGGACGGAGGACGGCGGCCCGGCGGTGAGCCACCCGGCCTTCCAGCCGCATCCGATCCAGGGCTGGACGCCCGATTTCATCCCGCTCGTGCTGCAGGAGGCGCTCGACAACGGCGGCTACGACAGCCTGATCCCGGTCGCCGGGCCAGAGGGCATGGCGGTCGCGCGCCGGCTCGCGGCGGAGGAGGGGATCCTGACCGGCGTCTCCGGCGGCTCGACCGTCGCGGTGGCGCTCCAGGTCGCGCAATCGGCCGCGCCGGGCTCGGTCATCCTCGCGATGCTGCCCGACACCGGCGAACGCTATCTCTCGACGCCGCTCTTCGAGCCCTATGGCGCGGAGATGAACACCGAGGAACTGGCGATCTCGGCCTCCACGCCGGGCTATCAGCTCAAGGCCTGAGACCGCTCAGACCGGCGCGACCGCCACGTTGTCGATGAGCCGCACGCCGCCGAGCCAGGCGGCGGCGAGCAGCTGCGCCGGGGCCGAGGGTTCGGTCAGAGTCGCGAGATCGCGCGCGCGGCGGAGTTCGAGATATTCGATCTCGGCGTAGCCCGCCGCGAGGATCGCGCGCCGGGCTTCGTCGAGCGTCGGCCCGACCGGCGCCCCCGCCTCGATCGCGTCGCGCGCCCATGTGAGCGCGGCGGCGAGCGCGGGCGCCGCCGCCCGGTCCGCCGCCGAGAGCCGGACGTTGCGCGAGGAGAGCGCCAGCCCGTCCGCCTCGCGCACCGTCGGCACGCCGATGATCTCGCAGGGGATGTCGAGATCGCGCGCGAGCCGGGTCACGATGGCGAGCTGCTGGAAGTCCTTCTCGCCGAAGAAGGCGAGATCGGCCGAGGTCTGGTTCAGGAGCTTGGTCACCACCGTCGCCACGCCGTCGAAATGGCCGGGCCGGAAGGCGCCGCAGAGCCCCTGGTCGAGCCCGTTCACCCGGACGAGCGTCGTGAACCCCTCGGGATAGATCTGGTCCGCCTCGGGCGCGTAGAGCAGATCGACGCCGAGCGGCGCGAGCTTGGCCGCGTCCTGTTCCTCGGTGCGCGGATAGGCGGCGAGATCCTCGGCACTGTTGAACTGCTTCGGATTGACGAAGAGCGTCACGATCACCCGGTCGGCGCGGGCGAGGGCGGCGCGCGCCAGCGTCAGATGCCCCTCGTGCAGCGCGCCCATCGTCGGCACCACCGCGATCCGCGCGCCCTCGCGGCGCCAGCGCGCGGTCGTGGCGCGCAGATCTGCGAGATGGCGGATGATCGGCGTCGTCGTGGTCGTTGCCATCGGCGTCGGCTCCGGAAGGGGCTAGTCGGGAAAGACGTGCTCGGCGGCGGGGAAGGCGCGGGCACGGACCTCGGCCGCGTAGCCCGCGACAGCGGCGTCGACCGCGCCGGCGAGTTCGGCGTAGCGGCGCACGAAGGAGGGGCGGAAATCCTCGAAGAGCCCGAGCATGTCGTCGAGCACCAGCACCTGCCCGTCGCAGGCGGGCGAGGCGCCGATCCCGATGGTCGGGATCGCGATTTCCTCGGTGATCCGGCGCGCCAGCGGCTCGGTCACCTTCTCGAGCACGACGGAGAAGGCGCCGGCCTCCGTGACCGCCTTGGCATCGGCGAGCACGCGCTCGGCGGCGGCGCCCCGGCCCTGCACCTTGTAGCCGCCGACCACGTTGACCGCCTGCGGCAGCAGCCCGACATGGGCCTGGACCGGAATGCCGCGCGCCGTCAGGAAGGCGATGGTCTCCGCCATCGAGACGCCGCCCTCGAGTTTCACGGCGGCGCAGCCGGTCTCGGCCATCACCCGCGCGGCGTTGCGGAAGGCCTGCTCCGGCCCTTCCTCGTAGCTCCCGAAGGGCATGTCGACGACGAGCAGCGCGCGTTCGCAGCCGCGGCGGACCGCCTGCCCGTGCAGGATCATCATCTCGAGCGTGACGCCCAGCGTCGAGGGCAGGCCGTGCACGACCATGCCGAGGCTGTCGCCGACGAGGATGATGTCCGCGTGCCGGTCCACGATCCGCGCCATCGGCGTCGTATAGGCGGTGAGCGAGACGAGCGGCTCGCCGCCCTTGCGGGCAAGCACCTCGGCGGGAGAGATCGCCCGCTTCCTGGCTGATACGCTCATCTGGATCTCCCCCCGGAGTCTCGTCGTGGCGCAGCACTCGGCGGAGGGGGCCGGGTTGTCAACCCCGATCTCCCCGCCCGGCCCCCCCGGATCGGGGCGTTCCCGCCATTGATCGGCGCGGCGGGGGATGTAGGGTGCGGGCGACGGCCGCCGGGCAAGGGGCCGCGCGCAACGGAGGAACCATGCTCTATCATCTCGAATTCACCGTCGGTTATGGCGCGGACATGAGCCAGCAGGACCTGTTCCGGATCTGGAGCGAGGAAGCCAAGGTCGCGCTCGACGCGAAGGCGAAGGGCGCCGTGGTCGATCTCTGGAAGGTCGCGGGCGAGCGCCGCGTGATCGCGATCCTCGACCTGCCGGGCCCGGACGTGCTCGACCAGATCTCGCTCGACCTGCCGATCATGCAACAGATGGGACAGCATGTGACGATCAAGGTCTCCGCGCTCCGCCGCTACGAGGATTTCGCGAGCGACGTGGACGGGCGGCTGAAGCCCTGAGCGCGCTGATCCGGCCGGAGAGGCCGGCGGATGCCGGCCCGATCCGCGCGGTGACGAAGGCCGCCTTCGCGACCGCGCCGCATGCCGCGGGAACCGAGGCCGAGATCATCGAGGGCCTGCGCGTCGCCGGCGCGCTCGCCCTGTCGCTGGTCGCGGAGGAAGGGGGCGAGGTGATCGGCCACGTCGCCTTCTCGCCGGTGACGATCGGCGGCGCGGCGGGATGGTTCGGCCTCGGCCCGGTCTCGGTCCGGCCTGACCGGCAGCGCGCGGGCATCGGCCGGGCGCTGATCGGGGCGGGGCTCGCCCGGCTCCGCGCGTGGGGCGCGGCGGGCTGCGTTCTGGTCGGGGATCCGGACTATTACCGGCGCTTCGGCTTCGCGAGCGATCCGGGGGTGAGCTATCCCGGTGTGCCCGGGGAATACGTGCTCCGCCTCGTCCTCGCCGGGCCGCCGGCCCGGGGCGCGGCGGTGTTTCATCCTGCCTTCGGGGCGGGGGGTGGCGGACTGAAGTCCGCCCTACGGCGCGGGCCGCGGGCGGACGGCGGGCGTCACCCCTCCATCGCCTCGAGTTCGTCGATCATCGAGGCGATGAGGCCGAGGCCCTTGTCCCAGAACTTCGGGTCGCTGGCGTCGAGGCCGAAGGGCGCCAGAAGCTCCTTGTGATGCTTCGACCCGCCGGCGCGCAGCATCTCGAAATACTTCTCCTGGAAGCCTGGATCACCCTCCTCGTAGACCGCGTAGAGCGCGTTCACGAGTCCGTCGCCGAAGGCATAGGCGTAGACGTAGAAGGGCGAATGGATGAAGTGCGGGATGTAGGACCAGAAGGTCTCGTAGCCCTCCATGAACTCGAACACCGGCCCGAGGCTCTCGGCCTGCACGCTCATCCAGAGCGCGTTGATGTCGTCGGGCGTCAGTTCCCCCTCGCGACGCGCGGCGTGGAGCTTGCACTCGAAATCGTAGAAGGCGATCTGGCGCACGACCGTGTTGATCATGTCCTCGACCTTCGACGCGAGCATCAGCTTGCGGTGCGCCGGATCCGCCGTCGCGTCGAGCAGGCGGCGGAAGGTCAGCATCTCGCCGAAGACGCTCGCGGTCTCGGCCAGCGTGAGCGGCGTCGAGGACAGCATCTCGCCCTGGCCCGCCGCCAGCACCTGATGCACGCCGTGGCCGAGCTCATGCGCGAGCGTCATCACGTCGCGCTGCTTGCCGAGGTAGTTCAGGAGCACATAGGGATGGACATCCGTCACCGTCGGATGCGCGAAGGCGCCCGGCGCCTTGCCGGGCTTCACCGGCGCGTCGATCCAGCCCTTGTCGAAGAAGGGCTCCGCGATCTCGGCCATCCGGGGATCGAAACCGGCATAGGCCGCGAGCACCGTCTCGCGCGCCTCCGCCCAGGGGATCAGCCGGTCGTCGTCGCGGGGCAGCGGCGCGTTGCGGTCCCAGACCTGGAGCTTCTCGAGCCCCATCCACTTCGCCTTCAATGCGTAATAGCGGTGCGAGAGCTTCGGATAGGCGGCGACGACCGCGTCGCGCAGCGCCTCGACCACCTCCGGTTCGACCTGGTTCGCGAGGTGCCGGCCGGTCTGCGGCGTCGGCATCTTGCGCCAGCGGTCCTCGATCTCCTTCTCCTTCGCCAGCGTGTTGGTGATCCGCGCGAAGAGGGGAAGATTCGCCTGGAAGACCGTCGCGAGCGCCTTCGCACCCGCCTCGCGCTTCGCCCGGTCCCTGTCGGTGAGCAGGTTCAGCGTCGCCTCGAGCGAGAGCGTCTCGCCCTCCACGTCGAAGGTGAGCGCGGCCATGGTCTCGTCGAAGAGCCGGTTCCAGGCGGCGGCGCCGACCACGGACTGGTCATGCAGGAACTTCTCGAGCTCGTCGGAGAGCTGGTAGGGCTTCATCGCCCGGATCCGGTCGAAGACCGGCTTGTAGCGCGCGAGTTCCGGGCTCGCCGCCATCAGCGTCGCGATCCGCGCCTCCTCGATCCGGTTGAGCTCCAGCGAGGTGAACACCAGCGCCGTCGTCATGTCGGTGAGCTTGCCCTGGGTATCGCCGAGGAACTTCGCCCGCTCCGGATCGGTCGTGCACTGGTAGTAGCGCAGCCCCGCGAAGCTCATCACCCGGCCGGAGACGAGCTCGATCCGTTCGTAGCGCTGGACCGCCGTCAGCATCTCCGCGGCGTCCAGTTCACCGAGCCTGCCCTCGTAATCGCGTGCGAAGGCCGCGCATTCGGTCGCGAGCCAGTCGAGATCGCCCGCGATCCGGGGATCGGCGGTGCCCTTGTAGAGGTCGTCGAGGTTCCACTCGGGCAGCTGGCCGAGGCTGTTGTCGCCGGCCCCCGGCTCGCGCGCGTCGCGGGGGAGCGCTCGCCCTTCCATCGCCATGCGTTCGAACAGGGACATAGCGGCCTCCTTCTGAATGTCGGGACCAGATCTAGTCACTCGGCGCGGCGGTGTCGATGCCGCGCGGGCTCACCCGTTCGGGAGGAACGGCGGACGAATGCGTAGGGCGGACATCTGTCCGCCACCCCCCTGTTCGCCACCCCGCGCCTCCAAGATCACCCGTTCGTATCGGGAATGTTGAGCGCCGCCTGCGAGGCGGGCCGCGCCAGCGCCCGCTCGAGCCAGGGGCCGACGTTGCCGAAGCCCGGCAGTCCCACGAGTTCCTCCGCGCCGTAGAAGGAGAGCCCGCGCACCCAGGGCCAGAGCGCCATGTCGGCGATGGTGTAATCCGCGCCCATGATCCAGTCGCGCCCCTCGAGCCGCTGGTTCAGCACGTTCAGGAGCCGCCGCGTCTCCTCGGCGTAGCGGGTGAGCGGACGCTTGTCCTCGATCTCGCGGCCGGCGTACTTGTAGAAGAAGCCGACCTGGCCGAACATCGGCCCGACGCCGCCCATCTGCCACATCAGCCACTGGATCGTCTCGTAGCGCGCGGCGCCCGCGGGCAGGAACCTGCCCGTCTTGTCGGCGAGATAGATCAGGATCGCCCCGCTCTCGAACAGGCCCATGGGCTTGCCGTCGGGTCCGTCCGGGTCGATGATCGCGGGGATCTTGTTGTTCGGGTTGAGCGCGAGGAATTCCGGGCTCGTCACGTCGCCCGAGAGGCGGATCAGGTGCGGCTCGTAGGGGATGCCGGTTTCCTCCAGCATCGCCGAGACCTTGATCCCGTTCGGCGTCGGCCAGGAATAGAGCTGGATCCGGTCGGGATGCTCGGCCGGCCAGCGCGCGCTGATCGGATGGTCGCCGAGCGTGGCGAAGGTCGGGGTCATCAGGCTCATCGGGATCTCCCGCCGGGCGCCGTCCGTTGAACGGCACCGTTCCGTTTCGTTTTCCCGGGGGTAACTGGGGCGTTTCGCGTTGGCGGCAAGCCCCGGCGCGGCCCGGGTCCGCCCGTCGGCGGCCTCGGGCGGCCAAAAACGCGCTTGCCCGCGGGGGGACCCCCGCTTAGATGCGAAGCCGACCCGCGCCAGCAGCCGGAGGCGAGCCATGAAGAAGACCCGCAGCATCTTCGAGGAGGTGGGCGCCGAGACGCCGGCCGAGGCGCCCCGGCCCGCGCCGGCACCGGCGCGCTCCCGTCCGCGCCACGCGCGCGGGGCGATCGCGGTCTGGCTCTCGATCCTCTTCGTTCTGGTGGCGCTGATGATCGCGGTCGGCGGGCTGACGCGGCTGACCGATTCCGGCCTGTCGATCACCGAATGGAAGCCCGTGACCGGCGCGCTGCCGCCGATGGACGAGGCGGCCTGGACGGCGGAATTCGACAAGTACAAGGCGACGCCGCAGGCGGAGATCGTGAATCCCGAGATGACGCTCGCCGCGTTCAAGTCGATCTACTGGTGGGAGTGGGGCCACCGGCAGCTCGGCCGGACCATCGGCCTCGTCTGGGCCGTGGGTTTCCTCTGGTTCCTCGTCCGGCGGCGGATCCCGCCCGGCTGGACGCCCCGGCTCCTCTTCGTGGGTCTGCTCGGTGGCATCCAGGGCGCCGTCGGCTGGTGGATGGTGGCCTCGGGACTCACCGGCGCGATGACCTCGGTCGCCTCCTACCGGCTCGCCATCCATCTCGGCATCGCCTTCGTGATCCTCGGCACGCTCACCTGGTACATCCTCGCGCTGCGGCGGACGGAATCCGAACTGCTGCAGGCGCGGCGCCAGCGCAGCGGGCCGATGATGCGCTGGGGCACGGCGCTCGTCTGCCTCGCCTTCCTCCAGGTGATCCTCGGCGCGCTGGTCGCGGGGATCGACGCGGGACGGAACTTCCCCGAGTGGCCGCTGATGGCGGGGCAGATCGCGCCGCCGGGCATGTTCGATCTCGAACCGCTCTGGCGGAACTTCCTCGAGAATCCCGCGACCACGCAGTTCATCCACCGCTGCGTCGGCTATCTCGTGCTGATCCTCGCGCTCGTCGCCTGGCTCCGGGCGCGGCGGAGCGCGCTCGCCTCGATCCGCAAGGCATACGCCGCGCCCTTCCACATGGGGCTCCTGCAGGTCGCGCTCGGCGTGGCGACGGTGCTGACGGCGGCGCAGCCGCATGTGGCGATCACGCACCAGATCGGCGCCATCGCGCTCTTCGCGCTCATCGTACGCGCGCGGTTCACGGCGCTCTATCCGGCGGCGCAGAAGATAGCGCGCGCGTAGGGCGGACATCTTTCCGCCTCGCCTCGGTCGGATGGCGGACAAATGTCCGCCCCACGGCTTGCGTTCCGGCCGATTCCCCGCTAACAGCGCGCCTCCACCGGGCGGCCGGCCGAAAGGGCTGCCGAGTCGCCCGCAATGACCATCCGAGGAGATGAAAATGCCCAAGATGAAGACCAAGTCCGGCGCGAAGAAGCGCTTCAAGATGACGGCCTCCGGCCGCGTCGTCGCGGCCCAGGCGGGCAAGCGGCACGGCATGATCAAACGCTCGACGAAATTCATCCGTCAGGCGCGCGGCACCACCACGCTGAGCGCTCCCGACGCGAAGATCGTCAAGAGCTACATGCCCTACGCGCGCTAAAGGAGAGCAGACATGTCCCGAGTCAAAGGCGGCGCCACCTCCCACGCCCGTCACCGCAAGGTCATCAAGGCCGCCAAGGGCTACTACGGCGCCCGGTCGACGAACTTCCGCACCGCGACGCAGGCGGTCGACAAGGCGCAGCAGTACGCGACGCGCGACCGCAAGGTGCGCAAGCGGAATTTCCGCGCGCTCTGGATCCAGCGCATCAACGCCGCCGTGCGGGCGTTCGACGCCGATCTGACCTATTCGCGCTTCATCAACGGCCTTGACCGCGCCGGCGTCGAGGTGGACCGCAAGGTCCTCGCCGATCTCGCCGTCCGCGAGCCGGACGCGTTCAACGCGATCGCCGCGCAGGCGAAGGCCGCGCTGGCCTGATCCCAGCCGGATCCGCGTGACGGGGCCGCCCTTCGGGGCGGCCTCTTGCGTTTCGCGGGGGCTCTACCCCTCGCCCTCGGCCGCCTGTTCGAGCTGCGCGGCGATCTGGCGGCGCAGCGTCCGCCGGACCTCGGCCGCGCGTCGGCGCCGGGCCTCGGTCGGCGTCTCGACCGCGAGCGGCGGCACCTCGGCGGGGCGGCCGGCCTCGTCGACCGCGACCATGGTGAAGTAGCAGGAATTGGTGTGCCGGACCGTGCCGGTCCGGATGTTCTCCGCCTCGACCCGGATGCCGATCTCCATCGAGGTGCGCCCGGCGAGATTGACGCTGGCCTTGAAGGTCACGAGCTCGCCCACGTTGATCGGCTCCTTGAAGGTGACCTGATCGACCGAGAGCGTCACCGCGTAGCGGCCGGAATAGCGCGAGGCGAGCGAGAAGGCGACGCGGTCGAGCAGGTTCAGGAGCGCGCCGCCGTGGACCTTGCCGGAAAAATTGGCGAGATCGGGCGTCATGAGCTCGGTCATCTGCAGCTGGCGGCGGCGGTCCATCGGATGTGTCCTCGTGGCTGGAAGCGGGATCAGGGCGCGTGCGCGCGGTCCTGGGGCGGGGGATCGTGGTCGGCGGCCTCGGCGCGCAGGGTTTCCTTCTGGGTGATGAGCCGCGCGCTGTTCTGGCCGCTGATGAAGGACCATAGCCAGCTGATCGCGACCGCGAGCCGGCTGCGCGCGCCGATCAGGAAATAGATGTGGGCGAAGCCCCAGATCCACCAGGCGAGCCAGCCGGTCAGCTGGAACCGGCCGAAGTCGATCACCGCCGCGCTGCGTCCGACGGTGGCGAGGTTGCCGAGGTGGCGATAGGCGAAGGGACCGGGCGCGGCGCGGCCCGACAGGCGGGCGCGGATGACCCTGGCGGCATGGGCGCCCTGCTGCTTCGCCGCCGGCGCGACGCCCGGGACGGGCGCGCCGTCGACCTCGACATGGGCGGTGTCGCCGATCACGAAGATCTCCGGCATGCCCGGCACGGTCAGATCGGGTCCGACGAGAACCCGGCCCGCGCGGTCGGCGGGAACGTCGAGCCAGCGCGCGGCGCGCGAGGCCTGCACGCCCGCGGCCCAGATCACCGTGCGCGCGGGCAGGAAGGCCTCGCCGATCCGCACGCCCGCGTCGCTCACGTCCGTCACCGGCTGGCCGAGGCGCACCTCCGCGCCGAGCCGGGTCAACGCCCGCGCCGCGTAGTCCGAGAGCCGCGGGGGAAAGACCGGCAGCGGGCGGGGCCCCGCCTCGATCAGGATCACCCTCGTCTCGCGCGTGTCGATCCGGCGGAATTCGCGGGGGAGCGTCTTGTGCGCCAGTTCCGCGATGATGCCGGTGAGCTCGACCCCCGTCGGCCCGCCGCCGATCACGCAGAAGGTCATCAGCGCCCGCCTCGCTTCCGGATCGTCCTCCTTCTCCGCCTGTTCGAAGGCGAGGAGCAGCCGGCGCCGGATCGTCGTCGCATCCTCGAGCGTCTTCAGCCCCGGGGCCGAGGGCTCCCATTCATCATGGCCGAAATAGGCGTGCCGCGCGCCCGTCGCGAGCACGAGCGTGTCGTAGCCCACGCGGTGCCCGTCGCGAAGCAGAACCTCGCGCGCCGCGCGGTCGACGCCCTGGACCTGGCCCAGCAGCGTCGTCACGTCGCGCCGGTTCCTGAACAGCCGCCGGATCGGCCAGGCGATCTCGGAGGTGGCGAGCAGCGTCGTCGCGACCTGGTAGAGCAGCGGCTGGAACAGGTGGTGGTTGCGCTGGTCGATGATCGTGATCCGGACCGGCGCCCCCCTCAGATCGTGTGCGAGCTTCAGCCCCGCGAAACCCGCGCCGACGATGACGACGTGATGATCGGCTGCCTCGGCGGACATGCGCGGCCCTCCTCGCGTCGCGGCCAGGGTTGGCGTTCCTGCCGGGAGTATAGCCCGGCGATGCCGGCGCTGGCGAGACGGGGTCAGAGCGCCCCGGCCAGATGGTCGATGAAGGCCGCGACCCGGCGGGAGGCGCGGCGGCCGGCGGGGTGGACCGCGTAGAGATTCACCTCCGGCACCGCGTAGGCGTCGAGAACCGCCTCCAGCCGCGCCGCGGCGATGTCCTCCTCCACGTCGAAGCTCGATTTCAGCACCACGCCGGCGCCCGTCATCGCCCAGCTTCGGAGCGCGCCGCCGTCGTTCGCGGCGCGGTCGCCATCGACGCGCACGCCGAAGTCGCGGCCGTCCTCGCGGAAGCTCCAGGTCGCCTTCGGCGCGCCGGGGCGCCTCAGCACCAGGCAGTTGTGCCGGACGAGGTCGCGCGGATGGCGGGGCCGCCCGTGCCGGTCCCAATAGGCCGGCGCGGCGCAGACCCGCCGCGTGCCGCGCACGAGAAGCCGCGCGGTCAGTCGCGAATCGGGCAGGTTCCCGACGCGCAGCGCGATGTCGTGGCCTTCCTCGGCGAGATCGACGACGGAATCGCTGAGAAGGATCCCGATCCGCACGCCCGGATGGCGGGCCATGAACGCGTCGACCAGCGGCGTGAGCCGGGTGCGGCCGAAATCGTTGGTCGCGGTCACCCGGATCTCGCCCCGCAGGGGCCCGCGGTCCGCCACGGCCTCCATCGCCTCCTCGAGGTCGCCGAGGATGCGGCGGCAGTCGGCGAGGAAGCGTTCTCCCTCCGGCGTGAAGGAGAGCCGCCGCGTCGTGCGCGTGAGCAGCCGCGCCCCCACCCGCTCCTCGAGCCGCCGCAGGCCGAGCGTCACGGTGGAGGGCGAGACCGCGAGCGTGCGCGCGACGGCCGAAAGGCTGTCGTGATCGGCGATCGCGGCGTAGAGGCGGAGCAGGCCGAGCTGGTCCATCGTTCGATCCGCTCGAAAGGTGGTTTGACGATGCGATGCATTATCCTTCGCTTCGCGAAGAGTAAATCATCCGGAGCGCGAGAGGCCGCCGCCGTGGCCGCGGCGCGCGTGGCGACGGTCTCGAAAAGGGGAGAGGCGCATGACGGACACGGCCTCGCCTTCCGGGACGGGCGCGCGGGCGGCGGACGGCGGGCTCGCCCTCGCCCTGCTCGTGGCGGGCACGTTCTTCATGGAGAATCTCGACGCGACCGTGATCACACCGGCGATCCCGGCCATGGCGGAGAGCTTCGCCGCGCGGCCGGTCGATCTCAACACCGGCGTCTCGGCCTACATGCTGACGGTCGGCGCCTTCATCCCGATCAGCGGCTGGGCGGCGGAGCGTTTCGGCGCGCGGCCCGTCCTCGGCTTCGCGATCACGCTCTTCACCCTCGCCTCGCTTCTCTGCGGGCTCGCAGGGTCGCTGCCGGTCTTCGTGGCAAGCCGGATCCTGCAGGGGATCGGCGGCGCGCTGATGGTGCCGGTCGGGCGCCTCGTCGTGCTGCGCGCCACACCGAAGGAGCGGCTGATCGCGGCGATCGCGACGCTGACTTGGCCCGCGCTGGTCGCGCCGGTGCTGGGGCCGCCGCTTGGCGGGCTGCTCGTCGAGCATGGCGACTGGCGGTGGATCTTCTATCTCAACCTGCCGCTCGGCCTCGTCGCGCTGGCGCTCACGCCGATGATCGTGCCGGCGGGCGGTGCGAACCGTGCGAGCCGCTTCGACTGGCCGGGTTTCCTCTCGATGGGCGGCGCGCTCTTCTGCCTGATGCTGGTCGCCGAGATGCTGTCCCGGCCCGGACCGGACTGGGCGCGGATCCTCGCCGCGGCCGCGCTTGGCCTCGGCCTGCTTCTCTGGGGCACGCGCCACATCGGGCGCGCGGCGCATCCGGTGTTCGATCTCTCGGCGCTCCGGCTGCCGAGCTTCGCGGTGACGATCTGGGGCGGGTCGCTGTTCCGGATGGGGGTGAGCGCGGTGCCCTTCCTGCTGCCGCTCCTGTTCCAGATCGGCTTCGGCTTCGATCCGCTCGCGGCCGGGCTGATGCTGATGGCGGTCTTCGCCGGCAATCTCGCGATGAAGCCGATGACGACGCCGGTGATCCGGCGCTTCGGCTTCCGTCCGGTGCTGGTGGTCAACGGCCTGCTGAATGCCGGGCTCATCGCCGCGATCGCCGGCTTCTCGGCCGGAATGCCGCTCGCCCTCGCCTGCGCCCTGCTGTTTCTCGGGGGCATGACGCGGTCGATGCAGTTCACCGCGCTCAACACGATCGCCTTCGCCGATGTCCCGGACCGGGACATGACCAGCGCGAACACGCTGTTCTCGACCGTGTTCCAGCTTGCGATGGGCCTCGGCGTCGCGCTCGGCGCGGTCGCCTGGCGGGCGGGTGAGGCGCTGGCCGGGGGCGGGGATCCGGCGATGCCGTTTCGCATCGCCTTCCTCCTCGTCGCGCTGGTCGCGCTCGTCGGGGTGATCGACAGCGCGAGGCTTCACGCGGAAGCGGGCGCGCGCGTCGCGCGGCGCGGAGATGCGAAATCGGATGGGCCGGGGGCGGAGTCCCCGGCGGACTGACGGAAAGGAAGAAGCAATGGAAAAGCGACCGCTGGGCCAGACCGGCCTCGACATCGCGCCGCTCGTCCTCGGCGGCAACGTGTTCGGCTGGACGATCGACGAGAAGAAGAGCTTCGAGGTGCTCGACGCCTTCGTGGATCAGGGATTCGACACCATCGACACGGCGGACTGCTATTCCGCCTGGGCGCCGGGCAACCAGGGCGGTGAATCCGAGACGATCATCGGGAACTGGCTCAGGGCGCGGCCGGGGATGCGCGAGCGGGTGAGGATCTTCACCAAGGTCGGCTCGGTCACCGGCGGGCCGCACGCGGGCGGCCTGACCGAGGGATATATCCTCGCGGCGGTCGAGCGTTCGCTGGCGCGGCTCGGGATCGAGGCGATCGACCTCTATTTCGCGCATTGGCCCGATCCGCTCGGCACGGGCTACGCCGAGACGCTCGGCGCCTTCGACAAGCTCATGAAGGCGGGCAAGGTGAAGGCGATCGGGGTTTCGAACGTCGACGCCGCCCAACTGGGCGAGTCGCTGCGCGTGGCGCGGGACGAGGGGCTGCCCGCCTATCAGGCGCTGCAGCCGGAATACAATCTCTACGACCGGGGCGCCTTCGACGGCGCGCTGCGCGATCTCTGCGTCGCGGAGGGGCTCGGCGTCGTCACCTATTTCAGCCTCGCCTCGGGCTTCCTGAGCGGGAAGTACCGCTCCGAGGCCGATCTCGGGAAGTCGCAGCGCGGCGGCGCGGTCGAGAAGTACCTGACGCCGCGCGGCCGCGCGATCCTCGACGCGCTGGACGAGGTCGCGGCGGGGCATGGCGCGAAACCGGCGGAGGTGGCGCTGGCCTGGCTGATGGCGCGCGAGGGCGTCACCGCGCCGATCGCGAGCGCGACCGGCGTCGCGCAGGTCGAGAGCTTCGCGAAGGCGGCGGCGCTCGGGCTCGGCGCCGGGGAGATCGCCGCGCTCGACGCCGCGAGCGCCTGATCACGCGGGAGGCGCCCTTTCCGGGGCGCCTTCCGGGGCCGCCGGCTCAGGCGGCGCGCAGCACTTCGCCCATGTGATCGCCGAGGCGCAGCGCGAGCTGGACGATGGTGAAGGTCGGCTTGGTGAAACCGCCCGTCGAGAAGACGCTGGAGCCGCCGACGAAGAGGTTCTCGACCTCGTGCACGCGGCAGTTGGCATCGACGACGCCGGTACGGGGGCTCGAGCACATCCGCGTCGTGCCCATGTGGTGGCGCCCGGCGACCTGGCCGTTGCCATCCCCGATGCAGGGCAGCGACGGCTGCTCCGCGAGGAGCCAGGGCCGCACCCGCAGCCGGCCGATGTTCTGCTCCGCGACATGGGTTCCGAAGGCGGTGATCGCCGCGCGGAAGGTCTCGTAATCCTGATCCTTGAGGTTCCAGCAGATCCGGGGGCGCCGCAGGCCGAACTGGTCGGTCGCGTCCGTCAGGTGGATCCTGCTCTCCGCGTTCAGCCGCTGCTCGACCGAGACGGCGACGCGCGCCCAGGGGTTGTTCAGCGGATCGTGGGTCAGCGAGAATTCCTCGAGCCCGCCCCAGCCGCAGCGCGGGCGGAAGCCGCGCAGCCGGTGGACCAGCGCCGTGACGCCGGGCGTGAGGCATTCGGCCGTCGCCTTCAGCGCCCGGGGCAGCGACAGCGGCGTCTCGCGCCGCTGTGGCTCGACGAAGACGCCGAAGTTCGAGACGTTGGCCTTCTCCAGCAATTCCTCCGTCGGCGCGAAGACCTGCTGTTCGAACGGCCAGGCCTCGGTCAGCAGCATGTCGGCGGTGAAGACCGTCGGGTGATCGGAGAAGTAGCGGCCCACCAGCCCCCGCGCGTTGCCGATCCCCTCCGGCCGCTGCGAGCGGAAGTTCAGCAGCATGCGCGCGTTCTCGATCCCGCCGAGGCAGATCGCGAAGGACCGCGCCCGGACGCCGAAGCCGGGATCGGCGGGGTCGTAGTTCCGGAACCGCGCCTCCACGACGCGGGAATGGTCGTCGCTAAGCCGCAGGTCCACGAGGTTGGCATTGAGGCAGAGCGCGATCCGGTCGGAGGCCAGGATCTCGTCGCGATACTTTTCCCCGAACCGCGTGGGCGGGCTGTAGTGCCACTGCACGTGGCGGAAGCGCTCCTCGGCCTGCGCGAGCGGGATGTCGGGCGGCACCACGGGATCGTCGAGATCGACGATCCGCGCCGCGGCTTCGAGATAGGGATCGAGGTCGGCCTTCCGGATCGCCCAGCCGCTCATCGGGTTGCAGCCGCTCGGAAGGAAGTCCCGCGTCTCGAGCGGGCGGCACTTGCCCTCCCAATGGCCGGACGTGCCGCCGAAATAGCGCAGCCGGCATTCGTCGAGCGGGAAGTAGTCGTGCCCGCCGCATTCGCCCGCGTAGATATCCTGCGAGACGGGGTCGTAGTCGAACCCGCCCGCCTCCATCAGCGCGACGCGGAACCCCTGCGCCGCGAGACGGCGTGCGAGCGTGATGCCCGCGGGTCCCGCCCCGGCGACGCAGACGTCGAAAACCTGTTCGAAGGCCGTTCGGTCGGCGTCGCCCGCGTCAAGCAGCATGGGACGCGCCGACTTCCGGAACCGCGGAAGTGCTCTCGAGAAACAGACAACTCATTACACGCACCGCGACACCACCCCCACCGATTCCGGCACACCGAGACGCGACAAGCACCTCGATTATTGTAGCCGGCGCCGCCCGGCAAGCGGTCTCGCGGCGGATGGTTAACAAGCCCCGCCCGGTGTTGCGCGGCGGCCGCGCCCGCTGCGATCTTGCAATCGCGACCCGCCCCCGCTAGGCGTCGGCGCATCAGTTTCCGAAGGAACCAGAGGGTTGGAGATGGACGGGATCACCGCCCTGCGCGAGAAGTACCTGACCGGGATCGCGGCGGCCGGGAGCGAGGCCGCGCTCGAGGAAGCGCGTCTCGCGGCGCTCGGCAAGAAAGGGGAGGTCTCGCTGCTGATGCGCTCGCTCGGGCAGATGAGCCCCGAGGAGCGCCAGAGCGCGGGGCCGGCGCTGAACGCGCTCAAGGACGATCTGAACGCGGCGATCGCGGACGCCCGCGCCCGGCTCGCCGGGGCGGCGCTGGAAGCCCGGCTCGCCACCGAATGGATGGACGTGACGCTGCCGCCGCGGCCCGAGACGCGCGGCACGCTGCATCCGGTCAGCCAGGTAATGGAGGAGGTCACGGCGATCTTCGCCGACCTCGGCTTCGCCGTGGCGGAGGGACCGCAGGTCGAGAGCGACTGGTACAATTTCGACGCGCTCAACATTCCCGACCACCATCCGGCGCGCGCCGAGATGGACACGTTCTACATGGCGCGCGCGACAGGCGACAACCGGCCGCCGCATGTGCTCCGGACCCATACCTCGCCGGTGCAGATCCGGCACATGGAGGGTTTCGGCGCCCCCTGCCGGATCATCGCGCCCGGCCGGGTCTACCGCGCCGACTACGACCAGACGCATACGCCGATGTTCCACCAGGTCGAGGGCCTGTGCATCGACAAGGGCGTGTCGATGGCGAACCTGAAGTGGGTGCTGGAGGAGTTCTGCCGCGCCTTCTTCGAGGTCGACAACGTCGAACTGAAGTTCCGCGCCAGCCACTTCCCCTTCACCGAACCCTCGGCGGAGGTCGACATCCGCTGCTCCTGGGCGGGCGGGCAGCTCCGGATCGGCGAGGGCGACGACTGGCTCGAGATCCTCGGCTCCGGCATGGTGCACCCGAAGGTGCTGCGCGCCGCGGGCGTCGATCCCGATGAATGGCAGGGCTTCGCCTTCGGCATGGGCATCGACCGGATCGCGATGCTGAAATACGGCATCCCCGACCTGCGCGCCTTCTTCGACAGCGACCTGCGCTGGCTGCGGCATTACGGCTTCGGCGCGCTCCAGGTGCCGACGCTGCGCGCCGGGATCGGCGGCTGAGGACTGGCCCGGGCAGGCGGCGCGGCGGTCTCGCGGCGCGTCGGGGCCGTCCCGCGAGTTCTCGGGCTCAAGTTAGGTTTTCCTCGCCAGCAGCGGCAAGCTCGGGTTGCCCGAAGACAGGCCGAGGACTTCGCGGCTTTTCCCGGCGCGTCGGCTGGGCTACCTTGGGCTCCGGAAACTCTTGACCGCGGATTGGATTGCGAAGGGGTTTGCCCAGTGCAGATACAGGAGAACGTCCGGGAACACCTCGCCGCGATCGTGGAGGGGTCCGACGACGCGATCATCACCAAGACGCTCGACGGCGTGATCCGGAGCTGGAATCCGAGCGCCGAGGGCCTGTTCGGCTATGCCGCGAGCGAGGTCATCGGCCAGCCGATCGACATCCTGATTCCGGAGAACCTCCGGCACGAGGAGGTCGAGTTCGTCTCCCGCCTGCGCCGGGGCGAGCGCATCCGTCATTTCGAGACGGTCCGGCGGCGCAAGAACGGCAGCCTCGTCCCGATCTCGCTGACGGTCTCGCCGGTGCGCGACGACGCCGGCGTCATCGTCGGCGCCTCGAAGATCGCGCGCGACATTTCCACGCAGAAGGAGATGGCGGAACGGCAGCATGCGATCCTCGCCGAGATGATGCACCGCGTCCGCAACTGCTTCGCCGTCGCGGGCGGCCTCGTCGGCATCTGCGCCCGCGACGCCGGCACCGCGAGCGAACTCGCGGACCGGCTGCGCGGGCGCTTCCTCGCCCTGTCCTCGATCCAGTCCATGGCGATTCCGGATCCCGCGGATACGTCGCGCGACGGCACCACGCTCTGGGCCATGCTCGAGGTGGTGATGAAGCCCTTCGTCGGGGCGACCGCGCCGCGACTCGAGGGCGAGGACGTTCCCGTCTGCCACGCCGCGATCACGCCGCTCGCCCTCGTCTTCTACGAACTCTGCACCAACGCGGTGAAATACGGCGCATTCGGGCAGGAGCGCGGACTCCTCACCGTGACCGCCACGCGCCGGAGCGACCGGCTGCTGATCCGCTGGCACGAGAGCGCCGCGTTCGACATCGGGAGCGCCGACGGCCCGGGAGGATTCGGCACCCGGATGTGCGAGGCGTCGATGCGGAGCGCGCTCGACGGCTCCATCGCGCGCGAGATCACTCCTCGCGGCATGACGGCGCTCCTGGACCTGGACCTTGCCAGCGTCACCGGCGAGGACGAGGCCGGCGACTGACGCGGCCCGGACGGCTTCGGGCGCTCAGCCAGCCTGCGCGGCGCCGAGGTGATGCTCGATCAGCGCCTCCGCCGTGGCGCGCACCGTCGCCCGCGCCCCGGCCCGGTCGAGATGGGCGATGTCGAAGAGCGTGATCATCGCCTCCGCGCCGGTCACCAGCGTCAGCGCGTTCACGATCGCGGGCCATGCCGGCGGGGGCACGTTGCCATCCTCGCGCAGCGCGCGCTCGAACATGACGGCGCGGCGCGCGCCCCGGTCCGCGGACTTGCGGTCCGCCAGCCAGGCATCGAGATAGCGCGCGAGGAACTGGCGGAAGGCCACCTCGTTGTCGCAGGGATAATCGAAGAAATAGAGCGTGATGGCGAGCAGGCGCGCGCGCAGCCCCTCCGCCCCCGCGACGATTTCCTCGTAGGTCGCGACCCGCGCCGCGAGCCCCGCCTCGGCCGTCAGCGTCGCCGGATCGGTGAAGTAGCGATAGGCGGTCGCCTTGGAGACGCCCGCCACCTTCGCCGCCTGGGCCACCGTCACCGGCTCCCCCCGCTCCATGAGATCACGCGCGCCGGCGAGGATCGCCGCGCGGGTGCGGCGCTTCTGGTCGAGTCGCTCGCGGGAGACGGTTCCGGCATCCATGAAGATTCTCGCCTTCGCTATCATGAGACTGTTGTCTTATCGTGAGACTCATGTATTATAAACCTCGATGAAGCCGATGCAAGAGGAGGAATCGATGACGATGATGGCCGAAGTGGGGAAGCCGGCGGCGGGCGGGGCGGTGGACCGCGCGCGGACCTATGAGACGCTGGGGATCCTGATGCGTTTCCGCGTCTTCCCCGACGAGGTGATGGGCAAGTACTGCGTGGTCGACGCGCTGGTGCCGGCGGGGCTCGGCGCGCCGCCGAACCGCCACGCGGGCGAATCGGAGAGTTTCGTCGTGATCGCGGGCGCGGTCGATTTCATGCTCGACGGCGAGACGCGCCGGCTCGCGGCGGGAGACGAGGTGGTGGTGCCCGACGGCGCGCTCCATGCCTTCGCCGCCGTCGGGCCGGAACCCGCGCGGATCCTGATCGTGAACGCGCCCGGAGAGATGCACGTCCGCTTCTTCACCGAACTCGGGCGGGCGGTGCCGGACGAGACCCGCGCTCCGGCCCCGCTCGACGGGCCGCCCGACATCGCGCGGGTGCTCGCGGTCGGGACGGAGGTCGGGATGTCCTTTCCCGGACCGGCGCCCGCCTGAGGTCGTCGCGGATCGGGGGGCCGCGGCGGCGGCCCCCGGTCCCGTCCGTCAGGGATTGGCCGGGGCGGGGGTGTCCGGCGTCTGGCGCGGGGGGGCGGCGGGGGAATTGCTCGCCGCGTCCGGCACGGCCGGCGGCGTCTCGGGCGGGGTGACGGCGGAGGTCTCGGGCGGCGGGGCGGGCCGCTCGGCCGGGTCCTTCGCCGCGTAGCCTATCCACCAGAAGAAGCCGAGCACCACGAGCACCACGAGGATCGCCAGCCCGATCAGCGGTCCCGCGTGGCGCTTCGCCTCCTTCTTCGTGTTGGTATCGGTCGGAGCCATCGCATCTCTCCTTTTCCCTTCGGGGACCAACCGCCCCCCGCCCGCGATGGTTCCCCCACTTCCCCTTGGGCGCCCGATGTCCTAAACCGCCGCGCAAACGCGCTGACGGGATCTGGTCGCATGAAGTTCACCCTCTCCTGGCTCAAGGATCACCTCGAAACGACCGCGACGCTCGAGGAGATCACCTTCGCGCTGACCGATCTCGGGCTCGAGGTCGAGGGCGTGACCGACCCCGGCGCGGAACTCGCCGCCTTCACGGTGGGCGAGGTGCTGGAGGCCGAGCCGCATCCCGACGCCGACAAGCTGCGCGTCTGCAAGGTGGCGACCGCCGCCGGCGAGACCCAGATCGTCTGCGGCGCGCCGAACGCCCGCGCGGGGATCAAGGTCGTGGTCTCGAAGCCGGGCGACTACATCCCGGGCCTCGACCTGACGATCAAGGTCGGCAAGATCCGGGGCGTGGAAAGCCACGGCATGATGCTGTCGGAGCGCGAGATGAAGCTCTCCGACGAGCATGACGGCATTCTCGAACTCCCGGCCGAGGCGCCGGTGGGGGCGAAGCTGACGGATGTGCTGCGCTTCGATCCGGTGATCGAGATCGCGATCACGCCGAACCGGCCCGACGCGCTCGGCGTCGCGGGCATCGCGCGCGATCTCGCGGCCCGCGGGCTCGGCACGGTGAAGACGCCGGCGGTCGAGCCGGTGCCCGGCGCCTTCCCGAACCCGATCGGCGTCTATCTCGCCCCCGACGTCGCGAGCGAGGCCTGCCCGCTCTTCGTCGGGCGGCTCATCCGCGGTGTGCGCAACGGGCCGAGCCCGCGCTGGATGCAGGACCGGCTGCGCGCGATCGGGCTCCGGCCCATCTCGGCGCTGGTCGACATCACCAACTACGTGACCTTCGACCGCGGGCGGCCGCTGCATGTCTTCGACGCGGGCAAGGTCCATGGCGGGGCGCTGACCGTGCGGCTTGCGAAGCCCGGCGAGACGCTGCTGGCGCTCGACGGCAAGACCTACGCCTTCGACGGGTCCGAGACGGTGATCGCCGACCAGAAGGGCGTCGAGAGCATCGGCGGCATCATGGGCGGCGAGCGTTCGGGATGCACCGAGGCGACGACCGACGTCTTCGTCGAGGCGGCTTATTTCGATCCGGTCCGCACGGCCCGGACCGGCCGGCGGCTCCGGATCAACTCGGATGCGCGCTACCGCTTCGACCGGGGCGTCGATCCGGCCTTCACGATGCCGGGCGCCGAGCTCGCGACCAGGCTCATCCTGGAGATCTGCGGCGGCGAGCCGTCGGAAACCTCGCTCTGGGGCGCGATCCCGGACACCGCGCGGAGCTACACGCTCGATCCCGCGCGCGTCGTGAGCCTCGTCGGCATGGAAATCCCCCGCGCGGAACAGGTACGCATCCTGAACGCGCTCGGCTTCTCCACGCGCGACGAGGGCGAGAAGCTCGTGGCCGATGTCCCCTCCTGGCGCCCCGACGTGCAGGGCGAGGCCGATCTGGTCGAGGAGGTGGCGCGCGTCGCCTCGCTGACCCGGCTCGAGGGCAAGCCCCTGCCGCGCCCGACCGGCGTCGCGAAACCGGTGCTGACGCCCGCGCAGCGGCGCGAGACCCAGGTCCGCCGCCGGATCGCCGCGCTCGGCTACAACGAATGCGTGACCTACAGCTTCATTGACCGCGAGGCGGCGGAGCTCTTCGGCGGCGGCGGCGAGGCCGTGCGGCTCGAGAATCCGATCAGTTCGGAGATGAGCCACCTGCGCCCCGATCTGATCCCGGGCCTGCTGCGGGCCGCGGCGCGCAACCAGGCGCGCGGCTTCGCCGATCTCGCGCTCTTCGAGGTCGGCGCGGTCTTCGCGGGCGGCGAGCCCGAGGACCAGGCGGCGATGGCCGGCGGGATCCGCGTCGGCCAGACCGCGCCGCGCGACACGCTCGGCAGCCGCAGGCCGGTCGATCTTCACGACGCGCGCGCCGACGCCGAGGCGGCGCTGGCCGCGCTCGGCCTCACGGCGGCGCCGATGATCCAGCGCATCGCCCCCGGCTGGTTCCATCCCGGCCGCTCCGCCGCGCTGACGCTCGGGCCGAAGACGGTGCTCGCGGTCTTCGGCGAACTGCATCCGCGCGTGCTCCAGGCGCTCGACGTGAAGGGGCCGGCGGTCGCCTTCACCGTCAATCTCGCCGCGGTGCCGATGCCGCGCAATCGCGCGGCGACGCGGCCCGCCCTCGCGATCTCCGACTTCCAGCCGGTCGAGCGCGACTTCGCCTTCGTGCTCGACGAGAAGGTCGAGGCCGAGGCGGTGCTGCGCGCGGCGCGCGGCGCGGACAAGGCGCTGATCACCGCGGTCTCCGTCTTCGACATCTTCGCCGGGCCGAAGGCCGAGGCGCAGATGGGGCCGGGCAAGAAGTCGATGGCGATCTCCGTCCGGCTCGAACCGAGCAGGGCGACCTTGACCGAGGCGGAAATCGAGGCAGTCTCGGCGAAGGTGATCGCGGGCGTGACCAAGGCCACCGGGGGAACCCTGCGGAGCTGAGCGGCGCCTCGCTCTCCCGGGCCGGCCGGAGCGGACGCGCGCCTCATCGCGTCCGGTCCGGTGGGCCTTGTAGAGGAGAGTGGAATGCTCAAGGAGTTTCGCGAGTTCATCGCCCGCGGCAACGTGATCGACCTCGCGGTCGGCATCATCATCGGCGCGGCCTTCACCGCGATCGTGAACAGCCTCGTCAACGACCTCATCAATCCGCTGATCGGCCTCTTCGTCGGCGGGATCAACTTCGACAGCCTGCAACTCGCGATCGGGGAGGGCGATCACGCGGCGACCTTCCGCTACGGATCCTTCATCACCGCGATCATCAACTTCCTGATCATCGCCTGGGTCGTCTTCCTGCTCGTGAAGGCGGTGAACAGGATCCAGACGCTCGCGGTCCGCAAGGGCGAGGCGGATCCCGCCGACGCGCCGGCCGCGCCGACGCAGGAGGAGTTGCTGACCGAGATCCGCGACATCCTCCAGTCCGACGTGGCCGCGATCCAGTCGAAGGGCTGACGCGGCCTAGCCGAGCAGGCTCTGGGCGAAGAGCCCGGCGTAGAGCACGGCCATGCCCGCGCCGATCGCCCAGAGCGCGTTCCGCTTCCAGGCCCCGACCAGAAGCGCGGCGAGCGCCGCGAGGAGGCGGGGCATGTCGAGCGCGCCATCGGTCGCGGGCGGCCAGACCACCAGCGGCGCGACGAGGCCGGGCATCACCGCGACGGGCACGTAGCGCAGCAGCCGGGTCGCCCAGAGCGGCAGCGCCCGGTCCCCGATCATGCCGAGGAACGAGAGCCGGATCAGATAGGTGCCGATCCCGAGCAGCGCGATGACGGTCCAGATCCGCGCGTCCATGCTCATCGGACCGCCTCCGCGCGCCGGCGCTCCAGCAGCGTCTCGACCAGCGCGCCGGTCACCATCGCGAGGGCGGCGGCGATCAGCAGCCCGAGGTTGTAGGGGACGGCGGCGAAGGCGAGCGCGGCGGCGACGGAGACGAAGGCGGCCGCGATATGCGGGAGGCTGCGCAGCGCGGGCGCGAAGAGCGCGATGAAGGTGATCGGCACCGCGAAGTCGAGCGCGAGCGCCGCCGGGATCGCCGTCCCCGCCACCGCGCCGAAGATCGAGGCCGCGTACCACCAGGGGCAGATCGCCGCCGCCGTCCCGAGGAAATAGGCGATCCGCTCCGCCGGAGTCATGCGCGGCCCCGTCTCCTCGTTGGCCATCACGAGACCGTAGGTCTGATCGACCAGCAGATAGGCGACGATCGCGCGCTTCCAGAACGGTTGCGCGCCGAGGAGCGGTGCGAGGCTCGCCGAATACATCGCCATGCGCAGGTTCACCGCGAGCGAGGTCAGGATGACGATCGCGAGCGGCGCGTGGTCGCCGAGAAGCTGCAGCGCGGTGAATTGCGAGGCGCCGGCGATCACGAAGATGCTCATCGACAGCGACTGCGCGAGGCTCCAGCCCGCCTCCGTCGCCGCGACCCCGAAGAGCGCGCCGAAGGGAATGATGACCAGCACGAAGGGGAGCCCCTCGCGCAGGCCGAGCCTGAACGCCGACCAGTTCCGATGCGACATGCCGAACATCCTTTCCCGGAGGCATCGCCGGACCGCGCGGAGGCGGTCGCGTCTGTTCCCCGTTCGCGCCCGCGTCTATCCTGACCGCCGCGCGCGTTTCAATCGTTTCCCGCGCGGGAGGATGCCTTGCCTGTGACGAATTTCCCTGATGATGCGATCTCGGCCGCCGGTCCGGTCGGCGGCGTCGTGCTGGCCGGCGGCCGATCCTCGCGTTTCGGATCCGACAAGATGCTGGCCGAACTCGGCGGACGGCCGCTGATCGCCCACGCGCTCGCGCGCCTCGGCCCGCAGGTCGCGGCGCTCGCGATCTCGGCCAATGGCGACCCGGCGCGTTTCGCGGATTTCGGCTGCCCGGTGCTCCCCGATCCGGTGCCCGATTTCCAGGGGCCGCTCGCGGGCGTGCTGGCCGGGCTCGACTGGGCGACGGCGAACGGGTTCGAGGCGATCGTGACCGCCGCGGGCGACACGCCGGTCTTTCCGGAGGATCTCGTCACCGCGCTCCGCGTCGCCGCCTTCGCCGCCGCGGCGCCGGTGGCGGTCGCCCTCACGCCGGAGGAGGGCGGGGGGTTCCGGGCGCATCCGACCTTCGCGCTCTGGCGCGCCGACCTGCGCGACACGCTGGCCGCGGCCCTCGCGGCGGGCCAGCGGCGCGTCCTCGGCTTCGCCGAGTCGCAGGGCGCGGGGCGCGCGATCTTCGAGGGGCGCGGGCCGGCGGCGTTTCACAACGTCAACACCCGCGCCGATCTCGCCGAGGCGGAGGCCGGGCGGTGAGGGTCTACGGCGTTACCGGCTGGAAGAATTCCGGCAAGACCACCCTCGTCGAGCGTCTGGTCGCGGAACTGGTGGCGCGGGGCTTCACCGTCTCGACGGTCAAGCACGCGCATCACGGATTCGATCTCGACCGGCCCGGCAAGGACAGCCACCGCCACCGCGAGGCCGGCGCGGGCCAGGTGCTCGTCGCCTCGGCGCGGCGCTGGGCGCTGATGACCGAGGTCGGTTCCGCCCGGGAGCCGCCGCTCCCGGACCTGCTCGCCCGGCTCGATCCCGTCGATCTGGTGCTGGTCGAGGGCTACAAGCGCGACCGGCACCCGAAGATCGAGGCGCGGCGACGGGAAACCGCGCAGGATCTGATCGCGGCGGGGGATCCGACGATCGAGGCGGTCGCCTCCGACGCGCCGCTGCCGGGGCTCGACCGGCCGGTCTTCGACCTCGACGACATCGCGACCATCGCGGATTTCATCCTCGCGCGGCTGGGCCTGCCCCGCCGCCGCTGAGAGCCGCGCGCCTCGCTCTTGCGCCAGAGCCCGGGCGGTGAAAAGGCTGTGCCTGTCCGCCGCTCTCGTTCCCCCGGGGAGTCACCTTGGCCTCGCCGCTCCGTTCCGCCGCCGGCCGCCACACGGCGGCCTTCTACGCGTCCTTCTTCATGGTGAGCGGCGTCTACATGCCGTTCTGGCCGCTCTGGCTCGCCCATTGGGGGCTCTCGCCGGGCGAGGTCGGGCTCTTCACCTCGCTCGGCATCGGGATCCGCGTGGTCGCGGGGCTGATCATACCGGCGCTGGCGGACCGGCTCGACGCGCGGCGGCACACGATCGCGGTCTGCTGCCTGTTCGGCGCGGCGATCCTGGTCTGCCACCTCTGGATCGCGCGGGTGCCGGTGCTGCTGCTCGGCACGCTCGCGACCGGCGCCTGCCTCGCCGCGATCGGCCCGATCGGCGAGGCGCTCGGGACCGCCGCCTCCCGCTTTCACGGATTCGACTACGCGCCGGCGCGCGGCCTCGGCTCGATCGGCTTCATGTTCGCCAATCTCGCGGTCGGGGCGCTCATCTCGGCCCTCGGGGTCCAGGTCGCGCTCTGGTGGATGGTGGTCTGCTTCCTCCTCGCCGCGCTCCTCGTGGCACGCCATCCGGGCGGGCGCCGGGTCCAGGGCCAGATCCCGCCCCGGATCGGCGAGATCCGGGCCCTGGTGACCAACCCGGTCTTCTGCGTCTTCGTCGCGGCGCTCTCCTTCACCCAGGCGAGTCACGCGGTCTTCTACGCCTACGGCACGATCCACTGGACCGACCTCGGCCTGTCGGAGACGCGGATCGGCGCGCTCTGGGCGGCGGGGGTCGGCGCGGAGATCGTCTTCATGATCACGGTCGGCGGCGCGGTCGCGGGCCGCCTCGGGCCGGTGCGCGCGCTCGGCCTCTCCGGGCTCGCAGGAATCCT
This sequence comes from Amaricoccus solimangrovi, assembly GCF_006385685.1. Taxonomy (GTDB): domain Bacteria; phylum Pseudomonadota; class Alphaproteobacteria; order Rhodobacterales; family Rhodobacteraceae; genus Amaricoccus; species Amaricoccus solimangrovi. The sequence continues at coordinate 2,449 of NZ_VFRP01000015.1, read as the reverse complement.
GCGCTGGGCGGCGATGATGTTCGATCCGACCGGCTGGGTGCTCTGGCCGCTGATGGGGCTGCACGCGCTCACCTTCGCGGCCGGCCATCTCGGCGCGATGGCCTTCATCACCCGCGCGATCCCCGCCCGGTTCGGCGCGGCGGCGCAGGGCGCGGCGGCGGCGATGGCGGCGGGGCTCATCCTCTCGCTCGCGACCGCCGGCGCGGCCTGGGCCTATCCCAGGCTCGGCGGGCTCTCCTACGGGATCGGCCTCGGCATGTCAGCGCTCGGGCTCGGGGTCTGCGTCCTGCTCGGCCGCGTCTGGCGCGGGCAGGAACTCGCGGTCTGACGCTTCCTCCTTCCCGCCGAACCGCCCCCGCAGCCGGGCAAGCAGCATGAAGGCCCGCGCCGAGCGCGTGTCGACGAGCGCCATGAGTTGCGCGTCATCGGCGCCCGGCGCGAATTCCGCCAGCACCGCGTCGAAGCGGCGCAGGAAATGCTGCGCCGTGTCGCGGAAGACCGGATCCCTCTCCAGCAGCGCCCTGGTCTTCTCCAGCGCCTCGGCGTCCGTGACGCCCGCGGCCGCCGCCACTTCCGGCCCGCGCGCGCCCCCGACATAGCGCCGCCAGACCTCGGCCCGGGGCGGCGCGACGTCGAGATCGTCCATGTAGACCCCGCTCTCGGCCAGAAGCGTCAGCAGATCCTCCGCCGCCTGGAGCGCATGGGCGAGGCCGGGATGCCGCGTCGCGCTCCTGAGCGCCCGGAAACCCTCCCGATCCTCGGCGTCGCGGGGAAAGTCGAGCGCGCGCACGAGCACGGACCAGTCCGGGACCGGCGCCTCCCCGGACGGCGCGGCCGGCTCGGCGACGGGCTCCGCCGGGGCGCGCGCCTGCGCGGGAGCGACCGGCGCGGGCGGCTCGACGAGGCGCGTGGCGCCGCGCTGCTCGATCAGCCCGCGCAGGCCATGGCGGATTTCCTCCTGTCCCTCGAGCAGGCGGGCGAGCCGCGCGGCTTCCTCCGCGCGCGGACCCTCGGCCAGCGCCTCGCGGAGCGCCCGGCCGATGTCGCCGGCCGAGACCGGCCCTTCGGAGGCCACCACCGCGCGCGTCGTCGCGAGATCGGCGCCGAGCGTCGCGATGGCCGCGCGAAGCGCCGCGACCGAGGCGCGAAGCCCGGCCAGTTCCTCCGCGAGCAGCGCGACGATCCAGGCGAGCGCGGCCGGCAGGATCAGCGCGACGGCGAAGAACATGAGGTCGAGCGCGACGGTTGCACGCGGCCGCTCCGGCGCGACGGCGAGAAAGCCGAGCGCGTAGGCCGCGACGATCACGGCCCAGCCGAGGCCCGCCAGCGCCGCGACGCGCCGGGGCCGGCTCGCGAGAAGCGTCCGAAGCCCGCCGGTCGCCCGTGTGGGTCGCGGTTCGGAGGTCGAACTCATGGCGTCGCGCGCGGCCAGGGGGTCAGGCGAAGCTGACGGCGCGGATCTCGTAGGAGCGCAGGCCGCCGGGGGTGCGGACCTCCACGCTGTCGCCTTCCTCCTTGCCGATCAGCGCGCGGGCGAGGGGCGACTTCATGTTGAGCAGACCCGATTCGATATCGGCCTCCGCCTCGCCGACGATCTGGTAGGTCTTCTCCTCGTCGGTATCCTCGTCGAGGATCACCACGGTGGCGCCGAACTTGACCGGGCCGGAGAGGCGGCTCACGTCGATCACATCCCCGCGCGCGATGATGCCTTCGAGTTCCTTGATCCGGCCCTCGATGAAGCTCTGCCGCTCGCGGGCGGAATGGTACTCGGCGTTCTCGCTCAGGTCGCCGTGCTCGCGCGCCTCGGCGATGGCGGCGATGATCGCCGGCCGGTCCCGCGTCTTCAGCTTCTTCAATTCGGCGTCGAGCTTCGCGAAGCCCCGCGCGGTCAATGGAATCTTCTCCATCCTCATTCTCCTCGTCGCGCTCTCCGGCGCGCCTCCCCGCAATAAACAATCAGGCCGATGCCCGTGGCTCCGGCCTGACGCGCGGCGCTGTGCGCCGCCTCACCTCAGCATATGGGGCGAAATCCGCCTCCGCAAGCGGCGGCGCGGGCCTCCGATTGACGCGGAGGCGGGCGCTGTTTAGGCACGTGGGCAGCGTTTTGCCATGGCCGGGAGGATGAAAAGATGACCGCAGTCGATCGCGAGTCGATGGAATACGACGTGGTCATCGTGGGGGCGGGCCCGGCCGGTCTCGCCGCCGCGATCCGGCTGAAACAGCTCGATCCGGATCTCTCGGTCGTCGTGCTCGAGAAGGGCTCCGAGGTCGGCGCGCATATCCTGTCGGGCGCGGTGCTCGATCCCGCCGGGCTCGACGCGCTGATCCCCGACTGGCGCGACAGGGGCGCCCCGATCACGACCGAGGTCAGCGACGACCGGTTCTACCTGCTCGGGAAGGGCGGGCGGATGAAAATCCCGAACTGGCCGATGCCGGGCTTCATGAAGAA